>NZ_BBPM01000011.1:115176-169159 GCF_000787775.1 Streptacidiphilus carbonis | reverse complement strand
GGTGGGAGTCGGCGTGGGGGTGGGCGTCGGCGTGGACGTGGAGGTCCCGCCGGCGATGTCGCCGTACAGGATCCCGCGCCCGTTGCTGCTCACGTACACCCGGCCGTAGGTCCGCATGTCGCCGGTGATCGCCGCGCCGGTCCAGCCCCACTGGTGCTGGTCGTCGTTGATCCGCACCCAGGTGGCTCCCGCGTCGTCCGAGCGGAAGATCCCGCGCACCCCGCCGACCTGCGCACTGCTGTACAGCGCCGGGTAGCTGCTGCCCGGGGCCGCCTTGCCGAAGCCGATGTCGTCGGCCTGGTCCACGGCGCCGACCCGGGTGAAGCCCGCGCCGCCGCTGGTCGAGTGCCACAGCCCGTAGGTGCCGCCGCTCTGGCCGCCGGCGAACCAGATGTCGCCCTTGACCCCGGGCACGGCCTTGAAGCGGACGTTGCCCGCGCTCGGCAGCCCGGTGGCCGCCGTGGCGCTGAAGGTCGCCCCGGCGTCGGTGCTGACGTAGAAGGTCCCGCCGGAGTAGCCGTAGAAGGTCTTGGGGTCGGAGCGGTCCGAGGCGACGGTCGCGCCGGCGGGGATCCCTGTCGAAGCGCTCCACGCGTTGCCGTAGCCGGTCGAGTGGTACACCCCGGTACCGGCCGGGCTCCACACCGTCGCGCTGCCGTCGGCCGCGAGCGCCACGGTGCCGCCGCCGGTCACCCCGCCGGGCTCGGTGGAGGCCGCGAACCAGTCGGCGCCGTCGTCGGTGGAGTAGCCGATGTGCTTCTCCGTCGAACCTGACGCGGTGTCACCGACCCGTACGATCACGCTCGGTGTGCTCTCCGCGTAGTCGATCCCGGTGGAGGTGCTGAACTGCGGCGAGGAGAAGGCCTTGGCCGGGACGGCGGTCACGTCGGTGTGCCGGAAGCCGCTGAGGTCGCCCAGCGCGCTGAGCAGCGGGGCCCCGGTCGGCGGGCTGATCAGCCCGTTGACCGCGGTCTCCTCCAGGCCCTGGACCACGGGCGCGATGGTGATCTTCTTGCCCGCGTCGAAGTCGGTCAGGTCGCTGCTGCCGAACAGGGTGGCACCCGTCCCGTACATCATCCGGTCGGAGTTGAACGGGTCGATCTCCAACGACTCGGTCATCCAGCCGAGTTTGGGCGTCTCCTCGGGCGGCGAGGGGTTGGCGTTCATGGTCAGCCAGGGCACCGAGGTCAGGTCGATGGTGTACTGGTCGGCCCTGGTCGGGTAGCTGGTGTAGGACCAGAACGGCTTCCAGGTCGCCCCGCTGTCGGTGCTGCGCCAGATCTGGGTGTCCGGCCACCACGAGCTGTAGGCGGTCACCATCAACGTCCCCGGGTGCTCCCGGTCCACGGTCAGACCGCTGTAGCCGAAGTAGTCGTTGCTGGTGTCGGTGGACGGCACCGGGCTGACATTGGTCCAGGTCCCGGTGGAGGTCGCGTACTTCCAGACGTCGCCGTGCGCTCCGTCGTAGGGGCCGCCGGTGTCGCTGTAGGTGATGAACAGGTTCCCGCCGGAGGCGTCGAGCACCGCCTTGTGCGGGATCATGCCGGTCGGCTGCCCGGTGACCGCCGTCCAGGTGGAGCCGCCGTCTTCGGAGCGGTAGATGCTGTGCGCCTTGTCCGCGACGCCCACGTAGACCGTCTTGGTCACCCCGTTGGCGGTGCCGCTGCCCTTGTCCAGGACCTCCCAGAGCACGCCCTCGGGGTCGTTCTGGTAGCCGGTGGTGTCGGTCGGGTCGGGCGCGTACGGGCCGGTGTCGGGGAAGGACGTGACCTTGGCCCAGGTCACGCCGTAGTCGGTGCTGCGCCACAGGCCGTTGCCGCTCTCGGCGCCGAAGTACAGGACCTTGTCGTTGTTGGGGTCGATGGTCAGCCGCTCGCCCATCCCCCGGCCCGGCATGTTGCCGCCGACCTTGAACGGCAGCACGGTGCGCTGCCAGGTGGCGCCCTGGTCGTCGGAGCGCAGGATGGCGCCGTCGTTCGGGTCCCAGCTGTTGGTGTAGCTGCCGGCGGCCAGGTAGACCCGGTTCGGGTCGACCGCGTCGGTGGCCAGGCTGGCCACGCCGCTGAGGTTCCAGTCGCTCCAGCCGATCGAGTCCAGCAGCGGGATCCACTTGCCGGTCGCCGGGTCCTGCCGGTAGGCGCCGCCGACGTCGGTGCGCGCGTAGACCAGCCCGGAGCGGCCCTCGTTGAAGACGATGCCGGGGACGAAGCCGCCCCCGCCGATCTGCACATTTTTCCAGTTGTAGGACTGGCTGGTGGCGGCCGCGGTGACGGTGTCCGGAGAACCGGCCTGGCGCTGGGCCGGGAGCGCTCCCGGCAGCAGGCCGACCACGGCCACGGCGGCGGCAGCGGTCAGCACGGAGAGCAGGGATCTGGCCTTGGTGCGTGGGTGGCGCATCGGGCGGCTCCTCGGGAGGTGCGCGGGGGTGGGCCCGCCCATGAACGCAGTCGACTGACGGTTCGTCAATCCGACCTATGGGACATGCAAGCGCTTCGCCGAACACCAGCGGCTCAGGCGGTTCTGAACACCCGTCACCCGTGAAAGCTACACAGCCGGATCCCCGGCCGCCCGGGCCGAGAGCTCAAGCCGCGCGGCCTCAGGCCGACTGGCGCAGCACCAGCGCGGTGTCCATCACGACCTGGTCCTCGGCCTGCCCCAGCCCCAGCAGTTGTGCCACCGCCCGTGCGCCCATCTCCTCCACCGGCTGCCGCACCGTGGTCAGCAGCGGACGGACCCGGCAGGCGACCGCGTCGTCGTCGAACCCCACCAGGGCGACGTCCTCCGGTACCCGGATCCGCATCCGCTGCAGCACCCGGAGCGCCCCGGCCGCCATCAGGTCGGAGGCGGCGAAGACGGCGTCCAGCCCGGGGCGCAGCTCCAGCAGCCGGACCATCGCGTGCTCCCCTGAGGCGACGGTGAAGTCCCCGTACGCCACCGTCTCGCGCCCCGGCCCGTCGGCCTCGCGCACCGCGCGGAAGTAGCCGCGCAGGCGGTCCGCGCCGACCGACATGTCCGGCGGCCCGGCGATGGTGGCGACGGTGCTCCGCCCGGAGTTGAGGAGATGGCCGACCGCGCCGGCCGCGCCGCCGAGGTTGTCCGCGTCCACATAGGGCAGGTCCCCCGGCGCCAGCGGCCGTCCCAGCGAGACCACCGGCACGCCCGCGGCCCGGATCAGCTGCGGCAGCGAGTCGTCGCCGCGCGGCCCGACCAGCAGCACCCCGTCCACATGGCCGCCGCAGAGGTAGCGGAGCAGCGAGGGCCGCCGGGTCCGGCGGGATGCGGTCAGCACCACCAGCTCCTGCTCGCCGGGCTGGAGCGCGCGCTCGACGCCGACCAGCAGCCGCGAGTAGAAGACGTCCGACCGGTAGTGGATCATGTCCTCGAAGACCACGACGGCGACCGCCCCGGTCTCCCGCGCCCCCACGCTCTGCGCCCGCTGGCGCACATAGCCCAGCTCCTGCACGGCCGACTCGACCCGCGCCAGCGCGTCCTCGCTGACCGGCGCGGACCGGTTCAGCACCCGGGACGCCGTCGCTGTGGAGACACCCGCCCTTCGCGCGACCTCGGCGAGGGTGGGTCGCGAGGCGGGCGGGGCGGGGGGAGCAGCAGCCATCTCCGGTCCCTTCGACTGTCGGCCGTCGGCCGAACACGGGCGGGCCCCGGACCGCCCCCGGATCCCGTCAGCGCACCATGAACCGCCTGTCAGGCACCCGTCACCGCGCAATACGGAGCGTCGGGCACGGCCGACCCACTGTCAAGACTCCTGCACACCAAGACCGTTGGCCCCAGCCCTCGACCCGCGGTCACAGTAGGTTGTGACCATGACCGAATCCCTGCCGTCCGGCGGCGTAGTGCACGACGCGGACGAACTGGAGGCACGGTGGGCGGACGCCTGGCGGCCGGAGCGGATCGCGGAGCGCCTGGACGGAGTCGGCGTGCCCTGGTGCGTCGCGGCAGGGTGGGCACTGGACCTGTTCCGCGGCACACAGTCACGACCGCACGGCGATCTGGAGATCGCCGTGCCCGCAGCGGGATTCCCGGAGATCCGGACCCGCTTCCCCGAGTACGCCTTCGACGCCGTGGGCTCCGGACAGGTCTGGCCGGCCGCGGACGCCGAGGCGCTGGCCGCCGTGCACCAGACCTGGGTACGGGGATGAACAGGTAGAAGACTCCGGATCATTCCGGGTAGCGGTGGAACGCGACCGTGGGAATCGGGAGCCCCAGCGGCTCGGGCAAGGGAATCGGCTGGCCGAACGCGCCCTTCGCATGCTCCTCGTAGACCCCGGCGACCAGCACCAGCACCACCCAGGTCCCGTCCGGGGGTCGACGATCACATAGATCGGAATACCGGCACGCTGGTAGGCGGCGCGCTTGTCCTCATAGTCGCGCTTGGCCGCGCCCCGCCCCGCACTGACCGTCTCCACCACTGCTCGCACCACGGAGGCGGGCCAGTCGCGCACATACTCGGGAATGTCCTCCGCCAGCGCGATGGCCACATCGGGGCGCGGCCTGTCCGTGGGACCGATGGCGATACCACGCTCCGAGAACGCCTCGAAAGGCTCGGGAACCGTACGGACGAACACCCGACCCGGGACATCGTGAAGGTGGGTGGGATTCGCCTGCACCACGATCTGGGAGTCCAGCAACTCCGCCCAAGCACCGCTCGGGAGCTCCAGCTCGCTCCACAGCCGCTGGATCTCACGCTCCTCGTCGCCCTCGTAGCTCATGCCACCAACGCTATGCGCAGCCGCGCGGCGTCGACGATCGGCGTCAGCTCTGCCGGGTGCGCAAGGTCAAGCCCCTCCTCGAACGCGCGTTGGACAGTCAGGCGCGTGACTACTTCACGTTCCGGAGACGAGCCCGGCCAGGTGGTGCAGCGAGTTGATCAGGTGCTCGGGGCCGAACGGCGGGAAGCTGATGCCTCGGTCACGGATGTACTGGGGCACCGCGGACCAGTCGTAGCTGAGTGTGACCTCGGTTTCGGACGGGCCTTGCGGCGCCAGGTCGTAGCGCCAGAGCCAGCCGCCGAACTCCATCTCCCCGTCGTCCTTCTCCCGCCCCGTCAGCCAGCCGATGGCGCGCGGCGGGTCGAGCACCTGGACCTTGTTGACGGTCTGGTAGTCACGGTTCGGATGCCCGGCGTGGTACATGCTCATCCGAAAGACCTGCCCGGCCTCGGTCAGCGGCGCCCTGTCGACCGCTCCCGAGACCCACCCGGTGCCGTCGATCGCAGCATGCGTCGTCGGATCCGCCAGCGCCGCGAACACCTTCGCGGCGGGCACGGCCACCGTCAGGGTGGCGCTCATCTTCTCCTGGTCCATGGTCTGCACCGCTCCTTGTCACTGGTCATCCCGCCGCCGGCCCCCACCGGCGCGGAGGCGGGACGTTCCCAGCATGGAGACGACTCGGCAGGGCGGAACTCATCGGTCGGACCGAAAGCGGGCGTGGCCGCGCCCGGTCAGGACTGGGCCAGTTCCAGCATGCGGGCGGCCAGGGCGTTGCCGCCGGCGGGGTCGCGGGAGATGAGGAGGACGGTGTCGTCGCCGGCGATGGTACCGATGATCTCGTGGATGCCGGACTGGTCGATGGCGGAGGCCAGGAACTGGGCGGCGCCGGGCGGGGTGCGCAGGACCACCAGGTTGCCGGAGGCGGTCGCGGAGACCATGAGCTCGGAGGAGAGGCGGGCCAGCCGGCCCTCGTTGCCGAACTCGCCGCCGGCCGCCTGGGGGGTGCGGTCGCCGCCCTCCGCCGGGACGGCGTACACCAGATTGCCGTACTGGTTGCGGATCTTGACCGCGCCCAGCTCGTCCAGGTCCCGGGAGAGGGTGGCCTGGGTGACCGCGAGGCCGTCGTCCGCGAGCAGTTTCGCCAACTGGCTCTGCGAGCGGACGGGCTGACGGGTCAGCAGGTCCACGATGCGCCGGTGCCGTGCGGTCCGCGTCTGCGGCAGCTGGGACACCGGTCCCGTGGTGACCGGATCGGGCTGGGCGTCGTCGGCCATGGGGTTCAGTCAGCCTCTCGTACGGAACGCAGGATGCCGGGGAGCACGGCGAGCAAGGTGTCCGCGTCGCGCTCGGTGAGGATCAGCGGCGGGGCCAGCCGGACGACGTCCGGGACGGCGGCGTTGACCAGGAAGCCGGCCCGCTGGGCGGCGGCCTGGACCTGCGCGGCGACCGGCTGGGTGAGCACGATGCCGAGCAGCAGCCCGGAGCCCCGGACCTGGTCCACCAGCGGGTCGCCGATGGCCTCGATGCCGTTCCGCAGCCGCTCCCCCACCTTGGCGACCTGGTCCAGCAGGCCCTCGGCCTCGACGGTGTCCAGGACCGCGTTGGCCGCGGCGCAGACCACCGGGTTGCCGGAGAAGGTGGAGCCGTGGTGGCCGGGGTGCAGCAGCTCGGCCGCCTCGCCGAAGGCCAGGGTGGCGCCGATCGGCAGCCCGCCGCCGAGGCCCTTGGCCAGGGTGACGATGTCCGGGTCCACGCCCTCGAAGGCCTGGTGGGCGAACCACAGTCCGGTGCGGCCGATGCCGGTCTGGATCTCGTCCAGGACCAGCAGGGTGCCGGTGGCGCGGGTGATCTCCCGGGCCGCGAGCAGGTAGTCGGCGGGCGGGACGACCACGCCGTTCTCGCCCTGGATGGGCTCCAGCACCACCAGGGCGGTGTCGGTGGTGACGGCGGCGCGCAGCGCCTCGGCGTCACCGAAGGGGACGTGGCTGACGTCGCCCGGCAGCGGCCGGAACGGGTCCTGCTTGGCGGGCTGGGCGGTGAGCGACAGCGCGCCCATGGTCCGACCGTGGAAACCGCCGTGGGCGGAGACCATATGGGTGCGCCCGGTGAGCCGGCCGATCTTGAAGGCGGCCTCGTTGGCCTCGGCGCCGGAGTTGGAGAAGTAGACCCGGCCGGTGGTGTCCCCACGCCCGGAGAGGGAGACCAGCCGCTCGGCGAGCCGGACCGTGGGCTCGGCCAGGAAGAAGTTGGAGATGTGCCCCAGGGTGCCGATCTGCGCGCTGACCGCCGCGACGATCGCCGGGTGGGCGGTGCCGAGGGCGTTGACGGCGATGCCGCCGAGGAAGTCGGTGTAGCGCTTGCCGTCCGCGTCCCAGAGGTGGACCCCCTCGCCGCGGACCAGCGGGATGCGCGGGGTGCCGAAGTTGTTCATCAGCGTGTGCTGCCACCGCTGGGTGAGGTCCTGGTTGCCGGTCCCGGTCATGCGAGCCCCCCGGTGATGATGGTTTCGGTGTCGGCATCGGGCACGACCATGGTGCCGATGCCCTCGTCGGTGAAGATCTCCAGCAGCAGGCTGTGCTGCACCCTGCCGTCCAGCACACGTGCGGTGCCGACGCCCTCGCGGACGGCGCGCAGGCAGCCCTCCATCTTCGGCAGCATCCCGCTGGCCAGGGTCGGCAGCAGCTTCTCCAGCTCGCTCGCGCTGAGCTGGCTGATCACGTCGTCGCTGGCCGGCCAGTCGGCGTAGAGGCCCTCGACGTCGGTGAGCACGACCAGCATCTCGGCGTCCAGGGCGACCGCCATCGCGGCGGCGGCGGTGTCGGCGTTGATGTTGTAGACATGGCCGCCGGAGCCGCGGGCGATGGAGGAGATCACCGGGATCCGGCCGTTGTCCAGCAGCGCGTTGACCGCGCCGGGATCGACATGGGCGATGTCGCCGACCAGGCCGATGTCGACCTGGTCGCCGTCCACCTCGGCGTATCGCTTGACCGCGGTCATGGTGTGGGCGTCCTCGCCGGTCATGCCGACGGCGAACGGGCCGTGGTCGTTGAGCAGTCCGACCAGTTCGCGCTGGACCTGGCCGGCCAGCACCATCCGGACCACGTCCATGGTCTCCGGGGTGGTCACCCGCAGGCCCGCGGTGAAGTGCGAGTCGATGCCCAACTTCTGGAGCTGGGCGCTGATCTGCGGACCGCCGCCGTGCACGATGACCGGGCGCAGCCCGGCGTAGCGCAGGAAGACGACGTCCTGGGCGAAGGCCGCCTTGAGCGACTCGTCGACCATGGCGTTGCCGCCGAACTTGATGACCACGGTCTTGCCGTGGAAGCGCTCCAGCCAGGGCAGCGCCTCGATCAGCGTGAGCGCCTTGGGCAGCGCGGTGTTGTTGCGGGCCTGTTCGCCCTTGGGTGCGATCTGCACGGCCGTCGGGCCCCTTCAGCTGGAGTAGGCGCTGTTCTCGTGGACGTAGTCGGCGGTGAGGTCGTTGGTCCACACGGTGGCCTCGGCGTCGCCCGCGTGCAGGTCCGCGGTGATCACGACCTGACGGTCCGTCATCGTGACCAGCTCGCGGTCCTCGCCGACGCCGCCCGACTTGCAGACCCAGACGCCGTTGATGGCGACGTCGAGGGCGTCCGGGTCGAAGGCGGCGCTGGTGGTGCCGATCGCGGACAGCACCCGGCCCCAGTTGGGGTCCTCGCCGTGGATGGCGCACTTGAGCAGGTTGTTGCGGGCGATGGTGCGCGCCACGTCGACGGCCTCGGCCTCGGTGGCGGCGTTGACGACGTCGATCCGGATGTCCTTGCCGGCGCCCTCGGCGTCGCCGACCAGCTGCAGCGCCAGGTCGGCGCAGACGGCGCGGACCGCCTCGGCGAACGCGGACTGATCGGGCGTCAGTCCGCTTGCGCCGGAGGCCAGTAGCAGCACGGTGTCGTTGGTGGACATGCAGCCGTCGGAGTCCACCCGGTCGAAGGTGGTACGGGTGGCCGCGCGCAGCGCGGTGTCCAGCCGCTGGGCGTCCACCACGGCGTCGGTGGTGAGCACGACCAGCATGGTGGCCAGGCCCGGGGCGAGCATGCCGGCACCCTTGGCCATCCCGCCGACGGTCCAGCCGTCGGGGTGGGTCACCACCGCGGTCTTGTGCACGGTGTCGGTGGTCTTGATGGCGACGGCCGCGGCCTCGCCGCCGTCCGCCGCCAGGGCCGCCGCTGCGGCGTCGACTCCGGGGAGCAGCTTGTCCATCGGCAGCCGGACCCCGATCAGCCCGGTGGACGCGACGGCGACCTCGGCCGCGTTGAGGCCGAGCACCTCGGCGGTGCGCTCCGCGGTGGCGTGGGTGTCCTGGAAGCCGAGCGGTCCGGTGCAGGCGTTGGCGCCGCCGGAGTTGAGGATGACGGCGGAGACTGTGCCGCCCTTGACCACCTGCTCGGACCAGTGCACCGGGGCGGCCTTGACCCGGTTGGAGGTGAAGACACCTGCGGCGGCGAGGGCGGGCCCGTCGTTGACGACCAGGGCCAGGTCGGGGGTGCCGGAGGCCTTGATGCCCGCGGTGACACCGGCCGCCCGGAAGCCCTTCGCCGCGGTGACGCCGACGCCGGTGGCGCCGGCGCCGATGGTTTCGTTGCCGGGGGTGGTGGAGCTGGTCACGGTGCGACTCCAGTCTGGGGAAGGCCGAGCTCCTCGGGCAGCCCGAGGGCGATGTTCATGCTCTGGACGGCGCCGCCGGCCGTCCCCTTGGCGAGGTTGTCGATGGCGCTGACCACGGTGATCCGCCCCACGCTCTCGTCCAGGGCGACCTGGACCAGCGCGTGGTTGGAGCCGAGCACGGCGGAGGTGGCCGGCCACTGCCCCTCGGGCAGCAGGTGGACGAAGGGCTCGGCCGCGTAGGCGGAGCTGTAGGCCTCGCGCAGGCTGTGCCGGATGGTACCGGGTCGGGCCTTGACGCTGCAGGTGGCGAGGATGCCGCGGGACATCGGCGCCAGGGTGGGGGTGAAGGAGACGGCCACCCGCTCACCGGCGACGGCCGACAGGTTCTGCGTCATCTCCGGTGTGTGCCGGTGCACGCCGCCGACCCCGTACGGGCTCATGCTGCCCATCACCTCGCTGCCCAGCAGATGGGTCTTGGCGGCCTTGCCCGCGCCGGAGGTGCCGGAGGCGGCGACCACCACCGCCTCGGGCTCGGCGAGCCCGGCGGCGTAGGCAGGGATCAGGGCGAGGGTGACGGCGGTGGGGTAGCAGCCGGGGACGGCGATGCGCCTGCTGCCCTTGAGCGCGTCCCGGGCTCCGGGCAGTTCGGGCAGCCCGTACGGCCAGGTGCCGGCGTGCGGGGAGCCGTAGAACTTCTCCCACTCGGCCGGGTCGTGCAGCCGGAAGTCGGCACCGCAGTCGACGACGAGGACATCCTCGCCCAACTGGGCTGCCACGGCGGCGGACTGACCGTGCGGCAGGCCGAGGAAGACCACGTCGTGCCCGGCCAGGGTCTGCGCGTCGGTGGGTTCAAGGACCCGGTCGGCCAGCGGCAGCAGATGCGGCTGGAGCTCGCCGAGACGGGTGCCGGCGTTGGAGCCGCCGGTGAGGGCGCCGATCTCGATCCGCGGGTGGTTCAGCAGGATGCGCAGGACCTCGCCCCCGGCGTAACCGCTCGCACCTGCCACCGCTGCCCGGAATGTGGTGGGCGCGCTCGTGGGCGTGACTGCCATGTCTCCTCCTCCGCGTTGGGATAACTATACGAAGGAAGGCACATTCATGCAATCGGCTGAGCGTCCGGCCGGCTGCCGCCGACGAGCCGCCCACAGCCGGCCGTGCGTCGGTCAGCCGTGCGTCCGGGCGAGCGGGTCCTCCTCACTGTAAGGGCGCAGCCGCAACGTCCGGGCGTCGTTCTCGCTGATCCGGCCGGCCTGCTCCAGCAGCTCGGGAACACTGTCGCGACCCAGGTGCAGAAAGCGCCCGTGCAGCAGGTCCAGCCGGCCCCGGGCCGCGTCCGCGACGGTCGACACCAGCAGCGGGATGCTTCCCCAGTGCAGCATGTCGGCGAACATCGGCATACCCGCGGTCATCTCGGTGGCCACCGCCCCTGGGCTGATGTCCAGCACGGTCACCCCGTGCGGACGCAGCGGCCCGGCGACGTTGTCGCTCAGCCGCAGCAGCGCCGCCTTGGAGGTGGCGTACGCCGAGTAGCGCCACTCCGGGCGCAGCGCGAACCCCGAGTTCAGATTGACGACCCGGCCGCGCTGACGCTCCACCATGCCCGGCAGCACGACGCGCATCAGATTGAAGGGTCCGCGCAGATTGGTCTCCACGACCGACCACCACTGCAGCGGGTCCGCCTCCCAGAGCGGCACCTCGGCGCGGTCGACCTGCCCGGCGTTGTTGACCAGCAGGTCGACCGGCCCCAGGTCGCGCTCCACGGTGCGCACCGCCTCGCGGACCGCGCCGGGATGGGTGACGTCGGCCGCCACTGCGACACATTTCACACCCTGCTTCACACAGGCCCGCAGGGTGTCGGCCAGCGTCTCCCGATGGCGTCCGATCACGCCCAGGTGCATGCCTTCCTCGGCCAGGCCGAGTGCGATCTCGCGCCCGATACCCCGGCCCGCACCGGTGATCAGGGCGACCTGTCCTTCGAGCGTCCGCACGGGCACCGTGTACTCCTCTCGTGGCGGACTGCCATTGTTGATCAGCGGGCCGCACCGGCGGCCTCGGACACGCGGGCCGTGACGGAGTAACGTCGGCTCGGTTGATCTGCCGGTCGACCACTCAACGGGCACGGACGAATGGACTTGAAGTGAGCGACATCGCGCGGGTAGGGGTCGTCGGCTGCGGGCTGATGGGGTCGGGGATCGCCGAGGTGTTCGCCCGGGCCGGACTCGACGTCAGGGTCTCCGAGGCCGGTGGCGAGGCCCTGGAGCTCGGCCGCACCCGGCTCACCGGCTCGTTCGACACCGCGGTCAAGCGCGGGAAGCTCACCGAGGAGGAGCGGGAGGCGGCGCTGGCCCGGATCTCCTTCACCACCGAGCTCGCCGACTTCGCCGACCGCGACCTGGTCATCGAGGCCGTCGCCGAGCGCGAGGACGTCAAGAGCGCGATCTTCCAGACCCTGGACCAGGTGGTGGAGCGGCGCGACGCCATCCTGGCGTCCAACACCTCCTCCATCCCGATCGTGAAGCTGGCCTCGGCGACCTCCCGGCCGGAGCAGGTGCTCGGAATACACTTCTTCAACCCGGCCCCGGTGCAGAAGCTGGTCGAGATCATCCCGACGCTCACCACCTCGGCCGAGACGGTGACCCGCGCCGAGGCCTTCACCCGCGAGGTGCTGGCCAAGGACCCGATCCGGGCCCGCGACCGGGCCGGCTTCGTGGTCAACGCGCTGCTGGTGCCCTACCTGCTCTCCGCGGTCCGGATGTTCGAGTCGGGCGTGGCCACGGCCGAGGACATCGACAAGGGCATGGAGGCCGGCTGCGCCCACCCGATGGGGCCGCTGCGGCTGTGCGACCTCATCGGACTGGACACCATCGTCTCCATCGCCGAGTCGATGTACCACGAGTACAAGGAGCCCCTGTACGCCGCGCCGCCGCTGCTGCAGCGGATGGTGGACGCGGGGCTCCTCGGCCGCAAGTCCGGCCGGGGCTTCTACCAGTACTGACGGCGGGCCCCGGCGCCGTACGGGTCGGCGCCGTACGGGTCGGCGCCGTACGGGTCAGACGCCGGACCACTCGCCCGGGTGGTCCACCCAGCAGACGCGTTCGGGGTCGGTCAGGTCGATGCCGGGGCGGTGCATCTCGACCAGTGCCTCGAACCGCTGCTGGCTGTCACAGGGCCGGGTGACGGCGACGCCGTCGGCGCCCACGATGCGGACCTGCCGATTGCGCTCGCCGGGACTGTAGGCGAACACGTAGACGGCGGTGGTCCCGGGGTCGCGGTGCTCCCCCTCGTCCTCGTCCTGGTACGGGTCCAGTTCCTCCAGGTCGTCGGTCATGGTCAGTCCTCCGGCCATTCGCCGGGGTGGCCGCCGGCCCAGTGCACCTGGGTCGGGTCGTTGAGGTCCACGTCGGGCCGGAACAGCTTCAACGCGGCCCTCAGGTCGTTCTGGGTGGAGCAGGCCTCCCAGAGCGGATCGCCGCCGCCGATGCGCTGCATACGCACGTGGCGGTGGCGGTCCCACGGGACCAGCGGGCTTATCTCGACGGGGTGAACGCTGAGTATCGCCATGGCTACACCCTGACTCGGTCCGGCCCGGGTCGCATGTCGAACCGGACGGGCCCGGGACGCTCCGTGCTCAGCCGCGCGGCCACTCCCCCGGGCTGCCGACCCAGTGCACCTGCGACTGGTCGGTCAGGTCCAGGTCGGGACGGAACATGGTCAGCGCGGCGACCAGGTCGGCCCCACTGGCGCAGGCCTCCCAGACGGCCGGGGAGCCGGGGCGCTCGATTCGGACGTGGCGGTGCCGGTCGCCGGCCACGAGGGGGCCGATCTCGACCGGGTAGGTGGCGTTTCTGCCCATACCGCCAGCCTCGCCCCAAGCGGCGCGGGCCGCACGTCGGCTCGACCGGGTCAGAGCCCGGACCACTCCCCCGGGTGATCCACCCAGTACACCTGTGCGGGATCGTCCAGGTCGGTGCCGGGGCGCTCGCGCGCGACGAAGCGCGCGAGGTCGTCCTGGCTCGCGCACAGCGCCCGGACGGTGTCACCGTCCGGGCGCACGACGTGGACGTAGCGGTCGCGGTCCTGGGGGACGTAGGCGCCGATGTAGACGGGCTTGTCGGACTCCGGGTGCTCGCTCATGGGCCCAGCCTCACCCGGGGCGCAGCGGGGCGCACCTCGGGTCGGGGCGCGGGCGGGGGCGCGGGTGGATCGTCGGGTGCGGACCGTAAGGGGCTTGTCGCGCGCGCTGTTGATCAAGCAGAGCCCCGCGCCCCCGGGGGCTGCGACTGAACCACGGTGGGCAGGTTCCACCACGCGCTTAGCGCGGACGGCCTACGGGCCGACCGGCCACACACCCCGGTCGCCGTCCCAACTGACCCGGTCCTCGTCGTCCAGGTCGACTGCGAGGCCGAGTTGGCCGAGGAACTCCTCGGCCTCGCGGCGGCTGGCGCAGGCCCGGACGGCCGGGATTCCGCCCGGGGTCGAGGCGCTGACCTGCCGACTGCTCTGGCTCGCGTCGAGCATGCCGATGAACACCGTTGTCTCGCTCATGCGTCCACCCTCGCCCGGCACCCGGGCCCGCGCACGGCGGGCGGGGCTCAGAACGGGTCGGCCGGGCCGAAGTCGCGGGCCTTGATCTTGGCCTTCCGGCCGTCCGAGTGGTGGAAGACGATTCCCTCGCAGCCGTCCGCCGCGGCCAGCGCGAGCACGGTCTCCCGGATGCCCGCGAAGCTGCGGTCCGGCACGTCGAGGCGCTCCGCCGTGTCGTGCGCGACCAGGCGGTGGACCTCGCTGCGCTCCGGGTTGCCGTTGACCTTGGGGCCGATCAGCTCGAAGGTGCCCTCGGAACCGGGGGCGAGGTCGGAGTGGGCGACGGCCTCCGCGTGCCACCTGGCGAAACCGGACTGCTCGATCGGCTCCCAGCCGACCGTCTTCCCGGTCTCCTCGTCGGTGTGCAGCGGCAGGTAGTCCGGCGGCGGGGTCCCGCCCGCCTTGACCTCGCGGCGGGCCCACCAGCGGCCGTCCGCGTCCAGCGCGGTGCAGGCCCCGTCGTACTTGCGCGTGGGCGTCCCCTCGCCGTCCAGGACCCATCGGCAGCGCGGGTCGGGCTGCTCGGTGACGTATGCCGGGCGGGCGGAGAAGTCACGCACGAACACGGTGGGGATCTTCTGCATCGGGGTCTCCGGGGCAACGAACCGCTGGGCTACTGGGGCTGACCCACCGTAGGCGGGTCCGGAGGCTGCCGTCGCCCGGATTTCACAGGCGCCCCGGCACTGCCGGGCCCGCCGGTCTGGTAGAAGTAGACGCCGCCGCCAGAAGGAGCCCGCACGATGACCCGGCCGTCCTCCGCCGTCGAAGCCATCCGCTCCAGGCACGCCGCCGGGGAGACCGACCGCTGGGAGTCGGCGGACGTCGCCGTCCTGCTCGCCGAGATCGACCGGCTGCGGACCCAGTTGTCCGGCGGTACGGTCGAGTACGCCGTGCGCGCCGTCATCGACGGGCAGCCCGGGGAGATGGTCGAGTACGGCACCGAACGTGACGCTCTGGAGATCCGGCTGGAGCAGCACCGGGAGGAACAGCTCGCCGACTACCGCCTGGTCGTGCTGACCCGGCACATCGTCCGCACCGAATGGCTGGAGCAGCCCGACGCCTCGGCGGTGTGAGCACCGAGAAATCTGCCGTGTCTCCGCGCGTGGAACGTGTCTTACGCTGTCGTGGCGGCCCGCGGCCTGACAACATACGGCTCCAGGGCAGCAATCCGCCCGCATGGTCGCCGCTGCGGGGGCAGGCGACAAGGAGACTGCTGTGGAAAGGAACTGACATGCCGTCCGTGACCATGCGCCGGAAGCGTCCGGTTACCGTCCGCACGCTCCTCTGGACCGGCGTCAACCAGGAGGAGATGCGGGAGTTCTGCGGCGGCGCGTTCCGGGTCGTCGACCCGACCCGCCCGAACCGGGACGCGAAGATCACCGCCGAGGTCTTCGACGAACTCCACTCCACCTGGATCGGCGTCTACACCGGGCACCATGTGGTCCGCGGCGTCCGCGGTGAGTACTACCCCATCGACGAGGCCGCCCTCAACGAGACCTACGAACCGACCGGCCCCGACATGTGACCCAGGGCGTCAGCCCTCCACGGTGCAGATCTCGCGCTCGTCACCGGGACCCCCTGCGTGCCTACGCCTCGCCCACTGCGCCGCTCCTCCCGGACCGCAACCGAGTCAGGCTACTCCCTCGGGGCGGACGGCAGGCCGCCCACCTCCCTGATGTCGGGTCCAGGGCGGGGACGCCCTACGCTGAGGCCATGTCAGACCCTCAACTGATCCGTATCGGCGCGCGTTCCTCCCCGATGTCGCTGGCCCAGGTGGAGCGGGTACGGGCCGAACTGGCCGCCGCGCACCCCGGGATCGTCACCGAGGTCGTGCCCTTCACGACGTCGGGCGACCGCTGGTCGGGCGCGCTGGTGGAGCTCGGCGGCAAGGGCGCCTTCACCCGTGAGCTGGACGAGGCGCTGCTGGCCGGGACCGTCGACCTGGCCGTGCACTGCGTCAAGGACGTGCCCGGGGACCGACCGGTCCCGGCCGGGACGGTGTTCGCCGCCTACCTCAGGCGTGACGACCTGCGGGACGCCGTGGTCCACCCCGGCGGGCTGACCCTGGACCGGCTCCCGGCCGGCACCCGGATCGGCACCTCGTCCGTCCGCCGGGTGGCCCAGCTCGCGCAGCGCTGGCCGGAGCTGGAGCCGGTGCCGATCCGCGGCAACGCCAACAGCCGGCTGGCGAAGCTGGACGCCGGCGACGTGGACGCGCTGATGCTGGCCGTCTCCGGGCTGGAGCGGATCGGGGCGCAGGACCGGATCACCGAGATCCTCAGCGTCGAGCAGATGATGCCGGCGGTGGGCTCGGGCACCCTGGCCCTGCAGTGCCGCAGCGAGGACGAGGCAGTGGTGGAGGCCGTCACCGCGCTCAACGACGCGGAGACCTTCCGGCAGACCACCGCCGAGCGGATGCTGCTGCATGTGCTCCAGGGCCACTGCAACTCCCCCATCGCCGCCTTCGCGACCACCGAGCACGACGGCCGGCTGTCGCTGCGGGCCCGGGTCTTCAGCCCGGACGGGAAGACCACCCTGGACGCGCACGAGTGGGACCGCAATGCGCTGGCGCTCGGCACGTCGGTTGCGGCAACGCTGTTGCGGCAGGGGGCGCATGAGGTGATCAACGCCATTCCGCACTGACTCCGGGTGAGTCGGTCGCGCCTACCCGGCCTCGATGGTCAACAGCTCTCCGCCGTCCGGGCCGTGCAGGTCGATGCGGGACGGCGGCGTGCGCCCGTGGAGGGTGAAGTGGTCGCGGACCCGGGAGAGCACTCCCGGGAGCGCGGCCTCGGTGTCGGAGGACACCGGCCCCTGCTGCAGCCAGTGCAGGCACAGGGTCCAGTCGTCCGGGCTGTCGGGGGTGACGGTCCGTACCGGCTTCGCGGAGACGTCGATGTCGTCGAGGGCGGCGAGGATCGCGGCCATGTCGTCCGGGTGGATCCGGCCGGGGTCGTCCTCCACCAGTGCTTCGGTCATACCCCCGGCCTACCCCGTCCCTGCGGTCACATGCGCACCGCAGGGCGGGCATCGGGCCCCTGAGCCCGGGGGCTCAGGGGCAGGGGCTCAGTGGCCGAAGAGGTGCACACCGCGGGGGCGGCCCTTGGTGAGCACCGGCCTGGTCACGGTGTCCTCCTCGCCGGTGGCGGTGCCGACGGGAGCGGCGGTGTCCGCGTCCGCGGCCCGCGCGGCGGCCCTGCGCTCGCGGCGGGCGGTCCGCAGCTCCGCGTTGCGCCGGCGCTCACGGCGGGCGCCGGCCGAGACCATCAGCATGGCCAGGCAGAAGACCAGGGCCAGCGCCATCCCGGCGAGGAACGCGCCGAGGGTGTTGACGGTGGCGAGATGGTGACCGAAGAGGGTGGCCGAGTAGTGCGGCCCCCCGTCGAGGTTGTCGGCGATCACCACCGTGGTGAAGGCGATGGTCGCGCCTACGATCAGTAGTCCGAGCAGCAGCATGTCGCACCTCCGGTTGGTGTCTGTCCAGCGCGTACCCGGGATATCGCCGTGCTAACGCGGTCCTTATCCCTGTCCTGCCGGCCAGGACAGCCCGTCAGAGCAGGCCGTGCACGCGGGCGCTGAGGCGGGTGAGGCCGAGGAGGGCGTCGATGCTGGGGGTGGGCACCCCCAGCAGCCCGCCGATCTCGCGCACCGATCCGACCAGGGCGTCGAGTTCGAGCCTGCGTCCGGCCTCGGCGTCCTGGAGCATGGAGGTGCGGGCGACACCGAGCTTGCGGGTGACCTCGCTGCGTTCCTCGGGGCGCTGGTCGATCGGGCAGCCGATCCGGCCGCCGATCTCGGCGGCCTCCCGCATCGCGGCATGGGCGAAGCCCATCACCAGCTCGTCGTCGAGGATGAGGTCGCCGGTCGCGCCGGTCAGGGCGGAGATCGGGTTCATGGTCATATTGCCCCAGAGCTTGAACCAGACGTCCCGCTGGATGCCGTCGGAGACGGTGGCGTCCAGCCCGGCGCCGCGCAGCACCGCGGCGAGCTCCCGCACCCGTTCGGACCCGCCGCCGCCGGGCTCGCCGAGGATGAGCCCGGCGCCCTTGTGGTGGTGCACCAGGCCCGGTTCGGGGGTGCTGCAGCTGACGTGCACCACGCAGCCCAGGACCCGGTCGACCGGTACCGCGGCGGAGATCAGGCCGCCCGGGTCGACGGTGTCCAGGTGCCGGCCCTCGCAGGGGCCGCCGAATCCGTCGAAGAACCACCAGGGGACGCCGTTGAGGGCGGTGACCACGGCCGTCTCCGGGCCGACCAGGTGGGCGAGGCTGTCCAGGGTGGACGGCACCGCGTGCGCCTTGACGGCGAGCACCACCACGTCCTGGACACCCAGTTCGGCGGCGTCCCCGGTGGCCCGGACCGGCGCGGCGGCCACCGCGCCGCCGGGCGTCTCCGCGGACTCCAGCCGCCAGCCGTACTCGCGCAGTGAGGCCAGGGTCGCGCCGCGGGCGACCGCCGAGGTCTCCACGCCCGCGAGGGCGAGCCTCGCTCCGATGAAGCCGCCGACCGCTCCGGCACCCAGCACACAGATCCGCATGGGGGCGACCGTACCCCGCGGGTGACCGGCCCGGTCAACCCCGCACGTGCTGCAGCCAGGCGGGACGTCCGGCCAGGGTGGCCGCGGTGCGCCGGGCCTCGCGCTCGGCCAGCTCGGCCGGGGTGGCGAAGCCGTCCGGCAGCCACTCGGCGGAGCGGGCCGCGCGGGCGGCGAGATGGCTGACATAGGCCTCGCGCTGCTGCCCCGGGGAGTCCAGGCCCGGCTCGGGCTCCAGCCACCGGTCCGGGACCAGCGCGGTGACCTCGCGCAGCAGTTCGACGGTGACCCGCGGTGCCAGGGCCCGGTCCGCTCCGGCGACGTCCGGGGCGTAGCCGCCGAGGGCGTGCTCGGACATCGGGTACGTCCGGGCGACCGCGTCCGGCGCACCCGACCAGCGGTGGTGGAAGATCAGCGCCGCACCGTGGTCGATCAGCCAGAGCCGCTGGTGCCACACCATCAGATTGGGGCTGTGCACGGTGCGGTCGACATTGCCCACCAGGGCGTCGAACCAGACGATCCGTCCGGCCTCGGCGGGCGACACGTCGACGTCGCGGCGCACCGCGGGGGCGAAGTCGCGGGCCCCCGGCAGGAAGTCCATGCCGAGGTTGAGGCCGGCGCTGGCCCGCAGCAGGTCCTGCACCTCCGGGTCGGGCTCGTGCGCCGCCACTGCCGGATCGAAGTCGACCAGCACCAGCTCCGGGACGCGAAGGCCGAGCCGGCGGGCCAGCTCGGTGGTGATGATCTCGGCGACCAGGGCCTTGGGGCCCTGCGCGGCGCCGGAGAACTTCACCACATAGGTGCCCAGGTCGTCGGTCTCGACCACGCCGGGGAGCGAGCCGCCGGCCCGCAGCGGCTCCAGGTAGCGCAGCGCCGCCACCTCGGTCAGTCCGGTACCCGTCCGCACCCGCTCCGCCTCTCGTCCGTACTCGGCCCCCATGAGCGGCGGGGCCGCCCAGCCGCCGCCCAGCATCAGTTCGACGACCTGCCAGTCGGCCCTCCCCAGCAGGTCAACCATGCCGGTTGTCCGCCGATTCCGGCTGTCCGCCGCGGGCGCCGTCGCGTGCCTCGCGGCGGGCGCCGCGCCGGGCCGCCGCGTCGGGGCCGCCGCTGTCGTCGCCGACCCCGGGGAGGGCGTCCAGCAGGTCCACCAGCGCGGCCAGGCCGCCACCCGCCCACACCTCGTCGGCGAAGACGTCGTCGGCGACCTCGCCGGCGGTCCGCTCCATCTCCTCCAGACGCTCGCGCCCGGTCGGGGTCAGCGCCGCATAGGCCACCCGGGCGTCGCGCGGGTCCGGCTCGCGGACGACCAGGCCGATCCGCTCCAACGGGATCAGGCCGCGGGTGACGCCGGAGGCGGACAGGCCCAGCGCCAGCGCCAGGTCCACCCGCCGCATCCGACCGCCCTCCGCCTGTCCCAGGCAGCGCAGTACCGCCAGGTCGGCGAAGCTGACGCCGTGCAGCGCGGACAGCCGCGCGTCGAACCGCTTGACCAGCGCGGCCTGGGCCCGGACCAGGCGCAGCGACGTCTCCAGTGCATCGTTCACGGTGTCACCGTAGCAGAAGCTTGAGTGCTCAAGCACTGGTGCAGTATCGACGGCCTATCCCGGTCGACCACCCACGGCGACGACCGCCGCAGCGCCCAGCCGGCAGCCCGCAGCCGCTGCCGCCGACGGCTCGGCGCCGTCCAGGAGGGCGGCGAGCAGTCCGCCGGCGAAGGCGTCGCCCGCGCCGGTGGAGTCGAGCGGGACGGCCGCGGGAGCCTGGACCGGGCCGAGGACTTCACCGTGTTCGGCCAGCAGTGCGCCCGCCGCCCCTAGCTTCAGCGCCACCAGGCAGCCGCAGTGCGCGCTCAGCGCCCGGGCAGCGGCCGGCGGGTCGGCGGACGGGACGGTCAGCACCCGGGCCTCGTCGAAGTTGGGCAGCAGCAGGTCGACACCGCCGAGCGAGGCCAGCAGGGCCAGGAAGCGGTCCGGGCCGAACTCGTTCAGAAAGCCGCTGGACGCCGGATCCACGCTGACTCCGATCCCTCGGGCCCGGGCCGCAGCCACCGCGACCGCGGCGAGGGCCCGGCCATCGGCGCCGAAGAGCAGATAGCCGGAGAGGTGCAGCCGGCCCACTCCGTCCAGCAGCGAGGCCTCCCAGTCGGCGGGGCCGAGCGCGCCGCTGGCGCCGCGGTCGGTCACAAAGGTCCGCTCCCCCGCGCCGTCGACCAGGTCGATGACGACCGCGGTCGGCCGCTCCGGGTCCACGCGCAGGCAGGGCTCGACGCCGCCGCGCACCAGCGCCTCGCGGTGCCAGTCGGCCGAGTCGGCCCCCACCCGCGCCAGCAGCCGCACCCGCGCCCCGGCCCTGGCTGCCCAGGCCGCCGTGTTGGCGGCCGAGCCGCCCGGGCGGATCGCCGTCCGCGCGGTGGTGTCGGTGTCCGGGGCCAGCGGCTCGGCGTGCAGCGCGACCACATCGGTGACCAGGTCGCCGACCACCAGCAGGGCCCGGCCCCGGGGAGGCTGAGGGCCCGTCAACTCAGCGCCGCATGGCTGCGGGCGATCTTCGCCGCCAGTGCGACATTGCCGCGCACCGCGGCGAGGTTGGCCTCCAGCGAGGCGCCGTCGGTGTGCTTGACCAGGTAGCCGAGCAGGTACGGGGTGACCGCCTGGCCGGTGACGCCGTTGCGCTCGGCCGCGCGCAGGGCCTTGGCCAGCACCCGGTCGTGCAACTCCGGGTCCAGTTGCCGGTCCTCGGGCACCGGGTTGGCCACGATCAGCGCGGTGAGGTCGGCGTTGAGCTGCCAGCGGGCCTGCATCAGGGCCGCGACCTGCTCGGGGCTGTCCACGGTCCAGTCCACCGGCAGGCCGGAGCTGCTGAGGTAGAAACCGGGGAACTCGGCGGTCCGGTAGCCGACCACGCCGACGTTCAGGGTCTCCAGCCGCTGCAGGGTCGCGGGAACGTCCAGGATGGACTTGACGCCCGCGCAGACCACCGTGATCGGCACCCGGGCCAGCAGCCCCAGGTCGGCCGACTCGTCCTGCAGGGTCACCCAGTCGCGGTGGACGCCGCCGAGGCCGCCGGTGGCGAACACCGGGATGCCCGCGGCGTGGGCCAGGAACGCGGTCGCGGAGACGGTGGTCGCCCCGCTGGCGCCGAGCGCGACCGCCGAGGCCAGGTCGCGGAACCCGAGCTTGCGCATCCCTTCGTCGTTGGCGACCCGCTCCAGGTCGTCCTTGCCGAGTCCGACCCTGGCCACCCCGTCCAGCACCGCGATGGTGGCCGGCACCGCGCCGCCCGACCGCACCGCCGCCTCCAGCTCCCGGGCGACCTCCAGGTTCCGGGGCCGCGGCAGTCCGTGCGAGATGATCGTCGACTCCAGCGCCACCACCGGGCGCCCCCGTTCGACGGCTTTTCGGACCTCGTCGGACAGGCGTATCGGGGTGGGACCGGACGGCATGGGGCCTCCTGCAGCAGGAACTTTCCTGCCCTTGATCCTGTCGCCGCCCGCCGCGGCTCAAACCCGACATGGCCGGAACCCGACGGAACCCGTACGCGGAGCCCGGGGTCCGGGGCCCGCACGCCGACGGCGGTCCGCCCCCGCGTGGGGGACGGACCGCCGTCGTCCGGCTCTGGCCTCGCCGTGCCGTCAGCCGCGCAGGCTCGCCCCGGTGCGGGCCACGGCCTCGGCGATAGCGGCCTCGCGGGCCCCGCTCGCCTCGTCCGCGGTCAGCGTGCGGTCCGGCGCGCGGAAGCGCAGCGCATAGGCCAGCGACTTCTTGTCCGCACCGATCTGCTCGCCGGTGTAGACGTCGAACAGCCGCAGCGACTCCAGCAGCGGTCCGGCGCCGGCCCGCAGCGCGGACTCGACCTCGGCGGCCGGCACCGCGGCGTCCACCACCAGGGCGACGTCCTGGGTGGCGACCGGGAAGCCGGAGATCCGCGGACCCTCGACATGCCCGGAGCCGTCCGCCGTCAGCAGCTCCACGTCCAGCTCCATCGCGCAGGTGCGCTCCGGCAGGTGCAGCGCCTTGACGGTGCGCGGGTGCAGCTCGCCGGCGTGGCCGACCAGGGTCTCGCCGACGTAGAGCGCGGCGCAGCGGCCCGGGTGCCAGGGCGCGTGCTGGTCCTGGCGGACCGTCAGCTCCACGCCCGCTGCGGCGGCCACGGTACGGGCCGACTCGACGGCGTCGGCCCAGGTCGCGGCGCGGCCCTTGCCCCACCAGCCGTCGGGCTCGCGGTTGCCCGCGAGGACGGTGGCGACCCGGCGCGGCTGGCGCGGCAGCGCCGCGTCGAGCTGCGCGATCTCCTCGTCGGTGGGACGGCGGTCGACCGGCAGCCGCGGCGCCTTGAACAGCGTCCCCGGGTCGGTGCCGTCCACCCGGAAGGCCAGCCCCTGCTCGAACAGCGCCACGTCCGTCGCGCCCCGGCCGACATTGCGGCGCAGCGCCGCCAGCAGCCCCGGCAGCAGCGTGGTGCGCAGCGACGGCTCCTCGTCGGAGATCGGGTTGGCGAGCTTCACCGTCTCCCGGCGCGGGTCGTCCGCGTCCAGGCCGAAGGCGTCCAGCACGGTCTCGCCGATGAACGGGTAGTTCAGCACCTCGACGTAGCCGGCCCCGGCCAGCGCCAGGCCGGTGCGCCGGCGCAGCCGCTGGGCCTCGGTCAGGCCCTTGCCCGCGGGCGGCGTGGGCAGGGTGGAGGGCAGCTCGGCGTAGCCCTCCAGCCGGATGACCTCCTCGGCGAGGTCGTTGGGGTCGGTGAGGTCGGGCCGCCAGCTCGGCGGGGTGACCACCAGCACGTCCCCGCCGACCACGGTGCAGCCGACCTCCTGCAGCCGGCGGACCACGGTCTCGCGGCCGTACTCCTGCCCGGCCACCCGGTCGGGGTGGTCGGCGGCGATGGTGATGCTGTGCACCGGGTGCGGGGCGGCGATGTCGGTGACACCGGCCTCCGCGGTGCCGCCGGCGACCAGCACCAGCAGGTCCACGGCGCGCTGCGCGGCGGCCTTGCCGGCCTCCGGGTCCACGCCGCGCTCGAAGCGCTTGGCGGCCTCGGAGGGCAGCTTGTGCCGGCGCACGCTGCGGGCGATGGCGACCGGGTCGAAGTGCGCGGCCTCGACCACGACCTCGGTGGTGCCGCTGACCCGGCCGGTCTCCGGGTCCTCGACCGCGGTGGCGATCTCGGTGCCGGCCCCGCCCATGACCCCGGCCAGGCCGATCGGCCCGGAGTTGTCGCAGATCAGCAGGTCCTCGACGTCGAGAGTGCGCTCGACGCCGTCCAGGGTGCGCAGCTTCTCGCCCGCGCGGGCGCGGCGCACGGTGATCGCGCCGTCGATCCGGCTGCGGTCGTAGGCGTGCAGCGGCTGGCCGAGCTCCAGCATCACGTAGTTGGTGATGTCCACGGCCAACGAGATGGGTCGCATCCCGGCCTTCTGGATCCGGCGCTGCAGCCACAGCGGGGACAGCGCGGTCGGCTCGATGCCGACCACACCGCGCGCAACGAAGCGGTCGCAGCCCGCCGGGTCCTCGACCTTGACCAGCGGGCCGTAGGAGTTGGCCGGGGGGACGTCCAGCAGCGCCGGGTCGCTCAGCGGCAGGTCGTAGGCGATGGCGGCCTCGCGGGCGACTCCGCGCACCGACAGGCAGTAGCCGCGGTCGGCGGTGACGGCGATGTCCAGCACCTCGTCCACCAGCTCCAGCAGCTCGATGGCGTCGGTGCCGGGGGTGAACTCGGCCGGCAGCACGATGATGCCGTCGTGCTCGTCGCCCATGCCCAGCTCGCGGGCAGAGCAGATCATGCCCTCTGAGGTGTGGCCGTAGGTCTGCCGCGCCGAGATCGGGAACGGGCCGGGCAGCACCGCGCCGGGGAGCACCACGACGACCTTGTCGCCGACGGCGAAGTTGCGGGCGCCGCAGACGATGTTCTGCGGCTCACCCGTCCCGTTCGCGTCGCCGACGTCGACCTGGCAGTAGCGGATCGGCTTCTTGAAACCGGTGAGCTCCTCGATGGCCAGGACCTTGCCGACCACCAGCGGGCCCTTGAGGTCGCCGCCGAGCTGCTCGACGGTCTCCACCTCCAGGCCGGCCCGGACCAGCTTGTCGGCCAGGTCGCGGCCGGACTCGCCTGCGGGCAGGTCGACGTACTCCCGCAGCCAGGAAAGCGGGACGCGCATCAGATCTCCATCCCGAACGGAAGGGTGAAGCGCACGTCACCCTCCACGATGTCTCGCATGTCTTCGACGTTGTGGCGGAACATCAGCAGTCGCTCGATGCCGAAGCCGAACGCGAAGCCGCTGTACCTGTTGGGGTCGATGCCGCAGGCGATCAGCACCCGCGGATTGACCATCCCGCAGCCGCCCAGCTCGATCCAGCCCTCGGAGGAGCAGGTGCGGCAGGGGCGGTCCGGGTTGCCGACGGACTCGCCGCGGCAGTTGAAGCACACCATGTCCATCTCGGCGGACGGCTCGGTGAAGGGGAAGTAGTTGGGGCGCAGCCGGGTCTTCATGCCCTCGCCGAAGAGCGAGACCACCATGTGGTCCAGGGTGCCCTTGAGGTCGGCCATGGTCAGGCCCTCGTCCACGGCCAGCAGCTCGATCTGGCTGAAGACCGGGGTGTGGGTGGCGTCCAGCTCGTCGGAGCGGAACACCCTGCCCGGGCAGATCACGTAGATCGGCGGCTCGGAGGCGGCCAGCATGGAGCGGATCTGCACACCGGAGGTGTGCGTGCGCAGCACGACGCCGTCGGTGGAGTGTCCAGTGGCGTCCTTCAGGAAGAAGGTGTCCTGGGTGGAGCGCGCCGGGTGGTCCGGGCCCATGTTGAGGGCGTCGAAGTTCAGCCACTCGGCCTCGACCTCGGGGCCCTCGGCGACGGCGTAGCCCATGGCGGTGAAGATGTCGCCGAGCCGCTCGGAGAGGGTGGTCAGCGGGTGCCGGGCGCCGCGCGGGGCGCGGTCGAACGGAAGCGTGACGTCCACGGCCTCCTCGGTGAGCACCCGGGCGTCGCGCTCGGCCTCCAGCACGGCGCGGCGCTCGGCGAGGGCCTTGTTGACCGCCCCGCGCGCCTGTCCGACGCGCTGGCCCGCCTCCTTCTTGGCCTGCGGCGGCAGCGCGCCGATCTCGCGGTTGGCCAGGGACAGCGGGGAGCGGTCGCCGGTGTGGGCAACCTTGGCCTCCTGCAGCGCGGCGAGGTCGGCGGCGGCCTCGAACGCGGCCAGCGCCTCGTCCCGCAGCCGCTCGATCTCTTCCGGCTTCAACGCCTCTACCTCGACCGGGTCGTAGGACTTGTTCGGTGCGGACATCCCTCTTCTTCCCATGCTCCTGTGTGATTCACTCCGGACAGACCGCGTACAGGCCACCCGCCCGGCACCCGCCACCCGGGGTTCGCGTGGGGATTCGGGGGGTCGCTCCCCGATGAGTTGGAGTAGCGCACGACGCCAAAGGCCGAGTCTACTGAGGTTCTCGGGTCGGCAGCGCCCGCGTGCCCCCCGGTGCGGCCTGCGCGGTCCCTGGGGACGTACCGGTACGGACCGGTCAGGCCATGAAGTCGGGGATGCCCGCGGGCAGGATGAATCGGAACCTGGCGCCGCCCTCGGGCACCCGGTCCACCGCGATGCTGCCGCCGTGGGCCTCGACGATGCCCTTGACGATGTACAGGCCCAGGCCGGTGCCGCCGCGCTTGCTGCCGCGCCAGAAGCGGGTGAAGACGCGCGGGATGGACTCCTCGGGGATGCCGGGGCCCTGGTCGCTCACGGTCACCGCCGTCCCCTCGCGCAGTTGGCCGGAGGCGAGGACCGCCTTGTCCGGCTGGACCTCGATGGTGACAGTTCCCTCACCGTGGCGCACCGCGTTTTCCAGCAGGTTGCCCAGCACCTGGTCGACCTTGTCGGCGTCGGCCCACAACGGTGGCAGCGGCTCGTGGACCCGGATGACGAAGCGCTCGGGGGCCACCCCGGCGGCGATCTTGCCGTCCACATGGCGGCGCAGC
Organism: Streptacidiphilus carbonis; assembly: GCF_000787775.1. Lineage (GTDB taxonomy): Bacteria > Actinomycetota > Actinomycetes > Streptomycetales > Streptomycetaceae > Streptacidiphilus > Streptacidiphilus carbonis. The sequence continues at coordinate 142,706 of NZ_BBPM01000011.1, read as the reverse complement.
GCCAGCGGCAGGTCGACCTTCTGCCTGCGGACCTCCAGCCGGCCCGCGTCGATCCTGGAGATGTCCAGCAGTTCGGCGATCAGCCGGGTCACCCGGTTGGCGTCCGCGTCGACGGTCTCCAGCATGAGTTTCTTCTGGTCGTCGGTGAACCGCTCCCACTTCTGCAGCAGGGTCGCGGTGAAGCCCTTGACGCTGGTCAGCGGGGATCGCAGCTCATGGGCGACGGTGGCGATCAGCTCGGCGTGGCTGCGCTCGGTACGGCGCCGGGCCTCGGTGCCGCGCAGCGCGACCACCACCCGGCGCACCGGGCCGGTGCCCTCGCGCAGGTAGCGGGCGGAGACCAGGACCTCGCGGCCGCCGGGCAGTAAAAGATTGCGCTCCGGCTGGCCGGTGCGTATCCGCAGGCCCCCGTACGGGTCCAGCAGCGGCCACCAGCGGCGGCCCTCCAGGTCCTCCAGCGGCAGGGCCTCGGCCAGCGGGCGGCCCAGGGCCTGCTCCGCGCTGATCCCGCTGATCCGGGCGGCCGCGGAGTTGAAGCACACGACCGTCCCGTCGGCGTCCGCGACGACCAGTCCGTCCGGCAGGTCCTCCGGATCGAGCTGACCGGGGCCCGGCAGGACAGCGCGGGTTGACGCACGGAGCTGCCGCGTGTCGGTCATGGCCGCCCTCCCCTCCGGATGCCGCCGTTGGTCACCCTAGCGAACCTGTGCCTAGGAGCGGCACCCGGTGGGGCCGCGCTGTGCCCGGGCGGAGGCGTAGAGGCAGACGGCGGCGGCCGTCGCCAGGTTCAGGCTCTCGGCACTGCCGTGGATCGGCACCCGGACCACCTCGTCGGCCAGCGCCCGGGTGGACTCCGGCAGGCCCCAGGCCTCGTTGCCGAAGACCCAGGCGGTGGGCCCGCCCAGGGTGCCGTCGTCAAGCTCCTGGTCCAGGTCGCGCTTGCCGGCCCCGTCGGCCGCCAGCACCCGCACCCCGGCCTCCCGCAGCGCGGACACGGCCCGCTCCACCGGCACTCCCACGGCCACCGGCAGGTGGTACAGGCTGCCGACCGAGGCGCGGACGGCCTTGGGGTTGTAGAGGTCCACCGAGGCGTCGGTGAGCACCACAGCGTCGGCCCCGGCGGCGTCCGCGGTGCGCAGCACCGTCCCGGCGTTGCCGGGGTCGCGGACATGGGCCAGCACCGCGACCAGCCTGGGCCGGGCCGCCAGCACCTGCTCGAAGGGGGTGTCCACGAAGCGGCAGACCGCGACGATCCCCTGCGGGGTGACGGTCTGGCAGACCGACTCGATCACCTCGTCGCCGGCGGTCAGCACCGGCACCCCGGCGGCACGGGCGTCCGCCAGCAGCTCGGCGTGGCGCTCGGCGGCCTCCGGGGTGGTGTAGATCTCCACCACGGCGTGCTCGCCGCCCGGCAGCCTCCCGTACGCCACGGCCTCACGGACGGCCTGCGGGCCCTCGGCGACGAAGCGGCGCTCCTTGCCGCGCTGGGCCCGGCGGGACAGCCGGCGGGCGGCGGTGACCCGGGGCGAGCGCAGCGAGGTCAGCTCGGGCGCGGGAAGGTGCTGCTGGGGCATCGCTTGCTCTCACTTCGACGAACGGGAACGGACCCGCAAGGGGTGCTCCCCCTACGGGTCCGTTCCTCGGAATCACGCTTACGCGCTTACGCGCTTACGGCGACGCGGGGCGCAGTCGCTCAGGCGGCGACGCGGGGCGCGTTGACGTCGGCCGGGAGGGCCTTCTGCGCGACCTCGACCAGCGCGGCGAACGCGGTGGCGTCGTGCACGGCGAGCTCGGCGAGCATCTTGCGGTCGATCTCGACGCTGGCCAGCTTCAGACCCTGGATCAGGCGGTTGTACGTCATGCCGTTCGCACGCGCCGCAGCGTTGATGCGCTGGATCCACAGCTGGCGGAAGTCGCCCTTGCGCTTCTTCCGGTCGTTGTAGTTGTAGACGAAGGAGTGGGTGACCTGCTCCTTGGCCTTGCGGTACAGCCGCGAGCGCTGGCCGCGGTAACCGCTGGCGCGCTCGAGGATGACCCGGCGCTTCTTGTGGGCGTTTACTGCCCGCTTGACGCGTGCCACGTTGTTACTCCTTGGTGAGGACCGCGGTCTGTCTCACGCGGTCCGGTTACGAATGGGTCGAGGGGATCGGCTGCGCGGGGCGCAGGATCACTTGCCGAGAAGCTTCTTGATCTTCTTGGCGTCGGCGGGGGACACCTCGACCGTGCCGGCAAGGCGACGGGTCAGCGTGGACGCCTTGTGCTCGAGGTAGTGACGGCGGCCGGCGCGCTGGCGCAGCACCTTGCCGGAGCCAGTGACCTTGAAGCGCTTGCTGGCACCGGAGTGCGTCTTGTTCTTCGGCATGTCGCCGTACTCTCCTCGTCGGTCCGCTCCCGCCCGTGCGCCGGGGCGCGGGCGGGAGCGCTGTGGTTCTTCTGGTGCCCTCCGGCGGGTGCCGGTGGGCCGGTGCGGATGCGGCAGCCTAGCTGGCTGCCGCCTCCGGAGCGTCCGAGACCTCGTCGCCGACGGGGGCGTCGACAGTCTCTTCGGCGGCCTCGGGGGCTGCGGCCGCCGCGGACTCGGCCGGCTCCGCTGCGGCGGGGGCCTCGTCGTCCTCGGCGGGACGGCCCTGGCGGTCGGCCTTGCGCGCGGCTGCCGCCTCGCGGGCCTCGGCCATGGCCTCGGTCTTCTTCTTGTGCGGGCCGAGAACCATGATCATGTTTCGGCCGTCCTGCTTCGGGTTGGACTCGATGAAGCCCAACTCCTCGACATCGGACGCGAGCCGCTGCAGCAGTCGGAAGCCCAGCTCGGGACGGGACTGCTCGCGACCACGGAACATGATCGTGATCTTGACCTTGTCACCCTGCTTGAGGAACCGGACGACGTGACCCTTCTTGGTGTCGTAGTCGTGCGGGTCGATCTTCGGGCGGAGCTTCATCTCCTTGATGACCGTGTGCGCCTGGTTCTTGCGCGCCTCACGGGCCTTCAGGGCGGACTCGTACTTGAACTTGCCGTAGTCCATGAGCTTGCACACCGGCGGCCGGGCGGTCGCCGCGACCTCGACCAGGTCCAGGTCGTACTCCTGCGCAAGTTCCAGGGCCTTGGCAAGCGGCACGATGCCGACCTGCTCGCCGCTGGGACCGACGAGTCGCACCTCGGGGACGCGAATCCGGTCGTTGATGCGGGGCTCGGTGCTGATGGATCCTCCTCGGTTGCACCTCGCGGCTGCCGACGGCAGTCGCGCGAACATCGGACTATTCACCGCCACACAGGACTTCATTCGTACCGCGGTGGGAATTGCGCCGGGCGCAGCACCGCGGGCACGAAAAAAGCCCCGCATGACTCACAGGCGGGGCTCCACGGAAACCGGGCGCGCCACCGCGGAGCACATGTCCGCGATACGCGCTGAGCGACGCCGCGTCCTTGGCAGGACGGGCACCACCGGACCGGAACCCGACGACCCGGGGGTCGATGCGGGTGGGAGGGAGCCTCCACTTGTGGGCCGGGTACGATGCGGTCCGCCCCTGGGGGGCATGGCAGTACCTGGCCGGTCAGTGTCCAACCATAGCAGCGTTCGGCCGTAGCGCAGAATTCCCCGGCGCGGGGGGCTTTTGCGGGCGCTGCCCGGTGATCAGGCAGACTTCGGTGCAGACATCCGCGTTCGACCGGTGAGACGAGTACCCATGAGCAGCCAGTCCGAGAGCCCCGAGAACTCCGGGACTCCTGAGAACCCCGACTTCGACGACCTGACCCGTGACATCGCGGACGTCCCGGCGGTGGAGGTCATCACCACGGTCGCGGTGCACCTGATGAGCGCGGCGGCGGTCAACCTGGGGCTGGCCGAGGACGGCGAGAAGCACAAGGACCTGGACGAGGCCCGCAAGTTGATCACCGCCCTGGCCGGACTGGTCACCGCCGGCGCGCCGGAGATCAGCAACTTCCACGCCGCACCGCTGCGGGACGGGCTGAAGTCGCTCCAGCTCGCCTTCCGCGAGGCCTCGCTGGTGCCGGACGAGCCGGGGACCGGCCCGGGCGAGAAGTTCACCGGGCCGGTCTACGGCTGACCGGGCGGGGTCCCGCCGGGGTCCGGGGGTTGTCCCCCGGACCGGCACAGCACCGGGCCGGTATACGGCTGACCGACCTCAGCGCGTATAGAGGGGTGTGGCCGGCTCCGACGGGGACGGGGGGACGACCGCCAGGTCGAGGCCGTGGTCCAGGCGGATGCGGAGCAGGTCGTCCGCGGCCAGGGCGGTCGCCAGCCCCTGGACCGCCGCGGTGAGCGCGGCGGGGTCCGCCGCCGGGGCGGTGATGAGAGCCAGGGTCGCGTCGGCCCGCTCGCTGGGCAGCAGATGGGCCCGCAGCACCGCCGGCTGCTGCGCCAGCAGCCCCCGCACCGCCTCGGCGACCGCGGGGTCGCGCAGCGGGGCGATCCTGGCCCGTCCCTCGGCGACCGCACGCATCGCGGCGCCGGAGAGCTCGTAGAAGGCGGGGCCGCCCAGGTCGATCAGCAGCGCGTCGGCCTGCTCCGACCAGGCCGCCTGGACCGCCTGCGAGGACGGGACCGGGGCCGGACGGGCGTCGGCGCGCCAGCGGGTGAGCGCCTCCAGGGAGGTGAAGGCGGGCAGCCCCCTGCGTCCGTCCGGGGCCTGGACCGTGGGGACCGCCATGTCGCTGGACTTCTCGTGCTTCAGGCCGTCCGCACCGGTCTCGGCCTCACCGAGGATCGCCACGATCGGCACCATCAGCCTGGCCCCCACCAGCGCGGCCAGCAGCTCCTGCTCGGTCTCCGGCGAGGGTTCCGCCGCATGACGGGCGAGGGCCGCCGCGAGACGGGGATCGGCCGAGCCGTCGTCGCCCGCGAAGCCGGGGTCTGGGATGTTCTTACGCTGCACCCGGCGAGCCTAGTCGACCGCTCCGGCACCTCCGCCCCCGCCTCCGCCCGACCCCGGCGGCCCGCGCTGCCAGCCGATTCCCCACTTTCTCCCAGGCCACGCGTAGGCGCGGTGCCTACCGTCCGGAACCATGTCTACGAGAAGTCCAGCCGGTACGCCGGAGCATCAGCAGGGGTCGGGGCCGAGCGGACACCTCTGGCCGGCCCGGATCCGGAGCCGGGCCGGGATCGGCGCCGCCGTCCTGGCGGTGATCGCGGTGGCCGTCACCACCGCGGCGGTGCACGGGCACAGGGCGACGGCGCAGAACAGCGCCCTGGTGTCGGCGGCGTCCTCGGATTCCTCCCCGGCCTCCCCGTCGGCGACGGTAGGGTCGGACTCCGACCGGGCGTCGGCCTCGGCCTCGGCATCAACCCCGGCAACAGCGTCCGCATCCGCGAACGCCTCGGCCACGCCGTCCGCGAAGCCCTCGGCGACCAGCTCGGAGACGGCGATGGAGCAGCTCAAGAAGGCCGCCGCGGCGGCCGAGGGCTCGGTGGCGGTCGCCGCCACCGACCTGACCACCGGGGCGTCACTCGACTACGGGGACACCGACCACGCCTTCGTCACCGCCAGCATCGCCAAGATGGACATCCTGGCCACCCTGCTGCTCCAGGCCCAGGACAACGGCACGACCCTGACCTCCTCGCAGCGCGCGCTGGCCACCCGGATGATCGAGAACAGCGACAACACGGCCGCCGACAGCCTCTACCAGGAGATCGGCGAGAGCGGCGGCCTGGACGCGGCCAACAAGCGGTTCGGCCTGACCGGGACGGAGGGCGGCCCGGGGGTGTACTGGGGTCTCACCACCACCAGCGCCGCCGACCAACTGCGGCTGCTGCGCCAGGTGTTCACCAGCTCGTCGAAGTTGAGCGCCGCCTCGCGCAGCTATGAGCAGGAGCTGATGGGCCAGGTCGAGAGCGACCAGCGCTGGGGCGTGAGCGCGGCGGCGACCGACTCCGGCTTCGCTCTGAAGAACGGCTGGCTGCCGCGCTCCGCCACCGGTCTGTGGGTGATCAACAGCGTCGGCCAGGTCTCCCGCGACGGCCATCTGCTGCTGATATCCGTGGTCTCGGACGGCAACACCTCCGAGGCGGGCGGGATCTCGCTGGTGGAGTCGGTGGCCAAGGCCGCAGCCGAGACCGTCAGGGGAAGCTGATCCGCACCGGGCTCCCCCTACCCGCAGGTAGCGGCGGTGTGGCACGCTTCCGGCATGGTGACACCTTCCGCTGACCGCACGCGCTACGACCGTGCCACGGCCCACCTGGACGCCCCGCTGGCGATAGTGGACCTCGAAGCCTTCGACGCCAACGCCGAGGACCTGGTCCGGCGCGCCGCGGGCAAGCCGGTCCGGGTGGCCAGCAAGTCGGTGCGGGTCCGGTCCCTGCTGGAGCGGGTGCTCCGGATGGACGGTTTCCAGGGGATCATGAGCTTCACCCTGGCCGAGTCGGTCTGGCTGGCCCGGGCGGGCTTCGACGACATCCTGCTCGCCTACCCCTCCGCGGACCGGGCCGGCTACGCCGAGCTCGCCGCCGACCCCAAGCTGGCCAGGGCGATCTCGGTGCTGCTGGACGACCCGGCGCAGCTGGACCTGATCGACGCGGCGCGCGGCTCCGGCACCGAGGAGATCCGCGTCTGCCTGGAGCTGGACACCGCGCTTCACCTGCTCGGCGGCCGGATCCGGATCGGCGCCCGGCGCTCGCCGCTGCGCACCCCGGAGGCACTGGCCGAGTTCGCCCGGCTGGTGCAGCTGCGGCGCGGCTTCCGGGTGGTCGGGCTGATGGCCTACGAGGGCCATATCGCGGGTGTGGGCGACAGCATCGCCGGGCGTCCGTTCCGTTCGCGCATGGTGCAGGCCATGCAGCGCACCGCCCGGGCCGAACTCGCCGAGCGCCGGGCCGCCGTGGTGCGCGCGGTACGCGCGGTGGCCGACCTGGAGTTCGTCAACGGCGGCGGGACCGGCAGTGTGGAGAGCACCGTCGCGGAGAACGCGGTGACCGAGGTGGCGGCCGGGTCCGGCCTCTACGTCCCCCGACTGTTCGACAACTACCGCTCGTTCCACGGGCGTCCGGCCGCACTGTTCGCCCAGCCGGTGGTGCGCCGGCCCGGGGTGGGCGTGGTGACCGTGCTCGGCGGCGGCTACCCGGCCTCGGGCGCGGCGGGCGCCGACCGCTCCCCCGTCCCCTACCTGCCGCAGGGCCTGCGCTACGACAAACAGGAGGGCGCCGGAGAGGTGCAGACCCCGCTGCTGGGGTCGGCCGCCGACGATCTGCTGATCGGCGACAAGGTGTGGTTCCGGCACGCCAAGGCCGGTGAGCTGTTCGAGCGCTTCGCCGAGGTGCGACTGGTCGAGGGCGACCGGGTGGTGGAGACGGTGCCCACCTACCGCGGCGAGGGACAGACCTTCCTCTGAACTCCGAACTCCGAGCTCCGAAGCTCCGCTCATGGCTGTGCCCCCGCCGACCGGTCGGCGGGGGCACAACTGTGCGGCGAGAGGTCAGGAGTTGCTGCCGGTGCCGGCGGAGGTCCCGCCGGAAGAACCGCTGACGGTGGCGTCCTTGATGCCGCTGACGATGGTGTCCATCACCGAGACGTCCGGGGCCTTGGCGGCGGTGTCGAAGCCCATGTGCAGCGCGACCAGGCTCTTGTTGTCGCTGGTCGGGAAGACCACGGTCTCGACCGTGCCGCTGTTGCCGACCTTGGCGTCGACCTTCCAGCGGATCAGGTAGCCGGAGCGCCCGGCCACGCTGACCGCCTGGGACTCCAGCACGGTGTGGCCGTTGAGGTCGTTGTAGGCCTCCTTGGCGGCGGTCGCGATGTCGGCCTCCGCGGCGGCCTTGGCGCCCGCGCTGACCGAGGCCTTGACGGCCTCGGTGTTGGCGCCGCCGAGGGAGCAGGTGGAGCTGGAGCCGGAGGTGGTGCCCGCGCAGGCGTAGGAGCCGACGTACATGGAGGCGTAGCCGTCGGTGGTGGTGTCGCCCTTCCACCCGCTGGGGATCGGGAGCGAGATGCCGTCGACGACGTCGTAGGCGGTGGTGCTGCCGGCACCGGTGCCGCCGGTGGAGCCGCCGCTTGAGCCGCTGCCGCCGCCGGTCGAACCCGAGCCGCCGGAGGAGCCGCCCGAACCTCCCGAACCTCCGGAGCCGCCCTCGCCGAACAGTCCGCCGCTACCACCCCCGGGGGCGGTACCGTTGCCCGGTGTGGACACGGCGGCCTTGGCCGTCCCGTCGTTGCGACCGTCCATGATCAGGTACGTGGTCAGGCTGCCCACGCCGAGACCCAGCAGCGCCGCCACGGTTCCGGCCACCACGGTGGCCCGACGCGGGCGGGAGCGCTGCTTCGGGGCGTCGGTCCCGACGGACAGCAGTTCGTCCGTCTTGGTGCTGACGGTCCATTCGGTGCCGTTCCACCACCGCTGTCCGGGGTTGGTGGGATCGGCGGGCTTGGGGTCCGGGTACCAGCCGGCCGGGGTTGTCGTACTCACACGCGCAATCTACGGCTCATTGGATAAGCGTGCGATCAATCGCCTCTGAGTATCAGCTGAGAATCGCATGGGCAGAGAGCGGGCTTACTCATCCGGCGGGCTGGGTACTTGATCATTCCGGTGGGCCTACAGCGGGGTGACGTAGGCGCCGCCGATGCCGCCGTCGACCAGGAACTCGCTGGCCGTCATGAAGGAGGAGTCGTCGCTGGCGAGAAAGGCCACCGCGGCCGCGATCTCCTCGGGACGGGCGAAGCGGCCCTGCGGGATGTGGACCAGACGGCGGGCGGCGCGCTCCGGGTCCTTGGCGAACAGTTCGCGCAGCAGCGGGGTGTCAACCGGGCCGGGGCACAGGGCGTTCACCCGGATCCCCTCGCGGGCGAACTGCACGCCCAGCTCGCGGGACATGGCCAGCACGCCGCCTTTGGAGGCGGTGTAGGAGATCTGCGAGGTGGCGGCGCCCATCACGGCGACGAAGCTGGCGGTGTTGATGATGGAGCCCCTGCCCTGACGCTGCATATAAGGGAGCGCGGCCTTGCAGCACAGGTACACCGAGGTGAGGTTGACCTCCTGGACCCGACGCCAGGCGTCGATGCCGGTGGTCAGGATGGAGTCGTCGTCGGGCGGGGAGATGCCGGCGTTGTTGAAGGCGATGTCGACGCTGCCGTAGGTGTCGTGGGCCACCTTGAACAGGGCGTCCACCTGCTCCGCGTCAGTGACGTCGACCCGGACGAACAGCCCCCCGACCTCCTCGGCCGCCGCCTTGCCTGCGGTCTCGTCGATGTCGCCGCAGACCACGTGCGCGCCCTCGTCCGCCAGCCGGCGGGCGGTGGCCAGGCCGATGCCGCTGCCCGCGCCGGTGATGACGGCGGTGCGGCCGACCAGTCGGCGGCAGACGGCGCCGGTCTCTTCGTTGCTCATATGCTCTCTACTCCTCGGTGGCGAAGAAGACGTTCTTGGTCTCGGTGAAGTGGGCGAGGGCGTCGGGGCCCAGCTCGCGACCCAGGCCGGACTCGCCGAAACCCCCGAAGGGGGTCCAGTAGCGGACCGAGCTGTGCGAGTTGACCGACAGGTTCCCGGCGTTGACGCCCCGGGCCAGCCGGACCGCGCGGCCCAGGTCGCGGGTCCAGAGGGAGCCGGACAGGCCGTAGCGGGTGGCGTTGGCCAGCCGCAGCGCGTCGGCCTCGTCGGTGAACGGGAGCACCACGGCGACCGGGCCGAAGATCTCCTCGGTCGCGGCGCGGCTGTCCTCGGCCGGGGCGAGCAGGGTCGGCGGGCACCAGAAGCCGCGACCTGAGGGCGCGTCGCCCTGGGCCAGCACTTTCTGATCATCCGCCAGGAAGCTGTTGACCCGGTCGCGTTGCAGCGCCGAGATCAGCGGCCCCATCTCGGTGTCCGGATCGGCCGGGTCGCCGACCCGGACGGCGGCGATCGCCGGGGCGACCCGGGCCAGGAAGTCGTCGTAGACCTCGCGCTGCACCAGGATCCGGGTCCGGGCGCAGCAGTCCTGGCCGGAGTTGTCCAGGAAGGACATCGGCGCACTGGCGGCGGCCTTCTCCAGGTCCGCGTCGGCGAAGACGATGTTGGGGCTCTTCCCGCCGAGTTCCAGGGTGACCCGCTTCAGCCGGCTCGCACAGCGGGCCATGATCTCCTTGCCGACCGCGGTGGATCCGGTGAAGACCACCTTGCGCACCCCCGGGTGGTCCACCAGCGCCCGCCCGGTGATCCGCCCGTGGCCGGGCAGCACCTGGAACAGTCCCTCCGGCAGTCCGGCGGCCAGAGCCAGCTCGGCCAGCCTGAGCGCGGTGAGCGGGGTGGTCTCGGCCGGCTTGAGCAGCACCGCGTTGCCGGCCGCCAGGGCCGGGGCGAAGCCCCATCCGGCGATCGGCATGGGGAAGTTCCACGGTGCGATGACGGCGACCACGCCGAGCGGTTCGTGGAAGGTGATGTCCAGGCCGCCGGCGACCGGGATCTGTCGGCCGGTCAGCCGTTCGACCCCGCCGGCCGCGTATTCGAGCAGGTCGCGGACGTTGCCGGCTTCCCAGCGGGCGTTGCCCAGGGTGTGGCCGGCCTCGCGCAGCTCCAGCCGCGCCAGCTCCTCCACCGCGCCGTCCACCGCGTCGGCGAAACGGCGCAGCAGCCGGGCCCGGTCGCCGGGGGCCAGCGCGGCCCAGCGGCGCTGGGCCGCGGCGGCGCGGGCGACGGCGGCGTCCACCTGCTCGGCCGTGGTGGCCGGGACGGTGGCGACGACGTCCTCGGTGGCGGGATTGAGGACGGTCAGGTCCTCGGGCAGGCCGTCGGGGGTCAGACCGTCGGGGGTCAGGTCGTCGGACATCTCTGGGCGGCTCACATTCGTTCGAAGGAGCGGAACCGCTCCCAGTCCGTGACGGCGGTGTCGTAGGCGTCCTGCTCGACCTCGGCCATCCGCAGGTAGTGCTGGACCACGTCGCTGCCGAAGGCGGATTCGGCGATCTTGCTGCCGGCCCACAGGCCGGCGGCCTCGCGCAGGGTGCCCGGGAGCTGCTCGTAGCCGGCGGAGTAGGCGCTGCCGGCGCAGGGCTCCGGCAGTTCCAACTGCTGCTCGATTCCATGCAGCCCGGCGGCGATCATTCCGGCGACGGCCAGGTACGGGTTGACGTCCCCGCCGGGGGCCCGGTTCTCGAACCGCAGCGAGGGGCCGTGGCCGACCACCCGCAGCGAGCAGGTGCGGTTGTCCCGGCCCCAGGCGACGGCGGTGGGCGCGAAGGAGCCGGGGCGGAAGCGCTTGTAGGAGTTGATGTTCGGGGCGTAGAGCAGGGTGAGTTCGCGCATGGCGGCGAGCTGGCCGGCCAGGAAGTGGCGCATCAGCGGCGACATGTCGCCGTCCTCGCCGGCGCAGACGGGCTTGTTCTGGGCGTTGCGCAGCGAGAGGTGGATGTGGCAGCTGTTGCCCTCGCGCTCGTTGTACTTGGCCATGAAGGTCAGCGACATGCCCTGCTGGGCGGCGATCTCCTTGGCCCCGGTCTTGTAGACGCTGTGCTGGTCGCAGGTGGTGAGCGCGTCGTCGTAGCGGAAGGCGATCTCGTGCTGGCCCAGGTTGCACTCGCCCTTGGCCGACTCCACCACCATCCCGGCGGCGCCCATCTCGTTGCGGATCCGGGCCAGCAGCGGCTCGATCCGGGCGGTGGCCAGCAGCGAGTAGTCGGCGTTGTACTGGTTGGCCGGGGTCAGCTCGCGGTAGCCGCCCTTCCAGGCGTCCTCGAAGCTGTCCCGGAAGACGATGAACTCCAGCTCGGTGCCGGCCCAGGCGGTCAGGCCGTGCTCGGCGAGCCGGTCCAGCTGGCGGCGCAGGATCTGCCGCGGCGAGGCGGGGACGGGGGTGCCGTCGTGCCACGCCAGGTCGGCTGTGACCAGGGCGGTGCCGGGCTGCCAGGGGGTGCGCCGCAGGGTGGCCAGGTCGGGAACGAGGGCGAAGTCGCCGTAGCCGGTGTCCCAGGAGGCCATCGGGTAGCCGTCGACCGTGTTGAGCTCGACGTCGACGGCGAGCAGGTAGGCGCAGCCCTCGGTGCCGTGGGCCAGGACGTCGTCGAGGAAGAAGCCCGCGGCGAAGCGCTTGCCCTGCAGCCTGCCCTGCATGTCGGTGAAGGCCAGGGCGACGGTGTGGATCTCCCCGGAGGCCACCAGCCGGCGTAGGTCCTGGACGCTGAGCGGGGGTTGACGGTCTGTCACGGACGGGCCTCCGACTGCTTGCGATTGCTTTCCGAATGGACCGGCGGTCGAGCAAGCCAAAGGTATAGCCTTGTACCAATGAAAGGGAAGGGGGCTCGATGAGCGGAACCGCAGCGGGTACTCGTCCGGCTCGTCCGGCCGGCGCCGCTCCGGCCGGCGCCGATCCGCTGGCCGCGGCGCTGCGGCCGGTGCGGTCGGGGAACACCTTCGAGGAAACGGTTCAGCGGGTACTCCAGCTGATCCGTCTCGGACTGGTGCGCGAAGGCGAGCGGCTGCCCCCGGAACGCGAGCTGGCGGAGCGGCTCCAGGTCAGCCGGGTGACGCTGCGCGAGGCCCTGAAGGTGCTGCAGGACGCCGGCCGGCTGGAGATCCGGCGCGGCCGCTACGGCGGCGCCTTCGTCCGGCAGGCGGAGCAGGACGCCCCTTCGGGCGACGGCGCGGAGCTGCGCCGCCGGGCCGAACTGCTGGGCGACCGGCTGGAGGACACCCTGCTCTTCCGCGAGGTGCTGGAGGTCGGCGCGGCCGAGCTCTGCGCCGTGCGCGACACCGGCGGCGAGGAGGAGCGGCGGCTCCGGGACTGCCTGGCCGCCACGGCCGCGGCCGGCCTGGCCGACTACCGCAGCCAGGACACCCGGCTGCACCTGGCCATCGCCGAGCTCAGCGGCTCGGTCTCGGTCGCCGCCCAGTACGCGGCGGTCCGCTCGACCGTGAACGAGCTGCTGGACTGCATCCCGCTGCTGCCGCCCAACCTGGAGCACAGCGAGCGGCAGCACACCGAGCTGGTCGCCGCCATCCTCGGCGGCGAGCCCGACCGCGCCCGCGCGGTGATGCGCGAGCACCTGGCCGGGACGGCGGCGCTGCTGCGCGGCTTCCTGGCCTGACGCCGTTCCAGCCCCGACCTGATCCCCCGTACCCCTGCCTGAAGGAGCCTGTTGACCTCTCCCCCAGCTGAAGCAGGGGGTTCTTCCCTCGCGGGTCGAGCTTTCTGCTTCATCGACAGCAGCTGCCCCGAACCAACGGCCAGGGACGTTGGTACGTCCAGCAGTCTTACGCCAGCTCCACAGACCTGACATCCCTCCAGCCCGGAGGTAGACCCAGACGGCTTGGTTGTCGCCACCCGGATAACGACCACCCTACCCAGCAGCCGCTCACCGGGAAGTCCCCTGGGAGAGTGACCCACCGGCGGTCCGCCTTGACGGCGAACCGCCGCCCGCTGCCCCGCACCGCGAGCAATCCGACTGCTCCCCCGAGTCAAACCGGGGGCATCCATGGAGGCCTCCAATTGAACCGTCCATTGATCGGTGTGACGACCTACCTCGTCCCGGCGGCCTGGGGCGTGTGGACCGAGACGCAGGCCGCACTGCTGCCGGTCCCGTACTCCGCCCAGGTCCAGCTGGCCGGGGGCATCGCCGCGATGCTGCCGCCCGGCGACCCCGGCACCGCCGACGACGTCGTGTCGCGGCTGGACGGACTGGTCGTCAGCGGCGGCCCCGACGTCGACCCGGCCCGGTACGGTGCGCCGCGCGATCCGCGCACCGACCCGGCGCCGACCGAGCGGGACGGCTGGGAGCTGGCGCTGATCGCCGCCGCCCTGCGGCAGCGGGTGCCGCTGCTGGGCATCTGCCGGGGCATGCAACTGCTGAACATCGCCTGCGGTGGCGACCTGGTGCAGCACCTGCCCGACACGGTCGGGCACGAGGGCCACTCCCCCACACCGGGCGCCTACTCGGTCCACCCGGTGGTCCCGGTGCCGGGGACCCGGCTGGCGGGGCTGCTCGGCGAGTCCGCGATGAATGTGCCCACCTACCACCACCAGGGCGCGCACCGGCTGGGCGCGGGACTGGTCGCGAGCGCGCACCACACCGACGGGACGGTGGAGGCGGTCGAGCCGGCGGAGCCCGCCGGCGGCTTTGTGCTGGGCGTGCAGTGGCACCCCGAGCAGGGCACCGACCTGCGGCTGTTCCAGGCGCTGGTGCAGGCCGCGGTCAACGAGGGGTCTGGTGCGCGCACAGCTCCTGTTCCAGGATGAACCCATGCCTGACGACTCCGCAGCCGACGCCGCCGCAGCCCCGACCGCGTTCCACGATCTGGGGGCGTTCGCCGCGCTGCCCAGGATCAGCTCCCTGACCCTCTCCCCCGCCGGCGACCGGCTGATCGCCTCGGTCGCCGAACTCGCCGCCGACGGCACCCGCTACATCACCGCGCTGTGGGAGGTCGACCCGGCTGGAGAGCGCCCGGCCCGCCGGCTCACCCGCTCCGCCAAGGGCGAGTCCGCGCCCGCGTTCCGCCCGGACGGGACGCTGCTGTTCCTCTCCGCCCGTCCCGACACCGACCCGGCCAAGGACGAACCGGCCGAGGAGGAGGCCGCGTTGTGGGCGCTGCCCGCCGGGGGCGGCGAGGCGTTCAGGGTGCTCGGCCGCCCGGGCGGGGTCGAGAGCGTGGTGACGGCGCGTCAGTCCGACCGGACGGCGCTCACCGCCTCGCTGCTGCCCGGGGCCGAGTCCGCCGAGGCGGACGCCGAGCTGCGCAAGGCCAGGAAGGACGCCAAGGTCAGCGCGATCCTGCACGAGGAGGGGGAGGTCCGCTTCTGGGACCACGACCTCGGCCCCGGCCTCCCGCACGCCTTCACCCTGCCCGAGGCGTCCGCCGAGGCGGCGCCGGTGGACTGCGGGCCGGTCGACCGGAGCGAAGCGCAGCCGGCACTGTCCCCCGACGGCGCCCTGCTCGCCTGCACCGTGCAGCTCACCGAGGACCCGGACCTGCACCGCAGCGCCGTAGCGGTCGTGGACGCGGCGACCGGCAAGCGGCTGCGACTGATATCCGCCCCCGACGCCGAGTACCTCGCCCCGGCCTTCGCCGCCGACAGCCGCACGCTGGTCTGCATGCGCGGCACCATGTCCAGCTTCGAGGAGAGCTTCGACCTGACCCTGTGGTCGCTGAACGCCACCGACGAGCAGGACCAGGGCCGCGACCTGCTCCCGGACCTGGACCTGTGGCCGGGACAGGGCGTGCCCTCCCCGGCCGGCGGCGCGGTCTTCTTCGCCGCCGACGAACGGGGCCACTCCCCGGCCTTCCGGCTGGACACCGCCGACGGCACCGTCACCCGGCTCACCGCCACCGGCAGCTACACCCACCTCTCGGTCTCGCCGGACGGCGGCACCCTGTACGCGCTGCGCGCCGCCGTCGACGCCCCGCCCACCCCGGTCAGGTTCGACAGCTCCACCGCCGACCAGCAGCCGGTCGAACTGCCCTCGCCGGCCCCGGTCGGCGCGCTGCCCGGCAGCCTCACCGAGGTCACCACGACCGCCGAGGACGGCACGGCGCTGCGCTCCTGGCTGGTGCTGCCGCACACCGCGAGCGCCCAGGAGCCCGCGCCGCTGCTGCTCTGGGTGCACGGCGGCCCGCAGGGCAGCTGGAACGCCTGGACCTGGCGCTGGAACCCCTGGGTCGCCGCGGCGGCCGGGTACGCGGTGCTGCTGCCGGACCCCGCCATGTCCACCGGCTACGGGCAGGAGATGCACCGGCGGGGCTGGCAGGACTGGGGCGGCAACCCGTACCGCGACGTGATGGCACTGACCGACGCCGCCCTGGTCCGCCCCGACCTGGACGCCGACCGCACCGCGATGATGGGCGGATCCTTCGGCGGCTACATGGCCAACTGGATCGCCACCAGCACCGGCCGCTTCAAGGCGATCGTCACCCACGCCAGCCTCTGGAACCTCCACGCCTTCGCCGGGACCACCGACTCCCCGCAGTACTGGCGGCGCGGTTTCGGCGACCCGCTGAAGACCACCGAGCGGTACGAGAGGTCGTCACCGCACCTGCGGGCGGCGGAGATCAGCACCCCGATGCTGGTGATCCACGGCGACCGCGACTACCGGGTGCCGATCGGCGAGGCCCTGGGCCTGTGGACCGACCTGGTGCGCTTCGGCGTCCCGGCGAAGTTCCTGTACTACCCGGACGAGGGCCACTGGATCCTCAAGCCGAACAACGCCAAGCTCTGGTACGCCACCGTGCTGGCCTTCCTGGCCCACCACGTCCTCGGTGAGGAGTGGCGCCGCCCCGACCTGCTCTGAACCGCACGGCGGGCCGACGGAGTGGCCAACAGGTTGCCCAACATCGTGCTCAACAGGCGTAGGTGACGCCGGTGAGCTGCTCCGACACCGCCCACAGCCGCTCCTGCGCGGACCGGTTGTGGGCCGGCGCGGCGGCTGCCTTGAGCACCGGGAAGCCGCGCAGTTCGAACGGGCCGTCAGGGCCGTAGTAGTGGGCGCCCATGGCGAGCGGGTCGGTGGCGGCGCGCAGGGTGGGCAGCGCTCCCATCTCGACGGGCTGCGCCAGCGGGGCGGCGACCAGGGCGTTCAGCGGCCGCAGCGCGGCCGGGACGTGCCGGGTGAGCTCGGTCGCGGTGTAGCCCGGGTGGGCGGCGAGGGCGATGGTGCCTGAGTTGGCGCCGGTGCCGGTGACAGTGCCGTCGGCATCGGCCAGCCGGCGCTGCAGGGCGTACATGAACATCAGATTGGCCAGCTTGGACTGGGCGTAGGCGGCCGAACGGCGGTAGTGGCGCTCGGACTGCAGGTCGTCGAAGTCGATCCCGCGGCGCGCCGTCTTGTGGGTGAAGCTGGAGAGGACGACCACCCGCGAGTTCGCGGTGCCGCGCAGCAGGTCCAGCAGCAGGCCGGTGAGCGCGAAATGGCCCAGGTGATTGGTGCCGAACTGGAGCTCGAATCCGTCGGCGGTACGCCGGTACGGCGGATACATCACCCCGGCATTGTTGATCAGCAGGTCGAGCCGGTCGAAGCGACGGTGCACCTCGGCCGCAGCCGTACGGACCGAGTCCAGCGAGGCCAGGTCCAGCACCAGCAGCTCGGTACGGCCCCCGATCGCCGCCGCGGCCGCCTCGGCCTTGGCGGGGTTCCGACAGGCCAGCACGACGGTGGCGCCGCGTTCGGCGAGC
This sequence comes from Streptacidiphilus carbonis, assembly GCF_000787775.1. Classification (GTDB taxonomy): domain Bacteria; phylum Actinomycetota; class Actinomycetes; order Streptomycetales; family Streptomycetaceae; genus Streptacidiphilus; species Streptacidiphilus carbonis. Next base: position 125,634 of record NZ_BBPM01000011.1, on the reverse strand, counting down.
ACTCGGGCGGTCTGCAGGCCGAGACCGGTGTTGGCCCCGGTGACCAGGGCGGTCCGCCCGGTCTGGTCGGGGACATCGGCGATGGTCCAGGCCATACGGTGCTCCAACTGCGATAGGTCGTGACGCTCAGCAGGGGCGAGCCTGATGCGCCCCCGACGCGCTGTCAACACGAGTCGGCAACCGGCGGTTGTCGTACCCGTACGGCATGATGCGACCCATGACCGCCGCACCCTCGTCCGCCTCGTCCGCGACCCCGCCCCGGCTGATGCTGCTGGACACCGCCAGCCTGTACTTCCGCGCCTTCTTCGGCGTCCCCGACTCGGTCCGCTCCCCCGACGGGCACCCGGTCAACGCCGTCCGCGGCCTGCTGGAGTTCATCACCCGGCTGGTCCACGACCACGGGCCCGACCAGTTGGTCGCCTGCTGGGACGCCGACTGGCGCCCCCAGTGGCGGGTGGACCTGATCCCCACCTACAAGACCCACCGGCTGGCGGCCGAGCCCGAGGTCGAGGGCCAGGAGGAGGTCCCGGACACCCTCTCCCCCCAGGTCCCGGTGATCGCGGCGGTCCTGGACGCCCTCGGCATCGCCCGCGTCGGCGTCCCCGGCTACGAGGCCGACGACGTCATCGGCACCCTGGCCACCCACCACCCGGGCCCGGTCGACGTGGTCACCGGAGACCGGGACCTGTTCCAACTGGTGGACGACGCGCGGGGGGTGCGGGTGCTCTACCCGATCAAGGGCGTGGGCACGCTCCAACTCACCGACAACGCCATGCTCACAGAGAAGTACGGCGTCACCGGAGCCGAGTACGTCGACTTCGCCGTCCTGCGCGGCGACCCCAGCGACGGCCTCCCGGGCGTCGTCGGCATCGGCGAGAAGACCGCCACCAAGCTCATCACCCAGTACGGCACCCTCGCCGGCATCCAGGCCGCCGCCGCCGACCCCACCTCCAAGATCACCCCCGCCCAGCGCAACCGCCTCGCCGAAGCAACCGCCTACCTCGCCGTCGCCCCCAAAGTCGTCCAGGTCGCCACCGACATCCCCCTCCCCGACCTCGACCCCACCCTCCCCCGCACACCCCGCGACCCTGTCGCCCTCGACGAACTCTCCGGCCGCTGGGGCCTGGCCACACCCGTCAAGCGCCTCCTCGACGTCCTCGCGGCAGCCGACTCCTAGCGGTATATCGCGGTCGCACAGTTCCGCGACGCCTGTGCCGGGTACCGGCAGGCCCTCAGCGCCGGTCCCGCCGGGCCAGGTAGCGCAGGCCCTGCTTCATGTAGGCGCGGGGGTTGGTGTCCAGGTGGCGGGACCACGCCGGGGGCTGGGCCTCGCCGCGAGCGACAGCGTAGAGGGCCAGGGCGTAGCCGTAGATGCGCTCGTCCAGGTAGCCGAGCTGGTTGCGGGACCAGCCGCTCGCGTCCCGGTGGAAGTCGAAGGAAGCGTTGGCGTTGAAGACACCCAGCCCGAAGTGCACCGTCAGCAGGTCGGTCAGTTCCTCCTGGTCTTCGCGCTCTCGATTCACCAGGCCGCCGTCCAGCAGCAGCACGTGCCCCAGCTCGTGCGCGACCGTGGCCACGAGCGCCGTCGGACGCTCCGTCAGGTGCTGGCTGATCGCGATCACCGGTCGTCCGTTCTCCCGGCGGTAGTGCCCGGCCGCGCCGCCTTCCCGGTACTGCAGCCCCATCTTCAGCCAGGCCTTGCGCTCCGTGTCGTCGTACGGCTCCACCTCGACCACCAACCCTGCGTAGTCCACTCGCATCCGCTTGCACACGCGCGCTACCGTCCGCCGCACATCCTCCGCCGAACCGGCATACGCCCCCCGGGAAGAACTCGGCGGTGGGCTCCACCGTCCGACGCAGCATCACCTCCCGCCCGAACTGGTCCTCCAGCCAGCGCATGTTCCGCTCCACCCACGCCTGCTCCCCCGGCTCCACCGGGCAGCGCGCCCCCGACAGCAACCCCACCGCATCCCCCTCGCCCCGATGTCTCCGGCACCATGCTGCTGCATCACGGCCGCCGCGAACAGCGATTGCCCACGCGGCACCAGGGCCGCGACACGGAGCGGTCGAGGAGGCCATGAGCTCCCGCGTCGCACCTTGCCCAGTCGGGGCAGGACAGGCTGATCCGACGTCGCACCGGATCCACTTCAGCGATCTGCACCGCCATCTCGTCCCCGACCTGGACGGCGTAACGGCGATCGAGGGGTGGGTGTCAGTGGGTTCTGGGATCGTGTGCGTCGTGGATGAACTCGTGGAGCGCGTTGACGCTCAGGACCGTGTGCTGGGGGTGGTCAGTCGGTGGGAAGCTGTTCGGGAGGGCTGGTTGCACCGAATTGCCTCGGTGGTGTGCCGTGATGGGCAGGGTCGCTTCCTCGTCCATCGGCGTGCCGAGCAGCTGTCCCGTTTCCCAGGGCACTACGAACTCGGGGTCGGGGGCGCTGCAGGAGTCGGCGAATCCTATGAGCAGGCAGCTGCCCGCGAGCTCGGTGAGGAGCTGGGAACATCGGCGACAGTGTGCCTTCGGTTCACGTTCCTCAACCGGGGCGGCTTCAGCCCTCACTGGCTTGGGGTGTGCGATGCCGTGCTTGCGGAGATCGGCGACCCCGATCCGGGTGAAGTGGCCTGGCACGGGTGGCTGACCGAGTCCGAGTTGCAGAGGACTCTGCGGCAGTGGACCTTCACTCCTGACAGCCAGGAGATTTTCGATCGGTACCTCGCCTATCGTACTGACCCGGCGCCTTCGCAGGAACGGTGTCGATGAGCTGAGTCAGAGGGCCGAAGTCGTCGGAGAGGCTGCTCAGGATGGAGCCGGACCAGCTGCTCCTACCGAACACGCTGACCGGCAGGGCGAGCAGGCCGTGTTCGCGCCGGAGCGTGTCTGCCGGGATTTCCGCCGGGAAGAAGTAGTTCCCGGGACACATCCGGCTCGCCGTGGGAATCGCCCCGAGAACCTCGGCCGGCAACCGGTCGAACAACCGCTCAGCCCGGCCGGCCAGTTCGGCGACCACCTGCTGGGGCACGTCGCTGTGCTCCGTCAGCAGCCGGTCGGCGAGCCGGAGCTGAGCCTGCGTCGGTGGATCCGCCCGGAACATCTCCGCGAGTTCGGCCTCTCCCGCGCCCAGCAGGACCACGCCGAACGTGCGTGGCCACAGCCAGCCCTTGGTGACCGAATGCAGCAGGACCGCACGGCCGGTATCCAGCAATCGACGGGTGCCGGCGGCGAACGGGGCGCCCAGGTCGTAGACGCTGTCGATCAGCAAGCGGCGGTGCGGTGAGTCCCTCAGCCATGACATCACCGCGGCGCACTCGGCATCGGACAGGTACCGGCCGAGCGGCTTGCTGGGGTTGGCGAGCAGCAGGTACTCGGGCCGGTCGTCCGCCGGCGACTTCGGCAAGGCCGGCTCCGGCAGCGTCGGGTAGGACGCGGGCGCCAGGCCCGCGGCGCGGGCCAGCTCGAAGTAGACCGGGTACACGTCACTGGGCAGCCACAACCGCGCTCGTACGGCGTGCAGCCAGCGGAACACCACACCGAGCCCGTGACGGACCCCTCGGCAGACCATGGCGCGGCCGGACAACTCCTGCGGCAGGTCGAACCGCCGCAGCCAGGCACGGGCGAGATCACACCGGTGCACCGTACGCAGATCGGTCGGCGGTTCCGGCCGCAATGGAGCAAGTGCCCGGTACACATTGGTCTCGGCGGCGTCCACGAGCGACGGGGAAGCGCTGAGCTGCTGCTGCCGGAACTCCTGGAACTCGTCGAACCTCATACCGCCACACCTTCCGGCAGGATCTCGCTGGCCCGATCCTCCAGGGAGGCGTAGCAGCGTCCGTCGGCCATCACGTTCCAGCTGCGTGCGATCCCGCTGGTTCGTTCCCAGAACAGGCTGGGCTCGGTGTAGGCGGCGATCCGCATCGGCCGGCCGTCCCAGCTGCCGTGGTAGACCGGCGCGCCCCAGGGCAGGCGGCTCGCCAGTTCGAAGCCCTGCTGCTCGGCGAACCGCGTGACCACGGACAGCGAAACCTGGTGCTCGCGGCTCCAGACGTTGGCGGCGCGGTCGAAGTAGAGCGACTCGGTGCTGGTGGAGACGTAGAGCTCCTTGAAGCAGACCTCCTCGACACCGAGCGCCGCGGCCCACGAGAGGTAGTCGGCGACTCCGGTCGCGCCGGCCACGCCGCCGTGCTGGAGCACGCAGATCAGCCTCATCCGCAGCCCCGGCCAGCGGTCACGTTCCACGCGCCAGGTGTCGATGACGGAATCCACCGGCGTGCGCAGCATCATCAGCCGCTCGCTGACGGCGTCGTCCTGGTGGTGCCGGGAGACCGCCAGCACGCTCAGGCCTGCGGCGCTCAGGGCTGCCAGTCGGCCGGCCCGGTCCGCGTGCTGCCCCTTCGCCAGGGTGTGCGCATTGGTGATCAGCACGACCTTCGGGAAGGCCGCCGAGCAGGCGGACACCAGTCGCAGCTGCTGTTCGAACGGTATGAGCGTGGGCTCCCCGCCTCCCGTGATCACCGCACGCTCGGCACCCGCCGCACGGGCGCGCTCCAGCCAGGAGGCGACCGCGTCCCACGGAACCCGAGCCGGCGGCTGATCGCTGGAGATCGAAGCCGAGGAGAAGCAGAACGAACACCTGGCCTGGCAGGCGGAGGCGACCGGCAGAACCGAAACCGAGCGCGGGCGTATGTCGGCGTAGCGACGCTGTACAGGTCCGTGCAGGTGCAGGGAGGCGGCCATCGCGTCCTCGACGGTCGTCGGGCGCAGCGCGAACTCCGCAGCTCCCTGGTCGAGCTCGTGGACGGCTGACAACCGGATACGAGGCTCGCGCAGCTCCATACCGAGGCCGGTCGACACGTTGGGCACCAACTCGTCGGGGTCCACCGTGGTTTCCAGCACCAGCAGCCGGTCGCCCGGAATCGACAGACGGTCCAGCAGGCGTTGTGCCTTGCCGGCGCCGATGCCCAGCTCCGCACGGGTCAGCAGGTGGAACCGGTCGGGATAGGTGCTCTCCGGGATCCCCGCCTTTCCGTAGGCGAACGCGTACTTGTCGAAGCCCCTCGCGAAGTTCGACAGCACGATGACGTGGAAGCGCTGGTCGCCATGGCTCATGGCGTCATCATGCACGAACAGGCCTCCTCGGCGTCCTCGCACAGAGCGGCGAGAACACCTGGGACCGCGCCGACGCGGCAACCGGGCTCACGCGTCCTGGACGCTGAGCAACGACAGTGCCAGCGCCCGGAGCTCTTCGTCCGCGTGGCCCTGGCCGGAGACGGGGGTGTCGGTCAGCAGGCGGCGCGGGGAGAACGCGAAGCCCCGCAGAGTCGGGCGCAGATCCTCGGGGACCACCCCGGTGGCGGCGAGCGCCTTGAGGGCGCGGAGGCCGACCGGGGAAGCCCCGACGAGTTCGGTGAGGACAGGGACGGCCCGGTCCGGGGAGCCGGTGATCCAGTGGTGGGCCTCGGCCGCGGCCATCCTCGTCCAGGCACCGCCTTCGAGCATGGGCTCGATGAGCGGCAGCAAGGGAGAGGCAGCGGCTCCCAACGGCTCCAGGGCGCTGAGGTACCAACTGGTCTGGCCCGCGCCCGACAGCAGTCCCTCGAAGGTGGTCAACGCCGGCTGGGCTTCGCCCGTCAGCTGGTAGTGCGCGACCGCCGCGGTGGAGCGCAGCGAAAGATCGGCACCCTGTGTCGCCTCGCTCAGCAGGTCGGTGATCCCGGGCGTGGAGAGGCCGTTGGCCCCGAGCCGACGAGCGGCGACGATGGCCGCGCGCCGCGTCCGAAGGCAGTCCACCAGCTCCGGCTGGGCCAGCCGAGCGGCGGACCCGAAGTGGGCCAGAGACTGCACCAGGGCAATGGCGTCGTTCCCGTCGGCACCCGCTGCCAGTTCGCGGCGGATCACCGGTATCAGCAGTTCGGACGCCTCGGGGAGATGCCGGGCGGCGACCGCGATCAGCCGTGGCGTGGGGCGGCGCAGCACCAGCTCCGTTGCGCGGGCGTCGCGGGAGCACACCAGCGCCAGCAGCGCCGGCTCAGCGGTCTCATCGTCGTCGCCGCTCGCGTACCGAAGCAGTGTGGCGCGGATCGCGGCATCGGGCTCGGGATGGAGTTCGATCCAGTGACCTATGGCGCGCAGACGGCCGGCGGTCGCACCGGCCTCCCGTTGCTGAGGCAAGGCCGCTTGGAGCAGGTCGAGGACGGCGGGCTCCTGGTCACGCCAGGTCTCCGCAGTCCTTTCGGCCAGCCGGGAGCCGCGTGTGCCGAGATCGCCCGCGGAGATCCAGCGGGCGGCAACGGTGAGGCCGGCACGGGGATCCGCGCCGAGCAGACGGGTGAGCATGTCGTCCTGCGTTCGGAGCCTTGACCAAGGGAAGTTGTCGCCCCCTGGATCGGGTTCGGCACCGTCCTGGGCCATCAGCTCCACCAACTCGCCCGGGTACGGCGGCTGCAGGCGCTCCGCGGCGACCACGGCGGCCGCCAGCCTGATCGCGGGCAGTGCGTCGGTCAGGGCGTCCGTCGCCCGACCGAGCCGGTCCAGGCAGACCACGGCATCAGCGCGGACGGCCGGAAGGGGATCTCCGACATACAGCGCGTGGACCCGTTCCGCGACGGCGGTTCGCTGCTCCTCCGGGAGCAGGTCGCCGACGGCGGCGACCACCCTCAGCGCGGCGCGGCGAACAGCTCCCTCGGGGTCTCCGAGGCAGCCCAGCAGCTCCGGAAGCACCTGGCACAGCTCCGCACACACCGCACCGAGCGGGCTGTCGGGCCAGTGCGGTCCGTGGACGGACTCCAGATCGTGGTCGCCCAGGACAGCCAGCAGCATCAGCAGGTCGGCGCGTTTGGCGGAGACGTGGTCGACGGCGTGGGCGAGGAAGGGGACGGCCGGCGCCGAGGCCTGGTAGACCGTGCCTTGGTGCCAGATGTTCCCGTGGAGGTCGTAGATCGCCTCGTCGGCCGCCTCCTCGTCGCCCAGGTAGAGGGATCGGATCAGCTCCGGCACGTCCTCAGCGGAACCGTAGGCGTGGGTCAGGGCCTGCCACGGCACGTCGTCGAGCTCTGCCGGCGGTCTCACGATCTGCACTCCTCAGCTGCTTGGCTGCGCCGACCTTACCGATCACCACCCGACGGTCTCCGCACGGGGCCTGTCGGACTTTCAGCTGCCGCGTTGCGCCGAGGCTCCGGCCCTTCTGAATGTACTCAGGGGCCTGGATCCTCGACGCAACCCGGGAAGCTCCGACCGGGGTTCGCTCCCCGGCTGGCGGTGCGGGCGTGGTGCTACTCGTGCAGGTGGGCGATGAGGAGGTTGGGGTCCTGGCCGGTGGTGTAGGCGGCGCTCAGGACGTAGGCGGTTCCACCGCGCAGGGCGATGGAGGTGGGGTTCTGCAGGCCGTCTGCCGCGGTCAGGACGATGGAGTGCGAGCCGTCGGGCTGGATGAGCGCGACTTCGCTGGGACCGTTGACGGCGGCCAGGATCTGGTCGCCATGGCCGGTGAAGGTGAAATCGTCGATCCCTGGCAGGCCTGTGGCCCGGGTCTGGACGGTTCCGGCGCTGCCGTCCGCGAGGACGGGGATGCGCAGGACGGTGCCCCGATCCAGGTTGGTGGCCCAGACCGCACCGTTGTGGATCTTCAGGCCGTTGGCGCCGAGGAACCCGGTGGAGGCCAACTCGGGGGCGGCGGACCAGATGGTGGGTTCGCCGCCGGTGACCGGCACCCTCCAGATGACGCCGAGCACCGAGTCGGTGATGTAGAGGGTGCCGGTGTGCCGATCGAGGGCCAGGCCGTTGGGCAGGCCGTTGGCCGGCAGGGCGGCGATGCGCTGCGGGGTGCCGCCGGGGCGGATCCGCCACAGGCCGGTGAGGTCGGCGGTACCGGTGGCATACAGGACGTACAGCGTGCCGTCGCCGGCGCGGACGATGCCGGTGGTCAGGGCGAATGTCAGTACCGGGGTGTGGACGCCGCCGTCGGCGGGTTCGGGCAGCGTGGCCAGGATCCGGGTGCTGCCGGAGGCGGTCACCCGGGCGACCTGGCGGGCGCCGGCGAAGGTGACGTCCTCGCTGCCGTCGGGGGCCAGTGCGATGTTCTCCGGCTGCTGACCCTTCAGCAGGTCGAAGTGCGCGGCGATCCGCGCCCGGCCCAGGGAGGCGGAGCCGGCTGACGCCGGAGCCGCAGCCGTCGTTGCGAGGGCGACCGCGGTCAGGACGGCGGCCGGGACGGCGGCCTTGGAGAGCTTCTTGAACATGGTTCCGGTTTCCTTGTTTTCGGGCATGCGGCAGCGGCACGCCGACGCACGAGTGCGGTCATGGGTACAGCGGTTGGATGGTGGTGCGGGTGTGGGGTCAGGCGACTCCGGGCCCGGACCCGGGCCGGGGACCAGCCCCGACCCCGGCCGCGGCCGCTCTTCGCGACGGTGACGCGGTGTCGGGCGCAGCGGCCGGAGCAGCGGCCGGAGCAGTGGCCTGGGCGAGCAGGGTCAGTGCGGCGTGTGACGCGGAGCCCACCTGCGCGGTGGCGACCACGATGTTCTGGTCCGGACCCCGGCCCAGGGTCTGCTGCGTGACGGCCAGTTCTCCGATCAGTGGATGCCGCATCGTGTAGGTGGCGACATCGCAGGCCTTGATGTGGTGGTCGGCCCACATCGTGGCGAACTCACCGCTCTTCGCGCTCAGTTCGCCCAGGAGGGCGTGCAGCGCGGCGTCGTCCGGGTGGCGCCCCGCCACCAGGCGCAGGTTCCCCACCACCGCCCTGGCCTTGCTCGGCCAGTCCGCGTACAGGTCGCGGGTGTGGGTGTCGAGGAACACCAGGCGCGCCATGTTCGGGCGCTCGGCCGGCCGGTCAGCGGCGCCCGGGTCCAGGTGCCCGGCGAACAGCGCATGGCCGAGCCGGTTCCACGCCAGGACGTCACTGCGCTGCCCGAGCACGACCGCCGGGACGTCCGCGAGCGCGTCCAGCAACTGGCCGGTCGCCTCCGCCACCCGCTCCGGCGCGGGTCGGCGGCTCCGACCGCGGTGCTTCCCAGGCCGGGCCAGGTCGTGCAGGTGCAGGCACTCGGACTCGTCCAGCCGCAGGGCTCGGGCGATCGCGTCCAGCACCTCGGGCGAGGCGTTCAGGGACTGCCCCTGCTCCAACCGCGTGTAGTAGGAGGTGCCCACTCCCGCGAGCAGCGCCAACTCCTCACGCCGCAGACCCGGCACACGCCGCCGCTCCCCGTATGTGGGCACCCCCGCGTCCTCGGGAAGCAGCTGGGAGCGTCGCGCCTGCAGGAAGTCCCCGAGCTGTCCTTTTCCGTTCATGGATCCGAGTATGGTCCGACGCCGGAACCGCAGCCTGCCCCTGGCAGGGACAGGCAGCAACGGGTACCGCCCCGATCGCCTGTGTGGACGACCGGGCCCGGTCCGGGCCCGGGTCGTCCACACGGGTCGGCACCCGGGTGGTTTCGATCAGTGCGTCAACGGCCCTGGAGGGACCTGACGTTGTCGCCGAAGGTCCAGCCCAGTGAGCCGTCCCAGTTGATCGACCAGGTCATCAGCCCCTTCAGTGAACCGCCGAAGGCGTTCCACGACTGGCTGACCAGGCTCGGGGCCAGGTAGCCGCCACCCGCGCCGGACTGGGCCGGCAGGCCGGGCACCTGCTTGTCGTACGGCACCTTGACGGTGGTGCCCTGGACGGTCAGGCCGTTGTTCAGGCAGGTGGTCTGCGCCGTGAAGCCCTGGACGGTTCCGGCCTGGTAGGAGTCGCCGGAGCAGCCGTACATGCTGCCGTTGTAGTACTGCATGTTGAGCCACCACAGTTGCCCGTTGTCGGCGTACTTCTTGATGATCGGCAGGTAGGAACCCCAGATCGACCCGTAGGTGACGCTTCCGCCGGTGACGTACGCGGTCTCCGGGGCCATCGTCAGGCCGAAGCCCGCGGGCATCTGGGACAGCACGCCGTCGATGATGCGCTCCAGGTTGGCCTGGGAGGTGGACAACGTGTTGATGTTGCCGCTTCCGGTCAGGCCGGTCTCGATATCGATGTCGATCCCGTCGAAGTTGTACTTCTTGAGGATCGGGACGACGGTCGCCACGAACCGGTCGGCGACGGTGCTGGAGCTCAGGTCGATTCCTGCGGTGGCACCTCCGATCGACATCAGGATCGTCGCCCCGGCCGCCTTGGCCTGGCACATCTCAGCCGGGGTGGCGACCTTGACATTGGTGTCCATGCCGTCCTGCCACTCGACGGTGCCGTCGGAGAGGATCACCGGGAAGGCGGCGTTGATGACGTTGTAGCCGTGCTCGGCGATCCGGCTGTCCGTGATGGGGATCCAGCCCAAGCCGGGGTGCACGCCGTTGAGGGCGCCGTCCCAGTTCTCCCAGTAGCCCTGCAGCACCTTGCCCGACGGCTTGGGCTTGGTGGCGCAGGTGTCGCCGCCCGGGGGCGTGGTGGTGGGCGGGGCGGTGGTGGGCGGGGCGGTGGTGGGCGGGGGGGG
>NZ_BBPM01000011.1:46552-114975 GCF_000787775.1 Streptacidiphilus carbonis | reverse complement strand
GTGGTGGGCGGGGCGGTGGTCGGCGGTGCCGTGGTCGGCGGCGGGGTGCTGCCGCCGGGGCCGGTGAGCGACACGTCGTCCGCGTAGTACGTGGGCTGCCCGTACCAGCCGTGCAGGTAGACGGTCACCGAGGTGGTGGTCGCCCCGGTGGTGAACCCGACGCTGAGCTGGCTGTACGACGCGCTGTTCGGCGTCCAGGTGGACGGGGCGCTGGTCAGGCCGGTGCCGGTCGCACCCAGGTAGACGTAGCTGCCCTGGACGTAGGCGCTCAGTGTGTACTGGGAGTTGGGCTGCACGCTGACGGTCTGGCTGCACTGGGCGTCGTCCTGGCCGGCCGGCGTGGCCTTCAGCGCGGAGGCGCCGGAGTGGACCGGGCTGCTGACGGCCGTTCCGGAGCCGCTGGAGCAGGTCCAGCCGGTGAGCCCGCTCTCGAATCCGGGGTTGGCCACCAGGTTGGTGGTGGCCGCCCCGGCCGCGCCGGTACCGGCCACGACGGCGCCGGCACCGATGACGACAGCGGCGCTCACCCCGGCCAGGGAGCGCCTGAGGACCGTCTGCCGGTGCTCGCTGCCGGACTCCGGACAGGGGCGGAAGTCTCCCGGCACCGGCAGACGTGGACTACGCGGCCTCCGACGGAACATGGTGCGCTCCCTTCCCACCGGGCGCCATGGGCATGACCAGCGCGTGGGGGCGCGACGCCCGGCTGTGGGTGAGGTGGGGAAATGTGGGGGTGTGCCGGACCGGATCGTAGGAGGGGTGGCGAGGCGCGTCAATAGGTCTGGACCAATAGTGAGGGAAGCCCGCCTCAACCACCAGGACTACCAGGCCCCGTGGTGGAGCAGGCCCATGGTCAAGGCGGCTACAGCGGTGGCGAGGAAGACGATGCCGCCGACGATGTCGCGGGAGCCGACTCGCAGGTGGGCGATGATCGCGCCGATGAAGTACAGGATGAGGCCGGCGGCGGCCAGGGTTCCCAGGATCGGGACGGCGAGCCCGGCCAGCAGACCCACCGTGCCCGCGGCCAGCAGTGAGCCCAGCACCGGCACGTACTTCCGTGGCAGGCCCTTCATGTCCGCCTGGGTCTTGGGGTATTCGTGACCGATCAGGTAGGTGACGGCGGCGGCCCCGTTGAAGACCGCGCCGAGGATGGTGACCGTGAGGTAGGCGGCGAACACCGTTGCTCCGTTTCCATGGGGACAGTGGTCCAGTCCCCCGGCTGACAAGTCGGCGACCCGAAAGGTGACATCGACGGTCGGCGGCTCTTCGCACCGGCCCTCGACAGGGCCGGTGCGAGGATTGACGCAGAGTCAGTCAGCGGGCCGCTCGGCGTCGGTCGTGAGCATGCGACGGACCTGGTCCAGGAGAGCGGTGGCGTCCGGGCCGGGGTGGGGGGCGGGGTCACGGCCGCGCAGGGCGTCGGCGATCTCCTTGAACTGGGCGTCCCAGTCGTTCTGGTAGACCTGCTCGTGCTCCTCCGCGGCCGTCGACTGGCGCAGGCCCACCGTGAGGTCCACCACCTTGCCGATCAGCGCCGTCATGCCGAACGAGAAGAGGCCCAGCACCAGGACGGCCACCAACTGCTTGCCCAGCAGGTCCCAGCCGCCGCCGTAGAAGACGCCCTTCTTACCGGTCATCACGCCGGTCGCCGCGAGGCCGACCATCACCATGCCGAACAGGCCGCCCCAGCCGTGGATGCCGACCACGTCGAGCGTGTCGTCCACGCCGAAGCGGTACTTCCAGCTGATCGCGAAGGCACAGGTCAGCCCGGCCAGGAACCCGATGACCGTGGCCCAGGCCATGCTGACGCCGCCCGCGAGCGGGGTCATCGCGACCATCCCGGTCACCGCGCCCATGCACATGTCGAGCAGCCCGACCTTGCGGGCCCGCAGCCAGACGGTGAGGGACCAGCCGGCCATCGCAGCGCCCGCCGCCAGCTGGGTGTTCATCACGCCCATCGCGGCCGCGCCCGGAGTGCCCAGCGAGGAGCCGGTGTTGAAGCCGAACCAGCCGAACCAGAGCAGCGACAGGCCGACCACCACCAGCGGCAGGTTGTGCGGACGGATCTTCGTCCGTTCGAAGTCCTGCCGCCTGCCCGCCACCAGGGCCAGGGCCAGACCGGCCGCCCCCGAGCTCAACTCGACGACCGTGCCGCCGGAGAAGTCGACCGCGCCGACCTGCTTGGCGACCCACCCGTCGGGCGCGAACACCCAGTGCGCCATCGGGATGTAGACCAGCAGCGTCCACGCGCAGACGAAGGCGATCCAGCCCCGCATCGTCGCCCGTCCGGCGACCGAGCCGCTGATCAGCGCGACCGTCACGATGGCGAACGACATGTGGAAGACCGAGAAGGCCACGGTCGGGACCCCGGCGGTGGAACTGCCCGTGCCCACCCCCGACATGAACAGGTGGTCCACCCCGCCGATCAGTCCCAGCCCGCCTGCGTCCGTTCCGAACGCGAGGCTGTAGCCGACCGCGAACCAGATCACGGTCACCAGGACCAGGCAGACGAAGCACATCTTGAGCATGGCGATGACCTGACTGGTCTTCACCATGCCGCCGTAGAAGAAGGCCAGGCCCGGAGCCATCAGCAGCACCATCGCCGCGGCCATCATCAACCAGGCGGAGTTGCCCGAATCCGTCATCACTTCTCCTGGTCCCGTCGCACCAGCACCTCACGGAGCTCGGCGAGCAGCCGGTGGTCGGCGGCGGCGCCGTCCTCGGCCCCGCCTCCGGCACCGGCGCCACCACCGCCCGCTCCCGCGCCGTCCATGCCACCCAGGCCGTCACCCAGGCCGACCGCGCCACCCGCGCCGACGGCGACCGGCATCCGGGCGGCGATCAGGCGTGAGCGGATCTCGGAGATCGTCTCGTCGTCGTAGGCCTGCTCCTCCTCCTGGCCGGGGACGTGCTCGTACTCCTCGTCGGCCCGGAAACCGACCGTCTTCTCGACCGCCTTGGCGATCAGCCAGGTGGCCGCGAACGAGAATGCCGCGCAGGCGACGACCGCGACCGCCTGACGCCACAGCAGGCCGACGCCGCCACCGTAGAAGAGGCCCTTCTTGCCGCTCATCTGCGCGGTCGCGAAGAGGCCGATGGCCAGGGTCCCTACGATGCCGCCGAAGCCGTGCACACCCACCACGTCGAGGGTGTCGTCGTAGCCCATCCGGTACTTGAAGTTGATCGCGAACGCGCACACCACACCGGCGGCGAAGCCGACCGCCAGCGCGCCGACCGGTGAGATCTCACCGCAGGACGGGGTGATCGCCACCATGCCGGCGACGGCTGCGCCGGCGACGCCGAGCATCTCGACATGGCCGAGCTTCCACTTCTCGATCAGCGGCCAGCCGACCATCGCACCGGCGGCGGCGAGCTGGGTGTTGAGGAAGGCCATCGGCGCCGTGCCACCGGTCTGCAGGGCAGAGCCGGCATTGAAGCCGAACCAGCCGAACCAGAGCAGCGCCAGGCCGATCACGACCAGCGGCAGGTTGTGCGGACGGATGGTCTCGCGCTCGAAGTCCTTGCGCTTGCGCACCACGATCGCGACGGCGAGGCCGGCCGCACCGGAGTTGATCTCGACCGGCAGACCGCCGGCGAAGTCCAGCGCGCCCAGGTGGGAGGTCACCCAGCCGTCCGGGGCGAACACCCAGTGCGCCAGCGGGACGTAGACCAGCAGCGTCCAGGCGGTGGCGAACCACACCCAGCCGCGCATGGTGGCCCGACCGGCGATGGAACCGCTGATCAGGGCGACCGTGATGATGGCGAAGGCCATCTGGAAGCAGGAGAAGATCACGGTCGGGATGCCCGTGGAACCCCACAGGCTGGTCATCCCGATGTCGTGCATCATCCAGTGGCTGGGAGTGCCGATCAGGCCGCGGCCGCCGACGTCCTTGCCGAAGGCGAGGCTGTAGCCGATGGCCAGCCACAGCAGGGTGACGACGGCCAGGCAGACGAAGCTCATCTTCAGCATGACCAGGACGTGCTTGGTCTTGACCATGCCGCCGTAGAAGAAGGCCAGGCCGGGCGTCATCAGCAGCACCATCGCGGTGCTGGCCATCAGCCAGGCGGTGTTGCCCGTATCGATCGAGGGGTGCATCCGAGGTCTCTCCGGGAGGTGGGGACGGGGACAGGGTCAGGACTTGCGGATCACCGGGGCCGGGACACCGATGAGCAGTCGGCGCACGGCGTCCCAGGCGCGCCGCACCGCGGCGTTGACGGTGGGTGAGTCGTGGCCCAGGACGCGCAGCCAGGCGCCGGCGTCGTCGGGCAGCACGCTGACGCCGAAGAGCAGACCGTTGCCCAGCGGGGCGAGAGCGTCGTGCAGGGCGTCAGCGACCACGGCGGCGGGGGCCAGCGGGGTGACCGCGAAGAAGCTGGCGACCAGGTCGTGGCAGCCGAGGACGGCCGGGCCGGTGACGCCCGCGCCGCCCGGCTCCAGCCGCACGGTGTCCAGGGCAAAGAGCCGACCGTCCGGTCGCCGCCACTCCAGGTCCGAGGCGAGCACCTGGTACGCGTGGCGCTCGCCCCGCGCCAGCCGTCCGGCCAGCAGCGTCTCGGAGAGCAGCACGGTCGCGGTCCGGTCGGCGGTGACCACGGTGCGCTGGTAGAAGCGGGACTCCCGGTGCGGGATCACGGCCTCGGGCAGGTACTCGACGTAGGCGTTGCGGCCGGCTGTCAGGAAGACCTGCTGGGTGGCGTAGTCGGCGTCCATCCGGTGGACCTTGGTCGCGGCCTGGGTGGTCAGGTGCACAGCCGTGTCCGCGCCGCAGCGCAGGTCGAGCCGGAGCCGGTCCGCCTGGACGATGCCGCCGCCGGTGGACATCAGACAGGTCACCGCCAGGTCCGGGCGCGCGGGGTCGAAGTAGAGCGGCCGCATGATCTGCAGCGGCGACTTCTGGTAGTGGCCGACCAACTCGGTGCGCGGGCCGGTGGCGGTGGGCGGCCCGACGCGCTCAAAGGCGAGTTCCAGCAGGCCGACCTTGCCCGCCGCGCCCACACCGAGCGCACTCGGTCCGAGCGCACCGGGACCGCCCGCGTGCCGCCGCACCTCGCCGGGGACGCGGGCCGGCTCATAGTGCGCGGGGGCGAGCCGGACGGCGGTCGTCATGCGGAGACCCGGCGGTAGCTCTCCAGCAGGTCGGCCACCCGGTCGATGCCGTCGCCGGTCAGGCTGTTGGTGAGGACGACCGGACGGCCCTCGCGGACCCGGTCGGCGTCGGCGGTCATCACGGCGAGATCGCAGCGCACGTACCGGGCGATGTCGGTCTTGTTGATCACCAGCACGTCCGAGTCGGTGATGCCCGGACCGCGCTTCCGCGGCATCTTCTCGCCCTCCGCGGTGTCCAGCACGAAGAAGAACATGTCCGCCAGCACGGGGCTGAAGGTGAGCGTGAGGTTGTCGCCACCCGACTCGTAGAGCAGCGTGTCGATGTCGGGGAACCGCTCCAGCAGTTCGGCGCCCGCCGCCAGGTTCATCGTCGGGTCGTCGCGGACGGCGGTGTGCGGGCAGGCCCCGGTCTCCACCCCGACCACCCGCTCCGGGTCGAGCACCCCGGCCAGATTCCGGCGGACGTGCTGGGCGTCCTCCTGCGTGTAGATGTCGTTGGTGACCACGGCCGGCCGTCGGCCCCGGGCGATCAGCACCGGAACCAGGGCCTCGATCAGCGCGGTCTTACCGGAGCCCACGGGTCCGGCGACGCCCACGCGCAGTACGTCGTCCGTCATGATTCGGCCTGCTCTCTCTTGTGCTCTCCACTGATGTGACGTTCCGTCATGACGCGAACATCCGTGCCTCGGCGCGTTCATGACGGCCGGACATGATGTCCGCCGCCGGAACGCAGCCACCGAGGTCGGCTGCTTCGCGGCGGAGCGCCGCCGCGGTGACCTCCTTGATCGCCGGGGCGATCGAGCGGAGCGTGGTCTGCGCGCGGCGGTGGTCCGTCAGCCGCAACCGCAGCGCGGCGCCGGTGAAGCTGACCGCGAACGCGAACAGGTCGCTCGCCACCGCCTGTTCGGTCCCGACGCCGCCGGACGCGTACGCCACCCCGGCCGCCACGGCCTGGCAGCCGGGAGCGCGCCCGGCCGTCACGAGAGTGGCGTAGCGGTCCAGGATCGGGCCGCCGAGGGCGAGTTGCGCGGTGTCGAGCAGTTGTCGACCGGTCCGGATTGCGGCCAGGCGCAGTTCGCGGTTGAGCTTGCTCGCGTGCAGGCGCTGGTCCACCTCGGCGACGGTGTCCCAGTCCCCGGTAACGGCCGCCCGGTGGGCCAGGGCCAGCGCGGTGGCGTCACCCGGGCCGATCGAGTGGCGCAGCAGGTCGGTCAGCAGCACCGGCATGCTCGTCGCACTCACGGCCTTGGCCTGGAGGAAGCCCTCCAGGCTGTGGGAGAGGGTGTAGCGGCCGCTCGGGAAGGCCGAGTCGGTCAGCTGCAGGCTGACCAGCAGGGTGTCCAGGGCGCCCCCCGTCGCAGCCGAAGCCGCGGTAGCAGCCGAGGCCGCGGTCGCGGTCGCGGTCATGCGAGGTAGAACAGCTGGTTGAGGGGCAGCGTCGTGGCCGGGGCGATAGTGGCGGGTTCGCCGTCCAGCGTCACCCGGTAGGTCTCCGGATCGACCTCGATCCTCGGGAGCGCGTCGTTGCGCACCATGTGCTGCTTGCCCACGGTCCGGCAGTGCCGGACCGGCAGCACCCGGCTGTCCAGCCCGAGTTCGGCCGGCACCCCCCGGTCCACCGCGGCCTGGGACATGAACGACACCCTGGTCGCCTGCCGGGCCCTGCCGAACGCCCCGTACATCGGGCGGTAGTAGATCGGCTGGGTGGTCGGCAGCGATGCGTTCGGGTCGCCCATCAGCGCCCAGTTGACCATGCCGCCCTTGATGACCAGCTTGGGTTTGGCGGCGAAGGAGTTGATCGGCCAGAGCACGATGTCGGCCAGCTTGCCCGGCTCCAGCGAGCCGATGTAATCGGCCGTGCCGGAGGCGATCGCCGGGTTGATGGTGAGCTTGGCCAGGTAGCGCAGTACCCGGACGTTGTCGTTGCGCGCGCTGTCGCCGTCCAGCTTGCCGCGCTGGTCCTTGCAGTGGTGCGCGGTCTGGAACGCCCGGGCGAAGGACTCGCCGATCCGGCCCATCGCCTGCGAGTCCGAGGAGAAGATACTGATCACGCCCTCGTCATGGAGCACCGTCTCGGCGGCCACCGTCTCCGGCCGCACCCGCGAGTCGGCGAAGGAGACATCCTCGGGGATGTCGTGGCTCAGGTGATGACAGACCATCACCATGTCGAGCAGCTCGTCGATCGAGTTGACGGTGTAGGGCAGCGTCGGATTGGTGGACGAGGGAAGCACGTTGGGCTCGCCTGCGATCCGCATGATGTCCGGGGCGTGGCCACCGCCGGCGCCCTCGGTGTGGAAGGTGTGGATGGTGCGGCCGTCGATCGCCGACAGGGTGTCCTCGAAGAAGCCGGACTCGTTCAACGTGTCGGTGTGGATCGCCACCTGCACGTCGTACTCGTCGGCGACGCGCAGCGCGGTGTCGACCGCGGCCGGGGTGGCGCCCCAGTCCTCGTGCACCTTCAGGCCGCAGACGCCCGCCTCGACCTGCTCGCGCAGCGCCCCGGGAAGGGAGGCGTTGCCCTTGCCCAGCAGTCCGACGTTGACCGGCAGGTCCTCGACCGCCTGGTACATCCGGCCGATGTTCCACGGGCCGGGCGTACAGGTGGTGCCGTTGGTGCCGTCGGTCGGGCCGGTGCCGCCGCCGATGAGGGTGGTGATCCCGTTGCTCAGGCCCTCCTGGACCTGCTGCGGGGCGATGAAGTGGATGTGCGTGTCGATGCCGCCCGCGGTGGCGATCAGGTGCTCTCCCGAGATCACCTCGGTCCCCGGGCCGATCACCAGCTCGGGGTGCACACCGCTCTGCAGGCGAGGGTTGCCGGACTTGCCGACGGCGGTGATGAAGCCGTCCCTGACGCCGATGTCGCCCTTGACGACGCCGAGGACCGGGTCCAGCACGACGACATTGGTGATCACCAGGTCGAGCGCGCCCTGCAGGTTGGTCGCGGCCGGGTCCTGGGCCATGCCGTCGCGGATGACCTTGCCGCCGCCGTACACGGCCTCGTCGCCGTAGTGGCCCTGGTTGAAGTCCCGCTCGACCTCCACCACCAGGTTGGTGTCGGCGAGGTGGAAGCGGTCGCCGACGGTGGGGCCGAACAGGTCGGTGTACTGCCGGCGGGGGATGATCGCCATCAGAGGCCGCCCTCCGCGCCGGCGCTGTCAGCCTCGGCACCCGCGCCTGCGTCGGCGTCGGCGTCTGCGTCGGCGCCGGTTTCCAGGCCGGCCCCGGCCCCGGCGCTGTGGAAGCCGCGGGACGCCGCTCGCCGCAGCGCCCGGTTCCGGGTGTCGGCCGAGCCCAGGCCGCCGTCGACGAGGGCGCTGAAGCCCACCAGCCGCCGGTGCCCGGCGTACGCGGCCAGATCTACCTCGCGGGTGTCGCCCGGCTCGAACCGCACGGCGGTGCCGGCCGGCAGGTCGAGGTGCATGCCGTAGGCAGCGGCGCGGTCGAACTCCAGTGCCCGGTTGACCTCGAAGAAGTGGTAGTGCGATCCGACCTGGACGGCGCGGTCGCCGGTGTTGCTCACCGACAGGCCGACCTTGGCCCGACCGGCGTTGATCTCCACGGGGTCGTCCCCGTACAGGTAGACGGGCCTTCCTGACATGCGTCGGCGCTCCTCGGCGGTCGGTTGGTCGGTAGGTCGATGGATCGACAAGTCGGTGGATCGACAGGTCAGTGGCGGTGCGCGTGGGTGTGCGCGTGGGTGTGCGCGTGGCCCTGTGCGGGTGCGGGTGCGGGCCCGTCCGGCCGCGGCGGGACGGCCTGCGGGCCGTGGGAGTGCGGGAAGCCATGGCCGTGCTCCGCGTCCAGACCCGCGGCGATCCCGTTCTCGCCGTGCGCCAGGCGCTCCCGTGCGACCGTCACCCTGGCCTGCAGCACACCGGTGATGGCACGCCGGGTCAGCAGCGGGCCGCCGTGCTCGGAGCCGGGCACATCCGGCGGCGGGCCGAACGCGGCGGGCAGCAGTACGACCTGCCGGGCGCCGAGCCGTCGGCAGCGCTCGACGCCCTCGGCGACGTCCGGGTCACCCCCTTCGAAGGCGACCTCGACCCACCGGTGGGTCCGGTACTGGCGGGCCAGCCGGGCGACATGGAACAGCTCCGCGTCCTCGAACGGACCGGCCGCCGGTGCGGTCACCAGTACCGCTGTGTCCTCCGGACGGTCCCCGACCCCGCGTCCGGCGGCTGCTCGCAGCCAGCCGATCAGATGGCTGGGCGTGCCGAACGGTTCCGTCAGGGCGATCCGGCCCCCGGAGTCCGGGCCGGACAGCCAGCGCAGCGTCCGCGCGGTGTCCGCGATCAATCGCGGGTCGCGGCCCAGGGTCATCGGCAGGACGCAGACCGGGCCGTTGGTCCGGGCCAGGGCCTCGGTCACGGCTGCCGCGAGGTCCCGGCCGACGCCGACCGCGCGGAAGGCCGGGCCACCCTCACAGAGCGGGCTCAGCCGACTGCCTGCCGCGCTCTCGTGTCCGCCGACCAGGATCAGGCCGGCCGCCGTGCTGGGCCCCGGCATGGATCAGGCACCGACCGGGTCGTGGCAGGAGACCAGCTTGGTCCCGTCCAGGAAGGCGGCCTCGATCTGCAGCAGCGAGAGCATCTCGCGCACGCCGGGCATGACCTCCCGGGTGGAGACGACCTTCTTGCCGAGCTCCATGCACTCGGCGACGGTCCTCCCGTCCCGGGCCGACTCCAGGATCGCCTCGCTGATCAGCGCGACCGCCTCGCTGTAGTTCAGCTTGACGCCGCGGTCGCGGCGACGGCGCGCGAGGTCGGCCACCACGTAGACGTAGAGCTTGTCGATCTCCCTCGGAGCGAGATTCATAGAGCACTCCTAGTTTCGGGATGCGGAATTCTATTTCCGACTGGGGGAAACGTAGAGCACCCCACAAGGAACGTCAACATGTTGTTGAAGACCCTTTCCCAACCCTTGACGGGCTTGATGAAGCCTTTAAGCCAACACTCGGCGGCGGCGGGTCCCGCGGCGGTTCGCGCAGCCGTGGAAAGCCGCCCGCAGCTATGCTTTCGCTGATTGAGCATTCATCAATTCGGCGTCGGGGGCGGGGTCTTGTGGACGCCGGATCGCACAGAAGGAGCGCCGGTGCCACCGGTCATCGTTGGGCGCAAGGGGCCATTCGCCGGGCAGCGGATTCCGCTGGGCAGTGAGCCGATCACCCTGGGGCGCAAGGGGGACAGCGACATCGTCATCGTCAGCCCGATCGCCTCGCGGCTGCACGCCGAGATCGTGCCCGAGGACGGCGGCTTCGTGCTGTACGACCGGGACAGCAGCAACGGCACGCTGGTCAACGGGGAGGAGGTGACCCGCCATGTGCTGATGCCGAACGACCTGATCCGGATCGGCGAGGAGGCCTTCGCCTTCGAGCTGACCGATGCCATGGAGACGCTGCTGGACCTCTCCGTCAAGGAGGCGGAGGCGCTCCCCCGGGCCGCCGACCCGGACACCCTGCGGGTCACCGTCTCCGGCGGCGGGCCGGTCGGGCTGGCCTTCGCGCTGCTGCTGGAGAGCATGATGGGGTCGCGGGCGGCGATCACCGTCTACGACGGGCGCTGGACCCGGGACGGCGCCGCGGTGGTCTGGAAGGACCAGGCGCAGGGCAACATCCGGCGCAAGCAGGTGGTGACCGTGCAGAGCCGTCAATACCTGAACCTCCCCGAGGACGTGCAGGCGCGGCTGTTCACCCCGGACGGCTTCTCCGAGATGTGGCCGGCCGGCCCCGACTCGATCAACGGCCGCCCGCCGCGCAACATCCCCATCGCCGCCATCGAGGACCGGCTGCTGGAGCTGGCCAACGAGAAGAAGGACCGAATACGCCTGGTCCCGGTCCGCTTCGACATCGCCGAGCGGCAGCGCGAACTCGCCGACCAGCACGTCCTGGCGATCTGCGAGGGCGGCCGCTCCCACACCCGCGAGCACTTCGGCAACAAGTTCGGCGCGGCCGACCCGTCCATCTACTCCCTCAACGGCGAGCACGTCCACGACTTCATCCTGGGCCTGAAGGTGAATTCCGGCCTGCCGGACCCGATGAGCGTGATGCTCACCGTGGCGCAGAACCGCTTCCTGCTCAACTCACTGCGCGGCGAGGGCTTCCTCAACATGCGGCTGACGGACACCGAGGCCGAGGAGGTCGTCGGGATCGACCCGGTCCGCAAGGTCTTCGAGTCGTGCATCGCCTCGCGGCCGTGTGTGATGGACCGCGACGCGGACGGCGACTTCAAGTGCCCGACCCACGGCACCCTCTTCCTCCCCGCGCTGGTCCGGGGATCCGCACTGTGGAAGCGGGTCCAGGAGGGCCTGAAGCTCTTCGGCGTCGCCGAGGCCGACCTGTCGGCGGTCACGTCGTTCCGCCTCGACATGGTGCAACGGCCCCGCTTCACCTCCATGCTGTACCCCAGGACCGCCAAGACTCCCGGCACCTACGGCTTCCTGCTGGGCGACGCCGCCAACGCCATCCACTTCTGGCCCGGCCGGGGCCTCAACAGCGGGCTGGCATCAGCGATATCGCTGGCCCGATCGCTCAACAGCGCCTGGCGCGGCAAGCAGTTCCGTGACGCGGACTTCCTCCGCCACGAGGCGGCGATGTCGGTGCTCCAGTACCGGCACAAGAGCCGTGCCTGGAACGCCATGGTGACCACCAACGACGAGGGCGTCACCTATGCGATCAAGGAGCGGATCGCTGAAAGCATCGCTGCGGCCATGACGGAGCCGACCGAGGGGGCCGGGGCCGAGAAGACCCGGACGGACGATATCGACACGCTGCTGGGCCATCTGCGCGAGATCGGCGCGCGCCTGGCCCCGCGCATGCCCGACCTGCCCGACGAGGCGACGCTACGGGCCCACCTGGAGACGCTGGAGAGCGGAACGCTGCGGACCCTGCGGGAGAGTGAGCCCTGGGACACCCTGATCGTCAGCGGCGAGGAGGTCGACATCGACATCTTCTACCGGCAGGAGCCGTCCGTCGTCGGATTGAAGCTCCCCGACCCGCGCAGCGCGAAGCGCCCGCCGCACGCGACCACCCGCTGACCCGGGCGGGCGGCCACGGCGCGGCGGGAAGTCACGGCGAAGTGGGCGCTGAGTTCACCACAGCACGGGGAGGCGTTCCGGCATGCGCTTCATGAAGCCGGTTCGCCAGACCAACTGCTCGACCGGAACCGCGAGTTGCAGCTCGGGGAGCCGGTCGAGCAGGGTCTCCAGGGCGATCTCGGTGTGCCGCTTCCCCAGGGCGGTGGCGGGGCAGTAGTGCTGTCCGCCGCCGAAGGACAGGTGCGCGGTGCTGTTCGGCCGGTCGATGTCCACCCGGAACGGGTCGGCGAACACTTCGGGGTCGAAGTTGGCGCCCTCGACCAGGACCAGCACCAGTTCGCCCTTCCTGACCAGGACGTCCCCGAGGGTGACGTCCTCCAGCGCCACCCGGGGCAGGCCGTCGCCGATGGACAGGTTCACCCGCAGCAGTTCGTCGACCGCCGCCGGGATTCTGCCGGGGTCGGCACGCAGCTCGGCCCATACCTCCGGGTGCTGGATGAGCGAGAAGACCGCCATGGTCAGGAACGCCGAGGTCGAGATGACCCCCGCGCCGAACATGGTGACCCCGACCGTGGCGAGCATCTCGTCCGTGAGGTGGTCGTAGTCCGGGTCCTGACGGAGCATCGCCAGCTCGGCCATCAGCCCGGTGGTGGCGGGGTCGTCCAGGCGTTCCACCATGTAGGCCATGTCGCGGTCCCAGTTCAGCTTGGCGCCGGTGACCGGGCAGGCCGAGTTCATGAACGCGATGTCCAGGCTGGGCGCCAGCCGGGCGGCGTCCTGGAGCGGGATGCCGAGGATGCGGCAGTGCAGGGCCTCCGCGTAGGGGTTGGCGAACCGGGCTCGCAGGTCCACCGGCGCGCCCTGCGCCAGCAGGCCGTCGACCAGCTCCGACGCGTACGAGCGCATCCACTCGACCAGCCCGTCGGCCTTGGGGTTGATCGCCCGCAGCACCGCCTTGCGCAGGCCGGCTCCGGTGATGTTGCCCATGTTGTTGACCACCTCCGGCGGGATGGTCAACGCATACTGCCGGGGCGCACCCGGCGCGGAGGTGTCCTTAAGGCTGAACCTGCGGTCCTCCAGGACCTGCGAGCACAACGCGTGGGACGAGACCAGCCAGGCCGGATCGCCCGCGATGGTCCGCACCCGCTTGACCGGCTCCGCGCGCAGCTCCGCCACCTCGGCGGGGAGCCGGTCCCCGCGCCAGGAGAACGGGAAGGCCGGCAGCTCCTCGACGTCCGGCGCCTCGGCGTCCGGCGCCTCGGTGTTCGGGGGCTCCGTGCTCAGGGTCTCAACGGACATCGGGGTCTCCTTCGAGGGGAACGACGACGGCATGGCCCTGGTTGCGGGAGGCGCGCAGCCCGGACCCCCGCGAGTAGAGCAACTCGGCCATCGGAAGCAACTGGTGATAGCAGTTCAGGGACGAGGGGACTCCCAGGATCGCGGGGGTGTCCAGGAAGAGCGGGGCCTCCGCGCACACGTACTCCAGGCACACCTCGCGCTGCCGCGCGGTGGCCGTCCTGCCGTCGAGGACCTTGGAGGAGAGGAAGGAGTCCACCAGTGCGTTGCAGGTCGCGCGGAACTCCGCGTCCTCGGCCAGCAGGGCGTGCAGACGGTCGTGGATCCGCCGGTAGGCGGGGTTGTCCGTGAAGTCGGACATGGCGTGGGCTCTGAGCCGGCCTCGCTCGGGATCCACCGTCTCCACCGCGCCGTTGACCTTGGCCCGCACACCGCGCAGGTTCTTGACCGCCTTGCGCCGGGCGTCGTCGGGCGTGTAGCCGAGCGCCTCGTACATGTCGGCCACATGGAGGTCGGTGTAGACGAGATCGATCTCGCGGAAGTTCTCGATCCCCCAGCGGGCCAGGTCGACGATGCGCTGGGCCGAGAAGTAGCTGTTCCCCGGGGAGACGCCGATCACGGCGTGGTCGCCCTCGCTGTGGATGACCTGGCAGTGCGGGGTGTAGGGCCGGACTTCGAAGATGCTTAAGGTTTCGGTCGCTGTCGTCAACAGAGAGCGTCCTTCGCGTCGCAAGTCCCGGAGGAGCCCTGTGCTCCTGGTGTGGCGACGACACGAGAAGTAAACGTGCGGATGCGGACAGTGTCAACGATCAGCCGGAGCGCGGACCCGGGGGCGCTCACGGTTCCTACAAGGCCACCCACGGGTTACCGCCGCGCCCAGAAAGGCGCTGGTCACACCCACGAGCCAGGTTCCGGAAGGCATCGGTCCGGGCAACTGCGCTGATTTCCACGGCACTTGGAGCGATGTCGGCGGCCCCGCGCAGGGGAACATTCGTGCCTTTCGACAAACCTCGCCGAACCGTCCCCGACAAGTTCCATTGTCTTGACAAAATTTTTTGTCCGTCGCATTCTGGAGGAGTGCTGGACGTCGCTGTGATCGAAGAACCCGCTGCGGCCGAGGCCTCCCTGGACCCCATCCGGTCCCGGGTCCTCGCCGCCCTGGCCGAGCCCGGCTCGGCCACCATGCTGGCCGCCCGCATGGGGCTGCCCCGGCAGAAGGTCAACTACCACCTGAAGGAACTGGAGCGGCACGGGCTGGTCGAACTGGTCGAGGAGCGCCGCAAACGCAATGTGACCGAACGGGTCTACCGCGCCACGGCGGCCTCGTATGTGATCTCCCCGACCGTCCTGGCCGCTCTGAGCCCGGACCCGTCCCGCTCCCCCGACCAGCTCTCGGCCCGCTGGCTGCTGGCCCTGGGGTCGCGGCTGGTGCAGGAGGTCGGGCAGTTGCTGACCGGCGCCGCCCGGGCCGGCCGTCGCGTCGCCTCCTTCGGCATCGACGCCGAGGTGCGGTTCGCCTCCGCGGCCGACCGGACCGCGTTCGCCGAGGAACTGGCGCAGTCCGTGGCAGCCCTGGTCAGCCGCTACCACGACGAGGCCGCACCGGGCGGCCGCAGCCACCGGGTGATCGTCGGGCTGCACCAGATACCCGCCGGCCCCTCCGCGGGAGCCCCGGAGACGCAGGCAACGCACGAGACCCGGGCAACGCCGCCCGAAGCGAAAACGGAAACGGAGAACTGACGATGACGCACCCGTTCGACATCGAACTGGAAACCACGCTGCCGGCCGGTCCGGAACAGGTCTGGGAGGCCATCGCCACCGGACCCGGGATCGACTCCTGGTTCATGGGCCGCAACGAGGTGGAGGGGCGTGAAGGCGGCGTCGCCGCCATGGAGACCGGCGGTCGGCGGGAGGAAGCCGTGATCACCGCCTATGAACCCGGCAAGCGCTTCGCCACCCGCACCCCCGCCGCCGAGGACGGCCGGTTCATGGCCTTCGAGTACCTCATCGAGGCCCGCGACGGCGGCAGTACGGTGCTCCGCGTCGTCCACAGCGGGCTGCTCGGCGACGACTGGCAGGACGAGTACGACGCCCTGCGCCGCGGCTGGCCCTTCCACCTCAACACGCTGCAGCAGTACCTGACCCACTTCCCGGGACGCACCGCCGTCCCGGTCTTCGCCGCGGTGCCGACCGGCGAACGGTCGGCGCAGGACGTCCGGGCGGCACTCGCCCGCGGGCTCTCACTGCCCGTCCCGGTGACCGTCGGCGCACGGGCACAGGCCGGGCCTGCGAACCTGCCGCCGCTGGACGGCGAGGTGGTCTGGGCGTCCGACGAGAACGTCGAGGTCCGCACCGCCGATGGGATCTACGCCTTCTACCAGGGCCCCGGCATCGTGCTGATGTTCCATCACCTGTTCGGACCGGCCACGGACGGGGCCGAAGCGGCCTGGCAGCAGTGGCTGGCCGGAATCCTCGGCTGATCAGCCTCTATCTCGACAAACCGACAACACGACAGACAACGTCACAGGAATCCAAGGAGCCCGCAATGCGCACTCTCATCAGCACCGCCTTCATCTCCCTCGACGGCGTCGTGGAGGCCCCGGGGGGCGAACCCGGCTACCGGAACTCCGGCTGGAGCTTCAAGGGCGTCGAGTTCGTGCCCGAGTCGTTCGAGATCAAGGGACGCGAGCAGGAGGAGTCCACCGCCATCCTCCTGGGCCGGGTCAGCTACCAGGCCTTCAGCCCGGTCTGGCCGGACATGGCGGAGTTCGCCCGGTACCGGACGATGCCGAAGTACGTCGTCTCCACCACTCTCACCGACGACCAGTTGGTCTCCAACTGGGGCGAGACCCGCATCCTGCGCTCGCTCGACGAGGTCGCCGCACTCAAGCAGACCGAGGGCGGCCCGATCATCGTCCACGGCAGCGCCTCCCTGAACCACGGCCTCTCGGACGCGGGCCTGATCGACCGCTACCACCTGCTCGTCTATCCGCTCCTGCTCGGCGCCGGCAAGCGCCTGTTCAGTACCACGGACAAGGACACCCAGCGGCTGAAGCTGGTGGAGCACGAGGTCTACTCCAACGGCCTGCAGAAGCAGATCCTCGACGTCGTCCGGTGACCCGTCATCCCGTCGGGCGCGTCCTCGGCTAGCGTGTGGGCCATGAGCGCCGACGCGCCTCCGGGGCCGGGCCTGCGGCGGATCCGCCTCGCCGCGGCCGCACTGCTGCTCTGCGCGGGCTGCGCTGCGACAGCGCACTCCACCGGTTTGCCGCCCGATTCCTCGCCCGATCCGTCGCCCTCGGCGACGCGGGTCGATCCGGTCGAGCAGTGCGCGGACTCGGTGGCGTACTGGGTGCGGTACCTGGTCACACCCGGCAATGACCAGGGGTTCGACTACCAGGAGATGGGGCTGTCCGGCGGTGAGAACGACATCGTGAACGCCCTGCTGCCGACCGCGCGGGCGACCGTGCAGCGGCAGGGGCCGTCCGCCGCGCAGGCGGACGCGCTGGCACAGGCGCGACCGCGGTGCCGGGCCTACCTCGCCGCCGCCTCCGGCAGCCCTGCCCCGGGCTGGCCCAGGTAGTGGACCGGGGCCGGTCGCCGTTCGCCGTTCGCCGTATGTCGTGCGGAGGGCCCGGTGGTGCGGCAGGGTGGAGAGGGCAGTAGTCCCCGCGAGAACGGAGTCCGCCATGAGCGACCACACCTACCGGGTCACCGAGATCGTCGGGACCTCGTCCGAGAGCGTCGAAGCCGCCGTGCGCAATGCGGTGGGCCGGGCGTCGCAGACCTTGCGCGGCCTGGACTGGTTCGAGGTGACCCAGGTCCGCGGAAGCATCACCGACGGGACCGTCAGCCAGTTCCAGGTGGGGCTGAAGGTCGGCTTCCGTCTGGAGGACCCGGAAGGGCCGGCGTCGTAGCCCGTGGCCGACTGGGACGACGTCCGGCGGCTCGCACTGGCACTGCCGGGCACCAGCGAGGTGGTCTCGCGGGGGACGGCCTCGTGGCGGGTCAAGGACCGGGGCTTCGTCTGGGAGCGCCCGCTCCGGAAGACGGACCTGGAGGCCCTCGGCGACAAGGCCCCGCAGGGGCCGATCGTGGCCGCGCGGGTGGCGGACCTCGGTGTCCGCCAGGCGCTGATCGCCGGGGATCCGGCGGTCTACTTCACCATCCCGCACTTCGACGGCTTCCCCGCGGTCCTGGCGCTGCTGGACCGGATCGACGTGACGGAGCTCGGCGAGCTGATCGTCGAGGCCTGGCTGGACCGGGCGCCGAAGCGACTGGCCGCGGAGTACCGCGACCAGTCGCCGTGAGGGCGGTCCGGGAAGAGAGATCGGACCAACGGAAGGTCAGCGCTGGGTGGCTGACGGTCAGTGGGAGGAGGTCCGCCGACCCGCGGCCAGTGCCGACCGGACCGCGTAGTAGGCGGGCTTCGCCTGGTAGGAGGCGTCGTAGAGGTTGGCCGCGCCCTGCCCCGCGAAGACCCCGGGCACCCAGGAGTGGCCGTCGTCGAACTCCCAGGCGGTGACTCCGACACAGCCGCGCACCTGCACGCAGTCGGTGACCACCGAGCCGTAGTCGGCGGCCTGCTGGGTGAGTTCGGCGGCGGTGGCCGGGAGTTCGACCCGGTCGTCGAGCTCGGTGACCGCGACGTTCACCCCCAGCTTGGTGAAGCGCTGCATATTGGCCTTGATGTCGGTCGGCAGCTCACCGGCGATGAAGTGGCTCTCCAGGCCCACGCCGCCGATCGGCACACCCTCCGCCCTGAGCTGCTTGACCAGTGCGTACATCGCGTCACTCTTGGCGTTCTGGCCCTCGATGTTGTAGTCGTTCAGATACAGCACGGCCTTCGGGTCGGCCTGGTGCGCCCAGCGCAGCGCGTCGGCGATGTAACCGGGGCCCAGGGCGTTGTACCAGAGGTCCTGGACGTAGGAGCCGTCGCCGTTGAACGGCTCGTTGACCACGTCCCAGGCGTAGATCTTGCCCTTGAAGTGGCTGACCTCGTCGGTGATGTGCTTCTTCAGCAGCGCGGCGAGCTGGGCCGAGGAGTAGCTGCCGCTGGTCAGCCAGGTGGGCAACTGCGAGTTCCAGACCAGGTTGTGGCCGCGCACCAGCATGTGGTGGTCCTGGGCGAAGCTGACGATCTGGTCGGCCGGAGCCCAGTCGAAGGCGCCCTGAGTGGGCTCGACCGAGGACCACTTCATCTCGTTCTCCGGGGTCACCGCGTCGAACTGGGTGGCCGCGATCGAGCTGTAGGTGCTGTCGGAGGCGAGCGTGCCGGCCGCGAGGGCGGATCCGACGTAGATCCCGTCGTGCGCGGCCAGGCTGCGCAGCGGGGCGTTCCTCCCGGCAGTGCCGCCGTGCGCGGCGGCGGGCAGGGTGGCGCCGGCGACCGCGGCAACGGCGACCGCGGCGGTCAGCAGGGTACGGCGCAGTCGGCCGCTGGTGGCGCGGCGGGACGGGGCACTGCTGGGTGGGCGGTGCATGGTTTCTCCTGGGGATAAGCGAAAGTTTCGGCAATATTTCCGATCCGGCGCAGACGCTAGACCCCGCCTCAGGGACCGTCAAGAGCTGTGGCACAGCCACATCAGGCGGCACCCTTCGACACCGAATCCCTTGACGTACGGATATTGAAGGCTCTAGGTTCCGGTCACTGTTCGGCCATGGATTCGAAAGTTTCGGGTGGACTGTCAGCGAAGACAGCGCCTGCGTACCGTGGGAGGTGAGCCAACGGACCTGGAGGGACGCCATGACCGAGACCGACCAGGCACCGCCGCCGTTCGAGCCGGTGGACGAGGACTGGCAGACCGCGCTCGCGGTGGTCGCGCACCCCGACGACATGGAGTACGGCGCGGCCGCGGCCGTCGCCCGCTGGACCGCGCAGGGAAAGACCGTCGTCTATGTGATGGTCACCAGCGGTGAAGCCGGGATCGACTCGCTCGACCCCGCGGAGTGCGGCCCGCTGCGCGAGGCCGAGCAGATCGCCTCCGCCGCCGTGGTCGGCGTCGACACCGTCGAGTTCCTCGGGCATCAGGACGGCGTACTCGAGTACGGGCTGCCGCTGCGCGCGGACATCGCCCGCGCGGTACGCCGGCACCGGCCGGACGTGGTGGTCACCACCAACTTCCGGGAGACCTACGGCGGGGTGTTCCCCAACCAGGCCGACCACATCGCAGCGGGCCGGGCCGCGCTGGACGCAGTGCGCGACGCCGGCAACCGCTGGGTCTTCCACGAGCAGCTCAAGGACGGCCTGGAGCCGTGGAACGGGGTCCGGATGGTGCTGGCGGCCGGCTCCCCCGAGGCCCGCCACGCGGTCGACACCAGCGACCACTTCGCCCTGGGCGTGGCCTCGTTGAAGGAGCACAAGGCCTATCTGGCGGGCCTGGGCGGGGAGATGGCCGACGCCGACGAGTTCCTGGAGTCCTTCGCCCGGATGGCCGGCAGCAGGCTGGGTGTGCGCTATGCGTCGAGTTTCGAGGTGATCTCGCTGCGCGGCTGAGGCGGCCGGGCCTCAGCGGTGGGTGCCGCTGCGGCGGCGGGCAGCGAGGACCCCGGCGCCGCCGACGACGATCAGGGCGGCGCCGGTCCCGGCGATCAGGGTGCTGTCGGTGCCCCCGCCGGTGTCGGCGAGTTCCGCACCGGCGGAAGCCGCGGACGGGCTCTCCGCCATGCTGCTGGGCGACGTGGACGGCATCGACGGCGCAGAGGCGGATGCCGATGCGGACCTCGTGGCCGTGGCACTCGACGACGCCTTCACCGTGGTGTCCAGGCCCGTCAGCTGCTGGTCGGAGACGGCGTAGTCGGCCCCGCCCGCTCCACCGCAGACCGCTCCGCCCGGCAGCGGGGCGATGGGGGTCGGTCCGCCGGAGGGCGGCTCGTTCAGCACCGGTGCGCCGGTGCCCACCAGCGCGGAGGCGGTCTCGTTCCAGATCGGCGGGTAGTCGGTCCACGGGTAGACCGTGGTGAGGACGATTCGCAGGTGGACCACGTCCTGCTGACCGGCGGCCATGGTCGTGCCGGACTTGAGTACCAGTCGGCTGGACGTGTAGGGGACGCTCTTCCAGCCCGACCCGGTCTGCATCTGCACCGTGACGGTGGTGTCGGGGTAGGTGTAGGAGTGCGCCGAGATGTAGAAGAACTCAAGGACCTCGTCCACACCGGAGACCGCCTGGTGCGACGTGTTGGTGAAGGTGAGGTCCACCGGGGTGGCCGCCCCCTTCAGCGGGATCCGCTTGCTCGCGAGCCCGGTGAGCGACGCGGAGAAGGAGCAGGCCTTCGCCCGGGCGTTCGAGGCAGCGGAGGCGGAGACGGAGGAGGCGGAGGCTGTCGCCGCGGCGGACGCGGACTGCGAACCGGCAGCGGACTGCGACGCTGACGGAGTGGCGGCGGCCTCGGTGCCGGTTCCCAGGGCGACGAGTCCGCACGCCAGGACAGCTGTGGTGGCACGGGCAAGGCTCATGATGCGCTCCGGATCGGTGGCTGCCGCCCGAGGGGCCCCGGGTGCGGCTGCGTCAGGTGGGGTGCAGCCATCGAACAGTAGCGATTCTGTGCCGTCCCTGAGAAGAAACCACGGACATGGGCACGGTAAGAGCCAAGCCCGTCACGGTAGTTGGCGCGCAGTACGCGGTCAGGACCCGCCGTCGGCCTGCTGACCGCCGGAGAGGCGTGAGGGCGCCGAAGGAGCCGTCCCGTGCGGCGTTCCGCGCGGGACGGTGCCTTCGGGCTCGGGTGGTCCGGTCAGACGGACTTCTGGTAGGAGCGGAAGGTGCGCAGGGAGAGCCAGACCGCGAAGGCGGCCAGCAGCAGGGTCCAGCCGCCGTGGCTGAGCACCGACCACCAGTCGGGGTGGGCCGCCATGGCGGCTCGGCCGGTCTCCAGGGCCCAGTTGACCGGGTTGAACCTGGCCACCACCTGCATCCAGTGCGGCATCAGGGTCGGCGGCATGAAGGCCGAGGAGAGGAAGGTCAGCGGCAGCAGCAGGAAGGTGTTGATGCCGATGATCGACTCACGCTGGCGCACCAGCATGCCCAGGGCGTTGGAGAAGGCGCCGAAGATGGTGCCCAGCGCCGAGGCGACCACGACCAGGATCAGCAGGCCGAGGACGCCGCCGGGATAGTGGGCGCCGCCGATCCAGCCGAGCAGGATGATGATCAGCGACTGGATCGCGGTGGTGGCCGACTGCGCCACCACGTTGGCGTTCATCAACGCGCTGCGGTGGACCGGGGTGATCAGGAAGCGGTTCAGGGTGCCCCGCTCGATCTCCTCCAGGGTGCCCATCCCCGCCCACATGTTGGCGGAGACCGCGCTCATCACGATCACCCCGGGGACCAGGTAGTCCAGGTAGCTGCCGGCGCCGAAGCCGGGCAGCTCGACCACCTTGCGGAACAGCGCACCGAACAGGAACAGCCAGATCACCGGCTGGATCAGGGTGATGATCAGGTAGGCGGGCTGCCGGGCGAAGGCCATGAACTGACGCTGCGTCATGAACCAGGTCTGGGCCGCCCCCTCGGTGAGCCGGGGGCGTGCGCCGCTGCCGCGGGCACCGGTCGGCGCCGGAGCGGGGGCAGGGGCGGCGGGCAGGGTGCTGGTGCTCATCGCGAGGCTCCTTCGGCGTCGGCGAAGCTGCGTCCGGCATAGCGGAGGTAGACGTCGTCCAGGGACGGGCGGGCGACGGTGACGGCGGCCACCGGGCTGCCGGCCTGGTCCAGGGCGGCCAGCACGGCCGGGACGGCGGCGGCGCCGTCGTCGGCGCGGGCGCTGACGCGTCGTCCGTCCACGGTGATCTCGCGGATCCCCGGCACCCGTCCGAGCGCCTCGTAGACACCCAGGGCGTCGGCGGCCGGGGTCCCGGCCAGCACCGCGTGGACGGCGTCGCCGTGCAGTTCGCCCTTGAGGTCGTCCGGCGTGCCCTCGGCGACGATCCGGCCGCGGTCCACGATGGCGAGGCGGGCGGCCAGCCGGTCGGCCTCCTCCAGGTAGTGGGTGGTGAGCAGGATGGTCAGGCCGTCGTCGCCGGCCAGTCGGCCGATCTCGTCCCACATCGCGGTGCGGGCCTCGGGATCCAGGCCGGTGGTGGGCTCGTCCAGGAACAGCACCTCGGGGCGGTGCACCAGGCCGAGTGCGACGTCCAGCCGCCGCTGCATACCGCCGGAGTAGGTCTTGACCTGGCGCCGGCCGGCGTCGGCCAGGTCGAAGCGGTCCAGCAGCTCGTCGGCGCGGCGGGCCAGTTCGGCGCCGCGCATCCCGTACAGGCGTCCCTGCAGCAGCAGGTTCTCCCGGCCGGTGGCGACCGGGTCCGCCCCCGAGCGCTGGGCCACCACGCCGATGGCCCGGCGCACCAGCGCGGGGTCGGCGGCGATGGAGCGGCCGGCCACGGTGGCGCGGCCGCTGTCGGCGGCGGCCAGGGTGGTGAGGATCTTGACGGTGGTGGACTTGCCCGCGCCGTTGGGGCCGAGCAGGCCGAAG
This sequence comes from Streptacidiphilus carbonis, assembly GCF_000787775.1. Classification (GTDB taxonomy): domain Bacteria; phylum Actinomycetota; class Actinomycetes; order Streptomycetales; family Streptomycetaceae; genus Streptacidiphilus; species Streptacidiphilus carbonis. The sequence continues at coordinate 92,081 of NZ_BBPM01000011.1, read as the reverse complement.
ACGATGCCGGGTTCGACGCCGATGCTGAGCCCGTCCAGCGCCCGGACGGGCCCGGAACGGCCCTTCACCTGGTACGTCTTGACGAGGTCGACGGCCTCGATGGCGAGCGGGCGGCCCGCCGCTGCCGGGGCGGGGCGGGCGGCGGCCGGGTGCGGGACGGTTGCCGCCGTCCGCACCGTGCCGCCGTTGGGGCTGGTCATGATGGTGGTCCCTTCGGTCGTTGATCGTTCGGGCACTGATCCACGCCGGGGACTCGGGCTACGATGAGGGTGCGTTCCTTGTAGTCACCGAGTCCTGTTCGCGCAGGCCGGTACCGAGGTTCCCGGCCCCGCCCGGTGTTGCCGCACCGGTCGGGGCCTTCTGCCGTGCTGCTTCTTTCAGTCCTGCTGGCGCTCCGCCTCCAGTTCCTGCCACTCCCTGGGCGCCTCGCCGGTGGCATGGTACTGGCGCCAGCCGTCCATGCCCTGCAGCGAGCCGTCGGCCATCTCCTTGAGCAGCTGCCGGATCCAGTCGTTCTCGGCCGCCCTCATGTCCAGGCTGTACTCGGACTCCACCAGGAAGAGCCTGGGGACGCCCGACTCCATCACCGCCGCCAACTCCTCGCGCTGGGAAGCGATCCAGGCATCCTGCGCGACCACCCGCCGCTCCAGCAGCGCCATCGCCTCATCGGGCGGCAGCACGCCGATCAGCGAGAGCGCTGCCTCGAACCGGGGGTGCTCCTTGACCGGTTCGGTGACCAGCTCGGAGAGCCAGTCCACCAGTTCGGCGCTGCCGGCCTCAGTCAGGCTGTACAGCGTCCGCTCGGGCCTGCGGCCGTCGCGCTCGGTACCGGCGGCCTCGATGAAGCCGTGCCGCTCCAGACTCTGCACCACGGTGTAGAGCGAGCCATAGTTGATCTTGATGCTGTGCTCCTTGTGCCGGGAACGCAGCAACTGGGCGATCTCGTACGGATGGCGCGGCTGCTCGCGAATGGTCGCGAGGACGGCCAGGGCCAGCGGGTTGCTCATCTTCCGCTTCGCCATCGCGCTCTCCCGATCATTCGCCGGCAAGTACTCGTACACGAGTATACGTACCTAGGTATTGCTTGTGTCAACACGCTATATCGCGTCGTCGGACAGCGCAAGGCCCGTCCCGGCGTCCTTGGAAGCTGCTGCCCCGGGGCGGGCCTTGTCGACGCGGCGCGCTACCCCACCGAGGAGTAGGCGATGATGCCGCGGCGGATGCCGTCCACGGCCTTGCGTGCGGTGGCGCGGACCGTACCGCCCTCGGGGGCGGCGTTGGCGATCTGGCCCAGCACGTCGATCAGCTGCCGGGTCCAGCGGACGAAGTCGCCGGCCGGCATGTCGGCCTCGCGCAGCACCGCGTCCAGCGGCTGGCCCGAGGCCCAGCGGAACGCCGTCCAGGCGAAGCCCAGGTCGGGCTCGCGCTGGCCGACGTTGTCCTCCGCGGCCAGCTTGTGCTGCTCCTCCAGGGCGTCCAGGTGGCCCCAGAGCCGGACCATCTCGCCCAGCGCCTCGCGGGCGCCGCCGTCCGGGAGCTTGGGGGCGCTGCTCTCGTCGTCCCCGCGCCGCGACTCGTACACCAGCGCCGAGGCGCAGGCGGCCAGTTCGGCCGGGGTCAGCCCCTCCCAGACCTCCTCGCGCAGGCACTCGGACGCCAGCAGGTCCAACTCGCCGTAGAGCCGGGCCAGTCGGCGGCCGTCCTCGGTGACCGTGTCGCCCTGCAGATAGCCGAGGTCGGTCAGCAGCGCGCAGACCCGGTCGAAGGTCCGGGCGATGGTGTGGGTACGGGACTGCATCCGGCGTTCCAGCTGCTGGGTGTCGCGCTTCAGCCGCTCGTAGCGCTCGGCCCAGCGGGCGTGGTCCTCGCGCTCGTCGCAGCCGTGGCACGGGTGCTGCCGCAGCGCGGTGCGCAGCCGGGCGATCTCCGGGTCGTCCGCGGCGGCGGCCCGGCCCTTGCGGACCCGGGCCGGCTCGATGTGCCCGGCCTTGGTGCGCAGCGCCGAGGCCAGGTCGCGCCGGGACTGCGGGCTGCGCGGGTTGAAGCTGCGCGGGATCCTGACCCGCTCGACGGCCTCCACCGGCACCGGGAAGTCGATCATCGCCAGCCGCTTGACCTGGCGCTCGGCGGTGAGCACCACCGGGCGCGGACCCTCGCTGTGCTCATGGCGGTGCCCGTGCCTGCTGCTGACAGCGGGGATGCCGGGGTCCAGCACCAGCGCGAGGCCGGCGAAGCGGCCGGTGGGGACGTGGATCACGTCGCCCGGCTTCAGCTTCTCCAACGAGTCGGCGGCGCTGGCCCGGCGCTGGTTGGCGCCCTCGCGGGCCAGCGCGTTCTCCCGGTCCTTGAGCGCGCGGCGCAGCCCGGAGTACTCCTCGAAGTCCCCCAGGTGGCAGTCGACCGCCTCGCGGTAGCCCTCCAGCCCCTCCTCGTTGCGCTGCACCTGGCGGGCGATGCCGACCACCGAGCGGTCGGCCTGGAACTGCGCGAAGGAGGTCTCCAGCAGTTCCCGGGACTTGTGCCGGCCGAACTGGGAGACCAGGTTGACCGCCATGTTGTACGACGGCTTGAAGGACGAGCGCAGCGGATAGGTGCGGGTCCCGGCCAGCCCGGCCAGCGCGGCGGGGTCCAGATTGGGCTGCCAGAGCACCACCGCGTGGCCCTCGATGTCGATGCCGCGGCGCCCGGCCCGCCCGGTGAGCTGGGTGTACTCGCCCGGGGTGACATCGGCGTGGGTCTCGCCGTTCCACTTGACCAGCTTCTCCATCACCACCGAGCGGGCCGGCATGTTGATGCCCAGCGCCAGCGTCTCGGTCGCGAAGACGGCCTTCACCAGGCCGCGCAGGAACAGCTCCTCGACGACCTCCTTGAAGGTCGGCAGCATCCCCGCATGGTGCGCGGCGACCCCGCGCTCCAGTGCGTCCACCCACTCGTAGTAGCCGAGGACATGCAGGTCCTCGCTGGGGATGCTGGCGGTGCGGGCCTCGACCAGGGCGCGTACCTCGGCCCGCTCGGAGTCGTTGTTCAGCCGCAGCCCGGAGTGCAGGCACTGCTGGACCGCGGCCTCGCAGCCGGCCCGGCTGAAGATGAAGGTGATCGCGGGCAGCAGGCCCTCTGAGTCCAGCCGGTCGATGACCTCGACCCGGCTGGGGGTCCAGGCCCGGCCGGGACGGCCGTTGGACATGCTGCGCCCCCGGCCGCGCTTGTCGAAGCGGTCCCGGCCGCCGTAGCGGCGGTCCTGCTCGGCCCGGGCCAGCCGGACCAGCTCCGGATTGACGTCCGCCTCGCCGCCCCGGTTGCCGCCGCCGTCGCGCTTGCGGCCGGAGGCCCGTTCCTCCGCCACCCTCGTAGTGAACAGGTCGTACATCCGGTTGCCGGCCAGCACGTGCTGCCACAGCGGGACCGGGCGGTGCTCGGAGACGATCACCTTGGTGCCGCCGCGCACGGTGTCCAGCCAGTCGCCGAACTCCTCGGCGTTGGAGACCGTCGCCGACAGCGAGACCAGGGTGACCGACTCGGGGAGATGGATGATCACCTCCTCCCAGACCGCGCCGCGGAAGCGGTCGGCCAGGTAGTGCACCTCGTCCATGACCACGTAGCCCAGGCCGTTCAGGGTCTGCGAGCCCGCGTAGAGCATGTTGCGCAGCACCTCGGTGGTCATCACCACCACCGGGGCCTCGCTGTTGACCGTGTTGTCGCCGGTGAGCAGGCCGACCTTGTCCGGACCGTAGCGCTTGACCAGGTCCGCGTACTTCTGGTTGGACAGCGCCTTGATCGGGGTGGTGTAGAAGCACTTGCGGCCCTCGGCCAGGGCCAGGTGCACCGCGAACTCGCCGACGATGGTCTTGCCAGAGCCGGTGGGCGCGGCCACCAGCACCCCGGAGCCGGCCTCCAGGGCCTCGCAGGCCTCGATCTGGAAGCCGTCCAGCGGGAAGTCGTAGAGCTCCCGGAAGGCGTACAGGGCGGTGGCCTGCTCCTTGGCCAGGCGCCGGGAGGCGGCGTAGCGCTCGGAGGGGCTGAGCTCGTCTACGGCGTGGTCATCAGGAGCGGCGGAGGTCATCGCGGCACCTTCCTCCCGGGTCGGGCGCACGGGAGCGCGATGGGCGGTGCCTGCGTCTGCGGCGCCTGAACTGTGGTCGTGGGTCTGCATCTCCCCCAGAGGCTACCCGGAGGAACTGACACTTGACCCAGCCATTTATCCGAGGCTGATCAGGTGCTGTGGGTCAGGTGCTGTGGGTCAGGTGATGTCGTCCATCCGCTCGCCGCGCTCGCCCCTCGCGGCCGGCACGGAGGCCTCTTCCTCGTCCGGGTGGTAGACCATCGGCTCGGCGTGGGCGAACTCCTCGGCGGACACCGTCTCGGCGCGGACGTCCGAGGGGGTCAGGTCCGGGGAGGAGGCGATGTCCGGGTCCAGCAGGCTGTCCGGGTCCTCGACCGCCTTGCGGCGCGCCACGGACCGGTCGTGCAGCGTGCAGACGCCGAGGGCCATGATGAACAGCACACAGATCGGGACGGCCAGCACGCTCATGGTCAGCGGGTCGCCGGTCGGGGTGGCCACGGCCGAGAACACGAAGATGATGAAGATGATCCCGCGCCACCAGCTGCGGAGCTTCGCGGCGCTGAGGATGCCGAGGAAGTTCAGTGCCACCAGCAGCAGCGGCAGCTCGAAGGAGAGCCCGAACACCACCACCATGCGGATGAAGAAGTCCAGGAACTCGGCGCCGGAGAAGGCCAGCGAGAAGCCCGACGGGTTGAAGCTGACCAGGATGCCCAGGGCCTTGGGGAAGATCCAGTACGCCAGGTAGGCGCCGATCAGGAACAGCGGCACCGCGGCAGCGGTGAAGCTGAGCCCGTACTTCTTCTCCTTCTTGTACAGCCCGGGCGCGACGAAGGCCCAGAGCTGATAGGTCCAGACCGGGCTGGCCAGGATCAGGCCGGCCATCATCGAGATCTTGAAGGTGAACGACAGCGGTGCGAGCACACCGTTGTTGACCAGCAGCCCGTTGGGACAGGAGGCGGTGTGCTGGCCGTAGCCCTGCACCCCCTTGATCGCGCAGGCGGGCCCGGTCAGCTGGTCGATCAGCCAGTTGTGGAGCATCCAGCCGAGCACCGTGGTGACCAGCAGCGCCGCCAGGCAGATCAGCAACCGGTTGCGAAGCTCACGGAGATGATCCGAGAGGGGCATCCGTCCCTCGTTGTCCTTCGGCTGCTTCTGGCGTCCGACGGTCGGACGCCTGCTGCCCTGGGTGTCGCTCACCGTGCGGCTTCAGTCCCTGCGAGATGGGTGGATGGAGAGGGTGGAGCGCAGGCGGGTCAGGCCTTGGCGGAGGGCGTCGGCTCGGGCACGACCTGGTCGGCGACCGGGCGGGCGGTCGCGGCCTCGCCGGGGGCGGCCTGGATGGTCTTGGGGACCACGACCGACTCGGCGGTGGCGGCCTTGGCCTCCGTCGCCTTGTCGTCCGACTTCATCGCGCCGACCTCGGACTTGAGGATGCGCAGCGACTTGCCGAGGGCACGGGCGGAGTCGGGCAGCCGCTTGGCTCCGAAGAGCAGCAGCACGACGACCGCCAGGATGATGATTTCAAGTCCGCGGTTCTCGAGCATGGGAATCCCTCTTCGTCGTGGTCTCTGCGCCGATAATACGCGTTGGACCGGTGGCGAGGTCCAGTGCGCGTGCAGAAGTTGAGGTCAGGCGACCTCGTCCTCATCCTACGCGGGCGGGGTCGGTCACAGTATGAACGGAAGCCTACGGATCCGGAACTACACGTGGGGCACGAGATCGCCGGCCCGACGGGCCACCGGCTCGGCGGCCCGCTCCAGACCGGCAGCGGCGCCCGCGATCCGGCGGGCGCCGGCGTCCAGCTCCCGCGAGAGCGCCAGCACCTGCCGGTACACCAGCAGTGCGCACCAGCCCAGCACCAGGAGTCCGGCGGTGCACAGGCCTACGGCGGCGGTGATCGCCCAGGGCATGGACGGCATACTGGATCCTCTTCTCGATCGTTCCGGCCTGCCTGCCGGTCAGCCTGCCTGCCTGCCTGCCTGCCTGCCTGCCTGCCTGCCTGCCTGTCAGCGGACCACATGCAGCCGCATGGCGGGGACTCCCGCCCCGGTCAGCGCCTCCACGATGCGCTCACCGGCCCGCTTGCGCACCGGAGACTCGCAGCTCGGACAGGTGAAGGAGTAGTAGGTCCGCTCGCTGCTGCGGCCCAGGGCCAGCCGGAAGGCGTCGGGACCCAGCTCGACCGTGCTGCGGCACTCCGGGCAGTGGGCGCGGAAGCGGGTGGCCGCGGCGGTCACCGCTGCTCCCCGCCGTCCTGCTCCGCGCTGTCCTGCTCCCCGACGCCCTGCTCCGCTGCCTCGGCGTAGCACGCCAGGGCGGCGGCGGCGGTGCTGCGGGCCTGCTCGGCCAGGGCCGGCGGCTCGGTGATCCGGCCGTCCGCGCCCAGCCGCAGCGCCAGCCGCAGCAGGCCGGAGGGGTCCGGGGTGCGCAGGGTGATCCGCAGCCCGCCGTCCGAAAGTTCCATCGCGTCTTCGTAGGTGTAGTACTCGGTGACCCAGCGGCCGCCCGGACCCACCTCCAGGACCACCTGCGGATCGTCCTCGGCCGGACGGACCAGGCCCTCGGAGAGGTCGCGCAGCTCCAGCGGCGGCGGGTCGGAGGGCACGTCCAGGACCTTGATGTCGGCGATCCGGTCCAGCCGGAACATCCGCCGGTCCTCGGACAGCCGGCACCAGCCCTCCAGGTAGGTGTGGCCCTCGGTCACCAGGCGGATCGGGTCGACCTCGCGCTCGGTCATCTCGCCGCGGCCCGAGGAGTAGTAGCGGAGCCACAGCCGGCGGCGTTCGGTGATGGCGCGGTCGGCGTCGGCGAAGACGCTGCCCTCGGCCTCGAAGGTCACCCCGACCCTGGCGCTGCCCTCGGCCGCGTCCCCGGCCGCGGCCTCCAGCTTGGCCACGGCCCGGGTCAGTGCGGCCCGGTCGCGCTCGCGCAGTCCCGGCAGCCCGGCCACGGCCCGGGCCGCGACCAGCAGCGAGATCGCCTCGTCCGAGGACAGCCGCAGCGGCTGGGCGACATCGTCGGCATTGTGCCACCAGATGCGCTCACCGTCGGTGTCGATGTCCAGCAGGTCGCCGCCGCGGAAGCTGGTCCCGCACATCGGCAGCACATTGAGGTCGCCGACGAGCTCGCGCTCGGTGATGCCGAAGGCCCGGGCCACCTCGCCGACCCGGGCGCCGGGGCGCTCGCGGAGGTAGGTGACCAGGGACAGCATCCGACGGGTCTGGTCGATGGCGTTGCTCACTGCGCGGACCCTCCAGAGGCGGCGACCGGGGTGCGGTCCGTGGCGGCGGCCCGGCCGGCCACAGCGGTCAGCCGGGCGATGACGTCGGAGCGCAGCTCGGCAGGTCCGACCACGACCACGTCGGCGCCGAATTCGGTGAGGTCGGCGGCCAGCCCGTGCCCGAACGGGATCTCCAGCTCGTCCCAGTCGGCGTCGACCGGTTCGGCGTTCAGGGCCTTGGTGCGCAGCGGGAACGCCGCGCCGCGGCGCAGCCGGATCCGGGCGGTGGCGGTCGCCCCCTCCCCCGCGAACCTGGCCACGTGCTGGCGAACGTCGACATGGTCCGGGACCTCGGCCTTGAAGGCGTCGTGGCGGGCCTTGACCCGACCGACGATCCGGCTCAGCCGGAACACCCGGACGTCCTTGCGGTCGCGGTCCCAGCCGGCCAGGTACCAGTGGCCGTGCCAGCACTCCAGCGCCCAGGGCTCGACGCTGCGCTGCTCCGGCTGGGCGGCGCCGGACTTGCGGTAGGCGAAGGCCACCGGCCTGCGGTCCCGGGCTGCGGCCAGCAGCGGCTCGAAGGCCGCCTCGCGGGCCGGAATCCGCGGTTCCAGGGCCGAGTGCGCCTCCGCGCCGTCACCCTCGGCCAGCGCGCCGCCGGCCCGCAGCTTGTGCAGTGCGCCGCTGGCCGCCCCGGCCAGCCGGGCCTGGGTCCAGACCCCGGCGGCGAGGCTCAGCGCGGCGGCCTCCTCCGCGTCCAGGGCGATCTCCGGCAGCCGGTTCCGGTCCCGACGGGCCAGATAACCCAACTCGCCGTCGAGGGCGTTCTCGTCGACGTCGATGACCAGGCCCAGTTCGCGCAGATCGTCCTTGTCGCGCTCGAACATCCGGTTGAAGGAGTCCTCGCTGGCGCTGTCCGCGGCCTCCCGGTACGCCTCGATGGAGTCCCGCAGCTCGCGCTTGCTCAGCGGCCGCTTGGTGTTCATCAGACACAGCGCGAGATTCATCAGACGTTCGGACTTGGCGATGGGCATCGCACACCCTTCCCTGGGCCCGGACACTGACTATGCCCGGCGCACACGACCGTACCGGTACCGGGCCTGAGCACAAAAGCGCGGCCCCGCCCCACCACGACTGTGGTAGAGCGGGGCCGCGCACAGCCCGGCTGCCGTGACGACGGGTCGTCAGACGCCCAGCAGGTCCACGACGAAGATGAGGGTCTCGCCCGGCTTGATCGCGGGGGTGGGGCTCTGGTTGCCGTAGGCGAGGTGCGCCGGGATGACCAGCTCGCGCCGGCCGCCGACCTTCATGCCCACGACGCCCTGGTCCCAGCCCTTGATGACCCGGCCGCCGCCCAGCGGGAACGTGAACGCCGAGCCGCGGTTCCAACTGGCGTCGAACTCCTCACCGGTGCTGAAGGACACGCCGACATAGTGGACGCTGACGTTGTGGCCGGGCTTGGCCTCCTCGCCGTCACCCACCCAGATGTCCCTGATCTGCAGCTCGGCCGGCGGCTCGCCGCCCGGGAAGTCGATCTCCGGCTTCTCGATGCTCAAGGTTGCTTCTCCTCGTTGCGGTCCGGGGGTCCGAGGGTCGGCCCCCGGTTCAGCACAGTACGTTACGCGGCGGCCAGGATGTCCACGACGAACACCATGTCGGCGTTGGCCGCGATTCCGCTGTTGGCCGGCGGGGAGGCGCCGTAGGCCAGCGTGGACGGGATGGACAGCAGCACCCGGCTGCCGACCGTCTGCCCCACCAGGCCCTGGTCCCAGCCCGAGATGACCTGCTGCTGGCCGATGACCGTCGCCATCGCCCCGCTGTCCTTCCAGGACGAGTCGAACACCTTGCCGTCCGCCAGGGTCGCCCCGGTGTACTGGACGATGATCGTCTGACCGCTGAGCACCTTCGCCCCGGTGCCCTTGATCAGCACTCCGGTCTCCAGCTTGCTCGGCTTCTTGGCGGCGTCCGGGATGGTGAAGGTCGCGGCCTTGCCCGCGGGGGCCACCACCGACGGCATACCGGCCGGGGAGGCCGCCTGGGTGCCGGTGACGTCGTCCTTGGCGCCGACGACCTGGTTGATGTCGATCACGAACACCAGGGTGTCCTTGGCGGTGACCCCGGTCGGCTCGGAGGACGACATCTGCGCCGAGGCGGCACCGGGAGGCGCGACCACCTCGACCCTGCTGCCCACCTTGTGGCCCACCACGGCCTTGTCCAGCGCCGGGATCATCGTGTCGGTGGGCTTGCGCACCGCCGGGGCGCCGCCCTTGCCGTAGGCGGTGTTCAGGGTCTTGCCGGTGGTCCAGTCCTCGACGGTGAAGTTGAAGACGGCGAAGTTGCTGGTGCTGACCGTGGCCCCGGTGCCCTCGGTCAGCGTGTGCACCACGAACTTGTCGGTCGGCTTGGTACCGGGCAGCTTGATCGTGATGTCCTTGCCGAAGGTACCGCCGACCGTCGGCAGCCCCTCCGTCGTGTCCACCACGGCGGGCACCGGAACAGCGCTCGCGGACGCCGACGCGGCGGCGGAAGCGGACGCCTTGGGCGTCGCCGCGTCCGCGGACTTCGACTTGGAGCCGCTGCTGCACCCGGTCAACAGCAACGCGGGCACCACGAGCAGCGCGGCGGCAGTGGCGATTCGGCGCACGTTCGTCCTTAGGATGGGGAGGGAGATGGAGCAGCGGTCAGTCCGCGCCACTCTACGACCTCTCCTTACCCGCACCACAACTACCGAGCCCCCGTGCCGTCACAATACGGACACGGGGGCGTCGAAGCGGACAAGGTGTGCGCACCAGGTGAACGGCGTGAACGGGGTCCTACATGCCGGCGATCAGCTTCTCCACCCGCTCGTCCACCGAGCGGAACGGGTCCTTGCACAGGACCGTGCGCTGCGCCTGGTCGTTGAGCTTGAGGTGCACCCAGTCGACGGTGAAGTCCCGGCGCTGCTCCTGGGCGCGGCGGATGAAGTCGCCGCGCAGCCGGGCCCGGGTGGTCTGCGGCGGGACCGACTTGGCCTCGAAGATCTTGAGGTCGTCGGTGACCCGCTCGGCCTGGCCCCGGTTCTGCAGCAGGTAGTAGAGGCCGCGCCGGCGGTGGATGTCGTGGTACGCCAGGTCGATCTGGGCGACCCTCGGGTGCGACATGCTGATGCCGTTCTTGGCCCGGTAGCGCTCGATCAGCTGGTACTTCATCACCCAGTCGATCTCCCGGTCCACCTTGGAGTAGTCCTCGGCCCGGATCGCCTCCAGGGTGCGGCCCCACAGGTCCAGCACCCGGGCCACCGTGCCGGTGCGGATGCCCTTGGCGTCAGCGAAGGCACTGGCCTTGCTGAAGTACTCCTCCTGGATGTCCAGCGCGCTGGCCTCCCGGCCGTTCGCCAACCGGACCTGCCGGGAGCCGGTGAGGTCATGGCTGACCTCCCGGATCGCCCGGATCGGGTTCTCCAGGGTGAGGTCCCGCAGGACCGTCCCGGCCTCGATCATCTTCAGCACCAGGTCGGTCGCGCCCACCTTGAGCAGTGTGGTGGTCTCCGACATGTTGGAGTCGCCGACGATCACATGCAGCCGGCGGTAGCGCTCGGCGTCGGCGTGCGGCTCGTCCCGGGTGTTGATGATCGGACGGGAGCGGGTGGTCGCCGAGCTCACGCCCTCCCAGATGTGCTCGGCCCGCTGGCTGACGCAGTAGACCGCGCCGCGCGGGGTCTGCAGCACCTTGCCGGCCCCGCAGATCAGCTGCCGGGTGACCAGGAAGGGGATCAGGATGTCGGCCAGCCGGGAGAACTCGCCGTGCCTGCCGACCAGGTAGTTCTCATGGCAGCCGTAGGAGTTCCCGGCCGAGTCGGTGTTGTTCTTGAAGAGGTAGACGTCGCCGGCGATGCCCTCCTCGTGCAGCCGCCGCTCGGCGTCCACCAGCAGGCCTTCGAGGATCCGCTCCCCGGCCTTGTCATGGGTCACCAGCTCGGAGACGTCGTCGCACTCCGGGGTGGCGTACTCCGGGTGCGAGCCCACGTCCAGGTAGAGCCGGGCCCCGTTGCGCAGGAAGACATTGCTGCTGCGGCCCCAGGACACCACACGGCGGAACAGGTAGCGGGCCACCTCGTCCGGGGACAGCCTGCGCTGGCCACGGAAGGTGCAGGTCACCCCGTACTCGTTCTCCAGTCCGAAGATTCTGCGGTCCATGGTGTCTCCCCTTTGCCGGGACGGCCGTCAGTCAGAATGTGCCCTGCTTCACAATGTGCACGGTCGGACACCGTCCGAAACCGAAATCGGAGCCGGAGGGCATGCCGTCGCCCTGCCCTCCGGCGCGAGCGGGATCAGTCCTCGGTCGGAGTCTCCGGCGGTGCCTCGGCCGTATCCACCGGGTCGGGGGATGCCTCGGGCGGGGTCTCGTCCTCGTCTCCTGCTGCGCTCTCGTCGCCGGCCAGCAGCCGGCCCAGCTGGCCGCCGGTCAGGCGCTTGAACTTGCGCTGCTGCCAGCGGCCGCGGTCCAGCACCGCGACCTCCAGCTGATCCTGGGTCAGCGTGCGGGCCTGACCGCCGTTGGGGTCCCGGGCCAGGCTCTCGACCGCGAGCTTCAGCGCCTCGGGGAGGGTCAGCCCCTCCGCGTGGCGCTGCTGGAGGTAGGTGCTGATGGATTCGGAGTTGCCGCCGACCGCGACGGTGTGCTGCTCGTCGACGACCGAGCCGTCCGGGGTGAGCCGGTAGATCTGGTCGTCGTGCGGACTCTTGCCGACCTCGGCGACGATCAGCTCCACCTCGTACGGCTTCTCACCGGTGGAGGAGAAGATGGTGCCCAGGGTCTGGGCGTAGACGTTCGCCAAACCGCGGGCGTTGACGTCGGCCCGGTCGTAGGAGTAGCCGCGCAGGTCGGCGTAGCGGACGCCGCCGATCCGCAGGTTCTCGAACTCGTTGTAGCGGCCGACCGCGGCGAAGGCGATGCGGTCGTAGATCTCGGAGACCTTGTGCAGCGCCCGGGAGGTGTTCTCCGCCACGAAGACGATGCCGTCGGCGTAGGTGAGCACGACCACGCTGCGGCCGCGGGCGATGCCCTTGCGGGCGTACTCGGCGCGGTCGGCCATGGCCTGCTGGGGTGAGACGTAGAACGGCGTCGACACCGGCTGTCGCCCCTATCTGGAGTCGAGGTGAGTGGTGTAGGGAGACAGAGGGGACTAGAGCAGCCCGGCCTGCGGGCCGTTGGGGTGCTCCAGCCGGTGGTCCAGGATGCTCCGGGCCAGCGCGCCGACCTCGTCGTCGGGGAGGCGGCGGAAGCCGTCCTCGGTGATGACGCCGACGATCGGGAAGATTCCGCGGGTCAGGTCCGGGCCGCCGGTGGCGGAGTCGTCGTCGGCGGCGTCGTAGAGCGCCTGGACGACGGCTGTGGTGGCCTGTTCGGCCGTCAGGTCGGAGCGGTACAGCTTCTTCAGCGAGCCCTTGGCGAACAACGAGCCCGAGCCGGTCGCGGCGAAGCCGACCTCCTCGGAGCGGCCGCCGGTGACGTCGTAGCTGAAGATCCGGCCCCGGCCGAGGTCCAGGTCGTAGCCGGCGAAGAGGGGCACCACGGCCAGACCCTGCATGGCCATGCCGAGGTTGCCGCGGATCATGGTGGTGAGGCGGTTGGCCTTGCCCTCCAGGGAGAGCTGGGTGCCCTCGATCTTCTCGTAGTGCTCCAGTTCCAGTTGGAACAGGCGCACCATCTCCACGGCGAGGCCGGCGGTGCCGGCGATGCCGACGGCGGAGTACTCGTCCGCCGGGAACACCTTCTCGATGTCCCGCTGGGCGATCAGGTTCCCCATGGTGGCCCGGCGGTCACCGGCCAGGATCACCCCGCCGTCGAAGGTGACGGACACGATGGTGGTGCCGTGCGGAGCCTCCAGCGGCTGCAGCCCGGCCGGCAGGGTCCGGCGGCCGGGGAGCAGCTCCGGCTGATGGTCCGCCAGGAATTCGACGAAGGACGACGAACCCGGCGTCAAGAAGGCAGCCGGTAGACGCCCGGTGCCACGAGTGTTGGCTTCCACACGTTCCCTTCCAGATAGTCGGCCCCACGGCGGAGCAGGTCGGGCCGGTCCTTGAACTGCCCCAGCCCGCCATTGCAGTTGAAGCAGAGGATGGCTCGGACCCTACCCGTTTTGTGGTCGTGATCCACATGTTCCGGGCCCGGAGTCAGACAGATCGCACAGACACCCATCTGTGCGTCGATCATGGCGGCGACCTCGGCTGAGCCGAGACCATAGCGTCTCGTCAGGTGGTAGTGACGAGTGCTGCCATGAAGCCGGACCCTCGACTCAAGCCCTCGGGCATTGTGGCAAGGCTTGCAGTAGGTGGTTCGACCATCGCCTGTATTGCGGTTGCGTGGGAAATCATCCAGCGGCTTGACCGTTTCGCAGTCCAGACAGAACTTCATACCCTCGGGAGTCTCCTGCCGAGGGATGAAGCGACGCTCCTGCCGCCCTTCCCGCTCCGAGCGCTTACGCCGCGTTCCAAGATTCCGCACCTTGAAGCACGGTTTGCAGTAGTACGCGAGTCCGTCCGGAGAGCCGGCCCGCCTCCAGAATTCCGATGCCGATTTGACCTCACCGCAATCGCGACAGACCTTATCGGTCGAATCGGACATATCGTCTACTCTCCGCCTTTTTGTACGTATGACCGGACAAAGGACTCTGCATCCGACTCGAGGATCTCGTCGATGTCGTCGAGTACCGCGTCCACGTCGTCGTCGAGCTTCGCCTTGCGCTCCTTGAGGTCGGAGGCCTCGTTCGCCTCTGCCTCGGTCTCCTCGACCTCCTCGGAGGAGCGGTTCGCCCGCTGCTGCCCACCGCCGGTGTCCTTGGTCGCCATGTCCCTCACACCCCGCTCGATCGTGTCCGGTACTGCTGGTCAGACCCTATACACGAGGGGTGACAACCGCCCTGTGTTTTAGATCCGTCACTACAACGACTGGTGCTGTCCCGATGATGCCCACGCCGTCGGGCTTCACCCTTCGTAGCTCCCCGTCACCCTCCGGTTACGCCTGAAGCGGACAGATGTTCAGACTGGCGTTCAGCCGCCCGAGAGCACCCGGACCAGCTCCTCGGCCGTGCGGCAGCGGTCCAGCAGGGCCTTGACGTGCTTCCTGGTGCCGCGCAGCGGCTCCAGGGTGGGGACCCGCTGGAGCGAGTCGCGGCCCGGGAGGTCGAAGATGACCGAGTCCCAGGAGGCCGCCGCCACGTGGTCTGCGTACTGCTCCAGGCAGCGGCCGCGGAAGTAGGCGCGGGTGTCCTCCGGCGGCTTGTGGGCCGCCCTGAGCACCTCCGGCTCGGTGAGCAGCCGCTCCATCCGCCCGCGGTCCACCAGGCGGTTGTAGAGGCCCTTCTCGGCCCTCACGTCGGCGTACTGCAGGTCGACCAGGTGCAGTCGGGGGTTGTCCCAGCCCAGGCCGTCCCGCTGGCGGTAGCCCTCCAGGATCTCCCGCTTGGCGATCCAGTCCAGCTGCCGGGACAGGCTCATCGGGTCCCGCTCCAGCCGGCCGAGCACGTCCTCCCAGCGGTCCAGGATGTCGCGGGTCTGCTCGTCCGCGTCGGCGCCGAAGCGGTCCTCGACGTACTTGCGGGCCAACTCGCAGTACTCCATCTGGAGCTGTACGGCCGTCAGTTTCCGCCCGCTGCGCAGCGAGAGCAGGTAGCCCAGGTCGGGGTCGTGGGAGACCCGGTGCAGGGTCCGCACCGGCTGGTCCACGACCAGGTCGACGCCGATGAAGCCGTCCTCGATCATGGACAGCACCAGTGCGGTGGTGCCCAGCTTGAGGTAGGTGGAGACCTCGGAGAGGTTGGCGTCGCCGATGATGACGTGCAGCCTGCGGTACTTCTCCGCGTCGGCGTGCGGCTCGTCGCGGGTGTTGATGATGGGCCGTTTGAGCGTGGTCTCCAGGCCGACCTCGACCTCGAAGTAGTCGGCGCGCTGGCTGATCTGGAAGCCGTCGGCCGAGCCGTCCTGGTTGATGCCGACCCGGCCCGCGCCGGTGACCACCTGCCGGGAGACGAAGAAGGGGGTGAGGTGCCGGACGATGTCGGCGAACGGGGTCGACCGCGCCATCAGGTAGTTCTCATGGGTGCCGTAGGAGGCGCCCTTGTTGTCGGTGTTGTTCTTGTACAGGTGGATCGGGTGGGCGCCGGGGACCTGGAGGGCGCGGTTGGCGGCCTCTTCCATGATCCGCTCGCCGGCCTTGTCCCAGAGCACGGCGTCGCGGGGGTTGGTGACCTCGGGCGAGCTGTACTCGGGGTGGGCGTGGTCCACGTAGAACCGGGCGCCGTTGGTCAGGATGATGTTGGCGAGGCCGATGTCCTCGTCGGTCAGCTGGCTGGCGTCGGCGTTGTCCCTGGCCAGGTCGAACCCGCGGGCGTCGCGCAGCGGGTTCTCCTCCTCGAAGTCCCACCGCGCCCGCCGGGCCCGGTGCATCGCCGCGGCGTAGGCATTGACCACCTGCGACGAGGTGAGCATGGCATTGGCGTTGGGGTGCCCCGGGACGGAGATCCCGTACTCCGTCTCGATTCCCATTACGCGCCGTACAGTCATGCGGCCCTCCTTCGAACTGCCGCTGACGACTCGCCGCCTGCGGTCGGCCCGGTTCGGTAACCCGAGCCTAGAACTGCTCACTGACAACCGGCAGATCACTGCCCGAGGTTGTTCAAGACAGGGTGCGGACGCGAACCGTCCGGCTACGGGCAGACTCACCCGCAGCCGGACGGTGGCAGCCTTTCCTACAGGTACTGCCCCGTGTTGGCGACAGTGTCGATGGAGCGGCCGGAGTCGGCGCCCTGCTTGCCGGTGACGAGTGTGCGGATGAACACGATCCGCTCGCCCTTCTTGCCGGAGATGCGGGCCCAGTCGTCCGGGTTGGTGGTGTTGGGCAGGTCCTCGTTCTCCTTGAACTCGTCCACGCAGGCGGCGAGCAGGTGGGAGACGCGCAGACCGCGCTGCCCGTGGTCGAGGAAGTCCTTGATGGCCATCTTCTTCGACCGGTCGACGATGTTCTGGATCATCGCTCCGGAGTTGAAGTCCTTGAAGTACAGGACCTCCTTGTCGCCGTTGGCGTAGGTGACCTCCAGGAAGCGGTTCTCCTCGGTCTCGGTGTACATCCGCTCGACGACGGCCTGGATCATGGCGTCGACGGTGGCGTCCACCGAGGAGCCGTGCTCCTTGACGTCGTCCGGGTGCAGCGGGAGGGAGTTCTTCAGGTACTTGCTGAAGATGTCCTTGGCCGCCTCGGCGTCCGGCCGCTCGATCTTGATCTTGACGTCGAGCCGGCCCGGCCGCAGGATCGCCGGGTCGATCATGTCCTCGCGGTTGGAGGCGCCGATGACGATGACGTTCTCCAGCCCCTCCACGCCGTCGATCTCGGCGAGCAGCTGCGGGACGATGGTGTTCTCCACGTCCGAGCTGACACCGGATCCGCGGGTGCGGAACAGCGACTCCATCTCGTCGAAGAAGACGATGACCGGGGTGCCCTCGCTGGCCTTCTCACGGGCCCGCTGGAAGACCAGGCGGATCTGCCGCTCGGTCTCGCCGACGTACTTGTTGAGCAGCTCGGGACCCTTGATGTTGAGGAAGTAGCTCTTTCCCTGGGGCTGTCCGGTGACTTCCGCCACCTTCTTGGCCAGGGAGTTGGCCACCGCCTTGGCGATCAGGGTCTTGCCGCAGCCGGGCGGGCCGTAGAGCAGCACGCCCTTGGGCGGGCGCAGCTCGTACTCCTTGAAGAGCTCGGCGTGCAGGTACGGGAGCTCCACCGCGTCGCGGATCTGCTCGATCTGCTGGCCGAGGCCGCCGATCCGGTCGTAGTCGATGTCCGGGACCTCTTCGAGGACCAGCTCCTCGACCTCGCTCTTGGGCACGACCTCGTAGACGTAGCCGGAGCGGGGCTCCAGCAGCAGGGCGTCGCCGGGGCGGAGCGTCACGTCGCGCAGCGGCTCGGCGAGCCGGACCACCCGCTCCTCGTCGGTGTGCCCGGTGACCAGGGCGCGCTCGCCGTCCTCGAGGACTTCCTTGAGGGTGACGATGTCGCCGATGCTCTCGAACTCCATCGCGTCGACGATGTTGAGGGCCTCGTTGAGCATCACCTCCTGGCCGCGCGTGAGCTCGTCCAGGGGCAGGCTGGGGCTGACGTTCACCCGCAGCTTGCGGCCGCCGGTGAAGATGTCGGCGGTCCCGTCCTCGTTGGCGGACAGGAAGGTGCCGAAGCCGGCCGGCGGCTGGGCGAGCCGGTCCACTTCCTCCTTGAGGGCCACGATCTGGTCGCGGGCCTCCCTCAGGGTGGAGGCGAGCCGCTCGTTCTGAGCGGTGACTCCGGCCAGGTTGGTCTGCAGTTCAACGACACGCTCCTCGAGGATCCTCGTGTGGCGCGGCGATTCTGCGATTTTGCGGCGCAGGACAGCAATCTCCTGCTCGAGAAAGGAAACCTGACTGAGGGCTTCCTCAGAACCCCGTGCGGGCCTGCCGCCGCGGGTGTAGTCATCGTCGTGGGCTGCCACGGTCCTCACCTCCTCCGGGGGAGCTGAACGTGTCCCGACCCTACCCGGGCAGGGAAGCGTTGGAACCCCTAGATCAGAAAGTCGGAAGGGGTGTGTCTGATCTTCACCCTTGCGCACGTCCCCTCGGTAGTGGGATACCCACTCGGCGACGCCGGGAAGCGACCAGTTGTATTGTCGAGCGGGTCAAGTTCGATCGCGTTGCACCGGGCGGGGTTCCAGCTCTGTACCGATGGCGGGAATAAGGGGTCGCGGAACAACGGCCCCGTGACCAGGAACGGCGGACGGTATGTCCTCGCAGGACGAGCCACTCGAGGTGTGGATCGACCAGGATCTCTGCACCGGGGACGGCATCTGTGTGCAGTACGCGCCCGAGGTCTTCGAGCTCGACATCGACGGGCTCGCGTATGTGAAGGGTGACGACCAGGAGCTGCTGGCGGAGCCGGGGGCGACGGTCCCGGTGCCGCTGACGCTGCTTCAGGACGTGGTGGATTCGGCCAAGGAGTGCCCCGGCGACTGCATCCATGTGCGCCGCAGCAGGGATCTGGTCGAGGTGTACGGTCCTGACGCCGTGTGAGCTAGATCACGTCCGAGTTCGAGTGCGTCTGGACTCGGTCGCCGTCCGGGCTGGATCGCGTCTGAGTTCGATCACGTCTGGGCTCGATCACGTCTGGGCGAGCGGGGTGCTGGCGGCGAGGGTGTAGGCGCCGTCGTGGAGCGTCCAGGTGTCGGCGTCGTGCAGGTCGGCGCAGCAGCGGGGGACGTCGGCGGAGGAGTAGCCGTCGACGTCGGCGTGGATGCTGCCGTCGGCGCGGATCGCCGCGGTGCGGACGGTGAGGTTCTGGGACGGCTTGATGAGGGTGGCCGCGATCCTGGCCTTGCCGTCCGGCCCGAAGCGCAGCACGAACAGGCCGTCCGGCGGGGTTCCGTTGGGGGCGGCGCAGCGGGCGGCGACGACGGTGACGATGTCGCCGCGGCCGGTGGTGTCGGCGCTGAAGCGCTGGGTGATGCGGTCTGGCAGACCGTCACAGGCCAGTGGCAGCGCGAGGCCTGCGGGGTTCGGGGCCTGCGCCGCGGGAACGCTGTGCGGGCCGTTCGCAGTGAGGGTGCCCGCATCGGCCGGTGCAACGGCCAACGCCCCCGCGACGACCCCGCCGACGACGGCGGCGGTCGGGATCCAGTGGATTGCCGTGGAACGAGAGTGTTCAGCCACGGGCGGATCCTCCCACAGGCGGGATCATGCACAGACCCCAGGGGCGCGGGGAACTGCGACCAGCCCTCTACGGAGCTGCACGGTTACTCGCGCAGTTCCTCGCGCCCCTGGGTGCTGCCGGGCTACTCGTCCGCCTGGACCTCTTCGGCCATTTTGAGGAAGCGGCCCGTCTTGGGGGCCACGGGGGCCTCCACCTCGCCGTAGGCGCCCTTGGCGGGGCGGCGGCGGCGGAGCGGGGGCTCGACGCCGTCGGCGAGCCGACGGGACGTCAGCAGGAAGCCGGTGTGGCCGATCATGCGGTGGTCCGGCCGGACGGCCAGCCCCTCCACATGCCAGTTGCGCACCATGGACTCCCAGGACTGCGGCTCGGTGAAGTTGCCGTGCTCCCGCAGCGCCTCGACGGTGCGGGAGAGCTGCGTGGTGGTGGCCACGTAGCAGCAGATCACCCCGCCCGGCACCAGGGCCTTGGCGGCCACGTCCAGGCACTCCCAGGGGGCGAGCATGTCCAGGACCATGCGGTCCACCTCGGTCTCCACCAGGTTGTCCTGGAGGTCGCCGAGGGTGAGCTTCCAGGCCGGGTGCGGGCCGCCGAAGTAGCGCTCGACGTTGCCCCGGGCGATCTCGGCGAAGTCCTCGCGGCGCTCGTAGGAGGACAGCGACCCGCTGTCCCCCACCGCGCGCAGCAGCGAGCAGCTGAGGGCGCCGGAGCCGACCCCGGCCTCGACGACGCGGGCGCCGGGGAAGATGTCGGCCATGGTGACGATCTGCCCCGCGTCCTTGGGGTAGACCACCGCGGCGCCGCGCGGCATGGAGAGGACGTAGTCGGAGAGCAGGGGGCGCAGCGCGAGGTACTGGGTGTTCCCGGTGGTACGCACCACGGAGCCCTCCGGGGCTCCGATCAGCTCGTCGTGCGGGAAGGCGCCCTTGTGGGTGTGGAACGCCTTGCCGGATTCGAGCGTGATGGTGTGGAGGCGTCCCTTGGGGTCGGTGAGCTGGACCTGGTCCCCGACCTGGAAGGGCCCGCGGCGGCGGGCGGCGCCGGTCGGTTCTGACATGGGGACCAGTCTAGAGGAGCCGAAAGGGGCCGCCGACCATCGGAAGGAGTCAGGCGTTCGAGGGCTCGGCGACGGGTGAGCGGCCCGCCATCGCCAGCGCGAACGCCTGCTCGACGTCGACCGCGGCCAGTACCCCCAGCATCGATCCGTCCGGCTCGACCACCAGGTACTCCGGGGCCGGGTTGGCCCGCAGCTGGTCCAGCAGTTCCTCGCCGACCAGGTCGGCCGGGATCCGCAGGCCCGGCTCCAGGACCCGGGCCACCGCGCCGGTCGCGGTCCAGGGGCGGCGGTGGTCGGGGATGGTGCGGACGGCGTTCTCACGGACCAGGGCGACCGGCTCGCCGGCGCCGTCGACGACCACCAGCCCGCGGGCCCCGGCCAGCTCCAACCGGCGCAGCGCCTCGGCGAGCGGGGTGTCGGCGGCCACCGCCACGGCCGGCCTGGCCAGGCTGCGGGCCCGCAGCTCGGGCAGGTGCTCCCGGAGCCTGGCGACCCTGACGCTGCTGACCGCCCCGTTCCAGATGATGGCGGCCAGCACCGCGCCCAGCACCGCGTCCATCAGCACCGACGCGGTGCTCTGGGCGGCGTCGGCCCGGGCCGCCCAGGTGGGCATGCCGACCAGCACCAGGACGGCCAGCCCCTTGCCGACCCAGGCGGCGACGACGGTCCCGGTCATCGGGTTGCCGCTGAGTCTCCAGACCACGGCGCGCAGTATCCGGCCGCCGTCCAGCGGCAGGCCGGGCAGCAGGTTGAAGACGGCGACCACGAAGTTGCTCAGCATCAGCGCGGCCAGCAGCACCCCGGGGACGGTGGCGGCGCGCACCGCCTGCAGTGCGGCCAGGAACACCCCGCCGAGCACCAGGGACAGCAGCGGCCCGGCGAAGGCCAGCCAGAACTCGCGCCCGGCGGTCTCCGCCTCCTTCTCGATCTCGGACACCCCGCCGAAGAACTGCAGCTGGATCCGGCGCACCGGCAGCTTCAGCCGCAGCGCGACCACGGTGTGGGCGAGCTCGTGGATCAGCACCGAGCCGTAGAAGGCGACCGCGAAGAACAGCGCCACCAGGTAGCGGGCCCGGCCCAGGCCGGGCAGCACCAGGTCGATCTGACCGCCGAAGATCCAGGTGATCAGGGCGGCGATGAGGAACCAGGTGGGGGTCACATAGACCGGCACGCCGAAGGGCCGGCCCATCAGCAGGCCGCCCCTGGGGCGGTCCCCCTTGGTGTCACTCACGTCGGCCCCCTTGTGGTCGAGCACCTGGCCGCCGTCGCGGAGGCGAGTGCCACGCTACGCGGTCGGTACGCCGGGATCGCGCGCGGCATGCGGTCCCACCACTACGTTCTACCCAGCTTCAGGCGGCGGGATCCGGGGGACGGGGTCGCGCCGGCACGGGTTGCGTGGGGGTACCGGGGGCCGCTCCCCCGGAAAGGGAGACCGGCCCGATGTGCGTGTCAGTGCCTGCGCATAGGGTTTCGGGCATGCACCCGCCCGGCACCGAACCGCCACCCGCCCGTCCCGTCGCGCCGCCGACGGCCCTCTCGCCCTCCCGGGCCGGGGATTTCATGACCTGCCCGCTGCTCTACCGCCTGCGCGTGATCGACAAGGTCCCCGAGCCGCCGAGCGCCGCGGCCACCCGGGGCACGTTGGTGCACGCCGTGCTGGAGCGCCTCTTCGACGCCCCGGCGGTGCAGCGCACCCCGGAGGCCGCGCGGGCGCTGCTGCGCCCCGAGTGGGAGCGCCTGCTGGCTCAGCGGCCGGAGCTCGGCGAGCTCTTCCCCGACGACGCCGACGGCAGCGGGCTGGCCGGCTGGCTGGCCGACGCCGAGAAGCTGGTGGAGGGCTGGTTCCGGTTGGAGGACCCGACCCGGTTGGAGCCGGCCGAGCGCGAGCTCTATGTGGAGACCGAGCTGGAGTCGGGGCTGCGGCTGCGCGGCTACATCGACCGGGTCGACGTCGCGCCGACCGGCGAGGTCCGGGTGGTGGACTACAAGACCGGCCGGGCCCCCTCCCGCGACTTCGAGGGCAAGGCCATGTTCCAGATGAAGTTCTACGCCCTGGTGCTGTGGCGGCTGCGCGGGGTGGTGCCGCGCCGGCTGCAGCTGGTCTACCTGGGCGGCGGCGGCCAGGTGGTGACCTACGACCCGGACCCGGCGGACCTGCGGGCGGTGGAGCGCAAGCTGCACGCGCTGTGGGAGGCGATCCAGCGGGCGCTGGAGAGCGGCGAGTGGCCCGCCAACCGCAACCGGCTGTGCGACTGGTGCTCCTTCCAGTCGCTGTGCCCCGCGTTCGGCGGCACTCCCCCGCCGTACCCTTTGCCTGTACTTAACCGATGAGTGGAGCGAGTTGTGGCGATCCGAGTGCTGCTGGTCGACGACCAGCCGCTGCTGCGTACCGGGTTCCGGATGATCCTGGAGGCGGAGGCCGACATCGCGGTGGTCGGCGAGGCCGGTGACGGCCAGCAGGCGCTGGACCAGGTGCGGGCGCTCCAGCCCGATGTGGTGCTGATGGACATCCGGATGCCGCGGATGGACGGCGTGGAGGCGACCCGGCGGATCGCCGGACCCGGCCGGGACGGCCCCGCCAAGGTGCTGGTGCTGACCACCTTCGACCTGGACGAGTACGTGGTGGAGGCGCTGCGCGCGGGGGCCAGCGGCTTCCTGCTCAAGGACGTCCCCGCCGAGGAGCTGGTCCAGGCGATCCGGGTGGTCGCCGACGGCGCCGCGATGCTGGCCCCCAGCGTCACCCGGCGGCTGCTGGACATGTACGCGGGCCGGCTGCCCTCCGGGGACGAGGCGCCGCCGCAGTCGCTGGCGACGCTGACCGAGCGCGAGGTCGAGGTGCTGAAGCTGGTGGCCCGGGGGCTCTCCAACGCCGAGGTGGCCGGGGAGCTGTTCGTCAGCGAGACCACGGTGAAGACCCATGTCGGCCATGTGCTGACCAAGCTGGGGCTGCGCGACCGGGTCCAGGCGGCGGTGTTCGCCTACGAGAGCGGACTGGTCCGGCCCGGCAACGGCTGAGGGGGACGGGTCGGGCCCGGTCGGAGTCGCTCCGACCGGGCCCGGCTGTCACCGCTTGCGGATCGTTGTCCATAGATCACCGCTTGCGGATCAGTTCTTTCCGATCATCCAGAAGCGCATGATCGACGCGATGTCCAGGGTGAGCGGCACCCCGGTGATGTTCGCCTGGGTGGCGATGTACTGGTTGTCCTGCCACAGCGGGATGTACGCGGCGTCCTCGGCGATCTGCTTCTGGATCTGCGTGAAGGTGTCCGTGGTGGTCTGGTCCGCCCGGTCGGCCTCCTTGAGGCTCAACGGGTGCAGATCGTTGATGATCTTCGACGGCGCGTAGTTGTTGCCGAAGGTGTTGTCCTTGCCGATGAACGGCGACACGAAGTCGTCCGCGTCCGGGTAGTCCGCCTGCCAGCCGGTCAGCGACGCGCCGAGCTTGCCGCTGGACCACAGCGGGATCAGGGCGCCCAGGTTGGGCACGGACTTCAGGGTGACCTTGAAGATCCCGCTCGCTTCGAGCTGCGACTTGATCTGCGCGGCCTCGGCCGGTCCGGCCGCGGAGTTGGCGGCGTAGGTCAGGGTGAAGTCGATCGGCAGCTTCACCCCGGACAGCGAGTTCTTGACCTGGCCGGCCGCGATCGGGTTGATGGCGTACGGGGTCTGCTCGAACGGCCTGGTCTGGTCGCCGATGCCCTGCGGGATCACCGAGTACAGCGGGGTGACCGTGCTCTGGTAGACCTTGTCGGCGATGGCCTGGCGGTCGATCAGCTTGCCGATGGCCTGGCGCACGGCCGGGTTGGTGAAGGGGGCGACGCCGACGTTGAGCACCATCATCCGGGTGCTGGAGCCGGTGCCCTGGACGACCTGGATGCCCTTGCCGAGCTGCTGCGCGCCCTGCAGCGCGACGATGTCCGCCGGGGCGAGGTCGCTGCCCGCGTTGAGGTCGATGTCGCCGCTCTGCAGGGCGCTCTTGACCTTCGCCGGGCTGTCGTAGAACTTCAGCGTGGCACCGGCGTTCATCGGCTTGGTGCTGCTGTAGGCGCCCTTGTAGTCCGGGTTGAGCACCAGCTTCACCGACACCGGGGTGACCGCGCCCTTGGCGTCCGTGGTGGTCTGCACCGAGTCGATCTTGTAGATGCCGGAGCCGACCACGCCGGTGCCGTCCAGCAGCTTGGTGGTCGGGTACA
Source organism: Streptacidiphilus carbonis (assembly GCF_000787775.1). GTDB lineage: Bacteria > Actinomycetota > Actinomycetes > Streptomycetales > Streptomycetaceae > Streptacidiphilus > Streptacidiphilus carbonis. The sequence goes on along the minus strand of NZ_BBPM01000011.1, from coordinate 67,848 downwards.
CCTTCGGGTCCACGATCTCGCCGACGCCGGAGGCTATGCGGTCCGGGAAGGTCGCGTCGGCGGTCTTCAGGTGGAAGGTGATCTGCGTCGAGCCGCTGGTCTCCACCGACTGCAGGGTGTCGAGCAGCACGCTCACCCCGGAGCCGTTGTCGGCCTTGTTCGCGGCGACCTTGAGCACCCGGTCGAAGGAGTACTTGACCGCGGCGGCGTCCAGGGGGTCGCCGTTGGAGAACTTCAGGTCCGGCAGCAGCGTGCAGACGTAGGTCAGGTACGAGCCGTCGGTGAACTTGCAGCTCTTCGCAGCATCCGGGCTGGGCGTGTTGGCGCCCGGCAGGTACGTCATCAGACCCTGGTAGACGTTGTAGAACACGGTCCAGGAGCCGGCGTCGTAGGCGCCGGCCGGGTCCAGGCTGGTGTACGAGCTCACCGTGCCCAGCGTGATGGTGGATCCGGCCCCGCCCTTGCTGCCCGAGCTGGTGGAGCCGCAGGCGGCAGTGGCCGTGAGGAGGCCGATACAGCCGAGCGCCGCAAGTCGTTTCGCTGCTGACATGACTTCCTTCGTGTCCTGGCCGACGCTGTGGACGCCGGGCCGGAGGTCGTACGACCTCGCCACTGCCCCATGACGAGGTCGACCGCAGGCTGCAGCAGCGTGGCGTGAGGGGTCCGCGCGCCAGAGCGGGACACCACAGCACGGGGTGTCGCACGGGTCTCGCGGTGTTCGATCGTCTGTAGCGTGCCATACGATCGCACCGGCTCGCACCGTGCCCTAACCCTGGGTTCCAGAGCAGATCATGCTATTGCCAGGACTTCTCCACAGATGTCCGTTTTGGCGTTAGCAGCTAGTTACCTTGACTGGCCGTCAAGTTCCGGGACGAGGCTCCGCAGCAGGGCCACGTCCAGGTCCTCCAGCGAGGCCAGCAGGGTGCGGCCCGGGGCCTCCTCGATGGGTGTCACCGAGGGCACCGCGACCACCCGGCAGCCCGCCGCCTCGCCCGCCCGCACCCCGGTGGGCGCGTCCTCGACCACCACGCAGCGCACCGGGTCGGCGCCGAGCCGCGCGGCGGCGAGCAGGTAGGGGTCGGGGAACGGCTTGGTGCGCTCGACCTCGTCCCCGGCCACCGAGAACGCGAAGCAGTCGGCGCCCAGGGTCTGCAGCACCAGGTCGATGATCCGGCGGTGCGACGCCGACACCAGCGCCGTCGGGATCTTCTCGGCCGCCAGCTCGTCCAGCAGCTTGCGCGCGCCGGGGCGCAGCGGCACGCCGCGGCCGACCAGCTCGACGAAGCGATCGTTGATCATCCGTCCGAACCGGTCGGCCGTCAGCGGCACTCCGCTCACCGCCAGCAGGTAGTCCACCACCCTGCCCATCGGGCCGCCGACGACCACCTCGCGGTCCTGGGCGGTGAGCGTGTGGCCGTACTCGGCCAGCAGCCCCGCCTCCGCCTCCCACCAGAAGTCCTCGGTGTCGACCAGGGTCCCGTCCATGTCGAGCAGGACGGCCTGGAGGCCGCTCGGTTGGCGGGAGAGGACGGCAGAGGCGGCAAAAGTGGTCACCAGCACACAATAGCCACCACTATCGCGCGTTGAAGTACTTCGCCTCCGGGTGGTGGATCACGATGGCGTCGGTGGACTGCTCCGGGTGGAGCTGGAACTCCTCGGAGAGCTCCACGCCGATCCGCTCCGGACGGAGCAGGTCGGCGATCTTGGCGCGGTCCTCCAGCTCGGGGCAGGCCCCGTAGCCGAGCGAGAAGCGCGCGCCGCGGTACTTCAGCGCGAACATGTCCCGCATCTCCTTGGGGTCCTCGCCGGAGTAGCCCAGCTCGGCCCGGACCCGGGCGTGCCAGTACTCGGCCAGCGCCTCGGCCAGCTGGACGGACAGGCCGTGCAGCTCCAGGTAGTCCCGGTAGGAGTCGCCGGCGAACAGCTCGTTGGCGGCCTCGGAGATCCGGCTGCCCATGGTCACCACCTGGAAGGCGACCACGTCCTTCTCGCCCGAGGCCTCGGGGCGGAAGAAGTCCGCCAGGCACAGCCGGCGGCCCCGGCGCTGGCGCGGGAAGCTGAAGCGGGTGCGCTCCTTGCCGTCCTCGCCCAGCACGACCAGGTCGTTGTCCTGGGAGACCGCCGGGTAGTAGCCGTAGACCACCGCGGCCTCCAGCAGGCCCTCGGTCTGCAGCCGGTCCATCCACATCCGCAGCCGCGGACGCCCTTCGGTCTCCACCAGCTCCTCGTAGGAGGGGCCGCCGGAGCGGGCGGCCTTCAGCCCCCACTGGCCCTTGAACAGGGCGTCCTCGTCCAGCCAGGAGGCGTAGTCGTTGAACCCGATGCCCTTGACGATCCGGTCACCCCAGAACGGCGGCACCGGCACCGGGTTGTCCAGCGCCACGTCCGAGCGCTCGGTGGACTCCTCCGGCTCCTCCACCTCGACCTTGGCGTGCCGGCGCTGCTTGAGCTCGGGCAGGACGGCGCCGGGGACCCCGCGCTTGACGCCGATCAGGGCGTCCATCAGCCGCAGGCCCTCGAAGGCGTCCCGGGCGTAGCGGACCTCGCCCTGGTAGATCTCGTGCAGGTCCTGCTCGACGTAGGCGCGGGTCAGGGCCGCTCCGCCGAGGATGACCGGGAAGTCGCCGGCCATACCGCGCTGGTTGAGCTCCTGCAGGTTCTCCTTCATGATCACTGTGGACTTCACCAGCAGGCCGGACATCCCGATCACGTCCGCGCGGTGCTCCTGCGCGGCCTCCAGGATGGTGGACACCGGCTGCTTGATGCCCAGATTGACCACGGTGTAGCCGTTGTTGGTCAGGATGATGTCGACCAGGTTCTTACCGATGTCGTGGACGTCGCCCTTGACGGTGGCCAGCACGATCGTGCCCTTGCCCTCGTCGTCGGACTTCTCCATGTGCGGCTCCAGGTAGGCCACCGCGCCCTTCATCACCTCGGCGGACTGCAGCACGAACGGCAGCTGCATCTGGCCGGAGCCGAACAGCTCGCCGACCGTCTTCATGCCCTCCAGCAGCACCGAGTTGACGATGTCCAGCGCCGGCATCACGCCCAGCGCCTCGTCCAGGTCGGCCTCCAGGCCCTTGCGCTCGCCGTCCACGATCCGCCGCTGCAGCCGCTCCTCCAGCGGCAGCGCCGCCAGCTCCTCGGCCTTGCCGGCCCGCACCGAGGCCGCGCTGACGCCCTCGAACAGCTCCAGGAAGCGCTGCAACGGGTCGTAGGCCGGGCTGTCCGGGGTCTCCGGCCGGCGGCGGTCGTACACCAGGTCCAGGGCGACCTCGCGCTGCTCCTCCGGGATCCGCGCCATCGGCAGGATCTTGGCTGCGTGCACGATCGCCGAGTCCAGGCCCGCCTCCACGCACTCGTTCAGGAACACCGAGTTGAGCACCATCCGGGCGGCCGGGTTGAGGCCGAAGGAGATGTTCGACAGGCCAAGGGTCGTCTGCACGGCCGGGTGACGGCGCTTCAGTTCGCGGATGGCCTCGATGGTCTCGATGCCGTCGCGGCGCGACTCCTCCTGCCCGGTGCCCAGGGTGAAGGCCAGGCAGTCGACCAGGATCGACGACTCGTCGATGCCGAACCGCCGCCCCAGGTCCTCGATCAGCCGCTCGGCGACCGCGACCTTGGTCTCGGCGGTGCGGGCCTGGCCCTGCTCGTCGATGGTCAGGGCGATCAGCGCGGCCCCGTACTCCTGGGCCAGCGCGGCGGTGCGCCCGTAGCGGGAGTCGTCGCCGTCGCCGTCCTCGAAGTTCACCGAGTTCAGCACCGCACGCCCGCCGAGCCGCTGCAGCCCGGCCTCCAGCACCTGCGGCTCGGTGGAGTCCAGCACGATCGGCAGGGTGGAGGCGGTGGCCAGCAGCCCGGCCAGCTTCTTCATGTCCTCGACGCCGTCGCGGCCGACGTAGTCCACGCACAGGTCCAGCAGGTGGGCGCCCTCGCGGATCTGCTCCCGGGCGATCTCCACGCAGGCCTGCCAGTCGCCGGCGAGCATCGACTCGCGGAACTTCTTCGACCCGTTGGCGTTGGTGCGCTCGCCGATCGCCAGGTACGAGGTGTCCTGACGGAACGGCACCGACTGGTACAGCGACGCGGCGGCCGCCTCCGGACGCGGCGCCCGCTGGGCGATCTCGCGCCCGCGCACCCGCTCCACCACCTGCCGCAGGTGCTCCGGGGTGGTGCCGCAGCACCCGCCGACCAGACCCAGGCCGTACTCACGGGTGAACACCTCGTGCGCGTCCGCCAGCTCGGCCGGCGACAGCGGATAGTGCGCACCGTCCTTGGTCAGCACCGGCAGCCCCGCGTTCGGCATCGCCGACAGGCCCACCTTGGCGTTCTTGGAGAGGTACCGGAGGTGCTCGCTCATCTCGGCCGGCCCGGTGGCGCAGTTCAAGCCGACCAGGTCGACGCCCAGCGGCTCCAGCGCCGTCAGTGCCGCACCGATCTCCGAGCCCAGCAGCATCGTCCCGGTGGTCTCCACCGTCACCTGCACGATCACCGGCAGGTCCACCCCGGCCTCCAGCAGTGCGGCCTTCGCCCCCAGCGTGGCCGCCTTGGTCTGCAGCAGGTCCTGGCTGGTCTCCACCAGCAGCGCGTCCACGCCGCCCGCGATCAGCCCGGCGGCGTTCAGCCGGAAGCCCTCGCGGACCTCCTCGTAGGAGATGTGCCCCAGCGTCGGCAGCTTGGTCCCGGGCCCCATCGACCCGAGCACCCAGCGGGGGCGGTCCTCGGTCGCGAAACCGTCCGCGACCTCGCGGGCCAGCCGCGCGCCGGCCTGCGACAGCTCGAAGATCCGCTCAGGGATGTCGTACTCCCCCAGCGCCGACAAGTTCGCACCGAAGGTGTTGGTCTCCACGCAGTCCACGCCCACCGAGAAGTAGGCCTCGTGCACGGACTTGACGATGTCGGGCCGGGTGACGTTGAGGACCTCGTTGCACCCCTCGAGCCCCTGGAAGTCCTCCAGCGTCGGATCCTGCGCCTGGAGCATGGTGCCCATCGCTCCGTCGGCCACCACCACCCGGGAGGCGAGCGCGGCCCGCAGGTCGTCTGCGCGGGACTGCTGGGGAATGGTCATCGTTCTACTCCCTGGGGTGCGACGGCTGTCGACTCGCGCGGGTTACTCCGGCCTCCCGGGGAGCGACCCCCCGTACCCCCGCAAACCCCCGCTCGGCGGGCGTGGGACGGGCAGGCACTCCGGTGCACCGGAGCAATGCGCGGGGCCAGCATAATCCGTCGGGGTGCCGAACCCCGGGAGTTATCCGCCCACCGGACACCGCGGGGAGGTTTCCTCCGGCTTCGCCCGGCGGTGTCCGCGCGTCTCACCCCCCGCCCTCCGGGGGTTGCGCAGGGTCGCGCCGGGGTATGCGGGTGACTTCCCCGGAATATCGGAGCACGGCGCGTCGTCCGGAACCGTAAGAGGCGGGGATGAGTCCGATCTTGATATGTGGATAAGGGTGTGGGCCCTCCGAACTGTGACGATCGCGCTGCTCACCGTGGTCGGGATGGTGCTCGGGGCGGCCGGGGGTCTCTGGATCAACGATCTGGGGACGCCGAGCGCGGACGCCAGGACCCGGCAGGGGGATGCCGTGTGGCTGGGCCACGCCTGGGTCGACGGCCGCAAAGGACCCGCCGACGTGGACGCACTGGTCAAGCAGATCGGCGCCGGTGTGCACGACCTGTTCGTGCACACCGGGCCGCTGCGCGACGACGGCACCCTGGATCCGGCGCTCTACCCCAAGGCGTCCTGGCTGGTCACGGAGCTGCACCAGGCCGACCCCGGGATCCGGGTGCAGGCCTGGCTGGGCGATGTGGTCGACTCCGAGGGCCCAGGTCTCGACCTGTCCCGCACCGACCGGATCATCGGCTCGTTCCGCCAGGCCCTGGACGCGGGCTTCGACGGCATCCACATCGACTTCGAACCGGTGCACTCGGGCGACCGGGACTTCCTGACCGTCCTGGAGCAGGCCCATCTGCTCACCACCGAGCGGGACGCGGTGCTCTCGGTCTCGGTCCCGCAGATCGAACCCGTGCCCGGGATCCACCTGGTCGGCGCGGTCCTGACCGGCCACCCCAAATGGTGGACGTCCGGCTACCTGTCCGACGTCGCCGACCGGGTGGACCAGGTCGCGGTGATGGCCTACGACTCCGGGCTGCCGCTGCGGAGCCTGTTCAGCGGCTACATCCAGCAGCAGACCCGGCTGGCGCTGCAGTCGGTCCCCAACTCCGTCGACCTGCTGATCGGGCTCCCGGCCTACCACGACGACAACGCCGTCCACCACGCCTCCGCCGAGACCGTCGCCGCGGCGATCCGCGGCGTGCGGCTGGCGGACCACGGGCGGCTGAAGTTCGGCGTGGCGATGTACGCGGACTTCGCGGCCACCGCCTCGGACTGGGCCGCCTACTACCGCGGCTGGGTCGATCCGCAGCCCTGACCCGGCCCGGGGCCGCCGTCGACCCGGCCGGACCGCGCCACCGGAAGATCGCGTCGCCGCCCGAACCGGAGGTTACACGCCGTAGGCTGGGGCACCTATCAAGACGTGTGCTCGGGCTCTTCGCGTAGTGGCCACCCGCCTCACGCCCGCCACCTGCGGCCGACCCAAGGGTGGTGGAGCGCGGGGGTCCGGGGGCCGCTCCCCGAGGAGCCGGAGCAGGAGCCCGCCGTGCAACGGCGTCTGTGGAGGGAGGCCCTGATGATCGAGCTCGAGGACATGCCCGAGCTGATCGACCCGGTCATGGTGGCCGCGTTCGAGGGCTGGAACGATGCCGGCGACGCCGCGTCATCGGCGGTGGCGCACCTGGACGAGATCTGGGAAGGGAAGGTGTTCGCCGCGCTGGACGCGGAGGACTACTACGACTTCCAGGTGAACCGTCCGACGGTGTGGATGGACGAGGGGGTGCGCCGGATCACCTGGCCCACCACCCGGCTCTCGGTGGTCCGGGTGACCGAGCCGAAGACCCGGGACATCGTGCTGATCCGCGGGATCGAGCCGAGCATGCGGTGGCGGTCGTTCTGCCAGGAACTGCTGGGCTTCGCCCATGAACTGGGCGTGGAGATGATGGTGATCCTGGGCGCGCTGCTCGGCGACACCCCGCACACCCGACCGGTGCCGGTCAGCGGGGTCACCTCGGACGCCGAACTGGCGCAGAGCCTGGACCTGGAGGAGAGCAAGTACGAGGGGCCGACCGGGATCGTCGGGGTGCTCCAGGAGGCCTGCGCGCACGCCGGGATCCCGGCGGTGACGTTCTGGGCCGCGGTGCCGCACTATGTCGCTCAGCCGCCCAACCCCAAGGCCACGCTCGCGCTGCTGAACAAGGTCGAGGACCTGCTGGACCTGCGGATCCCGCTGGGCGAGCTGCCGGACGACTCCAGGGCCTGGCAGCTGGGGGTGGACCAGTTGGCCGCCGAGGACAGCGAAGTCGCTGAGTACGTGCAGCAGTTGGAGGAGGCCAAGGACACCGCCGAGCTGCCGGAGGCGTCCGGCGACGCCATCGCGCGGGAGTTCGAGCGCTATCTGAAGCGACGGGACAACCAGCCGCCGCGGCACCCCGGGGAGTGAAACCGAGGGGGCGCCCCGAAGGAGTGACGGTCACGCTTCGCGCCCACCGGATCGGGTGAAGACGGGGCGGATCGGTCGTTCGATGGGCCAAACGGTCGACGGAACGGGCGTTCGGTTAACGTTCCGTGAAGATCTCGCACGAGCTGGTCGCGGAGTGATGGTGGGATCTGACCTTTTTTCATACTTTCGACCGGCTAGGCGCTCTGAAGCGGAGGAAGGCCGTGGAAATCCCTCCCGTGACACTCTCCTCAGCAGGCACATTGTGGGCTTACCGTATGCGTCATGACCTCCCCTCGCGCCTACGACGGAGTCGGTTACTACGCTCCGTCCTTCGCTTCGGACACGCCGATCTACGACAGCCTCGTCGCTGAGCGTGGTGTCCCGCAGATCGCCCCGATCAACGTGCCCGCGGCGCTGCCGCCGGCCTACGACACCGGCTTCCGCTACGAGCCGGCCCAGCAGCCGATGCCGACGCCGCGGCTCGCCCTGGGCCCCGGGCCGAGCAGCCCCAGCTACGGCCAGCAGCAGTACGCGCAGCCGCAGTACGCCGCGCAGCCGCTGGCCCCGCAGCCCTTCGCGCCGCAGCGGTTCGTTCCCCAGCAGGGCATCCCGCAGCAGGGCGCGCCGCAGCAGCAGCGCTACCCGCAGCAGGCCGTGCCGCAGCAGCGGTACCCGGAGCAGTACGGCGCGCAGCCGCAGCGGCCGGTGGCCCCGGTCGCCCCGCTGCGGCCGGTTCAGTACCAGGAGCAGTACCCGCAGCAGCGGGGCGGCTTCCAGGGGTTCTGACCGTCCGGGGGGACGTGCAGGTCATGGGGCCGGTCAGCCGTGGGCTGACCGGCCTTCTCCCATGGTCGGACCACATATGGTTGGACCATGCGTGTGACCGATCTTCGGATCCATCCGGTGAAGTCCCTTGCCCCAGTGCCGCTCCGGGAGGTGGAGATCGAGCCCTGGGGCCCCGCCGGGGACCGGCGCTGGATGGTGGTCGACGCGAACGGGAGGATGGTCTCGCAGCGTGAGGACCCCAGGCTGGGGCAGCTCACCGCGACCCTGCCGGAGCCCGGTGTGCTGGAGCTGGCGGCGGACGGGCTGGTGCTGCGGGTGCCCGAGCCCGGGAAGGCGCCGGGCGAGGCGGCGCTGGTGCCGGTGACACTGTTCGGGACCGGCTTCGAACTGGTCGACGCCGGGGAGGCGGCGGCCTCCTGGCTGCGCAAGGTGCTGGGCCGGGAACTGCGGCTGGTGCACCAGGACCGCCCGGAGCGCAGGCCGCTGGAGGTGGTCACCAGCCTGGCGGACGGGTATCCGCTGCTGGTCACCAGCACCGCCTCGCTGGCCGACCTGAACCGGCTGATCGCGCTGGACCATCCGGACGACCCGGTCAGGGGCGCGCCGGTGCCGATCACCCGGTTCCGCAGCAACGTCGTGGTGGACGGGGCGCGGCCGTGGGCGGAGACCGGCTGGCGCCGGATCCGGGTGGGCGAGGCGGAGTTCGAGGTGGTGCAGCAGTGCGGGCGCTGTGTGATGACCACGCTGGACCCGGCCACCGGTGAGCGGCGCGGCCCGGAGCCGTTGCGGGCGCTGGGGCGGCACCGGAAGTTCGGGCCGACGCTGGGCTTCGGCATGCAGCTGGCCCCGGTGCGGACCGGGACGGTCCGGGTGGGCGACGAGGTGGTGGTGCTCGCCGAGGGACCGCTGCCGGAGCCCGAGAGACCGATCGCCGTCTGAGTCGTTGAGAGGGGAGAGGGGCGCAGCGGGGTGCCGGAGCAAGTAGCGTGGTCGGGGCGAGGGGGGCGGCGAATCACCATGGGAGCAGGCGTGGTTAGGGTGACGCTCGACGGGGCTTCCCGGTGGCGGAGACGCTCCGGGGAGTACTCGACGATGTCCGAGGCCCTGGCGGCCGCCGAGGCCGGTGACACGGTGACCATAGGGCCCGGGGTGTTCCGGGAGAACGTCGTCGTCGAGAAGAAGCTGACGGTGCGGTCGGCCGAGGGTCCGGGCTCGGTGCGGTTCGAGCCGCCGACCGGGACCGCGCTCACCCTGCTGGCCCCCGCCTCGGTGCAGGGCCTGGTGCTGGAGGGCCAGGACGGCTCGGCCCCGGCCGTACTGGTGGGCGGCGACGCCGAGCTGACGGACTGTCGGGTGGCGACCCGGTCCTCGGTGGGCATCGAGGTGTACGGGGGCGCCCGGCCCACGGTGCGGCGGGTCACCGTCGACAACCCGGGCGGTCTGGGCGTCCGGGTCGCCGACGGGTCGGTGGCGCTGCTGGAGGAGTGCGAGGTGGTCGCGGCCGGCCAGGCCGGTGTGGTGGTGCGGACCGGGGCGAGCGCCCGGCTGGAGCGCTGCCGGGTGCACCATGCGGCCGGGGCCGGGCTGGTGCTCACCGGCGAGGGCAGCACCGTGGACGCGGTGGCCTGCGAGTTCTACGAGATCAACGGCAACGGGGTGCAGGCCGAGGACCGGGCGGTCGGGCGGCTGGCCGACTGCGCGGTGCACCGGGTCACCGACAACGCGCTGATGCTGGACAGCGAGGCCCGGCTGGAGCTGGCGGACTGCCGGATCCACGAGGTGCCGGAGAACGGCGCCGACCTGCGCGGCCGGGCGACGCTGCTGCTGGAGCGGACCACGCTGCGCTCCTTCGGCCGCAACGGCCTGTCGGTGTGGGACCCGGGGACCTCGGTGCGGGCGGTGGGCTGCGAGGTCCGCGACAGCACCGGCGACTACCCGGCGGTCTGGGTCAGCGACGGTGCCCAGGTCTCGCTGACCGACTGCCGGGTGCACGACGTCCCGGACGCCCTGTTCGTGCTGGACCGCGGCTCGGCCGCCGAGGTGGTGGAGTGCTCGTTCACCCAGGTGCGCAACACCGCGGTCTCGGTCCGGGACGGCGCCACGGTGCGGCTGGACCAGCTGCGGGTGCAGGACGCCAACACCGGGCTGTGGTTCCGCGACCACGGCAGCGGCGGGCTGCTGACGGGCTGTGAGATCGCCGACGTGACCACCGGGGTGATCGCCACCCGGGGGGCGGACCCGGTGCTGCGCACCTGCTCGGTGCGCGGCAGCAGCGAGGCGGCGGTCTATGTCTCGGCCGGCGGCCGCGGCACCTTCGAGGAGTGCACCGCCACTCATGGCAAGGGCTTCGGATTCCATGTCATCGACGGCTGCGCGACGGTGCTGACCCGGTGCCGGGCCGAGCAGAACGCCCGCGGCGGCTTCGAGTTCCCCGAGCCGGGGCCGATCGCCGAGGGCTGTGTGTCCGACGACGCCAAGGCCCCCGCGGCCGAGCCGGTCCGCGCCGTCTCCACCGCGTCGGCCTGGGAGGCGGCGGTGCCGCTGGTCCCGAGCGCGCGCAGCGGGTCCCCGGCGGAACCGGCGCCCCGGGTCGACTCGCAGCCGATCGGGCCGCTGCCGGAGTGCCGCCCCGCCGAGGTGGCGCTGGCCGAACTGGACTCGCTGATCGGGCTGGACACCGTGAAGCAGGAGGTCCGCACCCTGATCGACCTGATCTCGGTGGGACGGCGGCGGCAGCAGGCCGGGCTGAAGGCCCCCTCGCTGCGCCGGCACCTGGTGTTCACCGGCTCCCCCGGCACCGGCAAGACCACGGTGGCCCGGCTCTACGGGGAGATCCTGGCCTCGCTGGGGGTGCTGCAGCGCGGCCATCTGGTCGAGGTGGCCCGGCTGGACCTGGTCGGCGAGCACGTCGGCTCGACCGCGCTGCGCACCTCCGAGGTGTTCCAGCGGTCGCTGGGGGGGGTGCTGTTCATCGACGAGGCCTACGCGCTGGCGCCCGAGGACGGCGGCCGGGACTTCGGCCGGGAGGCCATCGACACCCTGGTGAAGCTGATGGAGGACCACCGCGACGAGGTGGTGGTGATCGTGGCCGGCTACACCGCCGAGATGGAGCGCTTCCTGGCGTCCAACCCCGGTGTGGCGTCCCGCTTCTCACGCACCGTGACCTTCGCCGACTACTCGGCGGCGGAGCTGCTGGAGATCACCCGGCGGCAGGCCACCGAGCACGAGTACCAACTCTCCGAGGAGACCGCGCAGGCGCTGCTGGAGCACTACGCGCTGCTGCCCAAGGGTCCCTCCTTCGGCAATGGCCGTACCGCCCGCCAGGTGTTCGAAACCATGGTGGAGCGGCATGCGGTGCGGCTGGCGCAGGTCGCCGAGCTGACCACCGAGCAGCTGCAGCTGCTGCTGCCGGAGGACCTGCCCGGCACCGCGGCGGTCACAACCGGGTCAGCAGGGCGTCGCGTTCCTGGGTGAACCGGGGGTCGGCGCGGTAGTCGGAGTGGGCGTTGATCGGCACCGGCAGTGGATGCCGCTGGTCCCGGTCGAAAACCAGCGGGTCCACGAACGGGGGCGCGTCCACCGGGTGCTCGCCCTCGGGGACGGCCACCCGGACCGGTCCGCCGATCGGGTCGGTGATCCGGAACAGGTTGCGCCAGTAGGCCGCGTCGGCGTGCAGCCGGGACAGGTCCTCGGGACCCATGAAGGCCGGGAAGAACCGGCTGTAGAGGCGGTGCAGCGGGCAGCCGTAGGTGAGCAGGGCGACCCGGGCGCGGGTGGCCCGGTCCAGCTGCCAGACCGCGGCGGCGGCCAGCACGGTGCCCTGGGAGTGGCCGGAGAGCACCAGCCTCCGCGCGGGGTCGTCGTCCAGCCAGGTGCGGATCCGCCAGTCCAGGTCGGGGACGGCGCGCTCGGCGTAGCAGGGGGGCGCGAAGGGGTGGGCCGCACGCGGCCAGAAGGTGCCGATGTCCCAGAACACCCCCACCGTGCGCCGGGTGGAGATCTGCTTGTAGGCGGCTCGGCCGAGACCCACCAGCATCAGCACGAACGCGCCGACCAGCCAGCCGCCGACGGACTGCAGCGTGGTCGCGGCGTAGGAGACCACGGTGGGGTCCCCGTGGGCGGCCAGCGAGGGCGTCCGCCCGGTGGCCAGGGCCCCGGCCACGGAGGCGGCGGCGAGGGCGAAGGCCAGCACGGCCAGAGCGCCGATCAGCACCGGTCCGGCGTCGGTGAGCCGAGCCCTGGCCAGCACCCCGGCGATCTGGGCGGTCCTGGTGGCCGCGGGATCCCCCTCGATGTCGTAGGCGGCGTTCACCGGGGCTTTGAGGGCCGACTTCTGACGCATCATCCGCACCGCCAGGGCGACCGGCAGCGGCAGCAGCAGCGCCGCGAGCAGCGGCACCCCGCTGCTGTGCCAGACCAGCAGCAGCGGCGGCCCGGGCACGGTGACGCCGAGGGTGCCCCTGCCCATCAGCCACTGGGCCGCCCAGACAGTGGCGCCGGCGGTGAGCAGGTTACCGAGGCCGGTCCCCAGCATCGCGGTGGCCGGCCCGGCGTAGCCGCGCAGCGCCGGGCCGTCGGGCCCGCCGAAGCGCAGGTCGCCGTCCGGCACCGGCCGGAACGGGCCCGGCACGGTGATCGCGTCCTGCTCCCCCGGCAGCTGTGCGGGCTGCACGGCAGGCTGCTTCCGGCGGAGCAGGAAGACGGCCAGGACGAGCACCAGTACCAGCGCCAACTGGACCAGGCACAGCACCGCGAACAGCCCGGCCGCGCCGGGGAGCCGTCCGGCCGAGTGCCAGCCCCGGCGGGCCCAGCCGGCGTAGAGCACGGTCAGCCCGAGCAGTGCCAGCGAGGCCCAGTGCAGCGCGCGCATGGCCAGGGTGTCCGGGCGGTCGTCCTGCTCGGTCTCCCGGCGGCTGCTGGTGACCAGGGCCGAGACCACCCCGCAGGTGAGCCCGGCCAGCAGGGCCAGCAGGATCCACCCGGGGACGGCCAGCGGTCCGCCGCTCGACCGGTCGTAGCCCAGCGCCGGCAGCAGCAGCGCCAGCACCGCGGTCAGCAGCCCCGCGGCGACATGGGTCATCCGCAGCCGGCGGACCACCCGCATGCCGTACCAGAAGCCGGGCATCTCCATCGGCGCCAGGTCCCCGCGGCTGCCGTCGGCGGCCGGGCGCTGGGACTCGTAACTGGTCCAGGTGAGGTGCGAGAGCCACCACAGCACCGCCACCAGCGCCGCCGGGACCGCGGTCGCCAGCGCCAGCCGGCGGCCGGGCTCGCTCCACCAGCCGCCGTGGGCGGCGGAGAGGAACCCGAGCCAGCTGTGGTGCGCCGCGCAGGCGGCAGTGCCCGCGCACTGCCAGGCCGTCAGGTCCAGTGCGGTCTCGCAGGCGGCGGCGGTGAGCAGCACGGTGAGGCTGACGGCGGAGATGCGGACGGCCATGTCGTAGAGGCCCTGGGCGCGGGCGGCGCGCGGGGCCGGCGGCCGCATCCAGTGGGCCAGGTTGGCGAACATGAAGGGGAGCAGCAGCAGCCACAGCGCGCGCATGGCGCTGCCCGAGGTGAGTCCGGCCCAGGAGTAGGCCTCCTCGACGGCCCCGCCCCGGTAGCGGTCCGGCTCGGCCTCGGCGTCCCGGTCGGCCCAGCGGCGGTAGGTACCGGCCACGGTGTCGCCGGTCAGCTGCACCAGGTGCGGGTCGGTCAGCATGGCCTCGGGCGTGGTCCCGCCGACCCCGTGGACCAGCAGTTCCATGGCGATGGCCGGCTCCCCCGGCGCGGCCGGGCGCCGCTGCGGTGGCAGTGCCTGTGCCTGCTGTGCCCGGTCCGCCATGGCCGCCCCCGATGGGTATGTGTTTCGGCTGCTGGGAAGCATCTCGCCAAGTGTGCTTCCCGCGCGGACGGATGCGCATGCCTTCGCCGCGGACGGCGTGCGAGGATAGCCGGATCAGCGGAGCGGTGAAGGGGCACGGGTGGCCGAGAACAGCAATCTCCTGGCGGAGCAGCGGCGCGCGCTCATCCTGGACGAGGTGCGGCGGCGTGGCGGGGTGCGGGTCAATGAACTGACCCGGCGGCTGAACGTCTCGGACATGACGGTGCGTCGGGACCTGGACGCGCTGGCCCGCCAGGGCGTGGTGGAGAAGGTGCACGGCGGCGCGGTGCCGGTGCTGGAGGCCAGCACCCATGAGCCGGGCTTCGAGGCCAAGTCGGCCCTGGAGCTCACCGCCAAGGAGGACATCGCCAGGGAGGCCGCCCGGCTGGTGGTCCCGGGCAGCGCCATCGCCCTGTCCGGCGGGACCACGACCTTCGCGCTGGCGCACCATCTGCTCCAGGTCGAGGGCCTGACCGTGGTGACCAACTCGGTCCGGGTCGCCGATGTGTTCGAGAACGCACTGCGGCACGGGGCGGCTCCGGCCACCGCCGCGACCGTGGTGCTGACCGGCGGGGTGCGCACCCCCTCCGACTCGCTGGTGGGTCCGATCGCCGACCGGGCGATCCGCTCGCTCCACTTCGACCTGCTGTTCCTGGGCAGTCACGGCATCTCGCTGGAGGCCGGCCTGTCCACCCCCAACCTGGCCGAGGCCGAGACCAACCGCAGCTTCGTCGCCTCGGCGCGGCGGGTGGTCGCCGTCGCGGACCACACCAAATGGGGCACCGTGGGGCTGTCCACCTTCGCCTCCCTGGCCGACGTGGACACCCTGGTCACCGACGTCGGCCTGCCGCTGGAGATCCGCTCGGCGGTGTCCGAGCAGGTGCGCGAGGTGATCGTGGCCGGCGACCTTGAGCTGGACTCCCCAGCCGACTGACCCTTTTGACGGTCCGTCACTTAGACTGCTGCCCTCATTACCCGAGTGGCGGGGGGAACGGTGGCGAAGCGACTGCGGCCGGTGACGGAGGAGTTCCTGGCGGAGGCGCCGGTCCGGCTGGTGACCGCGGCGACGCTGCGGGCCAAGCCCGAGGCGGTGTTCGCGGAGCTCACCGACGACGCCTCGACCCTGCCGCTGTGGTTCCGCGAGGTCCGTTCCGCCGCGTACACGGGCCCGCCCCCGTACGGCGTCGGCGCGGGGCGCGCGGTGTCGCTGCGCGGCGGGACGCACTTCGTGGAGAGCGTGATCGTCTGGGAGCGGCCGGGCCGGTTCGCCTACCGGGTGGAGGAGACCGGTCTCCCGGGGGTCCGGGCCTGGATCGAGGAGTGGCTGCTCACCCCCGCCGCGGACGGCGGCACGGAGCTGCGGTTCACCATCGCCCTGGACGCGGCGGCACCGGTTCGCGGGGCCGTCGCACTGGCCCGGCCAGGGGTGCGCCGCGCCGTACGGCGAGCGGCGGGGCGGCTGGATGCACGGGCCTACGGGGTGCCTGCAGGATCCTGACTGCGGACCGCAAGTGGTTGGTCGCGCAGTCCCCCGCGCCCCTGAAAGGGCAACGTGCTCACAGTGGGTCGGCTGCAGCCCCGTAGGGGCGCGGGGAACCGCGCGACCAGCCGTGCACCGTCCGCACCCGACCGCTACCCCTTCCACACCCCCGTCGCCAGGAAGCTGTCCAACGCCGCCTGACAAGGACGGATGTCGATCCCCTGGGCGGCCAGCCAGTCGTCCGAGTAGTACTTGTCCAGGTACCGGTCGCCGGGGTCGCAGATCAACCCCACCACGCTGCCGCGCTCCCCCGCGGCCAGCATCTCCGACACGATCTTGAACGCGCTCCAGAGCCCGGTCCCGGTGGACCCCCCGGGCTTGCGGCCCATGACCGCGTCCAGCATCCGGACCGAGGCGATCGACGCGGCGTCGGGGACCTTCATCATCCGGTCGATCGCGCCGGGGACGAAGCTGGGCTCCATCCTGGGGCGGCCGATGCCCTCGATCCTGGACCCCTTCTCGCAGGTCACCGAGGGGTCACCGGACACCCAGCCGTCGAAGAAACAGGAGTTCTCCGGATCGGCGACGCAGATCCTGGTGTCGGCCTGGGTGTAGTGCACATAGCGGGCCAGGGTGGCCGAGGTGCCGCCGGTGCCGGCGGTGGCCACGATCCAGGCCGGGACCGGGTACCGCTCCAACCGCAGCTGGGCGTAGATCGATTCGGCGATGTTGTTGTTGCCGCGCCAGTCGGTCGCCCGCTCCGCATAGGTGAACTGGTCCATGTAGTGGCCGCCGGACTCCTCGGCGAGCCGCGCGGACACCTCGTACAGCGTGCGGGTGTCGTCGACCAGGTGGCAGTTGCCGCCCTGGGCCTCGATCAGGCTGATCTTCTCGCAACTGGTGGTGCGCGGCATGACCGCGATGAACGGCACCCCGATCAGCTTGGCGAAGTACGCCTCGGAGACCGCCGTGGAGCCGCTGGAGGCCTCCACCACCGGGCGCCCCGGCCGGATCCAGCCGTTGCAGAGCGCGTAGAGGAACAGCGAGCGGGCCAGCCGGTGCTTGAGGCTGCCGGTGGGGTGGGTGGATTCGTCCTTGAGGTACAGGTCGATCCCCCACTCCTCGGGGAGCGGGAACCGCAGCAGATGGGTGTCGGCCGACCGGTTGGCGTCGGCCTGCACCTTGCGCACGGCCTCCTTCAGCCAGGCCCGGTATTCGGCGTCGCTGCGGTCCACATCCACGGTCTTCATTCGAACTGCTTTCTTTTCGGAATTCCCCGCGCAACAGGCGCTCCCGCGCATCGTAGCCATGCGGCCATTCCCGATTTTTCTTGGAATATGCCATACGGCGGAGCATGTTCCGCAACGCACCGTGTCCAGGCAGTTACGCTGCGACCCACAAGCGTGCAGCATGGACCCGAGCTCGCCCGCGCGTTGCGAATACCCCCGAACAGGGTGATTCTGGACATGTCTCGGAATGTAGCCACGTGGTGACTCTGCGCGGTTGTCTCATCGGGCGTGGAGTCGGTCTCCAGCGAAGCAGGAGGAATCGACGCGTGATGGAGTCTGACAAGCAGTACGAACTGAGGCTCACAGCGGAACCCCAGCGCCTCGCGGTTGTCCGCAGGATCGTCTCGGCGCATCTGCGCCACTGGAAAATGGCGGAAGCCGTTGACCTCTGCCTGCTGGGTGTCACCGAACTGCTCGCGAACGTCCACCGGCATGTCGGTCCCGGCGCGGAATGCACGCTGAGGCTGACCGGAGGCGCGGACGGGCTGCTGCGTTGCGAGGTCCACGACCGGAGCACGTCACTCCCCCGGCTGCTGGCCCCTGACGACGAGGAGATCAACGGCCGCGGGCTGGCCCTGGTCGCCGCGCTGAGCGCGGACTGGGGCGCGCAGGTCGAGGAGGACGGCAAGGTCGTCTGGTTCGCCCTGAAGACCGTCCCCCAGCCCGCCGAGCCGCCGGCTCCCGCACCCCTGCGGCTGCCGCCGCTGCGGGTGGCCTGGACCGGGCCGGCCCCGGCTCCCGGCTCCAAGGAGAGCGGGAGGCAGCGGGGCCGGGAACCGGTGCGGGTGCGGGTCTGAGCCCTGAGGGCTCCTCACGGGGCCGCGATGGCCCGCAGCACCTCCAGTCGGGCCGCCCGGCGTGCCGGGCGGACCGCTGCGAGGGCGCCCGCCAGCATCCCCACCGCCAGCACCACGACCAGCTGCGGTACCGGCAGTGCGAAGGAGCCGGTGCGGGTGGAGTCGGTCGCGCGGACCAGGGCCCAGCCCAGGAACGCGCCCAGGCCCAGGCCGCCGACCGTGCCGAACACGGCCACCAGCACCGACTCCCAGCGCACCATGGACCGCAGCTGCGCCCTGGTCTGGCCGACCCCGCGCAGCAGGCCCAGCTCGCGGGTGCGCTCGTGCATGGCCAGCGTCAGCGTGTTGGCGATGCCCATCAGTGCGATCAGCACCGCCAGCGCCAGCAGGGCGTAGACCACCGAGAGCATCATGTCGATGCCCGCCGCGGCGCTGGTGGCGAACTGCGCCCGGTCCTGGACCGTCGGTCCGCCGAACCCGGCCACGGCCTGCTCGACGGCGGTCCTTCCGGCGGCGAGCGGGACGCCCTGCTTCAGGCTGACCGCGACCAGGGTGTCCGAGTCCTGGGTGCGGTGCGGCGCCCAGGTCTGCGGGGTGACCAGGTAGTCGCCGACCACCCCGGCGTCGGTGTAGACGGCGTCCAGGGTCAGCGACTGGTGGCTGCCGTCGGCGTAGGCGACCGGCAGCGCCTGGCCGACGGTCCAGCCGTACCGGTCGGCGACGGCCCGGGAGACCGCGATGCCGTCCGCGCCGAGGCCGGCCACCGCGCCCTGGGTCGCGCCCAGCGTGACCGTGCCGGTCAGCGCCTTCGGATCGGTGACGTCCAGCTTGACCGCATGGCCGTCGACCGCGGCGACGCCGCTGCCCAGCGCGACCACGTTGCGCACCTGCGGCAGCGCGGCCACGGCCGGGGCGATCCGCGGGCTGAGCCCGCTGCCGCCGGCGCCGAAGCTCGGCGCCGAGATCGCCAGGTCGCCGGCGAAGGAGCGGTTGACCGTGTCGTCCAGGCTCTGCTTGATCGACGCGCCGAACACCGTGAACAGGCTGACCACCGCCACGCCGACCATCAGCGCGGTCGCGGTGGCCGCGGTGCGGCGCGGGTTGCGGGCGGCGTTCCTGGCGGCCAGGGCCCCGCTGACACCGCGCAGCCGCGGCAGTGGCGCGCCGAGGACCCGTACCGCCAGCGAGGCGGCGGCGGGGCCGAGCACGATCATGGCGGCCAGGGCCAGCACCGAGCCGACCGCGGTCAGCGCCACGGACGGGCCGCGGGTCGCCCCGAGGACGGTCAGCGCCGCGGCGGCCAGGCCGGCCACCGCGCCCAGCACGGTGCGGATCCGGCTGCCGCCGACCGCCTCGACGGCGGTCTCCCGCATCGCGGCGACCGGCGCGGTGCGTCCGGCCCGGATCGCGGGCAGCAGCGCCGAGGCGATCGCCACGACCGTGCCGACCAGCACCGGGACCAGAACGGCGGAGGTGGTGACCACCATGCCGCCGGTGGGCAGGTCCATCCCGATCGCGGAGAACAGCCCCTTCAGCCCGGTGGCCACCCCGATCCCGCCCAGCAGCCCGGCCAGCGACGCGGTCAGGCCGACCGCGACCGCCTCGGCGAGGGTGGCGCCCAGGATCTGCCGACGGGCCGCGCCGAGCGCCCTGAGCAGGGCGTTCTCCCGGGTGCGCTGGGCCACCACGATGGCGAAGGTGTTGTGGATGGTGAAGGTCGCCACCAGCAGCGCGATCCCGGCGAAGACCAGCAGCACGGTGGTGAAGACGCTCAGGAAGCCCGAGGACACGTTGGTGGTGTCCTCCTGGGCGGCCTGGGCGCCGGTGACCGCCTCGTCCTGGGCCGGCAGCACCGTGTCGATGGTGCGGACCAGCTGCTCCTGGCTGGTGCCGGGAGCGGCCTTGACCAGCAGGGTGCTGACCTCTCCGGCCCTGGGCAGCAGATAGCGCTGGGCGTCGGCCAGGGTGAGCCCGGTGAAGGTGCTGGGGCCCATGCCGTCGGCGCTGCCGAAGGCGGCGATGCCGACGATGGTGACCCTGACCGGGTCCGGGGCGCGCAGCACGGTGGTGTCGCCGACCTTGAGCCCGCCGGACCTGGCCGCGCCGCGGTTGATCACCGCTTCGCCGGGCGCGCTCGGAGCGCGCCCCTGGACCAGGTGGTACGGGTTGAGGGCGGGGTCGGTGACCCAGTTCCCGGCCGTGGTGGGCGGCCCCTTGCCGCCGATCGGCTTGCCGTCGGCGCCGACCAGCTGCCCGGCCCCGGAGACGGAGGGCGCGACGGCGGCCACTCCGGGCAGCACCGCCACGCGCTGGTCCAGCGAGGCGGTGATCGGGGCGCGGACCCCGGCCGGACCGGCGTCCGCCTTGATCGAACCGGCGCCTCGGACCACCGCGTCGGTGCCCGCGTAGGCATTGGCGAACAGGGTGCCGAAGTTGGACTTCAGGGTGTCGCCGAGCACCATCGTCCCGGCCAGGAAGGAGACGCCGAGCACCACCGCGAGGAAGGTGCCGAGCAGTCGCCGCTTGTGCGCCCGCAGGCCGCGCAGTCCCAGGTGCAGAGTGGCTCTCATCGCGCCGCGCTCCCCACCGGTGGTCTGTCGAAGGCCTTCATCCGCTCCAGCACCAGAGCCGCGGTGGGCGCGGACATGGTGTCCACCAGGCGTCCGTCGGCGAGGAACAGCACCTCGTCGGCGTGGCCCGCGGCCACCGGGTCATGGGTGACCATCACCACCGAGCGGCCCAGCTCCTGACTGGCCGTCCGGAGCAGGCCGAGCACCTCGGCGCCGCTGCGGGAGTCCAGGTTGCCGGTGGGCTCGTCCGCGAACACCACCTCGGGCCGGGCCACCAGCGCCCGGGCCACCGCGACCCGCTGCTGCTGGCCGCCGGAGAGCTCGGACGGGCGGTGCCGCAGCCGGTCGCCGAGGCCGACGACGTCGACCAGCGAGTCGATCCATTCGCGGTCGGCCTCGCGCTCCCTGCCGCCGCGGCCGGCGAGGTCCAGCGGCAGGGTGATGTTCTCCAGCACGGTCAGCGTCGGCACCAGGTTGAACGCCTGGAAGACGAAACCGACGCTCGCACGCCGCAGCAGGGTCAGCTGACGGTCGTTCAGGGTGCTGAGATCCCGGCCGCCGATCCAGGCCGACCCCGCGGTCAGCGTGTCCAGGCCCGCGGCGCAGTGCATCAGCGTCGACTTGCCGGACCCGGACGGGCCCATCACCGCGGTGAAGCGCCCGGCCGGGAACTCGACACTGACATGGTCCAGCGCGCGTACCTGGGTGGCCGCGATGCCGTAGATCTTGACGGCGTCCTCCACCCGCGCGCTCATCGCCGGTCGTCCTCGGGCTCGGCCGGGGGCTTCGGCGAGGACGCCGGCTTCCGCAGCGGGTCCGCCATCGGACCGGACGTGGGCAGCTCCACCGTGAGCAGGTCATAGCGCTCGCGGTACTCGAACTCGTCGATCTGGCCCTCGGCGTAGCGGCGGTTCAGGGTGTCGATCGGCGAGGGCGCCGGGGCCTGCCGCGGGCCGAACCC
>NZ_BBPM01000011.1:34071-46074 GCF_000787775.1 Streptacidiphilus carbonis | reverse complement strand
GTTCAGGGTGTCGATCGGCGAGGGCGCCGGGGCCTGCCGCGGGCCGAACCCCTGGGCGAAGCCCGAGCCGGAGCCGGGGCCGAACTCGCGGCGCGGTCCGCGGAAGCCGCGGCCGCCGAAGACCACCTTGCGGACGAAGAAGACGACGGTGATCCAGAACAGCGGCACCAGCACGATCCACGGCCCGGGGCCGCCGTGCCATCCGTCCGCCAGCAGGGTTGTGTTCATCTCGGGCTCCTCGGTTGCGATCCGTGCGCCGCGGCGGTACGCGACGGCGCACTACCGAGAGTCCCCCTGACAGGGGGTCCGGGGCGTCCTGCGGGGGCGGGCTCCTGCGCTGCTCCCTGCGGAGTACGGGGTGCGGGTTCTGCCCTGGCTGCGGACCGTAGTTGGCTGGGCGCGCGGTTCCCCGCGCCCCTGGCTGAGTGCAACTGGCTCAGTTGCAGCCCGATAGGGGCGCGGGGAACCGCGCGCCCAGCCATGCACGAGCCGCACCCGCTACGACTCCCCGAGCACCGCCAGCGGGTCGGTGAGCAGCGGGGACCAGGCCAGTTCGGCAGCCCCGGCCAGCTCCGAGCGTTCCAGCGCCGCCGCCGCGATCGGGATGCGGCCGCACCGCCCCCAGTAGGAGCGTTCCGCGACCACCCGGGCCAGCCGTTCGGGGACCGCGGCGAGCAGCGAGTTGTGGAAGGCGCCGAGCACCACCCGGTCCGGGTTGAGGATGTTGATCACCCCGGCGATGCCGATCCCCAGCCGGTCGGCGACATGCTCCACCGCGGCCCGGGCCTGCGGCTGCCCCGCCGCGGCCTCGGCGAGGATCGCGTCGGTCTGCTCGAAGAGCGGCCGCGCCGGGTCGGCCTCGCGCCCGGCGGCAGCCAGCAACGCGCTTGGATCGGCCTCGACGTCCAGGCAGCCGCGGCTCCCGCAGGGGCAGCGGCGTCCGCCCGGGTCCACCAGTACCTGGCCGACCTCCAGGGCCAGCCCCGCGCTGCCGGTGTGCAGCCGGCCCTCGACCACCAGTGCGCCGCCCACGCCCCGGTGGCCCGAGGTGACGTAGAGCAGGTGCCGGGAGCCGCGTCCGGCGCCGTGCCGGTGCTCGGCCAGAGCGGCCAGGTTGGCGTCGTTGGCCACGTCCACCGGCAGGTCCAGGCCGGCCGCCAGGACCTCCTGCCGGAGCAGGTCGGCGACCGGGGTGCCGGACGGCCAGTCCAGGTACATCGCCGCGACGGCCACCCGCTCGGGCAGCGCCACCGGGGTGGGCACGGCCAGGCC
Organism: Streptacidiphilus carbonis; assembly: GCF_000787775.1. Taxonomy (GTDB): domain Bacteria; phylum Actinomycetota; class Actinomycetes; order Streptomycetales; family Streptomycetaceae; genus Streptacidiphilus; species Streptacidiphilus carbonis. The sequence continues at coordinate 44,802 of NZ_BBPM01000011.1, read as the reverse complement.
GAGGCCCACGCAGCGGCGGGGGTCTGCGGCGATCCGCCGGGCCGCCTCGCAGGCCACGGCGCGCAGCACCCGCTCGGGGGTGGCCGGCTCCGGCAGCGGGAAGTCCTCGGGCGCGTCGAGTACTCCCCCGAGAGTAGCCGGCGCCACCGAGAAGCCGTCGGCGTGGATCTGGGCGGCCAGCACCACCGGTCCTGACGGGTCGACGGCTAGCCGGTGCGAGGGCCGGCCCCGGGTGCCGCCGGCAGGCCGGGCATCCACCGTGATCAACCCCAGGGCCTGCAGTTCGGCGGTGACCGCCCCGGCTGTGGCCCGGGTCACGCCGAGCGCGCCGGTCAGGACGGAGCGGGTCGGCGCCGCCCCGGTGTGGACGAGGGAGAGCGCCGGGCCCAGGGCCGCGCGACCCCGGTCGGGACTTGTGTGAGTTGGCTGCACCCTTCTATTCTGACTTTGTGCCGCAAATAAACAAAACATCTGCCAGCAGCTCCGGCACCACCGACACCCCTGACACCACCGCTACCGGCACGGCCCGGGCCACCGCCTGGCCTCCGGCCCGGATCGCGCTCACCGCCTTCTTCGCCCTGGACGGCTTCCTGTTCGCCGGCTGGGTGGTCCGCATCCCGGCCATCAAGGCCGCCGTGCACGCCTCCCCGGGCGAGCTGGGGCTCGCCCTGCTCTGCGTCTCGGCCGGCGCGGTGCTGGTGATGACCGGGGTCGGCCGGCTCTGCCTGCGCTTCGGCAACCACCCGGTGACCGTCGCCTCCGCCGTGCTGCTCTGCGTCTCCGTGGCCCTGCCGCCGCAGGCGCACACGGTGTGGTCGCTCGGCGGGGTGCTGCTGCTCTTCGGCGCGGGGTACGGCGCGATGAACGTCGGCATCAACAGCGCCGCGGTCGACCTGATCGCCGCAGCCCGACGCCCCGTCATGCCCGCCTTCCACGCCGCGTACAGCCTCGGCGGGCTGATCGGCGCGAGTCTGGGCGGGCTGCTGGCGACCCAGCTCTCGCCGGCCCGGCACCTCGGCCTGATGGCCGTCTTCGGACTGGTCGTCACAGTGCTGGCGGGGGTGCCGCTGATCCGGCACCGGGTCACCGTCCCGGAGGAGGAGCCGGCTCCGACGGCGTCCGCTGCCGCACCGTCCACTGCCGCACCGTCCGCCGCCGCGGTCCGCGGGCCGATGCTGCTGGTGCTGCTGCTCGGCGTGGTGGCCCTCTGCGACGCCTACGGCGAGGGCGCCCTCGCCGACTGGGGCACCCTGCACCTCAGCGCCGACCTGCATGCCACCGCCTCGGTCGCGGCCGGCGGCTTCGCCGCGTACTCACTGGCGATGACCGCCGGGCGGCTCAGCGGCACCCGGCTGGTCGAGCGCTTCGGCCCGACCCGGGTGCTGGTCACCGGCGCGGGGGTGGCCTGCGGCGGAATGCTGGTCGCGGCGCTCAGCCCATGGCTGCCGCTGGTCCTCGCCGGGTTCCTGCTGGTGGGGTTGGGCCTGGCCAACATCTTCCCGCTGGCGATCGACCGTGCCGGGGCCCTGAACGGCCCCAAGGGCGTGGCCACGGCGTCCATGCTGGGCTACGGCGGGATGGTGCTGGGGCCGCCGATCATCGGCTTCCTGGCCCAGGGGGTCGGTCTGCCGACGGCGCTGGTGTCCGTCGCGGTGCTGGCCGGGTTGGCCGGCGTGGCGGCGCTCGTCGTTCGGCAGGCTTCGGCGGCGTCCGAATAGTCGTCGAGTGCGGACCGTAGTGCGTTGTCGCGCAGTTCCCCGCGCCCCTATGGGGCTGCAACTGACCCACCGTGAGCAAGTCGCACCTCCCCAGGGGCGCGGGGAACTGCGCGACGAGCCGGGCACACGCCGCAGTCGAAAACGGCGCTACCCCACAGGATCGGCGTCCGGCTCCTCCTTGGGCAGCCGCAGGTCCCAGCCGATGAGGGCGACCAGTTGCTCATGGGTGACGCCCGCAGGAATCGGCTTCGGGGCGACCGTGCGGATCGGCGGCTGCCAGCCCTCCGCAGGGGTGAACCGGCGGACCACCCGCGCCGGCGCGCCGGCGACCACGCTGTGGTCCGGCACCGCTCCGCGTACCACCGCGTTGGCGGCGACCACGACATTGCGGCCGATGGTGGCGCCCGGCAGGATCACCGCGCCGGTGCCGATCCAGCTGCCCGAGCCGATGGAGACCGCCTCGTTCCGCGGCCACTGCTTGCCGATCGGGAGATCCGGGTCGTCGTAGGAGTGGTTCTCGTCGGTGACGTAGACGCCGGGACCGGTCCATACGTCGTCGCCGAAGGTGATGGAGTGGTGGCCGACGATGTGGCTGTCCCGGCCGATCACGCAGCCGTTGCCGATCCGCACGATCGGCTCGGGACCCAGGTCCAGGCCGGGCAGGAAGCCCGCCGACATGGAGACGCCCTCGCCGATGATGCAGTGCGTGCCCAGATGGATCCACTGCTCGTTGAAGACCGAGCCCAGCGGGAAGGTCAGCCGGGTGCACTCGCCGATCGCGCCGAACCGCAGCCGCCCGGGTCGGTCCGCACTGACCGAGCCCGCCTCCTGGACCCACTGCCAGCCCCGGTGCACCAGCGACGTCGCCGCCCGCCGGGCGCGGGAGCGCACGGCGGCGCGTATCTTCTCGGCGAACGCGGATTTCGGCATCGGCATGCGGACACGGTAACCGGAACGGCGCTGCTTGATCCTCCCGGGTTACCGGCGAGTCAGTAGAGCGACTCGTGCAGCGGGAGCCAGGCCGCCCCGCCGCAACGCCGTCCGACCTCCTCCCGGTCCACCCACTCCGCCTCGGTGCACTCCGACCGGGGGTCGGGAACGGTCGGCAGGCCGCGGTGGTCCAGTCGGACGACGTGGAAGGCCATGAACGCCCGCGCCGGGTAGGCGTAGTCGGCAGGCGGGGTGTCGAGGATGGTGATCTGCTGCCCGCCGACGAACTCCACCTGCTCCGGGCGCACCAGCAGCCCCGCCTCCTCGGCCAGTTCGCGTACCGCCGCGTCCAGCACCGACTCCCCCGGGTCCAGGTGGCCGCCCGGCACCTCCCAGCCGCGCCCGTGCCGGTCCACCCGGGTGAGCAGCGTCCGTCCCCTGGCGTCGATCGCCAGTACGAACGCCGTGGTGGCGTCGTACCCGTCGGGGACGGACGCGGCGCGGACCACGTCCATCCGGTGCGGCAGCGGGATCCAGGGCACGGTCAGGCTGGAGAGCACGGTCGTCGTCATGGCCGACATCCTCGCATCGCCTGCCGTTCGGCCCAGTTGGGTCATTCGGCCCAGGTGGGCGGGCGGCGCTCCAGGAAGGCGCGCATGCCCTCGCGGGCCTCGTCGGAGCCGAAGAGCAGTGCCGACTGGGCGACCATGGACTCGCCGTCCCGGGAGAAGGTGCGCAGGACGTCGGCGGTGACCAGGCGCTTGGTCTCGGCGAGGCCCTGCGGTGAGGCCAGCCGCAGCGCCTCCAGCAGCGGTTCCAGCGCCGCCGCGGTGTCGTCCGCGGCCTCGGTCAGCAGCCCGATCCGCTGGGCCTCGGCGGAGTCGAAGACCGATCCGGTGAGGTACCAGCGGGCCGCGCCGCGCGGGTCCAGGCGGGGCAGCAGCGCCAGCGAGATCGCGGCCGGGGCCAGGCCGAGGCGTACCTCGGTGAAGGCGAAGGTGCCCTTGGGCCCGGCGACGGCGAGGTCGCAGGCACCGACCAGGCCGAGGCCCCCGGCCCGGACATGGCCGTCCACCCGGGCGACCACCGGCTTGGGCAGCTCGACGATCGCCCGCATCGCGGCCACCAGCCGGCGCGGATTGGCGGTCGGGTCGCCGTCGGTGGCCTCGGAGAGGTCGGCGCCTGCGCAGAAGGTGTTGCCGGTGTGGGTGAGCACCACGGCGCGGACGGACGGGTCCTTGGCGGCGTCGGCCAGACCCTGTTCGAGTTCGGCGACCAGGGCGGCGGAGAGGGCGTTGCGGTTGCGCGGCGAGTCCAGGGTGAGGGTCGCTACGGCGCGGTCCACGTGGTAGCGGACCAGCGGCTCGGCGGGGGCGTTCATCGGCTTCTCCTAGGGGTGGCGGGAGCCTGCTGCGTGGTGACGTTACCGCGCTGCCGACCCGGCACCCCGGCACCCGGCTACCGGATGTAGATGTACTTCCCGTAGCCGGTCTCCTTCCGGCGGCCGGAACACCGGTACGGGCGAGGGTAGCTCCCAAGGCGCGGACCGAAATTGGTTGGCCGCGCAGTTCCCCGTGCCCCTGAGGTGCTGCAACCGAGCCAGTTGCCATTCGTCAGGGGCGCGGGGACCTGCGCCGCCGACCAGGCACACGCCGCAGCCGAGGACGGCCCGGTCAGCCCCCCAGCCACCCCGGACGGACCAGCCCGGACTCATAGGCGAGAACGACCAGTTGGGCCCGGTCCCGGGCCCCGAGCTTCACCATCGCCCGGCTGACGTGCGTCTTGGCGGTGAGCGGGCTGACCACCAGCCGCCCCGCGATCTCGTCGTTGGTCAGGCCCAGGCCGACCAGCGCGACCACCTCCCGCTCCCGCTCGGTCAGCCGCGCCAGCGCCGCGGACCCCTCGGGCTCCTTGGACCGGGCCGCGAACTCCGAGATCAGCCGGCGGGTGACCCCCGGCGACAGCAGCCCGTCGCCGCCGTGCACCGCCCGCACCGCGCGGACCAGTTCGGCCGGTTCGGTGTCCTTGACCAGGAACCCGGCCGCGCCGGACCGCAGCGCCTCGAACACGTACTCGTCCAGCTCGAAGGTGGTCAGCACCACCACCTTCACTGCCGTCAGCGCCGCGTCCCCGCTGATCATCCGGGTCGCCGCCAGCCCGTCCTGCTCGGGCATGCGGATGTCCATCAGCACCACGTCCGGCCGCAGTTCCCGGGTCAGCCGGACCGCCGCGAGGCCGTCGTCGGCCTCGGCCACCACCTCGATGTCCGACTGGGCGTCCAGCAGCGAGCGGAACCCGGCCCGGACCAGTACCTGGTCGTCGGCCAGCAGTACGCGGATCATGGCATCTCCTCGACGGCGGCGGACCCGGCGGACCCGGCGGACCGGTGCAACGGCAGTTCGGCATGGACCCGGAAGCCCGCCCCCGACGCGGCGGCGCTGACGCTGCCGCCGAGGGCGGCGACCCGTTCGCGCATCCCGGTCAGCCCGCTGCCGGACCCTCCGGCTCGGGGGCCGCCGGTGGCGGACAGCGGTCCGGGGTCCTCGATGTCGAGGACCAGCGCCTCGTCCGTGTAGGCGAGCCCGACCTCCGCGGTGCGGGCCGAGGAATGGCGGATGACATTGGTCAGCGCCTCCTGGACGATCCGGAAGGCTGCGAGTTCGACGCCCTGCGGCAGCGCCCGGGGGGTGCCGGTGGTGCGCAGGGCGACCTCCAGCCCGGCGGTGCGGGCCTGGTCGACCAGCTCGCCGAGCCGGGCCAGACCCGGCGCCGGTGTGCGCGGGGCGGCGTCGGACCGGCCCGGGGTGCGCAGGGTGCCGAGCACCTGACGGACCTCGCCCAGCGCCTCCTTGCTGGTCTGCTTGATGGTGGTGAGCGCGGTGCGGGCCTGCTCGGGGTCGCCGTCCAGCAGCTCCAGCGCCACCCCGGCCTGGATGTTGATCAGCGAGATGCTGTGCGCCAGCACGTCGTGCAGCTCCCGGGCGATGGCCAGGCGCTGCTCGTCGGCGACCCGCTGCTCGCGCTCGGCCCGCACCTGGCGCCGCTGCTCGCGCTGCTCGATCCGGCTGCGGACCACCTCGGCGGCCAGCACCACCAGCAGCAGCCAGGCGAGGGTCCCCAGCTCCCGGGCCCACTGGCCGGCGTCGTCCCAGTGCAGCTTCCCGGTCACGACGGTCAGCAGCAGATGGGCCAGGTAGATCGCGCCGATCGAGCTCCAGGCGGCCCTGCGGTGCCCGGCGAGGATCGCGTTGACGAAGCCGACCACCACGCTCAGGAAGACCGGTCCGTACGGGTAGCCGATCAGCAGGTAGACCACCGCGATGGCGGCTGTCCCGGCGCAGGCGACCACCGGCAGCCGGTTGCGCAGCAGCAGCACCGCCGGGCCGAGCAGCAGCAGTGCGTAGCCGAACGCGTCGAGCGGGTGCGCCGTCGTCTGGCCGCGCTGGGCCGCGTGCGTCCCGGCCACCTGGATCACGGCCAGCCCCACCGAAGTGATCAGCACGGCCCGCGACGGCAGCCGGCGGTCGCCGCCCTCCCAGCGCGGGTGCGCCCTGCGGGCTCGGGGGTGGTCCATGCCGTCACCGTAGGTCATCACGGCGCCCGGCGGCGTCACCCCGGGGCGGACAGCCGCCCTACTCCCCGGGGAGTACGCCGAACGGGCCGCGGCGGGCTCAGCCGCGGGTGAGCAGGTCGATCGTGGAGCGGCCCAGGCCGTGCGAGCGGGCCAGCCCGGCGAAGGTCGTGTGGCCCTGGGTGACCCGGGCGAACGCCCGCCAGGCCGGGCGCAGTCCCAGCGCGGCGAAGTGGAAGGCCCGCGGGCGGCTCTCGAACGCGGTCATCAGCTTGCGGCCGATCCGCATCTCCTCGCCCAGGTCCGCCTTGATCGCGAAGGCGTAGTTGAGGGCCTGCCGGCGCACGTCCACCGGGTCGGCCGCGGCGGCCAGCCTGGCCGCCCACTGCCCGGCCAGCCGTCCGGAGCGCAGCGCGTAGGAGATGCCCTCGCGGGTCCACGGCTCCAGCAGTCCGGCGGCGTCGCCGGCCACCAGCACCCGGCCCTTGGCCAGCGGCGAGTCCTCGGAGCGGCAGCGGGTCAGGTGGCCGGACTCGATCGAGGGGGTGAAGCCGGACAGGCCCAGCCGGGCGATGAAGTCCTTGAGGTAGGCCCGGGTCTCCGCGCCCCTGCCGCGGGCGGCGATGACGCCGACGGTGAGGCTGTCGCCCTTGGGGAAGACCCAGCCGTAGGAGCCGGGGACGGCGCCGCCCCAGTCCAGCAGCACCCGGCCGCGCCAGGCCGCGGCGACCTCGGCGGGGACCGGGATCTCGGCCTCCAGCCCCAGGTCGACCTGGTCGAAGGCGACCCCGACGTGCGCGCCGATCCGACCGGCGCTGCCGTCGGCGCCGACCACGGCCAGGGCCCGCACCGTGCGGCCGTCCTGCAGGGTGAGCAGCACGCCCTCGTCGCCGTTCTGCTCCACGCCGGTGACGGTCACTCCGGTGACCGGGACCGCGCCGGCCTTCTCCGCGCACTGGACCAGCCGCTGGTCGAACTCGTCCCGGTTGACCAGTCCGAACAGCATCTTCTTGGAGCGGCGGGTGCGCTGGAACCGGCCGTCCAGTGCGAAGGTGATGGCGTGGACGCGGTCCTTGAGCGGCAGCACGAAGCCGGGCGGCAGCGCGTCCCGGGAGGGGCCGATGATGCCGCCGCCGCAGGTCTTGTAGCGGGGCGGGGCAGCCTTGTCCAGCAGCAGCACCCGCGGCGAACGGCCGTCCGCGTCGATGGACGACGCCGCCTCGTAGGCGGCGGAGGCGCCGGCCGGACCCGCGCCGACCACCACGACGTCCCACACGCCGCCGAGCTCGCCCATTACCTGCTCGCCGATGCCCTGCTCGCCCGTGCCGTGCTCACCAGGACTCTGCTCAGCGCTGCTCGGTACGCCGGTGGCCGACGGGTCGGTGCTGGGTGCCTGGTCGCCGCTGGGGCGCTGCGTCTGCGTCACACTTCCTCATATTAGAGGGCACGGCGGCGGTACCCCGCACCAGCCGCCCGCGTCCCGGTCGGACGGGTCGTCAGCCGAACCGCCAGCGCCACCGCCGCAGCGGCGGCCGCCGCCCCCGCCCCGCCGCCGAAGGTGGTGGCGGCGACCAGGTGGGCCGGGGTCGGCCGGCCCGCGGACTTCGGCAGCTCGCGGGCGGTCCGGTGGGCCGCGCCGAGGAAGGCGCCGACCGCGACGGCCGCCAGCGCAGCCCTTCTGACGGAGGGTCGCAGCACGATGGACCGCGGCTGCGGCGTCCGCTGCTGCCGCAGCGCGGCGGTCCCGGAGGCGGCGACCAGGCCCAGGCCCACGGCGGAGGTGCTCCACTGGAGCGCGTGGTAGAGCGGCATGCCGCCGATCTCCCGGCGCAGCGCGGGCACCAGCCGCACCCCGGCCCGGCCGCCGTGCGTGAAGGAGTCCCAGCCGACATGGCTGAACGCGCCGAGGCCGGCCGAGACCGCGAACCAGACCGCGTCGGCCGGGTCCCAGCCTTCGGACCCGCGTTTGCGCAGCGGTGAGGTGAGCGCGTCGGCGCGGTCCGCCCAGGGGTCGGGCAGCAGCGCCACCATCGGTTCCCGCAGCAGTCCGTGCCAGCCCGCGGCCAGGGCGCCGGCGATCGCCACGTCCAGGGTCGGCACCCCCCAGGCCCGGTGGGCGAAGCGGCCCAGACCGTGGCTCCCGGGCAGCAGGGTCTCCAGGAAGAACGGCACGTCCGGCGCGAGCGACCCGGCGACCAGGGCCGAGGCGATCAGCGGCCCGCGGCCGCGGCCTCCGCCGATCAGGGGCAGGACGGCTGCGGGATGGCTGAAGGTGAAGGGCACAGGGCCATCCTGCCGGGCCCGCCCGTCTCCGGTACAACCGGCACCCCGGCCCGCAGGGCGGCCGGGGCGCAGGGCACGCCCGCGAGGGCTGACTACCGCACGGTCCGCCGGGGCATATGTCCGGTGCGACAGCCCGTCAGGAAGCGGAGGCCACGTCCCGATGAGCGACTTCACCTATCCCGAGGTCGGCGCGACCCTGGAGGGCGCGCCGCTGCCGGACGGCTACGCCCTGCTGCGGCACCGCACCCCGGTGGGCACCGGTCCCGACGTCTTCGCCGCCGCCGGCGAGGCCGTGCTGACCTGGCGGATGCACCGCGCCGCGGGAGTGGGCGTCACCGCCTCGGCGGACCGGGCCGCACCCGGGGTCCGGGTCCGCGTGCTGCTCGGACTCGGCCGGGTGGGGCTGGCCGCGCCCTGCGAGGTGGTGTGGACGCTGGAGGAGCCGGCCCGTCTCGGCTTCGGCTACGGCACCCTGGAGGGCCATCCGGAGCGCGGCGAGGAGTCGTTCCTGGTGGAGCTCGCCGACGACGGCGCGGTCTGGTTCACCGTCACCGCCTTCAGCCGCCCGGCGGCCTGGTACACCCGGGCGGCCGGACCGCTGGTGCCGCTGTTCCAGCACCGCTACGCCCGGCGGCTGGGCCGGGTGCTGCGAAAGCTGGCGAACGCGGAGAAGTGACGTGCGCGATCCCGTCGGTCTCTCCGCCTTCTGCGCCGCCCACATCGACACAGCCTGGTTCAGCGCCACGGTTCCTCGACCGCGTCCCCCGCCTCCAAGTAGCCGACGGAGCGCTCCGCGCGACACCGCAGGGCCGCCTCCAGGCGGTCGCGCTTGTTGGCCGGGAGCAGCGCGGTCCACTCCTCACGGGCCATGAACCGCCAGTCGCGCAGCTCGTCCTCGGGGAGGGCGAGCTGGGCCTGCTGCTCCGCGCTGAGCCCCCCGCCGTCGAACACCAGCCGGAGCCCGCCCGAGCGGGGACCGCGATGCGGCTCCCAGTCGGTGAGCAGCGGCCGCAGCCTCGAGGCCGGGACGGCGAGGCCCAGCTCCTCGGCGACCTCCCGCACCGCCGCGCTCCGCGGCGACTCGCCGTCCTCCACCACCCCGCCGGGGAACTCCCAGCCGGGCTTGTAGACCGGGTCGACCAGCAGCACCCGCCCCTGCTCGTCGAAGAACAGCACCGCCGCGGCCACCGTGTCCCGGCCGCCGGCGACCTGCTCGACGATCGGGCACCGGGCCGCCCCGGACCGCACCAGTTCGGCGACCCGCTCGGCGGCCTGCCGCGGCGTCAGGTCGGTGGTGTCCACGGTGGCGGCGTCCTGCTCCAGCCAGGCCAGGGCCTCGCGGTACCGGTCGAGGTGGTCCAGCCGCCACTGCCGGGCGCCCCGCTCCACCTGGTCCTCCTCGATCCGCTTCCGCAGGATCGTTTCCTCGGCGTGCAGCAGCAGATGGTGCACCGGTATGCGCCGCGCGGCCAGCGCACCGAAGACCTCGTCGCGGTAGTCCTGCCGCAGCAGGGTCATCGGCACGATCAGGGTCCCCGGGTGCTGCGCCAGCAGCGCGGCTGCGACGTCGGGGACCAGGCTGCGCCAGGCGGCCAGGTCCTGGAAGTCGCCGACCGACGCGAAGTCCTCCGCGGGCAGCAGATACCGCAGGTAGACGCCCACCGACTCGGGGTCGAACTCCGTGCTGTCCGGAAGGAGCTCCTGCAGTTCCCGCACCGTGCTGGTCTTCCCCACGCCGAATGCGCCGTTGACCCAGACGATCACTCTGCCCCCGCTCGTCGACTGCTCGGAGCATCGTACGCAGAGCCCACAGGCGGCCGTCGAGGGCGCGTGCCCCCGAACCGGCGCAGCGTCAGAACCAGCCCGCCAGCCCCAGTTCCTGGGCCGCCGCCGCGGCCGCGCCGACCAGGCCCGCGTCCGTTCCCAACTCGGCGGGGCGCAGCTCCAGATGCCGGACGAACGGAAGCGTGGCGTAGTCGTGCAGGGCCTCGCGCAGCGGCGCGAACAAAGTCTCACCGGACTTGGCGACACCGCCGCCGATGACCACCACGTCCAGCTCGACCAGGGTCGCGGTGGCCGCGATCCCGGCCGCGAGGGCCTGCGCGGCGCGCGCGAAGGCGGCGAGGGCGATCGGGTCGCCCTCGGCGGCGGAGGCGGCGACGGCCCCGGCCGAGGCGTCGCCGCCGCGCGGCTGCCAGCCGTCCCGCAGCGCGCGCCGCGCGATGGACG
>NZ_BBPM01000011.1:0-34025 GCF_000787775.1 Streptacidiphilus carbonis | reverse complement strand
CGCGCGCCGCGCGATGGACGTGCCCGAGGCGATGATCTCCACGCAGCCGCGCGAGCCGCAGGGGCAGGGATCCCCGTCCAGGTCGACGCTGATGTGGCCGATGTGCCCGGCGTTCCCGCTGGGTCCGGGGTAGAGGGCACCGTCCAGGACCAGGCCGCCGCCGACACCGGTCGAGACCACCATGCACAGCGCGTTGCGGAAGCCGCGGGCCGCACCCTGCCAGTGCTCGGCGGCGGTCATCGCCGGGCCGTCTCCGGTGAGCACCACCGGCAGGTCCCCGCCGAGGTGCTCACGCACCGCGTCCACCAGCGGAAAGCCGCGCCAGGCCGGGATGTTGACGGGGCTGACCGCACCCTTGGGCGCGTCCACCGGTCCGGCGCTGCCGATGCCCACGCAGCGCACCGCGGGCCACTCGGGGGCGGCGGACAGCTCGTCGAGCACCTCGTTGACCGCGCCCAGGACCCGCGCCGCGTCCTCCTTGGCGGGGGTCGGCCGCTGGCACTGCGCGAGCATCCGCCCGCCTCGGTCCACCAGAGCGCCTGCGACCTTCGTTCCGCCGATGTCGACGGCTGCCACCATCTCGTCCATGCCGGGAAGTCTCTGCGGACGCAACGGCGTTTGTCCAGTTCAGCCGAGCCCGGTGTCAGGCCAGCTCGGCCTTGAGCACCTTGCCCATCGCGTTCCTCGGCAGGTCGTCCACCAGGACCACCCGTCGCGGCCGCTTGTGCACGGACAACCGCTCGGCGACGAAAGCCGTCAGCTGATCCCCCGTCACCGGGCCGGCCGGGATCACATAGGCGACGACGACCTGTCCCAGGTCGGGATCGGGAGCCCCCACCACCGCGGCGTCGGCGACGGCCGGGTGGTCCCGCAGCGCGGCCTCGACCTCGCCCGCGCCGATCCGGAAGCCCCCGCTCTTGATCAGGTCGACCGAGGCCCGGCCCACGATCCGGTGGAAGCCGTCGGCCCCGATCACCGCGACGTCACCGGTACGGAACCAGCCGTCGGCGGTACGGCACTCCGCGTCGGCGTCCGGCCGGCCCAGATAGCCGGCGCTCAGCATCGGTCCGCTGACCTGCAGCTCGCCCAGGGTCTCGCCGTCGTGCGGGACCGGTCCGCCGTCCTCGCCGACCAGCCGGGTGCGGACCCCGGCCAGCGGCAGCCCGACACTGCCGGGACGGCGCTCGCCGTCGGCCCGGGTGCTCAGGGTGATCAGCGTCTCCGTCATGCCGTAGCGCTCGACCGGGGCATGCCCGCTGAGCTCGCGCAACCGCTCGAACACGGTGACCGGCAGCGGCGCGCTGCCCGACACCAGCAGCCGCGCCCCGGCCAACTCCTCGGCCGCGGCCCCGTCGGCGGCGACCCGCGACCACACCGTGGGCACCCCGAAGTAGAGCGACCCGCCGGCCGCGGCGTAGGCGGCGGCGGTGGGCCGGCCGGTGTGCACCAGTCGTCCCCCGGTGCGCAGCGGACCGAGCACGCCGAGGATCAGCCCGTGCACATGGAACAGCGGCAGCCCGTGCACCAGGGTGTCCTCGGCGGTCCAGGCCCACGCCCCGGCCAGCGCGTCCAGCCCGGCGGCGACGGCACTCCGGCTGATGAGGACGCCCTTGGGCGCCCCGGTGGTGCCGGAGGTGTAGAGGATGAAGGCGGCAGCGCCGCCGGGTTCGCCCGCGAAGGCGCTCCGCTCGGCCGGATCCACCGTCAGCACCCGCGCACCGTACGCCTCGACGCCCCGGTCGGCCGCGGCGACGGCGAGCAGCGGCGCACCGGAGTCCCGCAGGATGTGCTCCCGCTCCTTCGGCCCGGCGTCCGGCGGCACCGGCACCACCGGGACGCCGGCCAGCAGTCCGGCCACCGTGGCGATCACCGTCTCGACGGTGGGCCGCGCCAGCACCGCCAGCGCGGGCGCCCCGGCGATCCGCGAGGCGACAGCCCCCGCTGCCCCGAGCAGTTGCTCCCGCGAAAGCGCAACCCCGTCCACGACCAGCGCATCTCCGCTGTCGCGGTACCGACCGTCAAGCGCCTTGAGCAGCACCTTGCCCACCTCCGTAGACCCCCACAGGGGCGCTGGGAACTGCGCGACCAGCCCCCTGCGCACGTAGCCGGCCGGCAGCGCGCGCAGTTGATCAAGCAGAGCCCCGCGCCCCTGAAGACCCAAAGACTAGCCCTTGCGGGACTTGACCTCAGCGGTCAACTGCGGCACCACGTTGAACAGGTCACCGACCACGCCGTAGTCCGCCAGCTCGAAGATCGGCGCCTCGGCGTCCTTGTTGACGGCGACGATCGTCTTCGAGGTCTGCATCCCGGCGCGGTGCTGGATCGCGCCGGAGATCCCGTTGGCGATGTACAGCTGCGGCGACACCTGCTTGCCGGTCTGGCCGACCTGGTTGCTGTGCGGGTACCACCCGGCGTCCACGGCCGCGCGGCTCGCGCCCACCGCCGCGCCCAGCGCGTCGGCCAGCTCCTCGACCACGCCGAACCCTTCGGCCGCGCCGACGCCGCGACCGCCGGAGACCACGATCGCGGCCTCCGTCAGCTCCGGGCGGCCCGTGGAGACCCGCGGGGTGCGGGAGGTGACCTTGGTGCCGGTCGCGCCCGCGCCGAAGGTGACCGTGACGGCCTCGACCGCGCCCGCGGCCGCGGCCGCCTCGGGGCTGGTCGCGTTGGGCTTGACGGTGATCACCGGCACCCCGCGGGAGACCCGCGAGGTGGTGGTGAAGGAGGCGGCGAACGCCGACTGGGTGGCGACCGGGCCGCTGTCGCCGGCGTTGAGGTCCACCGCGTCGGTGATCACGCCGGAGCCGAGGCGCAGCGCCAGCCGGGCCGCGATCTCCTTGCCCTCACCGGACGAGGTGACCAGCACGGCGGCGGGCTCGCCCGCGGCCTTGGCGATCTGCTCCAGCGCGTCCACCTTCGGGACGACCAGGTAGTCGGCGAACTCGGCGGCGTCGGCGGTGTACACCTTCGCGGCGCCGTACTCGCCCAGCTTGGCGGCGAGGTCGGCGGCGGCCGGGCCGGCGCCGAGGAGGACGGCCGAGGGCTCGCCGATACGGCGGGCCAGCGTCAGCAGTTCGAGGGTCGGCTTGCGGACGGCACCGTCCACATGGTCGACGAGGACGAGGACTTCACCCATTGCTCAGCTCTCCAGAGAATTCAATGTCAAGGGATGCGGGACAGAGCGCTGGGCTCTAGATGAACTTCTGCGAAGCCAGGAACTCGGCGAGCTGCTTGCCGCCCTCGCCCTCGTCCTTGACGATCGTGCCGGCGGTGCGGGCCGGACGGGCCGTCGCGCTGTCGACCGCGGTCCAGGCGCCGGCCAGGCCGACCTCGTCCGCCTCGATGCCCAGGTCGTCCAGGTCCAGGGACTCCACCGGCTTCTTCTTGGCGGCCATGATGCCCTTGAAGGACGGGTAGCGGGCCTCGCCGGACTGGTCGGTGACCGAGACCACGGCCGGGAGGGAGGCCTCCAGCAGCTCGGTGGCGGCGTCGCCGTCGCGGCGGCCCTTGACCGTGCCGCCCTCGACGCCGACCTCGGAGAGCAGGGTGACCTGCGGGACGCCCAGGCGCTCGGAGAGCAGCGCGGGGATGACGCCCATGGTGCCGTCGGTCGAGGCCATGCCGCAGACCACCAGGTCGAAGCCGGTCTTCTCGATCGCCTTGGCGAGGATCGCCGAGGTGCCGATGACATCGGTGCCGTGGATGTCGTCGTCGTTGACGTGGACGGCCTTGTCGGCGCCCATGGACAGCGCCTTGCGCAGCGCGTCCTTGGCGTCGTCCGGGCCGACGGTGAGCACGGTGACCTCGGCGTCGCCGGAGGCCTCCGCGATCTTCAGCGCCTGCTCCACGCCGTACTCGTCCAGCTCCGAAAGGAGCCCGTCGACGGAATCCCGGTCGGTCGTGTTGTCGTCGGCGAAGCGACGGTCGCCGGTCGCATCGGGCACGTACTTCACACAGACAACGATCCTCAAGCTCACGGCCTGTCTCCTGTACTGGTACTGGTCACGTCCGGCATCTGTTCCCTGGGCGCCGGAACCTCCGGAAGGATAAACACAGGTAGCCGTGTTCTTGCTACCCGTCAGTAGCTTACGCCCTGGCTCAGTGGTGCAGCGCCGTTGCCCTATAGTCCCCCACGCAAGACCATGCGGTGGCGCACCGCAACGCGGAGTCACTGTGACCTTGCACCTATTGACCGGTGGACGAGGCCTTCAGGCAGCGGTTCTCAGGCCACGGCCTCGCCCAGCGCCGCGATCACGTCCGCCCGGCGCGGCTGGCCGACAGCGCGCCGGACCAGCGCGCCGTCCGCGTCCAGGACCAGCACCGTCGGGGTGCTCAGGATGCCCAGCTGCCGCACCAGTTCCAGCCGGGACTCGGCGTCGATCTCGATGTGCGCCACGCCGTCGACCATCCCGGCCACCTCGCCGAGCACCCGCTTGGTGGCCCGGCACGGCTGGCAGAAGGCCGAGGAGAACTGCACCAGCGTCGCCCGCTCGCCCAGTTCCGCGCCGAGCTCCACGGCGTCCAGCCGCACCCCGTCGTCACTGCCCCGCATCCGCAGCCTTCCCCGCCCACGCATGCGCAGCAGCCCGAAGGCGCCCGAGAGCGCCAGCACCGCCAAGCACACCACCAGTCCTGTCATGCCCCCAAGGATGCCTGCTCACCGCCCCGAAGTGCGCGTAGCATCTCGAAGCATGGACCCCAACGGACGGAACGAGGCCGCAGGCCTCACCCGGCGCCTGGTCATCGACCTGTGCCGGGCCGCCGCCTCGCGCTGTCGCTGACCCCCGCGAGGCCCCGCGCCCCGCGCCTCGCACCTCGCACCGCGCACCTCGCACCTCGCGATTGCCGCGACCGCCGGCACCGTACCCAACCTCCCTTTGGCATCGTCCCCTTGGAGTCCGCCATGCCCACCCCCGCACCGCCGCCCGGCCGCATCGATCCGCGCGGCCCCCGTTTCGCCGCCTGGATCACCACCGTGGTCCTCGCCGCCGTCCTGATCACCGGCAGCGGCTGGCTGCTGGCCGCACAGGCGGTGGTCTTCGCCCTGGGCGCGCTGGCCGGGCTCGGCCGCTCGCCGTACGGATGGCTGTTCCGTACCTTCGTCCGCCCCCGCCTCGGACCGCCGGCCGAGCTGGAAGACGCCGCCCCACCGCGCTTCGCCCAGGCGGTCGGGCTGGTGTTCGCCCTGATCGGAACGGTCGGCTACCTGTCCGGCACCACCTGGCTGGGCCTGGCCGCCACCGGCTGCGCGCTGGCCGCCGCCTTCCTCAACGCCGCCTTCGGCTACTGCCTCGGCTGCGAGGGCTACCTGATGCTGCGCCGCGGACAGGACCGGCTGCGAACCGTCGGCGCAGGTGGGAGCGGTACCGGCCAGTAGGGCCGCAGAACGTAGGCTGGAAGGCGGCGGTGTGACCGCCGTCTCCTCAAGTGCTGGTGCTCCCCGGAGTGACACGGTGCTGTCGGGCAGGGGACGATACATCGACATACTGTCGGACCGGGCGCCAGCCCTTGGGAAGTAGGACAAACCGTGGCTGATCTCGTGTACCCGCCGATCATCGGGGCCGCGCTCACTCTGTTCCGGGCGCTCGACCTCAAGATCGACATCATCGGGGCGGAGAATGTGCCGCGGACCGGCGGGGCCGTCCTGGTCAGCAACCACGTCAGCTACCTCGACTTCATCTTCGCCGGATGGGGCGCGCTGAAGGCCGGCAAGCGCAAGACCCGCTTCATGGCCAAGGACGAAGTCTTCCGGCACAGGATCTCCGGGCCGCTGATGCGCGGCATGAAGCACATCCCGGTGGACCGGCTCGACGGCCAACCCGCCTACGAGGCCGCGGTGAAGGCGCTGAAGGCGGGCGAGGTGGTCGGGGTCTTCCCCGAGGCGACCATCAGCCGCTCCTTCAAGCTGAAGAAGTTCAAGACCGGCGCGGCCCGGATGGCCGCCGACGCGGGCGTGCCGCTGCTGCCCGTCGCCCTCTGGGGCACCCAGCGGTTGTGGACCAAGGGCCGTCCCAAGACGCTGACCCGCCGTCACACCCCGATCACCATCATCATCGGCGAGCCGATCGTGCTCGCCCCCGAGGACAAGCCGGTGATGGTCACCCGGCGGCTGCGCGCCGCCATGACCGAGCTGCTCGACCGAGCCCAGACCGGCTACCCGGACGCCCCCGGCGGCCCCGAGGACCGCTGGTGGCTGCCGGCCGACCTCGGCGGCACCGCGCCGACCCCCGAGGTCGCCGAGGCCGAGGACGAGAAGGAGAACGCCGAGAAGGCCGCCCGCCGCGCCGCCCGCGCCGAGGCGGCCGACGACGGGGCCGGCAAGACCCGGTAGCCGCCCGGGGTTGGCGCAGTGCCCCGGACGGGTAACCGATAAGTGCGCCGATCCACTGGGGGCTTTTCGGATGACGGAAGCGGTGCGGCAGCAGTCCCCCGAATCCACCCCGCCGCGCCGGCCGCGGCGGCGGATCCGGGCGCTGCTGGCGCTCTTCGCCGGGGCCGGCGCCGGCTATCTGCTGGTCCTCCAGCTCACCAGCCCCAACAACAACCCGCTGGCCTCGCTGGCCCGGGCCCGCCCGGAGTGGCTCGCGCTGGCACTGCTCTGCGCCGTCGGCGGCCTGGTGGCCGCCACCATGAGCTACATCGGCTTCGTCCCCGAGCGACTCGATCCGGTGCGGAGCTTCCTGCTCCAGGTGGCCGGCGGGTTCGCCAATGTGGTCACCCCCGGCGGCGTGGGCGGGCTGGCGATCAGCACCCGCTTCCTGCAACGGGTCGGGATCCCGCCGGGGCAGGCGCTGTCCAGCATCGGCGTCTCCCAGGCGGTCGGCCTGGTGCTGCACCTGATGCTGACCGGGGTGTTCGGCTATCTGGCCAGCGTGCGCTACCGGCCCTCGACGCAGACCTCCCCGCTGGTGACCGACACCGTGATCGGCGTGGTGGCCGCCGTCGCCCTGGTGGCACTGGTCGCGGTCGGGGTGCCGCGGCTGCGGCGCCGGCTGACCGGCCTGGTCAGGCCGCTGCTGGAGGGTGTGCTGCCGCGGCTGCGCGAGCTGCTGCACCAACCCGGGAAGCTGGCCGTCGGGGTCGCCGGCCAGCTCCTGGTCTCGCTCGCCGCGGCCGGCTGCCTCTACTGCTGCCTGCTGGCGCTCGGCAGGGATCCCGGCTTCGCCGCCGTCGCCCTGGCCAACCTGGTCGGCGGCGCACTCGGCTCGACCGTCCCCACGCCGGGCGGGATCGGCGGGGTGGAGGTGGTACTCGCCGGGGCGGTCGCCCAGACCGCGGGGCTCCCCTACCACGACGCCCTGGTGGCCGTGCTGCTCTACCGGCTGCTCACGCTGTGGCTGCCGGTGCTCCCCGGCTGGCTGGCCTTCGTCTGGCTGCAGCGGCACGAGAAGCTCTGAGAGCAACGCCCCGGGCAGCAGGGTGTGTCGACATGTCGGCGTTCAGGGCGTGTCGACCCGGAAGGGGTCGTGCTCGGCGAGCAGCTTGTCCAGCCGGGCCTGGTCGACCCGGGAGACGACCTGGACCTCGTCCTGCCGGTCACGGATGACCTTGGCCAGGGTGAAGGCGGAGGTGACGACATAGAGCAGGCCCAGCGCCAGGAACGCGCGGATCCAGGCGTCGGCCGACAGATAGGCGATCCCCACGCCCATGGCGAGGACCGAGATCGCGAACGAGATGACCGCCTGCGCGTGGTAGGCGGCGGTGGTGCTGCGTCTGACGGGAGTGGTCATGCCGTCAGGATGCCGCCGGCGCCCGGCGCCCGGCATGAGTACGGGTACTCAGGAACGCCAGAGTCGCTGCGCTGATCACCTCGGGTCAGAGAAAATGGGGCGGGGCGTCCCGGCCAGCCGATCAATCTGCGATGCCTGTGAGCTCGTTACTCAGGATGGCCATGGAGGTTGACCAAGGGGACCACGGTTTGTCGCCACGGCAGCGGTCCGCTGCCCGGAGCACGCGTGTCAGATTCCGCACCTTCCCTTGACCTCTCCGGGGCGCCCTGCACACACCGGGAACGACGCGTGGCGGGGAGTGGGGCATGGTCCGGCAGGATGTGAAGGACGAGGTCATCTACCTGCGGTCAGCGGGAGTAGACCTGGGCAAGCGGTTCCTGGTCGCGTGCGCCCGCACGCCCAACCCGAAGCGGTCGGGCAGTTGGAGCCTGGAGACGGAGCAGTTCGGGACCACCCAGGCCGAGCTGCGCAGGCTGCTGGCCTGGCTGCTGGAGCGCCAGGTCGAGGTCGTGGTCATGGAGGCGACGTCGGATTACTGGCGGGCCGTGTACTACCTGCTGCAGCCGCAGCTGAACCTGATGCTGGTCAACCCCGCCCATCTCAAGGGGATCCGGGGGCGCAAGACCGATCCGAACGATGCCGCGTTCCTGGCCCGGGCCGGTGCGTCCGGGATGGTGATGGGCTCCTTCGTGCCGCCCCAGGCCATCCGGGAACTGCGCGACCTCACCCGCCGGCGCACCGAGATCACGCGGGCCGCGGGCCAGGAGGTCCAGCGGCTGGAGAAGGAGCTGGAGGACACCGGTTTCAAGCTCAGTGCGGTGCTGTCCAATATCGTCGGGGCCTCCGGGCGCGCCATCCTGGTGGCGCTGGTCAACGGGGAGCGGGATCCCGAGCGCCTGGCCGATCTGGCCGTCGGTCGCGCCCGTGCCCGGATCGCGGACCTCGTCGGGGCGCTGGACGGGAACTTCACCGCACACCACGCGTTCATGGTCCGTCACTACCTCGACGCGGTCGACCACCTCAACAACGTTGTCGCCACGTTCGACGCGCGGGTCGCCGAACTACTGGCCGGTCTGGAGCGGGACCTGGACCTCCTGGACACCATCCCCGGGATCGGCCGGCTCGCAGCCGAGATCATCATCGCCGAGACCGGCGGGGACATGGCCCAGTTCGCCACCGCCCACAACCTTGCCTCATGGGTCGGCGTCTGCCCCGGACAGAACGAATCGGCCGGTGTGAACCGGTCGGGCACCACCCGACACGGCAACACCAACCTCAAGCGGCTGCTCGGAATCGCCGCGATGGCCGCCATCCGCAACAAAGACTCCTACCTGGCGGTGTTCTTCCGTCGGATCGCCGCCCGCCGCGGCGGCAAGCGGGCCCTGGTCGCCGTCATGCACAAGCTGGTCATCGCCATCTGGCACGTCCTGCACGACCACGCCCCCTACCGCGAACTCGGCGCCGACTACTACACCCGCCGCGACCCCCAACGAGCCATACGCCGCATGACCAAGGAAGCCAACAGCCTCGGACTGACCGTCCGCTTCGACCCCATCGAAGCCACCTGAACCCCTGACTGGGCCCGGGTTCAAGCACTCATTTTCGTGTCAGATCTGACGGACGATCAAGCCAGCATTCTGGCCGTGTGCAGCCGGCTGGCGTGTTCCACCAGTTCCACCAGCACCCGCTTCCCGGACTCCCGCTCCCTGGCGTCGCACAGCACCACCGGGGTCCCCGGGTCCAGGTCCAGCGCCCGGGCCACCCGCTCCCCCGGGTGCTGACGGGAGCCCTGGAAGCAGTTGACGGCGACCACGAACGGGATGTCCCGGCGCTCGAAGTAGTCCACCGAGGGGAAGCAGTCCTCCAGCCGGCGGGTGTCGGCGAGCACCACCGCGCCGAGCGCCCCGAGGGCCAACTCGTCCCAGAGGAACCAGAAGCGGTCCTGTCCCGGGGTGCCGAAGAGGTACAGCGACAGGCCGTCGCGGATGGTGATCCGGCCGAAGTCCATGGCCACGGTGGTCGTGGTCTTCTGCTCCACTCCCCCGGTGTCGTCCACGCCGCGGCCTGCCTCGGTCAGCCGCTCCTCGGTGCGCAGCGGGCGGATCTCGCTGACCGAGCCGACCAGTGTGGTCTTGCCGACCCCGAATCCACCCGCCACCAGGATCTTCAGGGCGAGCGGCGGATCACCGCCGTCGACGGTGCCGGGGGCGCGTCGTACCGGGACGGCGGGATCGCGGTGCTGCGCGTTGTGGCTGTCCTGCGCGTTGCCGCGGTCCTGCGCGTCGGCGCCGTCCGGGGCCCGGTCGTCGGCAGGGGGGTCAGAGTGCACGGAGGCCATTGATCACTTCTCGCAGGATGCGCTCGTCGGGGAGCATGGCGGGAGAAACCGGACGGCTGACGCGGATCAGTCCCGCGTCCAGCAGGTCGCCGAGGAAGACCCGGACGACACCAACGGGCAGGTCGAACTCGGCGGCGATCTCGGCGACGGACTGGGTCCGGCGCCGGCACAGCTCCAGGGCGGCGGCCGACTCGGGGCCGAGACCCGGCACCGGGCCCCAGGGCCCCGCACCCTCGTGCACCGGATGGGTGGGGTCGGCGGTGATCAGTGCGATCAGGTCGAACGGCTCCCCGGCGGTCCTGGTCCGCCCCCGGGTGAGGGCGTAGGGGCGGACCACGGGCCCGGCGGCGTCGTCGTACCAGCGGCTGTCGTCGCCGTGCTCGACCGGCTCCCGCTGCTCCCACCCGTACGGCGGGTCCCAGTCCGGTGCCTGTTCCCACCCCTGCGGCGGGAACGGATAGTCGTCCATGTCGCGTTACCGTTCCCGGTCAGCCCGCTGCGGGGTCGTCGGCCGCGTCGGGACCCGAGCGCGGCGGGGTGTGCAGATGCTCGCCGACCCGGCGCACCATCCGGGCCATCTCATAGGCGACCAGGCCGATGTCGGCGTCGGCCCCGCTGAAGACCGCCAGACAGGTGCCGGATCCGGCGGCGACGACGAAGAGGAAGCCGCTGTCGAACTCGATCATCGTCTGGTGCACGCCGCCGGCCTCGAAGTGCCGTCCGGCCCCCTTCGCCAGGCTGTGGAAGCCCGAGGCGACGGCCGCCAGGTGCTCGCCGTCCTCCCTGGTCATCCCGGCCGAGACGCCGAGGGCCAGGCCGTCCCCGGAGAGCACCACCGCGTGCCGGATCTGGCCGACCCGGGACACCAGCTCGTCCAGGAGCCAGTTGAGCTCACCGGAGTAGTTCATCGTCACGGGCATCGGCTGTCTCGCTCTCCTGCTGGATTCTCAGATGGCGCCGGGGCGGCGTGCCTTGCTGCTGGCCCGGGGAGTTGCGGCCCCTGGCCCAGCCCTCGGCCAGGGCGGTCATGGTGGCGCGGGCGCCCTCCGGGCTGCGGGCCGTACCGCCGGCCGGGGCGCCGCCCCGGTCCTGACGGTCCTTCGGGGCCTCGCGCAGCTGGGTGGCCAGGCTGGCCTGCCGGACCCGGTGCGGCAGTTCGTCCTCCCCGGCAGCGGGTCCCGCCGCGGCGGGGGCGGTCCCGGTGCGGTCGGACACGGCTGCCGGTGGCGTACGGTCGCGACGGCCGCCGTCAGTCGGCCGCGACGGCTCCGGCTCGGCGGCGGGTTCCGGCTCCGGGGCCAGTTTCCGCACCGGCATCGGCGTCGGGACGCCTGGGACCGCCCGGCCCGGACCGCGACCGCCCGGCCCAGCGCCGTCGGGCGCCAGGCCGACCCGACCTGTACCGCCCGCGCCTGTACCGCCGCCGCCCCTGCCGCCCGGGCGGGCACCCGCCGCACCCACGCCGGCTGACACCGCTTCGGCCGTCTCCCCGTCGGCCGGATCCGCTCCGGCCGGAGCGAAGCGGCCGCTCCGCCCGTGGGCGCCACCCGCCCCGGTCGCCTCGGCCCGCTCGCGAGCCGACGGCTCGGCCCGCCCGCGGCGGTTCTGACCGGGCTCCTCCAGCAGCGCGTTCGGGAGCAGCACCACCGCCGTGGTCCCCCCGTACGCGGAGGTCCGCAGCGAGACCTGGATGTCGTGGCGCTTCGCCAGCCGGCTGATCACGAACAGGCCGAACTGGTCGGTGTCGAACAGGTCCGCCTGCCGGGCGTCGGCGATCCTGCGGTTGGCCTCGGAGACCGCGTCCCGGCCCATGCCCAGGCCGCGGTCCTCGACCTCCAGCACATAGCCGGTGCCGACCTGCTCGCCGCTGACCACCACCTTGGTGTGCGGGGGCGAGAAGCTGGTGGCGTTCTCCACCAGCTCGGCCACCAGGTGGGTGAGGTCGGCCACGGCCTTGCCGGCCACCGAGGCGCCGGGCAGGTCCCGCACCTCCACCCGGGCGAAGTCCTCGACCTCGGCGACCGCGGAGCGCACCACGTCCAGGAGCGGGACGGCCCTGCGCCAGGCCCGTCCGGGGACGGCGCCGGAGAGGATGATCACGCCCTCGGCGTGCCGCCGCATCTGGGTGGTGAGGTGGTCCAGCCGGAACAGCCCCTCCAACTCGGCCGGGTCGTCGGTGGCCCGCTCCATCCCGTCCAGCAACGAGAGTTGACGGTGCACCAGGACCTGGCTGCGCCGGGCCAGGTTGACCAGCACCCTGGCCACCCCGGCCCGCTCGACGGCGGCCCGCAGCGCGGCCCGGTGGACCGTCCCGAGCGCCTCGCTGACCTGGGCCAGCTCGTCGCTGCCGGCCCGGACCTGCGGCGCCTCGGTCTCCACGTCCACGTCGCCGCCGGCCCGCAGCCTGGCCAGCGCGTCCGGCAGTCGGCGCAGGGCCAGGTCCAGCGCGGAGTTGCGCAGCCCGACCAGCTCCTGCACCAGGTCGCGTCCGATCCGCACCGACACCACCAGCGAGACGATCACCGCGAGCAGACCGAACAGCATGGCGGCGCCGTTCTTGCTCAGGAAGCCTGCGGAGTACGGGTTGGCGCCGGCGGTGGCCGCCGCGCCCGCCGCCGTGCCGAAGGCCGCGAGCTGGGCCTGGACGGCGTGGGCCGTACCGGTCCAGCTGTCCGCGGGAATCTGACGCACCGGCCCGGTGCCGGGCCCCTCCGCCTTGACCACGGCCTCCAGCTGCGCCAGGGCCTTGGCCTGACTGCCGTTCAGCACCGCCGTATAGGCGTCCTGGTCGGCCGGGCGCAGATCGTCGACCGCGCCGGCGACCAGTCCCCGCCGGGCGTAGAGCGCGCCGGTGAACTCCTGGTACTGCTGCTGGCTCATCCGACCGGCGGCCTGGGCGGCCTGCTCGGCGGTGTCCTCGCGGGCCAGCAGGTCGTCGGCCCTGGCGAGTTCCAGCAGCACGCGGGCGTCCGAGGCGGCCGCGGTGCTCTGCACGGCCTGCTGCTGCACCTCGGTGAGCGCGCCGTCGACACCGAAGGCGGCGTCGATCACCGTGCCGTAACCGGAGACGACGGACTGCCAGTCGGCGGAGCGGCCGGTTACCTGGTGCCGCAGCGCGGTGAGCCCGTCGGTGGCCGTGCCCAGGGCGTCCAGCCGGGACGGCAGCGCGGCGCTGAGGCCGGCGTTGTCGGCGGCCCCGACCTGCAGGTCGCCGTCCAGCACGGACATGGTCCGGTCGGTGGCGGCGGACGCGGTCGCGAAGGCGGAGGCGCGCGCCGGATCGGGGGCGGCGGCGTAGACGGCGGCCGCGGTGCGCTCGCCCTGGAGCGCGCCGACGGTCGCGGCGACCGGGGTGAGCAGGGTCGCGTCCACATGCTTCAACCGCACCAGCGCGTCGACGTTCTGCGCCGTGGTGACAGTGGCGAAGCCCCACAGCGCGATCAGCGAGACCACCGGGACCATCAGCAGGCAGATCACCCGGGCCCGTACGGATCTGGGCGCCAGGGAGCGGAACGGGTCGTCGGTCCGGGCCGGTGCCGGGGAGCGGAGCGGCGTCGGGGCCGTCCGGGGCGGGTTCCGCGGCGGCAGCGGCTCCTCGTCGGCGGCCGGGGGGCCGGCGTGGGCGGGGCGGGGACGCGCTGCACGGTCCGGTCCCGCGTCGGTGACCGGGGCAGCCCCCCGTGGTCGGCGCATTCGATCCTCATTCCGCTTCATCGACTGGTCTGCTGACATTCCCTCAGTGCTTGGGCGCTCAGTGCGTCGGCGCTGCCGCCCGCAGCTGTTCGGCGCCGGCCGCGGCCGCCCGCTCCTGGGCCGTGGGCGACAGCGCGACGAAGGCCGCGGTCAGGAAGAGGAACGAGCCCAGGCCCACCACCAGCGGGAAGACGAACTCCATCACCGTCGCGCCGGGCAGCGTCCCCTGACCGGGCCGGACCACGACGGTGACCGCGGCCATCCCTGTGTAGTGCATGGAGGTGACGGCGACGCCCATGATCAGCGCCGCCGCACCGGCCGCGACCCGGCCGTGGACGTTCAGCCCGGCCCACAGCGCGGCCGTCGCGGCGACCACCGCGATCAGCACGGACACCGCGACCGTCGTGGGCCGGTAGCCGACGCTGCCGTGCAGCCGCAGCGCGTACATGCCCAGGTAGTGCATGGCGGCCACGCCGAGTCCGGTGGTGAGCCCGCCGACCAGCAGCGAGCGGCCGCGGTGCCGGCCGTAGCCGACGGCGAAGACGCCCAGGCCGACGAAGAACACCGCCACCAGCAGGCTGAGGACGGTGATCGGGACGTCGTAGCGGATGTCCGAGCCGGCGACCGAGAAGCCGAGCATCGCGACGAAGTGCATGGTCCAGATCCCCGAGCCGATCGCCGCGGCCGCGGTCAGCAGCCAGTTGCGTTTGGCCCGGCCGTCGGCCTGCACCGCGCGGACCGTGCAGCGCAGGCCCAGCGCCGAGCCGAGCACGGCCATGGCGTAGGACAGGATCGGGGTGAGCCAGCCGTAGCCGAGCTCGGACATACTCCCCATGTCTCCCATGGCGGTCATGGCGGCTCCCTGTCCCTGCGTCGTGGGCGTACGCCGGTACGGCGAACCGCTGCACCGGGCGCCGGGGACGCTACTCGCCGTGTTCGCCCGATTACCTGAATTACGGCGAAAGTTCAGCGGAGGCGTTCCGCTTGTGCTGCACTGGACTGCTTCACACCCGTAACCGGCACCCGAACCGGTGCCACTAGGCTCGTCCAGGTGAGCGACAGCCCGGCACACCCGCACGCGCATCCGCATCGTGAGTTCCGCACCGAGGACCTGGCCAGGGAGGCCGGCATCCCGGTCCGTACGCTGCGCTTCTACCGGGAGAAGCGGTTGCTGCCGCCGCCGCGGCGGGAGGGCCGGATCGCCTGGTACTCCGACGAGCACCTGGCCCGGCTGCGGATCATCGGCGACCTGCTGGAGCGCGGGCACACCCTCGGCGGGATCGCCGAGCTGCTCGCGGCCTGGGAGAGCGGTCGCGACATGGCCGAACTGCTGGGCCTGGAGGCGGCGATAGCGGCGCCGTGGTCGGAGGAGACCCCGGTGCCGATGACCGTGCGGGAGCTGGACCGGACCTACTCGGGCCAGGTCGACGCGGCGGCGCTGGCCGAGGCCGCCGCGCTCGGCTATCTGACCGTGGAGGGGGACGCCGTCCGGCACATCAGCCGCAGACTGCTGGACGCGTCCGCCGAACTGGTCGCCGAGGGGATACCGCTGAGCGCGGTCCTGGAGGCGGCGCACGGGGTCCGCGCGAGCGCGGACGCCCTCGCCGACCTCTTCGTCGACCTCGTCGACAAGCAGCTCCTGGGCAAGCTCGGCGCACGGCTGACCACCGAGGAGACGGCCCGCCTCGCCGACACCCTGGCCCGACTGCGGCCGGTGGCCCGGACGGTGGTCGACGTGGAGTTCGCGTTGGCGATGGACCGCAGGGTGCACGGGGAGATCGGCGCGGTTCTCAGCCGGGGGGCTGGCCGCGCGCCGGAGCAGTAGGGCAGTGCACGTCGGTTTTCGACTGCGGACCGGAGCTGGCTGGTCGCGCAGTTCCCCGCGCCCCTGGTAGGTGCAACCTGGCCACAGTGGTTCAGTTGCAGCCCCCAGGGGCGCGGGGAACTGCGCGACCAGCCGTGCACAACGGCGCACCCGGGCTCAGGCCTCCGGAAACTCCCCGGTCGGCATCCGCAACCCCATGCCTTCGGCGACCCTCGTGCTCAACGGCGCCGCCAACTCGTGGAGACGGTGGCACCGCTCGGGGCCGAGTGCCAGCCACGGCGCCGTGGCCAGACGGTCCGTCATGGATTCCACCTGCTCACGCAGTTCCCCACCCGCCGCGGTCAGTTCACCGTCCGCGGTGAGCAGTCCGCGCGCGGCCAGGCGGGCGATCCCGGCCGCCCAAGCCGCGTCGTCCCACCCTCGTCGGGGCTGCAGGCTGCGGCGGCGTTCCGCGCCGGTGGCGACGATGCTGGTCAGTGCCTCGACCGCGTCGAGTCCGGCAGCGAGCAGGGCGACGTTGTGGCCGTCCCCGCGCCACTCCCGCAGGGTGGTCGCGGCCTGCCAGAGCGCCAGGTGCGGCTGGTCCGGCACCGGCAGCACCGCGTTGGCCGCGCCGAGCGGCCGCCCGTACGGCGCCGCGGCGCAGACGGCGGCGGCCTCCACGGCCAGCTCCGCCGCCTCGGCCAGCTCCGGCGAGGCGAGCAGTTCCGGACCGAGGGCCTCCCGCAGCCCCGCGTCCACGGCCTCCAGGCGCAGGGCGAGCAGCTTCTCGGCGCCGAGGCCGGACCCGCGGACGCAGGACAGCTCCAGCGCCGTCAGGGCGGGCTCGAAGTGGTAGAAGACCGCGTCCACCACGGCGGTGCCGACATCGCCGAAGGGTGCGACGCGTCCGGCGTAGTAGGGGCTCCACGGTCGGTCCAGGCCGGCCGCGTGGAAGACCGAGAGCGCCTTCGGCGCGAAGACCACGGCCAGGTGGTAGGGCTCCAGCAGGTCGCGCATGGAGCGGGCGATGCGCAGATCCAGGGGTCGCATGGGCCTCACCCTAGGACAGGTGCTTCGCCATGTGAACACTTTCCATCCTGAACCTTTTAACTTGACTACCTAAAGCATCAGGGCCTAAGGTCCCCTTTATTGCTTGATGAACTCAAGCATCCAGTACCTGAACCTTCCGAAGGACCGCTGACCACCATGAGCCATGCCGTCTCCTCCTCAACCGCCCAAGCGCCGGCGTCCGCGCGGCGCGGCAGCACCCCGCTGATCGCCGCGCTCGGGCTCGCGGCGGTGGTCGTCGCCATGGCGCAGACCCAGGTCATCCCGATCCTCACGCTGCTCGGCACCGACCTGCACGCCGGCGCCGCGGGCGTCAGCTGGGTCACCACCGCCACGCTGCTCTCGGCCGCCGTGTTCACCCCGCTGCTGGGCCGGGTCGGCGACCAGTTCGGCAAGAAGCGCACCCTGCTCGCCGTGCTGGTGGTCATGGTCATCGGCTCGGTGCTGGCCGCGGCCACCACCTCGCTGGCGCTGCTGATCGTGGCGCGGGTGCTCCAGGGCTCGGCCACCGCGATCTTCCCGCTGGCGCTGTCGATCATCCGCGACGAGGTGCCGCGGGAGAAGCTGCACGGTGCGATGGCGCTGGTCAGCAGCACCCTGGCGTTCGGCAGCGGGCTCTCCCTGGTGGTCACCGGGCTGCTCACCCAGGGCGTCCACCCCGACTACCACTCGGTGTTCTGGTTCTCCACCGGCGTCTCCGCGCTGGCCCTGATCGCGGTGGCCTTCCTGGTCCCGGACGGCGGCGTGCGCACCGGCGGCCGGATCGACTTCCTGGGCGCGAGCACCCTCGCCGTCTTCCTGGTCCTGCTGCTGCTGGGCATCTCCCAGGGCCACACCTGGGGCTGGTCCTCCGGCCGGATCATCGGCTGCTTCGTCGGCGCCGTGGTGATGGCGGCGGTCTGGGTGCTGGTCGAGCGCAAGGTCGCCAACCCGCTGGTGGACATGCGGATGTTCGCCCACCGCCAGGTCGCCTTCACCAATGTCGCCGGGCTGTTCGTCGGCTTCGCCTCCTTCGCCATGTTCATCGGCGTCTCCTATCTGGTGCAGATGCCCGCACAGCTGGCCGGGTACGGCTTCACCGCCTCGGTGCTCCGCGCCTCCACCGAGTACCTGCTGCCCAGCACCCTGGTCTCGCTGGTCGCCGCGCCGGTCGGCGGCATCCTGGTCCGCCGCGTCGGCGCCCGCTACACCCTCGCCATCGGCTCCCTGGTCGGCGTGGCCGGCTTCGCCTGGCTCGCCTGGGGCCACGGCTCCACCCCGAACGTGATCATCGCCGGCATCCTCGCCGGCATCGCCATCGCCTTCGGCTACGCCTCCATGCCGGCCCTGATCGCGGCCAGCGTTCCGGTCGAGCAGACCGGGATCGCCAACGGCATCAATTCCATCTCCCGCTCCGTCGGCAGCTCGATCGCCTCCGCCGTGGTCACCTCGCTGCTGGCCTCCAAGCTGATCGCCGGCCTGCCGGCCGGCGTTCCCCCGCTGCCCGCCGAGAGCCAGTTCACCACCAGCTTCGTCCTGGCCGCCGGCGCCCTGCTGCTCACCATCGCGGTAGCCCTCTTCGGCCTCACCCGCCACAGCCGCCCGATGGCCACCGCCCCGGTCGCCGCCGCGATCCTCAGCGAGACCGCGGCCGAGCTCAAGGCCGAGGCCCGGGCCGAGGCCGACGAGGACGCGCCGGTCCAGGCCGACGCCAGGGCCTGACCGCACGCCCTCGCACAGCCGCCGCTCGCGCCACCCGACCGGGTGTCCCGCGAGCGGCGGCTGCGCGTACCGGCGGGCCGTCAGGCGGTACGGTCCTGACCATGGCTTCGCTGACTGATCATGTGACCGCGGACGATCTCGAGTCCTCCGTGCACCTCGCCGTGGACACCCTGCGCGGGGTGCCGGCCGACGCCTGGGACGCGAACGCGGGATCGCTGGAGTGGACCTGCTGGGAGACGGTCGAGCACCTGGCCGACGACCTGTTCGCCTACGCGGCCCAACTCGGGCCCCGCACGCCGCCGCTGGACGGGGAGGTGCCGTTCCTCTGGGAACGGAGGCGGGTGGGCGGGCCGGCCAACGTCGTCTTCGCGAACCGTGCGGCCGGGCCGGACGGTCTGCTGCAGGTGCTGGAGGCGAGCGGGGCACTGCTGGTCGCCATGGTGCGGACCACGCCCGGCACCGTCCGCGCCCACCACGGATTCGGGAACGCCGACCCCGAGGGCTTCGCCGCGATGGGCATCGTGGAGACCCTGGTGCACACCTACGACCTGGCGCAGGGCCTGGACCTGCCCTGGGCCCCGCCCGCCGACCTCTGCGCCCGCGTCCTCACCCGGCTGTTCCCCGACGCCCCGGCGGACACCGACCCCTGGCCCGCCCTGCTCTGGTGCACCGGGCGCGCGGCACTGCCCGGACTCCCCCGCCGCACCAATTGGCGCTGGTACGGCGAGCCCGCCTGATCCGGTGGTGATCCGGTGATGATCCAGGGCCAGTTGCAAAGCGTCGGTATGCGCATGGCAGGCTGCTCCTGGCAGTAGGGCGGCCCCAGGGCCGAAGCCAAACGGGGAGATCAGCACCATGAGCGACCATTTCCAGGTCCATCCGGACTCATTGGCCGGCCTGTCCGGCGACTTCACCGTGTCCGCGGACGAACTCGCCACCGCCACCGCCGCCTTCGCGGGCGGCATCGCGGACGTCGGCCAGGCATTCGGCCTGCTGGGGGTGTGCGACGGGATCGCCGGCAAGTATCTGGAACTGACCCAGCACACCATCACCGGGCTGGGGCAGCTGGAGGCGCTGCTGCGCTCCGACGCCACCGGCCTGACCAGCAGCCAGACCGCCTACCACGCGGTCGACGCGCACAACTCCGCCCTGTTCAAGGGGGTAGCCGGCTGATATGGGCGTCAACAGCGCGATCGCCGGAAAGGTCGCCAAGGTCCTGGAGCTGCTGGACATCCCCTGGCCCGGCGGCGACCCGAACACCCTGCGCCATCTCGCCTCGCAGTGGCGGAGCATGGCCGGAACCCTGCGCACCACCGGCTCCCAGCTGAACACCGCCGCGGCCGGAGTGGTCGACCGGACCTGGACCGGAGCGGCCGCGGACGCATTCAACGCCCACTGGAAGCAGCAGTACCAGGCCTTCAGCACCAGCGCGGGCAACTTCGACCAGATCGCCACCGAACTGGACACCTTCGCCACCCAGGCCGAGGCGATCATCGAGGAGATCGTCGAGATCGCCCTGGAGATCGCCGAGATGGAGCTGGCCGGGGCACTGCTGACCTTTGTCACCGCGGGCATCTCCGACGCGGTGAGCGCCGCCGCCTCGGGGGCGCGGGCGCTGCGCATCGTCAAGCTGGTGGACCGCTTCATCAAGCTGGTCCAGAAGGGCGTCGAGGCGATCGAGAAGCTGATCGAGGCGGCCAAGGAGATGGGCCGCGCGGTGAAGCTGATGACAGAGTTCCTGGTCAACGGCGTGAAGAACACCGCAATGAACTTCATGGGCACCGAGGTCACCGACATGATGAACGGCAGCCGCAGTCAGAGCGTCCTCGACGACGCCAAGGACTCGGCCTTCGCCGGCTTCGCCGCCTCCGGGGCCGGCCTCGGCCTGAACGGGCTGGGCAGGGGCGCCACGGCGCTGGTCGGCGACGGCGCGCATGCGGCGCCGAGCCGGATATCCGCCGCCCTGGACGGCTTCGGCAAGCTCTTCGACGGACGCGAGGGCGAGGCCGCCGCCGCGCTCACCCCGGGCCGGCGGATCAGCGGACAGGTCCTCTCCGGCGGCCTGACCAGCGCGGCGGGGCAGTCCTTCGACGACGCCATGGACGGCAAGAGCACCGGCGACAACATCCACGACTCCGTGGTCAGCGGCATCACCGGCGGCATCGGCGCCGGGCAGGTGCAGCACAGGACGGAGACGGCGGGAGCGCATGAGAAGGATCCGCTCGGCGAGCAGAACTGGTTCAATATCACCCGAAACGGGCGGACCTACGGCGAGGGCGGAGCGCTCAACGGCGCCGCCACCGCCACCCCGGCTGCGGGCTCGCCGGGCAGCCAGGACAACGGGGCGAACGGAGCGGTGAAGGTCCCTTGAGTACGACTGCGTGGATTCTGCTGGTTGTCATCGGCCTCCCGATGCTCGGGCTGGCGGTCGGGATTCCGCTGGGCAAACGGCGTCTGGACGCCGGGGCGCGTACGGTGCTGGACCGGCGGCCGGGCTGGAGCTACAGCGCTCTGGGGAACGGCGTCGACGCCGGGGTGCTCGCCCTGGTGCCCGAACGCCTGGAGCCGCCGGTGAGCTGGGCGCTGGTCGGCCCGGCGGCGGTGGACGGACGTCCCGAGCTGTCCGCCCGGGCCCAGGCGTTCCGGGTCAGCACCCGCAGCAACCAGCGCAACCGCACCGGCACGCATTACACCGTGGCCTCGCTCGGTTTCGACCGGACCACGCTGCCCATGGCGGACTTCCGGCTCCGGCAGCAGTTCGTGCTGCCCGCGGGCGCCGAGGCGGTCCCCACGGCCCGGGTCACCGAGCTGCTCCAGCAGTACGACATGGGCGTACGGCTGAGCGGGGACCGCGCCGTGGCCTGGAGCAAGCAGTGGCACGACCTGCCCACGGCGGCGGGCATGACGGACGCACTGCTGGAGCTGGTGTCGCTGCTGCCGGCCGAGGTGCTGGAGGTCGAACAGCAGTAGCAGCGCTACCGCCTGGGCAGCGACGGCCGGACTTGTCAGTGGTCGTTGTTACTGTCGTTGGCTATGCGACTCCTGCACACCTCCGACTGGCATCTGGGGCGGACCCTCCACCGGGAGGACCTGCTTCCGGCCCAGCGCGCCTTCCTCGACCACCTCGTCGCCACGGTCCGGACCGAGGCGGTCGAGGCTGTGCTGGTGGCCGGGGACGTCTACGACCGGGCCATCCCCGGGCTGGGCGCGGTGGAGCTGTTCGACCGGGTGCTGCGGGAGCTGGCCGAGCTCGGGGTGCCGGTGATACTGATCGCCGGAAACCACGACTCGGCGCGGCGGCTGGGGGTGGCCGCCCGGCTGATCGAGCGGGCCGGGGTGCATCTGCGCACCGAGCCGGAGCGCTGCGGGGAGCCGGTGCTGCTCGCCGACGAACACGGGCCGGTGGCGGTGTACGGACTGCCCTACCTGGAGCCCGCGTTGGCCGGGGCCGGGCTCGGCGCCGCGGCGGTGAGCCATGCGGCGGTGCTGGAGGCGGCCATGGGCCGGGTCCGCGCGGATCTGGCGGACCGTCCGGAGGGGACCCGGTCGGTGGTGCTGGCGCACGCCTTCGTGGTGGGCGGCGAGGTCAGCGACAGCGAGAGGGACATCGCCGTGGGCGGGGTGCCCAGCGTGCCGGCGTCGGTGTTCGAGGGCGTCGACTACGCGGCGCTGGGACATCTGCACGGGTGTCAGACGATCAGTGAGCGGGTGCGCTACAGCGGGTCCCCACTGGCCTACTCCTTCTCCGAGGCGGACCACCGCAAGTCCATGTGGCTGGTCGACCTGGGCCCGCAGGGGGAGGTCGCGGCCCGGCGGACCGACTGCCCGGTGCCCCGCCCGCTCGCCCGCCTGCGCGGGCAGTTGGACGAACTGCTGGAGGATCCCGGGCTGAGCCGGCACGAGCAGTCCTGGGTCCAGGCAGCGCTCACCGACCCCGGCCGTCCGGACCGGGCCATGGAGCGGCTGCGGGCCCGCTTCCCCTACGCCCTGCAACTGTCCTTCGAGCCGGAGGGCGAGCTCGGCGACGGGCTGCCCTCGTACGCGGCGCGGACCCGGGGGCGCAGCGACACCGACATCGCGCTGGGCTTCGTCCGGCACGTCCGGGGCCGCGGACCCGGCCCGGAGGAGGAACTGCTGCTGCGGGAGGCGACCGAGGCCGCCGGTGCCGGCGCGGTCGAGCTCGCCGAGGCGGGTGGGCGCTGATGCGGCTGCACCGGCTGGCGATGACCGCCTTCGGCCCCTTCGCGGACACCCAGACCGTCGACTTCGACGCCCTGGCGGCCGGCGGCCTGTTCCTGCTGCACGGTGCCACCGGCGCCGGCAAGAGCAGCGTCCTCGACGCCGTCTGCTACGCCCTGTACGGGACGCTGCCCGGCAGCCGGCCCCGCACCAGGCTGCGCAGCGACCACGCGGCGGCCGAGGTGCGCACCGAGGTGGTGCTCGAACTGACCCTGGGCGGCCGCCGGTTGGAGATCACCCGGAGCCCGGAGCAGGTCAGGACGAAGCGACGGGGCCAGGGGCTGACCACCGACAAGGCACAGACGCTGCTGCGGGAACGGGTCGCGGACGGCGCGGAGGACGCGGAGGACGACAACGGCACCGACTCCTGGCGCGCGAGCAGCCGCTCGCACCAGGAGATCGGCACCGAGATCCAGCAGTTGCTGGGCATGAGCCGCGAGCAGTTCTGCCAGGTGGTGCTGCTCCCCCAGGGTGGCTTCGCCCGCTTTCTGCATGCCACCGCCCCGGAGCGGGCCGAGCTGCTCGGGCGGCTGTTCGACACGGCACGCTTCGGCGCCGTGGAGGGCTGGCTGGCGGAGCGCCGGCAGCAGACCGAGAAGGCCTGCCAGGCGGTGCTGGGCGAGATCGGCTCCCGACTGGAGCGGCTGCGCGAGGCGGCAGGCACGGACGAGCCGCCGCCGCTCGATGTGCACGCCGACTGCCTCTGCTGGGCGGCCCAGCTCCGGGTCGAGGCCAGGGAGCTGCTGACCATCGCCGAGTCCTGGCACCGGCTGGCGCTGGAGCGGCGCCGACCGGCCGCCGATCGGGCCCGCGCGGTCGAGGTGCTGGCGGACCGTCAGCAGCGGCACGCGCACGCCGTCCGGCGCTCGCACGAGCTGGAGGCGCGCTCCGGGGAGCAGCGGACCGCGGAGCACCGGCTGGAGCGAGCCCGGCGCGCCGAGGCCGTGGCCCCGCTGCTGACGCTGCATCAGCAGGCGCTGCTGACCCGGCGCCGGCTCGACGAGGCCGAGCGGCGGGCCCGGGCCGCGCTGCCCGCCGCCGTGCTCGCGCCCCTCGACGCCGACCGGGCCGACACGCACCGGGCCGACGCCGAGAAGTTGGCAGCGGCCGAGCACGCCACCCGCGAGGAGCTCGGCGGCCTGCGGGCGCTGCTGCCGGCCGAGGAGCAGTTCCAGGCCAATGAGCGGTCCCGGCGCCGGCTGGAGGCCGAGCGCGACGACGCCGAGTCCCAACGGGCGGAGGCCGCCGAGTGGTTGGAGCAGTGGCCGGCACTCAGGGACCGGGCCGCCGCGTCGCTGGACCGGGCGAAACTGGCGCTGTCCCGGTCCGAGCAGTTGGACACCCGGCTCGCCGAGGTCCGGCAGCGCTGCGAGGCCGCCGAGCGGGCGGAGGCGCTGACCAACCGGCTGTCGAACGCCGAGGAGCGCGCCCGCACGCTGCGGGAGAGTGCCAACCAGGCCCATGAGCGCTGGCTGGAGCTGCGCGAGCGCCGGCTGCAGGGCATGGCGGCCGAACTGGCGGCCCGACTGGCCGAGGGCGAGGCCTGCCCGGTCTGCGGCTCCGCCGAGCACCCGGCACCCGCCCGGCCGGGGCCCGGGCAGGTCACCCGGGAGCAGGAGCAGCACGCGGAACAGGCCCACCGGGAGGCGGCCGACCGCGCCGACACCGCCCGCGAGGACGTCCAGGGGCTGCGCCGCCAGATCGACTCCCTGACCGCCGTCGCCGGTGACCGGTCGGCGGCTGAACTGCGCGGCGCGGCGGACCAGTTGCGAGCCGAGCAGGCCGAGGCCCAGCAGCAGGCGGCGGCCGGTCTCCGGGCCCAGGAGGAGCTGGACCGGCTCCAGCACGAACAGGGCCTGCGCAGCGAGGCGGA
The DNA here is from genome assembly GCF_000787775.1 of Streptacidiphilus carbonis. Lineage (GTDB taxonomy): Bacteria > Actinomycetota > Actinomycetes > Streptomycetales > Streptomycetaceae > Streptacidiphilus > Streptacidiphilus carbonis. Next base: position 9,576 of record NZ_BBPM01000011.1, on the reverse strand, counting down.
GGTGGCGGCCGCCTCGATGCTGGCCGCCCGCACCGCAGGACTGGACGCGCTGGCCGACGAACAGATCCGGCTGACGGCCGAGTTGGAGCGCGGCCGGTCCGGGGCGGTGTCGGTGGCCGCCCGGGTGGCCCAGCTGGAGCCGCTCGCCGAGCGGCTGAACCAGGCGGTCTCCGCCGTCCGCGAAGCGGCGGCGGGGGCGCAGGCCCTCGCCGGAGCGGAGGCCTCGGCAAGGGCGGCGGCCGAGCGGGAGGGCTTCGCCGATCCGGGCCAGGCCGAGCGGGCGCTGCTCCCGGCCGCCGAGGCCCTGCGGCTGCGTGAAGCGGTGGAACGGCACCGGGCCGAGCTGGCCCGGGTCCGCACCGAGCTGGCCGACGAGCAACTGCTGGCCGCCGTAAGGCAGCCGGTGGCGGACCCGGCGGCCGAGCAGGCGGCCGACCGGGTCGCCGAGCAGCAGCTGCAGCAGGCCTACGCCCGGCTGCAAGCGGCCAGGGACCGCTGCGCCGCGCTGGACCGGCTCAGCGCCGGCCTCACCGTGGAGGTGCGGCGGCTGGAGCCGCTGGCCGCAGAGCACGCCACCGTGGCGGGCCTGGCCGGGCTGGCTGCGGGCACCAGCAGCGGCAACCGGTTCCGGATGTCCCTGGAGACCTACGTCCTGGCGGCCAGGCTGGAACAGGTCGCGGCGGCGGCCGGATCGCGCCTGGCGGTGATGTCCCAGGGTCGCTACTCCCTCGCCCACACCGACCTGCGGGCCAGGGGCGGCGGCCGCTCCGGCCTGGGCCTCAGCGTCCTGGACGCCTGGACCGGCCAGGAGCGGGACACCTCGACGCTCTCCGGCGGCGAGAGCTTCTTCGCCTCGCTGGCGCTGGCCCTGGGCCTGGCCGACGTGGTCACCGACGAGGCCGGCGGCATGCCGCTGGACACCCTCTTCATCGACGAGGGCTTCGGCTCGCTCGACGAGGACACCCTGGAGGACGTCCTCGACGTCCTGGACCGGCTGCGCGAACGCGACCGCGCCGTTGGCATCGTCAGCCATGTCGCGGACCTCCGGAGCCGCATCCCCACCCGGCTGGAGGTCCGCAAGGGCCGCAACGGCTCGACCCTGCACCAGACCTGAGACATCCGCCCCCACCGCACCCCCGCCCTGCCCTGCCCTGCCGACCGCCGGTCCACCGTCTCGGACGCCCTCTACCCCCGTCACCCCGCGCAAAGGTAGAAAAGACAACAACAGCACCGACGAACGACAAGGCGGTCCCACGTGCAGGATCCGACGGAGAGTGAGCCCTGGTGGCGCGGGGCGGCCATCTTCCAGGTGTACCCGCGCAGCTTCATGGACGGCAACGGCGACGGCACGGGTGACATCGCCGGCATCCGCAGCCGGCTGCCCTACCTGGTGGAGCTCGGCGTGGACGCGCTGTGGATCTCGCCCTGGTACGTCTCCCCGCTGGCGGACGGCGGCTACGACATCGCCGACTACCGCGACATCGACCCGGCCTTCGGCACCCTCGCCGAAGCCGAGGCGCTGATCGCCGAAGGCCATGACCTGGGCCTGCGGACCATAGTCGACCTGGTCCCCAACCACTGCTCGGACCAGCACCCCTGGTTCCGCGCGGCGCTGGCGGCGGACCCCGGCTCGGCCGAGCGCGCCCTGTTCCACTTCCGCCCCGGCCGAGGCCCCGGCGGCGACCTGCCGCCCAACGACTGGCAGGCCCACTTCGGCGGCTCCGCCTGGCAGCGCACCACCGACGCCGACGGCCGGCCCGGCGAGTGGTACCTGCACATGTTCGCGCCCGAGCAGCCCGACTGGAACTGGGACAATCCGGCGGTCCGCAGCGAGTTCGAGTCCGTGCTGCGGTTCTGGCTGGACCGGGGCGTCGACGGCTTCCGCATCGACGTCACCGACCACCTGGTCAAGGAGCAGGGCCTGCCGGACTCCGCCGGGCACCACGGCCGCCCCGACCCCTGGCGCGACCAGGAGGGGGTGCACGAGATCTACCGCAGCTGGCGCACCATCACCGACGGCTACCCCGGTGAGCGGATGTTCGTCGCCGAGCTGTGGGAGAACAACCCGGCCCGCTTCGCCCGCTACCTGCGCGCCGACGAACTGCAGACCGCGTTCAACTTCCCGCTGCTGAAGTCCGCCTGGGACGCCGCCGAGCTGCGCGGCGTCATCGACGACACCCTGTCCGCGCACGCCCTGGTGGGCGCCCCGCCGACCTGGGTGCTGTCCAACCACGACACCACCCGCCATGTCACCCGCTACGGCCGCGCCGACACCACCTACGACTTCGACCGGGCCGGCCGCTTCGGCCGCCCCGTCGACGTGGACCTGGGCACCCGCCGGGCCCGCGCCGCCGCGCTGCTGACCTTCGCGCTGCCCGGCAGCGTCTACGTCTACCAGGGCGACGAGCTGGGCCTGTGGGAGGTCGAGGACATCCCGGACGAACTGCGCCAGGACCCCACCTGGCTGCGGTCCGGCCATGTCGACCGGGGCAGGGACGGCTGCCGGGTGCCGCTGCCGTGGAGCGGCACCGAGCGCCCGTTCGGCTTCAGCGCGGGCCCGGGGGACGCGGACGCCCCGCCCTGGCTGGACGTCCAGCCGGCCGCCTGGAAGGACCGCACCGCCGCTGCCGAGTCCGGCGCCCCCGGATCGCACCTGGAGCTCTACCGGGCCGGGCTGCGGCTGCGCCGAGCCGAGCCCGGGCTCGGCGACGGGCCGATGGGCTGGCTGCCGTCCGCGCCGGACGTTCTGGACTTCACCCGCCCCGGCGGCTTCCGCTGCGTGGTGAACCTGGGACCGAGCCCGGTCGCCCTGCCCGAGCGGGCCGAACCACTGCTGGCGAGCGGGCCGTTGGAGGGTGGGCTGCTGCCCTCCGACACGGCCGTCTGGCTCCGTTGGGAGGAGTGAACCAAAAAGGAAGCCCCCTTCCGCACGGGGGAGCGGATGGGGACTTCCTTGGATCATCGTACGATTGCGGAACCGGGCACCCCGACCATTGGGGCACCAGGATCCAATGTGCCATCACCTGATGGCAGCATTGCCCCGGTCAGCGGGTCAGACCCGCCCTGCGCAGGGCATCCGCCATCGCGCTGTTCGCCGCCGGCGCCGGTGCGTTGCCGCCGCGGGGGTTCTCGCGCCGCGGTTGCGGCGTCCGGCCCTGCCCCTGCCGCTGGCCCTGCTGCCGCTGAGCCGGGGCGCCCTGGCCCTGACCCTGCTGCTGGCCGCGCGGCCCGCGCTCCTGCTTGGGCTTGGCCTCGTCGTCCAGCCGCAGCGTCAGCGAGATCCGCTTGCGCGGGATGTCCACCTCCAGCACCTTCACCCGGACGATGTCGCCCGACTTCACCACCTCGCGCGGGTCCTTGACGAAGGTCCTGGACAGCGCCGAGACATGGACCAGCCCGTCCTGGTGCACGCCGACGTCGACGAAGGCGCCGAAGGCCGCGACATTGGTGACGGTGCCCTCCAGCAGCATCCCCGGCTCCAGGTCGGAGAGCTTCTCCACGCCCTCCTTGAACGCCGCCGTGCGGAACGCCGGACGCGGGTCGCGGCCCGGCTTCTCCAGCTCGCGCAGGATGTCGGTGACCGTCGGCACACCGAACTGCTCGTCGGCGAAGGCCGTGGGGCTCAGCCCGCGCAGCACCGGGCCGTTGCCGATCAGCGACTTCAGGTCACCGCCGGTGGCGGCCAGGATCCTGCGCACCACCGGGTAGGCCTCGGGGTGCACGCTGGAGCCGTCCAGCGGGTCCTCGCCGCCGGGGATCCGCAGGAAGCCCGCGCACTGCTCGAAGGCCTTGGGGCCGAGCCGCGCCACGTCCTTGATCGCTTTGCGGCTGCGGAACGGGCCGTTGGCATCGCGGTGCGCCACGATGTTGTCGGCCAGGGTCGCGCCGATGCCCGACACCCGGGTCAGCAGCGGCGCCGAGGCCGTGTTGACGTCCACCCCGACGCCGTTGACGCAGTCCTCGACCACCGCGTCCAGCGAGCGGGACAGCTTGGCCTCGGAGAGGTCGTGCTGGTACTGGCCCACGCCGATCGACTTGGGGTCGATCTTCACCAGCTCGGCCAGCGGGTCCTGCAGCCGCCGGGCGATGGAGACAGCGCCGCGGATCGACACATTGAGCTCGGGCAGCTCCTGCGAGGCGAAGGCGGAGGCGGAGTAGACGGAGGCGCCCGCCTCGGACACCACGGCCTTGGTCAGCTTCAGCTCGGGGTGACGCTTGATCAGGTCCCCGGCCAGCTTGTCGGTCTCCCGCGAGGCGGTGCCGTTGCCGATGGCGATCAGGTCGACCCGGTGCGCCGCGCAGAGCCTGGCCAGGGTGGCGATGGACTCGTCCCAGCGGTTGGCGGGGACGTGCGGGTGGATGGTGTCGTGGGCGACCACCTTGCCGGTCGCGTCGACCACGGCGACCTTCACGCCGGTGCGGAAGCCGGGGTCCAGGCCGAGGGTGGCCCGGGTGCCCGCCGGGGCGGCCAGCAGTAGGTCGCGCAGGTTGGCGGCGAAGACCCGGACCGCCTCGTCCTCGGCCTCGGTGCGCAGCCGCAGCCGCAGGTCGATGCCGAGGTGGACCAGCAGCCGGGTGCGCCAGGCCCAGCGGACGGTGTCCAGCAGCCAGCGGTCGCCGGGGCGGCCCCGGTCGCTGATCCCGAACTTCTGGGCGATCCGGGACTCGTAGCCGCCCGGGGCCTCGGCGTCCGCCTCGTCGGCGTAGGGCTCCATGGTGAGGTCGAGGATGTCCTCCTTCTCACCGCGCAGCATCGCCAGCACCCGGTGCGAGGGCAGCTTGACGAAGGGCTCGGCGAAGTCGAAGTAGTCGGAGAACTTCGCCCCCGCCTCCTCCTTGCCGTCGCGGACCCTCGCCGACAGCCGGCCCCGGCCCCACATCCGCTCGCGCAGCTCGCCGACCAGGTCGGCGTCCTCGCCGAAGCGCTCGACCAGGATCGACCTGGCGCCCTCCAGCGCCGCCGCGGCGTCCGCGACCTCCCCGGTCACGAACGCGGCCGCCTCGGCCTGCGGGTCCCGGGCCGGGTCGCCGAGCAGCAGCTCGGCCAGCGGCTCAAGACCGTTCTCCCGGGCGATCTGCGCCTTGGTGCGGCGCTTGGGCTTGTAGGGGAGGTAGATGTCCTCCAGCCGGGCCTTGGAGTCGGCGGCACGGATCTGCGCCTCCAACGCCTCGTCGAGCTTGCCCTGGCTGCTGATCGACTCCAGGATCGCGGCCCGGCGCTCCTCCAGCTCCCGCAGGTAGCGCAGCCGCTCCTCCAGCGTGCGCAGTTGGGCGTCGTCGAGCTCGCCGGTCGCCTCCTTGCGGTAGCGGGCGATGAAGGGCACGGTCGCGCCGCCGTCGAGCAGGTCGACCGCCGCCTGCACCTGCCCGGCCCGTACACCGAGCTCCTCGGCGATGGTCTGCTGGATGGACGCTGTCTGAAGGGTCACGCGCGGTTACCACTCTCTCGCAGGGATGCCACCTGCATTCTGCCGCGCCCGACACGCCGACCGAAACCACTGGCACCGGCGGGTCGGCAGCGGCAGGCTGGCGGACATGCTGATCCGAGACGCCGAGGCCGCCGACTGGGACGCCGTCTGGCCCTTCTTCCGGACCATCGTCGCCGCGGGCGAGACCTACACCTACCCGCGCGACCTGGACGAGCCCACCGCCCGCGGGATGTGGATGCTCGCCCCGCCGGGCCGGACCGTCGTCGCCGTCGACGAGACCACCGGCGATGTCCTCGGCAGCGCCAAGATGAACCCCAACCACATGGGCGGCGCCTCCCACATCGCCAGTGCCAGCTTCATGGTCGACCCGGCCCACGCCGGCCGCGGCGTCGGCCGCGCCCTCGGCGGGTCCATGCTGGCCTGGGCCCGCGCCGAGGGCTACCGCGCGGTCCAGTTCAACGCCGTGGTCGAGTCCAACACCCGGGCCGTCGCGCTGTGGAAGTCCCTCGGCTTCGAGGTCATGACCACCCTCCCCGAGGGCTTCCTGCACCCCACCCTGGGCTACGTCGGCCTGCACATCATGTACCGGCGGCTGTAGCCAGCAGGGCGTCGAGGACGTTGAGGGCGCGCCAGGTCCGGGTCATCCCGAACGGCGCGGTGGCGCGGACCGCGGCCCGGACCTCGTCGGGGGTCGCGCCCGCGCCCAGCGCGCGGCCGACGTGGGCGCGGAAGCTCTCCTGGAGGGTCTGGTAGGCGACGTCCACCGCCATGGTGGCGAAGGCCCGCTCGCGGACGCTGATCCGGGACATGCCGGCGCGCATCCGCGACTGCAGGTCCATGTAGTCGGCGAAGTCCGGGTCGAGGGCGCGCACCTCGGCGCGCATCGCCGCGGGCATGGGGCTGCCGGTGCCGTCCGCGTCCACCTGGTGCCGCTGGCCGGTCGGCCCGGGCAGGCCGTGTTCGCGCTCGATGGCGGCCAGCCGCTCCAGGGCGGCCAGCGCCGCCGGGTAGCCGCTGTCGTAGGAGAGGAAGCGGAGCAGTTCGCGCAGGTCGTCGGCGTCCAGGCCGTTGTCCAGAGCGGCCCGCACATGCAGTTCGTAGGGCATCCCGAGGACCTGTGTGCAGACGTCCCCGACGAGGCCGATCAGGGCCAGCTCACGCGGCGTCAGCTCCTTTCCCGCCCTTGCGCGTTGAAAGCTCGCGGCGGCCATCTCCGCGAACACGGGGTCCAGTTCCTCGACAGTTGCCTGGCTCGGCAGCGCCATGACGGCTCTCCTTGAGTGAACGGCTGTAGGGCTACGACTGTAGTCCTACAGCCCGTCAGAAACAATGCCGGACCGTTGTCAGTGGTGTGATGCAGGATGGGTGGCATGACGACTGCACCCGCTCGTCGGACCGAGCTCGCCGCCTTTCTGCGCAGCCGCAGGGCCAGGATCACGCCGGAGGAACTGGGACTGGCGCCCGGCGGCCGACGGCGCACGCCCGGACTGCGACGGGAGGAGGTCGCGCTGCACGCCGGGGTCGGGGTGACCTGGTACACCTGGCTGGAGCAGGGTCGGCCGATCAACGCCAGCCCGCAGGTGCTGGACGCGATAGCCAGGACGCTGCGGCTGAACCAGCCGGAGCTGAGCCACCTCTACCGGCTCGCCGACATCCGCACCGCACCGGCGCCGCCGCCCTGCGACGACCTGGACCCGACCATCCAGCAGATCCTGGACGACTTCCGCACCTCCCCGGCCTGCGTGCTCAACTCCCGCCTGGACGTGCTGGCCTGGAACGCGCCCTACGCGGCGCTCTGGCCGCGGTTCCGCGGGTCGCAGGGCCGGAACCTGCTGTGGCTGAGCTTCACCGTCCCGTCCTGCTGCAGCTCGCTGGTCGAGCGGGAGGTCGACCTCCCGCTGCTGGCCGCGCTCTACCGCACCCACTACGTCCGGCACCTGGGGGATCCGGACTGGGAGGGGCTGGTGGAGGACCTGCTGGCGGTGAGCCCCGAGTTCGCCGAGATCTGGTCCCGGCAGGACGTCGCCGCCGCGTCCACCCGCACCAAACGCCACCAGCATCCGGCGATCGGTGAACTACGGGTGGTGGTCAGCAACTTCGAGGTGCTCGCCGCCACCGACATCGAGCTGGTCGTCTACACCCCGGCGGACCAGGAGAGCCGCGACCGGATGCAGTGGCTGCTGGACCACCCGGAGGCGCGGGGGTACGAGCACGACCATCCGGAGGTCCTGTACATCACCGCCTAGCCGGCAGCCGGACCGCCCGGAGGCGCGGACGGGCCCAGGGCAGGAGCCAAGGGCGCCGACCGCCGGGTCGGCGCCCCTCCGCATACCGCCGGTCACCCCGGCGGGAGGCTCACGCCGGCGGGAACTCACGCCGAGCGCGGCACAACCGCCAACTGCCGGGACTGGGCCACCAGTCGGCCGGACGCGTCCCAGACCTCGGCGTCCTCCTCCAGCAGCCCGCCGGCCAGGTTCCGGGTCGAGTGCACCACGCGGAGCCAGCCGGGGACCGGACGGGCCCGGACATGGGCGGTGAGCTCCAGCGTCGGCGTCCAGCCGAAGAGGCCGAGGTCGAAGGTGACCGGCGGCAGCGCGTCCACGGCGAACAGCAGCATCAGCGGGTCCGGCTCGCGGCCGTCCGCGAGCCGCAGCCAGCCCTGGATCCGCCCCTCCCCCGACGGCTTCCCCAGCGCCCAGCCGACGCAGGCCGGGTCCAGCCGCAGCTCCAGCCGCTTCAGCAGGGCGGCCTCGCTGAGGAAGTCGGGAGGCGCGAGCTCGGAGCTGACGCACTCCTCCGGCGGCGGCATCACCGGCGGGACGGCGCTGGTGCGCACCTCGCCCTTGAGTGCGTCGAGGTCGCCGTAGGAGGCCAGCACCCGCAGCCGCTCCACCGGGTCGCCCCGGTCGTCCCGTTGCAGCAAGGTGGCCGCGCCCGTGCTGAAGTTCCGGCCGCGGCGGACGGTCTCGGTGCGGATCTCGCCGGGACCGGGACGGCCCGCGGAGATGTAGTAGGCACTCAGCGAGAACGGGTCGCCGTGGTTGTTCACGGCGCCCAGTTCCTGCCGCAGGGCGTTGCCGGCCAGGGCCAACAGGAGACCGCCGTTCATGCCGCCGCCGATGCGCCAGCCCGGGTCCAGCTCGGCGTCGTACACCGAGGGCACGCCGGGGCGGGCCGTGACGGCGATCCCCCGGTCGAACTCGGACGCCTGATCCGCTGCCGTCATGCCGGTCACCCCTCAATAAGTTACTTGCCAGTAGCTAAGTGTACTGTCGCTTCCAAAGTCAAGGTGACCCTGATAGTCCTCGGTGGCATGACGGGCAATGAGCTGACGGACCCCTTCGGCCTGAACGAACGAGTCGCCGTGGTCACCGGCGCGGGCAGCGGCATCGGACGGTCCACCGCCCGGGTGCTGGCAGCAGCGGGCGCCTTCGTCGTCTGCGCGGACGTCAACGCCGCCGCCGCGACCGCCACCGCCGAGGGCATCGGCAAGACCGCGGTCGCCGCGGCCCTGGACGTCACCGACCGCGCCGCGGTCTTCGCACTGATCGAGAACACCGCCGCCGAGCAGGGCCGGCTGGACATCCTCTGCAACATCGCCGGGATCATCCGTACCGGCAAGGTGGTGGACGTCCCCGAGGAGGACCTGGACGCGGTCCTGGACGTCAACTTCAAGGGCACTTTCCACGCCTGCCAGGCGGCCGCGCGGATCATGTCGGCCGGAGGCGGCGGATCCATCGTCAACACCGCCTCCGGCGCCGTGGACACCGCGCAGCCCGAGATCATGAGCTACTCGGTGTCCAAGGCCGCCGTGGTCCAGCTCACCCACAACCTCGCCGCCGAGGTCGGCCGCTACGGCGTACGGGTGAACGCGGTGGCGCCGGGGCTGGTGCGAACCGCGATGACCGGTCGGCACTACCTGCTCCCCGACGGCAGCATCGACGAGGCCGCCCGCGCCGCCGCCGAGAAGCCCCTGCGCCGGATGTCCCCGCTGGGGATGATCGGCGAGCCGGAGGACATCGCCTACGCCGTCCGCTACCTGGTCAGCGATGCCGCCCGGTTCGTCACCGGACAGATCCTGCGTCCCAACGGCGGCGTGGCGATGCCCTGGTGACGCCGGCCTACCTGCCGCGCTGGGTGCGGTAGC
>NZ_BBPM01000012.1:161734-166300 GCF_000787775.1 Streptacidiphilus carbonis | reverse complement strand
CCGCCGCACCGGCCGCACCGCGCCCCAGCCGCCACCAGTCGCTCTCGGCGGCCGGCGGGCCGCCCTGCACCGGCACGGACGGCCCGGAAGTACCGGGGAACCTCGACGGAGCCGATGGGGAGGAGGCGCCGCCACCCGCCCCGTCGCGCCCCCGCGCGCCCCGCGGCGCCTCGCGCGCCTCCGGCACTCCGGTGTGCACGGCCCTGCGCACCACCTCGTCCGGGCGGCCGATCCCGTCCAGCACCTTCCTCATCGCCGCCGCCTCGCGGCTGCCGGTCCTGGCGGCCGCGGTGCCGGTCCCCGGCCGTCTGCTGTCGATCGTCTCGCGCAGCCCGGAGACCAGCCGGGCCCGCTCGGCGGCGGTCAGCGCGGTCGCCTGGGCCAGGTCGCCGACCTTGCTGAGATAGTCGTAGACCAGCTGCTCGCTCTCGATGCCCATGCCTGCGGTCGCCCTCCCCGGTCGAACACCCACTGCGCGTTCACGAGCTTAGGGGTGGCCAGATACTTGCCCCTCCCGTACCCGGAGAAGCCTTCCGGCACGCCCCCGGCACACCCGCGCGCCCCGCACCGGCCGACCGAACGGACCCGGTGATTCCGCCACCCGGTTCCGCGCAGTACCTGCCGTCACCATCAGCGACTAGCCTGGGTCGGATGAGCAGTCGAAGAAACGGCGGGGCCGGAGCAGCCGCACCCGCGCCGCGCACCCTGGCCGAGGAACTGCGGGCCCGTCCCGACGAGGGCCTGGCCGAGCTGCTGCGGGCCCGTCCCGATCTGCTGCACCCGGTGCCCAGCGACCTCACCCAGCTGTCCACCCGGCTGTCCACCCGGGCCTCGGTGGTGCGGGCGCTGGAGCGGCTGGACCAGTTCACCCTGCAGACCGCCGAGGCACTGGCGGTGGCCCCGGACGCCTGCTCGTACGCCACCCTGCTCGGCCTGCTCACCGGCACCGTCCCGGACGAGTCCACCCCGGTCGCGGCGGTGACCTCCGCCCTCCCCGGCGCGCTCGCCACGCTCCGCGCCCAGGCGCTGGTCTGGGGCGGGGACGACCAGCTGCGGCTGGTCCGGACCGCCCGCGACGTGCTCTCGCCGGCCAACGGCGCACCCGGCCCGACCGGCCTCGGCCCGACCTACGCCGAGGCGGTCTCCACCTCCGGCAGCGGCGCCCCGGCCAACGGGGCGTCCACCGCTGCCGCGCTCTCCCCCGCCCGGCTGCAGGAGATCCTCGCCGACGCCGGGCTGCCGGCCACCCACGACCCGGTCAGCGCCGTGGCCGCGCTCGCCGCGCTGTTCCAGGACCGCCCCCGGGCCGTGGCCCTGCTGGCCGAGGCGCCGCCCGGGGTCAAGGACGTGCTGCGCCGACTGATGTGGGGCCCGCCCTACGGTGCGTCACCACCGCGCCCGGTCCGGGCCGCCGAGGCCCGCACCCCGGTCGAATGGCTGCAGGCTCGCGGGATCCTGCTGCCCGCCGGGCGCGAGAACGTCGTGCTCCCCCGCGAGGTTGCGCTGCATCTGCGCGGGGGGCGCGCGCACCGGAATGTCGAGCCCCTCCCGCCCGCCGCCACCGCCGCCTCCGCGCACGACCCGGAGCAGACCGACCGCACCGCCGCGGCCCAGGCCTTCACCGCCGTCCGCACCGTCGAGGAGGTGCTCGACCTGTGGAGCACCGAGGCCCCGGCCGTGCTGCGCACCGGCGGCCTGGGCGTGCGCGAGCTGCGCCGCACCGCCGTGGTGCTGGAGCGCACCGAGCAGGAGACCGCCTTCTGGCTGGAACTCGCCTACGGCGCGGGGCTGCTCGCCGCCGACATTCCAGAGATACGGCGCGAGGGAGGTCCCCCCGGCCGAAGGCTGGGGGAGGCTCGGACAAGGGCGGTGGCGGGCGACGGGGGGGCTGCTGAGCGCTGGGCGCCGACCCCGCTGTTCGACGACTGGCTGCGGCAGCCGGTCCCGGAGCGCTGGCTGCTGCTGGCCCGCGCCTGGCTGGCGTCCACCCGGGTCTCGGCCCTGGTGGGCACCCGCGACGCCAAGGACAAGGTGCTGGCCGCCCTCGGCAACGACCTGGACCGCCCGGTCGCCCCCGAGCTGCGGCGGGCCGTCCTGGAGCTGCTGGCCGGGCTCCCCGCCGGATCAGCCGCCGTGCCGGACACCCTGCGCGAGCAGCTGCGCTGGCGCTCCCCGCTGCGCGGGGCCCCGCTGCGGGAGCGGCTGGTCGGCTGGACCCTGCCCGAGGCCGAGCAGCTCGGCCTCACCGGCCGCGGCGCACTGGCCGGCCACGCCCGGGCGCTGCTGGACGGCAAGGACCCGCTGCCGGTGCTGGCGCCGCTGCTGCCTGAGCCGCTGGACCACGTCATCCTGCAGCCGGACCTCACCGCCATCGCCCCGGGCCCGCTGCACTCGGCCCTGGCGCAGACCCTGGCCGTGGCCGCCGACATCGAGTCCAAGGGCGGGGCCACCGTCTACCGCTTCACCCCGGCTTCGGTCCGCCGCGCCCTGGACGCCGGCCGCAGCGCCGACGAGCTGCACGCCTTCCTGGCCCAGCACTCGCGCACCCCGGTGCCGCAGCCGCTCAGCTACCTCATCGACGACGTGGCCCGCAGGCACGGCGTGCTGCGGGTCGGCGCGGCCTCGTCCTATCTGCGCTGCGACGACGACGCCCTGCTCGGCGAGCTGCTGGCGGACCGCAGGGCGGCCCAGCTGCGGCTGCGCCGGCTCGCCCCGACCGTGCTGGCGGCGCAGGTCGACCCCACCGCGCTGCTGACCCAGCTGCGGGCGATGGGCTTCGCGCCCGCAGCCGAGTCGGCCGAGGGCGATGTGCTGATCGCCCGCGCCGACGCGCTGCGCACGCCGCCGCGCAGCGCCCCCGTCCCGGTCACCGACGGGCCGCCGCCGGTCCCGGAAGGTCTGCTGAACGCGGCGGTGAAGGCGGTCCGGGCCGGCGACCGCGCCTCCACCGCCGTCCGCAGCACGGCCCCGGCCTCCCCCACCGCCCCCGCCGTGCTGCCGCGCACCACCGCCGCCGAGACCCTGGCCGCGCTCCAGGCGGCCACCCTGATCGGCGACCGGGTCTGGATCGGCTATGTCAACGCGGACGGCGCCGCCAGCCAGCGCGTGGTCGAGCCCAAACAGGTCGGCGGCGGCTTCGTCACCGCCTACGACCACCTCCGCGAGGAGGTCCGCACCTTCAGCCTGCACCGCATCACCGGCGTCGCCGAGCTGACCGGCGACGCGGCGGCCGGTTCCTAGGGGCCCCGATGCGGTCCGTGCAACCTTTTCATGGTTTTCTCATGTCCCCAGGAGTGCGACACGACAGCTCGCGCCCCCCGGACGCCGGAGAAGCCCCGCAATGCGCCCACGTACCACCCGCCGCCTGCTCACGCTCGCCGTCCTGGCGGCGACGGCCCTGTCCGCGCTGACCGGCTGCGGCGCCTCGGCGCACCCCGAGGCATCCCCGTCGCAGGGCGCCGGCATCGGCTCCCCCGCGGCGACGGCCTCCGCGAGCGCCGCCCCGACCGCGGCCCCCAGCCCGAGCAGCACCGTGGTATCGCTGCCGACCGGCCCCAAGGCCGAACTGACGGTCTCCCAGCAGACCTCGGTCGGCCCGATCTACGTGACCACCCTCAAGGGCGCGAAGTCCGGGGTCAGCGGCAAGGTCTGGGTGTGGCTGCCGCCGCAGTACAACGACCCCCGGTACAAGGACTACGGCTTCCCGGTGATCACCCTCTACTCGGGCGGCTCCAGCGCCGGCTACAACACCTACACCGACCAGCGGCAGCTCGGCGTCCAGGCCGCCGACGTGGCGCTGGCGAAGCAGGGCAAGGCCAGCCCCTTCATCATGGTCATGCCGATCCAGAACTTCCACGACAGCGACTGGTACCTGCAGGACTGCAGCGACATCCCGGGCCAGCCCAGGATGGGCACCTGGATGGGCGTGGACATCCCCGCCTTCGTCCGTGCCAACTTCCGCACCCTGAGGAGCCGCGACGGCTGGGGTGTCACCGGCGCCTCCACCGGCGGCTTCTGCAGCGCCAAGCTGGCACTGCAGTTCCCGCAGACCTTCAAGGCGGCGGTCCCGGTCGACGGCTACTTCATCCCGGACTCGTACTACTGGCGCGGCCACAGCAAGGAGCAGCAGGCCAACGACCCCCAGCTGATGGTGACGAAGAACACCGCCGACCTCGACATGCTGGTCACCATCGGCAGCAAGGAGGCCTACGGCAAACAGGTCGTCGCCGCCTTCATGGACGTCGCCAGGAAGAACAAGCCGCTGCACCTCAGCTACTACGAGCTACCGCACGGCGACCACCTCACCTCCGACTTCAAGAAGGTGATCCCGATGACCTTGGAGTTCTTCACCCAGCACCTCCTGCCCCCCACCGCGGGCTGACGTCCCGCCAGGCCGCGGGTGCAGAAGGCGGGGGAGGTCAGGAGAGCCAGTCGGCGTAGCGGGTGGCGGCGAGGTGCGCGTCCTTGTCCGTGAGGACGTCACCCTTGACGGCGGCGAACATGCCGGCGGTGGGGTCGGTGACGACGGTGCGGCGGTCGCCCTTGTGCGACAGGGTGATCCGGCCC
>NZ_BBPM01000012.1:111807-161239 GCF_000787775.1 Streptacidiphilus carbonis | reverse complement strand
CGGCGGTCGCCTTGTGCGACAGGGTGATCCGGCCCAGTTCGTCCAGGGTGAAGATCTCGGGGCCGCCGATGGCGTGGATGCCGTTCAGCGGGGCGCCCGCGGCGACCTCCGCCACCGCGGCGGCCACGTCCTTGGCGGCGATGGGCTGGACCGGCGTGGCGGGCAGCCGGACGGTGTCGGCGTCGGCCGTCCAGAACAGGGCGCCCTCCATGAACTCCATGAACTGCGTCGCCCGGACGATCGAGTAGGGCACCGACGAGTCCACCAGGAGCTTCTCCTGGAGCACCTTGGCCCGGTAGTAGTCCAGCTCCGGCACCAGCTCCACGCCGACGATCGAGAGGATGACGAAGTGGCCGACGCCGCCCTTCCGGCTCGCGGCCAGCAGGTTGTCCATCGAGGTCCGGAAGAAGGCCGGGGAGGCTTCGTCGAAGGTCGGCGAGTTCGTCAGGTTGACGACGACGTCGGCTCCCGCCACCGCCGCCTCCACTCCCTGGCCGCTGATGACGTCGACCCCGGTGGACTGCGAGTGCGGCACCGCCTGGTGTCCGGCGGCGTTCAGGTTCTTGACGACCTGTGAGCCGATCAGCCCGGTGCCGCCGATGACTGCGATCTTCATGACATGCCTTTCATTGAGGTTATGTGCCGAATATGGCATATGGGAGGTTTTCCGGCCGGGGCGAGGAGCAGCGTCACAGGCCGTCGACGAACGTGACCGTCTCGTCCAACGGTGCCCGGCCAGTACGGGCTTCACCTGCGGCGACGTCTTCGAAGCCGATCGACATGCCGCAGAAGAGGACGAGTTCACCCGGGGGCGACAGCACCTCCGCGACGGTGCCGTGAAACTTCGCCCAGGACATCTGCGGGCAGCTGTGCAGCCCCTCGGCGCGGAGCAGCAGCATGACGGTCTGCAGATACATGCCGACGTCGGACCACTGCGGCCGGCCCATGTCGCGGTCGAGGTAGCAGAACAGGGCGGCGGGCGCACCGAAGCAGTCCCAGTTCGCGGCGGCGGCCCGCTGCCGCGCCTCCCAGTCCTCGCGCCCGATGCCGAGCGCGCCGTAGCGCTGCTCGCCGAAGGCCGACCGGCGTTCGCGGTAGGGCGACTTCAGCGCCGCCGGGTACATCTCGTACTCCGCCTCGTCCCAGGGCTCGCCCGAGGCCAGACGCTCACCGACGCGCTTCTTGATCCCGGCCAGCGGCCCGCCGGTCACCACGTACGCGTGCCACGGCTGCAGGTTCGATCCCGACGGCGCCCAGGCCGCAGCGGCCAGAGCGCGCTCCAGCGTCTCCCGCGGGACCGGGCGGTCGGCGAACCCCCGCACCGCCCGTCTGCTCGCGACCGCTTCGTAGACGTCCAAGACCGCCCGCCTCCATCCGTATCCACCTTCGTTGCACTCACGATAGTATCATTCAATACCGTATTAGATGAAACGATCTCGATCGAGGACGGGAGCGATACGGAAGAGGCGGGCATGCAGCCCGAGCCCGAGGGCTCGGGCTGCATGCCCGCCCGGATGGTGCCTCAGGCGATGGCGAGGCGGTCCACCAGCAGTTCCACCCTGATTTCGGTGTGCTCCGGCGGGAGCCGTCCGGCCCGGGTCAGGGTGGCGAGTCCGTGCAGCGCCGCCCAGAACGTCTCGGTGAACAACCCCGGGTGGACACCGTCCCCGGCGACCTCGCCGAGGCTTTCCAGCAGGGCCGCGAAGGCATCCTTCAGCGGCTCCGGGGTGTCCTCCCGGGCGAACGTCAGACCGCCGTCGAGCTGGAACATGGCGTCGTAGACCGCCGGGTTGCGCTCGGCGAAGTCCAGATAGGCGCGGGCCAGCGCGGCGACCCGCTCGCGCGGGCCGTTCGCGCCGGAGGCCGCGCCCCGCACCGCCGCGGCCATCTCGGTGGCGCCCTCCAGGGCGACGGCGCCGATGATCTCGCGCTTGCCCCGGAAGTGGCTGTAGAGGACGGGCTGGCTGTACTCGATGCGCTCGGCGAGCCGGCGGGTGGTGACCGCGTCCCAGCCCTGCCCCTCGGCGATTTCGCGGGCCGTTGCCACGATGAGGCGCTCGCGGCCCGCCCGTTCGCGTTCCTTGCGTTCCTGTAGCGACATAATTGGATCCTAGCACCGCTAGACAACCAAGCGGCAGTAGCACTAGTGTTGCCTCATCAGCTAGCAGCGCTAGATCCCAGGAGGGGTCATCATGCTCAACGCACTCGAGGTCATCACCACCGTGGTCGTCGGCCTGATGGTGGGAGTGGAGTTCTCCGTCCTCTTCGTCATCGACCCGATCCTCAACGCCCTGCCCGAGGACAGCAAGCAAGCCGGCCATGCCCACGGAGGCCGGATGCTCGGCGCCGTCATGCCGTTCTGGTACATCGGCTCGCTGATCCTCGCCGCACTCTGGGCCGTCACCGGATGGCACCACCACGGCACCTCACTGGTCGTCACCGCCGCCGCGCTGCTGATCGTCAGCGTGATCATGTCGATTCTGCTGCTCGTCCCGATCAACAACCGCAACAAGACCTGGACCCCCGAGAACCGGCCCGCGGACTGGCAGGAGCAGCTGAACCGCTGGAACCGCTTCCACTACGCCCGCGTCGCCGTCATCATCGCCGCCTTCACCCTGCTGGTCACCTCCCTCACCTGACCCGGGGGCAGCTGCGGCCGGGGGAGGGCAGGCGGGAACGCCGCCCTCCCCCGACCGTTCGCGCATCCGCACGCCTTACGCCTTACGCCGTACGAGGGCGCGCCTACGCCTCGTCGTCCGCGGGATGGGCGAGCCGGGTCAGCAGATCCGTCAGCCGCTCGGGTTCGCCGGGTGCCAGTTCGGCGACCAGACGCCCGGCGAGCGGCTCCGCCGCCACATGGACCGCGTCGAAGACCTGCAGCCCCTGCGGGGTCAGCTCCACCGCCCGCCCCGCCGGTCCCCCGGGACCGCCTTGCGCACGGCCAGGCCCTTGCGCTCCAGGTCGTCCACGACCCGCATGATCCCCGCCTTGTCCGAACCCGTGGCCGCCGCCAGGTCCCGCTGCACCGTGGGCCCGTCGTTGGCGAGCACGATCAGCACGGCGAAGTGCCGCAGCTCGATGCCGAAGGGGCGCAGCGCCTCCCCCATCACCGCCGCCGCGCGCCAGTGCGCCCGGCGCAGCAGCAGCCCGAGAGCGAACGGCGAGGGGTCCCCGGGGCGGTCGGTCGCACGCGGGGCCACAGCTCTGTCAGGAACGTCGGCGGCCATCGGGCCAGGCTACGTCACTCGATACGGTATCGAGTGAAACCGAATCCGGGCTGCGGGACAGCGCCCGGGGCCGATCGGGCGGGCGGGGGCGGGGCTGGGCTGCGGGGGCGGGGAGTGCGACCCCGCCCGGGTAACCTCACCGGCCTGGCACACTGGAGGGTCTGCCCTTTCTCTCGGCGCTCCGGAGGCTCCCCCGTGTCCGATGGTCCCCTCATCGTTCAATCCGACAAGACCTTGCTCCTGGAGACCGGCCACCCGCTGGCCGACGAGTGCCGACGGGTCATCGCGCCCTTCGCCGAGCTGGAGCGGGCGCCCGAGCACGTCCACACCTACCGCGTGACCCCGCTGGGGCTGTGGAACGCCCGGGCGGCGGGGCACGACGCCGAGCAGGTGGTGGACGCGCTGGTGCGCTACTCGCGCTACCCGGTGCCGCACGCGCTGCTGGTGGACGTGGCCGACACCATGGCCCGCTACGGGCGGCTCACCCTGTCCAAGCACCCGGTCCACGGGCTGGTGCTGACCAGCACCGACCGTCCGGTGCTGGAGGAGGTGCTGCGCTCCAAGAAGATCGTCCCGCTGGTCGGCGCCCGGCTGGACCCGGACACCGTGGCGGTGCACCCCTCCGAGCGCGGGCAGATCAAGCAGGTGCTGCTGAAGCTGGGCTGGCCGGCCGAGGACCTGGCCGGCTACGTGGACGGCGAGGCGCACCCGATCGAGCTGGACCAGGACGGCTGGTCGCTGCGCCCCTACCAGGAGCAGGCGGTCGAGGGCTTCTGGCACGGCGGCTCCGGCGTGGTGGTGCTCCCCTGCGGGGCCGGCAAGACCCTGGTCGGCGCGGCCGCGATGGCCACCGCCAAGGCGACCACCCTGATCCTGGTCACCAACACCGTCTCGGCCCGCCAGTGGAAGCACGAGCTGGTCAAGCGCACCTCGCTGACCGAGGACGAGATCGGCGAGTACAGCGGCACCAGGAAGGAGATCCGCCCGGTCACCATCGCCACCTACCAGGTGATGACGACCAAGCGGAAGGGCGTCTACGCGCACCTGGAGCTGTTCGACTCCCGCGACTGGGGCCTGATCGTCTACGACGAGGTGCACCTGCTGCCGGCCCCGGTCTTCAAGTTCACCGCCGACCTCCAGGCCCGCCGCCGGCTCGGCCTGACCGCGACGCTGGTCCGCGAGGACGGCCGCGAGGGCGACGTGTTCTCGCTGATCGGCCCCAAGCGCTTCGACGCCCCGTGGAAGGAGATCGAGGCCCAGGGCTACATCGCCCCCGCCGACTGCGTCGAGGTCCGGGTCACCCTGACCGACGGCGAGCGGCTCGCCTACGCCACCGCCGAGCCCGAGGAGCGCTACCGCTTCTGCGCGACCACGGCGACCAAGCGCCGGGTCACCCAGGCACTGGTGGAGAAGCACCGCGGCACCCCCACCCTGGTCATCGGGCAGTACATCGACCAGCTGGACGAGCTCGGCGAGGTGCTGGACGCCCCGGTGATCAAGGGGGAGACCACCAACCTGCAGCGCGAGAAGCTCTTCGACGCGTTCCGCAACGGCGAGATCACCGTGCTGGTGGTGTCCAAGGTCGCCAACTTCTCCATCGACCTGCCCGAGGCCACCGTCGCCATCCAGGTCTCCGGCACCTTCGGCTCCCGCCAGGAGGAGGCCCAGCGGCTGGGCCGGGTGCTCCGTCCCAAGGCGGACGGGCACACCGCGCACTTCTACTCGGTCGTCGCCCGGGACACCATCGACCAGGACTTCGCGGCGCACCGCCAGCGCTTTCTGGCCGAGCAGGGCTACGCCTACCGGATCATCGACGCGGACGACGTCCTGGCGGGCGACGACGTCTGACCGCTCCCACTGACCGTCCGTCAGCCGACCGCCTGTCAGCTGCCGTTGCCGGCCACCACGGGGCCGACGTAGGTGCCGGGGTGAGTGGCGCCGCTCTGGTCCATCACGTCGGCGAAGCCGTCCCACTTCAGCGTGGCGGAGTGGGTCTCACCGGGCGGGGTGACCAGCAGGCTCACGGCGTTGAACGCCAGCGATTCGCCGGGGTTGGCGGAGTCGAACGGCAGGTAGGTGATCTCGAAGGAGGCGGTGGCGCCCGACCTGAGCGTCACCGTGCCGACGCCCTTGGACTGCCGGGTGAGCGACCAGTGCGCACCGCTCTTGCTGACGATGTCGACCCCCGGGAAGCCGTGCAGGGTGCAGCTGCCGCTGCCCCGGTTGGTGAGCACCACGCCGATCCCGCCCTGGCTGCCCACCGACTGGGCCCCGCTGTCGGGGCCGAAGGAGAAGCCCAGGTTCGAGGTCCTGCAGCCGGCGCCGGTCGCCGAGGTGGTCGTGGTGCCGCCCGAACCGCCGCTCGAACCGCTGCCGCCAGAACCGCTGCCCGAACCCCCGCCGGTGGGTGCCGCCGACGGAGCGGAGGTGCCCGCGCCGCCGGTGGTTCCGGTGCTCCCGGTCGACCCCCCGTCGGCGCTCGCCACCGCGGAGGCCGACGCCCCGCCGCTCCCGGCGGCGCCCCCGGCCGTCACACTCCCCGTCGCGCTGCCCTGGCAGGCGGTGAGCGCGGCCCCCGCCGCCAGCGCCATGCCGACCGTCGCCGCAATCCGCCGAGTACGCAGCTGAACACCCATCAGAACTCCCCACCCCAAGGCCGAATGCGGAACTCGCACCGCTGCGGTCCGGCCTCACGTGATCTTTATACGCAGCCCGGGAAAGCTCTGGTTGCTCCGGTGACACGCCTGTGACAGCGGTGACCGAACGGTCACAAACCCTCGCGTCCGAGCAGGACGACCCGCCAGGCGGTGTCGAGGAAGATCCCGGCGCCGCGCAGCGCGGTGCGCACGGGGCGGTGCCGGTGGTCATCGGCGGTGTGGTCGTGATCGACGACGGTACTGCCGTGGCGGGCGCTGGGGCCGGCCACGGCCTTCGGGGAGAACTGTGCGGTAGCCATGGTTCAACCGTAGGTTTTTCGACCCGCGCGGTCGTCGGACCGCAGGGCGATCCCCGGGGGTGCGACATGTCGTCCGAACGGGGTACCCGGCATCCCCCTTGAGTCAGGGTTCTCCCTGATCCGACGAATCAATTCGTTGGCCAACGTCCCGACCATGGGTCTACCATGTCCGCTCTGCCGCCTCCCCCTCGTCCCCGAGTGCTTGGGAGCGCGCCGCCCGGTCGGTACCGGACGGCTTCCGAACTCAATATCACCGATCCTTGAGACCGCTGCGCGCCGGGCACCCCCCGGTGTTCCGCAGCCGGGAAGGCTTCACCGTGCCCTCGCTTGACAGCGATCACACGCCCGTACCGTCCACCTCCCCCGGCTCTGCCGACCCCCTGCAACGCGAACGCGACCACCTCGCCCACTCCCGCGCGGCGCTGGCCGCCATGCGTGCCGACGTGGAGTCGCTGGACCTCGCCGACGTCACCGGGAACTGGGTGAACGCGGCCATCCTCCAGCGCGAGATGTCCGACCGGATCAAGGCCCTCGCCGACCTCGCCCACACCCCGCTGTTCTTCGGCCGCCTGGACTACCTCCACGCGCCGGGGATGGACCTGGCCGAGGGCGCCGAAGAGGCTGGGCGCGAAGCGCCGCGGAAGGGGGTGGTGGTCGGGCAGGGGGCACCCCCGGACGAAGTTTGGGGGAGGGAGGGCGAGCAGTTCTACATCGGCCGCCGGCACGTGCACGACGCCGACGGCGACCCCATGGTCATCGACTGGCGCGCCCCGGTCTCCCAGCCGTTCTACCGCGCCAGCCGCAAGGATCCGATGGACGTGGACCTGCGCCGGCGCTTCGGCTACACCGGCGGCGAGCTCACCGCCTACGAGGACGAGCACCTCACCGACGCCGAGGAGGTGGGGCAGGCCAGCGCCCTGCTGACGGCCGAGATCGAACGCCCCCGTGTCGGCCCGATGCGCGACATCGTCGCGACCATCCAGCCCGAGCAGGACGAGATCGTCCGCGCCGACGTGCACGGCACCGTCTGCGTCCAGGGAGCGCCCGGCACCGGGAAGACCGCCGTCGGCCTACACCGTGTCGCCTACCTGCTCTACGCCCACCGGGAGCGGCTGGCCCGCACCGGCACCCTGGTCATCGGCCCGAACCGGTCCTTCCTGCACTACATCGAGCAGGTGCTGCCCGCGCTGGGCGAGCTGGACGTGGCCCAGGCCACCGTGGAGGAGCTGGTCTCCCAGGTGCGGGTGAGCGGCGCCGACCCCGCCGACGCCGCCGTCGTCAAGGGCGACGCCCGGATGGCGCAGGTGCTCCAGCGCGCGGTCCGCTCCGGCATCCGGATGCCCACCGAGCCCTGCGTGGTGGTCCGCGGCTCCCGCCGCTGGCGCATCCCGGCCTACGAACTGGAGGAGCTGGCCCAGGAGCTGATGGACCGTGACATCCGCTACGGCGCCGCCCTGGCCGCCCTCCCGCAGCGGATCGCGCACGCCGTCCTGGTGAAGATGGAGAACGGCGGCGAGGCGCCCGACGACCGGGTCCAGGACGCGGTGGCCCGCAACCCCGCCGTGAAGGCCGCGGTGAAGGCCATCTGGCCGGCGGTGGACCCGGCCAAGCTGGTCTTCCGGCTGCTGTCCGACGCCGCCTTCCTGGCCGAGTGCGCCGACGGCATCCTCATCCCCGAGGAGCAGCGGACCGTCCTTTGGGCCAAGCCCCCGCGCAGCGTGAAGTCCGCGCCCTGGTCGCTGGCCGACGCCGTGCTGGTGGACGAGGCCCGCGACCTGGTCGAGCGGACCCACTCGCTCGGCCATGTCGTCCTGGACGAGGCCCAGGACCTCTCCCCGATGCAGTACCGGGCCGTCGGCCGCCGCTGCACGACCGGATCGGCCACCGTCCTCGGCGACATCGCCCAGGGCACCACCCCGTGGGCCACCGGGACCTGGGCCGAGGCGCTGCGGCACCTGGGGAAGCCGGGCTCCAGGATCGAGGCGCTGAACAAGACCTTCCGCGTCCCCAGCGAGGTGATCCGCTACGCCTCCCGGCTGCTGCCCGGCATCGCCCCCGACCTGGAGCCGGCCGACTCGGTACGCGAGTCCCACGGCGCGCTGACGATCCGCCACATCCCGGCGCCCGCACCGGAGGACACCGCGGCATTGAACGACGCCGCCGCGCTGGACGCCACCGTCTCGGCCACCCCGGCCGCGCTCACCGACGCCGTGGTCGCCGCCTGCCGCGAGACGCTCCGCCAGGAGGGCTCCATCGGCCTGATCGCCGCGGACCACCGCGTCCCGCTGCTCGCCGCCGCGCTGGACGCGGCCGGGATGCCCCACCTGGCCCCGGGCACCGAGACCTCCGCCGCCTCCCGGCTCACCCTGGTCCCCGCCTCCCTGGCCAAGGGCCTGGAGTACGACTACGTCGTCCTCGACGAACCCGCCGCCATCGTCGACGCCGAACCCGACCCCCGCACCGGCCTCCGCCGCCTCTACGTCTGCCTCACCCGCCCGGTCTCAGGCCTCACCGTCCTCCACACCCGCCCACTGCCCGCGGCGCTCGCCGGCTAGCGCGCGGCTCGCGCCCCTGGGGCCGCAACTGAACCGCCGTGAGCAAGTCGCACCACACAGGGGCGCGGGGAACTGCGCGACCAGCCATGCACCGAGGTGCACGCCGAACCGCGCGGTTCCCCCACCCCCCGTGGCACCGCTACGCCGCCGCGTGGGCCTCGGAGTCGACGAGCCGCCGCCACTCCTGCACCAACCCGGTGTCCACCGGCGTGTCCCACCCCCCGCTGCGGACCATCCCGCCCACGTGGAACCCGTCGATCCCCTGGGCCAGCAGCCCGCGCACATGCTGGGACTTGAGCCCCCCGCCCACCAGGATCTTCGGCCCGTACCCGGGCTGCCCGGCCCGCTTCGCCTCCGCCGCCAGAACGTCCAGCCCGTCCGCCACCCCGGCCGGGGACCCCGCGGTCAGCACGGTGTCCAATCCCGGCAACCCGTCGATCGCGGCCCGCACCGCCTCCCGGTCCGCCGCGTTGTCCAGCGCCCGGTGGAACGTCCAGCTGCAGCCGTCGATCGCCGTCAGCACCGTGCGCACGGCGTCCAGATCGACCGCCCCCTGAGGGGTCAGGAAGCCCAGGACGAACTCCTCCGCGCCCTCGGCGCGCAGCGCCTGTGCCGTCTCGGCGAGGGCGCCGAGATCCCTCGGCAGGAAGCCGTCCCCGTCGCGCAGCATCACCCGCAGCGGGATGTGCACGGCGGAGCGGATCCGGGCGAACTCCTCGACCGAGGGGGTGAGTCCGTCGGCGGCCATGTCGCCGGCCAACTCCAAACGGTCGGCACCACCGGCAGCCGCTGCCACCGCATCCTGCGCGGACGTGGCGATAACCTCGAAGATTGGTCTAGACATATCGCTAAGCCTGCCATATCCGGCCGCCGCACGGCGAGTCCTGATCGTCCCTTGATCGCACAAATTCCGCGACCGCTCTCGTTCACAATGGCGTCATGCCGACGCACCCGCACCCCGACACCGCGCTCGCCGCGGCGCTCCTGGACCGCTGGAACACCCTCCTCGGACGGGTCGCCGCCGAGGGGTCACCGGCCCCCGCACCCTTCGGCGACGAACTGCTCCGCCGCTGGTCGGAGCCGCAACGGAGGTACCACACGCTGAGCCATCTGGCCGCGGTCCTGGACGTCGCGGACGAGCTCGCGGACGAGGCGGAGGACGCCGACGCGGTCCGGCTGGCCGCCTGGTTCCACGACGCCGTGTACGCGCCGGACCGCTCCGAGAACGAGGAGCGCAGCGCGAGGCTCGCCGAGCGGGTGCTGCCGGAGGCAGGGGTTCCGGCTGCGGTCACCGCGGAGGCGGCCCGCCTGGTCCGGCTCACCACCACTCACGAGGCGGCCGAGGGCGACCGCAACGGCGCCGTCCTCTCCGACGCGGACCTCGCGGTGCTGGGCGGCTCCCCCACGGCATACGCCGCCTACGCGGCGGCCGTCCGCGAGGAGTACTCCTTCGTCCCGGACGCGGCCTTCCGCGACGGTCGCGCGGCGATCCTGCGGCAACTCCTGGACCTGCCGCGCCTCTACAGCACCGCCGCAGCCCGGGCCCGCTACGGCGCCGCAGCCCGCACCAACCTCATGATGGAGCTGAACGCCCTACGCCCGTAGCGGGCTTGTCGCGCAGTTCCCCGCGCCCCCATGGGGGCGCGGGGAACTGCGCGAACAGAAACCATGCACAGCCCGCACTACGACCGCTTCCTCCGCCGCAACCCCGCCTCCGTCAACCTGCGGACCAGCTCACGGCTCGAAACGGCCTCCGCCCCCGCCGCCACCGCCGCCTCGTACAACCGCTCGGGCACGTCGTAGTGGTCCCGCTCGAACCCCCGCTCGGGCACCCCCAGCGCCCGTGCGAACGCATGCAGCTCCGCCAGGGAGCTGTCACTCACCAGGTGCGACCACAGTCGCCCGTGCCCCGGCACCGCCGGCGGATCGATCAGGATCATGCCGGCCCGAGACTTCCGACCGCGGCGACCACGACGCCCTCCTTCTCGCACACCCAGTGCGGATCCGGCCCCAGCTCGGGCTCGACGCTCAGCGCCTGCAGCTCCCCCTCGACCGCGCAGGACCCGCACAGCGGCCAGCGGCCGTAGGAGTCGAGCAGGGCGTCCTGGATGTCCTGGGCGACCAGCCCCAGCAGGAACTCGGCACCGTCCGGCCACTGCTCCACCCACCAGCGCCGCTGCGCCACCGCGTCCTCCAGCAGCGAGACGACCCCGGCATCGGCTATGTCGCGGGTCGTGAGGTCGCGCAGCACCCCGGCCCGGGCACTGTGCAGTGCGGCTTCAACGGTCTCGGCATCCATGGCTTCCATCTTCCCTCATGCCGCGAGGCGGCCCTCCCCTGGCCGGGGAGGACCGCCTCGCAGAACAACAGGCAATGCTCGAACGACTGATCCGGAGGATCAGAAGTCCATGTCGCCACCGGGCATGCCGCCGCCCGCAGGGGCCGAGGCCTTCTCCGGCTTGTCGGCGATGACGGCCTCGGTGGTGAGGAAGAGCGCGGCGATGGAGGCCGCGTTCTGCAGGGCGGAGCGGGTGACCTTGGCCGGGTCGATGATGCCAGCGGCGACCAGGTCGACGTACTCGCCGGTGGCAGCGTTCAGACCGTGGCCGGCCGGAAGGTTGCGCACCTTCTCCACCACGACGCCGCCCTCGAGGCCGGCGTTGAAGGCGATCTGCTTGATCGGGGCCTCAAGGGCGACCTTGACGATGTTGGCGCCGGTGGCCTCGTCGCCCTCCAGCTCCAGCTTCTCGAAGGCGACCCCGGCCTGCAGCAGCGCGACGCCACCACCGGCGACGATGCCCTCCTCGACGGCGGCCTTCGCGTTGCGGACGGCGTCCTCGATGCGGTGCTTGCGCTCCTTGAGCTCGACCTCGGTCGCGGCGCCGGCCTTGATGACGGCCACGCCGCCCGCGAGCTTCGCCAGGCGCTCCTGGAGCTTCTCGCGGTCGTAGTCCGAGTCGCTGTTCTCGATCTCGGCGCGGATCTGGTTGACCCGGCCGGCGACCTGGTCGCTCTCGCCGGCGCCGTCCACGATGGTGGTCTCGTCCTTGGTGATGACGACCTTGCGGGCGCGGCCGAGCAGCTCCAGACCGGCGTTCTCCAGCTTGAGGCCGACCTCCTCGGAGATGACCGTGCCACCGGTGAGGATGGCGATGTCGCCGAGCATGGCCTTGCGGCGGTCGCCGAAGCCCGGGGCCTTGACGGCGACGGACTTGAAGGTGCCGCGGATCTTGTTGACCACCAGGGTCGACAGGGCCTCGCCCTCGACGTCCTCGGCGATGATCAGCAGCGGCTTGCCGGACTGCATGACCTTCTCCAGGATCGGGAGCAGGTCCTTGACCCCGCCGATCTTGGAGTTGGCGATCAGGATGTACGGGTCGTCGAAGGACGTCTCCATACGCTCCAGGTCGGTGGCGAAGTAGGCGGAGATGAAGCCCTTGTCGAAGCGCATGCCCTCGGTGAGCTCAAGCTCCAGCCCGAAGGTCTGCGACTCCTCGACGGTGATGACGCCTTCCTTGCCGACCTTGTCCATCGCCTCGGCGATGAGCTCGCCGATCTGCGGGTCGGCGGCGGAGATGGACGCGGTGGAGGCGATCTGCTCCTTGGTCTCCACGTCCTTCGCCAGCTCCAGCAGCTGGGCGGAGACGGCCTCGACGGCCTTCTCGATGCCGCGCTTCAGGGCCATCGGGTTGGCGCCGGCCGCGACGTTGCGCAGCCCCTCGCGGACGAGGGCCTGGGCCAGCACGGTGGCGGTGGTGGTGCCGTCGCCGGCGACGTCGTCCGTCTTCTTGGCGACCTCCTTGACGAGCTCGGCACCGATCTTCTCGTACGGGTCCTCGAGCTCGATCTCCTTGGCGATGGAGACACCGTCGTTGGTGATCGTGGGGGCGCCCCACTTCTTCTCCAGGACGACGTTGCGGCCCTTGGGGCCGAGCGTGACCTTGACAGCGTCGGCGAGCTGGTTCATCCCGCGCTCAAGGCCGCGACGAGCTTCCTCGTCGAACGCAATGATCTTGGCCATGGAAGTGGTCCTCCCGGACAGGGTGGCTGCGTGTGGACCGCGCTGGCGCCCGCGACGGACGGACCCGGCGTACGGCGGTCACTTCCCGCCGCGTCCGGGGCCTCACCTACCCGGCCCGTTGTCACTCTCTACCTCAGAGTGCTAACGCCAATGATTAGCACTCTGCCCCCGAGAGTGCAAGGCGCTGCCCGAAGGGCGGCTCGATGAGGGGTGGTGGTCGGGCGACGGGTGGGGGCAAGCAGATGGGTGGTCAGGTCCAGGACTCAACCGACCCGGGACGCCGGTAGGCCCGCACCCCGGGGGGTACGGGCCTACCGGAAGACCTGCGTTGTGCTTCGTTCGGAACGAGGCTCGGCCGGTCCTGTCATCAGTCAGCGATCGCTCGACCGGGGGTCACACCACACGGACCATGTCCGCCTGCGGACCCTTCTGACCCTGCGAGATCTCGAACTCGACCCGCTGGCCCTCTTCGAGCGACCGGTACCCGTCCATCTGGATCGCGCTGTAGTGGACGAACACGTCCGCACCACCGTCGACCGCGATGAAGCCGTACCCCTTCTCCGCGTTGAACCACTTGACGGTGCCCTGAGCCATTCCAAACTCCCCTATTACTGGCCCTTTCACGGACCGCACTCCGCGGACCGGACCGAACCGCCGCGCAGCGCGCAACGCTTCGGCCGACGCTGAATGTATCCACTCGGATGCCCTCCGCAACAGGGCATAAGTGAGGGAATTCTTGGGGGGCGTTAAGGGGCGGAGCGATTGTTATCGCAACAAAGCTCGGCAAAATGACCAGGACAAAGCGGACCTGTCCGGCATTTCTCCGGAGAAATTCTGTAGCCCGGGCAACGGCTCCGCGCCCACTGCCGTCTCAGTCAACGGGACAGGTGGGGATTGGCCGCGCAGTAACAGGGGTAACCGGAAGCCACTCTACCTCTCCCGGACCACGGAAAAAGCCGGGGCACCCTCCGGAAGGGGCGCCCCGGCCTGCCGGGAGTCACAACGGCGAATTTCAGCCACCCGCGACGGCGGGAATGATCGAGATCCCGGCGCCGTCCGGAGTGGCCGTTTCCAGGCCGTCGGCAAAGCGCACGTCGTCCTCGTTCACATACACGTTCACAAAGCGCCGGAGCTTGCCGCTGTCGTCGAGGATGCGGCCGCGGATGCCGTTGTGGTTGGCCTCCAGGTCGTCGATGACCGCGGCGAGGGTCGCGCCCTCGGCCGCGACCTCGGCGGCGCCGCCGGTGTAGGTGCGCAGGATGGTCGGGATGCGGACGGAGACACTCATGCGAGGCCAGCCTCTCGGAACGAGTCAAGGGTGGGGCGGATGGTGGCGGACAGGCCGGTGGTGGGCTCCACCGCGTCCAGGGTCTTCAGACCGTCGCCGGTGTTGAGGACCACGGTCTCGGCGGCCGGGTCGAGCAGGCCGTTCTTGATCAGCTTCTGCAGCACGCCGACCGTCACCCCGCCGGCGGTCTCGGCGAAGATGCCCTCGGTGCGGGCCAGCAGCTTGATCGCGTCCACCACCTGCTCGTCGTTCACATCCTCGACCGCACCGCCGGTGCGGCGGCAGATGTCCAGGACGTAGGGGCCGTCCGCCGGGTTGCCGATGGCCAGCGACTTGGCGATGGTGTCGGGCTTCTGCGGCCGGATCACGTCATGGCCGGCCTTGAAGGCCACCGAGACCGGGGAGCAGCCCTCGGCCTGGGCGCCGAAGATCTTGTAGGGCTTGTCCTCGACCAGGCCGAGGGCGATCAGCTCCTTGAGACCCTTGTCGATCTTCGTCAGCTGCGAGCCCGACGCGATCGGGATCACGATCTGGTCCGGCAGCCGCCAGCCCAGCTGCTCGCAGATCTCGTACGCCAGGGTCTTGGAGCCCTCGCCGTAGTAGGGACGCAGGTTGACGTTGACGAAGCCCCAGCCCTCGCCGACCGGGTCGCCGATCAGCTCCGAGCAGAAGCGGTTCACGTCGTCGTAGTTGCCCTGGATGCCGACCAGCTCGCCGCCGTACACGGCGGCCATCACCACCTTGCCCTGCTCCAGGTCGTGCGGGATGAACACGCAGGACCGCAGCCCGGTGCGGGCGGCGGCCGCGCCGACCGCGCCGGCCAGGTTGCCGGTGGAGGAGCAGGAGAGGGTGGTGAAGCCGAAGGTGCGGGCCGCCTCGACGGCGATCGCGACCACCCGGTCCTTGAAGGAGTGGGTGGGGTTGCCGGAGTCGTCCTTGACGTACAGGCCGCCGGTCACGCCCAGCTCGCGGGCCAGGTTGTCGGCCTTGACCAGCTTGGTCCAGCCGGGGTTGAGGTTGGGCCGGGAGGCCACGTCGGCGGAGACCGGCAGCAGCGGCGCGTAGCGCCAGATGTTGGTGGGGCCCGCCTCGATGCGGGCGCGCAGTGCCTCGGGGTCGCCGGTGGGCAGCTCGTAGGCCACCTCAAGGGGTCCGAAGCACGCGGTACAGGCGAAGTCCGGGGCGAGTGCGGTGCGCGCGCCGCACTCCCTGCAGGACAGGGCGACGGCGGGCCCGAAGGCGGAGCGGTCGGTGACGGCGTCGGCGTCGAACGACTCGGCGGTTACTGCAGCAGCCATGATGGCGAGGCCCTCTCTCCTCATCTTCCCCGCGACGCGTTTCGCCGCAGGACGGAATTGGCACCTTCCCCACCAGGGCCTCAACAGCGTGTGAGCTGCGGCTTTGTCTCTGGCAGGAGGGTTGCCGGGACTTCGACGGGCCGTTCCCTCAGTCCCTCTGGATGAGCTCTATGGCGGACCGGACCACTGCCGGAACGCATTTGTGGTGACGACTGTTGACCTGAACGTTCAACAACCCCGCCGTGCGGCGGGGAGGCGTCGTCCCCAAGACTGTAACCGAAGCCCCGCCCACCGATCACGGGCTGTCCGCGAGGCGAGACAGCACCACCAGCCGAGGAGTCACGTGCTTGACGAGGTCGCCGACTGGCTGCGCCGCCGTTCCTGGACGGCCGCCGACCGGCCGCTGCCGGACCTGCTGTCCGCCAAGCGGGCGAGCGGCGCCACCGTCAGCGTGGTGCTGCCCGCGCTGGACGAGGAGGCCACCGTCGGCGCGATCGTCGGCGCGATCCGCCGCGAGCTGATGCAGGCGGTGCCGCTGGTCGACGAGCTGGTGGTGGTCGACTCCGGCTCCACCGACCGCACCGGGCAGGCCGCGGCGGCGGCCGGGGCCAGGGTGGTGCACCGGGACGAGATCCTCCCCGACCTGCCCGCCCTGCCGGGCAAGGGCGAGGTGCTCTGGCGGTCGCTGCTGGTGACCCGGGGCGACATCGTCTGCTTCATCGACGCCGACCTGCGCGAGTTCGACCCCGCCTTCGTCTCCGGGATCATCGGACCACTGCTCACCGAGCCGGACGTGGCCTTCGTCAAGGCGATGTACGACCGGCCGCTGGAGACCGACACCGGCACCATCCCGGCCGGCGGCGGCCGGGTCACCGAGCTGGTCGCCCGCCCGCTGCTGAACCTCTACTGGCCGCTGCTGGCCGGCTTCGTCCAGCCGCTCGGCGGCGAGTACGCGGCCCGGCGCACGCTGCTGGAGCAGCTGCCCTTCGCCACCGGCTACGGCGTGGAGCTGGGTCTGCTGGTGGACGCCCTGGAACTGGCCGGCCTGGACGCGCTGGCCCAGGTGGACGTGGGCGTGCGGCACCACCGGCACCAGGACTCGCTGGCCCTGGGCCGGATGGCGGCCACCATCCACCTCACCGCCCTGGACCGGCTCACCCGCGGCGGCCACAGCGCCTGCGGCGATCACAGCAAGGCCGTCGAGGGCCTGGCCCGCCCCACCCTCACCCAGTTCACCCGCACCGAGGCCGGCTTCACCCCGACCACGGTCGACCTGCCGACCACCGAGCGCCCGCCGATCGCCACGCTGACGGGCACGACGACCGGCATGACGACCAGCACTCCGACCAGCACGGACGTTTGACCCCACTCCGCACAGGCAAGGCTTTGCACCATGGTCAACGCACGCCCGTCCGAACAGCACCAGGCACGGATCCTGCTCGCCTCCAACCGGGGGCCGATCTCCTTCACCGTGGAGGACGACGGCACGCTGACGCCCCGCCGGGGCGGCGGCGGCCTGGTCTCCGGGCTGAGCGCCATCGGCGACGAGGTCGAGTCGGTGTGGGTCTGCGCCGCGCTCTCCGAGGGCGACCGCGCCGCGACCCGGCAGGGCAAGCTGGGCGACCCCTCGGTACGCATGCTGGACATCGACCCGGGCACCTTCGCCCGCGCCTACAACGGCATCGCCAACTCCACCCTGTGGTTCGTCCACCACCTGATCTACAACACCCCGACCACCCCGGTCTTCGGCGCCTCCTTCCGTCGCGAGTGGACCTCCTACGAGGCCTACAACACCGCCTTCGCCGAGGCCCTGGCCGAGTCCGCGGCGCCCGGGGCGACGGTGCTGGTCCAGGACTACCACCTGTCACTGACACCGCGGCTGCTCCGGGAGCTGCGTCCGGACCTGCGGATCGGACACTTCTCGCACACCCCCTGGGCCCCGCCGGACTACTACCGGCTGCTGCCCGACGACATCGCCAGGGACGTGCTGGTCGGCATCCTCGGAGCGGACCGGGCCGGCTTCCTCACCCGGCGCTGGGCCTCGGCCTTCGCCGACTGCTGCGAGGCGGTCCTCGGCGCCGAGGTCGACCGTGGCAGCGGTGGGGACCGTGACGTGATGACCGTCACGCACGAAGGCCGGACGACGGCGCTGGGCGTGCACTCGCTCGGTGCCGACGGCGACTTCCTGCGCGAGCGGTCCCACCGGCCCGACGTGGACTCCCGGCTGGCCGCGCTGCGCGAGGCCGTCGGCGGCCGCCGCACCGTGGTCCGGGTCGACCGCACCGAGCTCTCCAAGAACATCGTCCGCGGTCTGCACGCCTACCGGCACCTGCTGCGGAGCCGCCCCGAATGGCTGGACCGGGTGGTCCACGTGGCCTTCGCCTACCCCTCGCGGCACGACCTGCCGGAGTACCGCGAGTACACCGCCTCGGTGCTGCGCACCGCACAGGAGATCAACGACGAGTTCGGCACCCCGAGCTGGCAGCCGGTCCTGCTCCAGGTCGACGACGACTTCGCCCGCTCCCTGGCCGCCTACCGCCTCGCCGACGTGGCCCTGGTCAATCCGATCAGGGACGGGATGAACCTGGTCGCCAAGGAGGTCCCGGTGGTCTCCGACGAGGGCTGCGCGCTGGTGCTGTCCCGGGAGGCCGGCGCCTACGAGGAGCTCGGCGACGACGCGGTGACCGTCAACCCCTACGACGTCATCGCCACCGCCGAGGCCCTGCACACCGCGCTCACCATGCCGGAGGCGGAACGTTCCGACCGCTGCAAGCGGCTGGCGTCAGCGAGCACGGCGCTGCCGCCCTCGGCCTGGTTCCTGTCGCAGTACCGGGCGCTGACCGACGATCAGGCGTAGTCGTAGGCGTAGGAGTAGGAGTAGGTCAGCTGCAGGAGTAGTTGAAGACGGCGGTGCCGGTGGCGGACCCGGGCGAGGTGATCTTCAGTGTCGCCGCCCCCTGGAAGTTGCCCTGCCCGGTCACCGTCCAGCGCAGCGGCAGCGGCACCTGGTGCACACCGGACGGGACGGACTGGGTCAGCGGGCTGCTGACGGTGCCGTCGCTGCGGACCCACTGGTAGTGCACCGTTCCCGAGCCGCCGTTGGTGTGCAGGGTGGCGGTGACCAGCTCGGTCTGACCGCAGGTCAGCTCGGCCCTGCTCGCCGAGACCGTCACCGAGCCGACGGACAGCGGGGTCGCGAGGCGCTGCCAGAGCAGAAAGCCGACGACGGCGAGCAGGACCGCACCGGCCAGGACGTAGCGCCCCGGGTGGCGGCGCTTCTGCTCGGCCGCACCGCGGTGCGATGCGGCGTCCGGGCCGGGGGCGTTGCCCTGCCACACGTCGATGGTCCGAGCGGTCCTGGGGTCGGGCACCCCGGGCCCGAACCGGATCAGGCTCTCCGGCGAAGCCTCCTCCTCCGGAGGCGGCACCGGGGCGAACACGCTGGGCGCGGCCTCGAACCCGGGCACCGGGTTGTACCCGCCCAGGTGCACCGTCCCGGTGTCGGGCGGAGGCCCGCCGAACCCACCGAGGTTCACCGTGCGGTTGTCGGGCGGGGGCGCGTCCCGGGGTTCGTCGTAGGGGGTCATCGGTGTCGCCCTTTCAGCTCGGTCTTGAAGAGTTCCCTGGTGCTCGTTCGTGGAGCCGGGTCAGCCGATGGTGATGGGACGACATGTCAGAGTGACCGTGGTGGATGTCCGCAGATACCCATTGCCCACACCGGGTGCCTGTGCGACGACGACAGGTTCCGCTCCTGTGACCGACGTCGCGCAACTCGGGGCGGAGACGGTGAAGCCCTCGCTCTGCAGAGCCTTGAGCGCTGTGATTGCGTACTGGTCGATCTCATTCGAGTAGGCGACGCAGTCGGCGTAGCGGGCCGTGAGCTGGATCGTGCTGCCGACGGCGGCCTTCTGCCCTCCGGCCACGCTCTGCGCGTACACGACCGGTCCGTTGGCATCGCAGGTCTGGGTCACACCGATGTTCCCCTTCGCGAAGCCGGCTGCGATGAGGGTGCTCTGAGCGGTACCCACAGGGTCTCCCAGCACGGAGGGCACGGTAATGGTCGTCGGGGCGGTCGTGGGAGGCGCTGTCGTGGGCGGGGCGGTGGTGGGTTTGGTGGTGGTGGGGGCTGCGGTGATGGGTTTGGCTGTGGTCGGTGGGGCGGTGGTCGGGAGGGTGCCGCCCAGCGGGGCGGTCGCAGAGGCCGAGGCCGTGATCGATGGTGAAGCAGAGGCCGAAGCCGAAAGGGTGGGAGCAGGGGCGGGGGTGGTGGGACCGGGGGACGACGGGGTGACGGTGGTGACGGCGATCGGGATCGGATCGGCCACCGTGGTGGTGCCGGTGCCGATCACGCCGGAGGCGTAGCCCCCGCCGAGCAGGCCCAGCACGATGCCGCCGACGAGCCCCCCGACCAGCACCCGCTTGCGGATGATGCGCCCGCCGAGCCCGGCGCCGATGCCCGCACCGGCACCTGCGCCTGCCCCTGCGCCTGCCCCGGCCCCGTCGCCCAGCGTGGTCCGTGCCAGTGCCGTCGTGCCGTCAGGCACGCCCCCCGCCGAGGGGAACAGCAGCGGCAGCAGCGCCGCCAGGGCCGCCAGCTTCCGCTGGCCCCGCTCCTCCCAGTCCTCGCCGTAGGCGGCGCCCGCGACCGCCTCCAGCTCGGCGACGAACTCCGCCGCGCTGTCGGGCCGCTCCTCCGCGGTCTTCGCCAGGCCGCGCCGGATCAGCGGGCGGACGGGTTCGGGCGCCTCCTCGTCCGGGATGGGCGCGGTGGTGTGCTGCACCACCAGCTCGGCGAACTCCGTGCCCGGATAGGGCCGGTGGCCGGTGAGGCACTCGAAGAAGGTGGCCGTCGCGGCGTAGACGTCGGCGGCCGCGGAGGCCGGGTCGCCGGTCCACTGCTCGGGCGCCATGTAGGGCGGGGTGCCGGCGATGCGGCCGTCGGCGCCGTTGCGCACCGCGATCCCGAAGTCGACCAGTTTCGACGACCCGTCAGCCGCGACCAGGACGTTCTCCGGCTTGTAGTCCCGGTGCACCACCCCCATCGCATGTGCTGCCGCGAGCCCCAGCAGCGAGCCCTTCAGCACCACCAGGGCCGCCTCCGGACCGGTCGCCCCGGCCTGCCGCAGCAGCGCCCGCAGCGCGATCCCGTCGACCAGCTCCATCACGATGGCGGCGCCCTGCGCGCTTTCCACGTACTCCCACAGCCGCACCACGTACGGCGTGTCCAGGTCCCCCAGCAGCCGTGCCTCGCCGCGGAACTCCTCAAGGAAGTCCGGGTCGAGCCGCAGCTCCTCCCCCAGGTACTTGATGGCGACCGGCGTGCCGTTCTCCTCGTGCAGCGCCAGTACGACGCGCCCGCTCGCTCCTGAGCCCAACTCCCGGGTATGCCGATACCCGGGCACTGTCCATTCCATTGCCGTTCCCCCCATGCGTCACACGGAAGGTAGCGCCTCGGGAGAGGGCAGGGTGGGCTTGAAATATCACCGTTATGCTGCGGTTGGCCCTTCGTTGACGGATGGTCGGATCACGAACGGAAGCGGTTCGATCAGCAGCCGAGGGCGTCGGCCAGCGCCTCCAGGAGGCCCACCACGCCTTCCGGGCCGGACACCACGACATCGGCCCGGTCCGCGACGGCCCGGACCGGGGGCTCCCCGGTCGTGGGCGCGCTGCAGACGAGTAGGCCGTCGACCGTACCCGCGGCGCGCAGAGTGTCGACCGCGTCGTAGGCGGCGAGGTCCCCCAGGTCGTCCCCGGCGAAGAGCACCGAGGCGGCGTCCTGCTCGCGCAGGAAGGCGGTGAGGGCGACGCCCTTGTCCATCCCGGGCGGCCGCAGCTCCAGCACCATCCGCCCGGGCTCCACCGCGAGCCCGTGCCTGGCGGCGGCCGCGCGCAGCGGCGCGTCCAGGGCGGCGAGGGCGGCGTCGGGGTCGGCGGTACGACGGGTGTGCACGGCGAGGGCGTGGCCCTTGTCCTCCAGCCAGACCCCGTCCTCGCCCAGCAGCGCGGGCAGTTCCTCCCTCAGCAGGGCGATCCCGGGCAGCGGGTCGGGTGTCGTGAGCCGGCCGGTCGCGGCGTCCCAGCGCTGCAGCCCGTACTGCCCCAGTACGGTCAGATGCTCCAGGCCGGGGACCCCGGCGAACCCGCCGTACTCGACCGCGGTGGCCGCGGGGCGCCCGGTCACCACCACGACGGCCGCGAGCCGCGGCGCGAGCCGCGCGAGCGCGGGGACCACACCGGGGTGGGCTCTGGCCTGCTCGGGGTCGGCGACGATCGGCGCCAGCGTGCCGTCGAAGTCGAAGGCCAGCACAGCGCGGGCAGGATCCTTCCGGATCGCGGAAAGACCGGCTTCGCCGGCGGGCGAGGTGGGTTCGGGGAGAGCCATGTGTCCGACCCTACGTAGTGGTGGGTTCCTCGCGCAGTTCCCCGCGCCCCTGGGGGCTGCAACTGGCCCAGTTGCACTTGCTCAGGGGCGCGGGGAACTGCGCGACAAGCCATGCACAAGGGTGCACGGACGTACTACCGCCTACCCCGCCGTTGCTCCCGCAACCTCCGCAGCCGGTTGACCAGCAACGGGTCGTGCGCCAACGCGTCCTCACGGTCCAGCAGCCCGTTCAGCACCTGGTAGTACCGCACCGGCGCCAGCCCCAACTGCTCCCGTATCGCGGCTTCCTTCGCCCCCGGGGTCCGCCAAGCACGCGCCTCCAGCGCCAGGACCGCACGATCCCGGTCGTTGAGTCCGTCCACCCGCCCCGCCCTTTCGCCCTCGGTACGACGATACGACCTGTCATTCTGCCGTGCGGGTACGACACACAGTGCTGCTGCCCCGCCCGTGCCCGCGCCAGCTAGCGTCGGGGGCATGACCAGCATGAGCAGCTTCGCCGTACACGTCCCGGACGCCGATCTGGAGCCCGACCCGCTCGACCCGTCGCAGATTCTCGCGGGCAGCCCCGAGGTCTCCGGCAAGGTGCTGTGGGAGTCCGCGGACGGGCGGCAGGTCCGCGGGATCTGGCAGATCACCCCGGGCACGGTCGGCGACACCGAGGCCGACGAGCTCTTCGTCGTCGTCAGCGGCCGGGCGACCATCGCCGTCGAGGGCGGCGACACCTTCGACGTCGGACCCGGCGACGCCTGCGTCCTGCGCGAGGGCGACAGGACGGTGTGGACGGTCCACGAGACGCTCCGCAAGGCGTACCAGATCACCCTCGGCTGACCGGGGACGGAAAGACGGAAGCGCGGGCCGCCGGTCTTCGGAGGCCCGCGCTTCGCCTTGCCCGGAGGGCTACTTCACCGAGCCGGAGGTCAGTCCGGAGACGACCTTGCCCTCGATCAGGGCGAACAGGATGATCACCGGGATGGTGGCGATCACCGAGCCGGCGAACAGGTGCTGCCAGTCGGTGGTGTACTGGCCGATGTAGTCGGACGTCTTGACGGTCAGCGGCTGCTTGTCGGTGGAGGAGATCAGCGTCAGGGCGACGATGAACTCGTTCCAGGCCGCGATGAAGGTGAAGATGAGCGCGGTGACGATGCCGGGCATCGCCAGCGGGATGATCACCCGGAACATCGCGCCGACCCGGCTGCAGCCGTCGACGACCGCCGCCTCCTCGATCTCCTTGGGGATCGCGCCGAAGTAGGCGTTCAGGATCCACACCGCGAAGGCCATGTTGAACCCGGCGTTCACCAGGATCAGCGCCCACACCGAGTCGATCATGTTGAAGGTGAGGAACTCGCGGTAGATGCCCACGATCATCGCGGTGGGCTGGAACATCTGGGTGATCAGCACCAGCAGCAGGAACAGCTTCTTGCCGCGGAAGTCGCGCCGCGCGGTGTAGTAGGCGGCGGGGATCGCGACCAGCAGCACCAGCGCGGTGGAGCCGACGGCGATCTCCAGGCTCACCGAGAGGTTGGTGCCCAGGCCGGTGGACCAGATGTTGGTGAAGTTGGAGAACGCGAAGTGGTGCGGCAGGTAGTTGCGGTCCTTGAGCTCGTTCTGCGGCCGCAGCGCCGTGATGACCATTTCCAGGTACGGCAGCAGGAAGAAGAGCGCGATCAGGTAGGAGCCGCCGGCCAGGACGACGGTGCGCAGCCGCGGCGGCCGGCGGCGGGGCGTGGCCTTCGCGGCGGACCGCGCGGGCGCGGTGGCGGTGTAGGTGGTCATGTCAGTCCTCCGCGGAGTTCCACTTGGACGCCCGCAGGAACAGCAGGACGATCACGATGATGAAGCCGAAGTTGACCACCGACATCGCCGCGGCCTCGCCGATGCTCGACTGCTTCAGCTGGTACATGAAGATGGTCGTGGTCGCCGACTGGCTGCCGGGGCCGCCGCCGCTCAACTCCCAGATGATGGGGAAGGAGTTGAAGACGTTCATCACATTGATCAGGGCCGCCACCAGCAGTGCGGGGCGCAGCAGCGGCAGGGTGACCGCCCAGTACGTCCGCAGCGGGGAGGCGCCGTCCAGCTTCGCCGCCTCATAGACGTCGGCGGGGACCGCCTGCAGCCCGGCCAGCAGGGCGTAGGTGGTGAACGGGATGGAGACGAACACGGCGACGAAGACCGCGCACCAGAACGCGTCGGTCGGGTTGCCGAGCCAGCCGGTGTCCGTGGTGTTGAAGTTCTTGACCAGGCCGAGCTGCTTCAGGAGGACGTAGACGACACCGTTGTTGGGGTCGAGCATCCACCTGAAGACGATCGAGGTCATCACCACGGAGGCGGCCCAGGGGGCGATCAGCGCCCAGCGCGCGAAACGGCGGCCGGGGAACTCCTTGTTGAACATCTGGGCGACGCCCAGGGAGATCAGCATGGTCAGCGCGACGACCGCGACGACCCAGATGACCGTGCGCATCACGACTCCGCCGAGGTCGGCCTCGTCGAACAGTCGGGTGAAGTTGTTCCAGCCCGCCGAGCCCATCAGCACGCCCAGCGAGGAGTAGTGCTCGCGGGAGGTCTGGAACATCGCGATGACCGGCCAGATCACCACGAAGAGGATCAGACCGGTGGCCGGGCCGATCCAGGGCAGCGGTGCCAGCGCACGTGCCAACCGCCCGGCCCGGCGCGGCGGCCGCCGGTCTCCGCCCGGGTCGGATGCCGGCCCCAGCACGTCGGCATGAGTCGTTTGGGTCATGGTGTTCTCCATGCGGTGCGCGCCGGAGGCCGGTGCAGCGACGGGGGCTCGCTGCACCGGCCGCCGGCAGTGCGGATTGACTGGTGGCTACGTGATGACTAGTTGCTGCTGGCGAAGGTCTGCAGGGTGCCGAGGACCTTGCTGGGGTCGGTGCCCTGGGCGGCGGTGCCGATGCTCTGCTGGATCTTGGTCTTGACGGTGTTCCAGTTGGAGTTGGTCGGGTAGACCACCGCGTTGGGCACGGTCGCCAGGAAGCCGGCCGCGACCGGGTCCGAGGCCGAGAGCGACTTGGAGGCGCTGGTGGTGGCGGGCAGCAGCGAGTACTCGTTGTCGAACTGGATCTGGTACTTGTCGGCGTAGGCGAAGTCCAGGAACTGCTTGATCTGGGCCGCGTGGCCGCCGGACTTGAAGGCGGTGATGTCGTCGTGGACGGCGAGGGCCTGGGTCAGCGGGCCGGACTTGCCGGGCATCGTGGTGACCGCCCAGTCCGAGGTCTGCAGCTTGCCCGCGGTCTTGATGATCGGGATCAGCGCGCCGGAGCCGCCGACCATGCCGACCGTGCCGTTGCCGAACGCCGACCACATGTCCTTGCGGTCCACGGTTGCCGGGCTGGGCTCGGTGTCGCCGGCCTTGACCATCGAGGTGAGGAAGTTGAACGTCTCGATGTTGGCCGCCGAGTTGATGGCGTACTTGCCGGACGAGTCGACGTAGCCGCCGCCGTTGCCGAGCATCCACAGGTAGGACTCGCCCTGGGCCTCCTCGGGGCCGAGCGGGAGGCCGTAGCCGATGGTGCCGTTGCCCAGCGCCTTGATCTTGGCGGCGTCGTTCTGGATGTCGGTCCAGGTCTTCGGCGCATCGGTGATCTTGGCCGCGGCGAAGAGCTTCTTGTTGTAGAAGAGCGCGCGGGAGCTGGTGGTGAACGGGGCGCCGTAGGCGACGCCGTTGCTCTCCTCCTGCTTGGCGAAGACCGGGATCAGGTTGCTGATGGTGCTCGCCGACATCACGTCGGTCAGCGGGTAGAGCAGCCCGCTGGCGGCCAGCTCCTGGGGCGCGTCGCCGAGCAGGATGTCCGGGTACTGCTTGTTCTGCAGCTGGGTGGCGACCTGGTCCCAGTTGGTCCAGGCGATCGTCTGCACCTGGACGGTGATGGTCGGGTTCGCCTTGTGGAAGTCGTCGGCGATGCCCTGCCAGTACTTCTGGGAGCTGTCCGGACCGCCCGCGGTGCCGTAGTCGGGGGCCAGCAGCTTGAGGGTGGTGTTGCCACTGGCGCTCGACCCGGACTTGGAACCGCTGCTGGAACAGGCCGTGAGGGCCATGACGCCCGCGACACCGAGCGCAGAGAGTGCAAGCAAACGACGCTTCACTGGAACTACCGCCTTCGCAGATGCGGACCCGGTCCTGGCCGGGTCCGAATGTGAGTCCAAGGTCGGCAGTGGTGCCTCGAGATCTGCCGTCCCCGTTGTGACGGCCAGTCTGGCCACGGGGCGCACAAGAGGTCTACACCATTTACCGAATCGCTGGACTTCGTTGCAGCCTGCGCAACGACTATTCGGACAAAAGGTCTGAATATCCGTCAGTCACCCCGCCCTTCAAGGCGCCCAGATGTCCTACAGTGACGATCGCGAAGGTTCCCCCGATGAATTTTGTGGAACAGCCTTGCGGAATCGATGGGCCGGTGACCTGCGGTTCCACTTGGTCTAGACCACAGCGGGAGGCCTGGTCGGCATCCGCGCAGCTCAAGGCGGTGACACCGGCGGATGACGCTCGGTAGCGGCACGGCAACAAATCCCCCGATTCCGGCCCACTTGCAGGTTGGACCAGACCAATCCGCAAACTGGACTAGACCTCTACTCCCCTTGAAAGGGAGACTGTCCCCCGTGAAGCACGTCATCGCACTCGATGTCGGCGGGACCGGCATGAAAGCCGCACTCGTCGCCCAGGACGGCACCCTGCTCCATGAGGAGCGCCGTCCCACCGGCAGGGAGCAGGGCACCGACGCGGTCGTCGCCGGCATCCTGGACTTCGCCGCGCACCTGCGCGACGAGGGCCTGCGCCGCTACGGCACCGCCGCGGCGGCCGCCGGAGTCGTGGTCCCCGGGACCGTCGACCAGGAGCGCGGCATCGCCGTGTTCTCGGCCAACCTCGGCTGGCGCGACCTGCCCATGCGGCAGCTGCTGGGGGAACGGCTGAGCAAATGGCCCGAAGGGCTTCCGCACAAGGGTGGTGGTGGGCGACGGGCGGGCCACGGCGAGCCGCTGCCCGTGGTACTGGGGCACGACGTCCGTACCGGTGCCTACGCCGAGGGGCGGATCGGCGCCGGGCGGGGGGCGGACCGGTTCTTCTTCGTGGCCCTGGGCACCGGCATAGCCGGCGGCTACGGCATCGACGGACGGATCGACCCGGGCGCCCACGGCAACGGCGGGGAGATCGGCCACATCGTGGTCCGCCCCGGCGGACCCCAGTGCGGCTGCGGGGCCCGCGGCTGCCTGGAGACCCTGGCCTCCGCGGCGGCGATCACCCGCGCCTGGGCCGCGGCCTGCGGCGACCCGGACGCCGACGCCGCCGACTGCGCCCGCGCCGTCGAGGCCGGGGACGAGCGGGCCCAACGGGTGTGGGACGACGCCGTAGCCGCCCTGGCCGACGGCCTGGTCGTGGTGCAGAGCCTGCTCGACCCCCGAACCGTGATCCTCGGCGGCGGGCTCGCCGAGGCCGGAGAGACGTTGTTCACACCGCTGCGTGCCGCGCTCCAGGAACGGATCACGTTCCAGGTGCCGCCCACGCTCGTACCGGCGATGCTCAAAGACACCGCCGGATGCCTGGGCGCAGGGCTGCTCGCCTGGGATCTGCTCTCACTGGAGGTGACCGCGTGAGCAACGCGGACCGCACTGTGCTGACCGGGGCCAGGCTCGTCCTGCCCACCGGTGTCGTCGACAGCGGACGGCTGACCGTCGAGAACGGTCGGATCGCCGAGATCGGCAGCACCGGGGCCGACAGCAGCCCGACTCCCCAGGCCGGAGCAGCAGCCGGAGCAGCAGCCCCGCTGGACCCCGGCGCCGACGCCTTCGACCTGTCGGGCTGCACCGTGGTCCCCGGCTTCGTGGACATGCACGTCCACGGAGGCGGCGGCGCCTCCTACGCCTCCGGCATCGCCGAGGAGGCGCTGGTCGCGGCCCGGACCCACCTGGAGCACGGCACCACAACCACCGTGGCCAGCACGGTCACCGGCGAGATCGACGAGGTCTGCCGGCAGGCTTCGGTGCTCAGCGAGCTGGTCGAGGACGGGCTGCTGGCGGGGGTGCACTTCGAGGGCCCTTTCATCAGCATCAACCGCTGCGGGGCGCACCAGCCCGACCTGCTGCGGGACCCGGACCCGGCGCTGGTCCGCAAGCTGGTGGACGCCGCCCGCGGCACCGCGAAGATGGTCACCCTGGCCCCGGAACTGGACGGCGGCATCGAGTCGATCCGGCTGCTCAAGGAGCTGGGCGTGATCGCGGCCATCGGCCACACCGACGCCAACTACGACAAGGTGCTGGAGGGCATCGAGGCGGGCGCGACGGTGGCCACCCACCTGTTCAACGCGATGCCGGCGATCGGCCACCGGGCCCCGGGCCCGATCGTCGCGCTGCTGGAGGACGAGCGCATCACCGTCGAACTGATCGGCGACGGCGTGCACCTGCACCCGGCCGTGATCGACCTGGCCATGACCGGCGCGGGCCTGGACCGGGTCGCGCTGATCACCGACGCCATGTCGGCGGCCGGCTTCGGCGACGGGCTCTACCCGCTCGGCCCGCTCCAGGTCCGGGTCGAGGACGGGGTGGCCCGGCTGGTCGAGGGCGGCTCCATCGCGGGCAGCACGCTCACCCTGGACGTGGCCTTCCGCCGGGCGGTGGCCCTGAACGGGCTCTCGCTGGTCCGCGCGGCCCAGGTGCTGTCGCTGAACCCGGCCCGGCTGCTCGGGGTGGCCGACCGGGTCGGCTCGATCGAGGTGGGCAAGGACGCCGATCTGGTGGTGCTGGACGACGCCCACGAACTGGTCGCGGTGATGCGCCGGGGCGAGTGGGTGGTCGGCTCCGAGCGGCTCCGGGCCCCGGCCCGGGTCTGAGCCCCCGACAGCGGGTCCCCAGGTCCCCGGCACGCCGAAGCCCCCGTGGTAGCGACCGCGGGGGCTTCGGGTTCAGGTCGTCGGGAGGTCAGGACCAGGGACGGTTCTGGGTCTGGGTCACCGCGATCTGGTCGATGTTCACACCGCCCTGACCTGCGCCGCCGTCGCTGATCATGATG
Source organism: Streptacidiphilus carbonis (assembly GCF_000787775.1). Taxonomy (GTDB): domain Bacteria; phylum Actinomycetota; class Actinomycetes; order Streptomycetales; family Streptomycetaceae; genus Streptacidiphilus; species Streptacidiphilus carbonis. Next base: position 132,494 of record NZ_BBPM01000012.1, on the reverse strand, counting down.
GTGTTGCTGCCGGACTTCAGGGTCACCTGGGTCCACGAGGACTGCCAGGCCTTGTCCCAGTCGGTGGCCTTGGTGAAGTTCTTCAGATTCATCGGTGACGTCTTGGCCGTCCCGTTGACCGTGACCGCCGCCGCGCTGTCGGCGCCGGCGTTGGCGTAGTGCACCCACAGGTAGTAGGTGCCGTCGGCGGGCAGCGTGGTGGTCCAGGTGATGCTCTGGCCGACCGCGGTGAGCGGGACGAAGCCGCCGTCCGCCGAGTTGGCGCCCTTGTGGTCGTTCATCACCGCGGCGCCGCCGCCCAGCGTCAGCTTGTCGGCGTCGGTCGGGCCCGGGAGCGCTGTCGCCGAGGCGGAGGCGGAGGCCGAGGCGCTGGCCGAGTCCTGGCTGGACGCGCCGGCGGAGGCGCCCGCGCTGGTACCGGCGCCGGCGCTGGCGCCGACCGGCTTGCCGTTGTTGCTGAACGCGGCGACGGCGATGCCGATCGCCACGGCGGCGACCACCGCGACGGCGCCGAACATCACGCCGCGACCCCCGCTGCGGCCGCCGTTCCGGCTCCCGGCCCTGCCCCCGGGCGGCGGGCCCTGGTAGCCGGTCTGGGCGGGCTGGCCGGGCTGGTAGCCGGTCTGCTGGCCCTGGTATCCGCCGGGGGCGGCCTGGCCCGGAGCCCGGTACTGCGCGGTCGGCTGGTCCTCGTACACCGAGGGGCCCTGGCCCTGGTAGCCGGTCTGGCCGGGCACCTGGCCCGGGCCGGGGCCCTGCTGGGGCCGCTGCTGGCCGTACTGGGTCCGGCCGACCTGGGTGGCGTGCTGGTACGAGGTACGCGGCACCCCGGGCATCGGCGCGGTCTCCAGCGTGGCGCCGCCGTCCGCCCCCTCGCCCCGGTACAGGTAGGCGAACGGGTCGTCGTCCTCGGGCACGCCTTGGTTCTCGGGCGACATCGAGATATCAACTCCCCAGCAGTGGAAGACCGACCGCCCCCGCTCGAGCGGCGGAAGGGTCACGCTACATGATCGACTACAGGCGTCGGACCGCCCGCCGGGGTCGGCGGGCACGCCTTATCCCGAGCACACTACCCGCCCCGGGCGACACGCAGGTAAGCACCGGACGTCCCGGAGCACTGTGCGCCCGATACGCCCCCCGGGTCAGCCCGCGCGCCGGTGTGAACGGCTTCCGCCGCCCGCGGCGCCCGCCCTGGCGCGCTTCTCCAGGTACATCCGCTCATCTGCCGTGTGCAGCACTTCATCAATGGACATGCCACAACCGGCCCAGCCGATGCCGAGGCTCACACCGACCCGGACCGCGCGCCCGTCCACCCGCATCGGCGGGATGATCGCGGTGCGCAGCCGCCCGGCCAGGTCCTTGGCCTCGTCCCGGCCGAGGCCGTCCGCCAGCACCACGAACTCGTCGCCGCCGAGCCTGGCCACCGTGTCGCCCTGGCGGACCTCGTGCTGCAGCCGCCGGGCCACCTCGATCAGCACCGCGTCGCCCGCGCCGTGGCCGAAGCGGTCGTTGATGGACTTGAACCCGTCCAGGTCGCAGAAGAGCACCGCGAGCCCGCGACCGCCGCGCGCCTCGGCGGCGGGGTCGTCCGGCAGCACCGCGTGGACGTGGTCGAAGCCGCCGTCGTAGGGTCCGCCGCCGTAGCCGGCCAGGTTGTAGCCGTGGTCGTCCGCCCCGCCGACGGCCGCACCGCTCGCCGCCCCCGCCACCGAGCGGACGTCCGGCTCCTGCGGGTGCCCGCACAGCCGCAGCCGCAGCCGGGCCTTGAGCTCGGCCGCGTTCGGCAGACCGGTCAGCGCGTCATGGCTGGCCCGGTGGACCAGCTGCAGCTCGTGGCGCTTGCGGTCCTCGATGTCCTCGACATGGGTGAGCAGGAAGCGGGCCCCCTCCTCGGTGTCGGCGACCACCGAGTTGCGCAGGAAGACCCACTGGTAACCGCCGTCCCGCCGGGCCAGCCGCACCTCGGCGCGGCCGTTCTCGGCCGAGACCCGGCGCAGCAGGCCCTCGTCCTCGGGGTGCACCAGGTCCTCGAAGCCCTGCCGCTGAAGCGAGGCCCTGGGACGGCCGAGCAGCCGGCACAGCGCGTCGTTGACCCGGGTGAGCTTGCCGCGCTGGGCGCCGTGCAGCTCGGTGATGGCCATCCCGCTGGGCGCGTACTCGAACGCCTGGCGGAAGCTCTCCTCGCTGGCGCGCAGGGTGTGCTGCTCGCGTTCGAGCCGGATCAGGGCGCGCTGCATCTCGGCCCGCAGCCGGGCGTTGCCGATGGCGATCCCGGCCTGCTGGCTGAACATCTCCAACGACTCCCGGGTCCACTGCCCGGGTCTGCGGCCGTTGCGCGGCCGGTCCACGGACAGCACGCCGAGCAGCTCGCCGCCCAGGCTGTACATCGGCGCCAGCAGCACGTCGTCGGGATGCCAGGGGTCGAAGGAGGGCGACGCGGCCGGGGTGAGCTCACCGGCCGAGGTGCCGCCCCAGGTGGGGATGTCGGGGTTGCAGGCCCAACTGCGCTCGTGCGGGACGAAGACCAGCGAGCCCCAGACCTCGCCGACGTTGAGCAGCCGGTTCCAGGACTCCCGGGAGCCGACCTGGCCGAGCAGGCTGTCGATGCCGCCCTCGGTGTTCTCCTCCGCGGCGCCGTCCCAGACCGCGGCGATCACCAGGTCGCCGTCCGGACGGACCAGGTTGACCACGGCCGCCTCGAAGCCGAGGCCGTTCACCGCGCCCTCGACGACGGCCTGGAGGGTGCCGGCCAGGCTGCGCGCGGCATTGAGGTCGGCGATGACGCGGTGCAGGGTGCGCAGGGTCGCGAGTCGGACGTACGGCTCGGACTCGGTGTCCATCACGCACTCCCTCCGTGACTGTGACTGCGCTCCGAGACCGCGAACGCACAGTGCTGGCCCTGATGGTGCCTGTCATGCCTATCGTCCGATTGCCAAACAAACTGAATCACAGGGAGCACATCAATCGGCACGCTGGGTCAGCAAATGAACGCCACTTGTGACTCAACTCACACAACTCGCCAGTCCCGATAACCAGTTCATCCTGGGCAAACCCTGCCAATACGCACCCGGGCCCCTCCCCCTGCCTCGGTCGGCCGTCCCAAGAACTGAAGGCATCATCCCGCCGCCGAGGCCTAAGTGTTCACTCCTAGGGGTGAAAACACGCGTTTCCCCCACACTCCCCTGTCTGTTCCGTCACTTCACGACGGCAGACAGCGGCTCACGGCCCGCCTAGGACCTGCGCACGGCGCCGGACTCGGTCCATGGGCCGATGCGGACCGGGTGCGGGCGAAGATACCGTGCGTAGCGTGTACGAAGCCGCGCTCCCTTCTCCCAACGGTTCCCCCGCCTCCGCCGCCGCCATGGCCGCGGCGGCCTCGGAAGCCACCCCTGAGGCCTTCCGGGCCGCCCTGGGCCAGCTGGCCTCCGGGGTGGTCCTGCTGACCGCGCACGACCCCGAGGACGGGCCCCGCGGCGAGGACGTCGGGATGACCGCCACCGCGTTCCTCTCGGTCTCGCTGGAGCCGCCGCTGGTCCTGGTCTCGGTGCGGGAGGACTCACGGATGGAGGAGACGCTCAGCCGGGTCGACCGCTGGGCGGTCTCGATCCTCGGCGCCGACCAGCGGCAGACCGCGGCCCGCTTCGCCATGAAGGGGCGGATCAGCGACCGGCTGCTCTTCGCCGACCTGCCGCACCACCGCGGCCCCGAGAGCGGCGCGCCGCTGGTGGACGGGGCGCTGGCGACCGTGGAGTGCCGGACCGAGCAGCGGATATCCGCCGGTGACCACATCCTGCTGATCGGCCGCGTCCTGGACGCCCGGATCGCCGCCCACGGCGGCGCCCCCCTGCTCTACTTCCGCGGCCAGTACCACGGCCTGGGCTGAACGCCTGGGCCGGCCGTGCGGCTGGGCTGACCCGACGTCAGTCGAACCGGCCCGAACGCCCCCGTTTCACATCGGCGCGCCGCTTCTTGTCGGTGAGCCTGCGCTCCACCACCCCGCGGCTCGGCCGGGTCGCCCGGCGCGCCCGCGGCGGCGGGGCCACCGCCTCGCTCAGCAGCGCGCCCAGGCGCACCGCGGCGGCCTCCCGGTTGCGCCACTGCGAGCGGTGCTCGGAAGCCCGCACCACCAGCACCCCGTCGTCCACGAGCCGGCCGGCCAGCCGCTCCAGCGCCCGCTCCTTCCACACCTGCGGCAGCACCGCCGACGCGGCGATGTCGAAGCGCAGCTCCACCTGGGTGTCCGAGGTGTTCACATGCTGGCCGCCAGGCCCACCGGAGCGCGAGAAACGCCACAGGAGCTCGGCGTCGGGAACGACGACCGAGCCGCGTACGCGCACGGGAAGGGACATGCCCCCATGATCCCCGCATCCCGCCCGAGGCCGCCAGGGGTTTTGCCCCGACACCTGTGCGGCCCGTGCGGCGCCGGCCGCGACGCGGCCGGCCGCGCACCGCGTGCGACCATCGTCCGGTGATCGACCTCGGCTACTCGCTCTCCACCCGCTTCCCCGACCCCCCGCAGACCGACTACCGCAGCGTCGGCGCCCGCGCCCTGCGGCACGACCTGTTCTGCGGCGACATCCACCTGCAGGGCGCGGACCGCGCCGACCTGTCCACAGCCTGGGGATGGGTCCCGGTGCTGGACTTCGCCTGGGCGCTGTGCGACATCGTCGAGGAGATCGACCGTGACCCCTCCGGCAGCCGCGGCTCGGCCCTGCAGACCAGCGAGTTGGACTTCACCGAGTCGGCCGACCTGCTGCGTTTCAGCCGTCGCTTCAACTGGGTGGAGATCCGCGCCGACTGGGTGGACGGGCCGCCGCTCACCGTCCGCCACCCCGAACTCCGGCGCGAGGCCCGCGACTTCCTGCAGGACCTGATCGCCGACCTGTGCGACCTGCACGACGGCCTGGCCGACAACGCGACCGTGTGGGAACTGCAGTCCCGCTTCCCCCGGGTGCCGTAACGCGGTAGGGCTGTAGGGAAGAGAGCCGTAGGCGTCCGATAAGCCCGCTAAGAGTGGGAACCGTAAGAGGCTCCCCCCACGTTCTTACCGGAGAGCGCACCACCACACCGACACAAGCAGGATCAGGAAGGGGCCCCACCATGCCGGTAAGCCTGTCCAAGGGCGGAAATGTCTCCCTCACCAAGGAGGCACCGGGCCTCACGGCCATCACCGTGGGCCTCGGCTGGGATGTGCGCACCACCACCGGGACCGACTTCGACCTGGACGCCAGCGCCATCGTCCTGGACGCCTCCGGGAAGGTCCTCTCGGACAAGCACTTCGTGTTCTTCAACAACACCTCCACCCCGGACCAGACCGTGGTCCACGCCGGCGACAACCTCACCGGCCAGGGCGAGGGCGACGACGAGCAGATCAAGGTGAACCTGGCGGGCCTCCCGGCCGAGGCCGACAAGCTGGTGTTCCCGGTCTCCATCTACGACGCCGAGAACCGCAGCCAGAACTTCGGCCAGGTCCGCAACGCCTTCATCCGCGTCGTCAACCAGAACGGCGACGCCGAGATCGCCCGCTACGACCTCTCCGAGGACGCCGCGACCGAGACCGCCATGGTCTTCGGCGAGATCTACCGCAACGGCGCCGAGTGGAAGTTCCGCGCCATCGGCCAGGGCTACGCCTCCGGGTTGTCGGGCATCGCCCGCGACTTCGGCGTCAACCTCTAGGGTTCCCGAGGGACCTTGAGCTGCGGACCGTAGCTGGTTTGTCGCGCAGTTCCCCGCGCCCCTACGTAGCTGCAACTGACCCGCCCGTGGGCACGTTGCACCTACGTAGGGGCGCGGGGAACTGCGCTGCCAGCCCACTACGGTCCGCACCCGACGGTCCCTCAGTCCGTCCCGCGCCCGAGGAACAACCCTCTCCCGTCCGGCGTCCGGTGCAATTCGTGGAACCCCAGGCGGTCGTAGAAGGCCTTGGCGCCGGTGTTCGCCGCGCTCATCCCGAGGTGCACCCTCGGTACCCCGAGGGCCCGCAGCGCCGCCAGGTAGGTTCCCATCAGGGCCCGCCCCGCGCCCTTTCCCTGGGCCTCCGGAAGGAGGTCTATGTGCAGGTGCGCCGGGTACTCGGCGAGTTCCTCGTGCCACATCCACTCCGGATGGTGCAGGTCCCTGATCCGCTCCGCGTCCCGCCCGGTGCCGCTGCCCTCCGGGTAGCGCGCGGCGACCGTGGGCAGCCAGTCCCGGCGGAACTCGGCGACGAACGCCGCGGTGTCGGCGGCGCCGAGGATGTAGCCCACCGCCCGGTCCTGCTCGTCCGCGAGCACGAACGCCAGGTCCGGCCGGAGCGCGAGATAGGGGCCGGTGAAGATGTCCGGCAGGATCCGCGGGTCCCGGTAGAGGTCGGTGGCGTCACCGCCGTTGTGCCCGGTACGGACGCAGACGTCGTAGAGGGCCTCGCGGTCGGCGGGTCGGTAGGCGCGGATCGTCGGCATCCCGCCACCTTTCCACACGCAGGTGACGGGATGCCGACGCGGCCACGTCGCGGCTACTTCTTCCAGGCCGGGCTGCTGACGATCGCCTGCAGCTGCGCCATGGTCAGCACCGGGGTGGCCCGGTCCGCCGCGCTGCCCTGGGCCGGCGAGTTGAACTCCATGGCCACGATCCGCAGACCGTCCGGCCGCAGCAGGTCCGCGGTCCACTGCACCGCGCCGCTGCCGCCCTTCTCGGCCCCGGTCTGCCGGGTCACCAGCTTGGAGCCGTCCGGGAGCACGGTCGCGCCGCCGTAGAGGGCGGCCAACGACGGGTCGTTCTTCGCCAGGGCCGCGCTCCAGTCCTGCACATTGATCTGGAACAGGCCCGCGCCCTTCCCGTCGTTCAGCCGCAGGTCGACGAAGCCGGACTCGGTGTGCTCCTGGGAGCGGGTGAGCCCCTGCGGCAGCAGGCCGCCGAGCACCTTGGCGAGCGCGCCGCCCGCCAGGTCGGCGGATGCGGCCGGCCCGGCGCCCCGGGCGGCGACCGGCTTGGACAGCGAGGCGATGGCGGGGCCCCAGGCCGCGGCGGTCACCGCGGTCTTGAGCTGAGCGGCCGTCAGCGGCGGGTCGGTCCGGGTGACGCCGCCCTTCTCCTCGGCCGAGTTGTACTCGTTGATCATCAGCTGGCGCCCGTCGGACCGGGTGAGGATGGCGTACCAGTCCTTCATCCCGCCCTTCTTGCTGGAGTACTCCCAGCCCCGGCTCACCAGCACATGGCTGCCGTCCGGGAGCCGGGTGACCGAGCAGCCCTCGGTGGGCACCAGGGTGGGGTCGGGACAGGCCTTCCCGGCCGAGGCGTCGCCGCCGTCCGCCCACTGCAGCGAGACGTCGAACGCGGCCTTGCCCTGGTGGTCGTCCAGCACCCCGCTGGAGCCGTTGGCGCCGCCGCTCGGGGTGTTGCTCCTGGAGATCGTCACGGTGCCGAAGGCGGACATCACCTTCTTGGTGACGGCGTCCAACTGGGCCTGGCTGAGTCCGGGCCGGGCCACCCCGGTCCCGGACACCTGCACGGTGGCGGGTGTGGTCGGCGTCCCGCTCACCCTCGTGGAGGGCTTGGGGGCGGCGGACCTGCCGGTGCTCTGGTCGCTGGACAGCGCACCTGCGGCGTAGGTCCCGCCGACGCCGACCACCGCGAGTGCGGTGACGGTGCCGAGCACCCCGACCGCCCGGCGGCGGCGGTTGCGGCGGCGGCCGTCCTCGACGCCGGAGTTGACCAGGCGGGTGAGATCGGGCCGGAAGCTGTTGCCGGTGTCGTTGAGTGCGTCGGTGAGTTCGTCTTCGAATGGCATGGCAGTGCCGTCCTCACGGTCGAATGGGGGAGCAGGAGTTGGTGCGCAGACGTTGCTGTGGAGCCGGAACGGCCAGGGTCTGTCGCTAGTTGTGCGCGAGGTCGCCGAGGCTGCTGCCGAGGATCTGGCGGAGCCGCTTGAGCGCGCGGGAGCTCTGCACGCGGACGACGCCGGCGCTGAGCCGCAGCGCCGTCGCGGTCTCCTCGACGCTGCGGTCCTCCCAGTAGCGGAGCACCACGACGGCGCGGTCCCGGACCGACAGCTGGCTGAGCGCCGTCAACAGGGTCAGCCGGAGCGCGGCATCCCCCTGCCCCAGGCCTGCTGACGAACCGTCGGCCCCGTCGGGCACGAACCCGGTGGGACGCTCACCGCTGCTGCGCCGGCGCCGGTGGCTGATGAACACCCGCACCAGCACGGTGTGCGCGTACGCCGCCGGGTTGTCGGCGACGGAGACCCGGCGCCAGTGCACATACAGCCGCCCCAGGGTCTCCTGCACCAGGTCCTCGGCCAGATGGCTGTCGCCGCCGGCCAGCAGGCAGGCCGTCCGGTAGAGGTGCCCGCTGCGCGCGGTCGCGAATTCCAGGTACTCATCGACCTGTGCCTGCTTCACTGGGCCCCCGGGTGTGCAGTCGACTGCGAATGGTGTGGTCGCTGTTCCGTTCTCTGCTTCTGCACCTATGACGCGGAGGGACCGTGCGGACGTTACAACGGAGAGCCGCCCCACCCGGTCCCGGTGGGGCGGCTCTCCGTTCGTTCCTCCGGCGCTACCAGCCCAGCAGCGCGAACGCCGTCGCGCCGTCGACCGACTCGCGGAGGATGTCGGCGTGGCCGGCGTGGCGGGCGACCTCCTCGATGAGGTGGAGCAGGATCCAGCGGGCCGAGCGGACCGAGTTCGGGGGGAACCACGGCGCCTCCGGCAGGGCGCCGACGATCTCGGCGGTCTCGGCGGCGACGGTGTCGTAGAAGGCGAGAACCGAGTCGACGGTCTCACCGTCGACCAGTCGGAAGCTGTCGCCCCAGTTGGACTGGTCCCGCTGGACCAGTCCAGGCCGGCCGGCCAGGATCACCCGGATCCAGTTGCTCTCCATCTCGGCGCAGTGCTTCACCAGCCCCACCACCGACAGTTCGCTCGCCGTGGAGCGCGAGGAGGCCTGCTCCTCGGTCAGGCCGCCGACGGCGCGGCGGAGCGCACCGCGCTGGGCCTCCACGAACTGGAGCAGCTCGGCACGCTCATCGGTCTCGGCGGAAACGAGTACGGGCATGGGGGCCACCACTTTCTCTCTGCATCTTCGCCGCTGCTTCCCTGCTGCGAAGTCGGTAGCCCCCACGCTACGGAGCAACCAGGTCAGTTTCTGTCCTAGTTCACCCGCGTCGTCAGGTCGTTCATCGGGGCGTCGGCAGCCGGTCCAGGAAGACCTGGAAGGCCGTCGGCTCGACCTTGGTGACGCCGAGGAAGGGGTAGTTCATCTCCTTCACCAGGATCAGCGAGCCCACCACCAGCGCTGTCAGCGACAGCACCATCAGCGAGTGGACCAGCGTGTTGGACAGGCCGAAGAGGTAGGTGAAACCGATGGTCACCACCGCGCCCAGGATCAGCGCGCCCCAGAGGATGGGCGGGACCGAGTCCTCCACTTCCGTCAGCCTCGCCCTCCGCTCCGTGGCCAGGTCCTCGACATGGGACACCGCGTGCTCGTACAGCACCTCCTGCTGCGGGTCGGCCGGCTGGAAGGAGTTCACCGCGTTGCGGATGGCATAGACCTCCTGGGTGGCCTGGGGGCTGCTCTTGTGCGACCCCATCAGGGGCCACTCGGTGTCCTGGACCGTGTGGGCGTAGTCCAGGGTGTCGTGCTCGATCGTGGCGCCGACGGGCAGCGGCAGTTCACGGGAGATCCAGTACACGCCCGCCAGCGCGTCCGCCTCCTTGAAGGTGGTCTGCCGGGCCGAGTCGACGTTCTCCCAGACCGAGATCACCACGAAGGCCAGCAGGACCGCGTAGATCACCCCGATGCCGGCGAAGATGAAGCCGGCCACATCGTTGTGCAACTCCCGGCGGGGGTGCGGGACATGGCGCTCCAGCAGCCACAGCACCAGTGCGGCCAGCGCCAGCGATCCGACCAGGATCGCCACGTCCGTCCAGCTCAATCGCCACGCTCCAGATGGTCGGGGCCCGAGGGATGTCCGGTCACGGTCGCGGTCACGGCCGTGCCGTCAGTCGCGCGGATGGGCCACCTCGACGTTCTCCAGCACCCCGAGCGCGTCCGGGACCAGCACCGCCGCCGAGTAGTAGGTGCTGACCAGGTACTGGATGATCGCCTTCTCGTTGATCCCCATGAACCGCACCGACAGCCCGGGTTCGTACTCGTCCGGGATGCCGGTCTGGTGCAGGCCGACCACGCCCTGGTTGTCCTCCCCGGTACGCATCACCATGATCGAGGTGGTGTGCCCGCCGTTCACCGGGATCTTGTTGCACGGGTAGATCGGCACCCCGCGCCAGGACGGGATCCGGTGGCCGCCGACGTCCACCGCGTCCGGGTAGAGCCCGCGCTTGCTGCACTCGCGTCCGAACGCGGCGATGGCACGCGGGTGGGCCAGGAAGAACTTCGAACCGCGCCGGCGGGACAGCAGCTCGTCCATGTCGTCCGGGGTGGGCGGGCCGCTGTGGGTGTGGATGCGCTGCTCGTGGTCGGCGTTGTGCAGCAGCCCGAAGTCCGGGTTGTTGACCATCTCGTGCTCCTGCCGCTCGCGCAGCGCCTCCACGGTGAGCTTGAGCTGGTGCTCGATCTGGTTCATCGGCTGGTTGTAGAGGTCGGCCACCCTGCTGTGCACCTGCAGCACCGTCTGCGCGACGCTCAACTCGTACTCGCGCGGCGCGAGTTCGTAGTCCACGAAGGTGCCCGGGAGCTCCTCCTCGCCCTCGTGGCCGGAGGCGAGGTCGATGGCCGCCTGGCCGTGCCTGTCCTGCGCCCAGGAGGCCTCGGCGATGTACCCGTCGACCTGGGCCTGCAGCGCGCCGGAACGGGCCAGCAGGTCGGCGAAGGCCTCCCGGGGCAGCACCAGCAGCGTGCCCGCGGTGGCGGCCTTGGCGGTCCAGGGCCAGGTGGCCGCGTCCTCGGTCAGCGCCTCGTCGCCGAAGTGGTCGCCGTCGGCCAGGGTGCCCAGGACCGCGTCGTGGTCGCCGAACTTGCCGTCCCCCAGCTTGCGGATCTTGCCGTGGGCGACGACCAGGACATGGTCGACGGGGGCGCCGAGCCCGGCGACCACCTCGCCGGGCTCGAACTCGCGCTGCTCGAAGCGCCCGGCCAGCTCGGTGAGCAGCGCCTGGTCCTCGAAGCCGCGCAGGACCGGCAGTTCCGCCAGCGTCGGCGGCACGACCCGCACCTCCGCGCCGGTCTGCGAGAAGCTGATCCGCCCCCGTCCGGTGGTGTAGGTGAGCCGCCGGTTGACCCGGTAGGTACCGCCGGACACCTCCACCCACGGCAGCATCTTCAACAGCCACCGCGAGGTGATGCCCTGCATCTGCGGGGCCGTCTTGGTGGTGGTCGCAAGGTTCTTCGCTGCTGCTGTGCCGAGAGCCGTCTGCTCGTCCGTCATCTGCTGCTGCCTCCCCGGAGAACGTGTGAACCGCGTTTCCAGGGTGGGGGCTGGGACCACAAGGTTCCATTCCCTGATCGAGTGCACATGTTCGACACCCATTCGGGGTAGCCCCGGCCGCTGTTCGCATATGCAGCAAGCGATATGCCGGACCGTCAGCCTGCCGCCGGCAGCCGTTCACCCGCCGTCGGCGACGGCCTCCAGCAGGTGCGGCCAGGCCGGCGACAGCGGGTCGATCAGCGCGAAGTGGTCCATCCCCGGGAGCTCCACCAGCCGCACCGGCTCGCCCGACCGCTCCGACAGCCCCGCGAACTCGCGGCTCATGTCGACGGGTACGTCGTCGTCCATGGTCCCGTGCAGCAGCGTCACCGGGACGCCCAGCGGCAGCAGCGCGCCCGGATCGGCCAGCGCATAGCGCTCAGGCACCTCGTCCACGCCGCCGCCGAGCAGCTCGGCGGCCGCGCCCGAGCTCAGTTCCCAGAGGTCGGCCAGCGCCAGCGAGGCGCAGCCGGCCAACGCGACCACGGCGTCCGGTCGCCACTGGCTGCGCCAGTTGGAGCCGGCCGGCAGCCGGTGCCGGGCCGCGGCCCAGAGCGCGAGATGGCCGCCGGCCGAGTGGCCGACCAGCACCGTGCGCTTGGTCCTGATGCCGTGGGCGGTGGTGATGACGGGCAGGGTCTCCAGGAACACCGACAGGTCGTCGAAGGTCCCCGGCCACCCCCCGCCGAAGGAGCCCACCCGCCGGTACTCGGGGACGGCGACGGTGTACCCGGCCGCGGCCAGCGCGTCGGCCAGCGGCCCGGTGTGGGCGCGGTCGTACGCGGCCCGCCAGAAGCCGCCGTGGATGAGCACCACCAGGGTGCCGTTGGCCGGGCCGTCCTTGGGCATCCTCAGGTCGACGACCTGCTCCGGATGCGAGCCGTAGCGCGCGGTGTGGTCGGGCGGCGGGGCGGGGCGGTTCAGCACCTCACTCATGCCGTAACTCCTTCAAGCCTGCGGTCAGGCCGGTTCGACGGGCCGCCACTGCACCGGACTGGAGAGGATCATGGTGCTGGACGGCTGCCCGTACTCGGCCAAGCGGTCGATGAGGGATTCGAAGTCCGCCATCGACGCTACCGCCACCATGAGCACGCAGCAGGCGCCTCCGGTGACCCGGTGCAATTGCAGTACTTCCGACCAGTCGGCGACGGCCGGGTCGCGCAGTACACACCGCGGCCCGTAGCACTGGACCTGGACCAGCGCGCTGACCGGCCGTCCGGCCCGGACCAGGTCGACCTGCGCGTGGTACCCCGTCAGCACCCCGGACGCCTCCAGCCTGCGCACCCGTTCGGCGACGGCCGGCGAGGACAGGTTGACCCGGCGCGAGAGCTCGTTGAACGACAGTCTGGCGTCCTGCTGCAGCTCGGCGAGCAGCCGGCGGTCCACGGTGTCCACTCAGATCCACCCGCCTGTCGATCGGCAACCCGATGGGGGCATCTACCTTTCCCATAGTAGGCAGAACGGCCCAACCGGGATCCACCGGCCATTCAGCCAGGGCCTTCCGCCGCGCAGAATAACGGAGGCGAGCGCGCCAGGCAGCAAGCGACGACGGAGAGACCGATGGCATCCCGAACTCCCACCTCACCCCGGCTCGACTTCGGCGAGCCCACCACCCCGTACACCGCCTACGCCGGGATCGACGAACTCCACTCGCTCCAGCACCCGCGCAGCAAGGAGCCCGCCGAGCGCACCTTCATCGTCGCCACCCAGGTGATGGAGCTGCTCTTCGCCCAGCTGCGCCAGGAGTGGACCTCCGCCCAGCACGCGCTGCGCGCCGACGACCTGGCCGGGGCCACCGCAGCGCTGCGCCGCGGGCTCGGCGTCCAGGACGTCCTGGTCGGCTCCTGGGACCTGCTGGCGACGATGACCCCGGTGGAGTTCAGCGCGTTCCGCCCGTACCTGGGCGAGGCCAGCGGCTTCCAGTCGTACGCCTACCTGCACCTGGAGTTCCTGCTCGGCAACAAGCACGCGCCGCTGCTCGACCTCTACGCGGGACATCCCCGGGTGCACGCCGAACTCACCGAGACCCTGAACGGCCCCTCCCTCTACGACGACGTGGCCGCCCTGCTGGCGCGGCACGGGCTGAGCGCCGACGCCGAGGGCTGGACCGGGATCTACCGCAGCAGCGACCCGCCGCAGCGGGAGTTCGCCCTCTTCGGCGAACTGCTGCTGGACGTCGCCGAACGGGTCAGCGAGTGGCGCAGGCGGCACTACACCTCGGTGAAGCGGACCATGGGGGCCAAGCCCGGTACCGGCGGCTCCAGCGGCCTCAGCTGGCTGCAGAAGGCTGCCGACCAGGACGTCTTCCCCGACCTGTGGAGTGCCCGCAATGCCCTCTGACGCCTTGTCCGCCCCCATGGACGCAGCCGCCCTCGACGCCACGCCGCCCGACGCCGCCGCCCTCGACGCCGCCGACCCGCTGCGCGGCTTCCGCTCCCGGTTCACCCTCCCCGAGGGTGTGCTCTACCTGGACGGCAACTCCCTCGGCGCGCTCCCGGTGCACACCCCCGAGCGGATCGCCCGGCTGGTGCGGCAGGAGTGGGGCGAGGGCCTGATCCGCAGCTGGAACGAGGCCGGCTGGTACGACCTGCCGCGCGGACTGGGCGACCGGATCGCCCCGCTGGTCGGCGCCGCGCCCGGGCAGACCGTGGTCTGCGACTCGACCTCGGTGAACCTGTTCAAGGTGCTCACCGCGGCCCGGCGGCTGCGCCCGCAACGGCGGGCCCTGGTCGCCGAGCTGGGCAGCTTCCCCACCGACCTCTACCTCACCGAGGGCGTCGGCGTGCACCCGCGCGACCGCCGGCTGCTGCCGCGCGACGGCTGGACCGCCGACTCCCTGGCCGAGCTGCTCGGCGACGACACCGCCGTCCTGCTGCTGTCCCATGTGGACTACCGCACCGGCGAGTTGCGCGACATGGCGGACATCACCGCGCTCGCCCACCGGCACGGCGCGCTGGTGGTCTGGGACCTGTGCCACTCGGTCGGGGCCCTGCCGGTCGAACTGGACGCCGCCGACGTGGACTTCGCGGTCGGCTGCACGTACAAGTACCTCAACGGCGGCCCCGGCTCCCCCGCCTTCCTCTACGCCGCCGCCCGCCACCACGACGCCGCCGAGCAGCCGCTCACCGGCTGGTTCGGCCATGCCGACCCCTTCGCCTTCGAGCCCGGCTACCGCCCGGCCCCCGGGATCGGACGCTTCCTCACCGGCACCCCGCCGCTGCTCAGCATGGCCGGCCTGCAAGCTGCACTCGACCTCTGGGACGAGGTCGACCTCTCCGCGCTGCGCGCCAAGAGCCTCAGCCTGAGCTCGTTCTTCCTGCAGCTCACCGCGCCCCTGGGCCTGCCCTCGCTCACCCCCGCCGAGCCGTCCCGCCGCGGCAGCCAGGTCTCACTGCGGCACCCGCACGCCTACGCCGTGATGCAGGCGCTGATCGAACGCGGCGTCATCGGCGACTTCCGGGCCCCGGACGTGCTGCGCTTCGGCTTCACCCCGCTCTACCTCAGCCACCGGGACGTCCAGGACGCGGCGACCGCGCTGCGTGAGGTGCTGGAGTCGGGCGTCTGGGGCGAGGAGCGGTTCGCGGCCTCGGCCGGAGCAGTGACCTGACCGGTACGACCCGAACCCGCTGTACAGCCCGTACAACATGTACAGCACCGTCCTGCCTCCAAACCCCTGTCGGAGGCCGGTCGGGCCCTGCCAGAATGGCGCAATGCCCCGCACCGCCCGCACCCCGAACCGGCTCACCGGCCTGGTCCTCATCGTCGTCTCCGCCTGCGCCTTCGGCGGATCGGGGACTGCGGCCAAACCGCTGATCGAGGCCGGGCTCACGCCCCTGGACGTGGTCTGGCTGCGGGCGACCGGAGCGGTGCTGATCCTGCTGCCTGTGCTGATCAAGCACCGCGACCTGCCGCGGCGCCGCCCCGGGCTGGTCCTCGGCTTCGGACTGTTCGCCGTGGCCGGCTGCCAGGGCCTCTCCTTCGCCTCGCTGGCGCTGATCCCGGTCGGCGTGGCGCTGCTGATCGAGTACCTGGGGCCGCCGCTGCTGCTCGGCTACATCCGGCTGGTCCAGCGCCGCAAGGTCGGGCGCAGGGCCGCGCTCGGGGCGCTGCTGGCCGTGATCGGGCTGTGCTGCGTGGTGCAGATCTGGAGCGGACTCGGCGGCCTCAACCCCTGGGGCGTGGCCCTGGGGCTGGGCGCGGCGTTCTGCCAGGTCGCCTACTTCGTGCTGGCGGAGGACGTCGGCTCCGGCTCCCGGAAGAAGCGCGGAGCGAGTCGCACCGACGAGAAGCCGGTGGACGCCATCGCGCTGAGCGCCTACGGACTGCTGGTCGGCTCGATCGTCTTCACCGCCGCCTCCCGCCCGTGGGACATCGACTGGTCGGTCTTCGGCCATGACGTCGCCATGGGCGGGCGGCAGGTGCCGGCGCTGCTGCTGCTCGGCTGGGTGATCGTGGTCGCGACCGTGGTGGCCTATGTGACCGGGGTCGCCGCGGTCAGCCATCTGTCCGCGCAGGTCGCCGGGGTCGTCGCCTGCCTGGAGGCGGTGGTGGGCACCGTGCTGGCCTGGGTCCTGCTCGGGGAGCACCTGGCACTGCCGCAGGTGGTCGGCGGCCTGCTGGTCCTGCTCGGCGCGGGCATCGCCCAGACGTCGGCCGGACCCTCGACCCCGTCCGAGGGCCCGGTGCTCACGGAGATCGGCGTGGAACCGCTCCCCGCCGTCGAGACCCCCGCACTCCACTGAACCCCACTGACCGTCAACGCCCCAGCGTGGGCTGCATCCGGGTGGTCACCGCGATGCGGTTCCAGGAGTTGATGGTGAAGATCAGCGCGATGATCTGGGCCAGCTCCGCCTCCTCGAAGTGCTTGGCGGCGCGCTCGTAGACCTCGTCCGGGACGAAGCCGTCGGTGATGACGGTGACGGCCTCGGTCAGCGCGAGCGCGGCCTGCTCCTTCTCGGTGAAGACCGGGCCGGCCTCCTCCCAGGCGCTGAGCAGGTAGATCCGCTCCTCGGTCTCGCCGCCCTTCCGGGCGTCGCGGCTGTGCATGTCGAGGCAGAAGGCGCAGTGGTTGAGCTGCGAGGACCGGATCTTGACCAGCTCGGCCAGGACCGGGTCGACGCCCTTGGTGGCGGCGCGGTCGAGGGCGACCATCGCCTGGTAGACCTCGGGGGCGAGCTTGGCGAGGTTCATGCGCTGGCCGGTCATGTCGACTCCTTGCGTGCGGTTCGTGGTCACGAGCACAAACCTATGGCGCAAGTAGCACAGGAGTATGGTCCATTTCCATGGCAGAACAGCGGGCCAATTCCAGCAGCGCGGCCGGTAGCGCACCGGGCACCGTCGACCTCCACCTCGACCTGGACCTCGACGGGCCCGGCGGCGTCCGCGCCTCCCTCACCGACGCCCTGCGCGAGGCCGTCCGCAGTGGACGGCTGACCCCGGGCACCCGGCTGCCCCCGTCGCGCTCCCTGGCCGCCGACCTCGGGGTGGCCCGCAACACCGTCGCCGACGCCTACGGGGAGCTGGTCGCCGAGGGCTGGCTGTCGGCCCGCCAGGGGTCCGGGACCCGGGTCGCCCAGCGGGTGGCCCGGAACGACGGCGGACGGCGGACGAAGCGCGCCGCCAAGCCGGTCCGGCGCCCCGCCCGCCCGGAGCCGTTCGCCCCCTTCCACACCTCCAACGGCTTCTACGCCGGCTGCCCCGACCTCTCCGCCTTCCCCCGCGCGGCCTGGCTCGCCGCCGCCCGCCGGGCCCTGGCCACGGCGCCCAACGCGGCGTTCGGCTACGGCGATCCGCGCGGCTGCCTGCCGCTGCGCGAGGCGCTGGCAGAGTACCTGGCCCGGGCCCGGGGCGTGCGCACCGACCCGGAGCGGCTGGTCGTCTGCTCGGGGTTCACCCAGGGCCTGTCCCTGCTCAGCCGCGTCCTGCGCGCCGACGGGGTGCGCACCCTGGCCATGGAGTCCTACGGGCTGCACGTCCACCGCGAACTGGTCACCGCGAGCGGGCTGGCCACCACTCCTCTGACGGTTGATCAGCATGGCGCCGCCACAGCACAATTGACGACACATCGACACAGTGGTGCGGTACTGCTCACTCCCGCCCACCAGTTCCCCACCGGCGTCCCGCTGCACCCGGACCGGCGCGCGGCCGCGGTCGACTGGGCCGCCGCCACCGGCGGACTGGTGCTGGAGGACGACTACGACGGCGAGTTCCGCTACGACCGCCAGCCCGTGGGCGCGCTGCAGGGCCTGGACCCCGAGCGGGTGGTGTACCTCGGGACGGCGAGCAAGAGTCTGGCCCCCGCGCTCCGGCTGGGCTGGATGGCGCTGCCCGAGCACCTGGTGGACCGGGTGGTGACCGCCAAGCACGCCGGGGAACGCCACCCGAGCGTGCTGGACCAGCTGACGCTCGCCGAGTTCATCGCCTCCGGCGGCTACGACCGGCATCTGCGGGCGATGCGGCTGCGCTACCGCCGCCGCCGCGACCGGCTGGTCGCCGCGCTCGCCGAGCGGGTGCCGGCGGTCCGGGTCGGCGGGATCGCCGCCGGACTGCACGCGGTGCTGCGGCTGCCGCCGGGGACGGAGCAGGAGGTGCTGCGCAGCGCCGACTGGCTGGGGCTGGCCGTCCAGGGGCTGGACTCCTTCCGCCACCCCGCGGTTCCCCGCTCCGAAGCGGCGGACGGCCTGGTCGTCGGCTACGGCACCCCGGCCGAGCACGCCTTCGCCGGGGCGCTGGACACCCTGTGCCAGGTGCTGACGTCGGTGGCCTGAGAGGAGCCGGCAACTACGACCGGCGACCGAGGACGAAAGTCCGGTGCCGGCACCGGTCCTGGGGCCGGTGCCGGCAGCCGGACGATCGGCCAGGCTCTGGGGTATGAAGACAGCTGACTGCACCATGCCGGTCCCGGTCCACCGCCTGCTGGACGCCGTCCGCCGCGGAGACTCCGCTGCCTTCGCCGAACTCTTCGGCGCCGAGGGAGCGGTGGACGACTGGGGCCGGGTGTTCACCGGTCGGGACCAGGTCCGCGGTTGGAGCGACCGAGAATTCCTCGGCCTGAACGGCAGACTGACAGTGCATCAGGGCAAGCGGCAGCCGCCGGTGCTGACCGTGACGATCAGCACCGACGGCGGCTACAACGGCCCGTCCACCCTCGCCTTCACGCTCTCGCCGGATGGCGAGCACATCGACCGGATGGTGATGGCCGACTGATCACCCCAGCTCGGTGAGGGCGATGTTGAGGTCGAGCACGTCGACCCGGGGCTCGCCGAGGAAGCCGAGGGTGCGGCTCCGGGTGTACTTCGTGACCAGGGCCTGGACCCGGGCGTCGGTCAGGCCGCGGGCCCGGGCGACCCGGCCGACCTGGATGGCGGCGTAGGCCGGGCTGATGTCCGGGTCCAGGCCGGAGCCGGACTTGGTGATCGCGTCCGGCGGCACCTGGCTCTGCGCGACGCCGTTGAACTCGGCGACGGCCGCCTTGAGCTGGGTGTAGGTGCCGGCCAGGTCGGGGTCGTCGGTGCCCTTGTTGGTGCCGCCGGAGGCCGTGGGGTCGTAGCCTTTCGCGCCTGCCGCGGAGGGCCGGGACTGGAACAGCTCGGGGTCCGGGCTGACGGTCCTGCCGTCCGCGGAGACCACGGTGAAGTTCTGTCCGAGCAGCGAAGAGCCGACGACCTTTCCGCTGCCGTCCTTGACCAGTGAGCCGTTTGCCTGGCTGGAGAAGGCGACCTGGGAGATCCCGGTGATCGCCAGCGGGTAGAGCAGGCCGCAGAGCACGGTGAACAGCAGCAGGATCCGCAAGCCGGTCAGGTGGTTGCGCACCGGGGTGGGAAGGGGTTTAGCCATGATGTGTCACACCACTTCTCTCAGTGCAGACCGGGGATGAACTGGACGATCAGGTCGATCGCCTTGATCCCGACGAAGGGGAGGATCAGGCCGCCGATGCCGTAGACGCCCAGGTTGCGTCGCAGCAGCGACTGTGCGGAGGAGGGCTTGTAGCGCACTCCGCGCAGGGCCAGCGGGATCAGTCCGATGATGATCAGGGCGTTGAAGATGATCGCCGAGGTGATCGCCGACTTGGGGCTGTCCAGGGCCATGATGTTCAGGTGGCGCAGCCCCGGGTACACCGAGGCGAACATCGCGGGGATGATCGCGAAGTACTTGGCCACGTCGTTGGCGATGGAGAACGTGGTCAGGGCGCCGCGGGTGATCAGGAGCTGCTTGCCGATCTCGACGATCTCGATCAGCTTGGTGGGGTTGGAGTCCAGGTCCACCATGTTCCCGGCCTCCTTGGCGGCCGAGGTGCCGGTGTTCATGGCCACGCCCACATCGGCCTGGGCCAGGGCCGGGGCGTCGTTGGTGCCGTCGCCGGTCATGGCGACCAGCTTGCCGCCGGCCTGCTCCTTCTTGATCAGGGCCATCTTGTCCTCGGGAGTGGCCTCGGCGAGGAAGTCGTCCACGCCCGCCTCCTCCGCGATCGCCGCGGCCGTCAACGGGTTGTCACCGGTGATCATGACTGTGCGGATGCCCATCGCCCGCAGGTCCTCGAACCGCTGCTTGATGCCGGGCTTGACCACGTCCTTGAGGTAGATCACGCCCAGGGCGCGGGCAGGCCCGCTGCCGCGCTTCTCGGCCACCACCAGCGGGGTTCCGCCCCGGTTGGAGATGCGCTCGACGGCGATCTCCAGCTCCTGGCCGGTGCTGCCGCCGTTCTCCCGCACCCAGGCGGCGACCGATCCGGCAGCGCCCTTGCGTACCGCGTGCACCCCTGACGGGTCGTCCAGGTCCACACCCGATATCCGGGTCTGCGCCGTGAACTCGATCCAGGTGGCGTGCGTCAGCTCGCCCTGGGTTCGTTCGCGCAGGCCGTACTTCTCCTTGGCCAGGATCACGATGGAGCGGCCTTCGGGCGTCTCGTCCGCGAGGGAGGAGAGCTGGGCGGCGTCCGCGATCCGGCGGTCGGTCACATCGTCGATCGGCAGGAATTCGGCGGCCTGGCGGTTGCCGAAGGTGATGGTGCCGGTCTTGTCCAGCAACAGCGTGGACACGTCCCCGGCGGCCTCGACCGCGCGTCCGGACATGGCCAGCACATTGCGCTGCACCAGTCGGTCCATCCCGGCGATGCCGATCGCCGACAGCAGCGCCCCGATCGTCGTCGGGATCAGCGCCACCAGCAGCGCCACCAGCACGATGATGGTCTGCTCGGCCCCCGCGTACTTCGCCATCGGCTGCAGCGTCACCACCGCCAGCAGGAACACGATCGTCAGCGACGCCAGCAGGATGTTCAGCGCGATCTCGT
>NZ_BBPM01000012.1:8276-111710 GCF_000787775.1 Streptacidiphilus carbonis | reverse complement strand
CCCTCGACCAGCGCGATCATCCGGTCGATGAACGTCCTGCCCGGCTCAGAGGTGATCTTCACCACGATCCGGTCCGACAGCACCTTCGTACCGCCGGTCACCGCCGACCGGTCACCGCCGGACTCGCGGATCACCGGAGCGGACTCACCGGTGATCGCCGACTCGTCGACGCTGGCCACGCCCTCGACCACGTCCCCGTCACCGGGGATGACCTGGCCGGCCTCCACGATCACGAAGTCGCCGAGCTTCAGCTCGGTCGCCGCGACCTCGGCCTCGGCCACGTTCACGGCGCCCGGAGTCCAGGTTCCGGTGACCTTGCGGGCCACCGTGTCGGTCTTGGTCCGGCGCAAAGTGTCGGCCTGGGCCTTGCCGCGGCCCTCGGCCACGGCCTCGGCCAGGTTGGCGAACACCACCGTCAGCCACAGCCACACGGTGATCACCCAGGCGAACACGCTGGGCTTCTCGATCGCCGAGACCGTGGTCAGCACCGAGCCGACCTCGACCACGAACATGACGGGGCTCTTCACCATGACCCGCGGATCGAGTTTCCTGACCGCGTCCGGGAAGGAGGTGAGCAACTGCTTGGGGTCGAGCAGCCCCGCCGAAAGCCGGTGCTCCGTCTCACCCGCAGCCTGCTGCGCCTCCGGCTCGACGGCCGGATTCTGGAGAGTGGGGGTGGACATCAGTGCAGCCCTTCCGCGAGCGGCCCGAGTGCCAGGGCCGGGAAGTAGGTGAGTCCGACGACGATCAGGATGACGCCGGAGAGCATGCCGACGAACAGCGGATTGTTGGTCCGCAGGGTGCCGGTGGTTTCGGGGATCGGCGTCTGCCTGGCCAGCGAGCCGGCCAGGGCGAGGACGAAGACCATCGGAAGGAAGCGGCCGAAGAGCATCGCGAGGCCCAGCGCGGTCTGCCAGTGCGTACTGGTCACCGTGATCCCGCCGAACGCCGACCCGTTGTTGTTGGCCGCCGAGGTGAAGGCGTACAGCACCTCGGAGAAGCCGTGCGGCCCGCTGTTGTTCATCCCTCCGCCGTGCCCGGCCTTCAGCGACATCGCCAGACCGGTACCGCACAGCACGATCGCCGGGGTGGTCAGGATGTAGAGGGAGGCGAACTTCATCTCCCGCGCACCCAGCTTCTTGCCCAGGTACTCCGGGGTCCGACCCACCATCAGACCCGCCACGAAGACGGTGACCACGGCCAGGATCAGGATCCCGTACAGGCCCGATCCGGTGCCGCCGGGCGCGATCTCACCGAACATCATGTTCAGGATCGCGGTGCCGCCGCCCAGCGGCGTGAACGAGTCGTGCAGCGAGTTCACCGCACCGGTGGACGTCAGCGTCGTGGACGCCGCGAACAGCGAGGAGCCCGGGATGCCGAACCGGACCTCCTTGCCCTCCATCGCCGCACCGGCGATCTGCGAGGCGATGCCCGAGTGCTGGTGCTCGAAGAAGGTGATCAGCGAGGCCGAGGCCACCCAGTACAGGCCCATCACCGAGAGGATGGTGTAGCCCTGCTTGTTGCTGCCGACCATCTTCCCGAAGGTGCGGCAGAGCGCGAACGAGATCACCAGCATCAGGTAGACGGCGACCAGGTTGGTGAACGGGTTGGGGTTCTCGAACGGGTGCGCGGAGTTGGCGTTGTAGAAGCCGCCGCCGTTGGTGCCCAGCTGCTTGATGACCTCCTGCGAGGCCACCGGACCGCCGGGGATGGACTGGGTGGCACCCGAGAGGGTGTGCACGACCTGCGCCGCGTGCAGGTTCTCGACCACCCCGCCGGCCACCAGCACCAGCGCGAACACGATCGAGATCGGCAGCAGCACCCGCAGGGTGATCCGGGTCAGGTCCACCCAGAAGTTGCCCAGGTGGTCCGTCCGGTTCCTGGTGCTGTGCCCTTCCGGGGAGCGACCCCCGGACCCCCGAAACCCGCGGATCAGCGCGGCCACCACGGCGATGCCCACCGCCGCGGACAGGAAGTTCTGGACGGCCAGACCGCCCATCTGCACCAGGTGGCCCATCGTCGACTCGCCCGAGTACGACTGCCAGTTGGTGTTGGTGACAAAGGACGCGGCGGTGTTCCAGGCCACGGCGGGCGAGACCGCCGGGAAGCCCAGCGACAGCCACAGATGCTCCTGCAGCCGCTGGAACCCGTACAGGAACAGCACCGATATGAAGGAGAAGGCCAGCACACTGCGCAGATACGAGCCCCAGGTCTGCTCCGCCTCGCCGTCGACCCCGATCAGCCTGTAGATCACGCGCTCGACGCGCAGGTGCTTGCGGGTGGTCAGAGTGTGGGCGATGTGGTCGCCCAGCGGCCGGTAGGACAGGGCGAGCGCCCCGACCAGCGCCAGGGCCTGCAGAAAGCCCGCGAGAGTTGGATTCATGGTCAGAACTTCTCCGGGAGGACCAGAGCCGCGACCAGGTACCCGACCAGGGCCACCGCGACGATCAGGCCCACGATGTTGTCGGCGCTCACAGCTTCTCCACCGCCTTGGCGATCAGAGCGAGGACGGCGAACACAAGGATCGTCACCCCGACGAACAGCACGTCGAGCATGCGGGATACACCCCTGGAATCAACTGGTTCCGAACCCGCCAGGAGGGCTCCCGACCGGTGCCGGATCAGCTCCGGCGTTGCCAGGAAAGCGCATGTCAGGCAGGCACCAGCGCTTCGTTGACGCGTTGCTTGCGGCCGTCGGCGGAACCTTGACACGCCCTTGACGGCGCTGGCCGCGGCCAACGGTCCGGGCCCGTCCACCGGTACAACTGGGACGTCCCGCCGCACCACGCCCGTCGCCCCCACCGCCCCCACTTCCTGCCCCCGGAGGACCACGCGATGCCCGGATTCCTCAGCGACGCCAGGGCCACCCTGGTCCCCGACCTCCAGGGGCGGCAGGGACCGCTGCCGCCGCTGCTGATCGCGCTGACCGTGGTCACCGGACTGGTCGACGCCTTCAGTTACCTGGTGCTGGGCCGGGTCTTCGTCGCCAATATGACCGGCAATGTGGTCTTCATGGCCTTCTCGATGGCGGGCTCGAAGGACTTCTCGCTCACGGCGTCACTGACCGCGCTGGTCGCCTTCGCGGCCGGTGCGCTGCTCGGCGGACGGCTCGTCAACCGCTTCCCGGAGCACCGGGGCAGGCTGCTGCTCGCCGCCGTGGCGACGGAGACGGTCCTGGTGCTGGCCTCCTACGTGGCCGCCGAACTGTCCGCGGATCCGGCCTCGGGCTGGGTCCGCTACCTGCTGGTGGTGCTGCTCGGGGTGGCGATGGGGAGTCAGAACGCGGCGGCCCGGCGGCTGGCCGTGCCGGACCTGACCACCACGGTGCTCACCCTCACCATCACCGGCATCGCCGCCGACGGCCGACTGGCCGGGGGCGCGGACAGCAAGGCCGGACGCCGGCTGCTGTCGGCGGCGTCGATGTTCGTCGGCGCCCTGGTCGGCGGGGCGCTGGCGCTCCACGGCTCCGTCGGTCTCCCGCTGCTGCTGGCGGGCGTGCTGCTGACCGGCACCACCGCCCTGCTCACCCCCCACACCAGGTCGGCCCTGCCATGGACGCAGCCGGGCTGAACCGTGACGGAGGCACGGTTCAGCCCGGCTGCGGAACCGAGCGGGGCGCTGAGGCTCCTTCCGGCGTCCCTCTCGTCAGCGCCCGTGGACGGGGAGCGGCGGCACCGGGACGGGCAGCGGGATCGGCAGCGGCGGCACGCTCGGCAGCCCGGGCAGACCGGGGAGGCTCGGCACCGGCAGGCCTCCGCCCAGCAGCAGGCTGGCCACCAGGTTGACCACGGCCGGGACGGCGGCGGTCAGAGCGGCCGCGATCTTCGCCGGGTCCTTGGCGGTCACGGCGGCGACCAGGTTGTCCAGGACGGTCTTGACCGCGGCCACGGCCTGGGCGACCAGGGCGTTGGGGTCGGGCGTCGCCGCCCGGTGGCCCGGCTTCGCGGCCGGCGCGTGCACGGTGCCGACCACGGTCGCCAGAGCGGCCTTCGCGGTGTTGACCAGGTTGGTCACGGTCGCCAGGTCGGGAGTCGGAGCCCCCGCCGCCGTGAGCGCGTCGGTCACCTTCCCGACCGCGCCGAACTGCGACAGCACCGCCAGCGCCGCGGACGTGTCGGGGACTGCCGCCGCGGGACTCACGGCGCCGCCGCTGGTGACGGGCTGCTGCGCGAGCGCGATGGTCGTTCCTGCGGCACCGAACGCCAGGGCGCCACAGGTGATGGAGGCGACCGCGATGCTGGCCCGGCGTGAAACGTGCATGGGGAGTGCCTTTCCTTCATGTACAAACAGCTGACGTCTTCACCCTGCAAAGGGGGAACACGGACCGCAACCGGACAATCACCTGGTGCGACCATCGGACCGGGGGCACACCTGCCGATCTGACCAGCGCTTTTGACCCTCTGGAGGATTTCTCGGATCCGCTGCTCCAGGTGCCGCCGTCCGTGCCCCGGACCCCGGCGGACATGGACTGGAGGCAGGCGCCGCAGCAGGTCTGACGGCGGGTCGGCATGTCTCTGACGGCGCGTCCGACGGCCGGCCGCGAACAGCGGTGCGGGGTGCCGGACCGCGGTCCGGCACCCCGCACCCTCGCCTTGCTCAGCAGGTCACCATCGGCACCGACTCAGCGGCGGACCCTGCCCCGGCCACCGTAGGTGGGAGTGGCCAGCGCGACGAGCACCGCGGCGACCCCGATCTGGAGAAGGTGCCGGATCCAGTCGATACCGCTGGTGTGCCGCACCCCTGCATAGTTGGAGATCCAGTTGCCGATGAGCGCACCGGCGATACCGATGACGATGGTCAGCCACACCGGCACCGGGTTGCGGCCCGGGACCACGAGCTTGGCGAGCACACCGATGATCAGGCCTTCGATGATGAGCACGATGAGCCAGAGCACAGTTCCTCCCGAGATGGGCCTCATGACCCCCAGCCGGGGTCACTCCGCGTGTGCCCGGCCTGACGACTGCCATGCGCGGGAATGCCGGGGGCCGTCGCCCCGTTGAAGCGCTCGTACGTCCGGTGAAAACGACATCCGTTTCACCGGGATCGAGGGAAAGGGACGGCCATGGCCCGCAGTGAACTCCGCCCGGTCATCAAGCTCCGCTCCACCGCGGGAACCGGCTACACCTACGTCACCCGCAAGAACCGCCGCAACGACTCCGACCGCACGGTGCTCCGCAAGTACGACCCGCGGGCGGGACGGCATGTCGCCTTCCGTGAGGAGCGGTGACGCGCTGACGCGCCGGCGGTCAGCGAGGCAAGTGCAGCATGTGCATGGCCCGTCGCGCAGTCCCCGCGCCCCTGACGGGGCAGCCCCCTGGGGCGCGGGGAACTTGGGCGACAAGCGCCCCCTACGGTTCGCAGCCGGAGATCACGCCTCCGGCGCCGCATCCCGGTAGGCCTCCAGCAGACGCAGCCACACCTCACTGATGGTCGGGTACGACGGCACCGCGTGCCACAGCCGGTCCAGCGGCACCTCCCCCACGACGGCCACCGTCGCCGAGTGGAGCAGTTCGGCGACGCCCGAGCCGACGAAGGTGACTCCGACCAGAACCCCGCGGTCCAGGTCGACGACCATGCGGGCGTGCCCCCGGTAGCCGTCGGCGAACAGGCTCGCGCCGGCCACCGCGGCCAGGTCGTAGTCGACCACCCGGGTGCGCAGCCCGGCCCGCTCGGCCGCGGCGGCGGTCAGGCCGACCGCGGCCACCTCCGGGTCGGTGAAGACGACCTGCGGGACGGAGGCCGCGTCGGCCGTCGCGGTGTGCGGCCCCCAGGGCGCCGGGTCGAGCCGTCCGCCGGTGGCCACCGCGCCGATCGCGGTGCCGGCCGCACGGGCCTGGTACTTGCCCTGGTGGGTGAGCAGCGCGCGGTGGTTGACGTCGCCGGTGGCCCAGAGCCAGCCCTCGGGAACGGCGCCGACCCGGCAGTGGTCGTCGACGGCGAGCCAGGAGCCGGGCTTCAGACCCACCGTCTCCAGCCCCAGGTCGTCGGTGCGCGGGGCGCGCCCGGTGGCGAAGAGGACCTCGTCCGCCTCCAGCAGGCTGCCGTCGTCCAGCCGCAGGGTGACCGGCCCCTGCGGGTCGGGCCGCCGCAGCTCGGTGACGTTGACGCCGGTGCGCACCTCGGCGCCGGCCTCGGTGAGGCCGGCCGCGACCAGCTCGCCCGCGAACGGCTCCAGCTGGGGCAGCAGGCCCGGACCCCGCACCAGCAGGGTCACCCGGGAGCCCAGCGCCTGCCACGCCGTGGCCATCTCCACTCCGACCACGCCGCCGCCGACCACCGCCAGCCGACCGGGGACGCTCTGCCCGGACGTGGCCTCGCGGCTGGTCCACGGCCTGGCCTCGCCGATGCCCGGCAGCTCCGGCAGGACCGCCCGGCTGCCGGTGCTGACGACCACCGCGTGGCGGGCCGTCAGCAGCACGCTGCCGCCGTCCGGCTGCTGCACCCGTACCCGCCGGGGACCGTCCAGCCGGCCGTGGCCGCGGACCAGCTCGGCGCCGATGCCGTCCAGCCAGCCCACCTGGCCGTCGTCCTTCCAGTCCGAGGCGAACGAGTCACGGCGCGCCAGTACCGCCGCCGCGTCCAGACGCCCCGTCACCGCCTCACGCGCCCCGGGCAGCCTGCCCGCCTCGGCCAGGGCGACAGCCGGACGCAGCAGCGCCTTGCTGGGCATGCAGGCCCAGTACGAGCACTCGCCGCCCACCAGCTCGCTCTCCACCACAGCGACGCTGAGGCCCGCCGCCCGCACCCGGTCGGCCACGTTCTCACCCACCGGCCCGACGCCGATGACGATCACGTCGTAACCGCGGCCGTTCTCTGACGAACCGTCGTTCATGCTCGCTCCATGTCGTCTGCCGCCTACCGCCTCCGCTGTGCTGCGGCGGCGGCTGCGGGGGTCCCGGTGCCAACGATACGGAAACAGGCCCGAGTGACCGCCCCTCAGTTGCCGCGCACCCCAGGAGACTCCCACCGCAGGCCTCCGACGGTCCCGGCGGCGGGTCAGGGTCCCTCCGCGGTGCCCGCGCTCGGCGACCGACCGGTCCGCGGTCAGCCGGCATCGGGGCCCCCGGCCCCGCGCCCCCGGGTTCGGGTGACGGGCATCACATCCCCCTGCCGGTCACATCCCTCCGAGCCGCCGGGTCAGTGCGATGTAACCACGAAGCGTGAATGGGGAGCTCTCATGGAAGCCCGCGTCAACTACTACGGAAACCCCGTCGCCGCGAAGTTCGCGAAGTACATCAACTCCGCCGGCAAGGCCGTCTCCGACTCGTCCCTCCCGGCCGCCACCCAGGAGCTGGTGAAGATCAGGGCCAGCCAGATCAACGGCTGCTCCTTCTGCACCGACATGCACACCAAGGACGCCGCCCACGCCGGCGAGACGCCCGTCCGCCTGAACCTGGTCGCGGCCTGGAGGGAGGCCACGGTCTTCACCGAGGCCGAGCGCGCCGCCCTCGAACTCACCGAACAGGGCACCCGGATCGCCGACGCCGCCGGCGTCACCGACGAGGCCTGGGCGAACGCCGCCAAGCACCACGACGAGGACCAGCTCGCCGCCCTGGTGTCCCTCATCGCCCTCATCAACGCCTACAACCGCATGAACGTCCTCACCCGCCAGCCCGCCGGGGACTACCAGCCCGGCCAGTGGGGATAGCCGCTCCCGAAGCCCCCACCGGACGCAGGAGTCCCGGCCGGAACGCATCCGACCGGGACTCGCGCACGCCCGGCCCGACACGGGTGGCGGCGAGGCGGTGAGGGGGTTATCCCCACCCCGGACCCGGTGACCTGCCCCATGGTTCCGTCCTGCCCGCTCCAGCAGGGTGGAGACACGAAGACGCACGTCCGTGTCGAGCATTCAGGAGAAGTCCAGTGACCACGTCAGTATCGAGTCCCCCGGCCCAGGGCAGCGCCTCGCGCTCGTTGTTCGCCGCTCGGGCGCGGGGGCTCACCAAGGCGTACGGCAATGGCGAGACCCGGGTGGTGGCGCTCGACGCCGTGGACGTCGACATCCCGCGCGGGCAGTTCACCGCGATCATGGGTCCGTCGGGTTCCGGCAAGTCCACGCTGATGCACTGCCTGGCCGGTCTGGACACCGCTTCCAGCGGCAAGATCTGGGTGGGCGAAACGGAGATCACCAAGCTTCGGGACAAGCGGCTCACCCGGCTGCGCCGTGACAGCATCGGCTTCATCTTCCAAGCGTTCAACCTGCTCCCCACGCTCACCGCGTTGGAGAACATCACCCTGCCGATGGACATCGCCGGCCGCACCCCCGACCGCGCCTGGCTGGACCAGGTGGTGGAGACCGTGGGCCTGGCCGGACGGCTCAAGCACCGCCCGACGCAGCTGTCCGGAGGCCAGCAGCAGCGGGTCGCGGTGGCCCGCGCCCTCGCCGCCCGACCCGAGATCATCTTCGGGGACGAGCCGACCGGCAACCTGGACTCCCGGGCCGGCGCCGAGATCCTCGGCTTCCTGCGCCACTCGGTCGACGCCCTCGGCCAGACCATCGTCATGGTGACCCACGACCCGGTGGCCGCCTCCTACGCGGACCGGGTGCTCTACCTCGCCGACGGCCGGATCGTCGACGAGATGCACGCTCCGACGGCCGACGCCGTGCTGGAGCGGATGAAGTCCTTCGACTCCCGGGGCAGGACGTCATGACCGTGCTCCGCGCCTCGTTGCGCAACTTCCTCGCCCACAAGGGCCGGATGGCCCTGTCCGCCGTCGCCGTGCTGCTGTCCGTGGCCTTCGTCTGCGGGACGCTGGTCTTCACCGACACCATGAACTCCACGTTCGACAAGCTCTTCGCGACGATCTCCTCCGACGTCACCGTCAGCCCGCCGAAAGTCGACAACGCACAGCGGACCGGGACGCCCGACACCCTTCCCGGTTCACTGCAGGACCGGCTGGCGAAGGTCCCGGGCGTCGCCCGGGTCGTGCCCGAGGTCAGCAGCCAGCAGGCCACCGTCGCCGACAGCCGCAACCAGGACATCGGCTCCAGCACCGGCGCGCCGACCATCGTCGGCAACTGGAACCCGACCCAGACCAGGTCCGTCACCATCACCTCCGGCCACGCCCCGACCCTGCCGAACGAGGCCGTCCTCGACGCCGACACCGCGGCCAAGCACCACCTGGCCATCGGCGACACCCTGCGCGTCATCGCCGGCCCCGGCGACACCAAGGTGACCGTCAGCGGCATCGCCACGTTCCGCACCACCAACCCGGGCGCGGCCGTCGTCTACCTCGACACCCCCACCGCCCAGCAGGTGCTCCTCGGCTCCCACGACGCCTACACCGACTACGCCCTGGACGCCGCGCCCGGCGTCAGCGACGACCAGCTCAAGGCGCGGATCGACCAGGCCCTGGGCGGCCACGCCTACCAGGTGCAGACCGCCGCCGAACTGACGGCCCAGAACCAGAAGGACATCGGCTCCTTCCTCAACCCCATGAAGTACGTGCTGCTCGGCTTCGCCGGGATCGCCGTCCTGGTGGGCATCTTCCTGATCGTCAACACCTTCTCCATGCTGGTCGCCCAGCGCACCCGCGAGATCGGGCTGATGCGCGCCATCGGTTCGAGCCGACGGCAGGTCAACCGCTCGGTGCTGGTCGAGGCGGTGCTGCTCGGAGTCGTCGGCTCGGTGGCGGGCATCGGTGCGGGAATCGGCCTCGCCGTCGGCCTGATCAAGCTCATGGGCGCACTGGGTATGCACCTGAACACCGCCGATCTGACGATCAAGGCGGCCACGCCGCTGATCGGCCTGACCGTCGGCGTCGTGGTGACCGTGGTGTCCGCGATGCTGCCCGCCCGCAGGGCCGGCGCGATCTCGCCGATGGCAGCCATGCGCGACGCCGGCACCCCGGCCGACGCTCGCGCGGGACGGGTCCGCGCCGCGCTCGGCGTGCTGCTCACCGGAGCGGGCGGGACCGCCCTCGCACTGGCGGCGAAGGCGTCCAGCACCTCCAAGGGTTCCGGGCTCCTCGCGATCGGCGTGCTGCTCACCCTGATCGGGTTCGTGGTCGTCGGCCCGCTGCTCGCCGGGCTGGTGGTACGGGTCCTGGGCGCGCTCACGCTGCGGATGTTCGGCCCGGTGGGCCGCCTCGCCGAACGCAACGCGCTGCGCAACCCGCGCCGCACCGGAGCCACCGCGGCCGCGCTGATGGTCGGCCTGGCGCTGGTCGCGAGCCTGTCGGTGGTCGGCAACTCCATGGTCGCCTCGGCGACCACGCAGATGGACAAGTCGGTCGGCGCCGACTTCATCATCCAGTCCGGCAACGGCAGCCCGATCAGCCCCGCCGCGGCCAAGGCCGTCCACGCCGCCGGCCACCTGTCCCACATCACCGACCGCACGGACGTCGCCGCGACCGTCACCGCCCCCGACGGCACCAAGGACAAGACGGAACTCGCGGCGGCCACCCCGTCCTACACCGACGACCTCCAGGCCAAGACCGTCCAGGGAAAGCTGATCGACGCCTACGCGGAGGGTGCCATGTCCGTGCCCGAGGGCTGGGCCAAGACCCACCACGTCACCCTCGGTACCCGACTCGCAGTCGCCTTCACCAGCGGCAGCACGGCCCGGCTCACGGTCAGGGCGATCACCTCCGACGACACCGTCTTCGACAAGGGCGCGATGTACACCAACATCGCGGAGGCCAGGAAGTACCTCCCGGCCGACAAGTTCCCCTCGAACGACATGATGTTCGCGGCGGCGGTACCCGGCCAGCAGAGCCAGGCCGCGGCGGCCCTCAAGGCGGCCACCGCCGACTACCCGCAGGTCAAGGTCCGCGACCAGGCCGAGTACAAGTCCATGATCAAGCAGCAGCTCGACCAGTTGCTGAACATGATCTACGCACTGCTCGCGCTCGCCATCGTCGTCGCGGTCCTGGGCGTGGTGAACACCCTCGCCCTGTCGGTCGTCGAACGCACCCGCGAGATCGGGCTGATGCGCGCCATCGGACTCTCCCGGCGCCAGCTGCGCCGGATGGTCCGCCTGGAGTCGGTGGTCATCGCCCTGTTCGGTGCGGTCCTGGGCGTGGCCCTGGGCATGGGCTGGGGCATCGCGGCACAGAAGCTGCTGGCCCTGGCGGGACTGGGCGTGCTCAGCATCCCGTGGACCACCATCGCCGTCGTCTTCCTCGGCTCCGCGGTGGTGGGCCTGCTGGCCGCCCTCTTCCCGGCCTTCCGCGCCGGCCGGATGAACGTCCTGAAGGCCATCGCGACGGACTAGCGCGCGACGCGACAGCGCACGAGGAGACAGCGCACGACGCGACAGAGGGGTTCGGGCCGGGGACACTCCGGCCCGAACCCCTCAGCCGTTTCCCGAACCGGCTTGCAGCGGGGACGCCCAAGCAGCTCAGCGGTAGGCTCTGCCGCCATGACGGGGATATGGCTGGGACTCTGGTGGGCCGCGGACCTGGGCGTGATGACATGGCTGATGATCCGCTGGGGCGTCCGCGGGCAGCGCGCCCGAAAGCGGTTCATGGTCGAGCACCCGGAGGAGTACGCGGCCATGGGCAGCAAGGAGCAGAGCTGGGCCGGTCCTGAGTCCGGTCGGTACATGCTCTGGATGGCCCTGGCGTTCGTGGCGGCGGTGGTACTGGTCGGGCCGCTCGGCAGCATGGCGATCGTGGGGCGACCGTAAGCCCGTCCGCATCACGGCAGTTCGGCAGGCGCGCCGATCAGGTCGCGCACGTCACGCACGTCACGCACGTCACGCCGGCCGACGACTGGCACCTCAGGCCGCCTCGCGGGTGACCAGGCCGGCGCGGTGGGTCTGCTCGGCGACGCGGCGACCGAGGTGGCGCGCGGTGCTCAGGTCGGCGTCGTGCACGGCGGCCGTGTCGTTGAAGCTCTGCGCGCCGGCGCCGAGGTAGAAGCCGAGCCGGTTGTCGTCCTCCGGACCGGAGGTCGTGGTGTTCCAGCCCGGCAGCAGGCCCAGGCTCACCCAGAGCATCCCGTGCTGGGCCGCCAGCAGTGCGAAGTACTGCAGGGTGTGCATCTTGTCCCCGCTCATGGAACCGGAGTTGGTGAACCCGGCGGCCAGCTTGTCGCTCCAGGCGCGGGTCATCCACCGCTTGCTGGTGGCCTCGGCGAATGCGTGGAAGGCCCCGGAGGCGGTGCCCATGTAGGTGGGTGAGCCGAAGATGATCGCGTCGGCGCCGTCCAGCAGTTCCCAGTCCGCGTCGCCGAGCAAGGCGACGTCCACCTGGTGGACCTGCGTCCCGGGAACGGAGCGCGCGCCGTCGGCCACGGCAGCGGCGAGCTGGCGGGTGTGGCCGTAGCCGGAGTGCGAGGCGATGGCGATCGAGATGTCGGACATGGTTTTTCCCTCTCATGGCGCCTATGGACGGCGAGGGGCTTCGTCGGGGCCGGCATCGCGGATCCCAAGCCCCTTGATCAGTGCTTCGCCATCTACCGTAACACCGATAATTCAGTGTTACGCGAATCGGCGTATCTTTGTTCCATGGACGAGGGAAAGCACGCCGTCAGGTACCGGGTTCTGCAGGTCGCGGCCAAGCTGCTGGAGGAAGAGGGCAGCGGGGCGGTGTCCACGCGGGCGGTCGCCACCGCTGCGGGGATCACGGTCCCCGCGCTGTACCGGATGTTCGGGGACAAGGACGGGCTGCTGGTCGAGCTGGCCGCCTACGGATTCGACCTGTACCTGGCCGAGAAGAAGGAGGCGCTCTCCGATTCCGAGGACCCGGTGGCCGATCTCTACCGGGGCTGGGACCTGCATGTCGACTTCGGCCTGCGGCACCCCGCCTTCTACGTGCTCATGTACGGAGCGGCCCGCCCCGGGAGCAGGCCCCCGGCCACCGACGAGGCGTATGCGCTACTGGTGAGCGTGCTGGACCGGGCCGCCGGCGCGGGCCGCCTGCGGGTGCCGGTGGACGTGGCGACCCGGGTGGTCTACGCGGCGACGACGGGCGCGACCCTGGCGCTGATCGGGGAAGAGGCGAAGGACCGTGACCTGTCGGCTTCGTCGCGACTGAGGGACACCGTGATCGGGTCCGTCACCACCGGTCCGCCACCCGTCGCGGCAGGCGCGGACCTGGCGTCGCGGGCGCTCGCACTCGATGCCGCACTGGCGGCCCAGGACAGTGCCGCGCTCCCCCTTCGCGATCCGGAAACGGCCCTGCTGCGCGACTGGCTGCGACGGCTCGCCGAGTAGGGCCGTCCGGCGGCCGGGCCCCCGGCGCCGGTCACCGCCGTCTCCCGTCACCGCCGTCTCCGGGCACCGCAGTCACCGTCCCGCGTCCTCGTCGGTGAGGCCGGTGACCCGCATGGTGATGTTCAGCCGCCCCGACTCAAGGCCGGTTGCGGGGTCGGCGGTGCCGTCGTAGACCTTCGGTACGCCGTGGTAGACGTAGCGGGAGGGGCCGCCGAAGACGAACAGGTCACCGGAGGCGAGTTCGACGTCGGTGTACGGCCTGGTCCGGGTCCGGGTGTTGCCGACACGGAAGACGCAGGTGTCGCCGCTGGACAGGGAGACGACCGGGGCGGAGGACTTCTCGTCCTTGTCCTGGTGCATGCCGAGCCTGGCCTGCCCGTCGTAGAAGTTGATCAGCGCAGTGTCCGGGGTGTAGCCGTCGGCGGCCGTTTCGTCGCCGTAGGCGTCCAGGACGGCGCGGCGCCCGAGCCGCACCATCCAGTCGGGGAACGCGGCGACCCGCTGCCCGTTCACGTCACCGGCGGTGCGGGTGTACCTGTACGGCTGCCAGTGCCAGCCGATGCACACGGTCTGGACGGACATGGCGCCGCCGCGCGGCAGTCGGGTGTGGCGGATGGGGACCGGGCCGGTGGCCCACGCCCTGCACGCGGCCACCAGCTCGCGCTGCTGTTCCAGGGTGAGCCAGCCCGGCAGGTGCACCGCACCGGGGGCGATCTCCATGGCGGGACGGGGAATCAGTGCGCTCACGCGTTCCCCCAGGCGGGCGGGTAGGAGGTCACCCAGCGGCCGCGCACGTCCCAGGTGCCGCCGTCGGCCGTGGCGCCACGCAGTCCGTTCAGGGTTTCGGCTCCGGCGAGGGCCGGGAGGCGGGGGTCCTTGAGGGAGGCGAAGGCGAAGGTCCGGGCGGGGTCCCACGCCGTGGAGTGGCGCAGCCGGCGCGTGAGTTGGGCGAAGCCGAGCGGGGCCGCGGCCACCACCCACGCATCGGGCAGCCCGGCCGTGAGCCGGGTCGCCGGGCGCAGCCAGGAGGCCGCGGTCTCGGGCCAGGTGACCATGGTCAGGATCCTGCCACCCCGTGCCGCCCAGGCGGTGGCGAAGGCGTCGGCGGCTCTCCGTGACGCCTCGTCACGGCTGTGGCCCACGGCGACGGTCTCGGTCCGGGAGTGCTGAAGCGTCAGCAGGTGGACGAGGGCGGTGAGTTCGGCGTCGGTGTGCGGGCCGGGCCGGGGCAGGTCGCTGTGGGCGGCCAGGTCCGCGGCGCGGATCAGGGGTGAGCGGAAGGCCTCCCGGCCGGTGAGGACGGTCATGGCGTGGCGGCACTCTCCCGGTTCGTCTTCCAGCGGAGGTACTTCTCCGGCAGGCACACGGCGCAGGGCCGGTATCCGGCCGCGATCGCGGTGGCCTCGTCCGGGAAGAACACCCGGTACTTCGCATAATGGCCGCGAGCGATGGCCCGCAGTGCGGACGGGCAGTCGAGTCGCCCGTAACAGCGTCCACGGCGGTGCCCGCCCAGCGTTCCCGGCGTCCCGCTCCGGTACGGCCGCGAGTCCGGGCCCAGCAGCGCGTACAAGCGCTGCTGGGCGGGCCGGCCCTGGGCCGGAACGGCGGAAGTCATGCCGCGTCGTG
Source organism: Streptacidiphilus carbonis (assembly GCF_000787775.1). Taxonomy (GTDB): domain Bacteria; phylum Actinomycetota; class Actinomycetes; order Streptomycetales; family Streptomycetaceae; genus Streptacidiphilus; species Streptacidiphilus carbonis. Next base: position 96,925 of record NZ_BBPM01000012.1, on the reverse strand, counting down.
GAAGACGAGGCCGAGCGTGCGCCGCCGACCGCAGCGGACGGTACTCACGCCGTGCCGCATCGGGCCGGACGACCAGCCGCGCTTGGAGAGAACCGGCCGGTCGCGGGTGGTGAAGATCAAGCCGTGGCCCTGGCGCAGGGTCGTGGACGATCCCCGCGACTGCGCCCGGGGGCGCTGCTCGGTCATGATGAACTCGCCGCCGCTGAAGTCGTCACCAGGGGCGTCGAGGCCGATGACGACCTGGAGCGGGAAGAGCATCTCGCCGAACACGTCCTGGTGCAGGGCGTTCCAGTCGCCGGGCCCGTAGCGCAGCAGGATCTGGGCGGACCTGGTCTGCCCGGCCGCGTGGCACTTGGCCACCCACTCCTCAAGGCTGTCCGGCCACGGAGCGGGCCGGCGCAGCTTCGCGGCCCAGTCCCGGGCGATGGGCAGCAGGCGCGGGTAGAACGCCTCGCGCAGTTCGCGGACCGTGTCGGGCAGGTCGTGGGTGAAGTAGCGGTACTGGCCGGAGCCGAAGCGGTGGCGGGCCATGTCGACGGTGGAGCGGAAACGTGCGCCCTCGTCGTACAGGGCGGCGAGCTGCCGGCACTCGCCGGAGCTGAGGAGCTTGCCGGTCTGGGCGTGTCCGTGTTCGTTGAGTTCGTCGGCCAGGGCGCCCCAGTCACCTTGGGCGACCCGGGCGGCGACGGGGGCCGTCAGACGGGTGGTGTGCGGCATGGTGAGGATCCTCAGATCAGCGTCGGCTGCAGGACGCCCTCGTGGGTGAGGAGTCGGACCTTGCGCTCCACACCGCCCGCGTAGCCGCGCATCGAGCCGTCGGCGCCGATGACGCGGTGGCACGGGCGTACCAGCAGCAGCGGATTCGCGCCGATCGCCGCCCCGAGCGCCTGGACCCGTTCACGCGGCACGCCGATCTGCTCGGCGAGTTGGCCGTAGGTGGTGGAGGTGCCGTACGGGATGTCCTCCAGGGCGTGCCACACACGCTGCTGGAAATCCGTGCCGCCCGGCGTGAACTCAAGGTCGAATTCGGTCAGTTCACCCGCGAAGTACGCCTCCAGCTGCCGCACGACGTCCACGAAGGCCTCCGGGACATGGCTCCAGCCGGGCTGGACGGCCGGGGTGTTCCGCTGGCCGGGCATGGACAGCGAGGTCAGTGTGGTGCCGTCCGGCGTCTGCTTGCCGACCAGGAGCAGCTCGCCCAGCGGGCTGCCGGTCCTCGTGTAGACGGTCGTCGTCGCCTCCCTTTCGCTCTCGTTCACCTTCAACGATGAGGCTCGGCGGCGACGATTGCTGGCGGGATTCGGACGTCACGCTGCGGTGACGTCACGCTGCGGTGGTGCGGCGCCGGTCGGCGGCGGCGTTCCGCGCCGGGTCGGGCATCAGGGGGTGCACCGGCTCCGCGGCCCCGGCATACCGCCGGGGCCGCGGAGCGGGCGGTGGGAGGGCCGGCCCACCGTCGGCTGACGTTCGACTACAAGCCCTTCACCTGGTTGTAGATCTCCTTGCCGGCCGCGTTGAAGGCATGGATGTACGGGTTCGGGCCGAGGAACGCGGCGGGGCCGGACGCACTGGTGGAGACGGCTGCCGCGTAGAAGAACGCGCCGCCGGCCATGATCGCCGGATACTGCTTCGGCTTGTTGCCGTAGCTGATGGTGATCCTGGCGACGTCCGACGTGTAGTGCCCGGCACCCAGCAGCAGGAGCTGCCCCTGGCCGACCCGCTCGCCGGTGGAGTCGAAGTACTCGATGATGTGGCCGGCGCCCCACATGCGGTCGTTGATGAACGTCGGCGGGACGTCCGAGCTCTTGCCCTGATCACCCTTGGTCTCGCACTGCACGTACTGGCCCGCGGAGTCGACGGCGATCACCGCGCCGTCCGCGTCCTGCGAGGCGATCGGAGTGCGGGCGGCGATCACCGCGTGGTACTTGGAGGCGTCCGAGCCCAGGCAGGAGGCCAGGACCTTGGCGACGGTCCCGGCACCGATCGGCGGCGTCGTCACATCGGTGACAGCGAATGCGGCGGGGGTGGGGGCCACGTGGACCGAAGAGGGTCCCGACCCGGCCCCCCCGGACGTCGAGCCCTTCGTCGCACCCGCCCCCGCCCCCGCACCCCCACTCGCACTCGCACTCGCACTCGCGCCCGCGCCCGCGCCCGCGCTCTGTGAGGCGGCGCCGCTGGTCGGCATGCCGCTGCCGAGCGCGGGGGCGGCGACAACCGGCTTGGCGGTCCCGAGCCCGCCGAACACGGCCATGGTCGCGACGCTCACCGCGGCGACACCGGTGGCCACGCCGAGCGGCAGTCCCCACCTGCGTCGCAGTGAAGCGGGCCGGTCGTCCGGGTCGATCTTCATCAGCAGTTCCTCTCGGATCCGCCGGTGGTTCGGCAGATCACGATCGGGGGGAGCCGCGGGAATGCCGTGGATCTCATTCATCGTGCGACCTCCTCCACATGGGCGGGATTCTTGGAACTGAACGACGCCGGCCCCGCTGGTCCGTCGACGAAGTCGGCCTTCAGCCTCCGCCGTGCCCGGTGCAGTCTGGACTTGACGGTTCCGACCGCCACCCCCAGCGCCGCGGCGGCCGCCTGCTGGTCCAGGCCGGACCACACGCAGAGCTCGACGACCTCGCGCTCGTGGCGCGGGAGCCGGGACAGCATCCGGTGGATCTCCGACATCCGACGCGCGTCGTCGACAAGGCCGGCGACGCGGTCCGCGTGGTCCACCACCGGCTCGTCGTGCGAGACGAGCCGGTGCAGCAACGCCTCGGCCCGCCGCAGCCGCCGCCTGGTGTTCGACAACAGGCGGTCGGCGATGCCGAGCAGCCACGGCAGGGCCGAGTCGCGGTCCAGCACGGTCTCCGACCGCCGCCGCCAGGCATGCATGAACACCGTCGACGTCAGGTCCTCAGCCTCGGCCCAGTCACCTGTCCGCCGGAACAGGTGGTTGTAGACGGTCTTCGCATGCCGGTCGAAGATCCGGCCGAATGCCTCCCGATCGCCGTCGACGGCCCGCGTCCACAGCTCCCGGTCGGACACACGTCCGACCGCTGCTGCGGGACCAGCGTCGTTCAGTTCCATGCTCTACATGTGTCCGGCAACCGACCGAAGGTTCCCGACGGGCCTGATCCCCTTCGACGGGGCACCCACTGGCTGCTGCCGGACGGACCGTCACACCGCAACCGGGAGGCGTCCTGCTTCAGGTCGGAAGCCGAGGCTGCGGGGTAGGGTCGTGCGATGCACTGGGGGTTCGTTGATTTCGAGATCGGTCCGCCGTACGAGCACGACGTGCGGGTCACGGCCGCGGACGCGGAGTTCGCGGACGGGTGCCACCTCGTCGGCCCGGGCGGCCGGGTGGAGTTGGTGTTCGGTTTCTCGGTGACGGCGGAGCCGGACGACGACCTGACGGTCACTCTGCGCGGATCCGCCGAGCCGGCGGCACGGAACGTGCCGGTGCGGATAGCCGTCAACGGCCAGCCGCTCGACTCAGTGCAGACTGCCCGCGGTGAGGGCGAGCCGGCCCAGTGGCGGATCGCGATACCCAGAGAACTGCTCACCCGACGTCCGGACGACGTGCTGTCGTTGCACGTGGACCCGGACGCCGACGGCGGCCTGCGCCTGTTGCAGGTCCTGGTCGATCCCTCGGCCCGGATCGGCCAGGCCGACCAGATCCGCCGGAAGGTGGCCGCGGACGGAACACTGTGGGCGTACCTGACCCACACCGGCGCGCCCGGGGCCGAGAAGAGCGACAGCGCCCAGGGCGTGCTCTGGCTCGCGTTGGGCGGCCTGGGTCGGGCCGCACTGGCATCGCTCGGCTGGCGGTTGCGGGACGGCGAACGCGCGAACCTGGTCTTCGAGGTCGACCAGCGCCGGTTCACCGGCTACCGGGTCTCGGCCAAGGACGGGGCTCCGGCCTGGTGCCGGGGCGAGGTGGCCGGCGTGCGGCGGCTGCCGCGGGCGCTGCCGCGGCAACATCTGACCGTGGTCTTCGACGCCCAACTGCTCGGCGAGCAGGGCTGGAGCGACATCGCGCCCCTGAGCGTGCTCGTGGACGTCGACGAGTCGCGCTCCCCGCTGGCCGAGATCGAGTGGGGGACCGACCAGCACCGAGCGCGGACCACGATCGCGGTGACGCCGGACGGGCAGGCCTTCTTCGGGCACCACCAGCGGCCCGGTCAGCGCCCCGTCGGCTTCCGGGGCCGGCTGCGCGGGTCCGGGCGCCCGTTCCCGTTCCAGCCCGCCACCACCGCACCGCCGCTGCCGGCCGAGCCGGCGGTCGAGCGCTTCGACAACTGCCCGGCGAAGGAGCTGACCGGCGGCTCACTCGCAGCGCCGGACGTGATCGCCGCGGCCCGCCGGGCGCTGGCCGACGCGACGACGACCGGACGCCCGGAGCAGACCAGGCGGGTCGGCGCGGCGTTGCGGCACCACCTGCTCGCCCACGGGTTCACCCACCGCCCCGAGGTCGCCCGCGCGATCGCCGCCCTGGTTCCCGACCAGGCGCCGGTCGCGGTGGGCCGGCTGGCCCGGTTCCTGGACGACGCGCAGCACGACCCCAGCGCCCAGGGCGGCATGTACCTGGAGCGCAAGCCGGGCGACTACGAACACCTGTGCACCGCCGTGGCGCTGGCCGCGCTCGACCCCGCCTACGCGGCCACGGCGGCCCAGGCCTACCGGGAGGCGGACCCCTACCCGGCGGCGCTGTTCGGCGCCGACTTCGGCCTGCTCGGCCCCGACCAGTGCGAGCAGGCCCAGCTGCACCTGCAACACCTGGCGGCCGGCCCGCACAGCAAGGAGGTGGCGGCGACCGCCGTGCGCTCGCTGATCCGGCTGGGAGAACTCGAGACCGCACTGCACGCCCTGCGCGGGCTCACCGAACGCGGCGTGTTCCTGTCCCAGATCGTCCGCCCGCTGGCGCAGGCGGATCCGGCGCTGCAGCCGGCCCTGGTGGACAGCGAGTTGCGCGCTCTGGCCGCCGATCCCGGCAACCTCCTGCACCTGGCCGTGCGCGGCCAGGCGCAACCGGTGCGGGACGTTCCCGCCGAAGTGATCGCGTGCGGAGACCAGTACCGGGACCGCCTCGCCCGGGCGCTGTGGGAGCTGGTGCGATCAGCCGCCCTCAGCCCCGACATCCGGTGGCGCGCGGCCTACCGGCTCACGCTGGTGTCCCCCGCAGAGCACGAGCAGGCCGTGCGGGCGCTCACCACTGAGGGCGTGTACGACCCCGAGGCCCCGCCGCCGCAGCCGGCGCCGCGAACCGACCGGGAACTGGCCGCCGCCCTCGAGGAGGTCGCGGCTGTATGGCAGCGGATCGAGCGCGAGCTGGAACAGCGCTTCCCCGACTTCCCCGCGGTCTTCGACGCTCCGGCGTCAGCCGAGGAGGTCGCCGCGTGCGAACAGGCCCTGGGGCTGCAACTGCCGGTCGAGTTCGTGGCCTCGTGCCTGGTCCACCGCAGCATCTCCTTCGGGGACCTCGTGGACGGGATGCCGAACCAGATGGACCTGGGCGACTTGGCCGACTACCGCCAGTACATGGGCGGCGAGTGGTCGAGCGACACCCCGGACCCGGCCGACGCGCAGGTCCGCGGCGACTACGGCTGGCGTGACGGCTGGATACCCCTGGACCCCGGACTCGGCCCGGACAGCGCCGCCCTCGACCTGGACCCCGCCCCATCCGGCCACTACGGACAGGTCATCGCCATGGACAACGGGACGCCCCAGGGCGTGCACGCGGCCGGATGGCTGGAACTGCTCCAACGCTTCGCGTCCCACCTGGAACAGGACCACTACACACTGCACAAGGAGGGCTATCTCGACCTGCCGCGCGGCTGACAGCCCCGGCGCCCGGTACGGCCGATGCGGCACGCCTGATCGAAGCCGACGTCCCCTCGCTGAACGGGACCTGCGCCGTCACAGCTCGTCCCCTGCGACGAGAACCAAGGGCGCAGGTATGGGCGTCCCGGTGTTCGGCATCGAAAGGGCAGGTCATACCCTGCTCGGCGGTTTGGCGAGAGGATGAATCATGGGCGTGGAACGACGCACTCGGCCCGTGCGCAGGCACGGTGCAGCGCGGATGTCGATCCTGGCGCTGGTCGGCGGTGCAGTCCTGCTGACCGCAGGTTGTGCGGGCTCCGCAGGCAAGGCTGCAGCCGGTGGCACACTCTCGGGTTCCGTGACGGCCTCCGAGACCCCCTCCACCGCCGTGCCCAGCCCTGAGGCGTCGACCACCCCGGCCAAGACCCCCTCGACGCCCACCCCTGCGAATGCCACGCCGGTAAACACTCCTGCCGGCGCGACGCCGACAACAGCTGCCGCACCCGCGACAGCAGCCACGCCGACGGTCGTGGCCGGTCCTGGCGCGGGCAGTCCCACCCTCGCAGTCCAGGGCTGGATAGCCGCCGTCGCCGAACAGAAGCACACGGCCGCGTGCGCGCTGATGCTGGAGCCGGGTTCCGACGGGGCGCTGCACCCGATCTCGAACGCACAGTGCACGCAGGGCGCGAAGGCGCTGGACAGCCTGCGCACGGCGTGGGTCAAGGGTCCCACCGCCCTGCCCCCGAAGGTGTCGGTGACCGCGTTCAGCTCGTCCACCGCGACCACGGCCGTCGTCTCCGACACGGCCGTCCTCCTGAACGGTCGCAGCCTCCGCACGCTCGAGCTGATCGGCTCGACCGTGCCCTCCGGCGGCACCTTCGAGCTGAGCCTGGGCCTGTCGAAGTACCGCAGCGGCTGGTACGTCAGCGCACTGAACATGGACGCGAACACCGGCACCCGGACCGGCACAGTCCCGCAGGGCTGAGCGGCGGCACATGAAGCGCCGCACGCGGGTTGCGCCGCAGATGCCCGACCTTGACCCGGTCGGGCATCGTCGAGAACCGCACCACGCGGGCTTCGGGGTCCCAGCTGTACAGCATGGTGGTCAGGTGGGGATGGCCACTGCGCTTGACGGTGGCGAGCGCGCCGAACTGCTGCTCGCCGAGCAGGCTGGAGAGGGCTTCGTCGGAAAGTGGGCGAGGTGCTGGTCCTTGAGTCATGACGTGATCAACGTCCATGCCCGCCCAGCAGTTCACGGACAAACCGGCCTTCATGTGAGCCCCCTGTCGGATTCGAACCGACGACCTACGCATTACTAGAGCGGCGATCAACCGGCCAGACGTCGGCGGCGGGCGGTGCCGGGTTATGCCGTTCGGCACCGCCCAGTGTCGTCCCGTTCGGTTTCCTCGCTGGTCAACGTCATTCTTCCAGCCGTCAGATCGGATGTCTGGCGAGGCATGGGCCTACATCCGTGCTGATCCGTGCCGATCCGTCCGAAGGCGTCCGGCCTCCCCTCGGCCTCCCCTGGCCCTCCAGCGCAGCAGCCAACCACCGCGCAATCTGTGCTTGGAATTGCCGCAGATGATGGTACGGAGCGAGGTCGGCCATGTGATGGCCAACCTCCACCCACAACCGGGCTCATCACCGTGAGTAACCATCTCCCTGGAGCTCAAGCAACCATCGGCGCACGGCTCGCGGCAACGCACTCCATCCATCAAGTCACCAGACTGCCGCAATGCGATCACTTGTGCCGGCGAGCTTGTTCTCCTTGAACAGCTGAGCCACATCGGCCTCCAAGGCGAAGCGGATGTCGGCTCCAAGGCGGCCCCAGCCGAAGAAGTCGCACGTCGCGCGCAGTAGCTCCTCCTCGCTCATTCCTGGGCACTCCGAGGCCAGCTCATACAGAGCGAGCCGACGCTCGGCCGAGGGCACGTGGGTAACCTTCCGAGTCCACCTTGGATCGGGTGTCCGCGCCCGGAGCGGAACCTCCTGCACAAGGCTGTATACGCCCTTCTCCCCTTCTGCGATGAGGCCGGCATACGTCAAACCCGCCAGCACCGCGCGCATGTTGTCACGGATCCTGCTGCCCGACCGGGCCACGCCCCACGCCTCGCGAGCGCGCAGGATCAGCAGTTCCTCGTGGATCGGACCCTCGACCTCGACGATGCGCGACAGGAGTCGGCGCAGTTCCGGACGCGCCTCGGAAGTGTGCAACTCGTGCGCCGAGAATGCCTGCAATTCCGCCGTCCGGTATGGCGTGGCCCACTCTCGCGCATGAGCGGCAACAACGGAGACACGCTCTGGCTCGGGCACCGCTGCGGCCGTCTCCTCGGAGGAGAAGGTCAGGGCTGCGGTAGGGCGCCGCACAGGTGGCGGGGTCGCGCCGGGGGCCTGAGCGATGGCCGTCTCGACGGCGGCACGCAGGCGGTTCTGGGCTCCGACGCGGTCACGGTACCAGTCGGTGCCCCAGATCCGGTAGAGCTTCCAGCCGAGGCCGTTCAGAACCTCCTCGCGTAGTCGGTCACGGTCCCGTGCGACTTTGGACGAGTGGTACATCGCCCCGTCACACTCGATCCCGAGAGCATATGAGCCGGGCGCCTCGGGGTGCCGCAGACCGAGGTCGATGCGGTAGCCAGCCACGCCGACCTGGGGCTGGATCTGATAGCCCCAACTCTGCAGGACCTCCAGGACCGACTCCTCGAATGGGCTCTCGGGTTCGGCCTGCTCCTGGACGAGCTGCTGGGCAAGGACGGCGGGACCGTGCTGCGCGTACTGGAGGTAGCGCTTCAGATGCTGGACGCTCTCATTGTCGCTGTCGCGGAGTTCGTCGCCAGTGAACGAGGCGACGAGTTCCATCCGGTAGCGGGCTCGCGTGACTGCGACGTTGAGGCGCCGCCAGCCACCCGGCCGGTTGATCGGGCCGAAGTTCTGCGACAACCTGCCGTGCTGATCTGGCCCGTATCCGACGGACATGATCATCACGTCGCGCTCATCCCCCTGTACCGACTCCAGGTTCTTCACGAAGAAACCGCCAAGACGGTCCTCCGTGAAGAAGCGATCCAGATCGGGACGGGCCTGTCGGGCCTCCTCGACGGCCAACTCGATAGCGGCAGCCTGTGACTGTGAGAGGGCAACCACGCCCAGGCTCTGCCCGGGACGGGTCTCGAAGTGATGCAGCACCCGCTGAGCAACCAGATCGGCCTCGATCGCGTTGTCCGTACGTCCGCCGCGGTCGTAGACGCCGTTCACCCGGAAGAACTCGACACCCACGTGATTGCCGGACTCGTGGGCGCCCGGAAAGGTCACCATGGAGTTTCCGTAGAATGACCGGTTGCTGAAGGTGATCAGGTCCTCGTGGCGGCTACGGTAGTGCCAGCGAAGGTCCAGCGTGCGCATCGCCCCGGCACGACAGGCGTTCAACAGCGACTCGAAGCTGTCCGGAAGGTCCTCGTCCCACTCGTCGGAGTCATCGCCGACCGCCGCGTCGAAGAAGGACGTCGGGGGAAGCTGCTTCTCGTCACCAGCCACGATGAGGGCCCTGCCCCGGTAGATGCAGTTGGCGGCATCGCTCGGCCGAACCTGGGATGCCTCATCGAAGATGACGAAGTCGAAGTGGTAGTCAGCTGGTAGGAACTGGCTGACCGTCAGTGGACTCATCATGAAGCACGGCTTGACCAGTCGGACCACGTCGGCGGTCCTTGACAGCAGGTCGCGAACCGGCATGTGGCGGGTCTTCTTCTCCGCCTCTCGCGTGATCACAGCTGCCGCACCACCGGCGAAGCTCCGCGGGCGTCGGCTGTTGACCCTCTCGACAACCGCGCCTCGGGCAGCGGCCACCAGCCTTCGGTCCGCCGCGCGGAAGTCAGCCGCCCGCGCGTCCAGATCCGTGGAGCGAACAACCCGAAGCCGGGAGTCTCCCTCCAGCACAGCATCGGCCCAGGCCCTCAGCAGCGCGCCCTCCACCACTGCGGGGAAGTCTGCCGCCCCAATCCCGCGCTCGACGCTCCGCGCCACCAAGCCTTGTGCATCAAGCCGCCGCAACTGCTCGAGGCCGACGTTGAAGGCGCGCCACTCCTCCGGGCCCTGATGGTCGCGGCGCAACCGGTCGATCAGCGTGCGTGCCTGCTCCAGGGTGCCCAGCAGCTGCGGCGACAGCTGGACCGCACGGGCATCCGTGAACAATCCCTGCATCGCTGCCGTCTGCTGCGCCCACTGTGAGGCGCGCCGAGCGGCCTCGTCGCACCAGTCCCGCAGGGCGTCGCGCACCGCGCGTGCCTGTAGTCGCACCAGTTGATCAGGCGTTGCACCGTCAGCGAGCAGGGCTGCCAGCTGGTCCCGGCGCTCCATGCCCGCACTGAGGGCGATGGCACGACGGGCAGTCGTCAGCGCTTCGCGGAGCCGATCGAATCCGTTCCCGTCCAGCGGTGTGTAGCGGCCGAGCAAGGTGGAGTGAGCGGCTCGCAGTGCGGCGCTGCTGGCGGCCGCCTTCTGCCAGGCCAGCGCGTCACCAACCCGCTTGGGAAGGTCCTTGTGCCACGCTCCGGTGACCGTCAACGCAGTCACCGCGGCCCGATCCGCCTTGTACGAGGCGGAGAAGCGGGTCAGCACACCGTGATGCTGCTCCGCGAACCGCTGCGCCAGCTCAGCGAGGTCCATGGCAGGCAGGACCCGGTCGGTGAACACGTCCGCAGCCCGCTCGCGCGCCTGCTGCTCGGCGGTGACGGCCTCCCGAAGCCCGAGCTCCGCTGCCTCGGCCTGCACCAGCGTCCCCTCGTCGAGCCAGACGGCGAGGGGCCGGTGGGCTGCACCTGAGAGTTCCGCGAGTTCCAGCAGGGCAAATGCCGTCGCAGCATTCGCCGGCTTGGACATGCCGAAAGCATCGGCCAGCTCGGCAAGGATGCCGGACGGGTCGTCCGGCAGGATGGCCGGCGCCGCAGATTGGTCCGAACCCTCGCTCCTGGGAAGACCGGCACGAAGCTCCAACACTATGGCATCGAGCTCGCGGGCCGTCCGTGGCTCGGGCTGGGTCGCCGCGAAAGGGCGTCGCAAGCCCGCGGCCTGGACCTGCTCCAGGGCATCGTCTGCCTGAGCCAGCACCTCCCACGGTGACGCCCCGGTCAGCCCCCTCCAGACGAAGTCCTCGCCCTCCACGGCCGGACGCCAGGCCCGGCTGACAGCGCCTGCCGCATCGAGCGTCCGCTGAAGCACCGCAGCGGACAGATCATGCAGGACTCGGGAGCCGTCCAGGCGCAGCGGCAATTGCTGCCCGCCGCCTCGCTGCTCCAGGGTGACCAGGCGGCCGAGCACATCGTGCAGCGTGCGTTCCAGGGGATCGCGGCGCTCGTTCATGGCGGCGGCATGGCCCGACAGGGCCTCACGCAGTTCCCGTGCCTTGTCGAGCTCGTACGTGGCCGCGCCATTGGCACGCACCTCGGTCGTCAGGACGCGGCCCAGTTCGGTTGCCACAGCCTTCTTACTGGTGTCCCCACTGTGCAGAGCGAGGACAAAATCGCCCAGCCCGACATCCATCAACCGGTTGCGCACCACGTCCAGGGCCGCTGCCTTCTCACTGACGAAGAGCACCGTGCGCCCGGCATGCATCAGCGCGGCAATCAGATTGGTGATGGTCTGGCTCTTCCCCGTGCCGGGAGGACCGCTCACCGCGAACGACCTACCGTCGAGGGCCGCAGCGATGCACTGCCGCTGCGAGGCATCGGCATCCAGTACCAGCGGAGTGCGCTCGGGGGGTTGGACCTCGTCGATCCGGTCCAGGCTCGGCGGCTCAAAGCCGACCAGGTCACTGGGCAGGCCGGCGGCGGGTCCCAGGGCAACTGCGCGGACCAGTGAGTGCGCGAGGATCTGCTCCTCGTTCTGCTGCAGATCCTGGTACATCGCCTCCTTGTGGGAGGCGAACAGACCGAGTACGACCCGCTCGTTCACCGCCCAGCCATGTCGTCCCCCGGCAACACCACGCGCGGCGGTGAGCACACCGCCGAGGTCGGCGGCATCCTCTCCCGCCACCGGCGACCAGTCCACGCCCATGCGCGCGAGTTTGACGGCGAGTGCCGGGTTCTGGATCGCGTCCTGGTCCTCGGCCGCGTACAAACGCGAGCCCCCGCTGCGGTCACGGCGCAGTTCGACCGGCACCAGCAGCAGTGGCGCCGAGGAGGGCTTCTCCTGGTCGTCCGATTCACACCAGTCGAGGATGCCCACGCCGAGCCAGAGCACCCACAGGCCGTAGTCGTTGAACATCAGCCCGGACTGGGCGCGCAGCCGGGTGACCGCTGTGTTGAGACTCGCTTGGGTGTTCTTCTGCGTCACCAGGCCGGCCGAGCGCAAACCGGACGCGGTCGGCGGCACTGATTCGCTGTCGTCGCCATCGGCCTCGACGGCCTCCTCGACCGGCGCGAAATCCCAACCGCGCGCCAGCCCGGCGAGTAGTGCGGCGGCCCCCGGGGTACGGATCTCCAGGCTCGCGGTCCGGGTGTGACGGAAGTTCAGCAGCTTGTTGCGCCCGCTCAGGTCCAGCAGGGATTCGCGCCACTCCCCCAGCACGCGTCGCATCCGCTCGCGCCCCATGTCCCCGTCTCCGAAGCCGGCTGCGGCATGAGTGGTGGGCGTCGGCATGTCATCCATTCGGGTGGGTCGGGTCGGCAGCAGATGCCGAAGCGGCTGAAGGGGTCCATGGGGCTCGGAGGTTCACGATGATACGGGCGAACGCGGCTTCCTCCGACGGGACTTGGGCACTCGCCGCAGGCGGTGGAGCAGTCGGTCGCTCATCCGAGATCCGGGCCGTCGAGGTCGAGTCCGATACGGAAGAGCGTCTCGGCGACTTCGATGGCGAGCTCGTCCCCGGGCCCGTAGACCATGACGAGGTCTTCGTAGAGCGGCTCAAGGAGATGCACGGACTCGGCAACGCGCCCCTGGGCCAGAAGCAGGACCGCGATGCCGTGGCGCAGATCGATGGCCTCCTCGCTCACATCGCCGTCGAGGCCACTGACGACGTTCAGGACACCCTGGAGTTCTTGCAGGGCCTGAGTGACCTGTCCGAGCTCGCCCCGGCAGCGTGCCGCCTGGGCACGACACTCACGGGCAGGTGTGCTGGTAGGGCCGGCGGTACGGGCGTAGGCGTCGGCAAGGGTCGCGAACTCGGGAAGGGCGGCCCGGTAGTCGCCACCGAGGAAGCGGATAACGGCGCGCTGTTTTCGCAGGTCGAGCACCTCCCGGCTGTCGCTGCCCAGAGCACGGGCGGCAGGCTCGACAACCGCGCTGAGCACGTCGACGGCCTGCGTGAACCGTTCCTCGACCAGGAGTGCGTCGGACTGCTGGTAGGCATCCTTGATCGCGGCCCGCAGCAGCGGGTCCGGGACGGGCGCGGGCTCGACGGTAGCGGGTGTCGGAACAGCCGCCGCGGGCGTGTGGGTCCGCGAGCGGGGCGCGTACGGGTGTCGGAAGACGCCGGTCGGGTCCGGCGCGCCGGATGGCCCTGTCTCGACCGGAGCGGGAACCGAGCCGGCCATGGGCAGGAAGGGAAGCAGGCGGTCGTAGACCTGCTGGGTGTCGGCCGGACGGCTCTCGGGAGCCTTGCGCAGCAGTTGCAGTACAAGCTCCTCCAACGCCTCGGGCACGTCGTCCCGGAGTTGCCGCAGCGGGACGGGTGCGGCGGCGAGGTGCTGGTGCATCAGGGCGAATTCGTTCTCGCCGCTGAACACGGGCCTGCCGGCGAGAAGCTCGTGCAGCACGCAGCCGAGCGCGTAGAGGTCGGTGCGCGGCGTGACCCGGCCGCCGCGGACCTGCTCCGGGGCCATGTACTGGTGCGTACCGATCGGGCTGCCGGTCGCGGTGAGCTTGGTGACGTCGGTACGCAGGATGGCGGCGATGCCGAAGTCGAGCACTTTGACCGTCCCGTCCTGGGCGACCAGGACGTTGCCGGGCTTGAGGTCGCGGTGGATCACTGGCACGTCGTGGGCGTGTGACAGCACCGTGGCGATCTGGGCGGCGACGGCAACGGCCCAACTGACGGGCAGTCGCTGGTCCGGGTCGATGTAGGCGGAGAGGGGGACTCCGTCGACGAGTTCCATGACCAGGAAGAGATGCTCAAAAGTTGCGTCCAGGACCGCGTCGTAGACCTGGGGGACCCCGGGGTGCTGAATGCGCGCGGTGATCCGGGCCTCGCGACGGAACCGTTTGGCGAACTCCTCGGCCAGCTGCGGGTTGGTGACAGCAGCCTGGCGGACCATCTTGACGGCCACCGGCCGGTCCAGCACGGCGTCGTAGCCGCGCCACACGTCACCCATACCGCCGTGGTCGAGCGGTTCAATGAGTTCGTAGCGGTCGTTGATCACATTCGCCGGCACGCGGCTGCCCCCGAATCTGCGTGCGCATCTGGTAGTGGTGGCGACCATGGCAGTCCTTCGGCCAACCCGGCAGGTCCGTGTTATGCCGCATACTCAGTGTGACGGCTGTGATGATCGTCGTCCAGCACCGGACACGGCACAACCTCACGGTGGATGGCCGCCCTACATCGCTCTCTCCACCGTGAGGGCGGCCAAAAGCTCGTCAGGCGACGTCGTCCACGCCCTCCTCGCGTCTGATCATCCGCCAGGCGGCCCGGCGGGCACTGCGGTTGAGACTGGCCTGGAAGCCCTTGTCCTGAGCGAAGTACCGCTTGCCGAGGTCGGTGACGATACCCACGTGGTCCTCGACCTTGTCGGCGAATACCTGGTCGAAGACCTTGCCGAAGTTGTCCTCGTCGTTGACGACGGCCGCCTGGCGAACCTCGGTGTCGGCGAGTGCGGCGTTGAAGGCGGGCAGCAGGTCCTGCTCGGTGAAGTCAGTGCCGAACTTGTCGTTGAACTTCTCGATCAGCTGTGAGAGCAGCGACTTCTCCTGCTCGCTCGCACCGCCCCCGCCGTCTCCGATGTTGCGGATCACGGTCGGGCCCTCTGCGGTCAAGCCCATGTCGTACTCGCCGGTCCGCTCGACCCGCATGTGGCTGAGGTCGACCTCCCCTATGTCGACGCCGCCGTCGGCGCGGCGCGGCAACCGGTTGAGCAGATAGCGCCCGTACAGGTGCAACCGCTCCAGCTCGGCGTCGCGGTAGGGGACGATCTGCGCGAGAAAGCCGTACTTGCGCACATAGTCGTTGAGATCCGCGCGGAAGTCCTCAGCGGTCTGCTGATCGTCCTCGTCCTCGCTGTCCAGCAGCACCTCAAAGCGGGCAACTGCCGGGGACAGCATCCGGTACAGCTCCGCATGCAGCTTCTCCCACTTCACGGAGGAGCCGTTCGCTTCGTCCTGGGCGGCGAAGTAGGCGGCGGCGAACTCGTCCATCTCCTGCGCGGTGAGAATGGGAGCAGCCATGACCTTGCTCTGTGCCTGGTAGAGCAGATTCGGGTCGGAGGGGAGAGTCAGCGCCTCCTCGAAGTACGGGCGGAACGCGTCCTGGATGTCCTCGGCCGCGTTGACGAAGTCGAGGACCGCGAGGTCCGCCTGCGACTTGCGTTCGGCCGTGCGATTGAGCCGCGAGAGCGTCTGCACGGCCGAGATGCCGGTCAGCGTCTTGTTGACGTACATGGTGGTCAGCAGCGGCTGGTCGAAGCCGGTCTGGTACTTCTCCGCCACGACCAGGAAGCGGTACTCCTGCTTGCCGGGACCTCCGGCCCGCACGGCCTTGTCGTCGGCGCGGGTGTATGCGAAAGCCTTGGGAAGCGCGCCCTCGGACAGACCACCGTTCTCCTTCGGTTCGGTGATCTCCTCGCCGTCATAGGTGAGCGAGCCCGAGAACGCGACGAGCACACCGAGATCCGGGTACCGGGCGTCATAACCGCGGTCCTGGATGTAGCTCTTGACCGCGCGGGACATCTGAACCGCGGACTGCCGGGACGCCGTCACGACCATCGACTTCGCCCGCCCACCGAGCCGCCCTCGGGTATGGGCGAGGAGGTGCTCCACGATGACCTGCGCATGCTGCGCGACGGTCGAGTCGTGGGTCAGCGCGTAGCGGGCCAGGAGTGGATTGGCCTTCTTCGGGTCGACCTCGCGCTCATCCGGGTTCTTGTTGACCAGCTTCCAGTAGGTGTCATAGGTGACGTAGTTGCGAAGCGGGTCGAGGATGAAGCCCTCTTCGATCGCCTGCCGCATCGAGTAGGTGTGGAAGGGGCGGTACTTCGCCTCGCCATCGACGTCCTGGAGTTCGCCGAACAGTTCGAGAGTCTTCGCCTTGGGGGTGGCGGTGAACGCGAAGTAGGAGAGGTTGGCAGCGCGGGAGCGCTGCAGGGCCTTGTTCTTGAGCCGGTCCGTGACGGTGGTGGGCGCGTCATCAGGGACAGCCACAGGGACGGCCTCGGTCGCCCCCGCGTCATCGGAGTCAGCATCAAGGCCCAGATCGCGCAGGGCTGCCCGGACGGCGGTGGCGGCGTCGCCGGACTGGGAGGAGTGCGCCTCGTCCACGACGATCGCAAAGCGGTGGCCCTGGATCTCGGTCGGGTTGCGCTTGAGGTAGTCCAGCAGCGCCGGGAAGGAGTGCAGAGTGACCGTGACGATCTTCCCGGTCTCGCGGGACAGCGCCCGCGCGAGCTGCGCGCCCTTGGCTCCATGGCTCTCGTCAATCTTCACGACCAGGCCGGCGGTCTGTTCGAAGCTGCCGACCGTCTCCCGAAGCTGGGCGTCCAGATTACGGCGGTCGGTGATGACGATGACCTTGTCGAACACCGGGACACCGGGCTTGAGCCCGGCGGCGTGCGCGGCCGGGTCGAGCGCCGTGGGATCGGTGGGCGTGTGCAGGTCGCTGAGCCGATGAGCGAGCCAGCCGATCGTATTCGACTTACCCGAGCCGGCGGAGGCCATGATGAGGTAGTTGTGTCCGGCACCGCGGACGGCAGCGTGAGCGGTGAGCTTCTTGACCACGTCCCACTGGTGGAAGCGCGGGAAGATCAGCTTCTGACCACCGGTGCCGGACTTCTCCTTGTGGAGGTGCACAAAGCGCTGCAGCAAGTCCAGCCAGTTGTCCCGCTGCCAGACCTGCTCCCACAGGTAGGAAGTGGAGTAGCTGCCGGGCGTGGTCGGCTGCGGGTTGCCGGCGCCGCCTGGGTTCCCCGGACCGTCGGAGCCGGTGTTGAACGGAAGGAACTGGGTCTTCGCCCCCCGGAGGCGCGTGGTGACGAAGACGAGGTCGGGATCGACGGCGAAGTTGGCCACGACACGGCTGGTGAAGATCAGCTCGCTGGCGTCCCGCTGGGTGCGGTACTGCTGCTTCGCCTCCTCCACTCCCTGCCCGGTCAGCGGGTTCTTCAACTCGGCCGTGGCAACCGGGATGCCGTTGAGGAACAGGGTGAGGTCCAGCCGGTTGCCCCGATCGGCCTGCTTGGTGGCGTACTCAAGTTCCCGGACGACGGTGAGCCGGTTGGCCCGGTAGCTGTCGAGGACAGAATCGTCCACGACAAGGTTCGGCCGGAAGTACGCGAGCCGGAGGTGGACACTGCGGTCCTTGACGCCGTCGCGCAGGACCTTGGTCAGACCATCGCCGGCGATCGCCTGACCGAGCCGCTTGGCGAACCCGCGCTGGGCCTCGTCCGGGTCGCCCGCGTACTGGGTGGTGACCAGTTCGCCCCACTCATCGGGCTGGGTCGCACCGATGAAGGTGAACAGCTCATGGGTGTCCAGGCCAAGATCGGCCCGGTAGTCCTGCGGTCGGGCCTCGCGCCAGCCGTGCTCAGTCATGGACGTGACGATGGCCTGCCCGAAGGCGGCCTCGCTGTGAATCGGCGGCATGGTCAGTCCCCCCGTTTTCCGCTGATGAGATAGGTGATGTCACGGCAGAACTTGTCGAATGAATCGGAGTGGCGGCGAGCCAGTTCGATGTCCATCGCAGATGCGAGGGCAGACTGATCCACGCGAGGGCGGTAGCGGTTGCCGTCGGCGCGGTGATGGGTAAGCCATCCCTTGCAGTCGCGCAAGGTCTCGTGGTTGGCCGGGACATCCAAGCCGTGGTCAAGTCCGGCTTTGCCACCCAGTGACGGAGCCGACGCCAGAAACCACGCCTCGAACTCCCTGTTAGCCAGCACGACAGCGATCCGACGGTCCGGCCGCGTAGCCTCAGCCCGTCGGAGCAAGGCGGGACCGAGATCGGCGGGGCAATCGTCATCGGCGTCGATCAGGAGGAGGACGCCACCAGGCCCGTCCACGGGCACCCGGCGTGCGAGGGCATCCACCGCGGACTCGATCCCGCCTTGGCGCACCAGCCGCCCACGGTCCACGTGGAACGGCGGCAGGACATCGGCGTTCCACACCTCGGCGGCATAGAGCAACCGACGGAGGAGGACAGGCAGCGCACCCAGCTCCCCCTCGCCTTCGACCACCGAAGCGATCGTGGCCTTCTCCGTAGAGCTCACTCGCCAGCCTCCTCGGGCGCTGAAGCTGGGGTGAACGGCTTGACGACGGGCTGGAACTGATTCGAGCGCAACAGGTCAGCGGGTGTGGCCAGCCCCTCCGCGACGATCGAGCGGCTCACCTCGTCCACGTCTCCGATGACTGTCAGGCCGCGCTCAGCGACAACCACCCGGATGTCCGAGAGGTCCGCCTCCTTGCGGTCCAGCAGCTCGGCACTCTGGCTCGTGACCAGAACCTGCACATACTCGCTTGCCTCGGTGAGAGCGTCGTACAGCACGCCGGCCGCCAGCGGATGCAGGGCGAGTTCTGGCTCCTCCACGGCGATCAGTGGAATCCAGCCCTCCCGGGCTGGCGGCTGGAACAGGGCCGTAAGCAGGCCGATCGCCCGGATAGTCCCTTCCGACATCGACTCCGCACGAAAGACGTACTGCTCGGAGCTCCCCTCTGGGGCAAGCGTCATCCGGGCTGCCAGGTAGTCGCCGTCGGGATCGGTCGACCCCACGTCCACCACATCAGGCACGATGGCAGCCACATAGGCGGACAACCGCTTCCGCTCCTGCTGCCCGAGACGCGCGAGCGACGAACCGAGGCCCGCGCCGTCCTCGCCGAGTTCGGTGTCCCCATCGGTCTTCGGCTGCGGCGCCCGGAGTTCGCTGAGGTCAGGCGAGTAGAAGAACATCTCGGAGAGCGCGAAGTGGAGATCACCAAACGGATCGGTATCGCCGAGCATCGACAGTTCCAGACGACCCGCTCGTCGACTCTTCGAAGTCCGGTCGCGCTGCAGGAAGCGGTGCTCCTTCTTCGCGGGCCGACCAGGCCGGTACAGCTCGCAGAATTCCCGGTCGACACGAACGCCGCCCCTGTTCGGCCCCCCGCTGCCCAGCGGGTGCCCGATGGTGATCTCGTAGCGCCCCTCCCAGGCGATCTCACGGTCGCCTGACACCCCCTCCAGTTGGAATTCGAGGGCAATCGTCGCCGAGGACGCCGGGGCGGGGACTCGGCACAGCACCTCGTCCAAGCCGCCCCGGCTCGCCACGGCCTCGGCGGCACCATCCGCTAGGGCGTCCCGGACGAACCGGAGAGCGTCAAGGAAGTTCGACTTGCCGGCAGCGTTCAAACCGAGCAGGACATTGAATCGCCCGAGGGTCACATCGCACTGAGCGATAGACTTGTAGTTCTGAATGCGTACCCGCGTGATGAACGGCGGGCGGGGGGTGGGGGCAGCTGGCTGACCGGTCACGTCACGTCAACTCCTCTACCGGAAGCGGAAGACACGTCGAACTGGCCCGTGACAGCGGCGCTGATCAGCGCCTGGCGGCGCTCGGCGAGAAGGGTCCGCTGAACCTCGAGCCCCCTCCTCAGCCGGGACATAGCAGACCGTGTCGCCATTATGGCATTCACGAGCGAGCGGCGCTCCTCGGTACTTGTCGGCCACTCAATGGTGAAGTTCGCCAAGTCCTCCATTCCCAAAGTCGGCTGTGCAGTGTCGGTGCTCGTTGCATCCACTGCTTGCTTCTGGAAAGACGTCGTCCCGAGCCAAGCTCGGACCAAGTCGACCTCTACGTCGGCAGCAACCCGAACAGAGCAGACCGCGCGAGCGATATTGGCTCCCGCAGCGGACTCTGTGGCGATTGCCGAACGTCCGAGTGTGCCGACAACGCTGACCAGCAAATCGCCTGGCTTCACTACCGTCCGCGCATATTGAACAGAGAGGTCCTCAGGGATCATGCGTAGGCCGGACGCCCGGCCTTCGAGGTCCAACAGGTCATTCACGCGAATAAACGGCACTCCGACGTCAACGAACTGTGGCACCAGCACGCCATACCGCGGGCGAACCCCGAGCAGATACTTGAGACGCGTGTCTGCCACGGACTTGGCCTTAGCGAACACCTCATCCAACGCTACCCGTTCCCGCTCGGCCAGCAGATCCAACTGAGCCGCTCGCATGGATGCAAGACGATCGATACGAGCCGTCTCAGCGTCGAGGAAGTCGGCGATGCGGCGCTGCTCACCGAGAGGCGGTAGCATAACTCGCTCTCCCAGGACGTCAGATGAGGACAGATGCTTGACGGTAGTCGAAAATGTCAGGTCGTTGATAATTCGCAATGCCATCGGCAGAGCGTAAGCAACGAAGCGAATATCCACTCCCGGGCGAGGGCGAAGCATGCAAAGCCGCTGATTCAGAGCAGCCGAGCCCTTATTCCACAGCACTAGATTAAAGTCGCCATCCATACCGATGACCACATCACCATCGCGGATCATCACAGTCGATGGGGCCTCACTTTTCACGAACATCTCAAACGGGCCGTCGCCGAGGTCGCGAATTCTAACGAGCGGTACATTTCCGCTCGGCCCAAAACTTTCCGAGGGGAAAGGGAAACCGTTTGCGAGCTTGACCAGGTCACCCACTCGCCGTACCTCCCAGCCTTCAGGGAGCACCGCTGCCCCGCACCTCAAACGCACATCCCAAGCAAGGCTCATTCCGTCACCTCCCCGAGTAGCACCTGAATCGCGGCCTCAAGCGACCTCAGCTCCGCGTCGATCTCTGCCAGTGGCCTCGGCGTCTGGTAGACGTAGAAGTGCCGGGTGAACGGGATCTCGTAGCCGATCTTCGTCTTCGTGTGGTCGATCCAGGCGTCCGGGACGTGCGGCAGAACCTCTCGCTTGAGGTACTCCTCCACGTCCTCGTCCAACGGCACGTTCTCCGCGTCCCGGAGCTCGGCGTCTGGTTCGGGCGATCCCTTGGCCATCTGGACCTCCCCCTCTGCGTCCCGAATCCCCACTGCGTCCCGCACTGCCTTAGTAAACGGCGCGCCCGACGGCCACAGCAGCCCCGCCGCGACCACCGCGTCCTTGAGTGCGATGAACGCCTCGGACTTCGTCGCCCAGCTCTGTCCGTCCAACACCCGCGCTGCTGCGACGAACTCCTCTGCCTGCGCCAACCGCTGGACCGGCTTGGCCTCAGCCAGCGCCTCCAGCGTCTCCGCCGTCACCTCGAACCTCAGCTTCAGCGGACGTTCGACCGTGATACGGCGGTAGCCGAAGTCCTCGTTCTTGAAGACCTTCACCTTCCCGTGCAGCTCATGCTCCGGGTCAGCGGCGACCTGCAGCGCCTCCGCATACAGCAGTGTGATGTCGCGGATGTGCTTGTCGCTCAGTTCCTTGCGCTTGTCGCCCAGCGACTTGCGCATCTTCTGCCAGTAGTCGCGTGCGTCCAGCAGCACGACCTTGCCCTTATGGTCGATTCGCTTGCGGTTCGTCAGAATCCAGAAATAGGTGGAGATACCGGTGTTGTAGAAGAGCTGGTCGGGCAGGGCGACGACCGCCTCCAGCCAGTCGTTCTCCAGGATCCACCGCCGGATGTTGGACTCACCGGACTCGGCCGCGCCGGTGAACAGCGGCGAACCGTTGAAGACGATGGCGACCCGCGATCCGCCCATCCCGTGGACGTCCACCGGCTTCATCTTCGACAGCATGTGCTGCAGGAACAGCAGCGAGCCGTCGTTGATGCGCGGCAGGCCCGCACCGAAGCGACCGGACTCCCCCAACTGCTCGTGCTCGTCCTTGACGACTCCCTCCACCTTCTTCCAGTCCACGCCGAACGGCGGGTTGGCCAGCAGGTAGTCGAACTTCTCGCGCTTGTGGCCGTCGTCGCTGAAAGAGTTGCCGAAGGCGATGTTTGCCGGATCCTGCCCCTTGATCATCAGGTCCGACCGGCAGATCGCCCAGGACTCGGGGTTGAGCTCCTGGCCGTAGGCGGACACCCGTGCCTTCGGGTTGAGCGCGGTGATGTGATCCTCCGCCGCGCTCAACATGCCGCCGGTCCCGCAGGCCGGGTCCAGGATCTTCCGGACGGCGACCGAGAGCGTCAGCGCGTCCGCGTCTGGGGCGACCAGCAGGTTGACCATCAGTTTGATGACCTCGCGCGGGGTGAAGTGCTCCCCCGCTGTCTCGTTCGACTGCTCCGAGAAACGTCGGATCAGTTCCTCGAAGATGTAGCCCATCTGGTGGTTGCTGACGATCTCAACCGGACGACCGTCCTCAGCCGGCACCACGTTCCCGGCGGCGTCACGCAGCACCGGACGCAGATCGAGATCGGCGAACCGCCCCATGACCTCGTAGAGCAGTTTCGCGCTGTCGAGCTTCCGGATCTGCTGGTTGAAATCGTACTTCTCCAGCACTTCGCGGGCGTTCTCTGAGAACGCCGCGACGTACAGCTGCAAGTTCTTCGCTGTGTTCTGCGGGTCGCCGGCGATCTTCTTCAGCGTCAGTGAGCTTCTGTTGTAGAAGGCGTGCCCGGACGCCTTTCTCAGGAAGCGGTCCTCGTCGAGGTCCCGCCCGACCACCTCCACGGCGGTCGCAGTGACCTTCTCGCGCGTGGGCTCCAGTACGCACTCCAGGCGCCGCAGCACAGTGAACGGGAGAATGACCTTGCCGTAGTCGGACTGCTTGTAGTCGCCTCGCAGGAGATCTGCGACGGACCAGGCGTGGTTCGCCAGCTCCGTGTGCTTGCTGCTGTTCAAGAGGTTCCCCAGTTTCTTTTCAGGTTCCGTCCGGTCACCATCGGTGAGGCGGGCGGGATGCATGCAGTCTGGTCGATCGACCTGCCGGCTGCGGTAGTTCAGGCAGATCCGTGCGTGTCGTCGGGAGTCGGCGGCAGCAGCGCGCCTGCGGTGAGACCGGTGGTCAGCGCTGCTGCCGTATCCTCCACCAGGGCCGCTGTGCGTTGGGCCAGCACGCGCAGCTCGTGGGCGCGTCTGAAGGCGTCCCCGTAGCGCCGCTGCTTCGCCAGCGGCATGAGCGGGACGCGCAGTCGACCTGGGTTGACCTGGACCAAGGTGCTGCCAGTGGACGCTGCGGCGATATTGTCGGCCGCCCCGAGGAATCCGGCGAGGAACCAGGGGTCCAAGCGCGCTGGGTCTGGGCGCAGTAGGTGCAGGTTGGAGCCCAGAGCCGCCCCTGCGTCAGACTCGTCCGCCACCCGCGTCATGTCCCCGACCGCGCTCGCGCCGGAGACCGCGCGCACCAGCACGTCGCCAGCGGCAACACTCTGTGAGGCGTCCGGATGCGCATCCCCGTCGGCGCCCGACGGCTTGCTCCCGGTGGCGACATCACGCGCTGTCAACGCCCTCCGGTCGGTGCTCACTCCCCCCGCGCCAGTGCTCCCGGCCCGGGCGGAGTCCCGTCCGCCCGCTGCCGCTCCTCTCAGGATCGTGAGCGCACCGCCGCGGGCCAGGTCAGCGAGGGTCGCCGAACGCCAGTCTCGTCCTACCTTCCCGGCGGGCTTCCACTCCCCGTCCTCACTCGCCGCTCCCAGCTCAACCACGCTCCGCCGAAGCTGCCCGTACAGGTCACTTACCTCCCGGGCAAGTGACTCGGGGTCAATATCGGCGGCAGTCGCCCGGACATGTCGGGCCGGCGTGACATCGACGACATCATCGAACAGATCCACGATCGACACAGCCCGAGCAAGACCGGCCTCGTCGGCGAAGTTCTCCGGATGATCCCGAAAGTCAGCCCACAACGGGACGACCCGCGCTGCCAACCCGGGCCAGTCGAAGGTAGGACGACGACCAGCCCCCGTACCTGTCCCACTCCCTGTGCCTGCAGCACCGCCCCCGGTCTCACCCTCGCCCCCGTCGACGAACAGCACCGACGACCGATCAGCACCCCCCGGCTCCGGCCGCTGGAGTATCCAGATCTGCAGCGCGATGTGAAGCGGGTAGGCGACGCGCGCCGGGAGCGAGACGACGGCGCGCAATGCCCCACTCCGCAGCAGTTCGGTGCGGATGCGGCGGCCGGACGTGCGGAAAGCGAGTGCGGGCGGGAGCAGCATCACCACATGGCCGCCGGGTTCGACATGCGCGAGGGCATGCTGCACCCAGGCCAGCTCCGACTCGAACCGCGGCGGAACGCCGTACGCCCACCTCGGGTCATAGGCGAGTTCCTCGTGTCCCCAATCGCGGTCCCCGTACGGCGGGTTGCAGAGCACGGCGTCCGCGTGCAGTTCGGGGAAAGCATCGGCACGCAGGCTGTCCCCGACCGCCAGCGCCACCCGACCGCCGTCAGCCTCAAGGTCGGGCTCGGCCAGCCTGAGCGTCACACCGGCCCGCTGCACCTGCAGGGCCAGCGTGTCCTGACCGTACAGCTCACCGGCACCGCGCTCCGCAGCCGCCACCAGCAGTGTTCCACTGCCACAGGCCGGGTCCAGGACCCGCGCGGTGCCGACGGGCAAGAAGGCGGCCATGAGGGCCGCCAGACCCGCAGGCGTCTGATAGGTCCCGGTCGCAGCGCTCTCGTCAAGCTCGCGCTCGGCCAAGACATCGAGTGTGGGCCGGGTACCTGCTTCCTTCGCAGAGGTGAGGACGGCACGGATGACGGTCGCTTCGTCGGCACCGTACTGGACAGGTTCACTCGCGCCGAAGCCCGCATCAGTGTCGGCAACGACCTGGCTGGCAAGCGACGCGAGCCGGTCATCGGGGAGGGCTGTGAACCCCCCGGGTACCTGCTCTGCCAGCAGCCGTGTGGCCGCGCTGAGCAGCGGAAAAAAGCGTCGTGCCGGTGTTCCGCCACCGGTCAGTCGCAAGGCGGTCCGCAGATCCTCCACCGGCGAAGCACTGGACGTGTACCCCCGCTCGCGGAGCCAGCGCTGGACGGCAGTCAGGTCGTACAGCGGGCTGCTCTCGGTGCCGCCGCTAGGGGCAGGGAAGTCGGCATGGCGTCGCCTCCAGTTGCTGACGGTGGCGCGCGTGACGCCGGCGATGCGGGAGATCTCGGACGCGGTGACCTGCGCAGTCGGCTGGGGTGCTGGCTGTTGCTGCGGCATGACCTGGAAACCTGCCCCTCTCGGCGTGAACAGTAAACACACTACACCACACAGCAAGCTTAAAAAGTTGATTGACAGTGCTTTCATTGTCATGCTTATCTGTAGAGGCTTCCAGTGCCAGCAGGTGGCACTGCCGCGACATCACACAGCCCACCAGGAACTCACTGAGCCAAGAGAGCAGGACCGCCATGACCCAGCAGCAGAAGCGTCAGTCCGGCACGCGCAAGTCGACCCTCCACCGGCTGACTGTCCCCGACGGCGGAACCGTCGAGCTGCGCCAACTCGTCCGCAGCCGCTACCTGAACCACCCCGACTACCAGGTCAGGGAGTTCGTCCAGGAAAGCGTCGAGGGCCTGCTGATCAACGGCGGCATCCCCCGCGACCGGGCCGACTGGTGCGACGCCGTCTCGCGTATCACCGGACTAGACCTGAACGAGCGCAACCACTCCGCAGCCGGACTGGTGCTCCTGCGTACGAAGCAGGGCTTGTACGCCCTCACCTATGGCGTCGGCCAGCACATGCTCGATCCGTACTACCGCGACGACGAGTTCGGGCTCCAGTTCGCCACCCGCTGCCTGGACGAGGACGGAATCCTCAAGATCCGCAACCAGATCATGGACGGCCGCGGACGCGTGGACGAGTACTCGGTCGCCCGCGGAGAGCGGATCGACGGCTTCGGCCTGGATCGCTTCGGCGCCGTAGTGCGGCGGATCTGCGGAACCGTCAGCAGCATCCCGCTGACCTCCCTGCAGTCCGGCAAGGCGCGGCAGGTCCGGATCGAGTGCTCGGAGTCGACGATCAAGCTCCCGCTCGCCACCAACCTGGAGGAGTTCCTGAAGGACCTGGAGGCCATCGAGGCCGTCTCCGCACGTCCGGACCCGCTCACAGAACTGCGGTTCGTCGAGAGGATCCGTACTCTCGACAAGCGGGGCCGGAAGGTGGTGCAGGCCCAGACTGTCCTTGAGGCGATGCTCGGCGATCTCGGCAGCCCCCGGCTCACCGTGGGTGTCCCGGACTCCTGCCAGGAGGGCTTCGGATCCGCCCAGGCGTTCCGCATCCGCCGGGGCGACCGCGTCCAGGAAGTCTCCGACCTTGACCTGTCCGTGCTCCTGGGCTTCGTGAAGGATCAGGCCGAGGGCGACCGTATGAAGGCACTCAGCCAGGTCCGGGTCGTCATGTTCAGCGACGACGACCTCCGGACCCCGCTCGGCGCTGCCACTACCGGGCAGGAGTGGCTCATCGCCGACGTCCCGGTCGACACGGACCGCTTCTTCTTCGGTCAGGGCAAGTGGTTCGAGGTCGGCGCAGGATTCCTTACCACCCTGGAGGAGGAGCTCGCCGAACTTTTCGCGGAGCCGTCCACTGTCACCCTGCCGCCCTGGCCGAAGGGCCCGATCGTGAAGGGCCAGGACTCGCACGACGAAGGCTGGTACAACGCCGAGGCGGCGAAGCAGAGGGGCTACCTTCTGTTCGACAAGAAGGGCATCGTCACGAAGAAGTTCAACGGCGGCGGCCTGGAGATCTGCGACCTCCTCGGTCCGGAGAACCAGCTGATCTGCGTCAAGAAGGCCCCCTCCAGTACGGCACCGTTGAACCATCTCTTCGCCCAGGGCGTCGCCGCGGTCGAGGCCCTGCGCAGCGACACGGCCGTCCGGACCAAGTTCCTCGCCCAGGTGGCCGCGCACACCCCCGGACCACCGGCTGCTCCAGGACTTCGGCTCGCTCCGGGTCGTCTTCGGCATCCTCCTCAAGGAGGGCGAGGAGATCACGGTGGACTCGCTCTTCGCGTTCGCGCAGGTCTCACTGCTCCAGGCGGTGCGCCGGCTCAGGGCGATGAACGCCGAGGTCGAGATCGCCCGCATCCTCCGCTGAACTCCCCTGTAGATCAGTAACGTTGCCGACGCAGCACCTCCACCCCAGCTCCGAGAGGCGGGAAGCGCCACTATGCCTTCGCTCGGGTTCCACCGTGACTTCATGAAAGAGTTCGCCGGCCTGGAGCGGCACGTCCAGAAGCGGGTCGTGGAGGCCCTGGACAAGTTCGAGCACACCTCGGCCGCAGGCGCGCACCTGGAGAAGCTGAACCACGGGCGCGATGCCCGCCTCAAAACCATGCGGATCGACAAGTTCTACCGGGGAGTCGTCCTCGCTCCGGAGCAGGGGAGCAGCTTCCTCCTGCTCAAGGTGCTGCCCCATGACGACGCGATCGACTGGGCCCTCACCCACCGAGCCTCGCTCAACGCCGCCACCCAGGGCATCGAGATCCGCGATGATCTCGCTCTGGAGCGCCTGAGCGACGGTCTCAGGAAGACCGTCGTCGGCTCCCCGGCCACCGCCGCGCTGCTCGCACACGTCTCGGACGCCGACCTGCGCCGACTGGGGATCGACGAAGCTGTGCTTGTGCTGTCCCGGCAGATCCACTCCGAGGAACTACTGGACAGCACACGGCCGTTCCTGCCGGAGCACCAGTACGACGTGCTCTGCGGGCTGGCCGCCGGGATGAGCCCCGAACAGGTCTGGCAAGAGGTCGTCCAGGTCCAGCTCGCTGCGGGGCAGGAGGCTGAGGCAGCCGCTCTGGCCGCAAACGGCGACGTTCCGGACGACCTGACCGCAGCCATGAACCGGGCTCAGGGCCGCATCGCGCTGGTCTCCGGTCCGGCCGAGCTTATGGAGCTGCTTGAGCGACCGTTCGACACCTGGCGAATCTTCCTCCACCCCAGCCAGCGACGGATTGCCTACCGGTCAGCGTTCAGCGGTCCGGCGCGGGTGGCAGGCGGCCCCGGCACCGGGAAGACCGTCGTCGCGCTGCACCGCGCGGCGCACCTCGCCGCGCGGCTGCCGAAAGACGCGCCCGACGGGGCCGTCCTGCTCACCACCTTCACCCGCGACCTCGCCGCCGAGCTTGAACGCAGTATCCGGCTGCTGGTCACCGACCCGGAGCAGTCGCGCCGGATCCGTGTCGTCAATGTCGACGCCTTCGCCTACGAGGTGGTTCGCGAGCAGCGCGGCAAGACCAAGCTGAACATCCTCACCGACCAGCGGGAGATCGCCGCCCGCTGGTCACGCGCGGCCAAGCGGTTGAACCTGAACCTCACGGACGCCTTCCTGGACCAGGAGTGGCGTCATGTGTTCCTGGCGCAGGACCTGGAGAGTGCGGAGTCCTATCTCAAGGCGTCCCGCGCCGGGCGTGGAGCGGCTCTCGGTCCCTTGCAGCGCGGCCGGGTCTGGCGCGCGGTCGAGGCGTTCACCGCAGAAGTTCGACAGGAGGACCGCTATACGGTCCTCCAGTTGAACGCGGCGGCGGCGCGCATCCTCAACTCCGGCGCTGCAGCGGGGGAACAGCGACGCTTTCGGCATGTGGTGGTCGACGAGGCACAGGACTTGCACCCAGCCCAGTGGCGGCTGCTGCGTGCGTCCGTTGCAGAGGGAGCAAACGATCTGTTCCTGGCAGGCGACACGCATCAGCGGATCTATGGCAACAAAGTTTCACTGCGCAGTCTCGGTATCCCGGTCGCCGGCCGGTCGTTCCAGCTCCGAATCAACTACCGCAGTACGCATGAGATCGCCGCGTGGGCGGTTTCCCTCCTCACCCGCCGTCCTGGGGGAGTCAGTAGTGCCAACGCCCTGGATACAGCCATCAAGACACCACCGGCCGATCAGCCCTTCTTCCCGGACGACATGGACGGCGGCCTGGAGGGACTCGACGGCTACCGGTCGACGTTCCACGGTGCCGAGCCCCTCACCCAGGGCTACCCGAACAAGGCCGAGGAGTTGCAGGGTCTGGCCTGTGCGATCGGAGACTGGATCGCCGCCGGGGTCGAACCGGGCGAGATCGGGGTCGGCGTGCGCGTTGTGCAACTGGGACGGGACCTTGCCGCCGCGCTGAAGAGGAAGGGCATCGACGCCGTCGTGCTCACCGGCGACACAGTCGCAGACGGAGCCGGAGTTCGCATCGGCACCATGCACCGTATGAAGGGCCTGGAGTTCCGCTGCATGGCGGTGGCTGGTGTGAGCGAGGGAATCGTCCCCATGCGCAGCGCTGTGACTGCGGTCGAGATCGACGCTCAGCAGCACCAGGAGGACCTACAGACAGAACTCGGGCTGCTGTTCGTCGCGAGCACCCGCGCGCGGGAGGTGCTTCGGGTCTCCTGGCACGGGGATCCGAGTTCGTTCCTAGGCTGAGCCATCTGTCCGAGCATCCCCGGGCAACCCCTTGGCAGCATGGCCTCCCTTTGGCCTCCCCTACGAAGAGTCCACTCATACCGCCAACCAGATCCGGACAAGAACGGCCAAACGGCACGTCCTGAGGCCGCAAATCGACCGCTCATACCCCCACGGACCAACGGCGGATGCCGACAATGCACAGGTCGAAGGTTCCGATTCCCGCCCCCTGGTGACGAAAAACCGCAGTTCAGAGGCCATAAGTTTGATTCTGTGGAGCCCCCTGTCGGATTCGAACCGACGACCTACGCATTACAAGTGCGTTGCTCTGGCCAGCTGAGCTAAGGAGGCGTGGTGCCTGTCCGCAGCGTGCCACGGCAGGACCAGACGGCAGTCTACCGGGCGGGGTGGTGGGGTTGTCCGCTGTTTTGGGAGGGGTGGGTGTCTGGATTGGTGGGATTTGTGTAGCTATAAGCGACGACTGTGGTCATTTTGGGTGCCGAGAAGGTACTGACAGGGGCGCATCCTGGCAGGTAGCGTCACCTGCAGTTCACCTGTCACGGGTGGACTAGACCTCATCAGCGCATCGCACCGCGCCGCTCCGGCGGGTCGGCACGGCGGGTACGCGGAGGGGGCGAACCACCATCCGCCTTTACTCGGATCGTCCGGCACGTTCCTGCCGGTGAAGGAGAGCAGCAGCATGCCTACGGTGACTTTCGACAAGGCCACCCGGATCTACCCCGGCGGCACCAAGCCGGCCGTGGACGCCCTGGACCTGGACATCGCCGACGGGGAGTTCCTCGTCCTGGTCGGCCCCTCCGGCTGTGGCAAGTCGACCAGCCTGCGAATGCTCGCGGGCCTGGAGGACGTGAACGGCGGCGCCATCCGCATCGGCGACCGCGACGTCACCCACCTCCCCCCCAAGGACCGGAACATCGCCATGGTGTTCCAGAACTACGCGCTGTACCCGCACATGACCGTCGCCGACAACATGGGCTTCGCCCTGAAGATCGCCGGCGTCAACAAGGCCGAGATCCGCAGGAAGGTCGAGGAGGCCGGCAAGATCCTCGACCTGACCGAGTACCTCGACCGCAAGCCGAAGGCGCTCTCCGGCGGTCAGCGCCAGCGTGTCGCGATGGGCCGCGCGATCGTCCGCGAGCCGCAGGTCTTCCTCATGGACGAGCCGCTGTCCAACCTGGACGCCAAGCTCCGTGTGCAGACCCGCACGCAGATCGCCTCGCTCCAGCGCCGCCTGGGCATCACCACCGTCTACGTCACCCACGACCAGGTCGAGGCCATGACCATGGGCGACCGCGTCGCGGTGCTCAAGGACGGTCTGCTGCAGCAGGTCGACACCCCCCGCAACATGTACGACCGCCCGGCCAACCTCTTCGTGGCCGGCTTCATCGGCTCCCCCGCGATGAACCTGGTCGAGGTCCCGCTGGCCGACGGCGGCGTCAAGTTCGGCGAGTCGGTCATCCCGGTCTCCCGCACCGCCGTGGACGAGGCCGCCGCCGCCGGCGACCGCACCGTCACCATCGGCGTCCGCCCGGAGCACCTGGACCTGGTCGGCGAGGGCGACGCCCTGGCCAAGGACGGCGGCAAGGGCCTGGCCGTCACTGTCAACGTCGTCGAGGAGCTCGGCGCCGACGGCTACGTCTACGGCACCGCCAAGGTCGGCGACGAGTCCAAGGACCTGGTGGTCCGCGTCAGCGGCCGCGCCGTCCCGCAGAAGGGCGAGGTCCTGCACGTGGTCCCGCGCTCCGGCGAGACCCACGTCTTCTCCACCTCCTCGGGCGCCCGCCTCAGCGACTGACGGGCGGTACCGCGTACCGACGGGTAGTCAGCAGACGTCCCCGACAGCCCTGGTGGCTGTCGGGGACGTCTGCTTGCCCCCACCACTCGCCGCGATACCCGGATATTACGGACACGACGTCACTCATTGGAGTGACTGAATGTCGCCATATCATTACTCATCGCTAGCATCTCGGTCGTGAAGCAGCTAGCGAACCGCCTCGGCAAGACCCTCGCCTTCGTCCTGCCCGTCGTCCTCGTCACGACCGGCACCCTTGCGGTGACCCGCGTCCCCTGGGCGCCCTCGGGCTCCGGCGACCAGCAGGTCCTGGCCGCCTCCAGCAGCACCTCCGGCAACAGCAGTGCCGACGCGGTGAAGCAGAAGGCCGCCACCCCGCAGGACGCGCTCCAGGCGCGCCTGTTGCAGACCCTGAACAGGCAGGACCCGGGCGCCGCCCTGGACCAGCTGGCCAAGGCCATGCAGCAGCAGCCGTCGCTGACCCGCTACTGCACCGACCTGGCCCGCGACCTCGGCCAGGCCGCGGTCCGCAAGTACCACGGCGACGTGAAGCGCGCGCAGTCCTACGCACGCCCCGTCTGCGACGGCTCCTTCGCCGTCGGCACCCTCTCCGCCGCGGGCTGACGCCGGGCCGCCGCACCGCACCTCATCGCACCTCACTGCACCGCACCGCATCCCCACGGTGCTCCGCCGCGGGCCGACCCGCCCCGCCTGCTGCTCCCGTGCCCGGGACCGGACCCCGGCCCTGGTACGGGAGCACCGCAGCTGCGTCTAGGGTTCTTCCCATGACCGCTGACCTCATCCCCTCCATGGAGCGCTCGCCGCTCTCGTCCCCGCCGGTGACCCAGGCCGTGATCCTGGCCGGTGGACAGGGATCCAGGCTTCGCCCCTACACCGACACCCGCCCCAAGCCGATGATCGAGATCCCGGGCACCGGGATTCCGATCGTCGGCCACCAGCTGCAGTGGCTGGCCGAGGAGGGCGTGACCGATGTCGTCATCTCCTGCGGCCATCTGGCCGAGGTGCTCCAGGACTGGATCAAGACGGCCGACCTCCCGCTCGCCGTCTCCACGGTCGTGGAGACCGAGCCGCTCGGCCGGGGCGGCGGCCTGAAGTTCGCCGCCGCCGCACTCCCCCGCAAGGACGAGCCCTGGTACGCCACCAACGGCGACATCTGGACCCGCTTCCGGCTCCGCGACATGGCGGACTTCCACGCCGAGCGCGACGCCCACGCCACCCTCTCGCTGGCCCGTCCCCGCCTGCCCTGGGGCACCGTGGACACCGACCAGTTCGGCAACGTCCTCGACTTCATCGAGGCTCCCCCGTCGCCCTACCTGATCAACGCCGGCGTCTACGTCTTCTCCGCCGCGTTCACGGGCATGCTGCCCGACCTCGGCGACCACGAGCGCAGCACCTTCCCGCGCCTGGCCCGTGAACGCCGGCTCTCCGGCTGGGAACTGCCCCAGGGCGTCTACTGGCGCGCCATCGACACCGCCAAGGACCTCTCCGAGGCCGCCAAGGAGCTCGCGGCCGCACGCGACTCCCAGTAGGTCCACCGCTCCACCGATCAGGTCCGTGAAACGCAGAGCGGCCCCGGAACGACGCGACATCGTCGTCGTTCCGGGGCCGCTCCCGTTGGCGAAGGTGACCCCGCTCAGGCGACCCGCTCAGGTGACCGCGTTGCCGCCGGTACCGCCGGTGCCCGCGCCGTTGCCGGGCATCCCCAGCAGCGGCAGCGGTGCGGGGGCGCTGGTGCCCAGCAGGCCGCCGATCACCCCGTTGGTGCTGCCGCTGCTGCTCTTCGGCGACGGCGTGCTGCTGTGGTGGTGCGAGGGCGTGCTGCTGGAGCCGCCGGAGGGGCTGCTGCCGCCCTGGCCGCCGGCGGACGAGCTGCCGCTGCTGGTGCTGCCGCTGTGCCGCGAGGTCGGGCGGTGCGAAGGAGCGGCCGTCGTCGGCGCCGCCGAGGGCGAGTGCGAGGCGGACGGCGCCTTCGAGGACGAGCCGGCCGGGCCGTGCCCGGTGGGCGACTGCGCGCCGCCGCTCGGGTAGACCGGGCTCGGGTAGTCGGTGGGCAGTCCGGACTGGTCCGGGGCGACCGTGGTCCCGATCCGGTGGTCGCGCACCGCCGCGCCGAGCGCCGAGCCCAGCAGCAGGGTGGATCCGATCACCACGGTCGCCACCACGAAGCCGCGGCGCAGCACCCGCCGCCGCAGCACCGAGACCGGGGTGCGCTCGCCCAGCCGGTGCCAGGCCTCGATGGCCAGCCGTCCGTCCAGCGAGAACAGCGGCGCTCCGGCCAGCAGCAGCGGGCTCCAGGCGGCCAGGAAGATGATGTCCGGCGCGTCGTAGGCCGGGGTGGTCCGCCAACTGACCGTCACCAGCAGCGCCACCGACAGCAGCATCGCCGTACCGGCCGCCAGCCGCTGCCACAGGCCGAGGATGGACAGCACGCCCACCACGATCTGGATGAACGCCACCGCGAGCCCGGCTCCCACCGGGTGGGCCAGGGCGAACTGCATCAGCGGCTGGGCCATCGGCCACGGGTGCAGCGACTGCAGCCAGTGCATCATCGAGCCGCGGACGCCGCCGTCGAAGTAGACGGGGTCGGAGACCTTGCTGAAGCCGGCGTAGATGGAGATGCCGCCCAGGAAGATCCGCAGCGGCAGCAGCACCAGGCCCAGGTCGACCCGGCGGCCCGGGTACCAGGCGTGGCGAACCGGTTCTCCGGACTCCCGCGCCTCCAGCTGGTACTCCGGCCCGGAGCCCCAGGGCTGCCGGCCGCCGACGTAGGTGACCTCGTCGTCGTAGCCGCCGGGGGCGTGGCCCAGGCCCTGGCCGTAGCCGTCACCGGCGTTCGGCGGGACCGGGAGTTGCGGCATCAGCTGCGTCTCGGCCGCAGAGGAGGTGCGGCGCGCAGCGCCCCCGTCGAGGGTGGTGGTGGGCGACGGGCGGGCCGACTGCTGCACCGGCAGCACCGTGGTGGAGGCGTCCGGTCCCGCGCCGCCCATCCGGGCGGCGTCGAGCAGCGGGGCCGCGCCGCCTGCCAGGGTGATCGGGGTGACCCGGCGCGGACGCCGGGGGCGTGCCTCGCCGCCGTAGCCCGTGGACCCGGCACCGGCGCCGGATCCGGCGAGGCTGGCGGCGCCGGCCAGCGCGCCGGCCTCCATCAGCGGGGTCAGCACCAGCATCGGCTGCGTCTGGTCGGGGGAGAAATCCTGGGCCAGTCCGGGGTAGGAGGCGTCGACGGGGGGCGCGGTGAAGGCCGGCGCGGCCACCTGGGCGTCGATCAGCGGGGTCACCGAGGCGCCGAGGCGCACCCGGAAACTCGCCGTCGTACTGCTCAGCCGGGCCGGGTCGGTCGGTACCTTGACCGCATACAGCCCCGGGTCACCGTCGCTCCCCTCGGCACGTCCCCCCTGAGGGCGGTTAGCTGTTCTGGTGTCCACACCTCACTAACCGAGCGAGAGGCCATTTGGACACCCCCGGGGGTCACCCGATCCGGGGATCTCCCGCCACACACCGAAACCCTCGCTCATACGCCCGAACGGGGCGGCGCGGCGAGGGTTCCGGTCGAGTCGGGTCAGCGCCTGCCGCGCAGCCGGGCGGCCTCGTAGAGCACGATGCCGGCCGCGACGCCCGCGTTCAGCGACTCGGCGACGCCGGGCATCGGGATCCGCACCGTCAGGTCGCAGGTCTCCGAGACCAGCCGGGACAGGCCCTTGCCCTCCGAGCCGATCACGACGACCACCGGTCCGGTCAGCGCCTCCAGATCGCTCAGCTCGGCCTCGCCGTCGGCCGCCAGGCCCACCACGAAGCAGCCGGCCTTCTGGTAGGCCTCCAGGGTCCTGGTCATATTGGTCATCCGGGCCACCGGGACCCGCGCGGCCGCGCCGGAGGAGGTCTTCCAAGCCCCCGCCGTCATCCCGGCGGCCCGCCGCTCGGGGATGACCACGCCGTGCCCGTCGAACGCCGCGACCGAGCGGACGATGGCGCCCAGGTTCCGCGAGTCGGTGATCCCGTCCAGGGCCACGATCAGCGGGTCCTCGTGGTTGTCGGCGGCCCGCGCCAGCAGGTCGTCCGGGTGCGCGTAGTCGTACGGCGGCACCTGCAGGATCAGGCCCTGGTGGTTGTGGCCCTCGGCGAGGTTGTCCAGCTGCACCCGCGGGGCCTCCATCAGCGGGACGCCCCGCTCGTTGGCCAGCGTCAGCGCCTCGCGCACCCGCTCGTCGTTGTCGATGAACTGCTGGACGTAGAGCGCCGAGGCCGGCACCCCGCCCTGCAGCGCCTCGACCACCGAGTTGCGGCCGTAGACCAGCTCGGAGCCCGCCTTGCCGCCGCGCCGCGCCGAGCCGCGGGACTTGTTGCCCGCTGCGGCGCGCTTGGTGGCGGCGTTGGCCATCCGGTTCTTCTTGTGCCCCTTGCGCTCCGACGCCGGCGGCGTCGGGCCCTTGCCCTCGAGTGCCTTCCGGCTGTGGCCACCGGTTCCGACCGACGGGCCCTTCTTCGAGCCGGGGTTTCGGCGGTTCCTGCGCTGGCTGTTGCCGGCCATCAGTTCAGTCCTGCTTCCATCTGCAATAAATACGTACGTCGGTTAGTTGAGCGTCCAGCGCGAGCCGTCGGCACGGTCCTCGATGGCGAGCCCGGCCTGGGTGAGCCGGTCCCTGATGGCGTCGGAGGTCGCGTAGTCCTTGCGCTCGCGCGCCGCCTGGCGCTGCTCCAGCACCAGCTTGACCAGGGCGTCCACCACACCGTGCAGGTCCTCGCCCTGCGCCGGACCGGCCCACATGGCGTCCAGCGGATCGAGACCCAGCACACCGAGCATCGCACGGACCTCGGCCAGACGCGCTACCGCGCTCTCCTTGTCGTCCGCCGCCAGCGCCGCGTTGCCCTGCCGGACGGCGGTGTGGACGATGGCCAGCGCCTGCGGAACGCCGAAGTCGTCGTCCATCGCCTCGCCGAAGGCCGGCGGCACGTGCACCGCCGCGGTGACCTCGCCGTGCTGCTCGACCACCCGCTGGGCGAAGCTCTCGATCCTGGCGAACGCGGTCTCGGCCTCGCGCAGGGCCTCCTCGCTGTACTCGATCATGGACCGGTAGTGCGGGGTTCCCAGGTAGTAGCGCAGCACGATCGGCCGCCACTTCTGCACCATCTCGGAGACCAGCACCGAGTTCCCCAGCGACTTGCTCATCTTCTCGCCGCTGAGCGTCACCCAGGCGTTGTGCACCCAGTAGGTCGCGAAGTCGTCGCCGAAGGCCTTGGACTGCGCCAGCTCGTTCTCATGGTGCGGGAAGATCAGGTCGCGGCCGCCGCCGTGGATGTCGAAGGCCGCGCCCAGGTACTTGTGCGCCATCGCCGAGCACTCCAGGTGCCAGCCCGGACGGCCGCGGCCCCAGGGGGTCTCCCAGCTGGGCTCGCCCGGCTTCGCTGCCTTCCACAGCGCGAAGTCCCGCTGGTCCCGCTTGCCGGTCTCGCCCTCGCCCGAGGGCTGGCGCAGGTTGTCCAGCTCCTGGTTGGACAGCGAGAGGTACTCGGGGAACGAGGTGACGCTGAAGTAGACGTTGCCGTCGGAGGCGTAGGCGTGACCGCGCTCGATCAGGGCGCGCATCATCTCGATCATCTCCGGGACGTGCCCGGTCGCCCGGGGCTCCACCGTCGGCGGCAGGCAGCCCAGCACGTCGTTGGCGAAGTTGAAGGCGCGCTCATTGGCGTATCCGATCTGCCACCAGGGCAGGCCGGAGAGCCGCGACTTCTCCAGGATCTTGTCGTCGATGTCGGTGATGTTCCACACGAAGGCGACGTCGTAGCCCCGGTAGGCGAACCAGCGGCGCATCACGTCGAAGTTGAGGACGGAGCGGATGTGCCCGATATGCGGAGCGGCCTGCACGGTCGGACCGCACAGGTAGATCGAGACACAACCCGGCACGAGCGGGACGAAGTCGCGGACCTGGCTGGCGCTGGTGTCGTACAGGCGAATACTCACACCGTCAAGCGTAGTGGGAAGAGCGGGGTGCCCCGGCCCAACCGGACACAGTGCGCGCATCGGTTCACACCGGCGCGGTCGTCGCGTTCGGGTGACGGCGCATCAGCCCGCCGCCCGGGTCGGCGGAGGCCCCTCAGGAGACCGGGTACACCAGCGCGGTGGCCAAAGCGGCCAGCCCCTCGGCGCGACCGGTCAGCCCGAGCCCGTCGGTGGTGGTGCCGGAGACCGAGACGGGGGCGCCCAGCGCGGCGGAGAGCGCCTGCTGCGCCTCCTCGCGCCGCTTGCCGACCTTCGGCCGCACGCCGACGACCTGGACCGCGACATTGCCGATCTCATAGCCGGCCGCCCTGACGATCCGTCCGGCCTCGGCCAGCAGCCGCACCCCGGAGGCGCCGGACCACTCCGGCCGATCGGTGCCGAAGTGCGCGCCCAGGTCGCCGATCCCGGCGGCGGAGAAGAGCGCGTCGCAGGCGGCGTGGGCGGCGACGTCGCCGTCCGAGTGCCCGGCCAGCCCGTGCTCGTAGCCCTCCCAGCGCAGCCCGGCGACCCACAGCTCACGGCCCGCCTCGAAGGCGTGCACATCTGTGCCGATGCCGGTACGGGGCAGCAGCGGCCGTTCGGAACCCATCCCGTCGGAACCCATCCCGTCGGAACCCATCGCATCAGAACTCATCGCGTCAGAACTCATCGCGGGACCTCCGCCTCGCCAGTACCGCTTCGGCCAGCACCAGGTCCAGCGGCCTGGTCACCTTGAACGCCTCCTCGTGCCCGGGCACCACCACCACGCTGCCGCCGTAGCGCTCCACCAGGCCGGCGTCGTCGGTGGCCTCGACCCCGTCGTTGAGCGCCTTCTCGTGCACCCGGAGCAGCACCTCGCGGCGGAACCCCTGCGGGGTCTGCACCGCGCGCAGGGTGGACCGGTCCGGGGTGGCGACCACCGGTTCCGGGCGGCCCGGCGCGGCGCCCGGCTCGACCTGCTTGACCGTGTCGGCCAACGGCACCGCGGGGACGACCGCCTCGGCACCGTCCGCGACGGCGCGGACGACCGCGTCGACCACGTCCACCGGCACCAGCGGCCGGGCGGCGTCGTGCACCAGCACCACGTCGACGTCCCCGGGGATGACGCCCAGGCCCAGCCGGACCGACTCCTGCCGGGTCGACCCGCCCGGCACCACGGCGATCCGGGCGCCGTCGTGCCCGTCCACGCCGTAGTCGTCGAGCAGTCCGCGCACCCGGGTCACCCCGTCGGCGGGGGCGACCACGACGACCAGCGTCACCGCGCGGGAGCGCGCCAGCGCGCGGACGGCGTGCACCAGGAGCGGCACACCGCCCAGTTCTCGCAGGGCCTTGGGGGCACCGGGGCCCAGTCGTTCGCCCCGACCTGCGGCGGGGACCACTGCTGCGGCGTTCAGGTTTTGTTCCTTCGGCGAAGTGGGTATGGCCAAGGCGTGCCGGGCCGAGCGCCTTCCGTGGAGCTAGTCCTGCTCGTCCTGGCACCGGGGGTGGCGACCACCCCCGGAACGGCACAGTACCGGCGCGGACCGGCCGCCCGCGCACGGGGCTCCACCGATCGACGGCAGACATGACTCAGCGCCCGCCGATGCAACGACGGGCGCTGGATCACACTGCATGCACCACTACAGCTGTGCACGAGGGACTGTTCGGCAGAACCGCTGACTCAGGAGGCGAGAACCTCGTCGAGCAGCGTTTCGGCCTTGTCCTCGTTGGTGTTCTCAGCGAGTGCCAGCTCACTGACCAGAATCTGCCTGGCCTTGGCCAGCATCCGCTTCTCACCAGCGGACAGCCCGCGCTCGCGCTCACGTCGCCAAAGGTCGCGCACAACCTCCGCGACCTTGATAACGTCACCCGAAGCAAGCTTCTCCAGGTTCGCCTTGTAGCGGCGGGACCAGTTGGTGGGCTCCTCGGTGTACGGTGCACGCAGCACCTCGAAGACCCGGTCCAACCCATCCTGGCCGACCACGTCGCGGACGCCTACGAACTCTGCGTTCTCCGCAGGAACGCGCAGCGTCAGGTCACCCTGCTGCACCTTCAGCACCAGGTAGGTCTTGTCCACACCCTTGATCTGGCGAATTTCAATTGCCTCGATCAGCGCGGCCCCGTGATGGGGGTAGACCACGGTGTCGCCAACCTTGAACGTCATGTGACAGGTACCCCTTCCGTGGCTTTCCAGAATAACACGGTTGCAGCCATATCCGAAGGGTGTTTTCGCAGGTCAGAGCCAGTCTCAGGGCTTGACAACCACCCCTGCCACGTGCTGCGACCCCAGTTCGAGGAGGGTTTCCCGCAGGTCGGAGCGCCTGCGCACGAACCGGCCGCACCTCGCGGATCCGTTATTGATCTTACACGGAAGACGTAATCGAAACGTTATCTGATCTTCGGCCGAACGCTTTCTGCGGACGTCCGGGGCACACTGACGCTCCGTCCGGGACGGGTGTGGCGTTCGGGACTGGGACGCGACACGGGGCCACCCCGTGTGAAGCGGATAAAGAGGCTCGGTAACCTGATCGCGGCGGTCTCCCACAGACAGCCGTCCTGCCCGGACCCAGCACGTCCAAGGAGAAGTCACCGCCGTGAGCCGCAGTCTTCGTCGCGGCGCAGTCGCCGCCGTCATCCTCGCGACCGCTCCCATCCTCGCCGCCTGCTCCGCGGGGTCCAGCGCGGCGACCCTCCAGGTGAAGCCCGACAGCGCCGCCACCTCGATCGTCAAGGGCGACTCGGCCCTGAAGCTCAACGGCATCGTCGTGGTCACCGACGCCGCAGGCAACGCGCCGGCCAATGTCAGCGTGAACATCGCCAACAACGGATCCGCCGACGACACGCTCACCGCGGTCACCGTCGACGGCGGCAGCCAGGCGACGCTGAGCGGCGCCGCGACGATCCCGGCCGGCGGCTCTCTGCTGCTGAGCGGCCCGGACCAGGTGTCGGCGACCGTGCCCACGCTCAACGAGAAGCCCGGCCAGAACGCCGTCATCACCTTCACCTTCGCCAACGCCGGATCGGTCACGGTCCAGGCCCTGGTGAACGCCGGCACCGGCCAGTACGCCTCGTACGCCCCGGTGGCGCCCACCACGGCCCCGGCTGTCACCGTGTCCCCGAGCGCCGCCGCCGGTGCGTCGGCGAAGGCGTCCTCGAAGGCGTCCTCGAAGGCGTCGGTCGGCGCCTCGGCCTCGGCTTCCAAGACCCCCTGATCCACCTGACCCGTCAGCGCATGGCTGTGCCCCGGACGGCGACCGTCCGGGGCACAGCGGTGCGGCGCAGCGGGTGCTCGGTCTACGGCTCGAACTTGTAGCCGAGGCCGCGGACCGTCACCAGGTAGCGCGGGGCCCCCGGGTCCGGCTCGATCTTGGCGCGCAGACGCTTCACATGGACGTCGAGGGTCTTGGTGTCACCGACATAGTCCGCGCCCCAGACGCGGTCTATCAGCTGCATCCGGGTGAGCACACGTCCGGCGTTGCGCAGCAGCATCTCCAGCAGGTCGAACTCCTTGAGCGGGAGGTCGACCTTGGCGCCGTCGACGGTCACCACATGCCGGTCCACGTCCATCCGGACCGGTCCGGCCTCCAGCGCGCCGGGGCCGCCGACGGTGGTCTCCGGCTCGCCGCGGCGGCGCAGCACCGCGCGGATCCGGGCGACCAGCTCGCGGGTGGAGTAGGGCTTGGTGACGTAGTCGTCGGCCCCTATCTCCAGCCCGACCACCTTGTCGATCTCGCTGTCCTTGGCCGTCACCATGATCACGGGGACGCTGGACTTGGCCCGCAGCTGGCGGCAGACCTCGGTACCGGGCAGACCGGGCAGCATCAGGTCCAGCAGGACCAGGTCGGCGCCGTTGCGTTCGAACTGGTCCAGTGCGTCGGGACCGGTGGCGGCTATGGCCACCTCGAAGCCCTCTTTGCGGAGCATGTAGGACAGGGCATCGCTGAAGGACTCCTCGTCCTCTACGACAAGCACACGGGTCACGACTGGACCTCCGGGGCAGGGTGGTGGACAGGCAGGGGGTGGGTCTCGGCGTCGACGTCGCTGTCGGCCGTGGGGATGTCGGCTGGACGGATGTCAGCCGCACGGGCGCCGACCGGGTCGGCGTCGGCCGCGGGCTCGGTGGCGGAACCGGCGTCGTCACGGCCGGGGGTGGTGGTGGGCAGGCGCAGGGTGAAGGTGGAGCCCTGCCCCTCGACGCTCCAGACCGAGACCGTGCCGCCGTGGGATGCGGCCACGTGCTTGACGATGGACAGGCCCAGGCCGGTGCCGCCGGTGGCCCGGGAGCGGGCCGGGTCGACCCGGTAGAAGCGTTCGAAGATCCGTTCCCGGTCCTTCTCGGAGATCCCGGTGCCCTGGTCGGTCACCGATATCTCGACGGTGTCGGTCCTGGATCCGGGCACGCTGCGGGCCGCGATGGCGACCCGGGTCCTGACCGGACTGTAGTTGACGGCGTTCTCGACCAGGTTGCCGAGCGCCGCCGCGAGCTGGCCGCGGTTGCCGTGCAGGTAGAGGCCGGCGACACCGCCGGCCGCCATGGTGATCTGCTTGGCCGCGGCCTGGTGCCGGCAGCGGTCCATGGCCTCGGCCACCAGTTCGTCCACGGCGACCGGTTCCGGGTCGACCAGCCGGTCGTCGTCCTGGACCCGGGAGAGCTCGATGATCTCCTGGACCAGGCTGGTGAGCCGGGTGGCCTCGATGAGCATCCGGCCGGCGAACCGGCGGACCGCCTCGGGGTCGTCGCTGGCGTCCTGGACCGCCTCGGAGAGGAGGGACAGGGCGCCCACCGGGGTCTTCAGCTCGTGCGAGACATTGGCGACGAA
The DNA here is from genome assembly GCF_000787775.1 of Streptacidiphilus carbonis. GTDB lineage: Bacteria > Actinomycetota > Actinomycetes > Streptomycetales > Streptomycetaceae > Streptacidiphilus > Streptacidiphilus carbonis. The sequence goes on along the minus strand of NZ_BBPM01000012.1, from coordinate 55,133 downwards.
GTCGCGGCGGACCGCCTCGATCCGGCGCGCCTCGGTCAGGTCCTCGACCAGGACCAGGACCAGCCGGGAGCCGAGCGGGGCGACCCGGACCGAGACGGCCAGGACGTCGCCGCCCTGCTTGCCGCCGCCCCGGGGGATGTCCAGGTCGGCCTGCCGTATCTCGCCGTCGCGCCGGGTCAGCCGGGCCATCGCGAGCATCTCGTTCACCGCGATGGCACCGCCCCGGACCAGGCCGAGGGCGTAGGCGGCCGAGCTCGCCTTGATCACCTGGTCGCTGTCGTCCAGCACCACGGCGCAGGAGCGCAGCACCGAGAGCACGGTGTCGACACCGGGGGGCAGCTCGGGCTCCGGCTGCTGCTTCTCGACCCGTTTCAGGCTCTTCTTCCGATCCTTCTCGCTCCAGCGGAAGGACAGCGCGGCGGTGAGGCCGACTCCGAGCCCGGCAAGCGCGCTCGCTGCGGCTTCAGCCACGTTCACGTCCATGCGTTCAGCGTAAGCGCATGGTGGTGACCTGCTGTAACCCCTGAATAAGGGCATCAGCCCCAGGTCGCCGAGAATTCACCTTGGCGTCGCAGCCGGTTCACTCCAGCTGAGCAAGGGGTACGCCCGAACGGCTCATGGTTGACTCGCACCCTTGGGACACCCTGGATCTGGAACACCCTGGATCAACCCAGCAGGCAGCAAGCAGGAGGACGGGACCGATGCGCGACGCTTACCACGAGGAACTCGATTCGATCGGCGACGGCCTGGTCGAGATGGCCCGGCTGGTGGGGTCCGCCATGGCGCGGGCGACCACGGCGCTGCTCGACGCCGACCTCGCGCTCGCGGAGAGCGTCATCGAGGCCGACGAGAAGGTCGACGCCCTGCACCACGAGCTGGAGAACCGGGCCATCGCGCTACTGGCCCGGCAGCAGCCGGTCGCGACCGACCTGCGCATCGTGGTCACCTCGCTGCGGATGAGCGCGGACCTGGAGCGGTCCGGGGACCTGGCCCGGCACGTGGCCAAGCTGGCCCGGCTGCGCTACCCCGATTCGGCCGTGCCCGCGGACCTGCACCCCATCGTCCTGGAGATGGGCCAGCTGGCACAGCGGCTGGTCGCCAAGGCCGGCCTGGTGATCGCGTCCAAGGACGTGGACGCGGCGCTGGAGCTGGAGCGGGACGACGACGCGATGGACGAGCTGCACCGCCAGCTGTTCTCGCACCTGCTGGACGACCGCTGGCGGCACGGCATCGAGACGGCCGTGGACGTCACCCTGTGCGGGCGCTACTACGAGCGTTTCGCGGACCACGCGGTGTCGGTCGCCAAGCGCGTGGTGTTCCTGGTGACCGGCGAGCACGCGGACGAGTTCGTCCCGGACGCGGAGAAGTAGGCGGGCCAGGAGAAGCAGTCAGAGCCGAGCAGCAGTGGTGGGGGCGCGCGGGCGGGCGTACGGGGTGATCCCGTACGCCCGTTGACGCTGCGTAGGCAGAGGGCTTCACTGAGTGGTAGGCATGACCGCCTGAAGGAGGGTCCACCACCGATGACTCAGTCCCCGACCCCGCCCGTCCCGTTCAGGGCTGATCCCACCGAACCCACCCCCGAGAGCACACTCCGTATCCCGCTGCCGCTGGTGGCCGCCTGCGGCTGCGGTTCGGGCTGCGGCTGCGGCTGCCAGTCCGGCGGCACCTGCCAGTGCGGCGGCGGCTGCTGCCGCTGACCGGAAACGAGAAGGGGTCCTGGCCGACGGCGTCGCCGTCGGCCAGGACCCCGCTCCGTTTCGGCTACCTCTTGCCCTGGTTGGCCACGGCCTGGGCCGCGACCGCGGCCGCCTCCGGGTCCAGGTAGCGGCCGCCGCGGGTGAGCGGCCGGTAGTCGGCGTCCAGCTCGTAGAGGAGCGGGATGCCGGTGGGGATGTTGAGGGCGGCGATGTCCTCGTCGGAGATGCCGTCGAGGTGCTTCACCAGCGCGCGCAGCGAGTTGCCGTGCGCGGTGACCAGGACGGTGCGGCCGGCGGCGAGGTCCGGGACGATCGAGTCGTACCAGTACGGCAGCATCCGCTGGACGACGTCCTTGAGGCACTCGGTCTGCGGCCGGACGTCGGCGGGGATCAGGGCGTAGCGGGGGTCGTCCGCCTGCGAGTACTCGGCGTCGGCGGCGAGTACGGGCGGCGGGGTGTCGTACGAGCGGCGCCAGAGCATGAACTGCTCCTCGCCGAACTCGGCCAGGGTCTGGGCCTTGTCCTTGCCCTGGAGCGCACCGTAGTGGCGCTCGTTCAGGCGCCAGGAGCGACGCACCGGGATCCAGTGCCGGTCGGCCCGGTCGAGGGCGATCTGGGCCGTGCGGATCGCGCGGCGCAGCAGTGAGGTGTGCAGAACGTCGGGGAGGAGGCCCTCGGCGGCGAGGAGCTCGCCGCCGCGCACGGCCTCCTTCTCGCCCTTCTCGTTCAGGTCGACGTCGACCCAGCCGGTGAAGAGGTTCTTCTCGTTCCACTGGCTCTCGCCGTGGCGGAGCAGGACAAGACGGTAAGGAGCTTCAGCCATGGTCTGAGCCTAGTCGAGCCGCTTCGTCCTTCACTTAACGGGTGGCGTCCCCGGCAGGCCTGTGTGTAATCTCCGAATCGCTTACGTGCCACTTACCGCCGCCGCTCAGGAGCACTGCCATGCCCGGAACGCCCTCGTCCCCCCTGCGCCGACCGGGACCGGCCGGGCGACTCGCGGCGGCGACCAGGGACACGGTCGGCGGACTGCCCACGGCGTTCTGGTGGCTCTGGACCAGCACGCTGGTGAACCGGCTCGGCGGCTTCGTCGTCCCCTTCCTCGCGCTCTACCTCACCACCGACCGGGGCTTCAGCCCGGCCTTCGCCGGACTGGTCGCCTCGCTGTACGGGCTCGGCGGGAGCGTCGCCTCGGTCGCCGGGGGCGTGCTCGCCGACCGGATCGGACGGCGGCCGACACTTCTCGCCGCACAGTCGAGCACCGCGGTAACGACCATGCTGCTCGGGCTGGCGCATCCGGCCTGGGCCATCGCGGTAGCCGCCGCCGTCCTGGGCTTCACCAGTAACGCCGGCCGCCCGGCGGTCTCCGCGATCATGGCGGACGTGGTGCGGCCCGAGGACCGGGTGCGCGCCTTCTCGCTCAACTACTGGGCCATCAACATCGGCTTCGCGGTGTCCGCGGCAGCGGCCGGACTCATTGCCGCACACGGTTATCTGCTGCTGTTCGTCGGTGACTCGGCGACCACGCTGCTGTGCGCGGTGGTGGTGTTCAACCGGGTGCCGGAGACCCGCCCGGAGGCGGTCGCGCCGCAGGCCGCGGCTGCGCCGTCCGGCTCCCCCGTCCCGGTCGGACTGGGGGCGGTGCTGCGTGACCCGGTCTTCATGGCCTTCGTCGGGCTGACGTTCCTGGCCGCTTTCGTCGACGGCCAGGGCAGCATCGCGCTGCCCATCGTGATGGGCCGTCAGGGCTTCTCCCCCGCCGACTACGGGCTGGTGGTCAGCCTGAACGGGGTGCTGATCGTGCTGCTGCAGATCCCGATCACCCGCCTGATCCAGGACCGCAGCCGGGCGCTGATGCTGAGCACGGCCGCGCTGCTCACCGGCTGCGGCTTCGGGCTCACCGCGTTCGCCGGCGGCGCCTGGTTCTACGCACTGACGGTGACCGTGTGGACCGCCGGGGAGATGCTGCGCGTCCCGCCCGGCATGGCCCTCGTGGCCGAACTGTCCCCGGTCCACGCCCGGGGCCGCTACCAGGGCGTCTACTCGCTCGCCTGGTCCGGCGCCTCGTTCCTGGCACCGCTGACGGCCGGCTTCCTGCTGGCCTCCTCCGGGGCCGGCGCGGTCTGGCTCAGCTGCACCCTGCTGGGCGCGGCCGCCGCGGCGGGCTACGTCTGGCTGCTGCGCGGCCGGAACACCTCGCCGTCGACGGTGGTCATGGAGGTGGCCGGTCCGGTCGCGTCCGCCGCGACGCCGTGACGCCGTGACGCCGTGACGCCGTGACGCCGTGACGCCAGCCTTCCGGGGAGCGCCCCCGCACCCCCACGTGGACCCATGGTGGCGAGCGCGCAGTGGCCGGGCACTCCCCGGCGAACCTGGGTGAAAACCCGGATGCCATCGCGGAGGCAGGCTCGTAGGGTGCCCGGTATGGCAACGACACTGACGGCGCGTGGGCAGGCGGACGGCGGCGGAACCGGGATCCGGGTGGTGGAGGAAGCGGACCTGGCCGAGTGGGGCAGGGCCCTGAGCAGCGGGTTCATGGAGGCGAAGGCGGACGGGGCGCCGGACTTCGTGCGCGAGCAGTTCGTTCCCGGACGCTCGCTGGGCGCCTTCGACGGAGCGCGCTGCGTCGGGACGTTCCGCAGCACCGCGCGGGAGCTGACCGTGCCCGGCGGAGCCTCGCTGACCACCGACGCCATCACCAACGTCACCGTCTCGCAGACCCACCGCAGGCGCGGGCTGCTGTCCCGGATGATGACCCAGGACCTGGCCACCGCCGCCGAGCGGGGCGACAGCCTCGCCATCCTGATCGCCGCCGAGTACCGCATCTACGGCCGTTTCGGCTTCGGCCCCGCCAGTCAGCACAAGGGCTGGACCATCCACAAGCACCGGGCCGGCGGCGTCCGCGTCCCCGCCGAGGCGGACGGCGGCAGCTTCGAGCTGCAGACGATGGAGGAGTACCGCAAGAACGGCCCCGAGCTGCACGAGCGCTTCCGCCGCACCCAGCCCGGAGCGATCGACCGCAAGGCGATCAACTGGCGGCTGCGCACCGGAGATCTGCAGAACCCGGACAAGTCCTGGAAGGAACCGCTGGTCGTGATCTACCGCGACCCGGCGGGCCGTCCGGCCGGGCTGCTCGCCTACACCGTCACCGACGAGTGGCCGAACATGATCACGCGCTCGGCGCTCAAGGTCCGCGACCACTTCGCGGTGGACCGGGCCGCGGCCGCCGCGCTGTGGCGCTACGCCCTGCAGGTCGACTGGATCGAGCGGATCGAGATCCCCAACATCGCCCCGGACGACCCGCTGCCGCTGCTCCTGGACGACCCCCGCGCCTGCGTGGACGGCGGCGACAGCAGCTCCGACTTCATGTGGCTGCGCATCCTGGACGCCCCCACCGCGTTCGCCGCCCGCAGCTATGCCGCGCCGGGACGGGTGGTCCTCCAGGTCCGCGACCGCCTCGGCTATGTGGACGGCCGGTGGGCGCTGGAGGCGGCGGCGGACGGAACCGGGCAGCTCACCCGCGCCGGCGCCGGTGCCGACCCCGACATCGCCCTGGACGTACGCGAGTTGGGCACCCTCTACACCGGCAACGACTCCACCGCCCGGCTGCACGCGGCCGGCCTGGTCGACGAACTCCGCCCCGGCGGGGCGGCTCGCGCCGACGCGCTGCTGCGGGTGGCCTTCAGGCCGTGGTGCCCGGACGGGTTCTGACGGGGGCGGCGCCCGAGGAGGAGGCGTCCGACGGGGCGGCGTCCGAGGGGGCGGTGGCGTCGGCCAGTGCGAAGGCCGCGTTGACCAGGGCGACATGGGTGAACGCCTGTGGCGCGTTCCCCAGCTGACGGCCGGCCACCGGGTCCCACTGCTCGCTCAGCAGCCCGAGCTCGCCGCCGACCGCCACCGTCCGGGCGAAGACCTCGGTGGCCTGCTCCGGGCTGCCGCCGAGGGCGAGGGCCTCCGCCAGCCAGAAGTTGCAGGCGAGGAACGCTCCCTCGGCGCCGTCCAGGCCGTCGCCCGCCCGGTCGGCGTCGTAGCGCCGCACGAAGCCGTCCAGGTCCAGCTCCGCACGGACCGCGGCCACCGTCCCGGTCACCCGCGGATCGTCGGCCGGCAGGAAGCCGGACTGGGCCAGCAGCAGCGCGGAGGCGTCCAGCCCGCGGCCGCCGTAGTACTGCACGAAGACGCCGCGGGCGGGATCGTAGCCGTGGGCGCAGACGTCCGCGTGGACCGCGTCCCGCAGCCGGCGCCACTCGGCGAGCGGCGCCGGCAGGCCGGTCCGCTCGGCCATCCGAACCGCACGGTCGGCGGCGACCCAGCACATCACCTTGGAGTGCACGAACTGCCGACGGCCTGAGCGCACCTCCCACAGGCCCTCGTCCGGCTCGCGCCAGCGGCCGGCCATCGCCTCCATCAAGGACCGGAACAGGCTCCAGACCTGACGCTCCATCGGGATACCGGCGCACAGCGCCCGGTGGAGCGTGTCCGCCACCTCGCCGTAGACGTCCAGCTGCATCTGGCCGACCGCCGCGTTGCCCACCCGCACCGGCCCCGAACCCCGGTAGCCGGGCAGCCAGTCGGCGACGGCCTCCCCCAGCGCCCGCTCGCCGGCCACCCCGTACAGCGCCTGCAGCCCGGTCCGGTCCCCCGCGATGGCGCGCAGCAGCCAGCGCCGCCAGGAGGCGGCCTCCTCGCGGTAGCCGCCGCGCAGCAGGGCGGCCAGCGTGAGGCTGGAGTCCCGCAGCCAGCAGAAGCGGTAGTCCCAGTTGCGCCCGCCGCCGATCCACTCGGGCAGCGAGGTGGTGGGCGCGGCGACGATGCCGCCGGTCGGCTCGTAGCTGAGCGCCTTCAGCGTCAGCAGCGAGCGCAGCACCGGAGCCCGCCAGGGACCCCGGTAGCGGCAGCCGTCCGACCAGCGCTGCCAGTCGGCCCGGGTGTCCCGCAGGCTCTGCCCGGGGTCGAAGCGGCCCGACGTGGTCAGGTGCGAGGGCTGCCAGGTGAGCGTGAAGGCGACGGACTGTCCGGCGCTGACGGTGAAGTCCGAGCGGGTGCTGCCGTCGGCGCCGTCGCCGTCGCCGTAGGTGTGCACGCCGGAGGGCACGCTGAGCCAGCCCGCGTCCGGGCCCGCGACCGCCACCCGGTGGTGCCCGGTGCGCCGCACCCAGGGCACCACCCGCCCGTAGTTGAAGCGGAGCCGCAGCTCCCCGCGCATCTCCACGCTGCCCGCGAGCCCCTCCACCAGCCGGACCAGCCGCGGTCGGCGGTCCCGGTGCGGCATGAAGTCCACCACCCGCACCTCGCCGCCGGGCGTGCGCCACCGGGTCTCCAGCACTAGCGTGTCCCCGGCATAGCGGCGCTCGACGACCGCGGCCCGCTCGTCCTCGGGTGCGAGCCGCCAGTGGCCGTGGCGCTCCTCGCCGAGCAGCGCGGCGAAGCAGGAGGGGGAGTCGAAGCGCGGCAGGCACAGCCAGTCGACCGATCCGTCGGCGCCGACCAGGGCGGCCGTACCCAGGTCACCGATCAGCGCGTAGTCCTCGATGCGTCCCGCCACAGTGCCGTCCTTACCGGAACCCGGTTCAAGGCTTTTGTCATAGTATGGTGCCCAACGGCACGGAAGGAGCGCACACCGTGCACGGACAGAGATGGTCGCCGAGCTGGATCGACTTCGAGACGCCGAACGCCGCCCGGGTCTACGACTACTACCTCGGCGGCAGCCACAACTTCGAGGCCGACCGGCAGATGGCCCGCCGGGCCGTGGAGATCTGGCCCGACCTGCCGAAGATCATGCAGGCCAACCGTGCCTTCCTGCGCCGCTCGGTCCAGTACCTGGCCGGCGAGGGCTTCACCCGCTTCCTGGACATCGGCTCCGGGATCCCCACCGTCGGCCCGGTCCATGAGATCGCGCGCGAGGTGCAGCCCGAGGCCCGGGTGGTCTACGTCGACCGCGATCCGGTGGCCGTCGCCCACAGCCTGGCGATGCTGTCAGACGACCCGCTCAGCCGCGTCGTCCACGCCGACCTGACCGATCCTGAGGAGCTGCTGGCCCAGCCGGACGTCGCCGCCCTGCTGGACGGCGGGGCCCCGGTGGCCCTGCTGCTGGTGGCCGTGCTCCACTTCGTCCCCGACGAGGCCCAGCCGCACCGGCTGGTGGCCCGGCTGCGGGACGCCCTGCCGCCGGGCAGCGCGCTGGTGCTCTGCCACGCCTGCCGCGAGGGCCGCCCCGACCAGGTCGGCCCGCACCAGGACATCTACGCACGCACCAGGACGCCGCTCACGATGCGCGGATGCGAGGAGATCGCCGCGTTCTTCGACGGCTTCCGGCTGGTGGACCCCGGCGTCGTCTACCTGACCCAGTGGCGGCCGGACAGCCCGGACGCGGTGGGGCCGGCCCCGGAGCGGCTGGCGGGGCTCGTCGGCGTCGGACGGCTGGAGTCGGAACAGGCCCCGCCGTGAACGGGCCCCCAGCCGCCGACGCTCCCCGGCCCTCCTTCCCGGAACGCTGGACCCGGCTGCTCCGCGCCCACGGGAGCGCGCTGCATCCGCGGAAGATCGACGCGCTCGGCAGCCGGACCGCCGACCTGGTGCTCTCGGGCAGGGCGGACCAGGCCGCCGCGGACCTGGTCAACGCGCATTTCACCGATCCGGAGATGCTGGTCCAGGCGGTGGAACTGCTCCGTTTCACCGGATTCCAGGATCCCGACCCGGTCGGCGCCTTCGCCGCCGGCTGGGCGACCTCCCTGCGTGAGCGCACGCTGGTCCAGCAGGAGTCGATCCGCACCGCCGCGGACACGGCCCGGCACGAGGTCGAGCGGGCGCTGCACGCCTCCGAGGCGCGGTTCCAGGCGGTGTTCGAGCACGCGGCGATCGGCATCGGCGTCGGCAGCCTCGACGGCGAGATCCTGGCGGCCAACCGCTCACTGCTGGAGATGTTCGGCGCCCGGCTCGACGACCTGCGCGGCCGGCGGGTGACGGACCTGGTGCACCCGGAGGACACCCCCGAGGTCTGGGACTCGTACGAGCAGCTGGTCGCCGGCGAACGGGATAACTTCCAGTGCGACAAGCCCTACTACCGCCAGGACGGCGAGGTGGTCTGGACCCACCTGACCGTATCGCTGATCAGGGACGAGGACGGCCGGCCGCGCTACCAGGTCGCCATGATGGAGGACATCACCGACCGCTACCGGCTCCAGGAGCGGCTGCACCACCAGGCCACGCACGACCCGCTGACCGGCCTGCCCAACCGGGCCGCCTTCTTCGAGCGCCTGGAAGACCTTCTGGCCACCGCACCGCCCGGATCCCGCTTCGGCCTGTGCTACGTGGACCTGGACCGGTTCAAGATCGTCAATGACAGCCTCGGCCACGCCGCCGGCGACCAGCTGCTGATCGAGGTGGCCGGCCGGCTCTCCGGCGCGCTCGTGCCGCAGGGCCATCTGGTCGCCAGGCTCGGCGGGGACGAGTTCGTGGTGCTGCTGGAGCGCTGCCGCGGCGAACACGACGCCGTCGCCGCCGCCCGCACCGTCCTCTCGGCCCTCCAGGAACCGATCCGGATCGACGGGCACCAGCTGGCGGTAGGGGCCAGCGTCGGCGTGCTGGAGCGCCCGGTCGGCACGATCACCCCGGGCGCCGCGGTCCGCGCCGCGGACCTGACCCTCTACCGCGCCAAGGAGGCCGGCGGCGCCCGCTGGACCCTCTACGACGCCCGGACCAACGCCGAGTCGGTGGGCCGGTACACGATCTCGGTACGGATGCCGCTCGCCCTCGAACGGGGCGAGTTCTTCCTGGAGTACCAGCCGCTGTGCGCGCTCTCGGACGGCTCACTGGCCGCCGTGGAGGCACTGGTGCGCTGGCGCCATCCGCTGCTCGGCGTGCTCGGCCCCGACGAGTTCGTCCCCGCGGCGGAGGAGACCGGCATCATCCTGCCGCTGGGCCGCTGGGTCCTGGAGCAGGCCTGCGCCCAGGCGGCCGACTGGCAGCGCCGCTTCGGCCCGCTGGCGCCGCAGCTCAACGTCAACATCACGGCGCGTCAGGCCCGCAGCAAGGGGCTGCTGGCCGACGTCGGCCGGATCCTGGCCGAGACCGGCCTGGAGCCCTCGCTGCTCCAGCTGGAACTCACCGAGAGCAGCGCGCTCGAACCGCGCGACGAGTCGCTGCGGGTGCTGCAGGGGGTGGTCGACAAGGGGGTCACCCTGTGCGTCGACGACTTCGGCACGGGCTGGTCGAACCTCGCCCACCTGCGCGACCTGCCGCTGACCGGGCTCAAACTGTCCAGCGCGTTCATCGGCGACCCCGCGAGCCAGGACGCCGCGTCCGGCGTCAGCTGGCGGATCGTCAGCGGTCTCGTCTCGCTGGCGGACAGCCTCGGCCTCACGCTGACCGCGGAGGGGGTCGAGACACCGGACACCGCGGAGCGGCTGCGCAGCCTGGGCTGCGACTGGGGCCAGGGCTGGCTCTTCGGCCGGCCGGCCGCGCCGGAGGCGCTTGAGGCGCTGATCCTGGCCCGTGCCGACAAATCGGTCAATTAGTTAAAAGTTGGTCAAACAGTCTTGACTTCGGAACGCCTGCCTTCCGAAGATGGGAGACAAAGGACAGTTGTTGCAACCGACTGTCACCGTGGTGGTCGACGCGCAGGCGTCCGGATCAACCGGCGGTACGGGGGCAAGGCTCAGGGGCGGGCCCGGGAGCCAGGGCTGGGGCGAGCCGCCGAAGCGATCAGTCAACTCTCGCGCGGGAGCGTACGCGCGGCGGAGCAGTCGCGTGCCAAGCCGTCCAGCGGAGAGGAATGCTCCGATGAGCATCACCTTGCCCACCACCGTCCGACGCCCACCCGACCGGGCGGCGAGCCCTGAACCTCACCACCGCACCGCAGCAGCCTGCCCCTTGCCCGCCGCACACCGCATGCGCTGCACCCCCGCCCGGGGCGTGCCGGCGCTGGTGCGACCGCACGGACACCCGCTCGGACCGGTCGACGTCCACGGCTACGGCTACGGCTACGGCTACGGGCCGGACGTCCACGGCTGCGGGCCATGAGTACCGTCCCAGTGCTGCTCTACCACTCCGTCACCGACAGCCCACCGGCGTGGACGGCGCCGGTCACGGTGGCCCCCCGTGCCTTCGCCGAGCAGTTGGACCGGCTCGCCGACGCGGGGATCTCCGTGGTGCCGCTGCAGCGGCTGGTCGCCGCCATCCGCGGCGGCCCCGCGCTGCCGCCCCGGCCCGCGGTGCTGACCTTCGACGACGGCTTCGCGGACTTCTACTGGACCGTCGCGCCGCTGCTCGCCGCCCGCGAGCTGCCGGCGACGCTCTTCGTCACCACCGGGGCCGTGCATCCGCCCGGCAGCCGGTCGAGCGGCAGCCTGCTGCCCCCGGCCGACATGCTGAACTGGCGTCAGGTCGTGGGCCTGGACGCGCTGGGCGTCGAGATCGGCGGCCACTCACGCACCCACGCCCAGCTCGACACGCTGCCGGGGAAGCGGCTGTGCGAGGAGGTCGACCGCTGCAAGCACGAGTTGGAGGACGCGCTCGGGCACAGTGTCGCCTCCTACGCGTACCCGCACGGCTACCACAGCGCCGCCGTGCGGCGGAAGGTGCGGCAGGCCGGGTGGGACTCCGCCTGCGCCGCGGCCGACGCGTTCAGCTCGACCTCGGACGACACCCTGCGGATCGCCCGGCTGACCGTCCGCGCGGACACTCCGTCCGCCGTGCTCCAGTCCTGGCTGGAGGGCCGCGGGGCGCCGACGGCGCCCCTCCGGGAGAGCCTGGCGACCCGGGGCTGGCGCGGCTACCGTCGCGTGCGGGCCCGGCTCGGGCTGTCCGTGCCGGGTGCCTCCTGACCGGCTCGTACCTCCTTGTCGGCGTTGGCGGCGTTGGCGGCGTTGTCGGCCTTGTCGGCGAAGGCGCCGGCCACGTGGTTCGCCAGGGCCACCGCGGCCACCGACGAGTGCACGTCGAGTTTGATCATCAGGTTCTGGACGTGCGTGCGCACCGTGTTGGTGGACAGGAACAGTCTCCGTCCGATCTCCGGACGGCTGAGCCCGGCGCAGAGGAGGCCCAGGACCTCGCGCTCGCGTCCGGTCAGGGTCGCCAGCAGTTCCGCACCCTGCTCCTGGTCCTCGCGCAGGGTCATCAACTCGTCGAGCACCCGGGTGAGAAGAGGGGGCGGGATCCAGGTCTCACCCCGCAGCACGCCCCCGATCACGGTGAGCAGGTGCTGGAGGGGGCTGTTCTTGGGCACCCATCCCCTGACGCCGGCCCGCACGGCGACGCAGGCGAGGTCCTCGCTCCGGCTGCCCTCGCTCAGCACGATGACCGGGACCCCGAGCTCCCGTACCCAGGGGAGCCCCACCGGGGGGCTGCTTTCGGCGGTGAGCAGACCGATGTCGGTGACGACCGCGTGCCCCCGGTCGGCCGCGACGAGTCTGCGCGCCTCCGCGAGGCTGGAGACCGCGCTACCTGCCATCCCGCTCTGCTGCAGTCCTCTCGCGAGTACCTCGGCCACCGTGCGGCGCCGGTCGACCACGAGGATCCGGACTGTTCCCGACATGGCTCCGAGACTGCCACGGGGCCCGTGGCGCCGCCACCGGTGGACGGACGGGCACTGCTCTGCTTCGCTGGATGGACCACGGTGACCGCGGTGGCCGTAGTGGCCGCGGTGACCACGGCGACCGCGTGACCACAGCGACGGCGGGAGGCTCAGTCATGACCATCCGACCCGGCGCGCCGGAGCTGATCGTCGCTGAAGCCAATCGTCTGTTCGTGGACGCGCTGGCGCTCGCCCTGGTCGACTGCGGCTACCGGGTCAGAGCCACCGCCACCACCCGCGGCGAGCTGCTCCGGGGTGTCCTCGCGCACCGCCCGCACGTGTGCGTCCTCGACCTGCACCTGCTGGACGGGCGAGCCGTGGACGTCATCACGCTGATCCACAGGTACGCGCCCGAGGTCAGAGTCCTCGCCCTGTCCCGGGACCCGGACCCGATGCTGGTGACGGCCGCGATGGAGGCCGGATCGGCCGGCTACCTGAGCAAGGACAAGGGGATCGACGCACTGGACCAGGCGCTCGGACGGGTGTTGGCGGGCGAGTTGTTCATCGAGCCGGCCCTGGCCCTGGAGACCATTCGTCATACCCGCAGTCGGCGCGACGGCCCGAGCGAGCCCTTCCGCTGGCTCACGCCCCGGGAGCTGGAGGTACTGCGCCGGCTCACCGAGGGCGACGGCACGGTCGAGATCGCCCACGCGCTGGGGATGACCACGAACACCGCGCGGACCCATGTGCAGAGCGTCCTGGACAAGCTCGGCGTCCACTCCCGGCTGGAGGCCGTCGCCCTGGCCAACCGCCTGCGCGTGGAACTGCGGGCAGGATGAGGGACGGGCCAGCGGACGGGCGGGGCAACGGAGGGGCGGATCAGCGGGGGCGGGTCAGCGGACGAGCAGTCAGCGGACGGTGGCGGGCAGCAGTGCGCTGGTGCCGTACTTCTCGGTCCAGGCCGGCAGGTGGCCGGTGCTGACGGCCTGCCAGAGCGCGGGCGTGCTGTTCGGGTCCAGCGTCAGCGCGTCCTGCCCGTCGATGGTCACGAACCGCCCGAGCGGCGCGCTCAGGTAGGTCACATTGCCGGAGCCCAGGCCGTGCAGGCCCAGGACGAGATCGCGCAGTGCGGTGTTGGACAGCTGGTCGTCGACGCTGACCGCCTTGCTCACCGCGTCCAGCACCCTGCTGACCCCGAGCAGGTTGGTCAGGGAGACCTGGTCCGAAGTCTTGGACATGAGTGCCCGCAGGAAGTTCTGCTGCCGCGCGATCCGGTCCAGGTCGCCGTTGGGCAGGCCGTAGCGCTGCCGTACGTAGGCGAGGGCCGTGGTGCCGTTCATCGTGTAGGTGCCCGTGGTCCAGTGGCGGTTCTGCTGCGGGTCGTAGGAGTTGTTGGGGACGGTGATGGTGACCCCGCCGACGGCGTCGGTGAGCGACTGGAAGCCGCTCCAGTCGATCGCGCCGAAGTGGTCGACCCTGACGCCGGTGAACTGCTCGACGGTCTCGATGAGCAGCGGCGGACCGCCCCAGGAGAACGCCGCGTTGATCTTCGCTGAACCGTGGCCGGGGATCGCCACCCAGGTGTCGCGCGGTATCGAGACCACATAGGCGCTCTTCATGTCGGCGGTCAGGTGCAGCAGCATGATGGTGTCGGTGCGCTGCGCCCCGTACACCCAGAGCGGCGCCTTGGCCGCGTTGCCGGTGGTCGGCAGATCCGACCGGGAGTCGAGTCCGACCAGGAGGAAGGTCATGGACTTCGTCTCACCGGGAGGCTTCGCGGGGCGCTGTGAGGCGGGGAGGGACGGCAGGGCGCCCGCGATGCGCGGCACCTGGCCCGCGTAGTGGTTGGTGCCCCACCACACGCCGCCCGCGCCCAGCATGAGCAGGACGACCAGGGCTGCGAGCAGGGACAGGACGATGTTGCGGCGGCGGTACGGGCTGCGTTTCCCGCTGCTGCCCCGGTTGCGGTGACGGAACATCAGAAATCGTCCGGGTACGGGGCCGCCGCCACCAGGGGGCGGGCGGCCGTGGTGGATTTCGGGCTCGGGCCAGGGGTGCTCGGGCCAGGGGTGCTCGGGCCTGAGGTGCTCGGGCCCGGGGTCGCCACTGCGGCCGCCGTCGGGGGCGGGGCCGGGACCGGGGCGGGGAAGCCCGGCAGCAGCCGGGCGAGCCTGCTGCGCACCTCGCGTGCGTCGTTGCGCTCCGCAGCGGCGTACAGGCCGGGGAGGCCGAGCGGCACGTAGGAGGTGCCGTACCGGTCGGCGGAGGTGGCGGCGTGGATCCTGGGGTGGGCCGTGGGCCGGCGCTGCTCCTGCCCGGAGAAGAGCGACTCGCTCAGCTTCTCGCCGGGCCGGAGGCCGGTGAACCGGATCGCCGGCTGCTCCGCGTTCATCTGCTCGGCGAAGGCGCGGACCAGGTCCAGGATCCGCACGGGCTTGCCCATGTCCAGGACGAACACCTCTCCGCCGGCGGCCATCCGGGAGGCTTCCAGCACCAGCCCGGCGGCCTCCTCGATGGTCATGAAGAACCGGGTCATGTCGGGGTGGGTGACGGTCACCGGCTCCCCGGACCTCAACTGCTGCGCCAGCACGTCGAGCAGTGAGCCCCGGCTGCCCAGCACATTCCCGAAGCGGACGGCGGCGAAGACCGTCGGCGCCGAGTGCCGTGCCTGCATGATCACCTCGGCCAGCCGCTTGGTGGCCCCGAGGATCGAGATGGGATCGGCCGCCTTGTCCGTGGAGATGAGGATGAACCTCTTGACGCCGGTCTTCATGGCGACCTGGGCCAACTGGTCGGTACCGAGGACATTGGACTTCACTCCCTCGCAGGGGTGGTGCTCCAGCATGGGGAGGTGCTTGTGGGCCGCGGCGTGGAAGACCACGTCGGGCCGCAGGTCCCGGAACACCTGCTCAAGGCGGGCCCGGTCGCGGATGTCGGAGATCACCACGTCGTCGTCGTCCACGGCGGAGCCGTACAGCTCCAGTTGCAGCCGGTGCAGGTTGGACTCGTCGTGGTCGAGCAGGAACAGCCGGCTCGGACCGAAGCCGTAGACCTGACGGCACAGCTCGCTGCCGATCGACCCGCCGGCACCGGTCACCAGGACCCGCCGTCCGGCGATGGTGCGCCGGGCCTCCGCGCTGACCACGTGCACCTCCTGGCGCCCGATCAGCCGGTTGACGTCCAGCGCCCGCAGGTCGCCGCCGACCACGTCACGTCGCAACGCCGCGATGAACGACGGCAGGTAACGGACGCTGGCCCCCGCCGCCGCGCCGGCCGCCGCGACCTGCCGGAAGCGCTCGGCGGGCAGGCCGGGGATCGCCACGACCACCGCCTCGACCCGCCGTGCGGAGACCACCGATTCGGTCCGGTCCAGTCCGCCCAGCAGCGGCAGCATGCTGTTGCCGGACTTGGACGGGTCGTCGTCCAGGAAGCCGATCGGGACCAGTCCGAACTCCGGTACCCGCAGCAGGTCGCGGGCCAGGGCCCAGCCGGCCTCGCCGGCTCCGACGATGAGCGTGCGCAGACCGTCGGACTGCTGCGGCTGCGGCTGAGGTCGCGGCTGGGGTTGGGGCAGCGGCCGCAGTCGTGCCTTCGGCTCGGCCTTCGGCATGGCCTTCGGCAGCGGCCGTGCAGGCTGCGCGGGCGTTGCCGGGTACGTGGTCATCAGGGATCCGCCTCCGTTCGCGGTGCCGCTGCCGCACCGGCAGGCGCGCCTCGGGAGAGACCCGCGAGCGCGTCGCAGACCCGGTCGACCTGGCCCTCGGTGAGGCCGGGATGCAGCGGGAGCGAGAGCAGCTGCGGGAAGAGTTCGTCGGCCCCGGGCAGCCCGCTCGGCGGGCGCAGCGCGGTGCGCCGGAAGTACCAGAGCCGGTGCAGCGGGATGAAGTGCACGGACGCACCGATGCCCAGCTGGGACAGCCGCTCCACCAGCTCGTCCCGGTGCATCCCGTAGCCGTCCAGGACCCGGATCGCGTAGAGGTGCCAGGCATGGCGGCCTTCGCCCTCCGCCGGAGCCGACGGCCGCAGCAGACCCGGGACGGCCCGCAGCCCGGCCGTGTACCGGGCGGCCAGGACCTCTCGCCGGCGCTGCCAGTCGCTGAGGTGCTGCAGTTGCGCGCGCCCGATCGTCGCCTGAAGGTCGGTCATGTTGGCCTTGAGACCGGCGTCGTCGACCGTGTACTGCCAGCTTCCGCCGGGGAGGTGGCGCCGCCACGCGTCCGCCGACATCCCGTGCAGCCGGGCCCGGCGGACCCACTCGGCGAGGTCGTCGTCGTCCGTGGTCACCATGCCGCCCTCGCCGATCGGCAGGTTCTTGGTGGCGTAGAAGCTGAAGCAGGAGGCCATTGACAGCGCCCCCACCGGGCGGCTGCCCAGGTAGGTGCCGAGAGCATGGGCGGCGTCCTCGACGACCCGGGTCAGCGGCAGTCCCGCGGCGTCGGCCAGCTCGGCGAGCGGCGCGGGCGCCCCGCCGTAGTGCATCACCATCATCGCCCGCGGCCGCCCGCAGTCATGGACCGCGCGGCCGACCGTGGCCGCCGAGGGCATCCCGGTGGCCGGCTCGACGTCGACCAGCAGCGGGCGCAGCCCCGCGTGCACCACTGCCTGGGCGGCTCCGCAGAACGTCAGCGTCGGGACCATGACGACGCTGCCCGGCGGCAGCCGCAGTGCCCGTAGCGCGAGTTCGATCGCGGCTGTGCAGGAACTCACCGCCACCGCGTGCCGGGCCCCGACCCGGTCGGCGAACTCGCGCTCGAACAGCCCGGTCTGCGGACCGGCGCTGACCCAGCCCGACTCCATCACCTGCAGCGCCGCCGCACGGGCCTCCGGGCAGATCTCCGTGCGCGCGAACGGAACGGGGGCCTCGTCGGCCACCGGTGACGCCGGCTGGTGGAATGCCGTCCCGCGCATCGGAGGCCTCCTCGTTCCTGTCCTGCTCCTTTGGCCAACGTAGGCAGGCTCCGGGACCACGGGATCTGCCGCCAGGACGACTTCTGGTACGTCATCTGTTGATCGCCCCGGCCCGGCCGCGCAGCTGCGGGGTACGTTGCCAACACAGGTTGGAGGGCCGAATATTGAGAGACCTCGACCGCCCCCGTACCCGACCGGCCGCATTCGGACGGTTGGCCGGCGCCTCGGGAGGGGAGCTCTTCGCGGGAGTGGGCTGGAGCGCGGTCGCACAAGCCGCGCCCCTGGTGGTCAACGTCGCGCTTACGCCCTACCTGATCCGCCACCTGGGGCTGGACCGCTTCGGTGTCTGGTCGCTGGTCCTCGTCCTCTCCTGCGCCGTCTACGTGGCGGGCGTGGTGCTGTTCATCGGCCGTGGCGGGTCACTGGGCGATCGGCCGTCCAGGTCTCGAAACCCGGTACTCCTGCTCGCGACACTGGTCAACGCCGTTCTGACCGTCCCACTTGCGCTGCTCTTCGGCGTGGTCGCAGTAGTCGCCGACATCGCATCCGGATACCGCGACTACCTGCGCTGGCTGCCGCGCCGGCTGCCGCGCCCGCAAGGAGAGCCATGGACGTCCTCGGCGGTATGACCCCAACCTCCCCCGCCCGCCGCGCCATGGACGTCGGCTGCGGACTCCTCGCCCTCGCCGCGCTCTCCCCCCTGCTCGTCGCGGTCGCGCTTCTGGTCCGGGTCACCAGCCGGGGCCCCGCGCTGTATCGGCAGCAGCGGGTCGGCGAGGGCGGAACCGTGTTCACGCTCTACAAGTTCCGTTCCATGCGCTGGAGGTCGGAGGGTCCCGAGGTGACCTCGGAGGCCGACCCGCGGGTGACCCCGCTGGGCGGCCTGATCCGCCGGACGAAGGTGGACGAGCTGCCGCAACTGCTCAACCTGGTGCGCGGTGACATGACGCTGGTGGGGCCGCGCCCCGAGACGGTGGGGCTGGCCCGCCGCTACCCCGCCGAGTGCCGGTGGGTGCTGGCCTACCGGCCGGGACTCACCGGACCGGTCCAGCTGGGCCCGCGGGAGCTCGCGGCGCCGCCCGACGGAGAACGCGACCCGGAGGCGTACTACCTCGACGTGCTGGTGCCGCGCCGGGTGGCGCTCGACGCCGAATTCCTGGCGGCCCCGTCGCTGCTCCGCGAACTCGCGCTGCTGCTCCGGACGGCCCGCTACCTGATGGCTCCCGCCAAGGTAGCTTCTCCATCCGGACGGTCTCGCGGATGACGTAGCCGATCTCGTCCCGCCGCCATGATCGCGGCAGCGAGGACCGGTCCGGCCGGGCGTGCGAGGGCAACCCACACCGCCGCAAGCAGGTCGAGCACGAGCAGCGCGTAGAAGAGTACTTGGCTCGGCAAGGGCCAGTGACGATGTACGTGCAGTCCGCCCGTGACCACGTCGTAGGCGTGCGAGCCGGACCCCTCAAGGAATCCGACCGTGTACACCGGCGTCACCCACCGCGCCCAGCGCGGCTGCGTCCCCCACCATATGCCACCCACCCTAACGATCTTCGAGGCGCTCCTATGCTGCTCTCTTCGGTGAGGCCCACTCGATGCTGACGCGATGTTCGGTGTTGGCGTTGCGGCCGCGGCCGATGGAGGCGGCAATCGTCACACACGCCGATCACCAAGAGCCCAAACAACGCGGACGCCACCACGACAGGACCAAGAAGCCCGGCCGGGCCTGCAGCCAGGCGTCCAGGAACCGGAGGTACAGGACCAGCGCGTACAGCGCGGGCGAGCACAGCACAGCGCCCAGAACGATCACAAGCAGCGCCCACGGTGCCAGCCGTAGCAGCTCGCGGACAGTGACGTCGCCCGGCTTCACCTGCTGTCGAGGTGAATTGACGGTGTGTGGCGGCTCCATGGGTCCCCGTGAGCCGTTGTCGGCGCAGGGTCTACGACGTGTCAGCCGTCCTTGCGCCGTTTGCGTTTGGCCGTGGTGTCGGCGGGCTTCGCCAGCGTGGTGCTGCTGCCGATGGTCGGCAGGACGAACTCCTGGATCATGTCCACGGCATCGCGGACCAGTGGGCGGAAGACCCGGTACCGCGACAGGGCGACGATCTTGGCAACGAACGGAGCGCAGCGCTTCACGAACGCCCGCGTCCGCTCCGTGTCCTCGGTACGGTCGAAGACCCAGTACAAGACGATCACCATCAGGTGCAGCCAGAGCAGGTCCGGCAGCAGTTCCTCCAGCTCGGGGTCGAGCTTGGGGCCGAGGTCGGAACCGTCGATGACCTCGCGGAAGATCTGCACCGCGGTCTCGCGGGCTGGGTGGGACTCGTTGGAGAACGGGCTCAGCGCACTGTTCGGATCGGCCGCCGTACGGAAGAACTGCGCGGCGAACTCGTGGTAGTCCGCCGCGCAATCCACCCAGGAGTCCAGCGCGACCTGCAACCGCTCCGCGAAGTCCGTCTTCCCCGCCATTCGGGCCCGGGCCTCGGCCGCGTGCTCGTAGGTCATCCGGTCGTAGAATCCCTGAATGAGGAATTCCTTACCTTCGTAGTAATGATAGGCATTTCCGACGGATACACCCGCTTCAGCCGCAATGGCCCGCATGGTCGTTTTGTCGTAGCCCCGCTCCCGGAACAGCCGCATCGCAGTCTCCAGGATCAACGCCCGCGTCTGCTCACCCTTGGCCGTCTTCGGCTTGGCAGGCCCCACCTCACCGTCCACCGCCTCCGGGCCAGTTGCCACGGAGGGGTTCTCGGCCTCAGACATCACGTCGTCCACGCTCCCCGACACTGATCAGCGTCCGGGCCTGCTCGCCCTTGGCGGAGACCGGGGCGGGGCTCTCCGCCGTCGGCGGCTCGGGTGCTGGGAGCTCGGGCGCGGGGGGGTCGGTCGGCACGGCGTCTTTCACGCTCCTGAGGCTAGCCGCCCGGCGGGGCACAGGTGTCGCCGCACTCGGGCGCGGCTTCCCGGTCCGCTTCGGCCGCCTGGACCGCTGCGGCGGACTGCCAGGAGCGGCCGGTCCAGACCCATTCCCCCATCGGGACCGCTGCTGCTCCCGACCGGCCGGCTCTCCCCTGTGCAGTCGGTCGGTCGGGAACCGGGGACGGGGAGCGGAACTGGGATCCGGCCCGTTCCCGCCACTTGGCGGCGGCGAGGACCATGCCCTTGGCGAGCGGCGCCCCGGCCGGGGTGCTGAAGCGGTGGGACATGACCCGGTAGGCGTGCAGCGCCCAGAGGCAGACCACCCAGGCCGCCGGCCCTTCGTACACCTGCCCGGAATCGCCGATCACGGTGATCTCGCGCAGGGTGCGGTCGTGGTCCAGGGCCGGATAGCGGTCCCGCGCCTGCCGGGATCCGGCCGGGACGAACTCCATCGGGACGAGCTTGCGCTGCTTCTCCAGCCAGCCCTTGACGTGTCGGCAGAGCATGCAGCCGGGGTCGAAGAGGACCGTCAGCCGGAGGACCGGGGCGTCGCTGGTGCCCCGGTCCCCGGGCGCGGCCGTCGTCGCGGGCACGGGCTCAGGCCTGCGGCAGCGGAGCGGCGGGGGTCCAGCCCTGCGGCGGGACCGGCGGGCGCTGCTCGCTGTCGATCAGGCCGCGGCGGCGGATCCGGTTGAGCACGTAGACGTTCAGCAGGTGCAGCACGCCGAGGACCAGGAGCACCGTGCCGACCTTGTAGGACAGCGCGGTGAAGATGCCCTTGACGTCCTTGACGTCACCGTCGCCGCCACGCAGCCACAGCGCGACGAAGCCCAGGTTGACCAGGTAGAAGCCGACCACCAGCAGGTGGTTCACCGCGTCGGCGAGCTTCTCGCTCCCGTGGAAGACGTCGGCGAGGAAGACCTTGCCGCTGTGGCTGAGCGTGCGGGCCACCCAGACGGTGAGCCCGATGCTGAGCACCAGGTAGATGAGATAGGTGATGACCGTACGGTCCATGCTGCACCTCGCTGGAAAGACCCCTTCCGGGGTTTTTGAACGCGTTCAGTTTCTGCGTCGATCAGGACTGTAGACCGATTTTTGAACATGTTCAACTGGCTCTGGGCGAGGGAGGGGCCCGGGCGACGGCGGCGGGGGCGCGGGGTGGGCGGGGGCGCCCCGAAAAGCGTTGGGCGGCCCTCGGGGCCGTTGGTAGGTTCGCTGGCCATGGGACGCGATCGAATAACCTCGGGACAGTCGAACGGCCGGCCCGGGCCTGACGATCCGTCCGGTTCGTCCGACCCGTCCGACCTGTCCGGTCCATCCGACCCGTCCGGTCCGTTCGCTCCGGCCACGCCGTCCGAAAGTTCAGGTCGGCGTCCGGTTCCGGTGCCGCTCGGGCCGCGGTTCGCCAGGATGTGGGCGGCGGCCACGACGTCCGCGCTGGGCAGCGGGCTGTCCACCATCGCGGCGCCGCTGCTGGTCGCCTCCCGTACCAGCGACCCGCTGACCGTGTCCGCCGCGGCGGGTGTCGCCTGGCTGCCGTGGCTGCTGTTCGCCCTGCCCGGCGGGGTGCTGGTGGACCGGGTGGACCGGCGGCGGTTGATGATCCTGGTCGACTGGGTGCGGGTGGCCGCGATGGCCGTGCTGGCCGCCGCGATCGTGACCGGTCACCCCAGCATCAGCCTGCTCTACACGGTGCTGTTCGTGGTCAACACCGGTGAGGTGGTGTTCCGTTCGGCCAGCCAGGCGCTGGTCCCCGCGCTGGTGCCGCGGGAGCGGTTGGAACGGGCCAACGGCTGGCTGATCGGCGGGGTGACGCTGATGCAGCAGATGGTCGCGGGACCGCTCGGCGGCTTCCTGTTCCTGCTGGCGGCGAGCATCCCGTTCTTCGTCAACGCGGGGACGTACGCGGCGAGCGCCGTGCTGATCGGCACGGTCGCCGGAAGGTACCGGGCCGCGCCCCGGGACGGCGGCACGGCCGAAGACGCGAACACGGCCGGGCGCGAGGGCACCGCCGGGGAGGAGCGCCGTTCGGTCCGGCAGGACATCGGCGAGGGCTTCCGCTGGCTGATGCGGCAGCGGCTGCTGCGCACCATGGCGGTGCTGATCGGGCTGCTGAACCTGACCCTCACCGCCGCGACCGCGGTGCTGGTGCTGCTGGCCCGCGAGCGGCTGCACCTCGGCTCCGTCGGCTACGGCGCGCTGTTCACCTGCATGGCGGTCGGCGGGGTGCTCGGGTCGGTGATCGGCGACCGCCTCATCGGCTGGGTCACCGCTACCTGGACGATCAGGATCGGGCTGCTGATCGAGGCCGGGATGCACCTGGCGCTGGCGACCTCACGCAGCGCCTGGTTCATCGGTTTCGCGCTGTTCGCCTTCGGCGTCCACGGTTCGCTGTGGGGCATCGCGGCGAGTTCGCTGCGGCAGCGGCTGACGCCCCCTCGGATGCAGGGGCGCGTCGGCAGCACCAACCTGTTCATCGCGGCGGGTGGGAACTGCGTCGGCGCGCTGCTCGGCGGGGTGGTCGCGGCGCGGTTCGGGATCACCGCGCCCTACTGGGCGGGGTTTGTGCTCGCGATCCTGGTCTCGGCCGCGACCTGGCGGGTCTTCGACCGTGCGACGGTGGACCGCGCCTATCGGACCCCGGCGCCCGAGGAGTCGAACGGCGCCGCCGGGGCCATCTCGTGACGCCGTGCTGCACGGCGGTCAGTCGGTGCCGGTGCCGGTCCCGGTGCCGTCGTCCTCCGCTGCCGCCGGGAACGCGCCGAGGACGGTGAGGTCCAGCCGGCTGAGTCGCTCGGGGTCGGCGAGCAGGTTCATCTCCACGATCCTGCCGTTGGCCACGGTGAAGCCCAGCACCGAGACCGGCACACCGCCGGGGGCGGCAACGAGCCCGTACCCGCCGTTGACCAGCACCGGCCGGGCGAACTGGGCCAGCGAGCGGAACGAGAGCGCCTGTGCGGCCACTGCGTGCGCACCGCGCACCAGCCGGGAGGTGGCCCCGGGCCCCGGTCCGACCCCGGCACCGGTCAGGGCGCCGGCGTCGGCGCGCAGCACGACGTCCGGGTCCAGAACGCTGACCAGCGCCTCGAAGTCGCCGCCCCGGGCGGCGGCGAGGAAGGCGTCCACGACCTCGCGCTGCCGGGCGATGTCCGGGTCGGGGACCGGGGCCGTGCCCTGCACCCGGCGACGGGCCCGACTGGCGAGCTGGCGGGCGGCGGCCGGAGTGCGCTCGACGATCGGGGCGATCTCCTCGAAGGGCACCGCGAACATGTCGTGCAGCACGAAGGCGAGCCGTTCGGCGGGGGCCAGCTGCTGCAGGACCACCAGCAGGGCCAGGCCGACCGAGTCGGCGAGCAGCGCCTGCTGCTCCGGGTCGACCGCGGCGCTGCCGCCCGGGTTCGGTCCTTCGATACGGTCGATGATCGGGTCGGGGACGAAGACCTGGGCGTCCAGCGACTCCTCCCTGCGGGTCCGGCGCGAGCGCAGCATGGACAGCGAGACCCGGGCGACGACGGTGGTCAGCCAGCCGCCCAGGTTCTCGATCTCCTCGGCGTCCGCCCGCTCGTCGGTCCGGCTGAGCCGCAGCCAGGCCTCCTGGACGGCGTCGTCGGCCTCGGTGAGCGAGCCCAGCATCCGATAGGCCACCGAGCGCAGATGGCCGCGGTGCTCCTCGAAGCGCTGGGCCAGGAATTCCTTCTCGTGCTTCTCGCTCCGCTCGCTCTTCGCGTGCTTCTCGTCCATCGGCTTGCCGTCCGTCGGCTTGTCGTCCATCGGCTTGTCGTCCATCGGTCGCATTCCTCCGTCACGTCTCGTCGTGGCTCTGACCGTTGAAACGCAGCCGTTGTGACAAGGCAACGGGACCGGTTCACCCCGGTCAGGGCTTGACGCCGACGCCGCCGAAGAATCCGCGGGCGCCGAGCCACTCCTCGTGGGTGGCCCTGGCCCGCCAGTTGGAGACCGGCACCACGCCGGGCTCGACCACGTCCACACCGGTGAAGAACCGGTCGACCTCGGCGCGGGAGCGCAGGTGCAACTGGGCGCTGGCCCGGCGGTAGGGGGCTTTGATCAGCTCGGCGCGGTCGGAGAAGTCCTCGCCCTCCGCCTCCCAGGAGCCGTGGCTGAGGATCAGCATGCTGCCGGCCGGGAGCGGCTTCAGCAGCTGCTCGACGATGCCGTACGGGCCGTCCTCGTCCGGGATGAAGTGCAGGATCGCGGCGAGGACGAGGGCGACCGGTTCGCCGAAGTCGATGGTCCGGCGCACGGTGGGGTCGGAGAGGATCCGCCCCGGTTCCCGCAGGTCGGCCTGGACCACATGGGTCTCGCCGTGGCCGGGTCCCGCCATCAGCGCGCGGGCGTGGGTGAGCACGATCGGGTCGTTGTCGACATAGGCGACCCGGACCCGGGGGTTGACCTCCTGGGCGACCTCGTGGGTGTTGCCGGCCGTCGGGATCCCGGTGCCGATGTCCAGGAACTGGACGATGCCGGCGGCCGCGGCATGGCGGACCGCCCGGCCCAGGAAGGCCCGGTTCATCCTGGCGGCCATCCGCATCTCCGGGACGATGCTCAGCACCTGCTCGGCGGCCTCCCGGTCGGCCGGGAAGTTGTCCTTTCCACCGAGGTAGTAGTCGTACATCCGCGAAGGATGCGGTATGTCCATATTCAGATCGACCGACGGCACGTGGTCCGGCGCGGGCCCCTGCGCATGGCCCTGCGCGTGCTCCGGCTCCCGTCCGCCGTCCGTCCGCGCTCTGTCTTCTCTTTCCGTCTCCTCCGCCACGGTCCCCCGCCCCCTCCGTGCTTCCCCGTCTCCCCTGTCAGCCGCAAGGGTAGATCGCCCGTATGCGATCCGTACGGGCATTCGCGCGCTTCGTCGGTCAACAGTTACCTGAGGTGCGGTCACCGGAAAACCGTTGTACCCGGGGCTCGGGGAACGAAAGGATCAGCACCTCGGACGGATGGCGGAGGGGCGCGGGCAGATGGGTTTCATTCTCGACGGACCGGTTCTCGAAGGCGCACTGGTACGCCTGGAGCCGCTGGGGCACCACCATGCGCCGGACCTGGCCGAAGCCGCCGAGGAGGACCGGGCGTCCTACGGGTTCACCTGGGTGCCGACGGCGGCCGAGGTCGGACCGTACATCGACGCCCAGCTCGCCCGCGCCGGGACGGGCCGGCTCGCCCCGTACGCCCAGGTGGACCGCGCCTCGGGCCGGGCCGTCGGGGCGACGGCGTACTGGGAGCCGCGGTGCCGACCGGACACCGACGAGCTGTACGCGGTCGAGGTCGGCTTCACCTGGCTCGCGCACTCGGCCCAGGGCGGCGGCCTGAACACGGAGTCCAAGCTGCTGCTGTTCCGCCATGCCTTCGAGGTCTGGGAGGTGTCCCGGGTCGACCTGAAGACCGACGCCCGCAACAGCCGTTCCCGCGCCGCGATCGCCGCCGTGGGCGCGCAGTTCGAGGGAGTGCTGCGGAGCTGGAGCCGCTCCTGGGCACCCGGCGAGGACGGCCTGCTCCGCGACGCCGCCATCTTCTCGATCATCGCGCCGGAATGGCCGCAGTGCCGGGTGCGACTGGAGAAACGCCTGGAGCAACGCATGGCAGCCAGGACAAGCGGCGCCGATACATCGCAGCAATGACCCCTGGCGAGGTCGGCGGCGGCCGTGAGACTGTCGCCTCGTGACTGACGCGCTTTCAGCAGACTCCGCCTCGGCGGCGCCTGACGACCGGGTTCCGTCCGTGCTGCGCTTCGCGACGGAGCTGATCGCCTGGGTGGCGACCCCCTGGGCGCTGGCCGATCGCTCCTGGCTGCTTGCCGCACTCTCGGTGGTGGTGCTGATCGGGCTGCCCACGGTGCTCGCCACACCGGGCGACAAGGCCAAGGTGATCGTCGCCGTCCCGGGTTGGGGCACCGTGCTGCTGGTGCTGCTGCAGCTGGCGGCGGCCGTGGTGTCGTCGTGGGTGGCCTGGCCCGTCTGGGCGGCGGTGCTGACCAGTCTGCTCGCTGCCGCCACTCTGGTCACCGAGCGGCCGCGCCGGCGCCGGCTGCTCTCGCACGGCGGGGCCGCGCCCGGGGCCCCGCCCGGGGCCGCGCCCGAGTAGTCGGCGGTGGTCAGGGCCGGGTACGGTCCTCCTGGCGTTCGCGCAGGACGGTGACGGCGCGGCGGCACCAGTCGCGGTTGCCCTGTTCGAAGGCGAGGCCGCGGTGACAGGTGAGGTAGGGGCCGATCCGTTCACTGTGGCGTAGGGACTCCTCCTCGCCCCGGTCGCCGCGCATCTTCGCCAACAGCTCCTCGAACAGCCCGATCTTGGCCTCGGCGAACTCGGCCCGCTCGGTGAGCTGGGCGATCAGCGTCCCGGTGTCGACATGGTCCGCCGTCTGCACCTTGACCGACAGGTCGTCGCGGATGAACGAGGGCTTGGCGGCAGCCGCCGCGAACCGTTCCAGCTCGGCCGACCCGGCAGTGGTGACCTGGAAGAGCCGCTTGTTGGGACGGGCGTCCCGCCGACGGTCTGGCCCCAGCCCTGGTCGGCAACTGACACCCTGTGACCTATGGCTCCGGCGAGTCGGACCGCCGACAATCGGGCGTACCGGAAACTCCTCGGACCAGATCCGGGAGGCGGTGTCGGATCGGGGCGGAAGCGTTCGTAGGAGGGGTGAGCGGGCGCCCACGACGGGTGCCCCGAAGCACAGGAGATGACCCGAGATGCAGTACCTGGTTTCCGTGATCTTCGACCAGCCCGGCCTGGCCACCCCGGAGGAGGACGCCGCGATCGATGTGTTCAACGCCCGGCTCGTCGCCGAGGGCCACTGGGTCTTCGCCGGCGGCCTCGGAGCGCCCGACACCGCCACCGTGATCGACAACCGGGGTGGTGAGCCGATGTTCACCGACGGTCCGTACGTGGAGTCGAAGGAGTTCCTCGCCGGATTCTGGATCATCGAGGCCGCCGACCTCGACGTAGCGCTCAAGCTGGCCGCCGAGGGGTCGAAGGCCTGCAACCGGAAGACCGAGGTGCGGCCGTTCCTGTGAGCACGGTCGACGTCCGGGAGGCGGTCACGCGGGCCCACCACCAGGAGTGGGCGCGCGTGGTCGCCGCCCTGGCCAGGCGCTTCGGCGACCTCGACATCGCCGAGGAGGCGACGGCCGAGGCGTTCGCGACCGCCGTCGAGCACTGGCCGGCCGGCGGTGTCCCGCCCAACCCGGGCGGCTGGCTGACCACCACAGCCACCCGCAAGGCCATCGACCGGATCCGGCGCGAGAGCAAGCGCGACGACAAGCACAAGGAGGCTCGGATGGCGTACCACGACGACCCGCCCGAGCCTGTGGGCGCCGTCGACGACGACCGGCTCCGGCTGGTCTTCACCTGCTGTCACCCGGCCCTGGCCATGGAAGCCCGCGTGGCTCTGACGCTGCGCATGGTCGCCGGTCTGACCATGCCCGAGATCGCCCGCGCCTTCCTGGTGGCCGAGAGCGCCATGGGGCAGCGGATCACCCGGGCGAAGGCCAAGATCAAGGCGGCTCGCATCCCCTACCGGGTGCCGTCGGAGCAGGATCTCCCGGCCCGGGTCTCCGGTGTGCTCGCCGTCCTGTTCCTCGTCTTCAACGAGGGCTACCTGGCGACCGGCCCCGACACCGATCCCGTACGCCACGACCTGACCGCCGAGGCGATCCGGCTCACCCGGCTGATCCGCGCCCTGCTGCCGCAGGACGGCGAGGCGGCCGGGTTGCTGGCGCTGATGCTCCTGACCGAGGCCCGCCGTACGGCCCGGGTCTCGGTCAGCGGCGAACTGGTCTCCCTGGCCGAACAGGACCGCGGGGCCTGGGACACGGCGCTGATCGCCGAAGGCCATCGGCTGGTGCGCGAGCGGTTGGCCGCCGGGGCGGCCCCGGGCCGGTACCAGATCCTGGCGGCGATCAACGCCGTGCACACCTCCGCCCGCGACGTGCGCGACACCGACTGGTCGCAGGTGGTCGCCCTCTACGACCAGCTGGTCCGTCTCGACCCCTCGCCGATCGTCGCCCTCAACCGGGCCATCGCGGTCGCCGAGATCGACGGCCCCGAAGTGGCGCTGGCGGCCGTCGACCGTCTCGACGACAGCCTGTCCGCCTACCACGCCTACCAGGCGACCCGCGCCGACCTGCTGTGCCGGTCGGGCCGCAGTCAGGAGTCGCGCGCGGCCTACGACAAGGCCATCGAACTGGCGGGCAACACGGCCGAGACCGCCTACCTGACCCGCCGCCGCGACCAACTCGGCTGACGCGCGGTCGACGACGGAAGTCCACAGTCCGGCACTGTGGCATGGCCGCCCCTGGGCAACCAAGCCGCTTTTCCGGCTCAGGCTCCGTTGCGGCCGGTCTCCCAGGGCACTACGACGACCTGTTCGCTGTCCTCATAGATGACCCGTCCCGGGGCCGAGGACTCCACCCGCTCACATGGCACCCCGTGCGCGGCCAGGATGTCGAGATAACCGTCCACCCGGTCAAGGACCTCCCCAGCCGTGCTCTTGAACCAGGACGCCGCCCCGGGATGAACGTCACGGTCAAAGACAGTGGGATCCACCGTCGATGGGTTGGTGAAGTTGGCGTTGTACCAATCGTTGCCGGACCGCCAGAACCGGTGTTCCTCCTCGCTCAGCACGCCGGCTCGACCAAGACCGTTGGCCAGCGCGAAGACACCGGGGAAGTGACCGCGTGCATTCGCGGATGTGCCCTGGAACCTCACGAACAATGCCTGGCCCAACGGTCCGCCTCCACTCGTCACACCACCGAGTCCAAGTATTCGAGTTGGAGCGGTGTGACCGCACCGGGGTCGAGCCGGACCGTCACGCGAACGATGGCCATCGCTCGGTGGCCCATTGCAGCCACCCCGACCATCCAGGAGGCGGACCGTCAATCTGACGGCCTTCGAGTTCTGCAGCGTCGGGCACCTCGAACAGCGTCCTCCAGAGCAAGAGGTCCGCCTCGCTCATCGGGAAGGTCTGATCCGGAGTGGTCGTTTGGCGATGGGCGATCCGGGCGCGTTGGGTCTCATGATCCACCGGCAGGTAGACGAGGAGACAGGACGCGCCCACAGACTTCGCCAACCAGCGGATCGAGGACCTCTCGTCACGAGACCAGCAGCCGAAATCCAGGACCACGTTGGTTCCGAGCCTCAGCGCCTCCAGGGCAAGCGAGAGCAGCCGTCCTTCCAGGACATCGCGCTTCCCGTCTGCCATCGGCTCGCCGAACAGCGGAATCATCCACTCGTCGGGCGTCAGCCGGAGTGCGCTGTGCTCCGTGGCCAGTTGTCGGGCTCTTGTGGTCTTTCCGGCCCCGGGCAGGCCGACTGTCAGAAACAACGTGGTCACACCCGGATCGTCCATGGAAAACGACGTGGAGGACAACTTCTTTCTCCGTCTCCGCCGGACCGGGACCTGCGAGCGCTTGCCGGGACGTCTCGGGGGCGGGTGACGCCGGGACGCCGAGAACCGCACCCGCCGCGCGATGTCCGCAGCCCCGGGGCCCGGCGGCGCTCGCAGGAGCCCGCGCACCACCGTCAGATGCGTCACAGGTGCGCGTTTTACGCGTTCGGGTCCCAGTCTGCGAGCTGCTCCATCGGCTCGGTGTCGCCGGTGGTCTCCAGGGCGTCGAGCGGGAGGCGGTCGTAGAAGTAGAGGACCAGTTCGCTCGCTGCGCCTCGCATCACCATGTCGCCCGGCTCCGCTTCGGCGGCGAGGTCGTCGGAGCGGACGCCGTCGGCGTTGAGGGTCAGGCGCCAGGAGCGGCCCTCGGCCGCGTGCAGGTCGATGGTCGCCGGCTTGAACGGCCAGGGGACGGCCGTCGCCGCGACGGTCGTCAGGAACTCGTCGACGCCCTCGACCGCGACGTCCGTCGGCAGCGGCTGTGCGGCTCCCTGGGTGAGCTGGGCGTCGTAGGTGTGGACGGCGATCTCCTGGATCTGGTGCCGGGCCACGGCGCCGCTGGTCTCCGGAGCCTGCGAGCGGCCCCACCAGGTCCAGCAGCCACGGTCCGGGCCGGCCTCGCGCAGCGCGTCGAGCATGAGCTCGGTCGACTCGGCGAGCCAGGCGTCCAGGGCTTCGCGGCCGCGGGGCGCGGTCGGGGCGCCCTTCGGGTCCGTCCTCGCCGGGGGCTCGGCGCCCGGGCCCGCCGCGACGATGGCGGCCTGGCGGCGGCGGCCGTCGCCGAGGTGCTGGGCCAGGTCGCGCAGCGTCCAGTCCGAGCAGGTCGGGACCTGGACGTCAAGGTCGGGGGCGGACGCGATCGCGGCGCGGAACGCGGCCGAGCGGTCTTCGATCAGCCGCAGGACCTCGGGGAACTCCAAGATGTTTTGCACGTCGGTTGTGTATCACGGCGTTCCGACCGCCGGGTAGCGAATTTGTCGGGCGGACGCGTCGACGTCCGGGCGGAGCTCCGGCGCGCCGAAGCGGGTCCTGAGATTCCGATCAACGACGTCGGCGACAGTCAGCCGCAGGTGCCCCCGGGCGACACGGGTCACAGTTGCAAGCGATGTGCTTGCAATAGTTAGCAGCGGGGTGCAAGGTGGAGACATGGCCTCACTGAACGTTGGCTCGCTCGGCGAGTACATCCGGGAGCAGCGGCGGCATGCGCAGTATTCGCTGCGTCAGCTGGCCGACGCTGCCGGGGTGTCCAACCCGTACCTCAGTCAGATCGAGCGCGGGTTGCGGAAGCCGAGTGCCGAGATTCTGCAGCAGATCGCCAAGGCGCTGCGGATCTCGGCGGAGACGCTGTACGTGCAGGCGGGGATCCTCGACGAGCGCGAGGAGGCCGGCCTGGAGCTCAGGGCCGCGATCTTCGCGGACTCACTGATCAACGAGCGGCAGAAGCAGGTGCTGCTCGCCGTCTACGACTCCTTCCTCAAGGAGAACGCCCACGCGGGCGAGGCCGAATCGGCCGACGGTGCCGACGAGGCCGCTGAGGCGGAGCCGGCGACACGTGCCGGCAGGACCCAGGAAGATCCCGACCAGGGGAGGAACTCCCATGCCCATCACTGACGATCTGCGCAAGACGCTTTCGGACCCGACCCCGCTCTACGCCCTCGCGGGCGCCGGCGACCTCGCGGTGGAGAAGCTGCGCGAGGTTCCGGAGAAGGCGGCGACCCTTGCCGCCACCGACCGCAAGGTGGTGCAGGAGCAGGCCGCGACCCGGCTGAAGGAGGCCCAGACGCGGCTGACCGAGGCCCAGGCCAAGGTCAGCGAGACCGTGTCCGGCCTGCCCAGCGACTTCAAGTCGCTGCAGGAGCGGGCGCAGGACCTGGCCCTGCAGTCGGTCGGCCGGGCCGCCGAGCTGGCCGTCAAGGCGCGGGAGGTGTACGACGAGCTGGCCGAGCGCGGCAAGGTCGTCGTGGACCGCCAGCGCAAGGAGACCGCGGACGAGCTCGTGGGCATCGCCGGCAAGGCGGAGTCCAAGGCCGACGCCTTCGCGGCCGAGGTGGACCAGGTCGCCGGGACCGCGGCCGACAAGGCCACGGACGTCGCCGCCGCGGTGGAGCCGGAGCCCGAGGCCCCGGCCAAGCCGGCCGCCAAGCGGACCACGCCCCGGAAGAACACGCCCAAGGCCTGACCCCCCGCCTCAACCGCGGGACAGCCGGACGGCGGGGCAGGACAGTCAGGACAGTGGTGAACGAGAGGGACGCGCCGGGCACCCCCGGCGTGTCCCTCTCGTTCAGTCCAGTGGGGGCAGCCCCGTGGGACGATGGCAGGACTGTGCGGGGGCTAAGGAGATGTGATGGTCGAACTGGCTGGCGGCATCCTGGTTGACTGGTTCAGCAATGTGCTGGGCTGGCTGATGCTCGCCCTGCTCGCGTTCAAGGTGTTCGTCTTCATCGACGCCGCCTTCCGGCGCGAGGACGCCTACCGGGCCGTGGACAAGCAGACCAAGCCGTTCTGGCTGATCGTGCTGGGCCTGGCGGTGGCGGTGAGCATCTTCTCGGTGCCCGGCCTGGGCCAGATGCTCAGCCTGATCGGCCTGGTCGCGGCCATCGTCTACATGGTGGACGTCCGCCCGCGGATCAAGGCGATCGCGCCGCAGCGGCGCGGCGGCAAGCGTCTGGGCGGCCGCAAGGACGACCGGAGCAACATGGGGCCTTACGGGCCCTGGTGAGAACGGCCTGGGAACGGCCGGTGGCCGGCCCGGCGGCTTTCGCCCCGGGCCGGCCACCGGATCCCGTTACGTTTCCGGCTACACGTACGTGACGGGCGCGCTGCCGCCGCGGGTGAGCAGCAGGACGGCGACGTCGTCGGCGAGCGCGCCGCCGTTGAGGTCCTCGACCTCGGACATGGCCGTGTCGATCAGCAGTTCGTCCCGCAGACCGCTCTCCTGGTGGTCGCCGATCATCGCGATCAGCCCCTCCTGGCCGAGTCGGCGCGTCCCCGCACCTATCCGGCCCTCGATCAGGCCGTCGGTGTAGAGCATCAGCCCCCACTCCGCGCCCAGCCTGACCTTGCGCGGCGGCCACTGCTCCTCGCCGGTGTCGCCGAGCATCGGCAGCAGGCCCAGGGCCGGGCCGCCGAAGTCGTACGGGAGCAGCTCGGGGTCGCGGTCGTCGCGCAGCAGCAGCGGCGCCGGGTGCCCGGCGAGGTGCAGCTCGGCGTACTCGCTCTCGGGTTCGATGGCGAGCATGCACAGCGTCGCGAAGATCTCCTCGCTGCGGCGCTCGTGCTCCAGCACCCGCTGGAGCGTGCCGAGCAGGGCCTCGCCCTGGAGCCCGGCGAAGACCAGGGTGCGCCAGGCGATCCTGAGCGCGACTCCGAGCGCGGCCTCGTCGGGGCCGTGGCCGCAGACGTCGCCGATGACCACATGGACCGTGCCGTCGGCGGTGCGGACCGCGTCGTAGAAGTCGCCGCCGAGCAGCGCGCGGCGCCGACCGGGGCGGTAGCGGGCGTGGAAGGCCAGGCCCGAGCCCTCCAGCAGCGGGGTGGGCAGCAGATGCCGCTGCAGCCGGGCGTTCTCCTGGCCGCGCAGCTCCGCCTCGACCAGTCGGCGCTGGGACTCGTCCGCCCGCTTGCGCTCGACGGCGTAGCGGACCGCGCGGGTCAGCAGCCGGCCGTCGATCTCCTGCTTGACCAGGAAGTCCTGGGCGCCGGCCGCGACTGCGGCGGCGCCCAGGTGCACATCGGCGGTGCTGGTGACGGCGAGCACCGCGGTGCGCGGCGCTCGGCGGAGCAGCCGGCGCAGGCCGTCCAGACCGCCGCTGTCCGGGAGTTCGAGGTCGAGCAGCACGCAGGCGGTGTCGGCGTTGAGCATGGCCGTGCCGGTGTCCAGGGTGCGGGCCCAGCGGAGCTCCACCTCGGGGCCGACTTCGGCGAGCAGGTTGTGGAACGCCTCGGCGTCCTCCGGACTGTCGTCGATGAGCAGCACGGAGAGGACGCCGCCGGCGGGGGTCGCGGCGGGCGCGGGCGGCGTCGCGACGGGCACGGTGGCAGGGCGCGGGCGCGGTATCGGCCGCGGACTGGCCGTGCTCGACTGCGGGTCGTGCGCGCGTTCGATCGCGGGCATCAGCGATACCTCCCTCTCCCTGGCTGTGCAACGGTTGGACGGTGGATCCAGTGCCCATAAGACACCACGAACCTGCTGTGTTCCCGTGACCCTAACGTGATCTCCACAGGCCCTTCGCACACCGGACCGGCCTGTCGGCGGAGTGCCGCACGGTGCCTGTGGCCTGCGGCGGGGCTGTTGGGACGATGGAAATCCCGGAGCCCGCACCGGGCTTGGGGCGATAGCGTGCGGACGATCGAGAGGGGTGCGTGATGGAGATCACGTCGGTTCAGGGTGATATCACCGAGCAGTCGGTGGACGCGGTGGTGAACGCCGCCAACTCGTCGCTGTTGGGTGGCGGAGGAGTCGACGGGGCGATCCATCGGAAGGGCGGGCCGCAGATCCTGGCGGCCTGCCGGGAGCTGCGGGCGTCGCACTACGGCAAGGGGCTGCCGACCGGCCAGGCCGTCGCGACCACGGCCGGACGGCTGCCGGCGCAGTGGGTGATCCACACCGTCGGCCCGGTGTATGCGGCGCAGGATCCGGGCCGGGCCGACCTGCTGGCCTCCTGCTATCGCGAATCGCTGCGCGTCGCGGACGAGTTGGGCGCACGGACGGTGGCGTTCCCCGCCGTCTCCACCGGGGTGTACGGCTGGCCGACCCGGGACGCCGCGCGGATCGCGCTGCGGACGGTGCTGGAAGGCGCGCGGGCCCGGGAGTCCGGGGAGCCGGCCAGCCGGCTGGTCGAGGTGCGGTTCGTGCTGTTCGGGGCTGAGGCGTTCGAGGTGTTCGAGTCCGTGCGCCGGGAGTTGAGCCAGTGACGCACGGGACCGGGCTTGGGGCATGGCTCCATGGTGGCCTGAGGGGACGTCAACACGCCATAAATATTCGATAACTCGTTCGAGTGAAAGTGGTTCGTGCAGCCTGCTACGCAGGTCACGCCCGGGCCGCTAGTCCGGCCTGACCACTCCCAGGATCGGCATCGAGCCGGCCGCCGACAACTCGACGTCCGCGCCCGGGTGCGGGGCCTGGATGATCTCGCCGTCGCCCACATAGAGCGCCACATGGCTGGCGTCGGGGAAGTAGATGATCAGATCACCGGGGCGCAGTTGGGCCACCGGGACATGGGGCAGTTGGGCCCACTGCTGCTGCGAGGTCCGCGGAATCGAACGGCCGGCCGCCTGCCAGGCCCTCATGGTGAGCCCGGAGCAGTCGTACCCGACCGGCCCGGTGCCGCCCCAGACGTAGGGGTGGCCGATCTGCGCGGCGGCGTAGTCGATCGCCGTATAGCTGTGGGCGGTGCCGGGGCGGGACAGGTCGGCCGTGGTCAGCGTGGCGCGCCAGCTCCGCTGGGCGGCGAAGGCGGTGGCGGCCTGCGCCTGCTGGAGCTGGGCGAGTTGGGCGGCCCTGAGGGAGGCCAGCAGGGTCGTGGCGGCTGCCAGCTCGGACCGGATGGTCCGCACGGCGGCTGCCGCCGCGGCCTGGTCGGCGGCCAGGCGCCGCAGATACGTGTCGGCTTCGTTGCCGTAGGCGGTGAGTTGCGACTGGGAGGTGCGCAGGGCGGCGACCAGGTCGGCGGCGGACGCGTCGGCCCGGTCGGCGAGCGGGATCGAGGCGAGGTAGCCCTCCGGGTCCGCGGACAGCAGCAGCCGCACGCTCGGCGGGAGGCCGCCGTCGCGGTAGGAGGCGGCCGCGACCTGGTCGATCATCGAGGTCAGGGCGGTGACCTGGCCCTGCGTGGTCTCGATGCCCCTGGCGACGGCGGCGACCTGCAGGGCCTCGGTGTGCACCGCCTGGGTGGCGGTGTCGTAGGCGGCGGTGGCGGATTCGGCCCTCCGGTAGAGCGCCGAGAGTTGCTGCTGTACCTCCGCGACCTTGGTTGCCGTGACGGGAGCGGGACGCGTGGGCGCGGCGAAGGCGGCCGGGGCCACGGGGGAGGCGGCGGTGAGGGCGCAGACGGCGAGGACCAGCAGGGGACGCTTGCGCGGCATGGCGCGCCTCCGGATCTGACGGTTCGTCAGGAACTGTTGGATCGTGACATGGGACGCGGGAAAGCGGTAGGGGCAATCGGGTCCTCTTGAGTTTTCGGGTGCGGGCCGTAGCGGGTTTGGCGCGCAGTTCCCCGCGCCCCCAGGGGTCTGCAACTGGGCCAGTTGCACCTGCCCGGGGCTCGGGGCTCTGCTTGATCTACTGCGTGCGCGACAAACCAGGCACACGCCGCAGCCGGACGACCTACCGCTCCCTCGGCGCCACCGCGTCCCAGCGGAGCGTCAACTCCCCGAGCCGCCAGCGCCGAGCGCCCCCCACCACCGGCCAGTCGGCCGAAACCGCACGGGCGGCGGCGATCCAGCGCTGTCTCGCGCCGAAGTCCGCGTAGGGCGCGGCCGCGGCCCACGCGCGGTCGAGGTCGCGGAGGAAGGCGTGCACCGGCTCGCCCGGAACATTGCGGTGGATCAGCGCCTTGGGCAGCCGTTCGGCCAGGTCGGACGGCCGGTCCAGGCCGCCGAGGCGGGCCGCGAAGGTCACCGTGCGCGGGCCCTCGCGGTCCAGGGCCACCCAGACGTGGCGGCGGCCGATCTCGTCGCAGGTGCCCTCGACCAGCAGCCCGCCCGGCGCCAGCCGGCCCCGCAGCAGCGCCCAGGCGTCCGCCACCTGGGCCTCGTCGTACTGGCGCAGCACGTTCGCGGCCCGGATCAGCAGCGCTCCCCCGGCTCCCGATCCCGCTGGACCGTCCAGCGGGACCTCGAAACCGCCGCGCCGGAAGGTGAGCTTCGGCGGGTCCGCGTAACGCTGGGCAACGGCGACCCGGTCCGGTTCGATCTCGATGCCGACCACCCGGACGTCCGCCCGTACCGCCGCCAGCCTGCTGCGCAGCTCCACCGCGGTCCAGGGGGCGGCGCCGTAGCCGAGGTCGACCGCGACCGGGGGCGCGTCCGCGCCGCGCAGGGCGGGGGCCAGCTCGGCCGCGATCCAGCGGTCCATACGGCGTAGGCGGTTGGGATTGGTGGTCCCCCGGGTCACCGCCCCCACCGGACGTGCGGTCCGGCCGCCCGCTGTACGTACACGCATGTCAGGCAGCGTACGCGGCCCTGTTCTGCACGGATGCCCGGTGCTGGGAATCAGCGGGCCCCGGATTCTGTTCCCCCACTGTTGACGGGTCGCGCTGCGGCCGGAGCCGGAGCGAAAGGACGAGCGGTGACCCTGCGCCCTGCCCGCGTGGCAATGCTGAGCGTGCACACCTCCCCGCTGCACCAGCCGGGAACGGGCGACGCAGGGGGGATGAACGTCTATATCGTCGAGCTCTCCAAACGGCTCGCCGATCTGGGCGTCGAGGTGGAGATATTCACCCGGGCCACCGCTTCCGACCTGCCGCCCACCGTGGAACTGGCACCCGGCGTGCTGGTCCGGCATGTCACGGCCGGCCCGTTCGAGGGGCTGGTGAAGGAGGACCTGCCGGCGCAGCTCTGCGCCTTCACCCACGGGGTGCTCCGTGCCGAGGCCGGTTACCGGCCCGGCTACTACGACCTGGTCCACTCGCACTACTGGCTCTCCGGACAGGTGGGCTGGCTGGCCGCGGAGCGCTGGGGCGTGCCGCTGGTGCACACCATGCACACCATGGCCAAGGTCAAGAACGCCGCGCTCGCCCTCGGCGACACCCCCGAGCCGCCCGCCCGGATCATCGGCGAGAGCCAGGTGGTGGAAGCGGCCGACCGCCTCATCGCCAACACCACCGAGGAGGCCAACGAGCTGGCCGTGCACTACGGCGCCCGCTCGGACCAGCTCTCGGTGGTGCACCCCGGGGTGAACCTGGAGGTCTTCCGGCCCGCCACGGCGACGCCCGTGGGCACGGTCGGCGACGCGTTGGACCATACCTGCACGGCCACCGCCCCCGGATCGCACGCCCACGCCGACCCCCGTACGACAGCGGCCGCGCGGGCGGAGATCCGGGCCAGGCTGGGTCTGCCGGTGGACGCCACGGTGCTGCTGTTCGCCGGGCGGATCCAGCCGCTGAAGGCCCCCGACGTGCTGCTGAAGGCGGTGGCCGAACTGCTGGAGCGGGACCCCTCGCTGCGCGAGCGGCTGGTGGTCCCGGTGGTCGGCGGCCCCAGCGGCAGCGGCCTGGCCCGCCCGGAGAGCCTGCACAAGCTCGCCGCCCAGCTCGGCATCTCCGACGTGGTCCGGTTCCGGCCGCCGGTCGGCCAGGCCGAGCTCGCCGACTGGTACCGCGCCGCCAGCGCCCTGGTGATGCCCTCCTACAGCGAGTCCTTCGGACTGGTCGCCCTGGAGGCCCAGGCCTGCGGCACGCCGGTGGTCGCCGCCTCGGTCGGCGGACTGCCGGTGGCCGTGCGGGACGGCGAGACCGGCTTCCTGGTCCAGGGCCACGACCCGCGCGAGTGGGCCCACAAGCTGCAGCACCTGGTCGACGCCCCCGCGCTGGGCCTGCGGATGGGCGCGGCCGCCGCCTGCCACGCCGCCAACTTCGGCTGGACCGGCGCCGCGGCCGAGACGATCGAGGTCTACCGCGAGGCGATGGGTACCGCGCGGTAACGTCGGGGCATGAGCGGCATCGAGGGCATCGACGGCACGGACAAGGACAGTGCCCGCGCGCGGGCACTGGACGTACTGCGGACGGCACTGGACGACGCCGGAGTGGCCTGGGAGCAGCCCTCCGGCGACCCCTACACCTGCGTGGCCACGCTGCCGGGCACCCGGAAGCTGTCCACCACCTGCTCACTGCGGATCGGCGAGCACACCCTGAGCGTCAACGCCTTCGTGGTCCGCCACCCCGACGAGAACCACGAGGCCTTCTACCGCTGGCTGCTGGAGCGCAACACCCGGCTGTACGGGGTCGCGTACGCGATCGACAAGCTCGGCGACGTCTACCTGGCCGGCCGGCTGCCGCTGGCCGCGGTGACCGGGGAGGAGGTGGACCGGCTGCTGGGCGCGGTGCTGACCCACGCGGACGAGCCCTTCAACACCCTGCTGGAGCTGGGGTTCGCCTCCGCGATCCGGCGCGAGTGGGAGTGGCGCACCAGCCGCGGGGAGTCCACCCGCAACCTGGCCGCCTTCAGTCGGCTGACCGGGGCGGACCGTCCTGGCGAGTCCTGATCCTCGGCTTTGTCGCGCGCCCCCTGAGGGTCTGCAACTGAGCCGGTTGCACCTACATAGGGGGCGCGGGGAACTGCGCGCCCAGCCCCCTACGGTCCGCAGCCGACCGCCGACCGCCGACGGCCGTCAGAACGCGGCACGGACCTCGCCGAC
Source organism: Streptacidiphilus carbonis (assembly GCF_000787775.1). Classification (GTDB taxonomy): domain Bacteria; phylum Actinomycetota; class Actinomycetes; order Streptomycetales; family Streptomycetaceae; genus Streptacidiphilus; species Streptacidiphilus carbonis. The sequence continues at coordinate 16,353 of NZ_BBPM01000012.1, read as the reverse complement.
CGGGTGGCCGCCACCGTAGAGCGGGGCTGAGGCGATGCGGCCGAGGGCGTCCCCCGCGGCGGTGACGCCCATCCGCCGCAGCGCCGCGGCCAGGACCGGGCCCACCGCCCGGTACCCGCCGTCCTCGATCTTGAAGGCCAGGGCCCGGCCGTCGGCGAGGGCCACCGCCTGGACCGCCTCGGCGCCCATCTTGGCCATCGCCCCGGGTATGCCGCGCATCAGCCAGGTGTCGATGCGGCGGGTTCCCGCCACGTACTCGGGGTGGGCCCGCATCGCGTCGGCTACCCGGCGCTCGGGTGTGCCGGGGTCGGCCAGGACGATGGCGCGGAAGGCGCGGGCCAGGCCGGTGAGGCTGACCGCCATCAGCGGCGCGCCGCAGCCGTCGGTGCCTATCGCGGTCACCTGCTCGCCGCTGAGCTGCTGCACGGTGGCCAGCGCCTCCTGCTGGACCGGGTGCTCCAGGGCGAGGTAGGAGTCGGTGTCCCAGCCGTTGGCCACGCAGGTGGCCAGCATCGCGGCGTGCTTGCCGGAGCAGTCCATCAGGATCGGCTCAGGGTGGCCGCCGGAGCGGATCCAGTCCTCCGACTCGACCGGGTCCAGCGGCAGCGAGGGCGGGGTCCGCAGCGCCTGCTCGGTCAGCCCGGCACCGGCCAGGATCTTGCGGACACCGTCCAGGTGAAACGATTCCGCGGAGTGGCTGGCGGCCGTCAGCGCCAACAGCTCGCCGTCCAGCCGGAGACCGGTGCGCAGGATCGCCGCCGCCTGCATCGGCTTGTTGCTGGAGCGCGGGAAGACCGGCAGCTCCGGGACGCCCAGGGCGAAGTCGACCGAGCCGTCGGCGGCCAGCACCACCAGCGAGCCGCGGTGCCGGCCCTCGGTGAAGCCGGAGCGGACCACCTCGGCCAGCACGGCCGGTTCGGGGACGGCGGACTGCGGTACGACCGGGGTGGCCTGGGTGGTCATGGTGGTTCAGCCTCCGGAGAGCAGATCGTCGACGCGCGCTTCCCCCTCACGGTACCTGCGGGTGATCTCCGCACTGCAACCGTCCACCGTGCGCTGCAGCCCCTGGCGGCGGCCGGAGAGCATCCGCTCATGGGCGGTCAGCCTGATGCAGGCGGCCTGGAGCGCCGCGTCCGACTGCGACTCCAGGTCGGCGAGGGCCACGTCGTCCATGAGTTCGTCGGCCAGCGCCTGGAACTCCTCGCTGCGCGGGGTGTTCAGGGTGAGGTGCCGGGCCGAGTTGCGGACCTGGGAGGGCAGGTCCGTGAGGATCACGGCCAGTTGCTCCAGGAGGGTGTCCGCGGCCACCGTCCGCCCGCTGCGGCGGGTCAGTTCGGCGCGCAGGATGTCCACCCGGCCGTGCAGCAGCCGGCGGAGGTAGGAGAGGTCGGCCTCGTCCTCCTGGGCCTGCCGGCGCAGTGTCCGCAGCTCCTCCAACCCGAGGCCCCCGAACGAGTCGAACCCCCGCTCCCGCGTCGGGATGCGATCCGTCCCCTGGTCGTACCTGTCGCCCACCACACTCGCCATCCCGAAATCGTCCGTCCCGCGCACACAGCCCGCACGTCCAGCCCGCATGCTCCCACTCCCTACCTGCCCAGTGCAGGCGAGCTGCACCCAATCGGCCGCAACGGACCCCCTGGCGAATTCAGGTGGCTCATACGACCGGTGCATATTCCCTGCGCAACGCCCCTGCCGACGGCTCGGTGGGGGCGCGCGGACTGCCCGCACAAGCCCCCTGGTCGGAGCAGCCGGCGACTGCACCAGAATGGGGCCATGCGTGCTGTGGCTCAGGTCGTGACCGAAGCGAAGGTGACCGTCGACGGGGAGGTGGTGGGCTCCATCCTCGGCCCGGGGCTGTGCGTCCTGGTCGGCGTGACCCACGAGGACACCGCCGAGCAGGCGGCGCTGCTGGCCCGGAAGCTGTGGTCGATCCGGGTGCTGGAGGGCGAGAAGTCCTGCTCCGACCTGGACGCACCGCTGCTGGTGATCAGTCAGTTCACCCTCTACGGGGACGCCCGCAAGGGCCGCCGCCCCACCTGGAACGCCGCCGCGCCCGGGCCGGTCGCCGAGCCGCTGGTGGACGAGGTGGTGGCGCAGCTGCGGGCGCTGGGCGCGACCGTGGCGACCGGCCGGTTCGGGGCGGACATGAAGGTCTCGCTGGTGAACGACGGCCCGTTCACGATGCTGCTGGAGTTCTGAGCCACCGCCGCTACTGCGGGACGACGACCTCCTGGGTCGCCGGCACGGTGCCGGCCAGCAGCGGGGCGTCCACCGGGGTGTTGCGCTTCACCAGCGCCAGCGCCACCGGGCCGAGCTCGTGGTGCCGCGCCGAGGAGGTGACGAAGCCGACCGGACGGCCTTCGGCGCCGTCCGCGGCCGACCGGACCTCGGTGCCGTGCGGCGGCAGCGCCTCCATGCTGCCGTCCAGGTGCAGGAAGACCAGGCGGCGCGGCGGACGGCCCAGGTTGTGCACCCGCGCCACCGTCTCCTGGCCCCGGTAGCAGCCCTTCTGCAGGTGGACGGCGGTCTCCAGCCAGCCCAGCTCGTGCGGGATGGTGCGGTGGTCGGTCTCGAAGCCCAGCCGCGGCCGGTGCGCCTCGATCCGCAGCGCCTCGTAGGCCCACAGCCCGGACGGCGAGCCGAAGCCCGCGGCCAGGGCCAGGAGTTGGGCACGCGGCAGGAACAGGTCGCGGCCGTACGGGAGTTCACGGACGGCCGCGGCGCCCTCTGCGGCAAGAGAGGTGTGGCGCGAAGCGCCGCCGTCAGGGGTGGTGGTGGGCGACGGGCGGGCGGAGCCGGCCGGGAGGAAGACCACGGCGTAGTCGGCGGTGGCATCGGTGATCTCGACCTGGTTGAAGAACTTCATCTTCTCCAGGTAGGCCACCAGCTCGCCCTGGGTCCCCGGCTCGACGTGCATCCAGGTGGTGGCGCCGTCGTCGACCAGGTAGAGCGCGTGCTCGATGTGCCCGTGCGGGGAGAGGATCAGCGCCTCGGTCGCCTGCTGCGGCGGCAGCTCGCTGACGTGCTGGGTCAGCAGCAGGTGCAGCCAGCTCAGCCGGTCCGGACCGCTGACGGTCACCACGCCCCGGTGCGAGAGGTCGACGAAGCCCCGGCCCGCGACCAGTTCGCGCTGCTCCCGGGACAGCTCCCCGTAGTGTGCGGCGACCGGCGCGTCCACGCCGTCCCCGGCGACGGCGCCACGGACGGTGGTCAGCAGCGGACTGGCGGGTGTGGTCTGCGTGGTCGTCACTGGTCAGCGTCCTCGGTCGGGCCGGTCTTGCGGCAGCAGTCGGCGCAGCGGCCGAAGATGGCGAAGTGCTTCATATCGGTTTCAAAACCGTGCGTGGCCCTCAGGGATTCCACGAACGGCGCCGCGATCGCCACCTCGGTCTCGGTGACCTTCTCGCAGTCCCGGCAGACCAGGTGCATGTGCTGGTGCCGGTCGGCGAGGTGGTAGGTGGGCGCGCCGTGGCCGAGGTGGGCGTGCGAGACCAGTCCGAGCTCCTCCAGCAGGTCCAGCGTGCGGTAGACCGTGGAGATGTTGACGCCGGTCGCGGTGCGGCGGACCTCGGTGAGGACGTCGTCGGGCGTGGCGTGGCCCAGGCTGTCGACGGCCTGCAGCACCAGCTGGCGCTGCGGGGTGAGCCGGTACCCGCGCGCTCTCAGATCCGCCTGCCAGTCGATGCCGCTCACCACGTCGCCCCTCTGCACGCCGAACCTGCACACCCGTAAACCCGCGCACCCCCGAGTCTATGGGGGTGCGGGAGCAGGGCGGACGGATCCGTCCGGTCGGAACCGACAGGTCAGCGGAAGAAGGCGATCCCGTCGTCGGGGAGGTCGGAGACGTCCTGGACCAGCTGCGCCGGGTTCAGCACCTTCTTGAGCTGGCCCGACATGTAGGGACGCAGCGGCACCTCGGGGGCGGACTTCTCGCCCACCCACATCAGCTCGCCGTTGACCAGGCCGTACAGCCGCTTGCCGCCGCTGTACGGGGCCGCGCCCTCGATCCGGGCGACCGCGTCGGTGGCCAGCTCGATCTGCGGCTTGCCGTCGGCCAGCTCGCCGTACCAGATCTCCACGGTGCCGTCGTCGCGGACCGAGGAGAACTGGACCTCGCGGGCGCCGCTGGTGCCGTGCTGGTTGCTGGTGACCCGCCAGAAACCGGTCTCGCTCTCCAGCGGACGCACCTTGTTGCCCTCGGCGTCCAGCACCCAGCTGCGGGAGCGGTACTCCAGGAACGCCCTGCCGTCGTGGCGGAACACGACCTCCTGGCCGAAGTTGCACTTCTCCGCCCCGGGGAAGTCGTGCACCCCGGCCCCCTCCCAGGTGCCGAGCAGGAAGGCCAGGGAGACGACGTCCTGGTGCAGGCCGGACGGGACCTCGATCTTGGCGACCATGTCAGCGCTGGCCCTGGTAGAGCTTCTTCACCGAGAACACGGTGAACCAGACGACGGCGAGGGCGATGACGATCAGCAGGCCGTCGAAGAAGTACTCAAGGCTGGACACGCGCGTGCTCCTCGGGGGAGGGGAAGGGTCTCCCGCCGATTCTAGTCGCCGGGCGTCGGAGGCTCGTGGTGAGCCCCGCCTCATAGGGTGGCGTCATGTCGAAGAAGCTGGTCATCAAGGTCACCGCGGGAGCGGACGCGCCGGAGCGGTGCTCGCAGGCGTTCACGGTTGCGGCGGTCGCCGTGGCGAGCGGGGTGGAGGTGTCGCTGTGGCTCACCGGGGAGTCCGCGTGGTTCGCGCTGCCGGGGCGGGCGGCGGAGTTCGAGCTTCCCCATGCGGCGCCGCTGCCGGAGCTGCTGGACGCGGTGCTGGGCGGGGGGGCTGTCACCCTGTGCACGCAGTGCGCGGCCCGGCGGGGGATCGGCTCCGCCGACGTGCTGGAGGGGGTCCGGATCGCCGGCGCGCAGGTGTTCGTGAGCGAGGTGATGGGGGACGAGGTGCAGGCGCTGGTGTATTGAGCGAGGGCTCTGCGTCCGTTTCGGGCAGTTCCCCGCGCCCCTGAGGACAGAACAAGGCCGAGGCCCCGCGCTGGGCGCGGGGCCTCGGGTTCGTACGGGTGCCGTCAGACGGCGATGGCCACCTCGGCGACCGCGCCCTGCTGGGCGGCGACCACGCGGTCCACGGTCGCGCCGGGCACGAGGGCGCGGAGCGTCCAGGTGCCGGGGGCGGCGAAGAAGCGGAACTGCCCGGTCGCGGAGGTCGGGACCTCCGCGGTGAACTCGCCGCCCTCGTCGAGCAGGCGGACGTAGCCGTTGACGGGCTCGCCGTCGCGGGTCACCGAACCCTGGATGATGGTCTCGCTCGCCACGTCAACTCCTGCCAGATCGGGGCCGCCGGCCTTCGCTCCACACATGTCTCTACTCCTTCTGCTCGGTTGCCGGGCTGTTGCTCAGTTGCCGAGCTCGATCGGCACGCCGACGAGGCTGCCGTACTCGGTCCAGGAACCGTCGTAGTTCTTGACGTTGGTCTGGCCGAGCAGCTGGTGCAGCACGAACCAGGTGAGCGCGGAGCGCTCGCCGATGCGGCAGTAGGCGATGGTGTCCTTCGAGAGGTCGACGTTCTCGGCCTCGTAGAGGGCCTTCAGCTCCTCGTCCGACTTGAAGGTGCCGTCGTCGTTGGCGTTCTTGGACCACGGGATGTTGCGGGCGCTCGGGACGTGGCCGGGGCGCTGCGACTGCTCCTGCGGAAGGTGCGCGGGGGCGAGCAGGCGGCCGGAGAACTCGTCGGGCGAGCGGACGTCGACCAGGTTCTGGACGCCGATCGCGGCGACGACGTCGTCACGGAAGGCGCGGATCGACGAGTCCTGGGCCTGGGCCTTGTACTCGGTGGCGGCGCGCTCGGGGACCGCGGAGCCGTCGACCAGGTCGCGGGAGTCGAGCTCCCACTTCTTGCGGCCGCCGTCCAGCAGGCGGACGTCGCCGTGGCCGTACAGCTTGAAGTACCAGAAGGCGTAGGAGGCGAACCAGTTGTTGTTGCCGCCGTAGAGGACGACGGTGTCGTCGTTGGCGATGCCCTTGGCGGACAGCAGCGCCTCGAAGCCGGCCTGGTCCACGAAGTCGCGGCGGACCGGGTCCTGGAGGTCCTTCTTCCAGTCGATCCGGACGGCGTTGCGGATGTGGTTCTTGTCGTACGCGGCGGTGTCCTCGTCGACCTCGACGACGACGACCTTCGGGTCGTCCAGGTGGTCCTGGACCCAGTCGGCGCTTACCAGGACGTCACTGCGGCTCATGGGGATTCTCCATCCGGGGCAGTTGCGGAAGAGCGAGGCCGCGCGAACATGCGTCCGAAGGGGAGTCCGGATCGTGGGACGGCGCGGCAGTGGTCTGCGAGATGTACGCGATGGGGGCTCAGCGAGCCCCGCAGCCTGCGGGCGGAACCGTCCTGGACGGACGAGTGGCGCCCTGTCAGCGCATTCGACAGAGGCAGGCGGCCACGCGGCACAGGTCTACCGCCCGCCGCTTCGTGAGATCCGCCTGTCGCTTCATGGGTTCGATGCTAGGGAACGGAGAGCGCCCTGTCATCGGTGTCTTGAATAGTGGGATGAAATGGTCCGGATGGCGATACTGGGGATTGCGGGGGCCCGGTGGGCCGGTTCCGGGCGGGGGCCGAGGGGGCGCCGGGAGGGGTGTCCTACCGATCCGCGAGACGGTGATGGACGGCGCGTCTCGCGGATCGGGACGGCGGCTGCCGCCGGGGTGGGGTCCGGGTGGCGGGCGGGGTGCGGTCGGGATGCCCTCGGGGCTCAGTTGCCGAGCGAGACGTCGGTGCCGGAGACCGTGACGTCGATTCCGTCGGGACCCGGCTGCACCGTGTCCAGTCGGAGTCCGCTGGGCAGGCCGGCCAGCTGCAGCTTGGGCTGGAGGAAGGACGAGACCAGGGACGCGACGGTGGGGTCCACACCGCTGATCCCGCTGATGTTGTTCAGGCTGATGCCGTTGCCGTCCACCACGCTGATGTCGGCGGTGCCGGAGACCTGCTGCGCCCCCAGGACCGGGACGTCGAACGTGCCGGAGACCTTGACCTTCCCCGGGGCGCCGCCGTAGCCGACGGTGACCTTGTTGGGCAGGGCGGCGGAGAGGTCCGCGTAGGAGATCCGGGCGGTGCCGGTGCCACTGCCTGCGACGATCCCGCTGTAGTCGCCGGTGACCTTGACGTTCTTGGCGTCGATGCGGAAGTTCTGCAGCTGGATGTCCGGGCCGCCCTTGCCGTCGTTCACGGTCAGCTCGGGGGCGCTCAGCTTGATCTCGTCGAACTTCTTGGAAGCGAGCTGGGTCAGGAAGGGGAAGCCCTCGATGCTGACCTTCGGCTTCTGGGGCAGTTTCCGTTCGGTCTGGATCTTGCTCGCGGCCTGGCTCTCGGCTATGTGCAGGGTGATCCTGTCGGCCGCGACGAACAGGGCGGCGAGGACGATCAGGACGATCAGCAGTCGGCGCGCGGCGCGCATGAATTTCTCCCTCGGACGGATGCTGACGGAGACAGCGGTCGGGCGGCCCGCGGTTCCGCGCGGGCCGCCCGACCGGCGCCTACCCCGCGAGCAGGTGGCCCACCAGGAAGACCGCCGGGGCCGCGCAGGCCAACGGCACGGCGACTCCCGCCGTCAGGTGCACGAAGCGGGACGGGAAGTCGTACGCCGCGACCCTGCGACCGACCAGGGCACACGCGCCCCCGGCCAGGCCGAGCAGCACTCCCCCGACCGCGCCGAGGCCGGTGGTGGCGCCCAGCAGCGCGCCGACCAGCAGCCCGGCGAACGCGCCGGAGCCGAAGGCCGTTCTGACGGGCAGCATCGGCAGCGCGGAGACCACGGTGGCGACGGCGGCGGACAGCGCGCCGACGACGACCACCGCGCCGGCGGACCAGCCGTGGTGGCTGATGCCGCCGGCCGCCAGCAGGCAGCCCGCGAGGACCGTCATCACGGTCGCCGAGGCGCTCACGGTCAGGGCGTAGAACCGCTCGTCCGGGTTGCTCGGCCGAAAGATCTGCAGGATCAGCACCAGCAGGAAGAACCCGCCGAGGGTGCCCGCCAGCACGGCCGTCGCGGTGCCGCCGGAGGCGGCGAGCATCCCGGCGTCGG
>NZ_BBPM01000012.1:6650-7856 GCF_000787775.1 Streptacidiphilus carbonis | reverse complement strand
ACCCCGCGGAGGGGGCCCGCCAGCACGGCCGTCGCGGTGCCGCCGGAGGCGGCGAGCATCGCGGCGTCGGCGGTGAAGCCGCCGAGCGCGGCCAGGGCGATGCCCTGCCGGGCGGGCCACATCCCGTTCAGCCGGAACCACCCGGCGGCGGTCACGGCCTGCAGCAGCAGCGTCGGGACGACCAGGGCGGGACGGCCCAGGAGGGCGGCCAGCGCCAGCAGCGCGGCGATGGCCAGGGTCGCGGCGGCGGGCTGGATGCCCGGGTCGATGATCGGCGAGCCCCTGCGGGGGGCTGCGGGAGCCGGGGTCCGGGCGGCCGGGCCCTGGGCGCCGGGCGCGGTCTCGGGGGCGGTCGGGCCGGTCGGCTGCGCGGCGGCGAAGGCCTCGCGCAGGGAGCCGCCGGGCTGGGCCTCCAGCGGTTGCGGGGGAGGCGGGGCGAGGTCGCCCGCCGGGCCGGTGGGCTGCGCCGCCGCGAAGGTCTCCCGGAGGGAGGTCGGTGCGCCGTAGGCGAGCGTGTGGGCGGTCTGCGGCTGGCCGCCGAGGGCGTCGAAGTACTCGGGCGCGGGGGCCGCGGGGGCCGCGGCGGTCGCCACGGGGGCCGGGTACGGCGCCGCCGGGTCGGCCGGCACCGGCGGGAGGAAGGCAGTCGCCTCGGCGTCGCCGCCGGGGTGCAGCGGCTGCTGCCACCCCGGGCCCCCGGGGTGCGGCTGCGCCGGCACCGGGGGGAGGAATGCGGTCGCCTCGACGTCCGGGGCGGCAGCCCAGGGCTGCGCGTGCGCCTGCGGCGGGATGCCGGACTGCGGCTGCTGCGGGGCGGCATTGCCGGGCTGCTGCCACGTGGCGGCGGGTTGCGCCTGCGGCGGGCGGCCGGGCTCGGGCTGCGGAGCCCTGCTGGCGAGGTGGGGCTGCGCAAGGGTGCCGGGATGGTGCTGCCAGTCCGGGGCGGCGGGCTGCGGCTGTGCAGGGACGCCGGGCTGCTGCCACTCGGCGGCGCCGGGGTGCGCCTGCGGCGGGTGGCCGGGGTGGGGCTGCCAGTCCGGGGCGGCGGGTTGCGGCAGCGGGGGGTGGTTCGGTTGGTGCTCCCAATCCGGAGGCGTCGGCTGGACCGGGGGGAGGAAGGCGGTGGCTTCGGCGTCCGGGGCCGGCCAGGGCTGGGATTGGGGATGTGGCTGCGGCGGGGGGCTGGGGGGGGGCCGGCCGGGGGGG
>NZ_BBPM01000012.1:0-6610 GCF_000787775.1 Streptacidiphilus carbonis | reverse complement strand
GGGGCCCGGCAGGGCTGGGTTTGGGGATGTGGCGGCGGCGGGGGGCCTGGCTGGGGCTGCCAGCCGGCGGGTGGGGCGGCCTGCGGGGTCGGGCCCTGGGCGGGGCCGCGCTCCCAGTCGGAGGGCCAGGCCGCCTGCGGAGGCTGCTGCGGCTGCTGCGGCTGCTCCTGGAACTGCTGTTCCTGGAACTGTTGCTGCTGGGGCTGGACCTGAGACTGGGTCAGCTCCGGCGGCAGCGGCACCTCGGTGGTGGCGTAGCGCTCGTGGATCTGGCCGAAGCGCGAACTCGGCGGCGGGGCGACGTCGCTGTGGGGCGGGACCGCACCCGCGGCCGGGGGGCCCTGCGGGTACGGAGGGAGCAGGGAGGTCTGCTCGGCCTCGTTCCACTCGGACGGCTGCCGGCCCTCGGCGGGGAAGATGGGGGAACCCGAATAACCGGACACGGACTGCCTCACCCTCCCGCGAACGGCGGAAGGACCTCGACGGTGCCGCCCTGCTTGAGTTCGACCGTGGCGTGGTCGCGACCGCCGACCGGGTCGCCGTCCACCAGGAACGAGCACAGTCCGAGGACCTGCGCGAACCGCGGCCGATCGGCGTGCAGCGCACGCGCGGCGGCCAGCGCCTCGGCGAGCGTCGCCGCGCGGTAGGGCTCCTCGCCCGTGCCCGCCTCGGCCTTGGCCGCCGCCCAGTACCGGATCGTCCCTTCGCTCACGCCTGTCGCCTCGGCGGATGCCGAACCAGCGGTCATCTCACCCTCCTCAGTGGAACCTCGCATCGGGCCATCATGGACTCATCCACCTGCTTCCGTCACCGCGCGCTGGTCAGCCAGTCGCCCACACGTTCGAGAAGCGCCTCGTCGGCCGCGTTCTCGGCGTGCCCGAAGCCGGGCTCGATCCAGAGCTCCGAACTGCCCTTGCCGCTCGCCGCCAGATGCAGCGAGCGCGGGTGGTCCAGCGGGAAGTAGGGGTCGTTGTCGCCGTGCACCACCAGCAGCGGGATGCCCCGCTCGGCCAGCAGCGCGGCCGCCCGCACCGGCGGCACCGGGATCTCTTTCCACTCCTTCGGGTCGATCCGGGTGCGCAGCCCGAGCCGCCCGACCACCCGCCCCAGCGGCCGCATCACGACCCAGTGCAGCCGCCGCATCGGGACGGTGCCGCGGTAGTACCAGCGGGCCGGCGCGCTGACGGCGGCCACCGCCGCCACTCCCCCGTACAGCGCGGCATGGCGGACGACCACGGCGCCGCCCATGGAGAAGCCGGCGGTGACGATCCGCCGGTAGCCCAGCGAGCGCGCCCACTCGACCGCGGCCTGCAGGTCGAGCACCTCCCGGTCGCCCACGGTGGAGAGCCCGCCGGAGCGGCCGTGGCCGCGGAAGGAGAAGGTCACCACGCCCGCATGGTGGGACAGCACCCCCGCGGCGCGTTGCAGCGCGGGCCGTTCCACAGCCCCGCTGAAGCCGTGCGCGAGCACCACCGCCAGGTCCGTCCCGGCAGCCGCCGCATCCGCGTCAGCAGGGCGGTGAGCTGCGTGGATGCGGACCCCGTCCGGGGTCAGCAACAGGGCCTCGGCAGGGGCGCTCCAGGGGCGCGCGCCTGTGCCAGTCCTGGTCAGACCCTTCGCGACAGCTTCCATGTGGGCTATTCTCCTTCTCCAAGGGATCCGGGCAGAGTCGCCCCCGGGTCCTTTTATGCATTGCAGCCTTCGTGCATTGCAGCCGCTTATGCATACAGATCTTGAACGCGTGACCTGCGAGAGGCTTCGCCGAACGGAACGCACAGCGCCGTGTGCCCGGCCGGAACCGATGGAGCCGCCGACCCTCACCGTCTGACCCGGAAAGGGGACTAACCGGGTATGAGTTCTCTGCTGCTGCTCACCAACGCCCTGCAGCCGTCCGCCGAGGTGCTGCCCGCGCTCGGCCTGCTGCTGCACAACGTCCGCGTGGCCCCCGCCGAGGGCTCCGCCCTCGTGGACACCCCCAGCTCCGATGTGATCCTGGTCGACGGCCGCCGTGATCTGCCGCACATCCGCAGCCTCTGCCAGCTGATCCGCTCCACCGGGCCCGGCGCGCCGGTGGTCCTCATCGTGACCGAGGGCGGCCTGGCCGCGGTCACCGCCGAGTGGGGCATCGACGACGTGCTGCTGGACTCGGCCGGACCGGCCGAGGTCGAGGCACGGCTGCGGCTGGCCACCGGTCGGATGCAGGTGGTGCAGGACGACAGCCCGATGGAGATCCGCAACGGCGACCTGTCGGTGGACGAGGCGACCTACAGCGCCAAGCTCAAGGGCCGGGTGCTGGACCTGACCTTCAAGGAGTTCGAGCTCATCAAGTACCTGGCGCAGCACCCGGGCCGGGTCTTCACCCGGGCCCAACTGCTGCAGGAGGTCTGGGGCTACGACTACTTCGGCGGCACCCGGACGGTGGACGTGCACGTCCGGCGGCTGCGGGCGAAGCTCGGTCCCGAGCACGAGCAGCTGATCGGCACCGTCCGCAATGTGGGCTACCGCTTCGTCGTGCCGGAGAAGGCCGACAAGGGCGTCCTGCCCCGGACGGAGGCCGGCGCGGCGAGCGGTGCCGCCACTGCCGGTGCCGCCTCCGGTTCCGCCGGGGACGCGGCCCCGGTCGAGGCCGACGCGGAGGTCTGAGCCCCCGCCACCCGTGACGGCGGGCGTGCGGAAGGCACCCGGGGGCTTCCGGGTGCCTTCCGCACGCCCGGTCCACGGCGGCACGGTGAGGCGCGTAGACTGCGCCCGTGCCCAAGGTGACCCGCGACGATGTGGCCAGGCTGGCAGGGACCTCGACCGCGGTCGTCAGCTACGTCATCAACAATGGCCCCCGCCCGGTCGCCCCGGCGACCCGCGAACGCGTGCTCGCGGCGATAGCCCAGCTCGGCTACCGCCCCAACAGCGTCGCCCAGGCGATGGCGAGCCGCCGTACCAATCTCATCGGCATGGTCGTGCCCGACGCCCGCCAGCCGTTCTTCGCCGAGCTCTCGCACGCGGTGGAGCGGGTGGCCTCGGAGCGCGGCAAGATCGTGCTGATAGGGAACTCCGACTACGTCGGCGACCGTGAGATGCACTACGTCCGGGCCTTCCTCGGGATGCGCGTCTCCGGGCTGATCCTGATCAGTCAGGGGCCCTCGCAGCAGGCCGCGACCGAGTTCGCCGCCCAGGACGACTCGCGGGTGGTGCTGCTGCACCGCCGCCCGGAGAGCGCCGAGGACGTCGCCGTGGTCACCGACGACGTCGGCGGCGCGCAGCTGGCGGTGGAGCACCTGCTCGGGCACGGACACGCCTATGTCGCCTGCTTCGGCGGCCCGGTGGCCTCGCCCGCCCCCGGCGACCCGGTGATCGACCACATCGAGGGCTGGCGCCGGGCGATGACCGCGGCCGGCCTGGACACCGAGGGCCGGCTGATCGACGCGCCGTTCGACCGGTACGGGGCCAGGGCCGTCGCCGTCGAGCTGCTGCGCTCTCCCGACCGCCCCCCGGCGATCTTCTGCTCCACCGACGACCAGGCCATCGGCGTCGCCAGGGCGGCCCGCGAGGTCGGCGTCAGGATCCCCGAGGACCTGGCCCTCGCCGGCTTCGACGACATCCCCGAGGCCGCGTTCTGCGACCCGCCGCTGACCACCATCGCCTCGGACCGGGACGCCATGGCCAAGGCCGCGGTGGACCTGGTGCTGGACGACTCGCTGCTGGTGCCGGGTTCGGACACGCCCCGGGTCCGGCGCTTCCCCAGCAGGCTGGTGACCAGGCGCTCCTGCGGCTGCGGCTGACCCCTTCGGAGCCGGCGTTGACCCGCCATGGAGCCGGCGCTCATCTGGCGGGACTGCGGGCCTTGATTCTTTCGTAGGCCTATGAGCCTGCTCTCAGTGGCCTCTCATCTTCCGGGCCGAGATTTGTCCCATGAGCAGCGAGACGCACCGGAATCCTGAAGGCGCCCCCGAGCCGGGCGTGTACCACTACACCGCTGGTGACGGCACGGGTGTCGACCCGACTGTGCCGCTGCCCCCCATGCCGCAGCACGCGCCGGCGGCCCACTACGGCGAGGCCCCCATCGAGGGCACCGTCCTTCCCGGCGACCCCGCACCGCTCCCCGGCCCCCCGCTGCCCGCCCCGGCGCCGTACGCCGGCGGGAACGGCGGCTGGGGCGGCCACGACGGCGGCGCCGACCGGACCGCGCAGCACGCGGCCGAGCCGGCCCCCAGGAAGCGCAGCAGGCTGCGTCGCCCGGTCACCCTGGTGGCGGCGGTCGCGCTGGTCTCCGCGCTGGTCGGCGGGGTCACCGGCGGCGTGATCAGCGCCGACCACAGCACCACCGGCAACTACAGCACCGGCGCGGTGGTCACCTCCGACTCCAAGACCACCAGCAACACCGCCGCGATCGCCTCCGCCGTGACCCCCAGCACCGTGCAGATCACCGTGACCTCGGGCAACAGCGAGGACATCGGCACCGGCATAATCCTGACCTCCACCGGCCAGATCCTCACCAACTACCACGTGGTCTCCTCGGCTGCGGGCAACAGCAGCGCCACCATCAAGATTACCTTCAGTGACGGCAGGACCACCAGCGCGAGCATCGTCGGCACCGACGCCGGCCTGGACGTCGCGGTGATCAAGGCCGAGAACGTCAGCGGCCTCAAGGCCGCCTCGCTCGGCAACTCCGGCTCGGTCGCCATAGGCGACTCCGTGGTCGCCATCGGCAACCCGGACGGCCTCACCGGCACCGTCACCTCCGGCATCGTCAGCGCGCTGAACCGCAAGGTCACCGTGGACGTCAGCGAGAGCACCACCCAGGGCAACGGCGGCTTCGGCTTCCCGAGCTGGTCCGGCCAGGACCAGAGCGGCAACGGCGGCAGCTCCAACAGCTCCTCGGGCAGCCAGACCGCCACCTACAGCGCGATCCAGACCGACGCCTCGCTCAACCCCGGCAACTCCGGCGGTCCGCTGCTGAACAGCTCCGGGGAGGTCATCGGGATCAACGCCTCGATGTACAGCTCTTCCTCCTCCAGCAGCTCCAGCAGTCAGGCCGGCAGCGTCGGACTCGGTTTCGCCATCCCGATCAACGCGGTGAAGGCGGTCCTGCCGCAGCTCCAGGCCGGTCACAACGTCACCTGACCGACGGTCGCTCCCCGAAAAGGCGGAGTACCGGACGTCGTCCTGACGCGGGACCCACCCGTGACGGACAATCGCGGACAGATGGCATCGTGTCCGTAACCGAGGAATCCGAGGAAACAAGCAGATGAATGCCTCCGCCGCGCAGTCCGCAGCCAACGAAACGTCGACGACCGAGGACGCGCTCGCCCGCATCCTGGTCGTCGACGACGAGCCCGCGCTGCGTGACGCGCTGGAGAGCAGCCTCGCCTTCGAGGGCTACGAGGTGACCACCGCCTCGGACGGCCTGGAGGCGCTGGACGCCATCGCCGAGAAATCGCCCGACCTGGTGCTGCTGGACGTCATGATGCCGCGGATGGACGGGCTCACCACCGTCCGCCGGCTGCGGTCCCGCGGCGACACCGTCCCGGTGCTGATGCTGACGGCCCGGGACGCCGTGGGCGACCGGGTCACCGGCCTGGACGTGGGCGCCGACGACTACCTGGCCAAGCCGTTCGAACTGGACGAGCTGCTGGCCAGGGTCAGGGCGCTGCTGCGGCGCAACTCCATCGCGCAGGCGGCGGGGGCCGGCGGTCCGGCCGAGGACGAGGTGCTCTCCTTCGAGGACCTGCGGATGAACACCACCACCCGCGAGGTCACCCGTGCGGGCCGGCCGGTGGAGCTGACCCGCACCGAGTACATGCTGCTGGAGATGTTCCTGGCGCACCCGCGCCAGGTGCTGACCCGTGAGCAGATCCTGAAGGCCGTCTGGGGCTTCGACTTCGAACCGTCGTCGAACTCCCTGGACGTGTACGTGATGTACCTGCGCCGCAAGACCGAGGCCGGCGGGATGCCCCGGCTGGTGCACACGGTCCGCGGCGTGGGGTACGCGCTCCGCGCCGGCAGCGGAACGTGAGCGAGCAGACGGCTGCCGCCGAGGAGGCCCCCGCGAAGCGGTCCCGCGTCGGGTGGCTCAACCGGATGACGCTGCGCGGCCGGCTGGCCCTGATGTCCGCCGTCGCCGTCACCGTCGCGGTGCTGGTCTGCGCCACGGTGAGCTGGTTCTTCGCCAAGGACCAGATGATCAGTCAGGTGGACGCGACACTGCAGTCGTCGGTCAACCCGAACCCGGTGGGCACGTTGAACTACGTGGCCAGGGCCTGCTCCAAGGTGGACCAGGAGCCGGTGCAGAACAGCACCACGCTGATCATGTCCACCGGGACGTACTGTCCGACGAAGTCCGACAGCACGGTCAGGCCCACCGCGTCGGACTATGCGATCGCCTCCAGCGGCACCTCCGGCCCTGACGCGCAGAGCAGTCTGCGGAACGGGACCACGGTGGGCGGCGCCTCGGTGCGCGTCTACACGGTGAGCGTGGGCAGCTACAACGTCAACGGCACCGACATGACCCTGGCCATCGCCGTCGCCCAGCCCCTGGCGCCGGTCCAGGACGCCCTGAACAAGCTCGCCCTGATCATGGCCGCGGTCTCGCTGCTGGTCATCATCGGTTCCGCGG
>NZ_BBPM01000013.1:80539-163479 GCF_000787775.1 Streptacidiphilus carbonis | reverse complement strand
GTGTCGACCTTGTCGGTGGAGACCTCGAGCAGCGGCTCGTCGGCCTCGACACGCTCACCCTCGGCCTTGAGCCAGCGGGTGACGGTGCCCTCGGTCACGCTCTCGCCGAGAGCGGGCAGTGTTACTGAGACTGCCATGAGTTCAGGTACTCCTACTTGGTGCGTGCGGATGGATGGCGGCGTAACCGGGGAGGTCAGTCGTGATTGTGCAGGGGCTTCCCGGCGAGCGCCAGGTGTGCCTCGCCGAGGGCCTCGTTCTGGGTCGGGTGCGCGTGGATCAGCTGGGCGACCTCGGCGGGCAGGGCCTCCCAGTTGTAGATCAGCTGTGCTTCGCCGACCTGCTCGCCCATGCGCTCGCCGACCATGTGGACGCCGACCACGGCGCCGTCCTTGACCTGGACCAGCTTGATCTCGCCGGCCGTCTTGAGGATCCGGCTCTTGCCGTTGCCGGCCAGGTTGAACTTGGCGGTGACCACCTTGTCGTCGCCGTAGAGCTCCTTGGCCTTGGCCTCGGTGATGCCGACGGAGGCGACCTCGGGGTTGCAGTAGGTCACCCGCGGCACACCGTCGTAGTCGATCGGGACGGCCTTGAGGCCGGCCAGCCGCTCCGCCACGAGGATCCCCTCGGCGAAGCCGACGTGCGCCAGCTGCAGGGTCGGCACCAGGTCGCCGACGGCGGAGATGGTGGGGACGTTGGTCCGCATGTACTCGTCGACGAGGACGTAGCCGCGGTCGGTCGCGACGCCCGCCTCCTCGTAGCCGAGGTTCTGCGAGACCGGTCCGCGGCCGACGGCGACGAGCAGCAGCTCGGCCTCGACCTGCTTGCCGTTCTCCAGCGAGGCGCGGACACCCGTCTCGGTGTACTCGACGCCGGCGAAGCGGGCGCCCAGCTCGAACTTGATGCCGCGCTTGCGGAAGGCCCGCTCCAGCAGCTTGGAGGAGTTCTCGTCCTCCAGCGGGGCCAGGTGCGGCAGCGCCTCGATGATGGTGACCTCGGCGCCGAAGGACTTCCAGACCGACGCGAACTCGACGCCGATCACGCCGCCGCCGAGGACTATCACCGACTGCGGGACCCGGTCCAGGGTGAGCGCGTGGTCCGAGGAGATGATCCGGTTGCCGTCGATGGCCAGGCCCGGCAGGGACTTCGGCACGGAGCCGGTCGCCAGCACGATGTGGCGGCCGGTGTAGCGCTCGCCGTTGACGTCCACCGAGGTGGGGGAGGAGAGGCGGCCCTCGCCGGTCACGTAGGTGATCTTGCGGCTGGCCACCAGGCCCTGCAGGCCCTTGTAGAGGCCGCTGACGACGCCGTCCTTGTAGGCGTGGACGCCGTTGATGTCGATGCCCTCGAAGCTGGCCTTCACGCCGAAGCCCGCGCTCTCGCGGGTCTGGTCGGCGACCTCACCGGCGTGCAGCAGCGCCTTGGTGGGGATGCAGCCCTGGTGGAGGCAGGTGCCACCGAGCTTGTTCTTCTCGATGAGGGCGACCTGGAGTCCAAGCTGGGCTGCCCGCAGCGCCGCGGCGTATCCGCCGCTTCCGCCTCCGAGAATGACTACGTCGAAAACGGTGCTGGCGTCGTTCGCCACGTCACGTCCTCCATGCAAAGGGTGCGGATCGTCCCGGTCGGTCGCCGGCCGGGGAGCGGTTCTCCCTTGTGGGGAGACCAGTCGTGCCGGAAATACATCTTCGCACTTGTTTCCTGTGCTTGATGTCCGGGGTTGCCCTGTGGACGCGGGCGGGGGGCCAAAGGTCCCGCCACGACTCAAACAAGCGTGTGGTTGCGCTCATGGCGAACGCCGGAGCGTCCGGTCCCCTCGACACTGGGTCAACGGGACCGGACGCCCCGGCGTCACGGTGTGGCTGCGGTCCGGGCGATCCGCCTGAGCGTTCCGTCGGAGCGATCCGTCAGAGCGCGCCTTCGGCCGCCTGCTCGGCGAGCCGGACCAGGGTGCGTACGGCCGAACCGGTGCCGCCCTTGGGGATGTAGCCGTACGGGGCGCCCTCGTGGAAGGCCGGGCCCGCGATGTCGAGGTGCGCCCACGCGGTGCCCTCGGCGACGAATTCCTGCAGGAACAGGCCGGCCACCAGGCCGCCGCCCATCCGCTCGCCCATGTTGGCGATGTCGGCGGTCGGCGAGTCCATGCCCTTGCGCAGCTCGGACGGCAGCGGCATCGGCCAGGACTGCTCGCCCGCGTCGGTGGCGGCGGCGTACACCTTGTCGCGGAAGCCGTCCTGGTTGGCCATGATGCCGAAGGTGCGGCTGCCCAGCGCCATCATCATGGCGCCGGTCAGGGTCGCCACGTCGACGATCGCGTCCGGCTTCTCCTCGCCGGCCCGGACGATGGCGTCGGCCAGCACCAGTCGGCCCTCGGCGTCGGTGTTGAGGACCTCGACGGTCTTGCCGCCGTACATCTTCAGCACGTCGCCGGGACGGGTCGCGGAGCCCGAGGGCATGTTCTCGGCCAGCGCCAGCCAGCCGGTGACATTGACCTGCAGCCCCAGCCTGGCGGCGGAGACCACGGCGGCGAACACGGCGGCGGCGCCGGACATGTCGCACTTCATGGTCTCGTTGTGGCCGGCCGGCTTGAGCGAGATGCCGCCCGAGTCGTAGGTGATGCCCTTGCCGACGAAGGCGAGGCTCTGCTTGGCCTTGGGGTGCGTGTAGGCGACCCGGACCAGGCGCGGCGGACGGGCGGAGCCGACGCCGACGCCGAGGATGCCGCCGTAGCCGCCCTTGGCGAGCGCCTTCTCGTCCAGAACCTCGACCTTGAGGCCGTGCTCCTTGCCGGCGGCGGTGACGATGTCGGCGAAGGACTTCGGGAAGAGGTCGTTCGGCGGGGTGTTGACGAGGTCGCGGGTGCGGTTCATCTCCTCCGCGAGCACGGTGGCGCGCTCGACCGCGGCCTTGGCGGCCTTGTCGCCGCGCTTGGCGCCGATCAGGGAGACCTCGCCGAGCGGGGCCTTGCCGGCCGCCTTGGCCTCGTCACCGCGGAAGGCGGTGAAGGCGTAGGCGCCGAGGAGCGCTCCCAGGGCGACGGCCTCGACCGAGGCGGCGTCGCCGACGGGCAGCGCGAAGCCGGCCTTCTTGGAACCGTGCAGGGTGCGGGCGGCGGTGCCGGCGGCACGGCGCAGCGCCTCGGCGTCGAAGCCGCCGTCCTCGGCCGCGTCGCCCAGGCCGACGACCAGGACCAGCGGGGCCTTGACGCCGGCGGGGGCGGGGAGCTTCACGGCCTCGCCCTCGGCGCCGGTGGCGCCCAGGGTGCCGAGAACGTCGGCCAGCTTGCCGTCGAACGCCTCGTCGACCGTCTCGGCGCCCGGGGCCAGCACGAGGCCCTTGGGGCCCTTGGCCACGGCCACGACGACGGCGTCCGCGCGCAGCGCGTTGGCCGCGGAGGTGCTCAGAGACACTGAAGTCACGTAATGCGTCCTGTTCTGTATGCGGTCCTCGGCACGCGGTCCGTGTGTGAGGGGTGCTGAGGAGGGCGAGGGTGAGGGGTGCTTGTCCAGACCGCGAGCGGCCTGCCCAGCATGGTAGTCCGCATGTTGGAATGTTGTTGCCCTCATACCGAGGTCCGTCACCCCGGCTTGTGGTGACAGCATCTCAGACCGCCTCCGGCCTGCTGCGTCAGGCTGCGGCGAAGAGGCTCCAGACCACCAGCGCGGCCGTGGCCGCCGTCTCCACCATGGCACCCAGGACGTCCCCGGTGATACCGCCGAACCGGCGGACGCAGTGCGCCAACAGCACTGCGGCACAGGCCAGACCGCAGGCCAGGGCGAGCAGCGCGCCCACGGCGAGCCGCAGCCCGGCCGGGTCCGCTCCGCCGGCCGCCCAGCCGCCCGCGCCCAGCACCGCCACCACGGCGGCCCCGCTGACCAGCGCGAACGCGGGTGTCACCGTGCCGGCGACGGTCGCACCCAGACCGTCGGGACGGGCCGAGGGGGTGCCCTGCAGGCAGCCGCGCAGCAGTGCGGCCCGTCCGGCGGTGGCGGCCAGCACCGCCCCGAACGCCCCCAGCCGGCCCGCGACCGCGAACGCCTGGGCGAGTGCGGCTACTTGGGTGAAAAGTGTGAGCACCAGCACCAGCACGCCGAAGGGCCCGATGTCGGAGGCCTTCATGATCGCCAGCGCGGCGGCGGCCGGCTTGTTGCTGCCCAGGCCGTCGGCGACGTCGGCGAGGCCGTCCAGGTGCAGGCCGCGGGTGAGCGCGGCCAGTGCGGCCACGCAGGCGACGGCGGCCAGCAGCGGGCCGCTGTGCAGCCACCGCAGCCCGCCGCCCAGCAGCGCGGCCAGGGCCCCCAGCACCACGCCGACCAGCGGCGCGCAAAGCATGGCCCGCCCCGCCGTCGGCCGGTCCCACCGGTTCACCCGCACCGGCAGCACCGAGAGGGTGCCGAAGGCGAAACGCAGGCCGTCCGTCACACCGCGGCCCCGTCCTGGTCCGCCGGATCGGCGGGCTGCTGCGGTGCGGCCGGCCCGGCGGCTTCGGCACCCTCTGTGGCTTCGGCACTCTCTGCGGCTTCGGTAGTCTGCACGGGTTCGGCCGGCCCAGCCTGTTCGGCGGCCTCGGCGGCCTCGGCGGCCTCGGCGGCCTCGGCGGCCTCGGCGGCCTCGGCGGCCTCGGCGGCCTCGGCGGCCTCCACCGGGGCCAGCGGGAGCTCCGCCAGCAGCACCGAGGCGGCCTGCAGCACCGGTACGGCCATCACCGCGCCCAGCCCCTCGCCGAGGGCCACCCGCTGCTCCAGCAGCGGCTCCACGCTCATCCGCTCATAGGCCTTGGTCTGGGCCGGCTCCCCGGTGGCCTGCCCGGCCCGCCACCATTCCGGGGCCCGGAACGCGATCCGCTGCGCCACCAGCGCGCAGGCCGCTGACACCACGCCGTCCAGCACCACGGGCGTGCGCCGCAGCGCGGACTGCAGCAGGAACCCGGTCATCGCGGCGAAGTCCGCGCCGCCGGTCGCCGCCAGCAGGTCCATCTGGTCGCCGAGGACCGGACGGGCCCGGCGCAGCGAGTCGCGGACCGCCGCACACTTCACCATCCAGACCCGGTCGTCGATGCCGGAGCCGCGCCCGGTGACCGCCGCGGCGTCGGTCCCGCACAGCGCGCCGACCAGCACCGCGGCCACGGTCGTGGAGCCCACGCCGATGTCGCCCAGCAGCACCAGGTCGGTGCCGGCGTCGGCCTCCTCGTCGGCGACGGCCATCCCGGCCCGGAACGCGGCCTCGGCCTGCTCCCGGGTCAGCGCGTCCTCGATGTCGATCCGGCCCGACCCGCGGCGCACCCGGTGCCGGACCACCTCGGCCGGGAACTCCTCCGGGTCGGCGTCGACGGCCATGTCCACCACCCGCACCCGGGCGCCGAACCGCTCGGCCAGCAGGCTCACCGGGGCGGTGCCGTCCAGCACCGCGCGCACCCGGCGGGCGGTGCTGCCGGCCGGCAGGGCGGACACGCCCAGCGCGGCCACGCCGTGGTCGGCGGCGAACAGCACCGCCCTGGCCCGGCGTACCGGCGCCGGCGGGCACGTGGCCTGTACGGCGGCCAGCCAGCCGCCCAACTCCTGCAGGGTGCCCAGCGAACCGCGCGGCAGGCCGAGCGCGCGATAACGCTCCTCGGCCGCCTGCCGGTACTCGTCGTCGGGGCGCGCCACCAGCGCGGAGAACTCGTCGAGGTCGAAGGTACTCACCGGCGGAACGTTACCGTTCGAACGGGTCGGCATGCAGCGGTCACATATCGGGGTCCAGCCGCAGGCTCCTCCCGGCGACGACCAGCAGAACCTCGTCGGAGACCGCGGCCACCGCCGCGTTCAGCCGCCCCAGCTCGTCCCGGAAGCGCCGCCCGGACGCGGTCGCGGGGACCACGCCGCTGCCGACCTCGTTGCTGACCGCCACCACCCGGCGCTGCGAGGACCGCCAGGCCGCGACCAGTCCGGCGGTACGGGCCCGCAGCCGCTCCTCGCCGCCGCCCGCCCAGGACGCGTCGTCCCAGGCGCCGCAGTCGTCCATGGCGGCGGTGAGCCACAGCGACAGGCAGTCGACCAGCAGCGGGGCGCCCCGCTCGGCCAGCAGCGGCTCCAGATCGCAGGTCTCGGCGGTCCGCCAGGAGGCGGGACGGCGCTCGCGGTGCAGCGCCACCCGCTGCGCCCACTCCGCGTCCCCGTCCCGCAGGCCGCCGGTGGCGACGTAGAGCACGTCCTGGCGGTGGCTCAGCATCCGTTCTGCGGTGACCGACTTGCCGGAGCGCGCGCCGCCCAGGACCAGGGTGCGCAGGGGCCCGGCAGCGTCGCGCGCGGACTGCCCGCCGAACTCGATCCCGTAGCGGCGGCGACCGTCCCGCTCACGTTCCGCGTAGATCCGCACAAACCCGCCTCCAGGTCTGGATGGTGTGTCCGGCCAGCATAGATTCCGGAGGTGGCGCCCGGCGGGGCCGCGGTTCCCGGGTCACCGTCGCGGTCCAGGCCGGCCAAGGACAACGAGCCTGCCGCACTGGCTTACGCGGCCTGGCGGACTGGGTAACCTGCGCAGGGACGAGAAGCCCCGGCGGAAGGAGCCCCAGCATGGTGTGGACGTGGCGTTTTGAGAAGGCCGACGGCTCGGTGACGCCCTCGGCCAACGGCACCGAGGAGTTCCCCACCCAGGGCGACGCCGAGTCATGGATCGGCGAGAGCTACAAGGATCTGCTCGACGAGGGGATCGACCAGGCGGTGCTGCTGGAGGACGGCGAGAAGGTCTACGGCCCGATGAGCCTGCACGCGGCCTGAGCGGCGCCGAACCGGCCCCGCACGGTCACCGTGTCCGTCCGGCCGCCGCTCAGGAGCCGGCGGACACGGTGACGTCGTAGGTCTCGGTGGAGTGGCAGGGGGAGACCTGCGAGCCGCAGGCCAGGGTCCAGACGATGCGGGTGGTCCCGGGCCTGAGCGCCCGGTAGACCTGGACATGGCTGGACGAGCCGCCGACATTGCCCTTGGGCGACTGCTGCACGGTGATCGACTTCCCCCGCTCCAGCACGGCCGCGTCCTCGGCGGTGCCGATGGACCACTGCTCCGGGTAGTCCGGCACGGTGTAGCGGATCCCGAAGCTCTGGCCCGGCCGCAGCGCCACCTCGACGGCCGGGAAGGCGCTGGGCGCGGTCGCCCCCGGCGAGGGGAAGGCCGGCACGTCCAGCACCGTGGCCGGGAGAGCGGGCCCCGAGTGCCGCAGCAGGGCAGCGGTGCCGACCCCGGCACCCGCCAGCACCAGTGCGCCGACCGCGATCCACAACGCGGTCCTGCGCCGCACCAGCCGCATCAGCGGGCCCCGCCCCGGTACAGCCGCAGCCGGGAGGCCAGCAGCATGGCGACCGCGGCCAGCCAGCGGGAGAACAGGTCGTCGGTCACCACGTCGCCAGCCACCGGACGGGCTGCCGCCAGCCACTCCCGGGCCAGGGCCGTTCCGGCCGGGCCGACCAGGGGCTCGGGCAGCTCGGCGGCGCGGCCGACGCCCGCGGAGCGGACGTGCCGGGCCAGGAAGGCGAGGCCGAGCGGATCGACTCCGATCTCCTCGGCCCGGTGCGAGGCGGCGATGGCGACCTCGGCGAACAGCGACCGCTGTGCGGCTCCGCCCATGGAGAGCCCGCGGGTGATGCCGTCCGGGATGTCGAGGTCCGCCAGCTCCGCGTCGTAGCGGACGTTCCGGGGGCCGGCCTGCTCTCGGGCCTGCTCGTTCACTGTTTCGGGACCTCCACGTGGAAGGGGGTGTTCATGGTGGTGCCGGTGATCGAGCCGACATTCCCGTTGACGTAGTCCGAGGTCGAGATCCAGGAGGTGGAGCCCCAGGGGTTGTAGACCTCCAGCTGGTCGCCGCTGGCCCCGACGATCATGACCTGGTGGCCCTCCCACTTGGTCGAGCCGTCGCTCTGCTTGACGTCCCCGCCGATGTCCATCGGCACCGGCACGCCGGACGCGACCGACTGCTCGATCCGCGGCACGGTGGCCTGGCGGTCCGAGGAGGAGTTCACGTCCACGGGCTGGTACGTGGTCCCGGTGACCGAGCCGAGGTCCTTGTTGGCCAGGAAGTCGACGCCCTTGGGGCCCACGCCGTCCGGGTCGGCGGGGTTCTTCAGCGGGTCCTGGTTGCCCTCGGAGAGCTGGGCCAGGTCGTACTGGTTCAGGTACTCCTGCTGGAGCGCCTGCTGCAGACCCAGGCTGCTGGTGCTCAGCTGCAGCATCAGCACCGGGTTCACCTTCGCCTCGGCGACCACGGTCGAGGCGGCCACGCAGTCGTTCACCGCCCCCTGGCTGTAGGTGTTGCCGGTGCTCGGGTCGGCCGAGTCCAGCACCGTCGGCGACAGGTGCTGGTAGAGCCAGTCCGGGTCGGAGCCGTGGGCGTGGATGACGCTGTCGAACTGCTGGACCTGGGAGACGCTGTTCCCGGCCGCCAGTGCCTGCCAGAGGTAAGCGGCCTCCTCGGGCGAGGAGGCGTTCTGCAGCAGTTGCTCGAACGCGGCGCGGTCGGCGGGACTCATCGAGTCGAGCCGGGCCGAGGCCCGGCCGAGCTCGGCGGCACTGAGGATGTCGCCGCCGGCGCCGGAGGCGTTGGCCAGCTCGACCGCGCCGAGCGGGTCGACGGCCCCGCTGGTGACCCGCTCGGCCCGGGCCTGGGCCGCCAGCTGGGTCAGCAGGTTCGCGAGCGTCTGCGCGCCCGCGGCGGAGTTGGTGGCCGCCTGGATGCGCAGCCGGCAGCCGTTGACCGCGGCCTGCTGGGCCGAGGCGAACGCCGACATCGGCTGCTGCTGAGCGGCCGTCAGTTCGGCGATGCCGGAAAGGTCCAGGGCCTGCGCTGCGGACAGTTCGACGCCCCACTGCTCCATCGCCGCGGCGGCCTGGCCGAGCACCGTGACGGTGTTGGCGACCTCCGCCGCGACCGAGGCGACCGCCTGGGCGGCGGTCTCGGCGACGGGTCCGGTCCAGGCCTTGGGCAGCGCGGAGGTGCTGACATGGGTCAGGTCCGTCTCCACCACCGAGGCCTGCGCCCCGGCCTTGCGGTAGTCGTCGGCCTGGGCGTTGACGGCCGACACCGACCCGGGCGGCCCGGGGACCCCCAGGGCCTGGCCGATGGCCCCGGGGAGCGAGTCGAACATGAAGCGCCCGATCATCGGCGTCGCCTGCTGGATCTGCTTCAGTGCGTCCTGAAGGTCGGACAGCGAGCTCATCGCAGCCCACCGCCGACGCCGGCTATCCCCGAGGCCAGCGCGGCCTCGTTGTTCCGGTAGTTGTCCGACGTGGCCTGAAGTTTCCGGGTCAGCTCGGCCAGGGCCAGGCTGGTGGTGCTCAGCTCGGATCCCCAGGCGCTCTCGAACGCGGACCAGGCGGCCGGGACGCCGTCCTGCCCCAGCTCGGTGCCGGACGGGACGTCCGCCCCGCAGAAGTACACGATCACGGCGTCGTAGTCGTCGTAGGCCCGGCCGACCTGCCCGGCCACGCCGGACAGACTGGCCGGGTCCACCGAGAACCCGTCGCCACCACCTGGATCAATCCGCATTGCCCCCGCCTCGTGGATCACAACCTGTCGGCTACGACACCTTAGGGCCCGGCTGCGACAGTTGAGAAGAAGGCCAGTTCAGGGACGGGCCTTCGGCGAGTTCGCCGCGGTCCGGGCCGGGTCGAACTCGGCGACCGGGGCCAGCACCGCGTCCATCTTCTTCAGCAGCTCGGAGTCCAGCCTCACCCCGGCCGCCTTGACGTTCTCGGTGACCTGCTCGGGCCGGGAGGCGCCGATGATCGCCGCGGAGACGTTGGGGTTCTGCAGCACCCAGGCGACCGACAGCTGCGCCAGGGACAGCCCGGCCTCGTCGGCCAGCGGCCGCAGCTGCTGCACCCGCTCCAGCACGTCGTCGCCCAGGTAGCGGCTGACGAAGTTGGAGCCGTTGGCGTCGGTGGCCCGCGAGCCGGCCGGCACCGGCTGCCCGGGCAGGTACTTGCCCGTCAGCACGCCCTGGGCGATGGGGGAGAAGACGATCTGACCCAGCCCCAGCTCCTCGCAGACCGGGACCACCTCGGCCTCGATGACCCGCCAGAGCGCGGAGTACTGCGGCTGGTTGGAGACCAGCGGGATCCGCAGCTCCTGGGCCAGCGCGTGCGCCGCGCGGATCTGCTCGGCGGTCCACTCGGACACGCCGATGTAGTGGGCCTTGCCGGAGTGCACCACGTCGGCGAAGGCCGTCATGGTCTCCTCCAGCGGGGCGCTGCCGTCGTAGCGGTGGGCCTGGTAGACGTCGACGTAGTCGGTCTGCAGGCGGCGCAGCGATCCGTTGACCGACTCCATGATGTGCTTGCGGCTCAGGCCGCGGTCGTTGCGGCCGGGACCGGTCGGCCAGTAGACCTTGGTGAGGATCTCCAGGCCTTCGCGCCGCTCGCCCTTGAGCGCCCGCCCGAGGACGGCCTCGGCCCGGGTCTCGGCGTAGACGTCGGCGGTGTCGAAGGTGGTGATCCCGCTGTCCAGGGCGGCCCGGACGCAGGCGACGGCCGCGTCCTCCTCGACCTGGGAGCCGTGGGTGAGCCAGTTGCCGTAGGCGATCTCACTGATGATCAGGCCGCTGCGGCCGAGATGACGAAACTCCATGCGGCCGACCCTACTCCCGGTGATCAGCGCGGCACGCGCCGGTCGGGCCGGCCGCTCGCCCCGGTCAGCCGGGCCGGGTGCCGACCAGGTGCAGCAGTGCGGCGACCGCGCGGTAGGGGTCGGTGCGGCCGGCCCGCTCCTCGGCGTCCAGCAGCTGGGCCAGCTGCCGCCCGTCGACCGGCGGCCCGACATGGTCCGGCGTCTGGTCGGTGAACACCCTCACGCCGTACCAGCGGCGCAGCGGGACCACGATCTCGGCCAGGGTGCGGGTCAGCGGCTCCAGCCGGTCGGCGCGGGTGTGCAGGCCGAGCCGGTTCGTGTAGCGGTCGGTGCCGAAGGCCTCGACCGCCCCGGCCCAGTCCCCGGCGCAGCCGGGGCGCATGGCCAGCGCGTCGCCGTTGCGGACGACCACGGACAGCATCCCGCCGGGCGCCAGTACCCGGGCCAGCGAGGCCAGCATCGGCTCGGCCTCGGGCATGTACATCAGCACCCCGTGGCAGAGCACCACGTCGAAGGTGCCGGGGCCGAACCAGCGGCCGCAGTCGCCGCCCTCGCCGGTCAGCAGGCTGATCCGCTGCTGGACCTGGGGCGGCTCGGCGCCGATCGCGCCGCGCGCGGCCCCCAGCGTCACCGGGTCCGGGTCGAGCCCGGTGACCAGATGGCCGGCCCGGGCCAGCCGCACCACCTGGGTGGCCTGGCCGCAGCCGACGTCCAGGACCCGCAGCGGACGCGCGCCGCCGCCGGCGGCGCCGTGGAAGAAGTGCTCGGTGATCTGCTCGGCCAGCTGCCGGGCGACCAGTTCCTGGCGCACGATGTTCCGCAGCCCGGAAAGCCCGGCCAGCCAGGAGTCGGCACCGCCATGGAAGCCCGCCTGCCGCTGCTCGGGCAGGGGGCCCCGCGGGACATAGGCCTCGATCAGGGCTTCTGCCCTCGCTTGACCTGGGGCTTGGGCAGACGCAGCCGGCGCATCTGCAGGGTGCGCATCAGCGTGTACGCCACCGCGCCCTTGGTGTTCTTGTCCGGGAAGCGCTGGGCGAGCTGCTTGCGCAGTCCGAACGCCAGGACGAAGGAGTGCACCACGATCAGCACGATGATGACGACCCACAGCACCAGCGAGATCGCGGTCAGCGCCGGGCTGCGCATCACGCTGAGCAGCAGAATGATCACCGCGAACGGCAGGAACCACTCCGCCGCCGTCATCCGGGAGTCCACGTAGTCGCGGCAGAAGCGCCGCACCGGGCCCTTGTCGCGGGGCGGCAGCGCCGACTCGTCGCCGTTCAGCAGCGCGGCGCGCTGGCGCTCACGGGCCGAGCGGTCGCGGCTGCGGGCGTCCTTGGCGGCCACCTTGCGGTCCTTGGGCACATAGGCGCGGCCGCGGCGGTTGGCCTCGGCCTCGCTGCGCTTGGGAGTGGGGCGGCCCTTGGGCGCTTGCGCGTCGGGGCGCTCGGCGGCGTCAGGCTTCTCGAGCGTGACGGCGTCTGCGGGGGCATCCTGGGAGCTTCGTCGGAACACACCGCAAGAGTACGTGGTCAGCTGGTGTAATCCCTAGCCCTGGTGGGCAGGGCGCTGTCGGGGACGGCCCCGGTGACCGCTTCGGGGCACGCTCCTGCCTGTGGTCGAGACGACACCTGGCGGTATCCCTCGCACGGATGACGCCGCTTCGGTGTCGCTGTAGCACTCTGGTTGCAGGCCGGTGCGCTGCGGTGAACGCCCCGCGCCCCGTAGTCTTGGGTACGAGAACCGGCAGGCCGGAGAAGGGGGCGCGCGAGGCCCATGAGCGACGGAATTATGAGGCGGATGTCGATGATCTTCCGCGCCAAGGCCAACAAGGCCTTGGACCGTGCGGAGGACCCACGGGAGACACTCGACTACTCGTACCAGAAGCAGCTCGAACTGCTGCAGAAGGTGCGCCGTGGGGTGGCGGATGTGGCGACGTCCCGCAAGCGCCTGGAGCTCCAGCTCCAGCAGCTTCAGAAGCAGTCCTCGACGCTGGAGGAGCAGGGCCGCAAGGCGCTCTCGCTCGGCCGCGAGGACCTGGCCCGTGAGGCGCTCACCCGCCGTTCCGGGATCCAGCAGCAGGTCGCCGACCTGGAGACGCAGTACCAGGCACTGCAGGGCGAGGAGGAGAAGCTCACGCTCGCCTCCCAGCGGCTGCAGTCCAAGGTCGACGCCTTCCGGACCAAGAAGGAGACCATCAAGGCCACCTACACGGCCGCGCAGGCGCAGACCCGTATCGCCGAGTCCTTCTCCGGTATCTCGGAGGAGATGGGCGATGTCGGTCTGGCGATCCAGCGGGCCGAGGACAAGACCGCGCAGATGCAGGCGCGGGCCGGCGCGATCGACGAGCTGCTCGCCTCGGGTGCGCTGGACGACCCGACCGGTATGCGCAAGGACGACATCACGGCCGAGCTGGAGCGGATGTCCAGTGGGTCGGACGTCGAGCTGGAGCTGGCCAGGATGAAGGCCGAGCTGTCCGGTGGAAGTGCCGAGCCGACCCCCGCCATCGAGCAGGGGCAGCAGCAGGCCACTCCGCAGGACCAGCCGCGCCTCGACAAGTAAGGGAGATCCGCATGATCGTCAGGATCATGGGGGAGGGCCAGTTCGAGGTCCCGGACAGCCTGGTGGACCGGCTCAACGAGCTGGACAACGCCGTGCTGGCCGCTCTCGACTCGGCCGACCGGGCGGACTTCAAGGTCAGCCTGGCGGCCCTGCTCGCCGCGGTGCGCGCCGCGGGCACGCCGGTCGCGGACGACGTGCTGCTTCCCTCGGACGCCACCCTGCCGTTCGAGGACGCGACCGTCGACCAGGTCAAGGCACTGCTGCACGACGACGGGTTGATCCCCGGATAGTCACCAGGTCGCGGTATACGCAGGAGGGGCACCCCGTCGGGGTGCCCCTCCTGCGTTGCGGCCGCGTCGTGACGTGCTGTTACGGCAGCGCCAGCATCTGGTCCAGTGCCGCCTTGGCGTGCTTCTCGGTCTCGGGGTCGACCGTGATCACATTGGGGACCCGGCCCTCGACCAGCGACTCCAGGGTCCAGACCAGGTGCGGCAGGTCGATCCGGTTCATGGTGGAGCAGAAGCAGACGGTGCGGTCCAGGAACACGATCTCCTTGTCCGGGTGCGCCTTGGCCAGCCGGCGGACCAGGTTGAGCTCGGTGCCGACGGCCCACTTGCTGCCGGGCTCGGCGGCGTCCAGGGCCTTGATGATGTACTCGGTCGAGCCCACCAGGTCGGCTGCCTCGACCACCTCGTGCTTGCACTCCGGGTGCACCAGCACGGTGACGCCGGGGACGCGCTCGCGGACCTCGTTCACCGAGTCCAGCGAGAAGCGGCCGTGCACCGAGCAGTGGCCGCGCCACAGGATCATCTTCGCCGCGCGCAGCTGATCGGCGGTCAGGCCGCCGCCGGGCTTGTGCGGGTTGTAGACCACGCAGTCCTCCGGGCTGAAGCCCAGGTCGCGGACGGCGGTGTTGCGGCCGAGGTGCTGGTCCGGCAGGAACAGCACCTTGCTGCCCTGCTCGAACGCCCACTCCAGGGCCCGCTGGGCGTTGGACGAGGTGCAGATGGTGCCGCCGTGGCGGCCGGTGAAGGCCTTGATGTCGGCGGAGGAGTTCATGTAGGCGACCGGGACCACGGTCCCGGCGACCCCGGCGTCGGTGAGCACGTCCCAGCACTCGGCGACCTGCTCGGCGGTGGCCATGTCGGCCATGGAGCATCCTGCCGCCAGGTCGGGCAGGATGACCTGCTGGGCGGCGCTGGTGAGGATGTCCGCGCTCTCGGCCATGAAGTGCACGCCGCAGAAGACGATGTACTCGGCGTCCGGCTTGTTGGCGGCGTCGCGGGCCAGCTTGAAGGAGTCGCCGGTGACGTCGGCGAACTCGATGACCTCGTCGCGCTGGTAGTGGTGGCCGAGGATGAACACCCGGTCGCCCAGGGCGGCCTTGGCGGCGCGGGCGCGGGCGACCAGGTCCGGGTCGGAGGCGGCGGGGAGGTCGCCGGGGCAGTCGACGCCGCGCTCGCTGGCGGGGTCGGCGTCGCGGCCGAGCAGCAGCAGGGCCAGCGGGGTGGGCGCGGGCTCTTGGTACCCGGCGGGGTCGGGGGTCGTTCCCCGAGATGGTGCTGCTGTGGTGGTCACGGGCGACTGCCCTCCTGTGGGGGTGGGGCAGCGGCGCTCCACCCTTTTCGTCTAACTGACGCTATCGATGATAGCTCGCTTCCGCCGACCTGACGACGGCGGCTGTGGGAGTGTGACGTACACCGCTCTGTGGGAGGGTCGCAGGTGGGGGGCCATCGGGAAGGGTATGCGCAGGTGAGCGTCAGGTCGACCGCGGTCCGGCGGATGGTGCGCCGGGAGCGCACCGAGGAGCACCGGGCGTCCACCCCGCTGGAGCTGTTCTTCGACCTCTGCTTCGTGGTCGCGGTGGCCCAGGCGGGCTCCCAGCTGGCCCATGGCTTCGCCGCGGGCCACGAAGGGAACGCCCTGCCGCACTACCTGTTCGTGTTCTTCGGCGTCTGGTGGGCCTGGGTGAACTTCAGCTGGTTCGCCTCGGCCTACGACACCGACGACGTGCCCTACCGGGTGGCGACCTTCGTCCAGATCACCGGCGCGCTGATCTTCGCGGCGGGGGTGCCCCGGATGTTCGAGGGCCGGATCGCGGTCGCGGTGCTCGGCTATGTGGTGATGCGGACCGTGATGATCACCCAGTGGCTGCGGGTGGCCTCGACCGCCGACGGCCCCGAACGGACCATGGGGCTGCGCTACGCATGCGGCATCGCGCTGTGCCAGAGCCTCTGGGTGGTCGCCGTGCTCCTGCCGCACCGGGTGCAGAACTGGGCGCTGCTGCCGGTCATCCCGCTGGAGATGCTGGTCCCGGTCTTCGCCGAGCGGCGGTACGAGACGACCTGGCACCCCGAGCACATCGCCGAGCGCTACGGCCTGTTCACCCTGATCGTGCTGGGGGAGACGGTCGCCGCGGCCACCGTCGCGGTGCAGTCGGGGCTGAACGAGCACGGCGCTCTCGGTAAGGTGCTGCCGGTCGCCGCCGGCGGACTGCTGATCTGCTTCTCGGCCTGGTGGATCTACTTCGCCCGGCCGGTCCACTCCTATCTGCGGGCCAACCGGCAGGCGTTCGTCTGGGGCTACGGCCACTACTTCGTGTTCCTCAGCGCGGCCGGGATCGGCGCCGGTCTGGAGGCGGCCGTCGAGTACGCCGTCGGCGCGGCGCACCTCTCCCCGGTGCGGGCTGCGGCGGTGGTGACCGTGCCCGCCGCGCTCTACCTCTTCACCGTCTGGGTGATCCACGCCCGGCACGGCAAGCACGGCACCGCCCAGGTACTGCTGCTGCCTCTCGGGGCGCTGGCGGTGCTGGCCGCCACCTTCCTCGGCGGCGGCGCGGCGGTGCTGGCGGCCGGGCTGCTCTGCGCGGCCACCACGGCGCTCGGCCTGGTACTGCACCTGCGCGAGGCCGGGACCGTGACCGGGGCCGGCGCCGGGGCCGATGCCGGGCAGGCAGGCTGAGCCGGGCCGCGGGTGTGCCAACCTGTACGCGTGCCCGCACCGCTGAACACCGCCGCCGCCCGCCTCGACGAGACCGACCGCAAGGTCCTGGAAGTGCTGAGCCGGGACGGACGGGCCAGCTACGCCGAGATCGGACTGCTGGTCAACCTGTCCGCGACGGCGGTCAAACGGCGGGTGGACCGGCTGCGGGAGCGCGGTGTGGTCCGCGGTTTCACCGTGGTGCTGGACCCGGGCTCGCTGGAATGGCGCACCGAGGCCTTCGTCGAGGTCTACTGGCGCGAGCGGACCTCCCCGGAGGAGATCCTGGCCGCGCTGCGGCAGTTCCCCGAGGTGGTCGCCGCCTGGACGGTCACCGGCGAGGCCGACGCACTGGTGCACCTGCGCGCAGCGGACACCGGGCACCTGGAAGCGGTGATCGAGCGGATCCGCCGCGAGCGGGGGGTGCAGCGGAGCCGCAGCCAAGTAGTGCTCAGCAGGTTGATCGGCTAGGGGTCGGACCCTGGCTGCGGGTTGTGCATGGTTGGCCGCGCAGTTCCCCGCGCCCCCGGCTGGTGCAACTGAGCCAGTTGCAGACCCTTGGGGGCAGGCAGGCGCCGCACCCTCGAACTGGCGGAAACCGTCGCGGTGGGGCGCGGACGCGCAGGAATGCTGCGTGGGGCGGTGGTTTCTGACATGCCGGGTGGGATCCCTGCCGCCTAGGGTTGATCACGACCTGAGCCCGCCGTGAGAGGACCCGCACGTGACCCAGCGCATGCACCGGTACGACGCCAGGACGGTCGACCTGGTCTTCGACTACATGCGGGAGCGGCTGCAGTACGACCCGGTGCCGCTGGACCACCCGGGCGACGGCGAGCGGCTCGGTGCGGTGCTGGACGGGCTGCTGAGCGCCGGCGGAAACGATCCTGCCGAGGTGCTGAAGCTCTACGACCACGAGCTGTCGCGGGCGGTGATCTCAGCTGACAGTCCCCGATATCTGTCATTCATCCCCTGTGCGCCCACCAAGGCCGCGCTGCTCTTCGACATGGTGGTCTCCTGCGCCTCGCTGCAGGGCATCTCCTGGCTGGAGGCGGCCGGGGCGATCGCCGCCGAGAACCAGGTGCTGCGGCTGATCTCGGACCGGGCCGGACTGCCGGAGTCGGCGGGCGGCTGCTTCGTCTCCGGCGGCTCGGCCGGGAACCTCTCCGCGCTGGTGGTGGCCAGGGACACGGCCAGGCACCGGCTCGGTCTGGGCATCGGGGCGCGGCTGCGCATCGCGGTCAGCGACCAGACCCACTCCTCGGTCACCAACACCCTCAACATCATCGGCGTGGAGAAGCTGCTGGTGCCGACCGAGGACCACCGCCTCACCGGAGCCGCTCTGCGGGCCGCGCTGGCCGCCGACGAGGACCCGGGATCGGTGATCGCCGTGGTCGGCACGGCCGGCACCACCAACGCCGGGATCGTCGACGACCTGGCCGGAATCGCCGAGGTGGCCCGGGAGTCCGGGCTCTGGTTCCACGTCGACGGCGCCTACGGCGGGGCCGGGCTGTTCGCCCCGTCGGTCCGGGCCAAGTACGACGGCATCGAGCACGCCGACTCCTTCGTGGTGGACCCGCACAAGTGGCTGTTCGCGCCGTTCGACTGCGCGGCGCTGGTCTACCGGGACCCGCGCCCGGCCAAGGCCGTGCACACCCAGGACGCCTCCTACCTGGACGTGCTGCACACCGGCGACCACGAGCGGGAGTGGAACCCCACCGACTACGCCTACCACCTCACCCGCAGGGCCCGCGGCCTGCCGCTGTGGTTCTCGCTCGCGGTGCACGGCACCGACGCCTACAGCGAGGCGGTCGAGGCCGGGATCAGGCTGGCCAGGGACACCGCCGAGCTGATCCGCGCCGAGTACCCGCACCTGGAGGTGGTCCGCGAGCCGGAGCTGTCCTGCCTGGTCTACCGGCGCCGCGGCTGGCAGGCCGAGGACTACTACGCCTGGTCCGAGCAGCTGCTCAAGGACCAGGTGGGCTTCGTCACCCCGACGGGGTGGGAGGGCGAGGTGGTCTCCCGGTTCGCCTTCCTGCACCCCGGCACCACCATGGAGATGGTCAGGGAGATCCTGGACACCATGGCCTGAGCTGCCGTCGACCGCTTCAGCCGGCGTCCACGGGGTCAGAGGTAGGCGCCCGACGGCAGGTAGGGAGCCGGTGGGCGCATCCCGCGCAGGGCCAGGTAGCCGCGGTTGTGCACACTGAGGCCGCCGGCCATGCCGACGGACACCGCCCAGTCCTGCTCGGCGGTGATGTTGGCGAGCCGCGCCTTCGTCCCGGCCGGGATCCGGGTCAGCGCCTCGGTCAGCAGCCGGGAGGCGAGCCGGCGGGAGGTGGCCGCGAGCAGGACGATCCGTCCCTCCGTGCGGTAGCAGTACCCGCTGCCGGTGAGGGTGTCCGCCACCAGCAGCTCGTCGCAGGTGCGCAGCAGCACCGGGTGGTCGGGGCCGTGGGCCCCGCCCCTGATGCGGCGGTCCACCGAGTCCAGCAGGGCCAGATGGGCGGCGTCGCCTAGGTGCACCGGGATGCCGCCGGGGTCGGGCAGCGCCGCCAGGTCGACCTGCCCGGTCAGCTCCATCGCCGGGTGCAGTGTGAACCCCGCCGCCTGGTAGCGGCGGGCGGCGACGGGATCGGCGGAGACCGCGATCATGCCGCGCAGGCACCCCCGGCCGTAGGCGACGGCGTGGTCCAGCAGCAGTCGGCCCACCCCCTTGCCCTGCTCCTCCGGGACCACGCAGAACAGTGAGAGCGCCCACAGGCCCTCCCGGCGCAGGGCCAGCGCGGTGCCGATCGGCCGTCCGTCCTTCTCGGCCAGCCAGCAGCCGCCGGGGTCGGTGACGGCCAGGTGCCGGGTACGGATGTCCGCGACCGCGACGAACGCCGGGGTGGGCTCGGCGGGCTCCTCGCCCAGGCTGCGCCGCAGCGCGTCGAAGGCGGCGTTGGCGACCGCGCGGACGGCGGCGGCGTCGGCGGCGCTGTCACGGACCGGGCGCAGGATCATGCCGACAAGTCTCTCCCCGTGCCGAGGGGGAGGGGGGTGGTTCCAGCCGTCTTCGTGGCGCAGTGTGCGAGCATGGAGGTCCCCGGAATACTTCGGGGACGCCGCCGGTTTGCCGCTGGTAGCAGCAGTACGTCGTCACAACCCGGGAGTAAGCAGATGACCGTCCAGGACGAGACCAACGTCGAGAGCGGGATCCTTCTCAGCGATGCCGCCGCGGCCAAGGTCAAGAGCCTGCTGGAGCAGGAGGGCCGCGAGGACCTCGCGCTGCGCGTCGCGGTGCAGCCCGGCGGCTGCTCGGGCCTGCGCTACCAGCTGTTCTTCGACGAGCGCTCGCTCGACGGCGATGTCGTGAAGGACTTCGGCGGCGTGAGCGTCGTCACCGACCGGATGAGCGCCCCGTACCTGGGCGGCGCCTCCATCGACTTCGTCGACACCATCGAGAAGCAGGGCTTCACGATCGACAACCCCAACGCCACCGGCTCCTGCGCCTGCGGTGACTCCTTCAGCTAGTCGCTCCGCGCACGGGCGGGCAACGGCGCCCCCATCCGGATCCGGGTGGGGGCGCCGTTCTCTCTCAGTTCGGCTTGGTCGGGCCGTGGGTGACCACGGCCCCACTGGGCAGCGGGGTGGCCAGGGGCAGGGGCTTCCCCGTGGTGGTGTCCACCACCTTGCGGCCGTCCAGCGGTGAGCCCATGTTGGTGCTGACCGTCTGCGGGGTCAGCACGGCCGGGCACATCTCCCCGACCTTGGCGCCCTGGGTGACCACCACCGTCACCGCGACCTCGCCGGACACCGACTGGTTCGCGCGCAGGCCGTACTTCTCGCAGGTACGGCCGTAGAAGTGGACCGTGAGAGTGGTTCCGGCGGCGGAGTAGCCGGTGGCGGACTCCGCGCGGCCGGTCGCGGTGGAGCCGGAGGGCGCGGGGACGATCGGCCCGCCGGGCTGGATGCTGGACTGGGTCCCTGTCGCGGGCGCGGTGGCGCTGGGCGTCGGCGTCGTGGGCACCGGCACCACCACCGAGGCCGAGGCCGAGGGTTCGATCGAGACCGAGGCGCCTCCGGCGGTCGCCGAGGAGCCCGAAGCGCAGGCCGTGGCGCTGCCGAGAGCGACGGCCCCGAGCACCGCGAGTGCTGAAAGCGTGCGCGCGGTCGTCCGAGTAGTCGTCCTGTGAGTCACTGCTGCCTCCCGTGCTGTCCCGTATAGCCGGACCCTTACAGCTGAACGACAGTGGGACGCGGAAGGTGCGGAACAGGTTCCGCCGGATCAGTCGCCGAAGTCGGAGAGCTCCCGGACCAGGGCGGCGGAACGGTCGCTCACCTTGAAGCCGGGGTGCGGCGACGGGGCGGCGCCCTTGGCGTCCACGGCCAGCAGCGGCCAGAACAGGCCCATCCTGCGGGAGGTGCGCACGAGGCCGGCCAGGGTGTCGGGGTCGGCGTCACCGCGCAGGTGGGACGGGACGTGGATCGGATTGTTCCTGGGCAGCATGGTGTGCTCCGAGGTCGGTTCGGGCAGCGAGTACTCGCGGCCTCTTCCTTCGACCCTAGATCGGGAACAGAGTGCATTCCAGGCCTACCAGAGGGTAACCGGAAGGCGCCGGTGGAGTGACCACGTGAGAGCGGCCGGTACGGTGTTCCCGGCCGGCATCTGTCGGCATCCTGTGTTTGCAGTCCCGTCGAGTCCCGCTTCGAGGAGCCATTCCGTGCGCATCGCTGTCACCGGATCGATCGCCACCGACCACCTCATGACCTTCCCCGGACGCTTCGCGGAGCAGTTCATGGCGGAGCAGCTGCACACCGTGTCGCTCTCCTTCCTGGTCGACACCCTGGATGTGCGCCGCGGCGGGGTCGGGCCCAACATCTGCTTCGGTATGGGTGTGCTCGGCCTGCACCCGATCCTGGTCGGCGCCGCCGGGGCGGACTTCGCCGAGTACCGCTCGTGGCTGGACCGCCACAACGTGGACACCAGCGCGGTGCGGATCTCCGAGACCCGGCACACGGCGCGGTTCGTCTGCACCACGGACACCGACCACAACCAGATCGCGTCCTTCTACACCGGCGCGATGAGCGAGGCCCGGAACATCGAGCTGCGGCCGATCGCCGAGCGGCTCGGCAGCCTGGACCTGGTGCTGATCGGCGCGGACGACCCGGAGGCGATGGTCCGCCACACCGAGGAGTGCCGGGACCGCGGGTACGCGTTCGCGGCCGACCCGTCGCAGCAGCTGGCCCGGCTCGACGGCGAGGACATCCGCAGTCTCGTCGACGGGGCGACCTACCTGTTCTCCAACGAGTACGAGAAGGCTCTGATCGAGACCAAGACCGGCTGGTCCGAGGAGGAGATCCTGGACCGGGTGGGCGTGCGGGTGACCACGTTGGGCGCGAAGGGCGCCCGGATCGACCGGAAGGGTGAGCCGCCGCTGCTGGTGCACTGTCCTGCGGAGAACGTCAAGGCGGACCCGACCGGTGTCGGCGACGCGTTCCGCGCCGGGTTCCTGGCGGGGCTGACCTGGGAGCTGGGGCTGGAGCGGTGCGCGCAGATCGGCTCCATGCTGGCGACCCTCGTCATCGAGACGGTGGGGACGCAGGAGTACGAGCTGCGGCGCGGGCACTTCCTTGACCGCTTTGCCGTGGCCTACGGCGAGGAGGCGGCCGCGGAGCTGCGGGGGCACCTGCGGTAGTTTTTCGGCTCTACGTCGGCTGTGGCTGATGTTCCCGCAGTTCCCCGCGCCCCTGAGGTGTTGCAACCGGGCCAGTTGCAATTGCTGGGGGCGCGGGGAACTGCGCGGCTAGGAAAGACGGCGGATCAGGTAGGCGACTGCGTTCAGCCCCGCCGCGGGTTCGCTGCCCACGTACTCCTGCGAACGCATCTCGCACCACGCCGGGATGTCCAGCGCCGCCGCCTCGTCGTCCGAGAGCACTCGGACCATTCCGCCGACGGGGACGTCGGTGAGGTGCTTGGCGAGCTCGATCACCGGGATCGGACAGCGTCGGCCCAGGGTGTCCAGGGTCACTTCGTCCGCAGTGGGCACCGCCGCTGACGGTGCGTCCAGCTTGCTCCGGACCGCGGCGACCGCGTTCGGGAGGACGTCGAGGAACCGGTCGATGTCGGCGTCCTCGCACCCCGCGGGCAGCGAGACGCGGATGTTGCCCTCGGTGAGGACCCCCATCGCGGCCAGTACGTGGCTGGGCGTCAGCGTGCTGGAGGTGCAGGAGGAGCCGGAGGTGACGGCGAAGCCGGCCCGGTCCAGTTCGCCGAGCAGCGCCTCCCCGTCGACGTAGAGGCAGGAGAAGGTCAGCAGGTGCGGCAGCCGCTCCTCCGCGGGGCCCAGCACCGCGAGGTCGGGGACCAGGCCCGGCAGGGCCTCCCGGAGCCGGGCGATCCTGGCGTGCTGCAGCGGGTTCAGCGCCGCAGCCTCCTGGCGGACCGCCCGCAGCGCCACGGCCGCGGCGATCACCGCGGGGACGTTCACATGGCCGGGCACCCGCCCGGCCTCCCGGTCGTCGGCCGGCAGCGGCGAGCGGTAGCGGACGCCCTTGCGGACCGCGAGCACACCGACCCCGGCCGGTCCGCCCCACTTGTGCGCGGAGGCGGTCAGCAGCGACCAGCCCGCCGGGGATCCCAGCGGTCCGAGCGACTGCGCCGCGTCGACCAGCAGCGGTACGCCCCGCTCCGCGCACAGCGCGGCCGCCTCGGCGACCGGTTGCACCGTCCCGACCTCGTGGTTGGCCGACTGCAGGGCGGCCAGCGCGGTGTCCGGGCGCAGGGCCGCTGCGAATGCCGTTGGGTCCACCCGTCCCTGACGGTCCACCGGGACGGCGGAGGCGCTGCCGCCGTCCGCCTCGGCCCGCTCGGCCGCATGGAGTACGGAAGAGTGTTCGACGGCGGAGTGGACCAGGTGTCGCCCGTTCCGGTGGTTCCCGGCGAGCGCGCCCAGGACGGCGAGGTGGTTGGCCTGGGTTCCGGACGTGGTGAACACCACCTCGTCGGTGCGGGCGCCGAGTTCCGCGGCGACCGTCTCGCGGGCGGCGTCCAGCAGCATCCGGGCCCGCCGGCCGTCCCGGTAGAGCCTGGCCGGGTCGGCCCAGCCCTCGTCGAGCGCGGACAGCAGCGCCTGCCGGGCGAGCGGGTGCAGCGGGGCGGTCGAGGCGGCGTCGAAGTACGGCACCTCCACACGGTAGCGAGCCGTTGCTTGTCGGGACGTCAGGGGGCCGTCCGCAGTGTGATCGTTTGGGTGCCTTATGGTGTGTCAGCCGGGTGCCGCCGGCGTGTCGCCGGAACGGTCCCAGGGTGTGCGAAGTGCCCATCTGACCAGGGAAACCACCCGTTCGGGGGCCGTTAGGGGGCCGCCCCGGCGCGTTAGCCGGACCTGCCCGCGAAGCTCCGATACGCCTGGAGTAGGGTTTGGCCCGCATAAACATCCAAACCCTGCCCGCTGACCGGGCCGCCGGGACCACAGTTACCCGGGTGGCGCGTGAGCGGGCGAGACTTCGGGAAGGCGCTACGTGAGTCCCAACGGCTCCGACCGCTCGCCGCGGCGCTCGATGCGGCGGAAGCTGCTCTCAGCGCTGACGCTGGGCCTCGTCCTTGCCACCGCCACCGGCTGCTCGTCCTCGCAACTGCCTCGGCTCGGCCTGCCCACTCCGCGTGACGAGCAGGGCAAGACGGTCCTCTTCATCTGGCAGAGCTCGTGGATCGCGGCGCTGGCGGTCGGTGTCCTCGTCTGGGGGCTGATCCTGTGGAGCGTGTTCTTCCACCGGCGCAGCCGCACCAAGATCGAGGTGCCGCAGCAGTTCCGGTACAACATGCCGGTCGAGGCACTGTTCACCGTGGTCCCGCTGATCATGGTGTCGGTCTTCTTCGTCTACACCGCGCGCGACGAGGACTACCTCCTCAAGACCCCGACGCCGGCCACCACGGTGAACGTCGTCGGCTTCCAGTGGAGCTGGGCGTTCAACTACAACCACACCGTCACCAACAAGAGCCAGGGCGACGTGGCCGGTGACGACGGTGGCGCCTACGACGTCGGCACCCCGGGCACGCCGCCCACGCTGTGGCTCCCGCAGGGGGAGAAGGTCGAGTTCGACCTCACCTCGCGTGACGTCATCCACGGCTTCTGGCCGGTCGACTTCCTGATGAAGATGGACGTCATCCCGGGTGTGGTGAACAAGTTCGAGGTGACGCCCACCCAGCTCGGCACCTTCCGCGGGAAGTGCACCGAGCTCTGCGGCGTCGACCACTCGCAGATGCTGTTCAACGTCAAGGTGGTCACCCCGGCCGAGTACGACGCGCACATCGCCGAGCTTCGCGCCAAGGGCCAGAAGGGCTTCGTGCCCGCGGGCATCACGACCACCGGAGCGGACAACGCCAAATGACGATCCTCAACGAACCCCAGGGTCTCAGCGGTGGTAGTACCGCCACCGTCGGCCGGAAGAGCGCGCTGGAGCGCAAGTCCGGGACCCAGGTCATCAAGTGGATGACCACCACGGACCACAAGACCATCGGCACGCTGTACCTGGTCACCTCGTTCGCGTTCTTCATCATCGGCGGCATCCTGGCGCTGACGATGCGTGCCCAGCTGGCACAGCCGAACGGCTCGGTCCTGACGAACGAGCAGTTCAACCAGGCGTTCACCATGCACGGCACGATCATGCTGCTGATGTTCGCCACCCCGCTGTTCGCCGGCTTCACCAACTGGATCATGCCGCTGCAGATCGGCGCGCCCGACGTGGCGTTCCCGCGGCTGAACATGTTCGCCTACTGGCTGTACCTGTTCGGCTCGCTGATCGCGGTGGGCGGCTTCCTCACCCCGCAGGGTGCGGCCGACTTCGGCTGGTTCGCCTACTCGCCGCTGTCCGACGCGATCCACTCGCCGAGTGTCGGCGCCGACATGTGGATCATGGGTCTGGCGCTGTCCGGCTTCGGCACCATCCTCGGCTCGGTCAACTTCATCACCACGATCCTGTGCATGCGTGCCCCCGGCATGACCATGTTCCGGATGCCGATCTTCGTGTGGAACGTGCTGCTCACCGCGGTGCTGGTGCTGCTGGCCTTCCCCGTCCTGGCCGCCGCGCTGCTGGCGCTGGAGGCGGACCGCAAGTTCGGTGCGCATGTCTTCGACCCCGCCAACGGCGGGCCGATCCTCTGGCAACACCTCTTCTGGTTCTTCGGCCATCCAGAGGTGTACATCATCGCGCTGCCGTTCTTCGGGATCATCTCCGAGATCGTCCCGGTATTCTCGCGCAAGCCGATGTTCGGCTACCAGAGCCTGATCGCGGCGACCATCGCCATCGCCGGCCTCTCCGTCACCGTGTGGGCCCACCACATGTACGTGACCGGTGCGGTGCTGCTGCCGTTCTTCTCCTTCATGACGTTCCTCATCGCGGTGCCCACCGGGGTGAAGTTCTTCAACTGGATCGGCACCATGTGGCGCGGCTCGCTGAGCTTCGAGACGCCGATGCTGTGGACCGTCGGCTTCCTGGTGACCTTCCTCTTCGGTGGTCTGACGGGTGTTCTGCTCGCCTCCCCGCCGATCGACTTCCACGTCTCGGACTCCTACTTCGTGGTGGCGCACTTCCACTACGTGGTGTTCGGCACGGTCGTCTTCGCGATGTTCGCGGGCTTCCACTTCTGGTGGCCCAAGATGACCGGCAAGATGCTGGACGAGCGTCTGGGCAAGATCACCTTCTGGATGCTGTTCGTCGGCTTCCACACCACCTTCCTGGTGCAGCACTGGCTGGGCGCCGAGGGCATGCCGCGTCGCTACGCGACCTACCTGCCCACCGACGGTTTCACCACGCTGAACCTGATCTCCACCATCGGGTCGTTCATCCTCGGCGCCTCGATGCTGCCGTTCTTCTACAACGTGTGGAAGACCGCCAAGTACGGCAAGAAGGTCGACGTCGACGACCCGTGGGGCTACGGCCGCTCGCTGGAGTGGGCGACCTCCTGCCCGCCGCCGCGGCACAACTTCCTCACCCTGCCGCGGATCCGCTCCGAGTCCCCGGCGTTCGACCTGCACCACCCGGAGATCGCGGCCCAGGACTACCTGGAGAACCACGGCGAGGTGCCGCCGCACCTGGTCGCCGCACTGGAGGCAGCCGCTGCCGACACCGAGAAGGAGGCGGGTGACCGATGAGGGAACAGGGCAAGATCTTCGCTGGCTTCGCCGTCTTCGTCCTCGGCATCGCGATCTGGTACGGCATCTGGTCCAAGGACCCGACCGGCACCACGGCGCTGTTCATGGCCTTCGGGCTGGGTGGGTTCATCGCCTTCTACCTGCTGTTCACCGCCAAGCGGGTGGACACCGGGGCCGGTGACAACCCCAAGGCCGAGGTGTCCGACGACGCCGGCGTGCAGGGCTTCTTCAGCCCGCACAGCTGGATGCCGCTGTCCCTGGGCATCGGCGGGGCGCTGATGTTCAGCGGTGTGATTTTCGGCTGGTGGCTGATGTACTTCTCCGCCCCCATCCTGCTGATCGGCATCTTCGGCTGGGTCTTCGAGTACTACCGGGGCGAGAACCAGACGCAGTGACGTCCTCCCCCTGAAGGGGCGGCAGACCGTTTCACACGGTCTGCCGCCCCTTTTCGTCGCCCCGGAGAACCGTCGTCACCCGTTGGGGCGCTGCGAGTGG
Organism: Streptacidiphilus carbonis; assembly: GCF_000787775.1. Taxonomy (GTDB): domain Bacteria; phylum Actinomycetota; class Actinomycetes; order Streptomycetales; family Streptomycetaceae; genus Streptacidiphilus; species Streptacidiphilus carbonis. Next base: position 136,720 of record NZ_BBPM01000013.1, on the reverse strand, counting down.
GTGAAATGACTGGACTCTTCCTAGTATGTGACGGTACGTCGACTCACGGCGCATCGGAAGGACAGCGGCATGAGGGCTCGGGCTCGGGTACTGGCAAAGACAGCGGCAGTGGTGGCGATGGTGACCGGACCGCTGATGCTGTGCGGGTGCGGCGGCGGCTCCGGCGGCCTCGGCCAGGAGACCTCAGTGGATGCGGCCGGGCTGGTCAGCCTCAGTCCGTCCGGACGGACCGTGGACCCGGCCGCGCCGGTCGTGGTGACCGCCGCGCACGGGCAGCTCACCGATGTGGTGGTCGCGGACGCCGCCGGGCGCAGGCTGGCCGGGGCGATCGCCGCCGACGACCGCAGCTGGCGCTCCAGCGCCCCGCTGAGCGCGGGGGAGCTGTACACCGTGCGGATCAGCGCCGACAACGGCGCCGGCGGGCGCGGCACCACCGTCCAGCAGTTCGCCACCAGGCCGGCGCCGAAGACCCTGACTGTGAAGCTCACACCGGGCGACAAGGGCGTCTACGGGGTCGGCGAGCCGATCACCGCGACCCTCAGCACCCCCGTGCACGACCAGGCCGCCAGGAAGGCCGTGGAGCGCGGCCTGACGGTCGACTCCACCCCCTCGGTGCAGGGCGGCTGGTACTGGGTGGACGACAGCACCCTGCACTTCCGTCCCAGGACCTTCTGGCCCGCCCACGCGGTCGTCAGCGCCGCCTTCGCCATGCCGGGCCTGCCGGTCGGCTCCGGCCTGTACGCCGGGGCGCCCAGCCGGACCTCCTTCAGCACCGGGGACAAGGTGCTCGCCATCACCGACGCCGGCACCGACCAGCTGACCTTCTACCGCAACGACAAGGTGGTCAACACCCTGCCGATCACCACCGGGAAGCCCGGGTTCGCCACCCGCAGCGGCTACAAGGTGGTCCTGGAGCGGTCGCCGGTGGTGCTGATGGACTCCACCACCATCGGCATCCCGGCCGGCAGCTCCGAGTCGTACCACCTGGTGGTGCGCTGGGACACCAGGGTCACCTGGAGCGGCGAGTACCTCCATGCCGCTCCCTGGTCGGTGGGCTCACAGGGGGTCTCCAACGTCAGCCACGGCTGCACCGGGATGAGCACCGACGACGCGCACTGGTTCTACGACAACGTCAGGCCCGGCGACGTGGTCCAGGTCGTCAACAGCGGCGGCCACCAGATGGAGGACTTCAGCAACGGCTTCGGCGACTGGAACCTCTCCTGGAGCGACTGGCTCAAGGGCAGCGCGCTGGGCGAACCGGTCGACACCGGCTCGGCGACCGCGCGCACCGCGGGCCCCACGGGGTATCTCCGCCCGCAGGCCTAGGGGCTTCCGAGCGTTCCCGACCGTTCTCGGCTGCGGGGAACCTCCGAAAAGACCCTACGCGCACGCACGTTCGCCTGAACAATGGGCGGCGGCATGCCACCTGGCCTTTCTGGAGGGGAACTCCGTTGTCCGAGAGCGCGACCGCGGTCCGAACATCCCAGCAAGTCGTCGGGACGACGCCGGGGCAGTCGAGATTCGTGCTGCCCGTCGTCCTGGTCGGTACCTTCATGGCGATCCTCGACGTCGCCATCGTGAATGTCGCCATCCCCTCGATCCGCAGCGGCCTGCACGCCGGCTTCGGTGCGGTCGAGCTGGTGGTCTCCGGCTACACCATCGCCTATGCGGCCCTGCTGGTCACCGGGGGGCGGCTGGGCGACATCGTCGGCCGCAAGCACATGTTCGTGGCCGGTCTGCTGGTCTTCTCGGCCGCCTCCGCGCTGTGCGGGGCGGCGCCCACCATCGACGTGCTGATCGTCGCCCGGGTGCTCCAGGGCATGGGCGGGGCGATGCTCTACCCGCAGGTGCTGGCGATCATCCAGACCAGCTACGAGGGCCAGGCCAGGGTCAAGGCGCTGGGCACCTTCGGCGCGGTCATCGGCATCGCCTCCATCGCCGGGCAGCTGATCGGCGGCGGCCTGCTGGCCGCGAACCTGTTCGGCTGGACCTGGCGGCCGGTCTTCCTGGTGAACGTCCCGATCGGGCTGCTGGCGGTCGCCGCCGCCCTGGTCTGGCTGCCCAGGGACGAGCCCAGCGCCCGCACCAGGCTGGACCTCGGCGGCGTCGGCCTGGTCACGCTGTTCCTGCTGCTGCTGTCGGTGCCGCTGCTGATCGGTCGCGACCAGGGCTGGCCCGCCTGGCTGCTGGTCTGCCTGGTCGCCGCGCTGCCGGCCGGCTATGCCTTCGTCCAGTACGAGCGCCGGCTCGGCAGCCGGGAGGGCGGGCAGCCGCTGGTGCGGCTGGACCTGTTCCGCAACCGCAGCTTCGCCAGCGGGGTGCCGATCGCCCTGCTGTTCATGGCCTCCTACGCCGGCTTCCTGTTCACCCTCGCGGTCTATCTGCAGACCGGCCTGGGCTTCTCGCCGATCGACTCGGCGATGGTCTACACACCGTCAGCCCTCGGCTTCTTCATCACCTCGCTGCGGGCGCCGCGACTGGTGCCGGTGCTCGGCCGGCATGTGCTGACCCTGGGCTATGTGGTGGCCGCACTGGGCCTGCTGGCGACGGCGGCCACCGCCTACACCGCGGGGGCCTCGCTGACCGTGTGGACGCTGGCGCCGACGCTGCTGATCACCGGCCTGGGCCAGGGCCTGGGGATGAGCCCGCTGGTCGGCACCATCATCTCCGGCGTTCCGCCCAAGGACGCCGGATCGGGTTCCGGCATCGTCACCACGACCATGCAGACCGCCAATGTGCTCGGGGTGGCGCTGTTCGGGCTGGTCTTCTTCAACCTGGTCGGGCAGTCCGCGCCGGGGAAGGCGTACGCCACCGCCTTCTCCGAGGTGCTGCCGATCTCGGCGGGGCTGCTGCTGGTCGCGGCGCTGCTGGTGTTCCGGCTGCCGCACACGCCGGGGCAGCCGTCCAACGCGCTGATCGAGCGGCTGCCGGGCTGGGCGGCCGGGTTCGCCATGTCGATGTTCCTGTCCACCGGCGGACGGATGGGCGACACCCTGCTCACCGACCTGCTCGGCCGGATCAAGTCGACCCGGCTGGAACGGGCCGCGGAGGCCCCGGACGCACTCGGCGACTTCCTGGCCTACCACTACCACGAGCACGAGGCGGGGGACGGCTCCTGGCTCGGCTACCTGCAGCGGGAGGCGCTCGCGTACGGGGACCGGACCGTCCCGCACGAGGAGGAGCGGCAGCCGGTGATCCAGGCGCAGGTGGAGGAGATCCGACGGCGCCAGGAGGCCGGGCTGATCAACCCGCACTGCGATCCGGAGCTGTTCCGGCTGCTGGCGTTCGCGCTGGGGAGCTATCCGTCCCTGCTCCCGCAGATCACCAGGATGGCGACCGGTCTCAGCCCGCACGACCCGGAGTTCGTGGCCCGCTGGGAGAGGTTCCTGCACCACATCGGCGCCCAGCTGGAGTTCAGCGAGGGCTGAACCGGCGTCAGCACCCCGAAGGGCCCCTCCCGCAGTGCGGGAGGGGCCCTTCGGGGTGCTGCGGGTGCCGTGGAGCGGAGATCAGTGGTGGCCGTGGCCGCTGGTGATCTCGGCGTGCTCCTCCGGGGTCGGCTTGGGGATCTGCGCCGCCTCGCCGAAGTAGCTCTGCGAGAGCTTGGCGCGGGTCCTCGTCAGCAGCGAGACCTTGCGCTTGACGCCGTTCTCGTCCACCTCGGCGGGCAGCTCCATCGGCTGGAACTGCTCGTGCGCGGTGATGGTGTGCAGCGCCTCCGGGGAGAGCTGGGCGTGCACCTCGATGAACTCACCGTGCGGCAGCCGCTTGATGGTGCCGGTCTCCCGGCCGTGCAGGACCTTGTCCCGGTCGTTGCGCTGCAGACCGATGCACCAGCGCTTGGTGATGGTGAAGGCGATCACCGGGCCGACGAAGAAGAGGATCCGGCAGGCCCAGGTGATGGTGTTGATCGACAGGTTGAAGTGCGTGGCGAACAGGTCGTTGCCACCCGCGATCAGCAGGATGATGTACTCCGTGATCCAGGCCACGCCGAACGCGGTGCGCATCGGCGCGTTGCGCGGGCGGTCCAGGATGTGGTGCTCGCGCTTGTCGCCGGTGATCCACCCCTCCAGGAAGGGGTAGACCGCGATCACGATCATCACCAGGCCGAAGATCATCAGCGGGATGAAGACGCCGAGGACCAGGGTGTGGCCCCAGGCTCTGATCTCCCAGCCCGGCATGATGCGGATCAGGCCCTCGGAGAAGCCCATGTACCAGTCCGGCTGGGCGTCGGTGGACACCTGGTCGGGGCGGTAGGGGCCGTAGGCCCAGATCGGGTTGACCGAGGCGATCGCCGAGACCATCGCGATGACACCGAAGACCAGGAAGAAGAAGCCTCCCGCCTTGGCCATGTAGACCGGCATCAGCGGCATGCCGATGACGTTCTTCTCGGTGCGGCCGGGGCCCGCGAACTGGGTGTGCTTGTGGTAGAAGACCAGGATCAGGTGGGCCACCAGCAGGCCCAGCATGATGCCCGGGATCAGCAGCACGTGGATGGTGTAGAAGCGCGGGATGATGTCGTTGCCGGGGAACTGGCCCCCGTACAGGAACATCGCGATGTAGGTGCCGACGATCGGCATCGACAGGATCGCGCCCTCCATGAAGCGGATACCCGTGCCGGACAGCAGGTCGTCCGGGAGGGAGTAGCCCATGAAGCCGTCGAACATGCCCAGGAAGAGCAGCAGGAAGCCGAACAGCCAGTTGATCTCGCGGGGCTTGCGGAACGCGCCGGTGAAGAAGACGCGCATCATGTGCACCAGCATGGCCGCCACGAAGACGATGGCCGCCCAGTGGTGGATCTGACGGATCAGCAGGCCGCCGCGGACGTCGAAGCTGATGTCCAGGGTCGACTTGTAGGCCTCCGACATGCGGATGCCGTTCAGCGGGGTGTAGGAGCCGTGGTAGACGACCTCACCCATGCTGGGGGTGAAGAACAGCGTCAGGTAGACGCCGGTGAGGATGATGATGATGAAGCTGTAGAGGCAGATCTCGCCGAGCATGAAGGACCAGTGGTCCGGGAAGATCTTCCGCAGGTTGGCCTTGGCCAGACCGTAGACGCCGAGTCGGCCGTCGACCCAGTCCGCGGCCTTCTCGCCGATGTGGGCCTGGTCGACGCCGGCCTCGCTGTGGCCGACCTGGTGGTCGTCGTGGTCGCCGACCGATGTGGGTTCCGCGTGAGTGGTCATGGTTAGCTGCGCTCCCAGAAGCCGGGGCCGACGGGCTTGCTGAAGTCGCCGAGCGCCTCGAGGTAGCCGTCGCCGTTGACCGAGATCTGCAGCTGCGGCAGGGGGTGCCCGGCCGGGCCGAAGATCACTCGGCCGCCGTCGGAGAGGTCGAAGGTCGACTGGTGGCACGGGCAGAGGACGTGGTGCGTCTGCTGCTCGTAGAGGCTGATCGGGCAGCCGACGTGGGTGCAGATCTTGGAGTAGCAGAGGACGCCCTCGTAGCCCCAGCCTGCGGACGCCTTGTCCTTGATGTCACCGGGCTGCATCCGGACCAGCATCACCGCGGCCTTGGCGATGACCTCCTGGAAGTTCTCGTCGCTCTCCTCCACGCCTTCCGGCTTGGCGAAGGTCAGCGAGCCCACCGTGATGTCCGAGGCCTTCATCGGCTCGTTGGTGTTCATGTTGACCAGGCGCTTGCCCTTGGCCCACTCGGTGGAGTCGAGCTTCTTCTCCGGCAGCGGACCGAGGTCGCGGAACAGCACCACCGCGGACAGCGGGACCATCGCCATGGCGCCGATCATCGTGTTGCGGATCAGCTTGCGACGGCCGAAGCCGCTCTCCTTGGCACCCTGGCGGAAGTCGGCGAAGACCTGCTCGCGGACCTCGGGGGTGGCCTCGATCGGGTGGCGCTCGGCGATGTGCTCCTCGTCCGACATCAGCGTGCGGGCCCAGTGGACCGCGCCGGCGCCGATGGCGAACAGCGAGACGCCGAGGGTCATGCCCAGCGAGAAGTTGAGCCTGCTGATGTGGCCCAGCGGGAAGATGTAGACCGTGTTCCCGGTCTCCGGCCCCGGCTTGAAGAGCACATAGGACGCGATGAAGCCGATCGTCGCGACCATCGAGAGCAGGAACCACATCGCCACCTGGCGCTCCGCCCTCGCGGCGGCGTGCTCGTCGATGTCGGTACGGCGGTGCTCGTGGGGCGGCAGCCCCGGATCGGCGAAGGCGTCGCCGTGGACGGCGAGCTCTCCGCCGTGGGCCCCGTGGGCCTCCGGCAGGTGTTCTTCAGACATGTTGTCCTGGCTCGTCATGACTTCTTGGCCTTGGGGGTGCGGGCGGCGATCCAGATCGCGATACCGATCAGGGCGCCCAGCGCGAAGATCCAGCCGAACAGGCCCTCGGTCACCGGGCCGAGTGCGCCCAGGGTCAGACCGCCGTAGCTGGGGTTCTTCGCCGGGTTGGTGGTGCGCTGCACGTAGGCGATGATGTCCTGCTTGTTCTGCTGGGACAGGGTGCTTTCCGGGAAGGACGGCATGTTCTGCGGGCCGGTGAGCATGGCCTCGTAGAGGTGCTTGGCGCTCACGCCGTCCAGCGAGGGCGCGTACTTGCCCTCGGACAGCGCGCCGCCGGAACCGGCGAAGTTGTGGCACTGCGCGCAGTTGGTACGGAACAGCTCTCCACCCTTGGCGACGTCGCCCGCGGCGTTGTACTGCTCAGCCGTGGGGATCGACGGGCCGGCACCGAGGGAGGCCACGTAGGCGGCCAGCTCGTTGATCTCGTCCTGGGTGTAGATCACCTTCTTGGCGGGGACCTGCGCACCGGGCTGCTGGGCCGGCATACGGCCGGTGCCCACCTGGAAGTCCACGGAGGCGGAGCCCACACCCACCAGGCTGGGGCCGTCCTTCGTCCCTTCGCCGCTGAGAGCGTGGCAGCTGGAGCAGCCCACGGCGAACAGCTTCTTGCCCTGCTCGATCTGCAGGGACTGGCTGCTGTCGGCCTGGGCGCTGCCGGCCGGCGCGAACGCCGCGTACAGCCCCCCGGTCGTCGCCAGCGCAAAGAGTAGGACGACGAGCGCTGCCAGCGGGTGGCGCCGTCGTGCGGAGAGCTTTTTCACGGATTAACCCCGGTGTGAGGATCTGGAGCGTCTGGAGTCTGGTTGACCGTCAGGTCGGTCTGTGGGGACCGCCCGGCGGTGTGCCGAGAGGACGGTCCGACCCTGGCCTACTTGATCAGATAAATGGTCGCGAAGAGGCCGATCCAGACCACGTCGACGAAGTGCCAGTAGTAGGACACGACGATCGCCGCCGTGGCCTGCTCGTGCGTGAACCGCTTGGCGGCGTACGTACGGCCGAGGACCAGCAGGAAGGCGATCAGACCACCCGTCACGTGCATGCCGTGGAAGCCGGTGGTCAGGTAGAACACCGAACCGTAGGGGCCCGAGGACAGGGACAGGTGGTCGTGCCTGACCAGGTCCGTGTACTCGAAGATCTGACCGCCGATGAACATCGCACCCATGATGAAGGTGACGATGAACCAGGCCCTGAGCTTCTTCACGTCGCCGCGCTCGGCGGCGAAGACACCCATCTGGCAGGTGAAGGAGGAGAGCACCAGGATCGTGGTGTTCACCGACGCGAAGGGAACGTTGAGGGCTTCGTTGATTGAGTGCCAGTACTCCGTCCCGGTCACCGAGCGGAGTGTGAAGTACATCGCGAAGAGGGCCGCGAAGAACATCAGCTCGGAAGCCAGCCAGACGATGGTTCCGACGCTGACCAGATTCGGCCGGTTGACCGATCCGTGTGCGTGCCCGGTATCTACTGCAGTTGCTGTCGCCACGACGGTCATTATGTCGGTCGCTTATTCCGTCTTCACTCCGGGGGGTGTTCCTCGGTGTGTCCGGCTGGTGACGTACCCTCCGGCGGTGGTCGCACCCCTGACGACCTCGCAGGTAGCCCGGATGGCCGGGGGCAGGGTCCGGCGGCCCCGCGCGCGACAGGCCGCCGGGTCCCTCGAAATGGTGAAGCCTGAACGGCCGGACGGCGCTCGGCCCGGAGGCCCCGCGCTGCGGGCGCGGAGCCGGGGCCGGAGCCGGGGCCGGAACCGTCCCGATCTTCCCGGTGCGCACCGGTGCTGATCGGGGTAGGAGCGGAGTAGCATCCGCCACGAGCCGAAGTGACGCCGGTCACTCACATGCCTGACCACCTCCCAGGGGGATACGGACCATGGCACTGAACGTTCTTGTCTACAGCGACGACCGCAATACGCGCGAGCAGGTCCTGCTGGCGCTCGGACACCGTCCGGCGGCGGACCTGGCCGAGCTCCAGTACCTGGAGTGCGCCACCGCGCCCGCCGTACTGAAGGCGCTGGACGCCCATGCCAAGGGCGGTCGGCGGCTGGACCTGCTGGTGCTGGACGGCGAGGCCACCCCGGTCGGCGGGATGGGGCTGTGCCGGCAGCTGAAGGACGAGGTCTACGGCTGCCCGCCGGTGCTGGTCCTGATCGGTCGCCCGCAGGACTCCTGGCTCGCCGGTTGGAGCCGCGCCGACGCGGCCATCGCCGCGCCGGTGGACCCGGCAGGCCTCGCCGAGACCGCGGTGACGCTGCTCCGCAGCGATCGGAACCATCTCGTCGGCTGAGATCTTCCACTCGGCGGTCTGCATGGTCGCTAGGCTGGGCCTCTCCCTATCTACTCCACCGAGAGGCCCAGGCCATGGCGAACGTGATTCCTGCGAACGGCGGCGGCGACCCCGTGCAGGCGCGGTCCTGGCCGGACCTCCTGAGCGCGCTGATCGCCGGTACCGACCTGTCGGCCGACGAGACCGCCTGGGCGATGGACCGGATCATGACCGGGGAGGCCTCGCCGATCCAGGTGGCCGGCTTCCTGGTGGGCCTGCGGGCCAAGGGCGAGACCGTGGACGAGATCGCCGGCCTGGTCGACTCCATGTACGCGCACGCCACGGTGATAGAGGTGCCCGGCCGGGCCGTGGACATCGTGGGCACCGGCGGTGACCGGGCCAAGACCGTCAACATCTCCACCATGTCGGCGATCGTCGCGGCCGGGGCCGGCGCGCTGGTGGTCAAGCACGGCAACCGGGCCGCGTCCTCCGCCAGCGGGGCGACCGATGTGCTGGAGAAGCTGGGCGTCGATCTGGAGCTGTCGCCGGCCCGGGTCGCCGAGGTCGCCGTCGAGGCCGGGATCACCTACTGCCCGGCGCCGGTGTTCCACCCCTCCATGCGGCACGCCGGACCGGCCCGCGTCGGCCTCGGCGTCCCGACCGCGTTCAACCTGCTGGGCCCGCTCACCAATCCGGCCCGGGTCGGCGCCAACGCCGTGGGCTGCTTCGACACCAGGATGGCCGGCCTGATCGCCGGCGTGCTGGCCCGGCGCGGCGCCTCCGCGCTGGTGTTCCGGGGCGACGACGGCCTGGACGAACTCACCGTCACCGGGACCTCCACGGTGTGGCAGGTCCGCAACGGCGACGTCGAGCGGATCAGTTTCGACCCGCAGGACGTGGGCATCGCCCATGCCGGCATCGAGGCGCTGCGCGGGGCCGACTCCAGCTACAACGCCGAGGTGGCCCGCCGGGTGCTGGCCGGCGAGCAGGGACCGGTCAGGGACGCGGTGCTGCTGAACTCGGCCTCGGCCCTGGTCGCCCTGGACCAGACCGAGGCACCGCTGGCCGAGCAGCTGGCGGCGGCGATGAAGCGCACCGCGGAGTCCATCGACTCGGGCGCGGCCGCGGCGACGCTGGCCCGCTGGGCTGCGGCGACGCACAAATAGGTCCATATGCCGGACGGGGGTTCGCCCACAGGGCGGACCTCTGGCATAGTTCTCAGCAGGTCACGAGTGACAGCGACGCGGTTGATCCGACCGCAACGGCCCCGGCTTGCTGTCCGGCAACCCTCCGTCCGTGGCGGGGTGCCTCCGGGTGACGACCAGGCCCTTCGGAACATCGCCGCGGGGCAAGCGCGGATCCCCTTTGATCAGGCCTTGCGCCAGGGATCCACTGGATGCCCTGGAGGGGTCTGTGTCGGCGTACCCGAAAACTTCCGTCAGTGTCTGCCAGCCGCTGTCCGTGCTCGGCCGCGATGTCGAGGTCCCGCTGGTCAGCGGGGCGAAGGTGACCTACGCCGCGCTCGACTACGCCGCCAGCGCGCCGGCCCTGCAGCGGGTGTGGGACGACGTCGCCGCCTACGCCCCCTACTACGGCAGCGTGCACCGCGGCGCCGGCTACCTCTCGCAGCTGTCCACCGACCTGTTCGAGCAGAGCCGGGCCACCGTCGCCGAGTTCCTGGACCTGCGCGAGGACGACCAGGTGGTGTTCACCCGGGCCACTACCGACTCGCTGAACCTGCTGGCGGGCGTGCTGCCGACCGGGACCAGGGTGTTCGCCTTCGAGACCGAGCACCACGCCTCGCTGCTGCCCTGGCGCAAGCACGACCTGGCGGTCACCTATCTGCGTGCCCCGCGCTCCCCGGAGCAGGCGGTCGCGGCGCTGGACGAGGCGCTCGCGGCCGGCGGCGAGGGCCCCAAGCTGGTGTGCGTCACCGGCGCCTCCAATGTCACCGGGGAGATCTGGCCGGTCCGCGAGCTCGCCGGGACCGCGCACCGGCACGGCGCGCGGATCGTCCTGGACGCCGCCCAGTTGGCCCCGCACCACCCGGTCTCGGTCCGCGAGCTGGACGTCGACTGGGTCGCCTTCTCCGGGCACAAGCTCTACGCCCCCTTCGGTGCGGGCGTGCTGGCCGGCCGCAGCGACTGGCTGGACGAGGCCGAGCCCTATCTGGCCGGCGGCGGCGCCAGCCGCACCGTGGCCAGGGAGACCGACGGCTCGGTGGCGGTGGAGTGGCACCGGGGTCCGCAGCGGCACGAGGCCGGCTCGCCGAACGTCATCGGCGCCTACGCCGTCGCCTCCGCTTGCCGGGCTCTCACCGAGGCCGGGTTCGACTCCCTGGTGGCCCGCGAGCAGTACCTGATCGACCGTCTGCGGACCGGGCTGGCCGGGATTCCGCAGGTCAGGGTGCTCACCCTGTTCGGCGACGAGCACCCGCGGGTGGGCGTGCTGTCCTTCGTCGTCCAGGACTGGAACAGCTCGCACTTCTCCGCGGCGCTCTCCGCGGAGTACGGCATCGGGGTGCGGGACGGCCTGTTCTGCGCGCATCCGCTGGTGCGGACCCTGCTCGGCGGGGAGACGGCTGCGCCGTCCGAGTGCGGGGCGCCGGAGGCGTCGCTGCCGGGGGAGCGGAGCCTCAATGCCATCCGGGTGAGCTTCGGCGCGGGCACACCGGACGAGCATGTCGACCGCTTTGTGGAGGCGGTGCGGGAGCTGGTCACCGACGGTGCGCAGTGGGCCTACCGGACCGAGGGCGGGCGCTGTGTGCCGGACACCCGTCGGGGGTAGAGGCTGCCAGTCGCAGACCCCCAGGGGTGCGGGGAACTGCGCGACAAACCATGCACAGCCCGCACCTAGTCCTCAAGGCCCAGGGCGAAGGCGGCGTCCAGGTCGTGGCGGGAGTAGGTGCGGAAGGCGATGTGGGTCTCGGTGGACTCCACCCCGGGGACCTTGTTCACCTGCCCCGGGATGACTTCGGCCAGCTCCTCGTGGGCGCGCACCCGCACCATCGCCACCAGGTCGTGCTGTCCGGTCACCGAGTACACCTCGGTGACGCCGTCGATCGCGGCGATCGACTCGGCGATCTCGGGGATCCGGTCGACGGTGGTCTTGATGAGCACGATCGCGGTGATCACGGGGGGTCTCCTGGGAGTACGGCGACGTTCGTCGGATCAGCGTAGCCGCGCCCGCGGCGGTACAGCAGCCAGGCGAAGAGGAAGCCGCCGGCGAAACCGATCAGATGGGCCGTGTACGCGACCCCGGTGACCGCGGCCGAGGGCACGCCGACCGAGGCCCACTGGATCGCGAACCACACCCCCAGCACCAGCCAGGCCGGGAACCGCAGCGGCAGGAACAGCAGGAACGGCAGCAGGCTGGTCACCCGGGCCCTGGGGTGCAGCCGCAGGTACGCGCCGAGGATGCCGGCGATCGCGCCGGACGCGCCGACCAGGGTCTGCGTCGCGCTGCCGGCGCCGGCGAACAGCGCGTAGCCGTAGGTCGCCAGATAGCCGAGGGCGACATAGCTGAGCAGGTAGGGCAGCCGCCCCATCCGCTCCTCGACCATCGCGCCGAAGACGTAGAGGAACAGCATGTTGCCCAGCAGGTGCAGCCAGCCGCCGTGGACGAACATCGCGGTCAGCACCGACAGGGCCGGGATCTTGGGGAAGCCGCCGTCCGGCGCCGGGCAGCCCGGGGTGGTGACCGCCGGGAGCGGCTGATTGTCCATCAGCTCGCTGGGGATCACCCCCCAGTGGTGGTAGTAGGCCAGTTCCGTGCAGGCACGGGCGTTCCCCCCGCCGTACAGCGGATCGAGTCCGGAGACCGGGCCCACCAGGAAGACCAGTACGCACGCGGCGATCAGCGCGTAGGTCACCAGCGGGACGAACGGTCGGGGGCCCCGGAGGGATGAATACGTCTGGCTTACCGGCCTCAGCATGGATAGAGCATTCCTTACCGGGGCAAATCTGACACCGGTTGTCCTGCCGTATCTGACCCTGACGGCGAGGCCATAGGGTTGTGCAGGTAGGAGTACCCGTCGCGAGAGGACCGCTCATGTCTGTTCCCCTTCCCACCGAGGGGACCCGGTGGCGCTGCACCCTGTGCGGCAACCTGACCCGCTTCGATGTGACCCGGTCCTCCCGAGTGGTCGAGTTCGTCCATCTGGACCTGGCCGGCGAGCCCCGGGTGGAGGAGCGCGAGGTGCTCAGCGAGTCCGTGGAGTCCGTGCGCTGCCGCTGGTGCAACGCGGTGGACCAGGTGGAACTGGTGGACCGTCCGGGCGCGGAGGCCGAGGCGGCCGCGCAGGCAGGGCGTACCCAGGCCTGAGGCTTGTGTGGCGCGGTGACGAGTAGGGGGGAGGGCGGGCGAGAATGGTTACTGCGGGCAGCAGCCCCGCAGGACCGGATCGGAGACAGCGGACGTGGTGCAGCATGACCGGGCGGAAGCCGCCGCGGGGCCTGCGGGCCCCGACGAGGCGGCGGACCTCGTGCTGCCCGCCACCGAAGCCGCCGAGCCCGTCGTACCCACCGAGACCGCCGTACCCGCTGAGCCCGCCGCACCCGCTGACCAGAAGCCTGCCGAGCAGCTGGACCGGCCGCTGCCCGAGGGGGTGCGGCGCCGGGTCGTGGGCATCGCCGCGGACGGGCTGAGCGCCATGCCGCTCGCCGAGCTGCCGCCGCGGCTGCGCCCCTACGCCAAGTTCACCCCGGTGCAGCGGGCCCGGCGCGGTGCGACCGCCATCGCCGCGGCGCTGGAGACCGAGCCCGGTTTCCGGGCGCGGATAGCGGAACGGGTCAGGCAGGGCCAGCCCGATCTGGTCGCGGCCCTGGAGAGCGGACAGGTCCCGGCCGCCGCCGATCCGCAGGACGTGGCCGCGGTGGCCTATCTGCTGCGTCCGGCCGGCTGGAGCAAGCTGGTCGGGGACGCCGGCGAGGAGGTCGAGCGGGCCGAGTCCGAGGGCGCCGCCGCCGAGGCGGCCAGGCTGGTGGAGAAGCTGCAGACGGAGCTGTCCGCGCTGCGGGAGACCAGCAGGGCCGAGGCGGACCGGGGCCGGGTCGAGCTGGACGAGACCAGGAAGGAACGGGATTCGCTCCGCCGCCGGGTGCGCAGCCTGGAGGCCGACACCAAGCGCGCCGAGGCGGCGACCCGCAAGGTCGCAGCCGAGTTGGAGGCGCTGCGCGCGGCCGGTGCCACCGAGCGGGGCACCACCGACAGCGAGGTCCGCCGGCTGAAGCACCGGCTGGCCGAGGCCGAGTCCGCGGTCGAGGCGGCCCGGCGGGCGTCCAGGGAAGGGCGCAGTGCCGAGGAGATGCGGCTGCGGCTGCTGCTGGACGTGGTGCTGCAGGGTGCCCAGGGACTGCAGCGGGAGCTGGGGCTGAAGCCGGTCACCACCCGCCCGGCCGACACGGTGGAGGCGGTGGCGCCCACCACGGCCTCGCCGCACGACGTGGCCAGGCGCGCCCTGGACGCGGACGACCCGGCGCTGCTGGACCAGTTGCTGGCCCTGCCTCAGGTGCATCTGCTGGTGGACGGCTACAACGTGACCAAGAGCGGCTATCCCACCCTGCCGCTGGACAAGCAGCGGGTCAGGCTGCTGAACGGGCTCTCCATGCTGGCCGCGCACAGCGGCGCGGAGATCACCTGCGTCTTCGACGGCAAGGACCTGGACGCGCCGGTGCCGATGGCCCCGCCGCGCGGGGTGCGGGTGCTGTTCAGCCGGTCCGGCGAGAACGCCGACGAGTTGATCCGCCGTCTGGTGCGGGCCGAGCCCGAGGGGCGTCCGGTGATCGTGGTGTCGACCGACCGTGAGGTGGCGGACGGGGTGCGCAAGGCGGGTGCGCGGCCGGTGCCCTCGGCGATGCTGCTGCGCCGACTGGTGCGGACCTGAGGGGTCGTCGGCGGCTTCTCAGGGCTTTCCTATAAAGGACATTGCGCCCATTCACCCCCGGACCTCCCGCCGAGGGCGACAGAGTCACATCTCTCTCACTAGTCTCTCCCTTCGAACCTATGTCTGCGCTCGCTGCCTGTGTTCGTCAGCGTTTGCTCGAAGGGACCCCGCTCCTGTGGCCACACACCGCCGCCCCAAGCAACCCAGCCGCGCCCGTGTGTCGATCCTGACCGCGGCCGCTGCCACCGCTGTGGCCCTCTCGGCCCAGACGGCTGCCCAGGCGGCGCCGAAGCTGACCAGCGACCAGGCGAAGGCCCAGGTCGAGGCGGACCAGTCGGCGGCGAACAAGGCGACGGAGCAGTACGACGCGGCGCAGGGCCAGGAGCAGGCGCTGGAGCGGCAGACGAACGTCCTCCAGGACGAGATAGCCCGCCAGCAGACCGCGGTGAACAAGGAGTTGGGCCAGCTCGGACAGATGGCCAGCGCCGAGTACCGCGAGGGCGCGGTCGATCCGACGGTGAAGCTGCTGCTCGCCTCGAACCCGACCCAGTACCTGAACGCCGCCTCGACGCAGAGCCAGATAGCAGGCAGCCAGGCCGCGCTGCTGGCGATGTTGCAGAGCCAGCAGAAGACGCTGGCCCAGGAGAAGGCCCAGGCGGCCCAGGAACTGACGGCCCAGCAGGCGCTGCTCAAGCAGATGCAGACGGCGAAGGAAACCGCCCAGGCCAAGCTCAAGCACGCGCAGAGCGTGCTGGACTCGCTGTCGGCGGCGGCCCGCGCCGCGGTGGAGGCGGCCGCGCTGAAGGATCAGGGCGCCGGCAGCGGCGGCGGGGGCGGCTACAGCTCGGTGGACTCCACCGACAACCACATGTCGGTGTCCGACATCGACCTCTCCGGGATCTCGGCCGCGGCCAGGACCGCCATGCAGGCGGCGATGAGCAAGGTCGGCGTCGCCCCGTACGCCTGGGCCGGCGCGGGGCCCAACCAGTTCGACTGCTCGGGCCTGGTGATGTGGGCCTACGCCCACGCCAACATCAGCCTGCCGCACTCCTCGGAGGGCGATGAGTCGGTGGGCACCCGGGTGGCCTCCAGCGCCGATCTGAGGGTCGGTGACATCGTGGTGATGGAGGGCGGCGCGCATGTCGGCCTCTACGCCGGCAAGGGGATGCTGTTGAACGCTCCCGAATACGGTTACAACGTCTCCATCCAGCCGATGTCCTATTTCGGCTCGATCGTGGCGATTCGCCGGTTCTGACGCAGAGCCACTTGCGGACACCTGGTTTGGGAGTCGGCTGGGGCGGGTGTGGCCTCCTGGTGTGACTCACGTCACAGGAGCCTCGAACACCTCGACCGGATGACCGATTTGACCGCCATGTCGTCGCCATGTGGTCATGTGACGACTACGGTCCGTTGGAAATCTGATGCAGTGTCGTAACCAAAGATACTTTTTACTTACAGGGATTTGAACGGATCACGGTTGGGTCACTAGTGTCAGCGATCGAACCACCGCGAAGTCGATCACCCAGCCTGGGTGGCAGCGGAGGTTTCCGCCGAGTCCGACCGTACGGCAGGCCCTCCCGACGCCATCGGGATGACCACAGGGGAGCGCCGTCAGTTTCGGAGCCGGGGAACCAAGTTCCCTCGGGGTGAATCGACGCCAGGCCGGTCCGCCGGTGAAGCGTTGTAGGGCACGTCTTCCAGCCCGAACCCGTCAGCTCACCCGGTAGGCGGCCGTAGGAAGAAGGAGCTCGCCTTCGTGGCGTCCCATCGTCGTCCCAAAAATCCCGGTCGCGCCCGCATAACCGTGCTCACGGCTGCAGCGGCCACAACCGTCGCCCTCTCCGCGACCGCCGCCCAGTCGGCGCAGGCGACCCCGCAGCAGACCACCGCCCAACTCAAGGCGCAGATCGACCAGCTGAACAGCGACGCCGACACGGCGGTTCAGCAGTACGACAAGGCGCAGTCCGACCAGCAGGCGCTGCAGAAGCAGGTCAACACGCTGCAGGACCAGGTCGCCCGGCAGCAGGCCTCGGTCACCGCCAAGGCCTCCGCCCTCGGCGCCGTCGCCAGCGCGCAGTACCGCAGCGGGTCGGTCGACCCCTCGGTCCAGCTGATGCTCTCCTCGGACCCGACGACCTACCTCAACTCGGCGTCGGCGCAGAGCCAGATCACCGCCAGTCAGTCGAACATGCTGGCCGATCTGAAGTCCGAGCAGACCACGCTCAACACCGAGAAGTCCGAGGCCGAGACCAAGCTCAAGGCCCTCGACGCGACCAGCAAGCAGCTCGCCGCCTCCAAGGCCTCGGTGCAGAAGAAGCTCGCTGCCGCCCAGGCCAAGCTGGACTCGCTGACCGCAGCCCAGGCGGCCGCGCTGAAGGCGGCCAACGAGGCCGCCGCTTCCAAGGCCGCCGCAGCGGCGTCGTCCTCGTCCTCGTCCAGCAGCAGTTCGGCGTCGGGCTCCAGCTCCAGCAAGGCCGGCGACTCGGTGGAGGCCACGGCCTACGCCGCCGCCCAGACCAAGCTCGGCGACGTCTACGTCTACGGCGCCACCGGTCCCAACTCGTTCGACTGCTCCGGGCTGACCCAGTGGGCCTACGCCCAGGCCGGGGTGTCCATCGGCCGCACCACCTACGACCAGATCACCGCCGGTACCGCGGTCTCCCGCGCCAACCTGCAGGTCGGCGACCTGGTGTTCTTCAACGGTGACTCGCACGTCGGCATCTACGCCGGCAACAACACCGTGCTGCACGCCCCGCACACCGGGACCGTGGTGAAGTACGAGAGCATCGACACGATCGGCTCCATCTACGCGATGCGCCACATCTGAGCCGACACGACCGGCTGAGCCGCCCAAACGGCTGTACGGGCCCGATCCCCTGACGGGGGTCGGGCCCGTCGCCGTGTCCGGCCGACCCCTCCTCACGTGGCGTTTCGTCAAAATGTACTAATCCAGCGGAAATATTCGTCCTTGCCAGGGTTTGGACTCCCTGTGTCCGACTCGCTAACGTCGGCGCTCGGCCCTCTGCTTCGACGAATGGAGCCAGTCCCCGTGGCGTCCCACCGACGTGCCCGACCGCTGGGCCAGCACTCCACCGTGGCAGCCCTGTCGCGCACCGCGGCCACCCTGGCGGCCGCGACCGCGGCGGTACTGGCGACCGGTGGCAGCGCGCTGGCCGCGCCGGGCGCCCCCGGCGGCCCCGGTGGCGCCCCGGTCACCGCCGACGGCGTCCGGCAGCAGGTCGACGGCCTCTACGCGCAGGCGGAGGTGGCCGGCCAGCGGTACGACGGGGCGCGGGAGCAGGAGCGGTCGCTGCAGCGCGAGTCGGTGCTGCTGCAGCAGCGGGTCGCCGAGGAGCAGCAGCATGTGAACACGCTGCTCCAGTCCATGGGTTCGATCGCCAGCGCCGAGTACCGGCAGGGCGGCGGGGTGGACCCGCTGGTGAAGTTGCTGCTCAACGCCCATCCCGACCAGTACCTGGAGCAGGCCTCCACGGCGGACCAGGCCGACGCCGTGGCCGCCTTGAAACTCCAGGAGATCGAGTCCGACCAGCGGCAGTTGGTGCAGGACCGGGCCGAGGCGGTCGCCCAGCTGGCCCAGTTGGAGTCGCTGCGGCAGTCCATCGCCGGCAGCAAGACCCAGGTGCAGCAGCGGCTCGGGCACGCCAAGGCGCTGCTGGACACGCTGACGGCGGCGCAGCGCGCCCAGCTCCAGCAGAACGAGGACGACGCCGCCGGGGCGGCCGCGCAGACCGCGGAGCAGCCGCCGCAGTCCGGCCAGGGGCCGGCCTCCGCGCGCGCGGCGATGGCGCTGGCGGCCGCGGAGAGCGCCCTCGGCAAGCCCTACGTGTACGGATCCGCAGGCCCGGGCTCCTTCGACTGCTCCGGCCTGATGTACTGGTCCTGGCGCCATGCCGGGGTGACGCTGCCCCGAACCTCGCAGGGTCAGGCCTTCGCCGGACAGCGGGTCCCGCTGAGCCAGGCGAGGCCCGGCGACCTTGTGATCTTTTACGGCGACATGCACCACGTAGGGATGTACGCAGGCCATGGGACGATCATCCACGCGCCCTACCCGGGGGCCCGGGTCCGCTACGAGCGGGTGGGCGACATGCCCGTGGCCGAGGTGGTCCGGGTCTGAGAGTTCCCCGCGCCCCCAGCATGTGCAACCGGCTCGGTTGCAGCCCCGCAGGGGCGCGGGGAACTGCGCGACAAACCATGCAGACGGGTCAGACCACTGATGGCCGTGGGACGCAGGGCGGTGCTGGCGGCCGGTGCCGCCGCCTTGGTCGCCGGGGCGCTGGGCGGCGAGGAGTGGCACGACCGCCAACACGCCGACGCCGCGAGCGACGCCGCCGCCGTGCAGGCCGTGCTCGACCGCAGGGCCGCGGCGATCCGGGGCAGGGACCAGGCCGCGCTGGCGGCAACCGTGCTGCCGACGGCGCAGTCGCTGCGCGACAGCGGTGCCGCGATGCTGGGGAACCTGGCCCAGGTGCCGATCGGCACCTGGGCGTACCAGCTCAAGGCGCTCGACGCCTACCCCCTGCCGGCGGCCCTCGGCACCGCGGGCACCGCGCGGTTGGCGGCGCGGGTCGAACTCTCGTACCGGCTCAGCGGCTTCGACTCCCAGCCGGTCACCGCCACCCAGTACCTCACCTTCACCCGCAGCGGCGGAGGCGACTGGCTGCTCAGCTCGGACAGCGACCACGCCGGCGGCGACGTCCAGCCGTGGGACCTGGGCCCGGTCACCGTGGTCCAGGGCCGGCACTGCCTGGTGCTGGGGCTGCGCGGTCAGAGCACGCTGCAGCAGCTCGCCGACGAGGCGGACCGGGCGGTACCGGCCGTCAGCACGGTCTGGGGGACCGGCTGGGGGCAGCGGACGGTGCTGCTGGCCCCGTTCGGTCCGGACCAGTTCGGTCGGCTGCTGGGCGCCGACCCGGCCGGATACACCGCGATCGCCGCCGTCACCACCGGCGAGCTCGGTGCCGCCGAGGCCGGCCGCACCGAGCGGATCACCGTCAACCCCCCGGTCTGGGACACCCTCAACGCGCTGGGCCGACGGGTCGTCATCACCCATGAGACCACCCATGTGGCCACCCGGGCGATCACCGAGCAGTGGACCCCGCGCTGGCTCGCCGAGGGCGCCGCCAACTGGACCGGCTACCTGGGCACCGGCCGCACCCCGGCCCAGATCGCCCCGGAGCTGCTCGCCGACCTCAGGGCGGGCCGGATCCCCGACCGGCTGCCTGCGGACTCCGCCTTCGACGGCTCGGCCGCGGACCTGCCGCAGGCGTACGAGCAGGCCTGGTTCGCCTGCCGCGGCATCGTGCGGCGGCACGGCCAGTCGGCCCTGGTGGCCCTGTACGGAGCGGTGGCGGCGGCCGGTAGCGGCGGTTCCACCGGACCGGACGCGGCCCTGGACGCTGCGCTGCGCAGGACGGCCGGGGTCGGACTGAGCGCGTTCACCGCGCAGTGGGTGGCCGACCTGAGGCAGGCGGCTACGTAGTCGCGGCCTCGGGCTCGGCCTCCGGCTCGGGCTCGATCGGCAGCTCGGCGGGCGCGGGCAGCGGCGTCGCGGTCGCGCGCCACAGCCGTCGGCAGGAGACCACGGCGGCTGCCGCCAGCAGCAGGTTGCGGATCACCAGGGCCGAGACGCCGAGCGGCTTGAACGCCGCCAGGTCGCCGAAGAAGACCGGGAACTCCAGGAAGGTGAACACGCTGGCGGCGGCGATCAGCCAGGCGGTCGGCCGCTGGGTGGTGTGCGGGGAGACCAGGCAGACGGCGGCGACGCCGATCAGCCAGACCAGGTACTGCGGACTGATCACCCGGCTGGTCACGGTGAACAGCAGCAGTGCGGCCAGCGCCGCGTCGCAGGGGGTGGCCGCGTTCCAGCGGCGGGCCCGGAAGCGCCACAGCAGCAGCCAGCCGAAGGCCGCCAGCGACAGCGCCACCATGAGCTTTCCGGCCAGGTCGACCCCGGTGCCCAGGAACTCGGTGGAGCCGTAGTGCATCTCGGCGTGGCCGCGCCAGCCGAAGAGGTGGGCCAGGTAGAAGGGGAGCGCGCCGAGCGACTCGATCTCGATGCCGCGGTTCTCCTGGAAGCTCATGAAGGAGTAGGCGCCGACATTGGTGACCGCGTAGTAGAAGCCGATCGCCAGCGCCGAGACCACCATGGCGGTCCAGGTCTCCCTGGTTCTTCGGCCGCGCGGGGTGCCCAGCACCATCAGCACCGGCCAGACCTTGAGCATCGCGCCCATCCCGGCCAGCACCCCGCTCAGCCGCGGCCGGGTGGCCGCGGCCAGCAGCCCGACCACCGCCACGGCGGTGACCACCAGGTCGAAGCGGCAGTACACGGTCGGGCCGAGCAGGGGCACCACCAGCGCCCACAGCCAGGCCCCGGCCCGGCTCCGGCCGTGCCGGGAGGCTCGCAGCAGCAGGCCGAGCACCAGTGCGTCCGCGGTCGCGACCATGACCAGGAAGCCGGTGAAGTAGGTCCACGGCAGCCAGTGCGGCACCAGCATCACCAGCGCTGTCAGCGGCGGGTACTGCCAGGTCACGTCGTCCAGCGGGAAGGTGCCGGTCTGCAGCACCTGGGCCCAGCCCCGGTAGATCACCTTCACGTCGCTGGTCACGTCGCTGGTGCCGAGCTGCAGCAGCCCCAGCACCATCAGCATCACCAGGGTCCGGGTCGCGGCCCAGCTCAGCCCGACCGCCACCCAGGCACGCCGCACGGCCCGGTCGCCCGAAGGCGCCGGGGTCTCCGCCGGTTCGGCCGGGCGGGACAGCGGGTGCAGCTGAGTAGTGATGGAATCCTCGCCCGGGGACTGGAGGCCGACAGGTAACCGCACAGTGGAACACGCTCGCGGACGCTCGTGCGGTTGCCGCACTGCCCTATCGTACGGATCACGTCCAGCCGGTTACAGAACGCCTCCGAGGTTCCGTTGCTCCAGATTTCCGGGGGCGGCCCCCGGACCCCCACGTGAACTCGTGGTCGGCAGCCGTCGGCGAGTGGAATTCGCGAGGAGAAGTGCATGAACAAGACGTTGATCGTCACCAATGACTTTCCGCCGCGCCCGGGTGGGATTCAGACGTTCGTCCACAACATGGCTGCCCGTATGCCCGCTGAACAGATTGTGGTGTATGCCTCCACCTGGCGTGACGGCGCCGAGGTGGCCCGGTTCGACGCCGAACAGCCGTTCCAGGTGGTCCGGGACCGCACCACGATGCTGCTGCCGACGCCTAGGGTCACCCGCCGGGCCGCCGAGATCCTCAGGGCGGAGGGCTGCGGCTCGGTGTGGTACGGGGCCGCGGCGCCGCTCGGGCTGACCGCCCCCGCGCTGCGGAGGGCAGGGGCCGAGCGGCTGCTGGGGATGACCCACGGCCACGAGGCAGCCTGGGCCCAGCTCCCCGCCTCCCGGCAGCTGCTGCGGCGGATCGGCGCCGGCACCGACACCCTCACCTACCTCGGCGAGTACACCCGCTCGCGGATCGCCGCCGCGGTCGGCCCGGATGCGGCGGCGCGGATGCGGCAGGTCCCGCCGGGCGTGGACGAGAAGACCTTCCACCCGGACTCCGGCGGTGCCGAGGTCAGGGCCGGGCTGGGGCTGAGCTCGCGACCGGTGGTGGTGTGCGTCTCCCGGCTGGTGCCGCGCAAGGGCCAGGACACGCTGATCAGGGCGCTGCCCGGGGTGCTGGCCGCCGAGCCGGACACGGTGCTGCTGATCGTCGGCGACGGGCCCTACCGGGCCGATCTGGAGAAGCTGGCGGCCTCGGTCGGGGTGTCCGCCTCGGTGCGCTTCACCGGAGCCGTGCCCTGGTCCGAACTCCCGGCCCACTACGGCGCCGGCGACGTCTACGCGATGCCGTGCCGGACCCGCCGCGGCGGTCTGGACGTGGAGGGGCTGGGCATCGTCTACCTGGAGGCGTCCGCCACCGGCCTGCCGGTGGTCGCCGGGGACTCGGGCGGGGCGCCGGACGCGGTGCTGGAGGGCGAGACCGGCTATGTGGTCCCCGGACGCGACCTGGCGGCGCTCACCGACCGACTGGTGACACTGCTTCAGGACCCGTCCCTGCGCGCCCGGATGGGCGAGCGGGGACGGGCCTGGGTGGAGCAGAGCTGGCGCTGGGACCTGCTGGCGGGACGGCTGGCCGCGCTGCTCTGAGACGGCGGCGGTCCGCCGGGACCCCGGCGGCCGGCGCTCAGCGGGCCGAGTAGAGGGACTCGATCTCGGCGCCGAAGTCCTTGGCCACCACCGCGCGCTTGAGCTTCAGCGAGGGGGTGACATGGCCGGACTCCTCGGTGAAGACCGTGTCCAGGATGTGGAACTTCTTCACCGCCTCGGCGTGCGACACCGCCGCGTTGCCGTCGTCCACTGCGGCCTGGACCGCGGCCAGCAGGTCGGCGTCCTGCAGCAGGTCGGCGACCGAGGAGGCGTCGGGCTTGCCGTTGAGCTTCTTCCAGGTGGGGAAGAACTCCGGGTCGATGGTGATCAGGCAGGCGATGAAGGGCCTGCGGTCGCCGACCACCATGCACTCGCCGATCAGCGGGTGGGCCCGGATCCGGTCCTCGATCACCGCGGGGGCGACGTTCTTGCCGCCGGCCGTGACGATGATCTCCTTCTTGCGGCCGGTGATGGTGAGGTAGCCGTCGGCGTCCAGCTTGCCGATGTCCCCGGTGGAGAACCAGCCGTCCTTCAGCGCCTCGGCGGTGGCCTCGGGGTTCTGCCAGTAGCCGGTGAAGATCTGCGGGCCCTTGAGCTGCACCTCGCCGTCGTCCGCGATCCGGATCGCGGAGCCCGGCACCGGCTGGCCGACGCTGCCGATCCGCGGCTCGTCGTGCGGGTTGAAGGCGGTGGCGGCGCAGGACTCGGTGAGGCCGTAGCCCTCCAGGACGGTGAAGCCGATGCCCCGGTAGAAGTGGCCCAGCCGCTCGCCGAGCGGGGCGCCGCCGGAGATGGCGTGAGTGGCCCGGCCGCCGAGCGCGGCCCGGAGCTTGCTGTAGACCAGGGCGTCGAACAGCTTGTGCCGCAGCTTCAGGCCCAGCGGGGCCCCGTCGCCGTCGAGGGCCCGGCTGTAGGCGATCGCGGTGTCGGCGGCGCGGTCGAAGATCTTGCCCTTGCCCTCGCTCTGGGCCTTGGCCCTGGCCGAGTTGTAGACCTTCTCGAAGACCCGGGGGACACCGAGGATCAGGGTCGGGCGGAAGGCGCTGAGCTCCGCCACCACCTCCTTGATGTCGGGCAGGTGGCCGAGCTTGACCGGGGCCAGCACCGCCGCGATCTCGGCGATCCGGCCCAGCACGTGCGCCTCGGGCAGGAACAGCAGCACCGAGGACTCGCCGGTGCGGAACAGCGGGTCGAGCCGGGCCACCACATTGCCCAGCTCGCCCAGGAAGTTGCCGTGGGTCAGCTGGCAGCCCTTGGGGCGCCCGGTGGTGCCCGAGGTGTAGACGATGGTGGCGATGGAGTCCGGGTTCAGCGCCGAACGGCGCTCGTCCACCGTGGCGTCCGCCACCTCGCGTCCGGCGTCGGCCAGTTCGCGCAGTGCGCCGCCCTCGATCTGCCAGGTCTGCTTCAGCTCCGGCAGGTTGGCGCTGACCTGGGCCACCACGGCCTGGTGCCGGGGCAGTTCGGTGATGCAGGCCACCGCGCCGGAGTTGCCGAGGATCCACTCGACCTGCTCGGCGGAGGAGGTCTCGTAGACCGGGACGGTGATCGCGCCGGCGCACCAGACCGCGAAGTCCAGCAGGGTCCACTCGTAGCGGGTGCGGGACAGCAGCCCGACCCGGTCGCCGGGACCGATGCCCGAGGCGATCAGGCCCTTGGCGGCGGACCGCACCTCGGCCAGGAACTGCACCGGCGTCAGGTCCTCCCACCGGCCGTCCACCTTGCGGCTCACCACCGGGACGGATGGATGCCGCTCGGCGTTGCGGTGGATGAGGTCGGTGAGGTTTGCGCCGCTCGGCACCTCGTAGAGAGCCGGAAGGCTGAACTCGCGCAAGACTGCTCCTCGGTCTGCGACGCTGCGGGACGCCAGGACGTTACTGCTCGGTAGGAGGGTTCCGATAGGGGCGACGGCCAAGATGTTCCTTGTGTCACACCCACGTGCTCCAAAGTTCCGGTGATCTGCACGTTTCCGATGCGGAAGCACACTTCCCTCCGCCCGCAACCCTACTGCCGGGCGGGTCGGTAGGGTGACGCCATGCGGGTGCATGTGGTCAGCGACGTACACGGCAACAGCGAGGCCCTGGCGCGGGCGGGGGAAGGCGCGGACGCACTGCTGTGCCTGGGCGACCTGATCCTCTTCCTCGACTACGCGGACCACTCGCGCGGCATCTTCCCCGACCTGTTCGGCCGGGAGAACGCGGACCGGATCGTGGCCATGCGCACCGCCCGCCGGTTCGACGAGGCCAAGGAGTTCTCCCGGCAGCTGTGGGCAGGACTGGACGTCGACCGCGAGACCGCCACCGAGCAGGCGGTGCGCCGCCAGTACACCGAGCTCTTCGCCGCCTTCCCCACCCCGACCTACGCCACCTACGGCAATGTCGACCGCCCGGACCTGTGGCCCGAGTTCGCCGCCGGCACCGGGGTGACCGTGCTGGACGGGCAGGTGGTCGAGATCGGCGGGCGCACCTTCGGCTTCGTCGGCGGCGGGCTGCCGACGCCGATGCGCACCCCCTACGAGGTGGACGAGGAGACCTACGCGGCGAAGGTCGCCGCACTCGGCCGGGTCGACGTGCTGTGCAGCCACATCCCGCCGGCCGTCCCCGAACTCACCTACGACACCGTGGCCCGCCGGTTCGAACGCGGCAGCGAGGCCATCCTGGACGCGATCCACAGCACCGGCCCGGGCCATGTGCTCTTCGGGCATGTGCACCAGCCGCTGGCCCGGCGGATGCGGATCGGCCGCAGCGAGTGCGTGAACGTCGGCCACTTCCGCTCCACCGGCCGCCCCTGGGTACTGGACTACTGACTACAAGCACCGCGCACCGCACCGGTAACCTTCCAGCAGCACCCAGGCAGCAGAGACGCGGAGGCCAGCGATGGCGGAGCACACGAGGTCGAGCACCACGATCGAGGCCACCCCGGAACAGATCATGGCGGTGATCGCGGACTTCGCGGCGTACCCGCAGTGGACCGGTGAGGTCAAGGAGGTCGAGGTGCTCGCCAAGGGCGCCGACGGCCGGGCGGAGCAGGTACGGCTGCTGCTGGACGCCGGGGCCATCAAGGACGAGCACGTCCTCGCCTACACCTGGGACGGCGACCGCCGGGTCAGCTGGACCCTGGTCAAGAGCCAGATGCTGAAGTCCCTCGACGGCTCCTACCTGTTGGACCCGTCCCGCAGCGGCGGCACCGTGGTGATCTACCAGCTCGCGGTGGACGTCAAGATCCCGATGCTGGGCATGATCAAGCGCAAGGCGGAGAAGGTCATCATCGACCGTGCGCTCGCCGGGCTGAAGAAGCGGGTGGAGTCCCAGGGCGTCACGGCCTGATGGCCTCCCCGGCACCGCGCCCCGACTCCGACCCCCGCGCCGACTCCGACCCCCGCGCCGACCGCGAATCCCGCGCCAGCCTTGTATCCCGCGCCGACCTCGTGCCCCGCACCGTCCTGGTCAGCGGCGCGGGCGGCAGCGGCCGCTCCACCCTGGCCACTGCGCTCGCGCAGCAGGCCGCCGCCGGGTCGGGCCGCACCCTGCTGCTCGCCGCCGACGACCCGCACCGCACCGTCGACCGGCTGGTGGGCGCCCGGCTGTCGCCGGAGCCCGCCCGGCTGGACGGCGGCCTGTTCGCCGCCAGGCTGGACCCGCAGACCGCGTTCCGGGACGCCGCCGACCGGCTGCTCTCCCGCGCCAAGCCGCTGTTCGACCTGCTCGGTGTGGACCCGCTGGAACGCGACGAGCTCAGCGCCCTGCCCGGCGCCGCCCACCTGGCCCTGCTGGACGCGCTGCGCACCCACGCGGCCCGCGGCGACTGGGACGTCCTGGTCGTCGACGCCCCGGTGGTCGCCGAACTGCTGGCGGCGCTGGCGCTGCCGGAACAGTTGGACCGCTACCTGGCCCGGCTGGTGCCCGAGCAGCGCCAGGCCGCCCGCGCGCTGCGGCCGGTGCTGGCCGCCGTCGCCGGGGTGCCGATGCCCTCGGACTGGGTCTACGAGGCCAGGGCGTGGGCCGCGGCCGAACTCGACGAGGTCCGCGCGGTCACCGACGCGCCGGGCACCACGGTCCGGCTGGTGCTGGACGCCCCGTCCGGACCGCTGGCCGGAGCGGCGCTGCGGCAGGCCAGGGCCGGGCTCGCGCTGCACGGCCAGCGGGTGGAGTCGCTGCTGGTCAACCGGCTGGTGCCGGAGGGCGACGAGCCGTTCCTGGCGGGTCTGCGCCGGGAGCAGCAGCGGCAGTTGGAGGCGCTGCGGGCCGAGTGGGACGTCCCCGTGCACGGGGTGCCGCACCTGGGACGCGAGCCCGGGCCGGCGGACCTGCTGCCCGGGTCGCTGGGCCTGCCGCCGGTCGGCCCCTCGGGTCCGCTGCCCGAGCCCTGGGGGGTGGAGGACCTGCGCGAGGGCGACGAGGGCGCGCTGGTCTGGCGGATCCCGCTGCCCGGCGCCGACCGGGCCGACCTGGACCTGGTCCGCCGCGGCGACGACCTGGTGCTCGGCGTCGGCGGCTACCGCCGCACCGTCGCCCTGCCGTCGGCGCTGCGCCGCTGCACGGTGGCCGGCGCGGGACTGCGCGACGGCTTCCTGGCGGTGCGGTTCACCCCGGATCCGGCGCTCTGGCCCAAGGGCTGAGGTAGCGTCGAAGCAGTGCCCGAGCAGGTCCCACGGAGCTCGTAGAAGGAGCGGAACCATGACGACTGCCGACGACCGTAACAACGAGGACGTGTGGGCCGAGGCCGTGGCCGAGGCCGCCGAGGAGCCCGGGGCAGCGGGCCCCGCCGGGGCAGCTGCCCCCGCCGGGACAGCCGGGGACGGCGACACGCCCGTGCCGGACGCGACCTCCCACGACGCTGTCGCGGAGAAGACCGGGAGCGGGGTCGCGGACCAGAAGCCGTCCGCCCCGGGCGACCTCTTCGGACCCGAACTGACCCCGCTGGTGGACGAGGTGCGCCGGTTCGCCACCGATCTGGGGGAACGGGTCAGCGCCGCTTCCACCGCGGCGAGCAACGGCGACAGCCTGGGCGCCCTGCAGAACCTGGCCGCACCGCTCCGCGCCAAGCACCCCGAGGTCTACGGACACCTCATCGCCGCAGGTGGGGAGCTTCTGGCCGCCTACCGCGCGGCGGTCTCCGCATCGGAGAAGCGGTGGACGGCGGAGAAGCCGGCCTCCTCCGAGCAGATCGACCTCGACTGAGCCGGTACCGGTACCGGTCCACCCACTCGGCTTGACTACGACTCCTGAAGGCTCACCAACGTATCCTCAGCACTCTGTCTTCGGCTAATGTACGCACAGGTGTGTACCCGGCCCCACCCGGCCGGGTACGGTACCGGCCAGCGGGGAAGCCAGCGGAGACTGAGGGACACATGGGACTGACCATCGGCGTCGACGTCGGGGGTACCAAGATCGCAGCCGGGGTCGTCGACGAGAACGGCGCGATCCTGGCCCGGACGCGGGTACCCACCCCTGCGGATCCGCAGTGGGCGGTCGGCGCCATCGCCGACGCCATCAAGGAGTTGCGGGCGGACCACGAGGTCACCGCTGTGGGCGTCGGCGCTCCCGGCTACATCGACCGGGACCGCTCCACCGTGATCATGGCTCCCAACATCGCCTGGGAGAACGAGCCGCTGAAGACCCGTATCGAGGACCTGGTGCACCTGCCCACGGTCATCGAGAACGACGCCAACGCCGCCGCCTGGGGTGAGTTCAGGTTCGGCGCCGCGGCGCAGCACAACGACATGATCATGATCACGGTGGGCACCGGCATCGGTGGCGGCATCGTGCTCGAAGGCAGGATGTACCGGGGCAGCTTCGGCGTCGCCGGCGAGATCGGCCACCTCAACATGATCCCCGACGGCATCCCCTGCGGCTGCGGCTCCAAGGGCTGCTGGGAGCAGTACGCCTCCGGCCGCGCGCTGCGCCGCTACGGCCGCGAGCGCGCCGCCGCCGACCCGGTGCTCGGCAAGCGGCTGCTGGAGCTGAACGAGGGCATCGCCGAGACCATCACGGGCAGTCAGATCACCCAGGCGGCCGAGGAGGGCGACCCGCTGGCCCTGGAGGTCTACGACGAGCTGGCCGACTGGCTCGGCCGCGGCATGGGCGACCTCGCCTCGCTGTTCGACCCGGCCGTGTTCGTCCTCGGCGGCGGTGTCGCCGACTCCGGGAGCCTGCTGCTGGACCCGGTCGCCAAGGCCTTCGAGAAGCACCTGATCGGCGGCGTGCACCGGCCCCGCGCCGAGGTGGTGCTCGCCTCGCTGGGCTCCGCCGCGGGGATCGCCGGCGCCGGCGACCTGGCCCGCCAGGTCTGAGGCCTGACACGCCGGACGCACACTGTCCGTCGCACCGGGGGCGGTGCGAGACTCGGTCCCATGCTGGCTGATCTCCCCGCCTCCGGTCCACAGCCCGACGGCTCTGAAGTCGTGCGGCTGCTCAGCTACAACATCCGCTCGCTGCGCGACGACCGCACGGTGCTGGCGCGGCTGGTCCGGGCCTGCGAGCCCGACCTGGTCTGCGTCCAGGAGTCGCCGCGGTTCTGGTTCCCCCGGCAGCAGGCCGGGTGGCTGGCCCGGTCGACCGGGCTGGTGATCCTCTCCGGCGGGCTCAGCGCGTCGGGCCCGCTGCTGCTGGGACGGCTGCGGGCGATGCCGCTCTCGGTCCACGACGTGCTGCTGCCGCGGACCCCCGGCCTGCACCAGCGGGGCTTCGCCACCACGGTGGTGCGGCTCGGCACGGCCGAGCCGTTCTCGGTGACGAGCTGTCACCTCTCGCTCGACCCCGACGAACGCTACGACCAGTGCGGGATGCTGCTGGAGCAGCTGGACCGGGTCGGCACCCGACTGGGCGTGGTCGGCGGGGACTTCAACGAGCACCCGGACGGCCCCGGT
Source organism: Streptacidiphilus carbonis (assembly GCF_000787775.1). Lineage (GTDB taxonomy): Bacteria > Actinomycetota > Actinomycetes > Streptomycetales > Streptomycetaceae > Streptacidiphilus > Streptacidiphilus carbonis. The sequence continues at coordinate 107,255 of NZ_BBPM01000013.1, read as the reverse complement.
TGGAAACTACTGGCCGGCCGCCTCCAGGACGGCTGGGCCACCGCCCCCTGGGGCTCCGGGTTCACGTCCGTCCCGGCCGACCCCTACCAGCGCATCGACGCCGTCTTCGCCACCCCGGGCATCGAGGTTCTCGCCTGCGGCGTGCCTGACGATCTACCGCGCAAGGATCTGATCGCCGCCACCGACCATCTGCCGTTGGTGGCCGTCCTGCGGATCCCTGCGGGGTCGTAGCCGGCTGAGCGCGCAGTTCCCCGCGCCCCTATGAAGGTGCAACTTGCTCACAGTGGGTCAGTTGCACTTTCGTAGGGGCGCGGGGAACTGCGCGAACAACCACGCACATGCCGCAGCCCAGATTCAGACCACAGCCCCCCGCTGCGGGTCGTCGTCCTCGTCGTCGTCCTCCCGCATCCGCGAGATCAACGTGCCGACCCCCCCGACGAACAGACCGATCCCCAGGAACGCCCCCATCCCCCCGACCCCGGGCAACTGCCCGAACGCCGAGTAGAGCGTGAGCGCCACCCCCACGATCACCGCCGCCACCGCGAGCCTCGTCGCGGTGGCGGTCTGCGGCAACGGCGGCGGGGGCGGCGGGACGTAGTGGTCGTCCTCGCTGGACTCCTCCGGGATCCAGTTCCGCGGATCCACCGGCGCGATCGCCTGAATCCTCGGCAGCGGCTTGATCACCGGTCGGGGCCGCGCCACGGGGGCGAGGTCCGACAGGTCCTCCGCGGCCGGCCAGGACCGCGCCTCCGCGTCCACCGGGTGGTCGAAGCCCGCGACGAGCTGGGCGAACACCGCGTCGTCGTCGGCGGCCCGGTCCACCGGGGTGTTCTCGGCGGGGGCGTCCTGAGGCGCGTCCGCGCCTTCCTCGGGCAGCTCGGGCACGGCTGTCATCCCTTCACGGCGGGGGTGAGCCGCCGCACGAAGTCGAGACTTCCTTCAAAGATGGATTCGGCGTCGTGGTCCAGGGTGGCCACGTGGAAGCTTCGTTCGCAGAGCCGCTCCTCGACGTCGGTCGAGGAGATCCGGGCCAGCAGCATCGCGCTGCTGGCCGGGCTCACCACATGGTCCTGGGGGCTCCGGAACAGCAGCACCGGCTGGGTGACCTGGGGCAGTTCCCCCTGCACCAGCCGGGCCAGCTGCGCCATGGAATGCGCCGCGTGCAGCGGGGTCCGGGTGTAGCCGCCCTCGTTGACGCCGGGTCTGGCCACATCGTTGGCGATCCCCGGCAGGCTCGGAACCAGGTGCCGCACCAGCGGCAGCGCCCGGTGCGCCTGGCCGGGCATCCGCACCAGCGGGTTCACCAGGACCAGGCCGGAAACGGCCGCGCCCCGCCGCGCGGCCAGGTGCAGCGCCAGCGCGCCGCCCATGGAGAGGCCGAAGACGAAGACCTGCTCGCAGTCCTCGGCCAGCAGGTCGAACTCCCGCTCGATGGTGGCGTACCAGTCCGGCCAGCGGGTGATGTTGAGGTCGCGCCACTGGGTGCCGTGCCCCGGCAGCAGCGGCAGCGAGACGCTGAAGCCCTGCGCGGCGGCGGTCTCGGCCCAGGGCCGCATCGAGTAGGGCGAGCCGGTGAACCCGTGGCACACCAGGACTCCGACCGGGCCACCGTGATGGCGGTACGGTTCGGCACCGGGCATGAGCGGCATCTGCGGCTCCTTTCGCACGCGGGGTGGGGCACATGGCAGCTGCATGGCACAACACGACGGGTGACCCGCATAGTCCCATGCCCGCCTGTCAGCCGTACAGCTCACCACTGCCCGAGCGGCTAAGGTTCTCCCTGGTTCGTGAATCTGGAGGCCAGGGTTGTTCTACCGACTGATGAAGATGATCGTCGCACCGCTGCTGAAGATCTTCTTCCGTCCCTGGGTCGAGGGGATGGAGCACATCCCGGCGGAGGGGCCCGCCATCATCGCGAGCAACCACCTCTCCTTCTCCGACTCCTTCTTCCTGCCCGCGCTGATGAAGCGCCGGGTGACCTTCATCGCCAAGTCCGAGTACTTCACCGGGACGGGCGTCAAAGGCAAGCTGACGGCGGCCTTCTTCAAGGGCGTCGGCCAGCTCCCGGTGGACCGCTCGGGTGCGCGCGGCGCCGGTGAGGCCGCCATCACCAGCGGTATCGCGGTGATCGAGCGCGGCGAGCTGTTCGGGGTCTACCCGGAGGGAACCCGTTCGCCCGACGGCAAGCTCTACCGCGGCAAGGTCGGCGGGGTGGCCCGGATCGCGCTGGCCACCGGCGCCCCGGTGATCCCGGTCGCGATGATCGACACCGAGAAGCTGCAGCCGCCCGGCCAGGTCAAGCCCAACTTCGGGGTCAGGCCCGGGATCCGGATCGGCGCCCCGCTGGACTTCTCGCGCTACCACGGCATGGAGAACGACCGCTTCATCCTGCGCTCGGTCACCGACGAGGTGATGTACGAGATCATGCGGCTCTCCGGCCAGGAGTACGTGGACATCTACGCCACGGCGGCCAAGCGGCAGCTGCAGGAGGCCAAGAAGCAGGCCAAGCAGAGCGGCGCGGACAGACAGCAGTAGCAGTCGGCCGGCGGCGGTCGGCGGAAGCCAGGACGGCAGGGGGCGGCAGAGTGGGGACCGGGAAGCGTGCCACGGGGGTCTTCTCCGTGGAGCAGCCGCTGTGGCGGGCCGTCGCGGCCTTCCGCCTGCTCACCCTGCTCTACGCGGTGGGCCGCTACGCCGGGAACTCCGACCACTACGCGCATCCCGCGGCGGCCTGGGCCTACATGGCGGTGCTCGCGGTCTGGACCTTCGCGACCGTGCGGGTGTTCTCCACCAAGGCGCGCTGCGGCTGGTGGTGGCTCTGGGCCGATCTGGCGCTGGTGGTCGCCGGCATCCTGCTGACCCGCAGCCTCGACCAGGCCGTCAGCGTGGACGCCAACGACGTGACGCTTCCGACGGTCCGCGCCGCCGCGACGGTGCTCGGGTTCGCGGTGATGGGCGGCTGGCGCCCGGCCGCCCTCGCGGGACTGCTGGTCGGCGTCGCCAACATCGGCGAGCGGGGCAGGGTCACCTCCAGCAACGCCCACAACATCGTGCTGCTGATGCTCGCCGGCGTCGCCATCGGCTATGTGGTCGAGCTGGCCCGCGCCAGTGAGCAGACCCTGGCCAGGGCCCTGGAGATCCAGGCCGCGACCCGGGAACGGGAGCGGCTGGCCCGGGACATCCACGACGGGGTGCTCCAGGTGCTGGCGATGGTGCAGCGGCGCGGCGCCGAGGTCGGCGGCGAGGCCGAGGAGATCGGCCGGATGGCCGGTGAGCAGGAGATCGCGCTGCGTGCGCTGATCGCCGAGGGCCTGGTGCCCAACGCCTCCTACGAGGCCCCGCGCCGCCCGCTGCACCACCAGGACCCGGGCGAGCCGCAGGACCTGCGGGCGCTGCTCACCCCGCTGGCCGGATCCCGGGTGACGCTGTCGGCCCCGGGGACGCCGGTGCTGCTCCCGGGACGGGCGGCGGACGAACTGAGCGCGGCTGTCGGTGCCGCGGTGGACAATGTGCGCAAGCACGCGGGGGAGCGGGCGCACGCCTGGATCCTGGTCGAGGACGAGCCGGGGGAGGTGGTCGTCAGCGTCCGGGACGACGGCCCCGGCTTCACCCCGGACCGGCTGGGGCAGGCCGAGCAGGAGGGGAGACTCGGGGTCTCCCAGTCGATCCGGGGCCGGCTGCGGGATCTGGGCGGCAGCGCCGAGATCAGCTCCGCGGCCGGTCAGGGCACCGAGGTCGAGCTGCGGGTGCCGCGGCAGCGAGTCGAGCGAGGGAGCGGGCAGTGACATCCGAGGGCACGGGATCCGGGGGCACGACGGGCGAGGGCGCGGTGGAGGGGCAGCAGCCGATCCGGGTGATGGTCGTGGACGACCACCCGATGTGGCGCGAGGCGGTGGCCCGGGACCTGGGTGACGCCGGCTGCCGGGTGGTCGCCACGGCGGGGGACGGCCGCGAGGCGGTGCGGCGGGCGCCGGCCGCCGCCGCGGACGTCGTGGTGCTCGACCTCAATCTCCCGGACCTGCCGGGGGTCGAGGTCTGCCGGCAGCTGATGGCCCACGACCCGGCCCCCCGGGTGCTGGTGCTGTCGGCCAGCGGGGAGCACGCGGACGTGCTGGAGGCGGTGAAGTCCGGCGCCACCGGCTACCTGGTGAAGTCGGCCAGCCGGGAGGAACTGCTGGACGCGGTGCGCCGCACCGCCGTCGGCGACCCGGTGTTCACCCCCGGACTGGCCGGGCTGGTGCTGGGCGAGTACCGCCGGCTGGCGGCGGAGCCGGTGCCGGCCGGCTCGCGCAGCCCGGCCGCCCCGCAGCTCACCGAGCGGGAGACCGAGGTGCTGCGGCTGGTCGCCAAGGGGCTGGCCTACCGGCAGATAGCCGACCGGTTGGTGCTGTCGCCCCGCACCGTGCAGAACCACGTCCAGAACACCCTCGGCAAGCTGCAGTTGCACAACCGGGTGGAGCTGGTCCGCTACGCGATCGAGCGCGGGTTGGACGACGAGGGGTAGCGGGGTTCTGCGGGAGGTTCGGCTGCGGGCCGTAGATGGCTTGTCGCGCAGTTCCCCGCGCCCCTGAATAGTGCAACTTGCCGGCGGTGGTTCAGTTGCAGCCCCATAGGGGCGCGGGGAACTGCGCGCCCAGCCACCTACGGCCCGCAGCCGAAGACCCGTCGGTGGGGCCCCTGTCCTGTGCACAGCAGGGTGCAACCGTCCCGCCCGCCGCTACCGTGAAGTGACAGTTCGTCATACTCAGGGGAGGGGACGGATATGCGGATCGGCGTGCTCACCGGCGGCGGGGACTGCCCGGGGCTCAACGCGGTCATCAGGGGGGTCGTCCGCAAGGGCGTCGAGGTCTACGAATACGAGTTCACCGGCTTTCGGGACGGTTGGCGCGGCCCGCTGGAGGGCGCCACCCTTCCCCTCGGAATCCCGGAGGTCCGGGGGATCCTGCCGCGCGGCGGCACGGTCCTGGGGTCCTCGCGCACCAACCCGCTCAAGGTCGCCGACGGCATCCGCAAGGTCAAGGAGAACCTGGAGAAGTACCAGGTGGACGCGCTGATCGTGATCGGCGGCGAGGACACCCTCGGGGTCGCCGCCACCCTGCACGACAACGGCGTCAACGTCGTGGGCGTGCCCAAGACCATCGACAACGACCTCAACGCCACCGACTACACCTTCGGCTTCGACACCGCCGTCAACATCGCCACCGAGGCCATCGACCGGCTGCACACCACCGCGGAGTCGCACCGCCGGGTGCTGGTGATCGAGGTGATGGGCCGTCACGCCGGCTGGATCGCACTGCACTCGGGCATCGCGGGCGGCGCCAACGTGATCCTCATCCCGGAGCAGCGCTTCGACATGGACCAGGTCTGCGCCTGGGTGGAGCAGCGCTTCCGGATCAACTACGCGCCGATCGTGGTGGTCGCCGAGGGCGCCATGCCGGTCGAGGGCCAGATGGTGCTCAAGGACGACACCCGGGACGCCTTCGGCCATGTCCGGCTCTCCGGCATCGGCGAGTGGCTGGCCCACGAGATCGAGGCCCGCACCGGGAAGGAGGCGCGGACCACCGTCCTGGGGCACATCCAGCGCGGCGGCACCCCCAGCGCCTTCGACCGGTGGCTGGCCACCCGCTTCGGCCTGCACGCCATCGACGCGGTGCACGACGGCGACTACGGGACGATGGTGGCGCTGCGCGGCACCGACATCGTCCGGGTGCCGCTGGCGGACGCCACCGCCCGGATCAAGACCGTCGAACCCGCGCTGTACTCCGAGTTCGACGTCTTCTTCGGCTGACCGGCCTCCCCGGCCCCGCTCGCCCCCTACACCGGCGGCAGGGCGTGGACCTCGTCACCGACGACCCCGTACAGCAGGGTGCCGTCGGTGGCCAGCCACCAGTCCTTGTCGTTGGCGGTGGTGCGGTAGTTCCAGAGGATCTTGCCGCTCTTCCGGTCGATCGCATAGACCCCGTTGCTGCCCACGAAGGACCCGGCGAACAGGGTCGTCCCCACCACCACCAGGGTGGAGGTGGACGGCCCGTCCGGGATCACGCACTCCCACTGCTGGGAACCGGTGGCCGCGTTCAGCGCCACCCGGGCCCCGCGCAGGTCGGCCGCGTAGAGCACGCCGTCGGCGAAGGCGGGGACGTCGAAGGAGCCGCCGCTGGTGTTCTTCACCGACAGCACCTGCTTGCCGTCGGCCACGGTGAAGCCCAGGAGCTGCGGGCCGCCGACGTACAGGTCGCCGCCGTTGATCAGCGGGTCCACCTGGGACTGGAAGTCCTTCAGGCCGAAGTCCTTGGACCAGAGCTGCACCCCCGTGGTGGTGTCCCGGACCACGACGTTGTTCTGGTCGTTGGTGTAGACGAGGTACTTCCCCGCCACCGATCCGGTGACCTGGTCGTTGGCCGAGGCCTTGCGCATCTGGGTCCAGACGACCTTCCTGGTGCGCAGGTCGACGGCCATCACCGCCTTGGTGGTCGGATCGCCGATGGTGATCACCGCCTTGCCGTTGGCGTCCACCGGGTACTTGCTGCCGAGCAGGTAGACCCGCTCGTCGTCCACGGCCAGGACCGAGGTGAAGGCCAGCGCTGCCGGCTCCAGCAGGTGCCAGCGCTCCGCCCCGGTGGTCGGATCGGTGGCGAGCAGGGCGGGCTGCTCGGTGGCGGTGTAGCCCACCGAGACGACCACGCCGGCGCCGATGCCGATCGGCGGCGTGGCGAAGGCCGACCCCAACTCCGGCCCCTGCCACTGCTGCTTGCCGCTGCGGGCGTCGACCGCGGTCAGACTGGCCCCGCTGACCATCAGCGTGCCGTGGTAGGGAACCACCGGTACCTCGGTCAGGCTGGAGCCCTTGTAGACCCAGACCGCCGCGGGCGCCACCCCGGGCGCATGGGTGGGGTAGCTCACGGCGGCACTGCCCGCGGAGGCGCTCGCACCGGCGTCGGCCGAGGCGCTCGGGGCGGGCGAGCGGGTGGGGCCCGGCTCCGGCTTCCTGCCGGAGTGGTCGGACAGCGCCAGCGCCACGCCACCGCCGACGACCGCGACAGCGCCGACCGACAGCGCCCCGGTGAGCACCTTGCGCCGGCCGGGCTCGGCAGGGGCCACCGCGGTGGTCGCGGGCGCGGCCGGGGGAGGGGTCGGGAAGCCGGCCGGGACCGGGGTGCGGCCGAGCACGGCGGTGGCCGGGTCGGCGCCGGCGGCCGGGCCCAGCAGCATCGTCCCGCCGCCCCCGGGGCCGGCCTGCGGCGCCTCCATGTCCATCACCCGCGCCGCGTGCGAGGCGATGCCGGAGGCCACCTCGGCGGGGAGCCAGGCGGTCCGCAGCAGGGCGGGGGTGCCGGTCGGCGCGAGCAGTCGCGACAGCGCCGCCGGGGTGATCCGGTCAGCCGCGTCCTTGGCCAGGCAGGCGCCCACGGGCTCGCGCAACCCGACCGGCAGGTCACCGAGTTCGGCGGCCTCGTGGACGACCCGGTACAGCAGCGTGGCGACCGAGTCCGCGCCGAAGGGCCCGTGGCCGGTGGCGGCGAAGGCCAGCACCGAGCCGAGCGAGAAGATGTCGCTGGCCGGACTGACGGGTCTGCCCGAGGCCTGCTCCGGCGACATGAACCCCGGCGAGCCGACGACCACACCGGTGCTGGTCAGTTCACCGCCGTCGAGGGCGCGGGCGATCCCGAAGTCGATCACGCGCGGGCCGTCCGCGGACAGCAGCACATTGGACGGCTTGAGGTCCCGGTGCACCAGCCCGGCGCCGTGGATCGCCTGCAGCGCCTCGGCGAGGACGGCCCCCAGCACCGCGACCGAGCGTTCCGGCAGCGGGCCGTGGGCGTCCACCGCCTCCGCCAGGGAGGGACCGAGTACGTAGGCGGTGGCCAGCCAGGGGGTCGCCGCGTCGTGGTCGAAGTCGACCACGGGTGCGGTGTAGGCGCCGGAGACCGCCTGCGCGGCCTCCACCTCGCGGCGGAACCTGCTCCTGAAGTCGGCACTCTCCGCGAGCTCGGGGCGCACCACCTTCACCGCCACCGTCCGCCCTCCCGCGGAGCGGGCGAGATAGACCCGGCCCATCCCTCCGGCGCCCAGCCGGGCTATCAGCCGATAGGCGCCTATTGCTGTCGGATCGTCACTTTCCAGCGGCTGCATGTGGTCCCCCGTCGTCGTCCTGTGCCGATGCTGTGGGACACAGTAGGGGTGCGTCGTGGAGTGATCCATCGCGGGGGCTCAGTCCCCCGTGCCCCCTGGGCGCTGCAACTGACCCGGGGTCGCAATTGCCAGGGGCGCGGGGAACTGAGCGACAAGCCACAACAAGGCGGCAACGGTCAGAGCGGCGGCAACCCCGGCGGTGCGACGGCAGGGGTCGACTCCAGGGCCCGGAGGGCGACGGCGACGGACTCGTCCAGCTGCGGGTCGCGCCCCGCCGCCCAGTCCTCCGGTGTGCACACCACCTCGACGTCCGGGTCGACGCCGTGGTTCTCCAGCTCCCAGCCGTAGCCCTCGAACCAGGTGCGGAACCGCGGCTGGGTCACCCCGGTGCCGTCCACCAGCTTGTAGTGGCCGTCGATCCCGACCACCCCGCCCCAGGTCCGGACGCCGACCACCGGACCCAGGCCGTAGGCCTGGAACGCGGCGTTGATGTTGTCGCCGTCCGACCCGGAGAACTCGTCCGCGACCGCGACCAGCGGTCCCCGCGGGGCGTCCTCCGGATACCGCGGGTGCGGCCGGAACTCGCGGATGGTCTGCCATTTGACGACCCGTCGGCGCAGCTTCTCGACCACCAGCTGCGAGGTGTGGCCGCCCCGGTTCTCCCGGGTGTCCACGACCAGCCCGTCCAGGGCCGCCTCGGTGTGCAGGTCCCGGTGCAGCTGGGCCCAGCCCGGGCCCATCATGTCGGGCAGGTGCAGGTAGCCGAGCCGTCCGCCGGACAGCTCGCGGACCCGGGCCCGTCGGCCCGCCACCCAGTCGTGGTAGCGCAGCGGCTCCTCGTCGGCGAGCGGGACGACCACCACCTCGTACTCGCCGCCCTCGGCGCCCGCGTCCAGGGTCAGTTCGACCGGCTTGCCGGCCGTTCCGGTCAGCAGCGGGGCCGGACCGGTCACCGGGTCGACCGCGCGGCCGTTGACGGCCAGGACGGCGTCCCCGGCCCTGGCTCCCAGCCCGGGCGCGGCCAGCGGCGACCGCGCCGCGGGGTCCGAGGTCTCCGTCGGCAGGATCCTGACGATCCGCCAGAGTCCGTCCTCGGCCCGGGCCAGGTCGGCCCCGAGCAGCCCCGGCCGACGGGCGTCCGCGACCTTGCGCGCCTTGGGCTGGACGTAGGCGTGCGAGGTGCCGAGCTCGCCCTGGATCTCCCAGAGCAGGTCGACCAGGTCGTCATGGCTGCCGAGCCGGTCCACCAGCGGACGGTAGCGCCGCTGCACCGCCTCCCAGTCGACGCCGTTGAGGTCGGTCCGCCAGTAGTTGTCCCGCATCAGCCGGGCCGCCTCGGCCACCATCTGCCGCCACTCGGCCGCCGGGTCCAGGGTGACCCGGATCCGCTCCAGGTCGACGCCCACACTGTCGCCGTCGTCCTCCTTGGCCGGCTTCCGGTCGGCCGGGACGACCCGCAGCTCCTTGCCGTCGACCAGGGCCAGCCTGGCGCCGTCGCCGGAGACCGCGTAGCGGTCCACGGCGTCCGCCAGGGTCTCCAGCCGGCGGGCGGCCAGGTTGAAGTACTCCAGCGAGGGCCGTTTGGCGGGTGTGTCCGGGGTGGCCTTGCCGTTGCCCAGCACCCCGGCCAGTGGACGGTGCAGCCAGGTGAAGCCGCCCTTGGCGGCCTGCAGCGACAGGTAGCGGCCGGCCTCGACCGGGAACGGGACCACCCGGGCGGCGAGTCCGTCCGTGTCGACCCGCACCTCGGCGGCCTCCTCCCCGTCCCGGTCCCCGGGCCGTCCGGGCCGGCGGCCCTGCGGGAGCGGGTCGAACGGGGAGAGCGTCTCGGCGCTCAGCAGCGCCAGGTAGGGGCGGCAGGCCAGCGGGAAGGAGAGGTCGAAGACCTGCTCGTCGTAGACCGGGTCGAACTCGCGGATGGAGAGGAAGGCCAGGTATCTGCCGTCGGCGCTGAACGCGGGCGACTCGTCCTTGAAGCGCAGCGGGGTGACCTCGGTGACCGCGCCGTCGGCCAGCCGGGCCAGCCGGATCTGCCGCAGCCGTTCGTTCAGGTCGGCGCCGTGCGACCAGGCCAGCCAGCCGGAGTCGGGCGAGAACACCAGGCCCTCGGCCTCGACGGCGGGGCTGCGGTCCAGTTCCCGTACGGCGCCGTCCTCGACGGCGACCAGCAGGACCGCGCCGTCCCGGTTGGCGACGGCCAGCAGCGCGCCGTCCGGCGAGGCGACCAGCTGTTCGACCCGGCCCAGGGCTCCGACGGCGACCCGGCGGCCGTCGGAGAACTCCAGCCCGTCCTCGCCCTCGGCGTCGGTGACCCACACCGACGTCCCGTCAGGCAGCGGCTGCGGCAGCCGGTTGCGCACGCCCGGGGTGTCCGAGAGCACCCGGGCGGGCCCGTCCTGGTGGGTGACCCGGTGCACGGTGCCGCGCACCTCGACCAGGCTGGCCCGCCCCTCCGCGTCGGGGGCCACCGTGCCCAGGTGCTCGGCCGCGGTGATCGGGCGGGGCCGACGGGCGGTGCGCGGGCCGCCCAGGGCGATGTCGAGCCGGCGCGGCCCGGCGGAGTCGAGACTGTCCAGCAGCCACAGGCTGCCGCCGCGCTGGAAGACCACCCGGCTGCCGTCGGTGGTCGCGTTGCGGGCGTAGAACTCGTCCGGCTCGCTGTGCACCCGCAGGTCGGACCCGTCCGGGAGGCTGGAGTAGAGCCGTCCGACGCCCTCGTGGTCGCTGAGGAAGGCGATCCTGCCGTCGACCCACATCGGCGAGTCGATGTTGCCGTCCAGCTCCTGGTGGACCCGCTGGAACGCGCCGTCGGTGCGCAGCCACAGCTTCCCGGCCCGGCCGCCTCGGTAGCGCTTCCAGTGCGCGGGCTCCCGGGCGGCGTTGGCCGTGCCCAGCACCACCCCGGACCCGCCGGGCTCCAGCGCGAGGGCGCCGAGCCGCCCGTACGGCAACTGCCGCGCGGGGCCGCCGTCCAGCGGCACCGCGAAGGCCCACGGGTGGGCGCGGGACATCCGCCCCACACTGCTGAGCGCCAGCGGTTCGCCTTCGGCGGTCCACCCCAGCAGCGCGGTCTGGGCGCTGCCCCAGTAGGTCAGCCGCCGGGCCGGGCCGCCCTCGACCGGCGCGACATGCACCTCCGGCGCGCCGTCGGCGGTGGACGCCCAGGCGAGCAGCGACCCGTCGGGCGAGAAACGCGGGCGTGCCACGGGCACCTGATCGGCACTCACCCGCCATGCCCTGCCGTCCCCGCCGAGCGGGGATATCCAGACGTCGTCCTCGGCCACGAAGGTGACCAGGTCCTGATGGATGTGCGGAAACCGGAAATAGCCTTCAGCAAGAGTCACCCGGGCACACTAACTCGCGGGTGCAGACGTGCGGCGCCGTCGTGGCTTGTCGCGCAGTTCCCGCGCCCCTCAAGCAATTGCAACCGGGCCAGTTGCAAACGTATAGGGGCGCGGGGAACTGCGCGAACAGCAACCACGAACGGCGCCGCACTAGACCACCGACGCAACACCCACCGCCGCCAACAGCTCACCCACGATGCCGACGCCGTCCAGCGTGAGCACCGACTCCGGATGGAACTGCACGCCCGCGAACCCCGGCCCCCGCACCGCGAAGACGTCGCCCGTCACCGCGTCACGGCTCACCTCGATCCCCCGGGCCGCGAGCCGCGCCACGTCGCCCTCGTCGCACACCGCGGTGAACGTGTTGTAGAAGCCCACCGTCCGGGCCGCGCCGAACAGGTCGATCCGTTCCTGCGCGCCCTGGTAGGGCACCGCCTTGCGCCGCAGCGGCAGCCCCAGCGACGCGCACAGCAGCTGGTGGCTGAGGCAGACCGCGAGCAGTCCGCCCGGACGGCCGGTGGCCATCAGCTCGCCGACCACGCCCTGCATCCGCCGCATCTTCGGGTCCGTCAGATCGGCCGGGTCGCCCGGGCCGGGGCCCAGCACCAGTGGTCCGACGTGCGCGGCGACCGCCTCGGCCAGACCGGGGAGGTCATAGCGCCGGACGGTGACCCGGTACCCCAGCGACCGCAGCAGATGGGCCAGCATCGAGGTGAAGGTGTCCTCGCAGTCGATCACCAGCACCTCCGCCGGATCGGCCACCGCGGCCGGCGCCACCTGCATCCGCAGCCAGAACGGGGCCAGGTTGCCACGCCGGGCGTCCAGCGCCGCCTGCACCCGGTGGTTGTCGGCCAGCCGCGGCGCCGTCCCCGCCCCGGACCGCGCCCCCGCCGCCGCACCGGACCGCGCCGCCCGCGCCGGGACGGCGCCGATCGCGCTGAGCACCCCCGCCGCCTTGGCGTGCGTCTCGGCGACCTCGGCGTCGGGCTCGGAGTGCCGCACCAGGGTCGCGCCGACCCGCACCGCGAGCCTCCCGCTCGCCGGGTCGATGTCGGCGGTGCGGATCAGGATGGGGGAGTCCAGGGTCTGGCCGCCGCCGGATGTCCGGCCGATCAGCGCCAGCGCGCCCGCGTAGTAGCCGCGCCCGGTGGACTCGTAGCGGGAGATGACCCGGGTGGCGTTCTGCAGCGGGCTGCCGGTGACGGTGGCGGCGAACATGGTCTCCCGCAGCACCTCGCGGACGTCCAGGGTGGTCCGCCCGCGCAGCTCGTACTCGGTGTGGGCGAGGTGCGCCATCTCCTTGAGGCGCGGACCCAGCACCTGGCCGCCGAGGTCGCCGACCGCGCACATCATCTTGAGCTCCTCGTCCACGACCATGGTGAGCTCCTCCAGCTCCTTGGGGTCGTGCAGGAACGCCAGCAGGGAGTCCAGGCTCGGCCCCTCGGCCGGGTAGCGGTAGGTGCCGGAGATCGGGTTCATCACCACCGTCCCGCCGGCCTGCCGGACATGGACCTCCGGGCTCGCCCCGACCAGCACCCGCTCGCCCGTGTGCACCAGGAAGGTCCAGTACGCCCCGCGCTCCTGCTCCAGCAGTCGCCGGAACAGGGTCAGCGCCAGCGCCTGGGAGAAGTCCCGCAGGGTCCCGGTGAAGTCGCGGCGGATGACGAAGTTCGCCCCCTCGCCGCGGCCGATCTCGTCCTCGATCACTCGCCGGACGATCCCCGCGTAGGCGTCGTCGTCGATGTCGAAGCCGCCGTCGTCCAGCCGGACCGGCACCTGCGGCAGCGCCGCCCGCAGCTCGGACAGCGGCAGGGCGAAGGACTCGCGCACCTTCAGGGCCTGCAGCGGGGTGCCGTCGTCGCGGGCGTCGAAGCCGCGTTCGCGCAGCTGGCGATAGGGGACCAGGGCCAGCAGATCGTGCACCGGGGCGCCCGGCGCCCCCTCCGGCAGCGGCAGCGCGGCCAGCGTCTCGTACGAGCCGACCTCGCCGAACAGCACCTCGACGGTGTCGGGGGCCAGCCGCGGGGTCCGGCGGTGCAGCAGGGCGAAGGGCTCGCCGGCGACGACGAGCCTGGCGACGAGCGCGGCGGCGTTGTCAGAACCAGTGGCGTTGGTCACAGCAGGGGACCTTTCCGAGGAGGTGCGGCGGGCGGGTGGGGTGCGCCGGCCGGCTCGGGGCGGGTCCGCTGCTACGCAGAACGGCCGCCCCGAGGGGCGGCCGTTGAGTCTGCGTGGGAACGCGCGATCAGTGGGCCGCCTCGGGGACGGTCCACCACCAGGAGTAGGTGTGCTGCGTGTTCACAGCAGCGACCCTAGCGGATCGCGGCGCGCCACGGCGCGTCTTCGGGCGCATGTCTCAGCCAGCGGTCGCCGAGGCATTCCGGTTGCCCGACCCCGTAGCCTTGGCGCTGTGACCGTGAACGTTGAAACCCCACCCGACGGGGACGCAGCCCAGGGCTTCTCCTGGCAGTCCCTTCCCGCGGCGCAGCAGCCCGAGTGGCCGGACCCCGAGGCTCTGCGCAAGTCCCTTGCGGACCTCGCCTCCTATCCGCCGCTCGTGTTCGCCGGCGAGTGCGACCAGCTGCGCACCCGCCTCGCCGCCGTGGCCAGGGGTGAGGCGTTCCTGCTCCAGGGCGGCGACTGCGCCGAGGCCTTCGACGGCGTCTCGGCGGACCAGATCCGCAACAAGCTGAAGACGCTGCTGCAGATGGCCGTGGTGCTGACCTACGCCGGCTCCGTCCCGGTGGTCAAGGTCGGCCGGATTGCGGGCCAGTACTCCAAGCCGCGCTCCAAGCCCACCGAGACGCGCGACGGGGTGACCCTGCCGGTCTACCGCGGCGACTCGGTGAACGGCTTCGCCTTTACCCCCGAGTCCCGCATCCCGGACCCGGAGCGGCTGAAGCGGATGTACAACGCCTCCGCCTCCACGCTGAACCTGGTCCGGGCCTTCACCACCGGCGGCTACGCCGACCTGCGCCAGGTGCACGCCTGGAACCAGGACTTCGTCCGCAACTCGCCCTCCGGCCAGCGCTACGAGCGCCTGGCCAAGGAGATCGACAGCGCGCTGTCCTTCATGAACGCCTGCGGGGTGGACCCGGAGGAGTTCCGCACGGTCGAGTTCTACGCCTCGCACGAGGCGCTGGTGCTGGACTACGAGACGGCGCTGACCCGTACCGACTCCCGCACCGGGAACCTCTACGACGTCTCCGGCCACATGGTCTGGATCGGCGAGCGCACCCGGCAGCTGGACCACGCGCACATCGAGTTCGCCTCGCAGATCAGCAACCCGATCGGGGTCAAGCTCGGCCCGACCACCTCGGTGGACGAGGCGCTGACGCTGATCGACCGGCTGGACCCGGACCGCGAGCCGGGGCGGCTCACCTTCATCACCCGGATGGGCGCGGGCAAGGTCCGCGACAACCTGCCCAAGCTGGTGGAGAAGGTCACCGCGAGCGGCGCGACGCCGGTGTGGATCTGCGACCCGATGCACGGCAACACCTACGAGGCGGAGACCGGGCACAAGACCCGCCGCTTCGACGACGTCCTGGACGAGGTCAAGGGCTTCTTCGAGGTGCACCGCGCGCTGGGCACCCACCCGGGCGGCATCCATGTGGAGCTGACCGGCGACGACGTGACCGAGTGCGTGGGCGGCGGCGACGAGGTGTTCGTCGACGACCTGCACCAGCGTTACGAGACCGCCTGCGACCCGCGGCTCAACCGCAGCCAGTCGCTGGACCTGGCATTCCTGGTCGCGGAGATGCTGCGGTCCTGAGCAGCGGGGGGCGACAGCCCCTGCCGATGTGACGAAGACCCCTTCGATTCCGCGAAAGCGGAACCGGAGGGGTCTTTTAGCACCGTCGACCGTTGGGTAAGGTTAGCCTTAGCTCAACCAGACGCCGTCGCCATCGCATCGGGAAGGACCGCCATGTACGTGTGCGTGTGCCATGCGGTCACCGAGGAGCGCGTCCGCGACGAGATAGCGTCCGGAGCCAGCACGCCCCGCCAGGTCGCCAACGGCTGCAAGGCCGGCACCGACTGCGGCTCCTGCGTCCGCCGGATCCAGGCGATGCTCGGCCACGAGGGCGCCCGCCCCTGCCCGACCGCCCGCCTTGCCGCACTCCTCGGCCTCCCGGAACCGCTGCCCGGTGCCGGGGCGCACACCGGCGCCGAGGCGGCCTGACCGGGGGCCGGTCTACAGGCCCGCCTCCAGGTCGCTCAGCGCGTCCGCCCACAGCGACGAGCCGCCCTCGGCGAGCGCGGCGGGATCCAGCACCCGCAGCCGGTCGGCCAGCCGTGCCGCCCGCTCCTCCCGGTCGTCCACGGAGTCCGGGTCGCGTCGCCGGCGTGCCAGGGCGAGCTCGGCGGTGCAGGCGACAAAGCCGGCCAGGCCGGAGTTGAGCGGCAGCGGAGCCTTGAAGCCGGACTCGGGTCCCAGTGCCTGGACCGCCCCCGCCGGGCTGAGCAGCAGGTCGCTGTCGCCCCACGAGCCCAGCCAGCGGTGCTGCTCCAGTCCCGCGGGCGGCGCCTGGGCCGGTTCGTCGGACTCCTCGTCCACGCCGGCCCGCGACAGCAGCTCGGGGCCGAACTCGGCCAGGTCCGGATCCAGCTCCACGGTGGGCAGCGGATGCAGCGGGACCGGGAGCCCGTCCAGGTCCGCGCGGACGGCGTCGTCCAGCAGACCCGCCTCCCAGCGCTCCGGGGCGAGCACCATGACCTGGTCCGCACCCCAGAGCCGACCGGCCCGCTCGACCGCGCTGTCGGTGTCAGTGCTGTCGGTGTCGGCACCCGTCTCCGCGGAGCCGCCCTCCGCCGGGCCCTGCGCGGGCGCCGGGAAGGCGGCGAGGTCCAGCCGGACCTCCCGCCGGTGGCCGGCGGACAGCAGCGCCGGGTCCAGCCGGAGGGCGCCGGGGCCGGCGTCCGTGCCGAGCAGCAGCAGCCCGTCGCCGCCGAGGGTGGCGCTGCGGACCCGCTGCTCGGGCCGCAGTGACAGCAGGAGCCCACCGGTGTCCGCCCGCAGCAGCTGGACGCGGTCCATGGTGGTGACAGCGGCCACCGGTACCTGCGTGCCGGTGTCGTCGGTGACGACCGCCGCATGCAACTGCACGGCGCGCCCGGACAGCTCCCAGGACGGACCGACCGCCTCGCCGGTGAGCGGGTCCCAGCGCTGCAGCCGCTGCTGGAAGTCCGCGGTCAGCAGCAGTACCCGGCCGGTGGCCGGATCCGTCGTCCATGCCGTCCGCATCACGGTCACGTCCGACTCGTTGGTCCAGCAGGCGACCTGACGGGGCGTGGTGAGATCGAAGACCCTGAGCTCATGGCCAAGGCTGAGCACGGCGTGGGGGAGGCCTTCGATCGTGGTCGTGGTCAGCGCCGGGAACTCATGGCTGACCAGCTTCACCGTGCCCAGGCAGGCCGGGCCGTCGAGGTCCCGGACCGCCAGACCGTGGAAGGGGTGGAAGGTCGCCAGCAGCGGGCCGACCGCGGCGACCGCCGCGACATCGCCCTCTTCGGCGGGATAGCCGCCATCGGGGTACCCGGAGCGGCACGACTCCAGCGGGGCGACCAGCTCCTCGGTCCCGGCGGCGAGCAGCCCGTGCGCCGTGACCGCGAAGGCGAGCGCCTGGCGGCCGGCGGCCAGGGCCGTCGGCGGCGCGACCCGCGCCCCGCCGGCGGCGTCGAACAGCTGCAGCAGCCGGGGCGCGGCCGAGCCCACGCAGCCGTAGAGCAGTCGGCCGCCGAACTCCACCGTCGCGTCGGCGCCGACCGGTCCCGGCCAGTCGTCCTGGGCTTCCGCCGCAGGATCCCGGGCAGGCCGGGACCTTCCCCACAGCGCTGTGAACGGCTCAGGCACAGCAGTTCCCTCCCAATAGGCCCCCACCAGCATGGACGGCCCAGGCTGGACGCGGACCCCTAGCTGCTGGGCTGCTCGATCAGCGACTGGATGTAGAGCGGTTCGCCCAGCTTCTCCAGCAGTTCGAGCTGGGTGTCCAGGTAGTCGATGTGGTGCTCCTCGTCCTTGAGGATGTCCTCGAAGATGTTGGCGGAGGTGACGTCGCCCTTGGCGCGCATGACCACGATGCCGCGGCGCAGCCGGTCGATCGCCTCGACCTCGACCTGGCGGTCGGCCTGGAACATCTCGCCGACGGTCTGGCCGACCCTGATGTGGAACAGCCGCTGGTAGTTGGGCAGCCCCTCCAGGAAGAGGATCCGGTCGGTGAGGATCTCCGCGTGCTTCATCTCGTCGATGGACTCGGAGCGGGTGTACCTGGCGAGCTTGGTCCAGCCGAAGTTCTCCTGCATCTTGTAGTGCAGAAAGTATTGATTGATCGCGGTCAGTTCGGCGGTCAGCTGCTCATTGAGGAACTCGATGACCTCGGGGTCGCCCTGCATCGTTCGTACCCTTTCTATGCCGCTCAAGACGGTCCCGCGCATCGTTCCACTGCGGAGGGGCGAGTTCCAGTAAGGTCACACTCGCCTTCGACACACCCGGTGCGTCCGCAACGGCTGGATCTGTCACCATGGGGATATGGGTCAGTCAGAGAACGAGCAGGCCAGGGCCCTTGAGCCCGGTGCGGAGGAGCTTCCGCCGGGGCAGCGCCTGCAGCGCGGCTGGCCGGTTCTGCACTATGGCCCGGTTCCCCGGTTCAAGCCGTTGACCTGGGAGTTCCAGGTATTCGGAGCAACGGCCTCCGGGGAGAAGCACAGCTGGGACCACGAGGGTTTCATGACCCTGCCCAGATCCGCGGTCACGGCGGACCTGCACTGCGTCACCCGGTTCAGCATGCTGGGGAGCCGCTGGGGCGGGGTCTCCACGGCGACCGTTCTCGAGCTCGCCCCGCCGGCCCCCGAAGTCACCCATGTGATGGTGTGGGCCGAGTACGGCTTCAGTTCCAATCTGCGGCTGCTGGACTTCGCCGACGACTCCGCGATCTTCGCCACCCACCGCAACGGCGACCCGCTCACCGTCGAGCACGGCTTCCCGGTCCGCCTGGTGGTGCCCCACCTCTACGCCTGGAAGGGCCCCAAGTGGGTCCGCGGCATCGAGTACATGACCGCCGACCGCCGCGGCTTCTGGGAGGAGCGCGGCTACCACAACATCGGCGACCCCTGGTCCGAGCAGCGGTACTCCTACCAGGAGGCTCCGGGCGACGGCCCCGAGCTCTGAAATCCGTTTGCCGGGGTCCGGCCGGATGGCCAGGATCGGTTCATGGAACACCCCGCCGAGACACTCACCCACGACCGGGTCGAGCTGCGCCGCAAGCGCCTCGACGACGCCGACGAGCAGCACCGCGTCGTCGTCGAGTCGCTGGAGCACCTGCTGCCGTGGATGGCCTGGGCGTCCGGTTACACCCGGGAGTCGCTGGAGGACCATCTGATCCGGGCTCAGAAGGACTGGGCGTCCGGCACGGCCTACGACTACGTGATCGTCAGCGACGGGGTGCCCGTCGGCTCGTGCAGCCTGATGCGGCGGATCGGCCCCGGCGGCTTCGAGATCGGCTACTGGATCCACCCCGGCTGGACCGGCCGCGGCCTGGTCACCATGGCCGTGGCCGCGCTGGTCGAAGCCGCCTTCGCCCTGCCGGCGACCACGCATGTGGAAATCCACCACGACGAGGCCAACACCGCGAGTGGGGCCGTTCCCGGCCGCCTCGGCTTCACCGTCGTCTCCCGGGAACCCGACGCGGAACGGGGCGGCGCCCCCGCGGAGTCCGGTGTCACCGTCGTCCACCGCCTCAACCGTGGCTGACGGGTCTTCGGCTGCGGACCGTAGGCGGCTTGTCGCGCAGTTCCCCGCGCCACCAGGGGCTGCAACTGGCCCGCCGTGAGCAAGTTGCACCTACCCCGGGGGTGCGGGGGAACTGCGCGACGAGCCAGGCACACGCCGCAGCTACCAGCGGTCGCGGTGGAGGACGTCGGCGAGGGGGCGGCGGCGGACCGGGCCGAAGCGGCCCAGGGGCCAGCCGACCGGGATGATGCCGAAGGTGTGGATGTCGGAGGGAATGCCCAGTGCGGCCTTCCACTCGCGTTCCAGCAGCAGGTGCCAGATCGTCAGATTCGCTCCCAGCCCCAGGCCGCGGGCGGCCAGCAGCAGGTTCTGGATGCCCGGGTACACGCTGGAGGCCTCGGCGAGCAGGCTGAACCGGCCGCCCCGGGCGGCGAGCCGGCCGAGCCCCGCGGTGCCGAGGGTGGCGACCATGCCGCGCAGGCCGTCCAGGTCGGCCTGGCCCTTGGGGGAGCGGTAGCAGGGGATGATGAGCGCCGGGATGTCGGTGAAGTGGTCGCGCTGGTACTCGATCGCGGCGCGCATCCGCTCGTACGCGCCCTCGTCCATCGGCGCGGGGACGGTGCGGCCCGCGGAGGCCAGGTAGGCGTCCACGCAGCGGGCCCAGAGCGGGGCCAGCCTGGTCATCACCTCGCGGTCGGTGACCAGCACGTACTGGTAGTCCTGGGCGTTGTGACCACTCGGACCGTAGACGGCCGCCTGGACGAGCTTTTCCAGCAGTTCGGCCGGCACCGGTTCGGCACTCAGCCGGCGCATGGCCCGCATGGTCGCCATGGTGTCGAAGAGATCGGCCGTCACAGGTGAGGTCATGCGCACGGAGTCTACGGAGGGACCTCGGACGAACTGTCGGCGGGGCCGCCCACATCGATACAGGCTGTCCGGTTCGGCCGGACCGGCACGACCGGATCAGTACACCCAGATGGTGACCTTGCTGCCCTGCGCCGCCTGCGAGTTCCCGCCCGGGCTCTGGTTGTGCACGGTGGCGTTGCCGAACGGGTTGAGCTTGATCGTCTGCACCTGGAAGCCCGCGCCCTGCAGCGTCTTCCTGGCGTCCTTCTCGCTCTGCCCGGTCACGTCCGGGACGGTGGACTGCTGCGGTCCCTTGGAGACGGTCAGGGTCACCGTGGTGCCCTTGGACGCGGTGTCGCCGTCGGGGCTCTGCGCGGCCACGGCGCCGGCGTCCGCGTTCGCGGAGTAGACCTGGTTGGGGTCGAGCTGGACGTTGAACCCGGCGTCCTGGAGGTCGGAGGTGGCCTGGTCCACCGACTCGCCGACCACGTTCGGCAGCGACACCGGCTGGGCGCCGTAGCTGACCACCAGGTTGACCACGGTGCCGGGCTGCTCCTTGGTTCCGACCGCCGGGTCGGTGCTGATCACGTCGCCCTGGGCGACGCTGTCGCTCGGCTGCTGGCTCACCTGGCCCACGGCGAGTCCGGCGTCCTTGATCGTCTGCTCGGCCGTGGACTGCGGCTTGCCGGTGACGTCCGGGACGGCCGGCCGGTCGGGGCCCTTGGAGACGTCCAGGGTCACCGTGGCGTCCTTGCGGATCCTGGTGCCCACGCCGGGGTTGCTGCTGATCACCTTGCCGCCGGCGACGGTGCTGCTGAAGTCCTGGGTGACGTTCACGGTCAGGCCGTCGCTCTGCAGCGTCTGCACCGCCTGGGCCCGGGGCTGGCCGAGCACGCTGGGCATCTGCATGTAGAGGCCGTCCAGGGCCCAGGTCGCGCCGCCTGCGACCAGTCCGACCACCAGCACCACCACCGCGGGCACCACCCAGCGGCGCCGCCGCCGCTGCGGCCGCCGGGAGGCCCGGGGCGGCGGCGGGGCCCAGCGCTCCTCCGGCGGGGTGCGCCGGGGCATCACCAGGTCCGGCGGCAGCTCGCGCATGATGCTGGTGCGCTCGATGGGCTGTTGCTGCCCGCCGCCGTGGTAGGGCAGTCCGGGCTCGGCGTCCAACTGGGCGGGGGACAGGCCGCGGCGGATGTGCTGCAGCGCGGCGAGCAGGGCCACGGCGTCGGCGGGGCGGCGGGCGGCGTCCCGGGAGGCGGCCGCCGTCGTTATGGCGTCGAGCTGCGGCGCCAGTCCGGGCACCAGCGTCGAAGGCGCCGGCACGTCCGTGCTGATGTGCTGGTAGACGACCTGCATGGGGCTGTCGCCGGTGTGGGGCTTGGCGCCGGTCAGCATTTCGAACAGCAGGATCCCGCACGCGTACACGTCGGTGCGCGGGTCGATGGGGCCCTGCTCGATCTGCTCCGGAGCCAAGTAGGAGACGGTGCCCATGACCTGACCGGCCGTCGCCTGGCTCTCCCCGCTGACGGCCCGGACCAGGCCGAAGTCGGTGACCTTGACCCGGCCGTCCTCGGTCAGCAGCACGTTCTCCGGTTTGACGTCCCGGTGCACCAGGCCGGCCCGGTGCGCGGCGCCGAGCCCGGCCAGGATCGGCTCCAGGATGTCCAGCACGGTGCGCGGCGCCAGCGCGCCGCGGTCCCGCATCAGGTCGCGCAGGGTCCAGCCGGGGACGTACTCCATGGCCAGGAACACGGCGTCGCCGTCCTGGCCCTGGTCGAACACGTTCACCACGTTGGGGTGCGACAGCCGCGCCACGGCCTTGGCCTCGCGGATGAACCGCGAGGTGAACTCGGGGTCGCCGGCCATCCCCGGATGCATCACCTTGAGCGCGACGACCCGCTCCAGCCGGGTGTCCAGCCCCCGGTAGACGGTGGCCATACCGCCCACGGCGATCCGCTGTTCGACCCGGTAGCGGGCGTCGAGCAGCCGCCCGAGAAGGGGGTCGTGCAGGGTCGTGTCCATTCAACGGAGTTTACGGGCCCCGGGGGCGGCTTCGGGCGCACCGACGGCCGAGTTGTTGCCGGACGGTAAGGACTGAGTGACCAGTGTCACTTCAGAACGCCGGAGCCTCCGGGTCCAGTTCGGCCCGGCCCGCCATCGGCGAGGAGGCCTCGGCGTGGAAGCGCCGCGGAATCCGTCCGGCGCGGTGCGCCAGCCGCCCCGCATCGACGGCGTGCCGCATCGCCTCGGCCATCAGCGCGGGCTGCTGGGCCCGGGTGACCGCGGTGGCCAGCATCACCGCGGCGCAGCCCAGCTCCATGGCCAGCGCCGCGTCCGAGGCGGTGCCGGCGCCGGCGTCCAGGATAACCGGGACCTGCGCCCGTTCGACGATCAGCTGGAAGTTGTGCGGGTTGCGGATGCCCAGCCCGGAGCCGATCGGGGAGCCCAGCGGCATCACCGCGGCGCAGCCCACGTCCTCCAGCTTGCGGGCCAGCACCGGGTCGTCGTTGGTGTACGGGAGCACCACGAAACCGTCGTCGACCAGCGTCTCGGCGGCCTCCAGCAGCTCGATCGGGTCCGGCAGCAGGGTCCGCTCGTCGGCGACCACCTCGAGTTTCACCCAGTTCGTACCCAGCGCCTCGCGGGCCAGCCTGGCGGTGAGCACCGCCTCGCCCGCGGTGAAGCAGCCAGCCGTGTTGGGCAGCACCGCGATCTTGTTGCGCTGCAGCACCTCCAGCACCGAGCCGCGCGCGGCCGGGTTGATCCTGCGCATGGCCACCGTGGTGAGCTCGGTGCCGGACAGCCGCAGTGCCTGCTCCAGCACCTCCAGGCTGGGGGCGCCGCCGGTGCCCATGATCAGCCGGGAGTGGAAGCTGCGGTCGGCGATGGTCAGGGTGTCGTCGGACATCTCAGCCTCCCTGGACCGCGGTGAGGATCTCGACCCGGTCGTCGTCGGCCAGCGCCGTCGCGGACCAGGCGCCGCGCGGGACGACCGCCTCGTTGACGGCGGCGGCGATGCCGGAGGGCGCGGAGCTGAGCTCGGCGACGACCTCGGCGAGGGTGGTGCCGGGGGCGACCCGGCGCGGGTCGCCGTTGACGCGGATGGCGAGGGTCGCCGTCACGGGGGGCGTCATGAGCTGGCCTCCATCAGGGAGAAGCGGGCGGGGGTGAACGGGGCGGCCTCGGCCGGCAGCACGCCGGTGGCCAGGTAGGCGGAGACGGCGTCGGCGGTGACCGGGGTCAGCAGCACGCCGTTGCGGTGGTGCCCGGTGGCCGCGACCAGGCCGGGCAGGGCGGTCGGTCCCAGCAGCGGGGCGTTGTCGGGGGTGCCGGGCCGCAGCCCGGCGCCGGTCTCCGCGAGCGGCAGCTCGGTGATGCCGGGGACCAGCTCGTGGGCGTCCCGCAGCAGCTCGTAGACCCCGCCGGCGGTGACGGCGGTGTCGAAGCCCTGCTCCTCCATGGTGGCGCCGACCACCAGCTCGCCGTCCTCGCGCGGCACCAGGTAGAGGTGCACACCGCGGACCACGGCGCGGAGGTTGCGGGACAGGAACGGGCCGCCGGGCAGCGGCGCGCCGGTGGTGGTGGTCATCCGCAGCCGCAGGATCTGGCCCTTGACCGGACGGACCGGCAGCCGCGCGGCCGGCGGCAGGCCGGGTACCTCCCCGGACCAGCTGCCCGCCGCCAGCACGGTCTGCCCGGCGGCCAGCCGGGTGCCGTCCTCGGCCAGCGCGCCCACCACCCGGTCCTGGGCGTCCGTCAGCTCGATCCGGGCGGCCCGGGAGCGGTGCAGCCGCACCCCGGCCGCGGTACAGGCGGCCAGCAGCGCCGCGCCCAGCCGCCGCCCGTCCACCTGGTGGTCGCCGGTCACCAGCAGCCCGCCGCGGACCGAGGGGGCCAGCATGGGCTCCAACCGGCGGCACTCGCGCCCGGTGAGCCACTGGGCCTCCAGGCCCAGCCGCTGCTGGAACGCGTGCACCTCGCGCAGCTCGGCCCGGTCGTCGGCGTCCAGCGCCGCGGCCAGGGTGCCGCAGGCGCGGTAGCCGGTGGACAGGCCCGAGGCGGCGGTCAGCTCGGCGGCGAAGTCGGCGTAGCGCTCATTGGAGGCGATGCCGAGCCGCAGCAGGTCCTCTTCGCCGTACTGGAGCTCGGTGACCGGCGCCAGCATCCCGGCGGCGACCTGGTTGGCCCCGCGACCCGGATCGGGGTCCAGCACGGTGACGGACAGGCCGCGCTGGGCCGTCCGCCAGGCGGTGGCCAGGCCGATGATCCCGCCGCCGACGATCAGGACGTCCGGCGCGGGGTCCGACGCGTTGGTACGTGGCACAGCTGCCCACTCCCTTCGCCGGCATGACCCGGATCAGGTTCGGACGGTCGGAGGCCGGGAGCGCGGTACGCCCCTGCTGCCTCCCTCTCAGCCCGGTACGCCGGGCTCCCGTGGATTACCCCCCAACTGTAGTCGCGGCCGCTGCGCCCTAGAGTGACGGGATGCGGATCGTCGTGGTCGGAGCCGGGATGGCCGGGGTGCAGACAGCGGTGGCCCTGCGTGAGCGGGGATACGACGGTGAGGTGCTGCTGCTGGGCGCGGAGCCGCACCAGCCCTACGACCGGCCGCCGCTGTCCAAGGACGTGCTGCTGGGGAAGGCCGAGCACTCCCGCTTCGACATCGATTTCGCAGGCCAGGGCATCGAGCTGCGGCTCGGCAGCCGGGCCGCCGGGCTGGACGCCGAAGCCCGCCTGCTGCGCACCGACGCCGGGGAGCTGGCCTACGACCGGCTGGTGCTGGCCACCGGCGCCAGCCCGGTCACCCTGCCGGGCCAGTCGGCCCGGACGCATCTGCTGCGCACCCACGACGACGCCGTGGCACTCAAGGGCGCACTGCGCCCCGGGGCCAGGATCGTGGTCGTGGGGGCCGGCTGGATCGGAGCCGAGGCGGCCACCGTGGCCCGGCAGCTGGGCTGCGAGGTCACCGTGGTCGAGGCGGCGCCGGTGCCGCTGGCGGGCGCGCTCCCCGCCGGGGTCGGCGAGGCGATGCGCGGCTGGTACGCCGAGGCCGGCGTGGACCTGCGGACCAGCGCCGCGGTCGGCGGGATCGTCGACGGCGACGTCCGGCTGGAGGGCGACCCCGGCGCGACCGTGCTGCTCACCGACGGCACCGAGCTGGGCGCGGACGCGGTGGTGGTCGGCGTCGGCGCCCGCCCCGACACCGGCTGGCTGGACGGCTCCGGCATCGTCCTGGACGACCGGGGCGCGGTCGCGGCCGACGACCGGCTGCGGGCCTCGGCCGACGGGGTGCTCGCCGTGGGCGACTGCGCCTCCTTCCCGTCCGCCCGCTACGGCACCCGGCTGATGGTGCACCACTGGGACAACGCGGTGCAGGGCGCGAGGGCGGCCGCCGCCAACGCGCTGGGGGCCGACCAGGCGTACGACCCGGTGCCGTACTTCTGGTCCCAGCAGTTCGGCCGCATGGTCCAGTACGCCGGGCACCACGGCCCGGACGACGAGCTGCTGCACCGCGGGGACCCGGCGGACAGGAGCTGGGGCGCGATCTGGCTGCGCGACGGCGCCCCGGTGGCGCTGCTGGCCGTGGACCGCCCCCGCGACCTGGCCCAGGGCCGCCGACTCCTGGAACGCGGCACCCCGCTCGACCCGGCGCTCGCGGCCGACCCGTCCGTCCAGCTGAAGGCCGCCGTCCGCTCCTGATGGTGCGCGGAGGCGGTGCGGGATGGCAGTCTTGAAGGCGTGAGCCAGATTGATCCCAAGATTGACGCCCTGATTCCCGCGTGGATGAACATCCCCGACATCGCCGAGCAGTGGGGGGTGGTGGTGACCAAGGTGCGGCGTCTCGTCGACGACGGCACCATCCTCGCCGTCCGCCGCGGTGAGAACAACGCCCTGATGGTGCCCGCCGCCTTCATCGGCCCCAACGGCACCGTGAAGGGCATCTGCGGCCTACTGACCCTGATGCACGACTCCGGGTTCACCGACGAGGAGATCCTGGAGTGGCTGTTCACCGAGGACCCCTCGCTGCCCGGCACCCCGGCCCAGGCCATGAACGAGAACCGCGGCACGGAGGTCAAGCGCCGGGCCCAGGCGATGGCCCTGTGAGCCGTTCGTCCGCCGCGTCGATGCGGAGCGCGCTCGACGACGCCCGGCTCTACCTGTGCACCGACGCCCGCCGGGAGCAGGGGGACCTCCCCGAGTTCCTGGACGCGGTGCTGGCCGGCGGCGTGGACATCGTCCAGCTGCGGGACAAGGGCCTGGAGGCCCGGCAGGAGCTGGCGGCGCTGGAGGTCTTCAGCGACGCGTGCCGGCGCCACGGGCGGCTGCTCGCCGTCAACGACCGCGCGGACGTCGCCCACGCGGCCCGCCCGGACGTCCTCCACCTCGGCCAGGACGACCTGCCGGTGGCCGCCGCGCGGGCGGTCCTCGGTGAGGACGTGCTGATCGGCCGGTCCTGCCACGCCGAGTCCGAGGTGGACGCCGCGGCGGTCGAACCCGGCGTCGACTACTTCTGCACCGGGCCGGTCTGGCCCACCCCCACCAAGCCGGGACGGCACGCCCCCGGCCTGGACCTGGTCTCCTACACGGCCAAGCAGGCTCCGACCCGCCCCTGGTTCGCCATCGGCGGGATCGACGCCTCGAACCTGGACCAGGTCCTCGACGCGGGCGC
>NZ_BBPM01000013.1:59288-80519 GCF_000787775.1 Streptacidiphilus carbonis | reverse complement strand
CGACCCCTCACCCGGGCCCAGTCCCCGGCCGCGGGCGCCCGCCGCATCGTCGTCGTCCGGGCCCTCACCCAGGCGGCGGATCCGTACGCCGCAGCGGGGATTCTGGCGGCCAGGGTGCGTGAGCGCGGGTAGCTGCTTGGCTGTTCGCGCAGTTCCCCGCGCCCCTTAGCAAGGGCAACCGGGCCAGTTGCAAACGTATAGGGGCGCGGGGAACTGCGCGAACAGCAACACCAGCTGAGGCGAGCGCTCAGCACTGACGTGCGGTAGCCGCCCCCGCGAGCCGCCGCAGAACCCGCCGGGCCTCCGGTTCCACCAGGGGGGCATCGTCCAAGGCGGTCAGAGCCTCCCCCCGCAGCGAGGCGATCCTCCGCTCCACCCGCTCAGGCGCCCCGCTCCGCACGATCGCCGCCCGCACCAACCCCACCTCGCGGTCGCTCAGCCCCGGCGCCCCCAGCAGCTCCTCCAGCAGCGCCGCGTCACCCGCCGTGCCCCCGGCCAGGGCCTCGGCCACCAGGACCGTCCGCTTCCCCTCCCGAAGGTCGTCGCCGGCGGGTTTCCCGGTGACGGCCGGGTCGCCGAAGACGCCCAGCAGGTCGTCCCGGAGCTGGAACGCCTCGCCCAGCGGCAGCCCGAACGCGCCGTAGGCGGCCGTCAGGGCCGCGTCCGCGCCGGCCAGCAGCCCGCCGATCTGGAGCGGGCGCTCCACGGTGTACTTCGCCGCCTTGTACTGCACCACGGTCCGCGCCCGGTCCACCGCGGTCTCCCGATCCGCCCCGGCGACCCCCGCAGTGGCCGGTTCCAGCAGGTCCAGGTACTGCCCGGCCATCACCTCGGTCCGCATCAGGTCGAACACCGGCTTGGCCCGGCGCACGGCCGCAAGCGGGAGCCCGCCGCCCCACAGGAGCTCGTCGCACCAGGCCAGCAGCAGATCGCCGAGCAGCACCGCGGAGGCGGCGCCGAACTGGGCGCCGTCCCCGCGCCAGCCCCGTTCCCGGTGCAGCGACTCGAAGCGGCGGTGCACCGACGGCACCCCGCGCCGGGTGTCGCTGCGGTCGATCAGATCGTCGTGTACCAGCGCGCTTGCCTGCAGCAGCTCCAACGCGGCCGCCGCGGCCACGACGCCGGCGTCGTCCGGACTGCCGCCCGCCCCGCGCCAGCCCCAGTAGCAGAAGGCCGGGCGCAGCCGCTTCCCGCCGCTGTCCAGGAAGTCCCGGACGGTGCCGGTGAGCGGGGCCAGCTGGGGCGACACGGTCGCCAGCACGGCCGCCTGGCCGTCCAGGAAGCCGTCCAGGGCCTGGTCCACCCGCGAACGCAGCCGTTCCTCGTCGACCGGGCTGCGCGGGACGCGGGCGCGGTCGAGCGGGGGGACGGGATGGGCGAGGGACACCGGCGGGCTCCGAGCGGGTACGGGAACAGCCAGCGTAACGCGGGGGACCCGGGGGGCCGGTGGGGCGTCCCCGCTCCGCGGCGGTATCAGTAGGTGGACGGACGTTTCGGAAACCCTCCGACCGGCCGCTAATCTGCCAGCATGGCCCTCGGTACCTCAAGTGTCCGGCACGACAGCAAGCCCTCCATCCGGGAGCTCCTGGCGGCGGGCAACCGGTCGTACTCCTTCGAGTTCATGCCGCCCCGCAGCGCGGAGGCGGAGGTCGGGCTGTGGAAGGCGATCCGGAGGCTGGAGGGCCTCGCGCCCACGTTCGTCTGCGTGACCTACGGCGCCGGCGGCTCCACCCGCGGCCGCACGATCAACATCACCGGGCGGATCACCCAGGAGACGACCCTCACACCGGTGGCCCACCTGACGGCGGTCGACCACAGTGTCGCCGAGCTGCGCAACATCCTCGGCCACTACGCCGACCAGGGTGTGCGCAATGTGCTCGCGCTGCGCGGGGACCCGCCGGGCGATCCGCTGGGGGAGTGGGTGAAGCACCCGCAGGGGCTGGAGTACGCGTCCGAGCTGGTGCGGCTGATCAAGGAGTCCGGGGACTTCTGCGTCGGTGTCGCCGCCTTCCCGGAGATGCACCCCCGGTCGAGGGACTGGGACGGGGACATCAGCCACTTCGTCGCCAAGTGCCGGGCCGGCGCCGACTACGCGATCACCCAGATGTTCTTCGACGTGGACGACTACCTGCGGTTCCGGGACCGGGTCGCGGCGGCCGGCTGCGACACCCCGATCATCCCGGAGATCATGCCGGTCACCTCGGTCCGCTCGCTGCAGCGCATCCCCACCCTCAGCAACGCGGTGATCCCGGCGCACTTCGCCGAGCAGCTGCTCGCGGCCGAGGACGACCCCAAGGCGGTGCGGGCGATCGGCATCGACTACGCCACCGCGATGTGCCGGCGGCTGATCGCCGAGGGCACCCCGGGGCTGCACTTCATGACCATGAACTTCTCGACGGTGACCACCGAGATCTATCAGAACCTCGGCCTGGACCGGCGGGGCTGACCGGTACCGTGGTGCGCAGGGGCACGGCCGTGTCCGATGCAGGCAGAGGTAGGTAAGCCCGTGGGAGTCATCGGACTTGCGGTGCTCTACGCCGCGTTCGCGCTGGTCGCGCTGTGGCTGCTGGGGGAGCTGCTGCTGCAGCACCGGGCCGCGCCCTACTGGCGGGTGCTGGCCCTGCTCGGCTTCCTCGCGCTGGTGGCGGGGGTGGCCAAGGGGTCGGTGCCGCTGATCGGCGGCGGGGTGGTGGCCTTCGGCGCGGGGCAGTACCTGGTGACCCGGTCGGTGAAGGCGGCCACCGGTACGCACTGGTCGCTCCGTTCCCCGGACGGGTCGCTGCCGGGGCCGCTGGCCGGAGTGCCGCTGCTGGCGGGCGTCTTCCCGGCCGGCGAGGCCGCGCCGGCCGGCACGGCGGAGGAGCGCGCGGTCCGGGTCGGCGAGGTCGGCCCGATCGAGGAGGCGCCGACGACGATCGCCTACGACCCCGCCGCCTTCGAGGAGGAGGCGGCCGGGGAGGAGTACCCCCAGCAGCAGCCGTACCCGGAGTACGTGCCGTCCCCGCAGCCCGGGACGCAGTACTCGGACGGGCAGTACCCGGACGGGCAGTACTCCGACGGGCAGTACTCGGACGGCCAGTACTCCGACGGGCAGTACGCCGAGGCCCGGTACGGCGACGGCGGCCGGTACGCCGAGACCCAGCAGTACGCCGGGTACCCGCAGCAGGACGGCGGCCGGCAGGACTACGGCTACCGGTTCCAGGAGTACCCCCAGCAGCCCGCGCACGCCCAGGGCCAGGATCAGGGCCAGGTCCAGTACGACGCCAACGGCTACCCGCTCCAGGCCGCCGAGCCGGAGCAGCAGTACGCCCCGCAGGCCGACTACTCCTACGGCTACGAGCAGTCGTACGAGCAGCAGCCGCAGGCCTACTACGACCCGCAGCACCAGTACGGCTACCCGCAGGAGCAGCAGCCCGCAGAGCAGCCGCAGTCGCAGCCGGCCGACGCCGGCACCTGGCAGCAGCAGTACGGCTGAGGCGGTCCCCGCCGGGCCCCGCTACGGGGTGCCGATCAGCTCCGCCGTGACGGCCGCCGACATCCCCACCCGGGCCAGCCCGCCGCCGGGGTGCGCCGCGCCGCCGACCAGGTAGAGGCCGGGCCTGGCGGTACGGTTGGGGGCCTGCAGCCACTCGCCGCCCGCCCCGGCCAGGGCGGGCCCGGGGACGGAGCCGCCGGCCGCGCCGGTCCAGGCCTCGGTGTCGGCCGGGGTCCGCACCTCCCGCCACAGCACCCGTTCACGCAGCCCAGGCGCGGCATGGCGGAGCACGGCGTCAGCGTAGGCCTCGGCGCGTCCGGCCGCCTTCCAGTCGAACCGGTCATGGGCCGGGACGGTCACCGTGAGCACGGCGGCCTCGTGGCCCTCGGGGGCGAGTGTCGGGTCGTCAGGTCGCAGCACCTGCACGGTGGGGCGTTCGCACAGCCGGGGCTCCGCGGAGAACAGCGCGTCCAACTCGTCCAGCCGGTCCGGGGCGTGCACCACGGTCCGGTGCGCCGTCCCGGCGGGACGCGCGCCGCGCAGCGCCAGCATGACGGTGAACCGGCCCGGGGAGCCGCCCGCGGCCGTGCTCCGCTCCAGCACGGTGTCGGCGACCACCACGTCGGCCTCCAGCTTGCTGCCGTCCGCCAGCAGCACCCCCTCGACCCGGTCGGCGCCGAGCAGTTGCTCCACCCGGGCGCCGAACCGGAGCTCCACCCGGCGCTGCTCGCAGCGGCGCAGCACCGCGTCGGCGAGGGCGCGCATCCCGCCGGTGACGTACCAGATGCCGAAGCTCTGCTCCATGTACGGGAGCACGGTCAGCGAGGCCGGGGCGCGGCGCGGGTCGAAGCCGAAGCGCAGCGCGTACTCGTCCAGCAGCGCGGCCAGCCCGGGGTGGCGCAGTTCGCGCTCGGCGACGTCGGCGAGGCCCTGCGGCGGCCGGGGCCTGCGGGCGAGGAGCCCGCGCCGGGGGGCCGGCGGCCAGGGGTAGGGGTCCTGGTGCAGGGCTGACGGGTCGTCCGGCAGCGGCTCCTCCAGCAGCGGGCGCCGGGTGGCCTCCCACACCGCCCGTCCGCGCTCCAGCAGTTCGCCCCAGCGCGTCCCGGCGCCGTCGCCCAGGGTCTCGTCCAGGGCCTGGACGACCCGGGCCCGGGAGGCGTTGGCCAGCTCGACCTGGGTGCCGTCCGGCAGCCGGTGAACACTGCCCGGCTCCACGGAGCGCAGCTCGACCTCGTCCTCCAGCCGGGTGCGGCCGGTCTTCAGCATCAGGTCGCGGTAGACGGCAGGCAGGGTGAGCAGGGTCGGGCCGGTGTCGAAGCCGAACCCCTCCCGCCGGAACTGCCCGACCATGCCGCCGTGGATGTCGCCGGCCTCGCACACGGTGACCCGGTGGCCCACCGTGGCCAGCCGCGCCGCCGCCGCGAGCCCGCCCATACCTGCGCCGATGACGACGATCCTTGCCATGGGCACTGATCCTATGCGCCCGCGACCGGTGGTCGGTCCGGTCGGTCCCGCACCCGCAGGCCGTCCATGATCAGGTCGATCAGCCGGTCCGCATCGATCTCCTTGCCCCGGTCGCAGGCCCAGGTGACGCCGCTGACCAGCGTCATCAGCTCCTTGATGTCGATGTCGGAGCGGATCTCGCCGCTCTCCTGGGCGCGGGCGAGCAGCTCCTCGGAGGTGCGGTGCAGCACCCAGGCCGGGGAGCTCTCCTTGAACTTGTCCTCCGGCGGGATCAACGCGCTGGAGAGCCCGCGGAACACCTGGACGTGCGCGACCAGCCGGCGCAGCCACATCCCGAGGGCCTCGACCGGGTCGGCCGCCACCCGCAGCGGTTCGGCCTCGGTGAGCACCGACGCCATCCACCGCTGCAGCACCGCGTCGATCAGGTCCTGCCGGACCGGGAAGTGCCGGTAGAGGGTGCCCGGGCCGACGCCGGCCCGCTTGGCGATGTCGTCGAGCGAGGCGTCCGCGCCGTGCTCCAGGAACGCCTCGGTGGCGACCTGGACCAGCCGCTCGTAGTTGCGGCGGGCGTCGGCGCGCATCGGGCGGCCGGGCGGAGCCGGCGGGGGCGGCGGGGGCGCGGTCATGGTTCATCCCAGGGTTGATAAACGGAGAGTATCTCCGTATCGTCGTTCATGGAACCGGAGAATCTCTCCGTTTATGTTCCCTTCCTCGTCATGACCTCATGGGAGAGCCATGCCCGAGAACATCATCGCTCCAGTCAGGGCCTCTACCCAAGAAGCCCGTTCCGATCCGCCGCGCCAGGGCCTCGCCCTCGCGGTAATCCTCACCTGCCAGTTGATGGTCATCCTCGACGCCACCGTGGTCTCCATCGCCCTCCCCGGCATCCAGCGCACCCTGCACTTCTCGCCCGCCGGGCTGTCCTGGGTGCAGAACATCTACCTGCTCGCCTTCGGCGGCCTGCTGCTGCTCGGCGGCCGGGCCGGCGACATCCTCGGCCGGCGCCGGCTGCTCACCGGCGGGATCGCCCTGTTCACCCTGGCCTCGCTGCTCGGCGGGCTGGCCACCACGCCGACCATGCTGCTGATCGCCCGCGCCGCCCAGGGCGTCGGCGCGGCCGTGGCGGCGCCCAGCACCCTGGCCCTGATCATCAGCACCTACCAGGACACCGAGCGGCGGGCCCGGGCCATCGGGCTCTACTCCAGCATGTCGGCCGGCGGC
Organism: Streptacidiphilus carbonis; assembly: GCF_000787775.1. Taxonomy (GTDB): domain Bacteria; phylum Actinomycetota; class Actinomycetes; order Streptomycetales; family Streptomycetaceae; genus Streptacidiphilus; species Streptacidiphilus carbonis. The sequence goes on along the minus strand of NZ_BBPM01000013.1, from coordinate 74,359 downwards.
GCCGCCGTCGGGATGATCGTCGGCGGAGTGCTGACCTCGGCCTTCTCCTGGCGGTCCGTCATGTTCATCAACATCCCGTTCGGGCTGGCGGTGGTGCTGCTCGCGCCCAGGCTGATCCGCGAGCCCGAGCGCCACCGCAGCCGCTTCGACCTGCCGGGCGCGGTCACCGCCACCCTCGGCAGCACCGCGCTGGTCTACGGCTTCATCCGGGCCGCCACGGCGGGCTGGAGCGCCGGCTCCACGCTGGGCTGCTTCGCCGCCGCGGTGCTGCTGCTGGCCGGCTTCACCCTGATCGAGTCCCGGACCGCGCAGCCGCTGCTGCCGCTGCACCTGCTCAGGGAGCGCACCCGCGGCGGCGGCTACCTGGCCATGCTGATGCTGGCCTCGGCGATGTTCGGGATGTTCTTCTTCGTCACCCAGTACCTGCAGAACGTCCTCGGCTACAGCGCCCTGCAGACCGGCGGCGCGTTCCTGCCGCTGGCGGTGCTGATCTTCGTGGGCGCGCGGACCGTCCCCCGGCTGGTGCCCAGGACCGGCGCCCGGCCCTTCCTCCTCGGGGCCCCGCTGCTGCTGGGCTCGGGGCTGCTGCTGCTCACCCGGGTCACCGGGGACACCGCCTTCGCCCCCGGCATCCTGGTGCCGATGCTGCTGTTCGGCGTGGGCGCGGGCTGCACCATGGTTCCGCTGAGCCTGACCATCCTGGCCGGGGTCCGGCCGCAGGAGTCCGGTGCGGCCTCGGGCACCCTGCAGACCATGCAGCAGATGGGCGGCGCACTGGGCACCGCGGTGCTGCTGACGGTGTTCACTTCGGCCACCCGGCACCCCGGCGGCCGCAGTCCGCACGCCGTGTTCGCACACGGGGTGGACGAGGCCATGGGGATGGCGGCGGTGTTCATCGGCGTCGCCCTGCTGCTGATCGTCGCCGTCATCCGCCCCGGCGGACGCCCGCGTCCTGAAGCGGGAGCGCCCGCTGCGACCGGCGCTCCCGGCGCCGGCGCCAGAAGCGGCGGATCCGGGAGAAGGTGAAGCCGACGATCAGGATCCCGACCAGCAGCAGCACCCCGGCGATGATCGCCGCCGGCACCGGGTGGAACAGCGCCAGCGTCACCAGGCCCGCGACCGAGAACTCCTCGAACAGGCTGACCAGGATGTTGCTGAACGGCTCGGGGGAGGTGTTCACCCCCATCCGGATCCCGCTCTTGACCAGATGGCTGACCAGCGCGGTGGTGCCGCCCATGGCCGCGGCGGCGAGCGAGGCCAGCGAGTCGTGCGCGTGCCCGGCCAGCAGCGCGGCGACCACGGCGCCGGCCACCGGGCGGATCACCGTGTGCACCGCGTCCCAGGCCGAGTCCACATAGGGGATCTTGTCGGCGACCACCTCGCACAGGCACAGCAGCGCGGCGGCCACCAGCACGTCGGTCCGCTCCAGGCCCGGCGGGACGCTGCTGACGCCGTCGAAGCGGCCGAACAGGCCGAGCAGCAGCACCACGGCGTAGGCGTTGATCCCGCTGGCCCAGCTGCTGGTGAAAATCAGTGGAACGACCGACACGATGAATCCCCCTTGCAGGCTCACCGTATCGGACGCCACCGACAACGGCCCCGTTCCCCCGGCCGATCTCTGAGTACGGGTACTCAGTCGTACCCATGCCGGCGGATGAGTAGGAGCGCGGATACCCCACGACCTGCGCAAAGGGCAGAGTGTGGAGCACGCCAGGCACTGCACCGCCGACACGGGGCGGCGGAGCAGGAGCCCGGCCAGGCGGCACGACACGTCGCCGAGCGGTCCGGGGGGATCGACGGGGGACCGGAACGGGGGATCGGGGGGATCAACGGGGGAGCGGAGTGGGGCGGTGCCTGCACGCCGGCGGAGGGTTCCGCCGGGACGCAGACACCGTCCCTTCTCCGTTGCCGGCCCGGGGCGGTCGTCGCCGGCCGAGGCTGTTCAGAGCAGCGAGAACTCCACCGGCACCGGCGCCCCGGCCCCGGCCGCGCGTGCCGCGGCCAGCCGGCGGACGGCCTCGCGGGAGACCTCGGGCGGCTGGGCGTAGGGGAGCCGGACGAAGCGCTCCAGCACCCCGTCCACACCGAAGCGCGGGCCGGAGCCGATCCACACGCCGAAGGCCTGGGCCGCCGCGGCCAGCGCGCTGCCGCCGATGCCGCCGTCCTCGGTGCGCACCCAGAGCGAGTGGCCGCCCTGCGGCAGCCGGAAGGTCCAGTCGGGCAGCTCCGTGCGCACCGCGGCGGCCAGCGCGTCCCGCTGCTCGCTGACCCGGCGCCGCTGGAACTCCAGCACCTCCGGCAGGAACTCGGCGAGCAGATGACGGACCGCCAGCTGCTCCACCACCGGCGAGCAGACGTCCAGGCTGGCCCGGTCGCCGGCGAGCCGGCGGATCAGGTCGGGCGCCGCCCTGATCCAGCCGATCCGCAGGCCGCCCCAGAAGACCTTGCCGGCCGAGCCGATGGTGATCGCGGTGCCGGTGCGGTCGAAGGCCGCCAGCGGGAGCACCGGCGGGGTGTCCTCGTCGATCGCCGTCTCGGCCATGGTCTCGTCCACGATCAGCCGGGTACCGGTGGCCCGGGCCAGCGCGACCAGCTCACGGCGCTGCTGATCGGGCATCAGCAGGCCGGTGGGGTTCTGGAAGTCGGGTATGACATAGGCCAGCGCCGGCGCGGCCTCGCGCAGGGTGCGGCTCCACGCCTCCATCGACCAGCCGTCCTCCTCCATCGGTACCGGCACCGCGCGGCCGCCCATGAAACGGATCGCCTGGAGCGCGTTGGCATAGCTGGGGGACTCCACCGCGATCCGCTCGGCCGGCCCGAGCAGGGCGCGCAGCAGCAGCGTCAGCGCCCCGGTCGCGCCGGTCGTGATCATGATCTGCTCGGGCCCGGTGGGCAGCCCTCGCTCGGCGAAGCGCTCGGCGACCGCCTCCCTGAGCACCTGCAGCCCGGCCGGGAAGTCGCCGTGGGTGCGGGTGTAGGCGGGCAGTTCGGCGACGGCGGCGGTCATCGCCCGGGTGATCCACGGCTCGGCGGCCGGGAGCGCGGCCACCCCGAGGTCGATCACCCCGCCCCGGTCGGTGGGGAACGGCGAGAGCCCGGCCACCGGCATCGGCCGCCCGTCGGGCAGCGCGGTCCAGCTGCCCGAACCGCGACGGCTCAACAGAAAGCCCTCCTCGCGCAGCAGTTCATAGGCGGCCGCGACGGTGGTCCGGCTCAGGCCCAGCGCCGTGCACAGCTCCCGCTCGGCCGGGAGCCGGGTCTCCACCGGGACTCTTCCGTCCAGCACCAGCGTGCGCAGCGACCCGGCCAGCGCGCGGTAGGCGGGTTCGCGCGGGCGCTGCCAATCGCCGAGGGCGCGGTCCAGTTGGGCCGCGCCGATGGAGGAGCGAACGGTCACGACCAGTCCACCTTTCGCTGATTGGCCCTGGAGGGCAGGTCCACTTTCCTCCAGAGTGGCAGGAGACCCGAAGAATCCCAAGGGGGACCGCCCGTGAATCTGACCCGCCGCCTCGTCCAGCTCTACGCAGGCCTCGTCCTCTACGGGGCGAGCATGGCGCTGCAGATCCGCGCAGCGCTGGGGCTGGACCCGTGGGACGTGTTCCACCAGGGCCTCGCCAAGCACATCGGGCTGTCCTTCGGCACCATCACCATGATCGTCGGCGCCGCCGTGCTGCTGCTGTGGATACCGCTGCGGCAGCGTCCGGGGCTGGGCACGATCAGCAATGTCTTCGTCATCGGACTGTCCGTGGACGCGGCGCTCTCGCTGCTCCCCACCCTGCACAGCGTCCCGGTGCGGATCGTGGTGCTGATGGCCGGGATCGTGCTCAACGGCATCGCCGGCGGCCTCTACATCGGCGCTCGCTTCGGCCCCGGCCCGCGCGACGGCCTGATGACCGGCTTCTGCCGCCGGACCGGACGCTCCGTCAGGCTGGTGCGCACCACCATCGAGGTGACCGTGCTGGTGGTCGGGATGCTCATGGGCGGCAGCGTCGGCGTGGGCACCGTCGCCTATGCGCTGGCCATCGGGCCGCTGGTGCAGATCTTCCTGCCGCTGTTCACGGTGAAGGAGCGGCGGACACCGGCGCAGGAGCCTGCGGCACCCGCGGCCGCACCGGCCGGCGAGCCCGCAGCGGTCGGCTGAGACCGCCTCCACCCCGTCCAGCCCCGCCGCCGCCTCCTCGCGGCGCGGGGCTGCTTCGCGTCGCGGCAGTTCCCCGTCGAACGGTCGAACTGCCGCACCGGGCGGCGCCTGCCGGATGCCCGGGCCGGATTGTCAGTGGTGGGGTGCAGCATGGCGTTGAGGGTCCGACCTCGGGTGTGCGGCATCGACCGTGCGGCATTGGCTGTGCGGCATTGACGCAGGCCCGCGGATGGGGGCTACTCTGAGGTTGTTGTTCGAACATAGATTCGAATGAGGGTCGAGGCGGAGAAAGGGAGGTGGCTGCGATGGCGGGGACGACGGCAGATGTGATCGAGGTCAGGGGCGGCCAGGAGCAGCCCGAGCACTTCCTCTGGCGGAACCGGGTCTACGCCGTGCGCGCGGTGCTCGGCCACTGGACCGGGCGCCGCGAGGTGTGGCGGGTGCAGGCCAGCCCCGGCCGCTGCTTCGACACCGACGTGTACGACCTCAGCCTCGACCGCGCCGCCGGGCGCTGGACTCTCACCCGTACGCCCGCACCACGTACGCCGACGCCCGCCTGACGGCCGGATTCGAACGGGAGGACTGAACGAGCCATGAGCGACAAGGTGATCCCCACAGCACAGGTGCTGCAACTGCCGCTGCAGTCGGCCGGCTCCAGCCAACCGTCCGGCGGCCCGGCCCGTCCGGCCGGTGCCCTCGAATCCGCGGCCAGGCCCTACCGCCCGCCCTCGGACGTCCATCCGGTGCTGCGGCGGGCCGGGGCGCCGCCGGCCGCGCTGGACCTGCTGGCCCAGGCCTACCGGGGGCTGGACGAGGCCCGGAGCATGGAGGGCCCGCTGGAGAGATACGCGGTGGCCCACCTGGCCGCGCTGCGGGCCTCGGCCGCCGTGCTCGCGGTGCGCGGGGTACCGGAGGAGGGCCCGCGCAAGCGCGGCCGGATCCGCAGCGCCTGGGAGGTCCTGCCGGAGGTCGCCCCGGAGCTGGCCGAGTGGGCCGTCTACTACGCCGCGGGCGCCCCCAAGCGCGCCGCGGCGGAGGCCGGCATCGCCTCGGCCGCGACCATGCGCGACGCCGACGACCTGATCCGCAACACCGCGCTCTTCGTCCGCATGGTCCAGCGGCTGGTCGCGCTCAACCCGGTCCGCACCGCGAAGCCTTCGGAAGAGCCCGGCGACCAGCGCGCGGTCTAAGGTTGGGTCCAGTCAGATCAAGCATCTGTCCCAGGTCCAGCATCTTCCGAGGAGCCCCTCCGTGTACCCGACGCGCCCCCGCAGTTCTCTCCGGACCGCCGTGGTGTGGGAGGTGGTGCGCGCTGCTCTCGACCGCCGGGCGGAGGAGCTGGGGCGGCCGGTGCTGGACGTGCTCGACACCGGTGGCGGCACCGGCAACTTCGCCGTGCCGGTGGCCCGGCTCGGGCACCGGGTGACCGTGGTCGACCCCAGCCCCGACGCGTTGTTCGCGCTGGAGCGGCGGGCCGCCGAGGCCGGCGTGACCGATCTGGTCCGGGCCCTGCAGGGGGACACCCAGACCCTCTCCGACCTGGTCGAGCCGGACAGCGTCGACGCGGTGCTCTGCCACGGGGTGCTGGAGGTCGTGGACGACCCGGCCGAGGCGCTCGGCCAGCTCACCGCAGGCCTGCGCAAGGGCGGCCTGGTCAGCCTGCTGGCGGCGAACCGCAACGGCGCCGTGCTGGCCAGGGCCATCGCCGGCCACTTCACCGAGGCCCGTACCGCCCTGGGGGATCCGGACGGGCGCTGGGGCGGCCACGACCCGATGCCCCGCCGCTTCACCGTCGACGAGCTGCGCGCGCTGGCCGGGGGCGCCGGACTGCGGGTCGCCGAGGTGCACGGGATCCGGATCTTCGCCGACCTGGTCCCCGGGGTGCTGGTGGACACCGAGCCCGGCGCGGTCGAGGCGCTGCTCGCCCTGGAGCAGGCGGCCGCGGCCGACCCCGCCTTCCACACGGTGGCCACCCAGCTGCATGTGCTGGCCGAGCTGGACTGAGGTGCTCCGGAGCACTCCGGAGGTTCACGGCGGACCCGGAAACTTCGGTACCGCTCCGCCCGTTCTAGGGATGGCTCCGATGGCGCACCGTGCCCCAAAAAGGCACGGTCGACCGTATGATTCGGGTAAAGCCAGCAAGGCATGACAGACCTGCCGGTGGGGCATACGCAACACAAGCGGGATCCAGGGAGGACTGTCTGTCCTGACGGGGACGGCGGCGGTCGCCAGCAGCGACCAGAGTAGGAGGACGACGTGCCGCTCTCGGAGCACGAGCAGCGTCTGCTCGAGCAGATGGAGCGAGCGCTGTACGCCGAGGACCCCAAGTTCGCGACAGCGCTTGAAGGTACGGGCCTGCGAGCCCGTAGCCGCCGTACGGTCTACGCGGCCGGGGCAGGATTCGTCGTGGGTGTCGCCCTGCTCATGGGTGTCGCCGTCACCGGGCTCTGGTGGATGGGCGTGGTCGGCTTCGCAGTGATGCTCGCCTGTGCCGCGGTCGCCGTCACCGCCTGGCGCCGGGCCCCCAGGATCGGCGTCGCCGACCCGCGCACCGGGGCGCCGATGCGCCGGCGCAAGTCGGGCGTGGTCGACCGCATGGAGCAGCGCTGGCAGCGCCGCCACGACGAGCAGCGCGGGGCCTGACCAGTAGGAAGCGGGAGACGGACAGTGGGGCCGGGGCCCGGCAGCGGAAGCTGCCGGGCCCCGGCCCCACTGTCACTGCCCCGTCACTGCTCCTCGCCGTCCGCGGCCCGGCGCCTGCGCGCCCGTTCCACCAGGGACTGCCGGGCCTCCCGCAGCCCGCGGACCAGCCGGGCCGAGGACGGCGGGAAGAGCACGGCGCGGATCCGCACGGAGCGGCGGGCCGAGGCCCGCAGCCCGTTCCGCACCGCCCTGACGTCCTGCCGCAGCGCGGTCGGCGGATCCGCCCTGGGCGCGTACAGCACCTGCTCGGTGGCCAGCGCCAGCCGTCCCGCGGCCGCCCTGGGCTCCTGCTCCAGGCCGCCCAGTTCGACGATCCTGGCCACGGTGCGCCGGGGCGTCTCCGCCTCGTCCGGGGGGATGCCGAGGTCCCAGGCGGAGTCGATCATCTCCCGCCAGACCGAGAGCACCTGCTGGTCGCTCAGTTCGAGGCCGCCGCCATCGCGGCCGGTGCGGGGGGAACCCGAAGAGACTCCGGAGGCACCGGAGGCACCGGAGCCCGCAGAGGCACCGGGGCGGCCGGGGCCGCGCGGTCCGCGCCGACGCAGTCTGCGGCTGCGGGCCCGCAGCCGCCACAGCATCGGCGTGAGCAGCAGCAGGACCAGCAGCCCGGCCAGCGCCAGTCCGGCCAGTTCCAGCGGGGTGAACGAAGCCGAGGCGGCCTTGACGCCGACCGACCCGGTGCCGGTGTCCTCACCGCAGAAGCCGGCCCGCTGCTTCTGGAGCGGGCAGGCGGCGCTGGAGCCGGCGGTCGGGCCGGTGCTCACGCTGGGCGCTGCGCTCGCCGTGGTGGCGACGGAGGTGCCGCCGGAGGTGGTGACCACGGTGTAGTCGGGGGTGAAGCCCACATGCGGGGTGGGCTCGAAGCGCAGCCAGCCCACCCCGGCGAAGTAGAGCTCGGGCCAGGCGTGGGCGTTCTTGGTGCCGACCTTCCAGCTGCCGTCCGGCTGCTGCTCACCGGGGGTGAAGCCGATGGCGACCCGGGCCGGGATGCCCAGCGAGCGGGCCATCGCGGCCATCGTCCCGGCGAAGTGGACGCAGAAGCCCTTCCGGTTGCGCAGGAAGTCCACCATGGCGTTGCTGCTGGTGTCGTCCTTGACGGTGGTGTCGTAGCTGAAGCCGCCGGTCGTGGTGAACCAGTTCTGCAGGGCCACCGCCTTGTCGTAGGCGGTGCCGGCCCCGTGGGTCACCGAGACTGCGGTGTCGTGGATCACCGCGGGGAAGCCCTTCGGCAGCGTCGTGTAGTTTTTGACGATGTCCGCGGGGGGCGACCCGGCCGTCCTGAGCGCGTCCTCGCTCGGTTCCAGCGCCAGGCTGTTCACGGTGTACTGCAGGCCGCCCGCGTTCTGGCCGGCGTCACCGATCAGGGTCCGGCCCTCGGGCTCGTACTTCCAGTCGCCGGGCACCTGGACCGAGCTGGCCGGGTAGGGCATCGGCAGCCACTGCTGGACGTAGCCGGACTGGGTGCTGACCTTGGTCTGCACCGCCAGCTGCGGCGTGTTGTTGGCCAGGCCGGACGGGTAGGGCAGCGGGTTGGGCACCGACTGGACCTGGTGCTCGCTGGGGGTCCAGGCGACCCCGTTGAAGGCGTCCAGGTCGACGATCCGCAGGTACTGGTCGCCGGGGCTGTTGGCGCTGGTGGTGTAGGTGAGGATGTTGACGTTGACGCTCTTGTTGAGCGAAGCGCCCAGCGAGGCCAGCGGGTTGACGGCGGTGATGATGTTGCCGTCCGCGCCGATCCCGCCGCCGTGGCCGATCTTTCCGACCAGGCCGCTGCCCAGGCCGGGCAGGGCCAGCGGCAGCAGCAGTCCGATGGCCAGGGCGGCCCCGGCGATCCGGTAGCCGGTGCTGCTGAGCGGGTTGCCGCCGGTGGTCCCGGCCAGGGTGGCCGGGGTGCCGTGGAAGACCCGGCCCCAGCGGGACAACCGGTCCTGGCCCTCGGCCATCAGCAGCGACAGGTAGCCGAAGGCGGACAGCAGGAAGTACAGCCACAGCGCGCCGTGCGGATGCAGCCCGGTGCCGACCGAGTACAGCGCCAGCAGCGGCAGCCCGGCCAGCGCCACCCGCTGGTAGGTGGCCACCAGCAGGTCCACCACCAGGGCGATCAGCACCACCGAGCCGACCAGGATCAGCCGCAGTCCCTGATGCGCCGGGGCCGGGGCCGCGTACTGGCCCATGTCGGTGATGCCGTCGCTGATCTCGCCGGTCAGTGTCTGCCAGGCGCCGGGGCCCGGCAGCAGGCCGCCGACGGCGGTGCTGCTCGCGTACATCAGCGTCAGCAGCAGCACGATCAGCAGCAGTTGGGCCACCGGGACCAGCGGTCGCGGCACCGCGAGCCGGCGCAGCCCCAACCCGGCGGAGGTGACCAGCACGATCACGAACCCGGCCTGGACCAGCCAGTACGCGGGGGAGACCAGCGGCCACAGGCACAGCGCCGTCAGCAGCGTCGCGGCGGCGCCGGAGAATGCGATCCGGGTACGCCCGTTCATCGGATGCCTCCGTGGCTACCCCCGGCTTGAGCCGGGGGAGGAATGGGACTGCCCACTGTGGGGGGCAGGGGGCGGTGGTGATTCGCCGTCAAGGCGGACCACTCGTGAGTCACTCTCCCGGGGGACTCCCTGGTAGGCGGTGCATCCGTAGCGTGGCCGTCGCCTGGGCGGTGGTAGCCAAGCCGTCTGGGTCTACCTCCGGGCTGGAGGGATGTCAGGTCTGTGGAGCTGGCGTAAGGCTGCTGGGCGTACCAACGTCCCTGGCCGTTGATTCGGGGCAGCTGCTGTCGTTGAAGCAGAAAGCTCGACCCGCGAGGGAAGAATCCCCCTGCTTCGGCTGGGGGGGATGTCAAGCCGGGTCCCTCTCTGCCGGGACTGCGTGCTGGAGCGGTTCGGCCGGCCGGAACGATTCGGCCGGCTGGAACGCCGACCCGGTGACGGATGACCGGTCGGACCGCCGCCACAGGTCCGGCAGCGAGTCGCCGGAGCGGGCCGCGAGCACGTTCCATCCCGCCTCGCGGAGCAGCCGGACCTGCTCGTCGCCGGCGGGGGCGGCGTTGGCGCCGCTGCCGCCGGACCCGGCCGGGGCGGCCGCCCCGGCGGCCTGTCCGCGCAGGGTCCAGCTGGGGCTGTCCAGCAGCACCGCGACCGCGGTCGCGGTGCGCCTGCGCAGCCGGGAGAGCTCGGCCAACTGTTCGTCGTCCAGCGATCCGAGCAGCGCGACCACCAGGCCCTCGCCGCCGAGCCTGAGCACCTCCTCGGCCGGGGCCAGGCCCTGGCCCTCGGACAGCTGCACCATGGCCAGGGTGTCCAGCAGCAGCCCCGCCGCCTCCTCGGAGGCGCCGCCGAGGCCGCTGCCGCCGGCCCCGGTCACCGCGTCCCCGGTGTCGGTCAGCAGGCGCACGGCGTAGCCGCGCTCCAGCAGGTGCAGGCTGATCGAGGCGGCGGCGCTGACGGCCCATTCGAACGAGGACGCCGGGCCGTTGCCGCGGTGGCCGAGCGCCCGGGTGTCCAGCAGCACGGTGGCCCGGCTGCGCAGCGGCTGCTCCTCGCGACGGACCATCAGTTCGCCGTACTTGGCGGTGGAGCGCCAGTGCACCCGGCGCAGATCGTCGCCGTGCCGGTACTCGCGCGGCACCACGTCGTCCTCGCCGGCCAGGGCGACCGCCCTGGAGTGGCTGTCGCCGTAGCCGGTCCACTCGCCGGTCAGCTTGACCGGGCTCAGCGGCTGGACCTGGGGGACCACCGTGAGAGTGTCCGAGGCGGTGAACGAGCGGGTCAGCTCGCACAGCCCGAACGGGTCGCCGAGGCGCAGCTGCAGCGGGCCTAGCGGATAGCGTCCGCGCAGGTCGGAGCGGACCCGGTAGGACACCTCGCGGTGCCCGCGCGGCTCCACCCGGTCCAGCACGAAGCGCGGGCGCGGCCCGAGCACGTAGGGGACCTTGTCCTCCAGCATCAGCAGCCCGGTGGGCACCCGGGAGACGTTGTCGACCCGCAGGTGCACCCTGGCCTCCTGCCCGGCCGGGGCGCGCGAGGGCGACAGCCGCCGCCCGCTGGCGACCCGGTACCGGGTGCGCATCAGCATCGCCACACTGACCAGCGGCAGCGCCGCGAGCAGCAGCGCGATCTTCAGCAGGGCCGGCTGGCCGAGCAGGTAGGCGCAGAGCGCGGCGGTGATCCCGGCCGCCAGGAAGGAGCGCCCGCGGGTGGTCAGCCCGCGCATGCCGGTGCGGAAACTGCTGCCCGTGGCCGCCCGGGGGGGCGGCGTGGTGGGCGGCACCTCAGCGCGCCGGGTGCGGGATGGGCAGCTGGAGCACCAGGTCGCGGACGACCTGCTCGGTGCTGCGCCGGCCGAGCACGGTCTCCGCGGTGGGCAGCAGCCGGTGCGCCAGCACCGGGACGGCCAGCGCCTGCAGGTCGTCCGGGATGACGTACTCGCGGCCGTCCAGCGCCGCGGCGGCGCGGGCGGCCCGCAGCAGGTGCAGGGTGGCCCGGGGTGAGGCGCCCAGGCGCAGCTCCGGCGAGGTGCGGGTGGCGGCGACCAGGGCGACGGCGTAGCGGCGCAGCTCGTCGGCGACATGGACCCGGCGGACCGCGTCGATCAGCTTCACCACGTCGTCGGCGTGCGCGACCGGCCGCAGGTCGGCGACCGGGGAGGCCCCGCCGTGGACGTCCAGCATCTGCAGCTCGGCCTCGGCGCTGGGGTAGCCGATGGAGATCCGGCACATGAAGCGGTCGCGCTGGGCCTCGGGGAGCGGGTAGGTGCCCTCCATCTCGATCGGGTTCTGGGTGGCCACCACCATGAACGGGGTCGGCAGCGGGTAGCTGGTCCCGTCGACGGTGACCTGTCCCTCCTCCATCGACTCCAGCAGCGCCGACTGGGTCTTCGGCGAGGCGCGGTTGATCTCGTCGCCGACCACGATCTGCGCGAAGATCGCGCCCGGCTTGAACTCGAAGTCCCTGCGGGTCTGGTCGAACACGCTGGTGCCGGTGATGTCGGAGGGCAGCAGGTCGGGGGTGAACTGGATCCGGCGCACGGTGCAGTCCACCGACCGGGCCAGCGCCTTGGCCAGCAGGGTCTTGCCGACCCCCGGCACGTCCTCGATCAGCAGGTGGCCCTCGGCCAGCAGCACGGTCAGAGCCAGCCGCACCGCCTCCGGCTTGCCCTCCAGCACGCTCTCCACGGACGCGCGTACGCGTTCGACGACGGCGCCCAGTTCGGCGGCCGGCAGCACCCCTCCTGCCTGGTGGTCCAGACTGGTGTGCTCGTTGAAGGTGGTCACCCGGTTACTCCTCGGCCCGTGTACGGGGCCATGACCTCACCCCGGTCCGGGCCCCTCCGTGTGCGTCGACACGGCAGATGCATTGTTCCCTGTTCGGACCGACTACGTCACTCGACCGGACGAATAGGACCTCAATGTTCCCGTTATTCGTCCGTTATGGACCAGTTATCCGACGCGCAGGAGGGGCGCTGACCCTATGTCATGGTTTGATCAGAGGCGGAATCGGCTCGGATCAGGGGTGGACCTCGCGGAGCAGGCCGGTGGTGACGTCGAAGACGAAGCCGCGGATGTCGTCGTGGTGCAGCAGGAACGGCGAGGTGCGGACCCGGGCCATCGACTGGCGGACGTCCTGGTCCAGGTCGGTGAAGGACTCCAGGGCCCAGGACGGCTTGATCCCGACCTCCTCCTCCAGCTCGCGCCGGAAGTCCTCGGTGAGACTGAGCAGACCGCAGCCGGTGTGGTGGATCAGCGCTATCGACCGGGTGCCCAGCCCGCGCTGGCTGACGGTGAGTGAGCGGATGGTGTCGTCGGTGACCACGCCGCCCGCGTTGCGGATGACGTGGCAGTCGCCCAGGTTCAGGCCGAGCGCGGCGTGGACGTCCAGCCGGGCGTCCATACAGGTGACCACCGCGACACGCTGGACCGGACGGGCGTCCATGCCGCCGTCGCGGTAGGCGGTGGCGTAGTCGCGGTTGCGGGCCACGAAGCTGTCGATGATGGAGGGAGCCGCCTCGGCGGACGCATCGGCCTGGGGGTGCGGCAGGTCGGGAGTCGTGGTCATACCCCTGACGTTAGTGGGAATCAGCGCTGCTGACAGCGGTCGACGGGGGCGCGCGGCAGCGCTGTGACGCACTGCATACGCGTACGGACCGCCGCCGGGGCCGCCGGACCGGCAGGGGCACGGGCTGCGCCGGCGGCTCTGCTCCATTCGCGTGATCTTCCCGGCGGAGGGGTGGTGCGGTGGTCGCGCACCGGCGTGGCGCACCGCTCGGCGCTCTCGGAAAACGCAGGCTGACCTGCAGGTTAATCGGCGTGCGCCGGGGGGCGTGCGCCGTCGCATCCGATTGACCGGGGGACGTCGTGGAGTAAAGTGACGCGACGTTCGGCGCAGGGTTCCCACAACGGCGCAGAACGCTTCTCCTCACCCGCACGACGCGCACGTACCGGCCCGGCCTCCACCCGCTCCGTACCCGCTGCCGCCCCTTCCCCGGTGGCAGAGGGTTCCTTCCCCAAGGCGAGCGGGCGGGGACCAGGCGGCACGTGCAGCCCTATGAGAGGTACCCATTGAGCAGCGGCCCGGAGGCCAAGCACGTCCCGGTGATGCTCCAGAGGTGCCTGGACGTCCTCGCCCCCGCGCTGACCGCCCCCGGCGCGGTCGTGGTGGACGCCACGCTGGGGCTCGGCGGCCACAGCGAGGCGCTGCTGCGCAGCTTCCCCGAGGCCCGGCTGGTCGCCGTCGACCGCGACCCCTCGGCGCTGCGGCTGGCGGGGGAGCGGCTGGCCCCCTTCGGAGAGCGCGCGACCCTGGTGCACGCCGTCTACGACGAGATCCCGCAGGTGCTGGCCGACCTCGGCATCGAGCAGATCCAGGGCGCGCTGTTCGACCTGGGCGTGTCCTCGATGCAGCTGGACGAGGCCGACCGCGGCTTCGCCTACGCCCAGGACGCCCCGCTGGACATGCGGATGGACCAGACGACGGGCATCAGCGCCGCCGAGGTGCTGAACACCTACTCGCACGGCGATCTGGCCCGGATCCTCAAGGTCTACGGCGAGGAGCGGTTCGCCGGGAAGATCGCCTCGGTGATCCTGCGCGAGCGCGAGCGGGAACCGTTCAGCAACAGCGCGCGTCTGGTGGAACTGGTGCGCAATGCCATTCCCGCGGCGACCCGCCGTACCGGCGGCAATCCGGCGAAGCGCACCTTCCAGGCCCTGCGGATCGAGGTCAACGGGGAGCTCTCGGTCCTGGAGCGCGCCATCCCCGGCGCCCTGGACGTGCTCGCCGTCAGCGGCCGGATCGCCGTCATGTCGTACCACTCGTTGGAGGACCGGCTGGTCAAGCAGTTCTTCGCGGCGGGTGCGACGGCCACGGCGCCGCCCGGCCTGCCGATCGTCCCGGAGGAGCACCAGCCCCGGCTGAAGCTGCTCACCCGGGGAGCGGAACAGGCGACGGAGCAGGAAATCGCTGAGAACCGCCGCGCCACACCGGTGCGACTGCGCGCGGCGGAGAGAATCAGAGCGTCCGTCAGCAAGGGGTAGCAAACGGCGCAGCGAAGGAGCGGATGCAGGTGGCTCTCGGAAGAGTCGCGGGGAGGACCGCCCCCGCACGCCGCCGTGCCGCGGCCTCGGTCTCGGCGGCCCGACGCACGGCGGGCCGCCGACCGGGCGGCCGCGGCTCGGCCGGGCGCGGCCCGTTCGCGGTGCTGGTGGTGCTGATACTCGCGGGCGGCCTGATCGCGCTGCTGGTGCTGAACACCGCCCTGAACCAGGGCTCCTTCACCCTCACCCGGCTGCAGACGCGGACCAGCCAGCTGACCGACGAACGGCAGGGGCTGCAGCAGCAGATCGGCGCCTGGTCGGCGCCTGACGCACTGTCGGCGCGGGCCCGCCAGCTGGGGATGGTGCCCGGCGGCAACCCGGCCTTCCTGCGCGACGACGGCACGGTCCAGGGCAGCCCGACCCCGATCGCGGCGGCCGCGGTGCCGCCGGTGGCGCAGCCGACCGCGAGCCCGTCGGCCGGCCCGAGCGCCGGTGCGAGCGCCCACCCCAGTGCCGGCCCGAGCGGCACGGCGAAGGCCACGACCACCGCCAAGGCCGGCGCGAGTGCCGGTGCCAGTGCCGACGCCGCCAAGCCGGGCCTGAAGCCCGCCGCCAAGGCATCCAGCACGCCGACTTCCAGCACGCCGACTTCCAGCACGCCGACCTCCAGCACGCCGACCGGCACCGCCCACTGACGGGGAG
>NZ_BBPM01000013.1:22784-58712 GCF_000787775.1 Streptacidiphilus carbonis | reverse complement strand
CCCCCCCCCCCGGCAGCGCCCGCCGCACCCCGGCGTGCGCCCCTCCGGCAGGCCCCCGGCCGGCCAGGCTTCCCGCCAAAGCGCCCGTCCGGCCTCCCGGCGCCCGGCGCCCCCGCCCCCGGCCCGGGTGCGGCTGGCCACCCCTCGCCGCCGGCTGCGGCTGATGGTGGTGGCCCTGGGCACGGTGCTGACACTGTTCGTGGGCCGGCTGGTCCAACTCCAGTTCGTGGACTCCTCCACGCTCGCCGCGGCCGCCACCGTCAGCCTCTACCGGACCGATCCGCTGCCGGCCCCGCGCGGCTCGATCACCGACGCCGACGGCCGGGTGCTGGCCACCACCGTCGACGCCTACGACATCACCGCCGATCCCTACATGTTCACGCCGGGTCAGGCCCATGTCGACGACGCCCCGGCCCAGGCCGCCCAGCTGCTGTCGCCGATCGTCGGCGTCCCGGTGGCGACCCTTGCCAAGGCGCTGACCTCCACCGGCAGGAGCGACCGCTACGCCCTGCTGGCCAGGCAGCAGTCGCCGCAGACCTGGAGTCAGATCACCGCCCTGGAGGCCAAGCTGACCAAGTCCGCCTGGAGCGGCCACTGCCTGACCGAGAACAACCTGGCGCTGAAGGCGGGCGACGCCGGCCGGGTCGACGAGGCCTGCGCCAATGTGCTGAACGGGGTGTTCCATGCCAAGCACGCCAAGCGGGTCTACCCGGACGGCACCCTGGCGGCCAACGTCATCGGCTTCGTCAACAGCGACGGCGTGGGCAGGGGCGGCCTCGAGCAGCAGTACGACTCGCTGCTCAAGGGGAAGGACGGCAAGGTCACCTACGCCCAGTCGGGCGGCCGCGAGGTCCCCACCGCGGGGCAGAGGGAGACCGCCGCGGTGCCGGGGTCGAGCCTTCGGCTCACCCTGGACCGGGACATCCAGTGGGACGCCCAGCAGGCCATCACCGACGAGGTGAAGGCTGCCGGCGCCCAGCGGGGGTATGTGATCGTCCAGGACGTCACCAACGGGAAGGTGCTGGCGATGGCCGCCTCCCCCGGCTTCGACCCCAACGACCTGGCCGACGCCGACCCCGCCGACCTGGGCAACGCCGCGCTCCAGGACGCCTACGAGCCGGGCAGCGTCAGCAAGCTGATGACCATGGCCGCGGTGCTGCAGCAGGGCGTGGCCACCCCGCTGACCCATGTCACCGTCCCTGGCACGCTGCCGCGCGCGGACCGGGTCTTCCACGACGACGTGGCGCACGGCACCGAGCAGCTCACCCTCAACGGCGTGCTCGCCCAGTCGTCCAACATCGGCACCATGCTGGCGGCCGAGCACCTGGGCTCCACCCAGAAGCAGGCCGACCAGGTGCTGTACGACTACCTGACCAAGTTCGGCATCGGCCAGCCGACCGGCCTGGGCTTCCCCGGCGAGACCCAGGGCATCCTGGCCCAGCCGGGCAAGTGGTCCGGGTCGCAGCAGTACACCATCCCGTTCGGCCAGGGACTGTCGGTGAACGCCCTGCAGACCACCTCGGTCTACTCGACCATCGCCAACGGCGGGGTGCGGATCGAGCCCAGCCTGGTCGCCGGGACCACCGGTCCGGACGGGCGCTACGTTCCGGCCGCGGCCCCCAAGCAGACCAGGGTGGTCAGCGCGCAGACCGCGAAGACCCTGGCGCAGATGCTCCAGTCGGTGGTCGCCAGCCAGGAGGGCACCGGCGTGATGGCGCAGATCCCCGGCTACCTGGTGGCCGGCAAGACCGGTACCGCGAACCGGGTCGACCCGGCGACCGGCCGGTACTCGGGCTACACCTCCTCCTTCATCGGGTTCGCGCCCGCGGACAAGCCCAGGGTCACCGTGTCCTGTGTGATCCAGGACCCGGTCAACGGGCACTTCGGCGGCGAGCTCTGCGGCCCGGTGTTCAAGCAGGTGATGGAGTTCGCCCTGAAGACCCTCCAAGTGGCGCCGACCGGCGCGGCGGCGGCGAACCTGCCGGTGAACTGGTGAAAGGCAGTGATGGCATGACCCCTCCCACCGATCCCAAGGCTTCGCACGCACCCTCGCTTGGCCCCGGGCAGGGCGGTACCGGTAACCTCACCGCCGTGCACCGAAGTGATCAGGAGACCCCGCCCCCGGTACGTGGAGCGGCGGCCCCGCCCCGCCCCCAGGGACTGCCCGCGACCCCGCTCGCCGAGGTCGCGGCCCTGCTGGGGCTGGACGCCTCGGCTCCGTGGCCCGGCGCGGTCACCGGCATCACCCATGACTCCCGGGCGGTCCGCCCGGGCGACGTCTACGCGGCCCTGCCGGGCGCGAACGCCCATGGCGCCGCCTTCGCGGCGCAGGCCGTCGCCAACGGCGCCGTGGCGCTGCTGACCGACCGCGACGGGGCCGACCGCGCCGCCGACTGCGGGGTGCCGCTGCTGGTGGTGGACCAGCCCAGGAGCCGGATGGGCGCCCTCGCGGCAGCCCTCTACGGCCGGGCCGCCGAACGGCTGCTGATGATCGGCATCACCGGAACCAACGGCAAGACCACCACCGCCTACCTGGTCGAGGGCGGTCTGCGCGGCACCGGCCGGGAGACCGGCCTGGTCGGCACCGTCGAGATGCGGGTCGGCAGCGAGCGGATCAAGAGCGAGCGGACCACCCCCGAGGCCACCGACCTGCACGCGGTGCTCGCCGTGATGGCCGAGCGCGGCGCGGACGCGGTGGTGATGGAGGTCTCCAGCCACGCCCTGGTCTTCGGCCGGGTCGACGGAGTGGTCTACGACGTGGCCGTGTTCAACAACCTGACGCCGGAACACCTCGACTTCCACCCGGACATGGAGGACTACTACCGGGCCAAGGCGGGTCTGTTCAGCAGGCGCAGGGCCAGGCTCGGCGTGGTCAACCTGGACGACCGCTACGGCCGCCGGCTGGCCGCCGAGGCGGAGATCCCGGTGGTCACCTACTCGGCCGCCGGCGACCCCGACGCCGACTGGCGGGCCGAGGCCGTGCACCTGGGCCCGGCCGGATCGAGCTTCCGCGCGGTGGGTCCTGACGGTGTCTCGGTGGACGCCGCGGTGCCGCTGCCCGGTCCCTTCAACGTCGCCAACGCCCTCGCCGCGATCACCGCCCTGGCATGTGCAGGACTACCGCTGGACGAGGTCGCCGCCGGCATCGCCGCCGTCCCCGGGGTCCCCGGCCGGATGGAGCGGGTGGACCGGGGCCAGCCCTATGTCGCGGTGGTCGACTACGCCCACAAGCCGGACGCCCTGGAGGCCGCGCTGCGCTCGCTGCGCGAGGTCACCAAGGGGCGGGTGCACGTGGTGGTCGGCTGTGGCGGCGACCGTGACCCGTTCAAGCGCGGACCGATGGGCGCGATCGCCGCCCGGTTCGCCGACACCGCCATCCTGACCAGCGACAACCCCCGTTCCGAGGACCCGCTGGCGATCCTGCACGCGATGCTCGGCGGCGCCGCCGAGGTGCCCGAGGCTGAGCGCGGCGCGGTGCTGGTCGAGCCCGACCGGGCCCGTGCCATCGCCGCCGCCGTCGCCCTGGCCCACGCCGGCGACTGCATCCTGGTCGCGGGCAAGGGCCATGAGCTCGGCCAGTACGTCCGCGACGAGATCCGACCCTTCGACGACCGTGCCGTGCTGGGCGAGGCGATCCTCGCGTCGCATCGCGACGGCGACGCCAAGGAGTAGAGCCAACGTGATCCCTCTGACCCTCGCCGAGGTGGCCCGTGCCACCGGGGGGAAGCTGCACGACGTTCCGGACCCGCAGGCCCTGGTGGCCGGCCCGGTGGTCCACGACTCGCGCCAGGTCGTCCCCGGCGCACTGTTCGCCGCCGTGGCCGGCGAGCGGGTGGACGGGCACGACTACGCCGCGCGCGCCGTCGCCGAGGGGGCCGTCGCGGTGCTGGCCTCGCGTCCGGTCGGCGTCCCGGCCGTGGTGGTCGACGACGTGGTGGCCGGGCTGAGCCTGCTGGCGCACGAGGTCACCGTCCGGGCCACCGGCACGACGCTGGTGGCCCTGACCGGTTCGGCCGGGAAGACCAGCACCAAGGACCTGATCGCCCAACTGCTGGGCGTGCTCGGCCCCACGGTCTACACCGAGGGCTCGTTCAACAACGAGATCGGGCTGCCGCTGACCGCGCTGAAGGTCGCCGACTCCACCCGCTTCCTGGTCCTGGAGATGGGCGCCCGGCACAAGGGCGACATCGCCCACCTGACCGGGATCACCCGCCCGTCCGTCGGCCTGGTGCTGAACGTCGGCACCGCCCACATCGGCGAGTTCGGCAGCCGCGAGGGCATCGCCGAGGCCAAGGGCGAGATGGTGGAAGCGCTGCCGCCCGAGGGCTGCGCGGTCCTCAACGCGGACGATCCGCTGGTGCGGGCCATGGCCGCGCGTACGCAGGCGCGGGTGCTCTACTTCGGCGAGTCCGCCGAGGCGCAGGTCCGGGCCGAGGACGTGCGCCTGGACGCATCGGGTCGTCCGGGGTTCACCCTGGTCACCCCCTCCGGTTCCGCGCCCGTTCAGCTCCGCCTCTACGGTGAGCACCATGTCTCCAACGCCCTCGCCGCCGCAGCCGTGGCGACCGAGTGCGGCATGGACGTGACGCGGATCGCCGTCGCGCTGGGGGAGGCCGGGAGCCTGTCCCGCTGGCGGATGGAGCTGACGGACCGTCCGGACGGCGTCACGGTGATCAACGACGCCTACAACGCCAACCCCGACTCGATGCGGGCCGCCCTGCGCGCGCTCGCCGCGATCGGCGGCAGAGGGCCCGGTGCCCGCCGTACCTGGGCGGTTCTGGGGGAGATGCGGGAACTCGGCGAGGACTCCCTCGCCGAGCACGACGCGGTGGGCCGGCTGGCGGTTCGGCTGGACATCGCGACCCTGGTGGCTGTCGGCGGCCGGGAAGCGGCCTGCATGGAGCTGGGCGCGAGGAACGAAGGTTCATGGGGTGAGGAATCGGTGCTGGTGTCCGATGTGGATGCGGCGATCGCATTGCTGCGCGAGCAGGTCGCGCCGGGGGACGTGGTGCTCGTGAAGGCGTCGCGCTCGGTCGGCCTGGAGCGGGTCGCCGAGGCCCTGCTCGCTGACGGCGGCTCGAACGGCGTCGGCTCGAACGGCGTCGGCTCGAACGGAGTGAACGCGTGAATCCGACCCTGATGGATCACGCCGCCACGGTGCAGCTGGCTTCCACCAGCAGCTCGCCGATGCGTCAGATCCTGTTCGCCGCGGTCTTCGCGCTGGTCCTCTCGCTGGTCGGCACCCCGGTCCTGATCCGCATCCTGGCCAGGCACGGCTACGGCCAGATGATCCGCGACGACGGCCCCAAGACCCACCACAGCAAGCGCGGCACGCCCACCATGGGCGGCATCGCCTTCATCCTGGCGACCCTGGTCGCCTATGCGATGACCAAGCTGCTGGTGGGCACCGCGCCGACCGCCTCCGGGCTGCTGGTGCTGTTCCTGATGACCGGAATGGGCCTGGTCGGCTTCCTGGACGACTACATCAAGATCGTCAAGCAGCGCTCGCTCGGCCTGCGGGCCAAGGCCAAGATGGCCGGTCAGCTGATCGTCGGTGTGCTCTTCGCCATCGGCGCGCTGAACTTCGCCGACTCGGCCGGGGTCCACCCCGCCTCGACCAAGCTGTCCTTCGTCACCGACTTCGGCTGGTCGCTGGGCCCGGTGCTGTTCGCGCTGTGGGCCATCTTCATGATCCTTGCGATGTCCAACGGGGTGAACCTGACGGACGGTCTGGACGGTCTCGCCACCGGCGCCTCGGTGATGGTGTTCGGCGCCTATGTCTTCATCGGCATCTGGGAGTACGGGCAGACCTGCGGATCCGCCGCCAGCGCCGGACCGCTCTGCTACCAGGTCAGGGACCCGCTGGACCTGGCCGTGGTGGGCGCCGCGCTGATGGGCGCCTGCTTCGGCTTCCTGTGGTGGAACACCTCGCCGGCGAAGATCTTCATGGGCGACACCGGCTCGCTGGCCCTCGGCGGGGCGCTGGCCGGCCTGGCGATCTGCTCGCACACCGAGATGCTGCTGGCCATCCTGGGCGGCCTGTTCGTGCTGATCACCCTGTCGGTGATCATCCAGGTCGGCTCGTTCCGGATGACCGGGAAGCGGGTCTTCAAGATGGCGCCGCTGCAGCACCACTTCGAACTCAAGGGCTGGTCCGAGGTCCTGATCGTGGTCCGCTTCTGGATCATCCAGGGCCTCTGCGTCGCGGTCGGCCTCGGCCTGTTCTACGCGGGCTGGGTGACCGCCACATGATGACGACGGGCGACGCCCCCGACTGGACCGGCCTGCCGGTCACCGTGGCCGGCCTGGGCGTCTCCGGCGTCCCGGCGGCCAGGGTGCTGCACGGCCTGGGGGCCCGGGTCACCGTGGTGGACGGAGGGGACGGCCCCCGGCAGCGGGCCCAGGCCGACGAGCTGCGGGCGCTGGGCGTCGAGGTGGTGCTCGGGGACGGGGAGAGCCTGCCCCAGGGCGCCCGACTGGTCGTCACCTCGCCGGGCTGGCCGCCGCACAGCCCGCTCTTCCTGGCCGCGGCCGAGGCCGGGGTGCCGGTCTGGGGCGATGTGGAGCTGGCCTGGCGGCTGCGCCGGCCGCATCCGGCCACCGGCGAGCCCGCACCCTGGCTGGCCGTCACCGGCACCAACGGCAAGACCACCACGGTCCAGATGCTGGCGTCGATCCTGACCGCGGCGGGCCTCCGCACGGCGGCGGTGGGCAATGTCGGCGTCTCCGTGCTGGACGCCGTGCTGGCCGAGGAGCCCTACGACGTCCTCGCCGTAGAGCTCTCCAGCTACCAGTTGCACTGGTCCTCTTCGCTGCGCCCGCACTCGGCCGTGGTGCTCAACATCGCCGCCGACCACCTCGACTGGCACGGCTCCATGGAGGCCTACGCCGCCGACAAGGGCCGGATCTACGAGGGCAACCAGGTCGCCTGCGTCTACAACACCGCCGACCCCGCCACCGAGGCGCTGGTCCGCGAGGCCGACGTGGCCGAGGGCTGCCGCGCCATCGGCTTCACCCTGGGGCCGCCCGCCGTCTCCCAGTTCGGCGTGGTCGACGGACTGCTGGTGGACCGCGCCTTCGTGACGGACCGCCACAAGAACGCCCGCCCGTCGCCCGCCACCACCCTTGTTCGAGCCTCCCCCAGACTCCGTCCGGGGGGACCCCCCCCGCGGCACACCGCCACTGAACTGGCCTCCGTCGAGGACGTCCAGCCGAGTGCCCCGCACAACATCGCCGACGCCCTCGCCGCCGCCGCGCTGGCGCGGGCCTACGGCGTCGAGCCGCGGGCGGTCCGGGACGGCCTGCGGGCCTTCCGCCCGGACGCGCACCGGATCGCCACCGTGGTGGAGACCGGCGGGGTGACCTATGTCGACGACTCCAAGGCCACCAACCCCCATGCCGCGGCCGCCTCCCTGGCCGCCTACCCCTCGGTCGTCTGGATCGCCGGCGGCCTCGCCAAGGGCGCGGACATGGACGCCCTGGTGGCCGGCGCGGCCAAGGTGCTGCACGGGGTGGTGCTGATGGGCGCCGACCGGGCGCTGATCCGGGAGGCGCTGGCGCGACACGCGCCCGAGGTACCGGTGATCGAGCTCCAGGACGGTCAGACTGGTGCCCCGGCCATGGACGCGGCGGTACGCGCAGCCGCCGGGCTCGCCCGTCCCGGCGACACCGTGCTGCTCGCCCCGGCCTGCGCCTCGATGGACATGTTCACCAACTACGGTGAGCGCGGCGACCTCTTCGCCGCGGCGGCCCGCGCTCTCGCGGAGGCCGGCTAGGAGCCGAAGCGGCGCAGCAGCAGTCAGCAGCACCTGGGGAGAAGGGGGCCGTCGTGGCCGGTACCAAGGCACGGCCCGCCGCCCGGCCCGCGCGGCCGGGGGCGACCTCGGTAGCGGTCTTCCGCTCCAAGAGCCGCTTCACCGGTCCCGGCACCGCGCTGGGGCGCTTCCAGCGGGGCCTGGAGCGGCCGCTGACGCCGTACTACCTGATCCTCGGCTCCTCGGCGCTGATCCTGGTGCTCGGCCTGGTGATGGTGTTCTCCGCCTCCCAGATCGAGGCCAGGACCCTCGGGCTGTCCTTCACCTTCTTCTTCACCAAGCAGCTCTCGGCCGTCGCCCTGGGCAGCGTGCTGATGTACGTCGCCGCCCGGCTGCCGGTGCGGCTGCACCGCGCGCTGGCCTATCCGCTGCTGATCGCGGTGCTCGGGCTGCTGCTGCTGGTCGCGGTGCCGGGGGTGGGCAAGGCCGTCAACGGCAACCAGAACTGGATCAGCCTGGGCGGTTCGTTCCAGATCCAGCCCTCCGAGTTCGCCAAGCTGGCGCTGGTGCTGTGGGGCGCCGACCTGCTGGCCCGCAAGCAGCAGATGAAGATGCTGGACCAGTGGAAGCACCTGCTGATCCCGCTGGTGCCGATGGCCGTGCTGCTGCTCACCCTGGTGCTGGCCGGCGGCGACATGGGCACCGCGATGATCATCTGTGCGCTGATGTTCGGGCTGCTCTGGATCTCCGGGGCGCCGATGCGGCTGTTCGGCGGGGCCGCCGCGATCGCGCTGGGCTTCAGCACCCTGCTGATCGCGCTGGTGCCGCACCGGCTCGGCCGGATCCAGTGCATCGGGGCGACCAGTGTCCCCTCGGACGGCTCCTGTTGGCAGGCCGTTCAAGGAGTGTACGCACTGGCGGGCGGTGGCCTGACCGGTCGCGGACTGGGTGCCAGCGTTGAGAAATGGGGCCAACTCCCGGAACCCCACACGGACTTCATCTTCGCGGTGACCGGCGAGGAGCTGGGCCTGCTGGGGACGCTGTCGGTACTCGCCCTCTTCGCGGCACTAGGGTATGCGGGTATCCGCGTGGCCGGACGCACGAGGGACCCCTTCATCAGGTACGCAGCGGGAGGCGCCACCACCTGGATCATGGCCCAGGCCATGATCAACGTAGGTGCGGTGCTGGGACTCCTTCCCATCGCGGGAGTCCCGCTCCCGATGTTCTCCTACGGGGGTTCGGCGTTGCTGCCGACCATGTTCGCGGTGGGGATGCTGCTCTGCTTCGCACGCAGCGAACCCGCCGCCAGGGCTGCTCTGGCCGCCCGGAGCAAGCGGACACGCAAGAACGCCCTGGGCAGACTCATCGGTCTGCCCCAACGGACCATCGCGCGGCTCGGGAAGGCCCGGCAGCGCAGGGAGCGGTGAATTTCGGTGCATGTCGTACTCGCCGGCGGGGGGACCGCCGGTCACATCGAGCCCGCGCTCGCCCTTGCGGACGCACTGCGCAGGAACGACCCCACGATCGGGATCACAGCGCTGGGCACGGAACGCGGTCTTGAGACCAGACTGGTCCCCGAGCGCGGCTACGAACTGGCACTGATCCCCGCCGTACCGCTGCCGCGCAAGCCCACCCCGGAGCTGATCACCGTTCCGGGCCGGCTGCGCGGAACGGTCAAGGCGGTCCAGGACATCCTGGAGCGCACCAAGGCGGACGCGGTGGTCGGCTTCGGCGGATACGTCGCGATGCCGGCCTACCTGGCCGCCAAGCGGGCCCGGGTGCCGATCGTGGTGCACGAGGCCAACGCCCGTCCCGGGCTGGCCAACAAGGTCGGCGCCCGCTACAGCGACTTCGTCGCGGTCAGCACCCCGGACAGCAAGCTGCGGGACTCCCGCTACATCGGCATCCCGCTGCGGCGCACCATCGCCACCCTGGACCGGAACGCGGTCCGCCCGGAGGCCCGCGCCTACTTCGGCCTGGACCAGCGGCTGCCCACGCTGCTGGTCTCCGGCGGCTCCCAGGGCGCCCGCAGGCTCAACGAGACCGTGCAGGCCATCGCGCCGCGGCTGCAGCAGTACGGGGTGCAGATCCTGCACGCCGTCGGTCCCAAGAACGAACTCCCGGCCATCGAGGACGTCCCGGGCATGCCGCCCTACCGGGTGCTGCCGTACGTCGACCGGATGGACCTCGCCTACGCCGCCGCCGACATGATGCTCTGCCGGGCCGGCGCGATGACCGTCGCCGAGCTCTCGGCGGTCGGCCTGCCCGGCGCCTACGTCCCGCTGCCGATCGGCAACGGCGAGCAGCGGCTGAACGCCCAGCCCGTGGTCCGGGCCGGCGGCGGACTGCTGGTGGACGACGCCGAACTGACCCCGGACTGGGTGCTCACGCATCTGCTGCCGGTGCTGACGGACCCGCAGCGGCTGTGGGACATGAGCCGCGCGGCCGCCGAGTTCGGCCGCCGCGACGCCGACGAGCTGCTGGTGGGGATGGTCTACGAGGCCATCTCCGCGCACCGCCGTGCCTGAGGCGAAGTCCTCGGCGACCGAGGAGCAGGCGGACGCCGAGCAGTCGGACGCCGCCGGGGCCGAGGAGGCCCCGGCGGCTCCGCCGCGGGTCCCGCTGCGGCTGTCCCAGCGGGGCTTCCTGGTGCTGGGGCTGCTGCTGGCGGCCGTGCTGGGCACGGTCTGCTGGCTGGTCTGGTTCTCCTCGGTGCTGGACGTCCGGACCGTCAGGGTCAGCGGTACCAAGGTGCTGACCACGGATCAGGTGCTGGCGGCGGCGGACGTCCCGCTGGGCGGGCCGCTGGAGCGGCTGGACACCGGGGCGGTGCGGGCCCGCGTGCTCAAGGCGCTGCCCCGGGCGGCCGACGCGCAGGTCGGCACCTCGCTGCCGCACACCGTGCAGATCCGGATCACCGAACGCCAGGCCATCGCCGCCATCAAGGAGTCGAACGGGAGCTACACCCAGGTCGACGCGGCCGGGGTGCGGTTCGCGACCGGCCGTCAGGTCCCGAACGGTGTGCCGGTGGTCGAACTGTCGCTCTCCGCCGCAGGACGGGGCGCGCTCGCGGTCTTCCCCGAGCAGGCCCTGGTCGCGGCGGCGGTGGATGTCGCCAAAGCCCTTCCGGTTTCCGTGGCCAAGCGGACCAGATCGGTCGTGGTGCATTCGTACGACGATCTGGAACTGCAACTCGCGGACGGTTCCAGGGTGCTGTGGGGAAGTTCTGAACAGGACCAGCGAAAAGCCGTCGTGCTCACCGCGTTGCTGCGGCAGAAGGGCACGTCGTACGACGTCAGCGCCCCTGACGACCCCGCCGTGCGGCAATGAGCCCGGGAACCGGGCGTGGTCGCGGTGTTGACGGAGGGCCAGTTCCTCCCCGAATCTGGGTGGCCACCCCGGGTGAAAGTCCGGCACATTGATCACATAGCATCACAAGAAAAACGCGCAGGCTCGGCGTGTCCGTTGAACGGGCAGGCCCAGAGACCTAGTGTCCTGTGACAGTAGATGATGGAAGAGTGACACAGCATTAACCCTAAGCCTCAGGTTCAGGGTTCGGGTCAGGGTCTCGGCTTCAGAGTTCCCGCCCCTTCGGCACCGTACATCCGAGGCGAGAGGCCTTCGACGTGGCAGCACCCCAGAACTACCTCGCAGTCATCAAAGTCGTCGGCATCGGCGGCGGTGGCGTCAACGCCATCAACCGGATGATCGAGGTCGGGCTCAAGGGCGTCGAGTTCATCGCGATCAACACCGATGCACAGGCCCTGCTGATGAGCGACGCCGACGTCAAGCTCGACGTCGGCCGCGAACTCACCCGCGGCCTCGGAGCCGGCGCCAACCCCGATGTCGGCGCCAAGGCCGCCGAGGACCACCGCGAGGAGATCGAGGAGGTCCTCAAGGGGGCCGACATGGTCTTCGTCACCGCGGGCGAGGGCGGCGGCACCGGCACCGGCGGCGCGCCGGTGGTGGCCAACATCGCCCGCACCCTCGGCGCGCTGACCATCGGCGTGGTCACCCGCCCCTTCACCTTCGAGGGCCGGCGCCGCGCCAACCAGGCCGAGGACGGCATCGCACAGCTGCGCGAAGAGGTCGACACCCTCATCGTGATCCCCAACGACCGGCTGCTGTCCATCTCGGACCGCCAGGTCAGCGTGCTGGACGCGTTCCGCTCCGCCGACCAGGTACTGCTCTCCGGCGTCCAGGGCATCACCGACCTGATCACCACCCCCGGCCTGATCAACCTGGACTTCGCCGACGTCAAGTCGGTCATGTCGGACGCCGGTTCGGCGCTGATGGGGATCGGCTCCGCCCGGGGCGAGGACCGCGCCAAGGCGGCGGCCGTGATGGCGATCTCCTCGCCGCTGCTGGAGGCCTCGATCGACGGCGCCCGCGGTGTGCTGCTCTCCATCTCCGGCGGCTCCGACCTCGGCCTGTTCGAGATCAACGAGTCGGCGCAACTGGTCAGCGAGGCCGCGCACCCCGAGGCCAACATCATCTTCGGCGCGGTCATCGACGACGCGCTCGGCGACGAGGTCCGGGTCACCGTGATCGCGGCCGGCTTCGACGGCGGCGCGCCGCCCACCATCGTCCGCGAGCCGGTGGTCCGCTCGACCAACTCGGCCACCCCGCCGCCGCAGCCGCCGGCGGACCGGCCCGGCGAGTACAACCGGGCGGGCTCGACCGCGGCCGGGCGCAGCGTGCACACCATCGGCAGCGTCCCGCGCCCCGATGAGTCCCGCCACCACACCGAGCCGCCGGCCCCGCCGCTGACGCCGCACGTCCCGGAGACCCGGCCGATCTACGTGCAGAGCCCGGCCGAAGAGCTGGACGTCCCGGACTTCTTGAAGTAGCCGGCGCCGCACTAGGCTGATCATCATGATCGGCCAGCGACTCTCCCTCCCCGGCAGCGCTTCCCACGACAGTGCTCATTTCGCCTTCACCGACCGGTGGGGCGGGGTGAGCACTTCGTCGTTCCAGGAGCTGAACCTCGGCGGCGCGGTCGGCGACGACCCCGCGGCGGTCCGGGAGAACCGCCGGCTCGCCGCCGACGGCCTGGGCCTGGACCCGGCCGCCGTGGCCTGGATGAACCAGGTGCACGGCAAGGCGGTCGCCGAGGTGACCGAACGGCAGCCCGACGGCACCGCCCCCACCGCGGACGCGCTGGTCGGCGCCGGTCCCGGCCGGGCGCTCGCGGTGCTCACCGCCGACTGCGTGCCGGTGCTGCTGGCCGACCCGGTGGCCGGAGTCGTCGGCGCCGCCCACGCCGGCCGTCCCGGACTGGCCGCCGGAGTGGTCCCGGCGGCCGTCGCCGCGATGGTCGCGCTGGGCGCCGAGGCGGGCCGGATCACCGCCGCGATCGGGCCCTCGGTCTGCGGTACATGTTATGAAGTGCCTGTGAGTCTTCGCGACGAGGTTGCCGCGGTCGAGCCGGCGACCTGGTCGGAGACCAGCCGGGGCACCCCGGCGCTGGACCTCCCGGCCGGGGCCAGGGCCCAACTCGCCGCGCTCGGCGTCACCGTCGCCGACCTCCCGCACATCTGCACGATGGAATCGCCGGACCACTTCTCCTACCGCCGCGAGCAGCGCACCGGCCGCCTCGCGGGCTACGTCTGGCTGAACGGAACCCCCGCATGACCGGCGCCGCCGACCCGCAGCACCAACAGCACCAGCGGCTGGCGCAGCTGCGCGCCAACCTCGCCACCGTGGAGCGGCGGGTGGCCGACGCCTGCGCCGCCGCCGGTCGCGCCCGCGACGGGGTCACCCTGATCGTGGTGACCAAGACCTACCCGGCCTCGGACGTCCGGCTGCTCTCCTCGCTCGGGGTGCGCGACGTCGCCGAGAACCGGGACCAGGACGCCGGGCCGAAGGCGGCGGAATGCCACGACCTGCCACTCGCCTGGCATTTCGTCGGCCAATTGCAGACCAATAAGGTCCGTTCTGTTCTGAAGTACGCCGACATGGTGCATTCGGTGGACCGGATCCGACTGGTCGACGCTCTCTCCGTTGAAGTCCAGAAGTCGGAACGCCCCGAATTGGGATGCCTTATCCAGGTCGCCCTGGAAGGCGGTCCCGAGCCGGGGGCGACCCACCGCGGCGGTGCCCTGCCCGATCAGGTGCTCCCGCTCGCCGAGGCCCTGGCCGATGCGCCTGGGCTGCGACTTGACGGAGTGATGGCCGTGGCGCCGCTGCGCGGCCGGTACGCCGGTGACCCCGCCGGTGCTTTCGCGCGCCTCGCGGAAATCGCATCTCTGGTGCACCGTCAGCATCCGGCTGCCACCATGGTCTCCGCAGGAATGAGTGGCGACCTGGAACAGGCCATCGCAGCCGGAGCGACACATGTGCGCGTCGGTACGGCGGTACTGGGTGTCCGGCCGCCCCTCGGGTAACGTCACCGGTTAGAAGATCAGATCGCAGAACAAATCAGGACAAGTAGGAATCTCCCCTGCATCGCGGGGTCAGACCGTGGATCGTAGAACCACCTCGCGTGAGCGGGGGTGTGCCGGTGACGGACCCGATCCACCACAGAGCGGAGGACAGGAGTATGGCCAGCGCACTGCGCAGGATGGCGGAATACCTCGGCCTCGTGGAGGACGAACGCTACGACGTTCAGGGTTACGACCCGGACGACGAGGACTACGGCCCCGAGCCCGAACCGCTTCGCAACACCGCCCGCACCGAGGAGGTCCCCCGCCCCGCCCCCGCGCCCGTCGCGCAGCCGGCGCCGGCGGCGGTGGTCGCCCCGATGCGGTCGGAGCCAAGGATGGCGCCAGTGTCGTCCATCACACCTGAACGTCGTCACGTGGAGAAGAGTGCCCCGGTGATCATGCCCAAGGCCGCCTCCGAGCGGGAGCCCTACCGGATCACGACACTTCATCCCCGAACCTACAACGAGGCCCGTACCATCGGGGAACACTTCCGTGAGAGCACTCCGGTGATCATGAATCTCACGGAGATGGACGACACGGATGCCAAGCGCCTCGTAGACTTCGCGGCTGGACTGGTCTTCGGCCTCCACGGAAGCATCGAACGTGTGACTCAGAAGGTGTTCCTTCTGTCTCCTGCTAACGTCGATGTAACGGCGGAGGACAAGGCCAGGATCGCCGAGGGTGGGTTCTTCAACCAGAGCTGACCAGAGCGGGACGATACGTGTGGACCACGTGACGCCGGGTAGCGGGGCTTCCGCTCCCGGCGGGCAGGCAGCAGGACGAGTTCGAGGGGACGAGCGGTGAACGTTGTATGGCAGGTGCTGTACATCGTGCTGATGGTTTTCTTCGTCATCCTGCTGGCCCGGCTTGTGATGGACTGGGTGCAACAACTAGCCCGCGAATGGCGGCCCGGCCGCGGGATGATCGTTGTGCTGGAGTGCATCTACACCGTCACCGATCCACCACTCAAACTGTTGCGGCGCTACATCAAGCCGCTTCGGTTCGGGGGCGTGGCGCTCGACCTGTCCTTCCTCGTACTGATCATCATTGTTTCGATCCTGATCTCCGTCGTGCAGGGGGCCATGTGAACCCCGCAGGCCGCCGATTGTCCGACGATCACGTTGAGGTGAAGAGATGCCATTGACCCCCGAGGACGTGCGGAACAAGCAGTTCACGACCGTCCGCCTCCGCGAAGGCTATGACGAGGACGAGGTCGATGCCTTCCTCGACGAGGTCGAAGGAGAGCTGACCCGACTGCTCCGCGAGAACGAGGACCTGCGCGCCAAGCTGGCCGCGGCGACTCGCGCGGCCGCGCAGAACCAGCAGAACATGCGCAAGGAGCAGGACCAGCACCAGCGCCCCGGCCCTCCGGTGCCGGCCGCCATATCTGGTCCGCCCGTGCCGCAGCAGGGCATGCCGCCCCAGCTCCAGCAGCAGGGACAGATGCAGCAGCCCGGCCAGATGCAGGGCCAGCCGCCCCAGCAGCAGCAGATGGGCCACCCCGGCCCGCCGCAGCTGCCGAGCGGCGCCCCGCAGCTCCAGGGCCCGCCCCAGCTCCAGGGTGGGACCATGGGCGGCCAGCAGGGCTTCGGCCAGCAGATGCAGCAGCCCGGCCAGATGCAGCAGGGCCAGATGCAGCCGCCGCAGCACATGGGCGGTCTGCAGCAGATGCAGCAGCCGCACTTCCCGCAGCAGCAGCAGGGCCAGAACAACGACAGCGCCGCCAGGGTGCTGGCGCTCGCCCAGCAGACCGCGGACCAGGCCATCGCCGAGGCGCGGTCCGAGGCCAACAAGATCGTCGGTGAGGCCCGCAGCCGCGCCGAGGGTCTGGAGCGGGACGCCCGCGCCAAGGCCGACGCGCTGGAGCGGGACGCGCAGGAGAAGCACCGCGTGGCCATGGGCTCGCTGGAGTCCGCCCGCGCCACGCTGGAGCGCAAGGTCGAGGACCTGCGTGCGTTCGAGCGCGAGTACCGGACCCGGCTCAAGTCCTACCTGGAGACCCAGCTGCGGCAGCTGGAGTCGCAGGCGGACGACTCGCTGGCGCCCCCGCGCCAGCCGGCCACCGCGTCGCTCCCGCCGTCCTCCATGTCCCAGCCCTCGATGTCGCAGCCGTCGATGACCCCGGTCGGCGCGTCGCCCATGGGCGGGCAGACCTTCGGCGGACAGCAGAGCTTCGGCGGCAACGGCCAGAGCTTCGGCGGCGGCCAGCAGCAGCCCAGCTTCGGCGGCAACAGCTTCAACCCCGGCGCGCAGCACCAGAGCGCGGGCGGCCAGCAGCAGATGGCTCCCGCCGCGATGACGCAGCCGATGGCCGCGGTGCGGCCGCAGCCGCCGCTGCAGCAGGCCCCGCAGCCGATGCGGGGCTTCCTGATCGACCAGGACGACGAGGGCTGATCCCAGCCCCCACCGCCCTGAGCCCTACCACCGCAGGCCCCTGCCGGAACGTTCCCGCAGGGGCCCGCGGTGTTTCTGCGTTCGGGAACGGGCACTGGTGAGCTGACGGGCACCCGTTACTGCCTAAGGGGCGCGGGGAACTGCGCTGCCAACCATGCACCTTCGTAGAGGGCTGGTCGCGCAGTTCCCCGCGCCCCTTGGGTACTGCCTGGCTAAGCCTTGCGGAGCCAGAACGTCAAGGCCAGCGTCTCGTCGGTGAACGGCGCCGCCTCGGGCCAGTCGGCTTCGCCGGAGGCGTAGTCGGTGGCGAGGACCTCGTCGGCGATGAGGTCGGCGTGGGCCGTGAGGGCCTCCACCGTCGAGTCGTCGGTCGCCGTCCAACGGAGGACGATCCGGTCCGCCACGTCGAGCCCGCTGTTCTTGCGGGCCTCCTGCACCTGCCGGATGGCGTCCCGGGCGATGCCGGCCAGCCGCAGCTCCGGCGTGATGTGCAGGTCGAGGGCGACGGTGGCGCCCGCCTCGTTGGCGACCGCCCACCCCTCCCGCGGGGTCTCCGTGATGATGACCTCATCCGGCGTCAGCCCGACCGTCTCGCCGCCCAGTTCGACCGACGCGGTCCCGTTCGCCCGCAGCGACGCGGAGAGCGCCGCCGCGTCCGCCGCGGCGACCGCCTTGGCGACGTCCTGCACCCCCTTGCCGAACCGCCGGCCCAGCGCCCGGAAGTTGGCCTTGGCCGTGGTGTCCACCAGCGACCCGCCCACCGCCGACAGCGACTCCAGTGCCGTGACATTGAGCTCCTCGGCCACCTGTGCGAGCAGTTCGGCCGGGAGTTCCGCGTACCCCTGCGCCGCGACCAGGGCGCGGGACAGCGGCTGACGGGTCTTCACCCCGGAGTCGGCGCGGGTCGCCCGCCCCAGCTCCACCAGCCGCCGCACCAGCGCCATGTGCCGGGACAGGTCGGGGTCGATCAGCGACTCGTCCGCGACCGGGAAGTCCGCGAGGTGGACCGAGACCGGCGCGGCCGGGTCCACGGGGACCACCAGATCCTGCCAGACCCGCTCGGTGATGAACGGCGTCAGCGGCGCCATCAGCCGGGTCACCGTCTCCAGCGCCTCGTGCAGGGTCGCCAGCGCGGCCGGCTCCCCCTGCCAGAAGCGCCGGCGCCCGCGCCGCACGTACCAGTTGGACAGGTCGTCGACGAACGCGGAGAGCAGCTTTCCGGCCCGCTGGGTGTCGAAGCCGTCCAGCGCCGCGTCCACCTCCTTGACCAGGGTGTTGAGTTCCGAGAGCACCCACTTGTCCAGCAGCGGACGATCACTCGGGGCCGGGTCGGCGGCCGAGGGCGCCCACCCGGCGGTCCGTGCGTAGAGGGCCTGGAAGGCGACCGTGTTCCAGTAGGTCAGCAGGGTCTTCCGGACGACCTCCTGGATGGTGTTGTGCCCGACCCGGCGCGCGGACCACGGCGAGCCGCCGGCCGCCATGAACCAGCGCACCGCGTCCGCCCCGTGCTGGTCCATCAGCGAGATGGGCTCCAGGATGTTGCCCAGGTGCTTGGACATCTTGCGGCCGTCCTCGGCCAGGATGTGGCCCAGGCAGACCACGTTCTCGTACGAGGACTTGTCGAACACCAGGGTGCCGACCGCCATCAGCGTGTAGAACCAGCCGCGGGTCTGGTCGATGGCCTCGGAGATGAACTGGGCCGGGTAGCGCTTCTCGAACAGCTCGGCGTTCTTCAGCGGGTAGCCGTACTGGGCGAAGGGCATGGAGCCCGAGTCGTACCAGGCGTCGATGACCTCGGGCACCCGGACCGCGTCCAGCGCGCAGCCGCTCCCCGTGCAGCGGAAGACGACCTCGTCGATGAAGGGCCGGTGCGGGTCCAGGTCGGACAGGTCGCGGCCGGTGAGGTCGCTGAGCTCGGCCAGTGAGCCCACGCAGGTGAGGTGGCCCTCCTCGCAGCGCCAGATCGGCAGCGGGGTGCCCCAGTAGCGGTTGCGCGATAGCGCCCAGTCGATGTTGTTGTTCAGCCAGTCGCCGAAGCGGCCGTACTTGACGGTCTCCGGGTACCAGTTGGTCTTCTCGTTCTCCTCCAGCAGCCGCTGCTTGACCTCGGTGGTGCGGACGTACCAGGACGGCTGCGCGTAGTAGAGCAGCGCGGTGTGGCAGCGCCAGCAGTGCGGGTAGCTGTGCTCGTACGGGACATGACGGAACAGCAGGCCGCGCGCGTCCAGGTCGGCGACCAGGGCCTCGTCGGCCTTCTTGAAGAACTGTCCGCCGACCAGCCGCAGATCGGGCTCGAAGGTGCCGTCCGGCAGCACCGGGTTGACCATCGGCAGGCCGTAGGCGCGGCAGGTGGCGAGGTCGTCGGCGCCGAAGGCGGGCGCCTGGTGGACCAGGCCCGAGCCGTCCTCGGTGGTCACGTACTCGGCGTTGACGACGAAGTTGGCGCCCTCGACCGGCACCAGCTCGAACGGGCGGCGGTACTCCCAGCGCTCCATCCCGGCGCCGGTGAAGCGCTCGCCGGTGGCGGTCCAGCCCTCGCCCAGGGCCTTCTCCAGCAGCGGCTCGGCGACCACCACCCGCTCGTCGCCGTCGGTGGCCACGACGTACGTCACGGCCGGGTGCGCGGCCACGGCGACGTTGGAGACCAGCGTCCACGGCGTGGTCGTCCACACCAGCAGCGAGGCGGCGGGCTTGCCGTCACTGCCGGCCAGCGGGCCGGACGTGAGCGGGAAGCGGACGTAGACCGAGGGGTCGACCACGGTCTCGTAGCCCTGCGCCAGCTCGTGGTCGGACAGGCCGGTGCCGCAGCGCGGGCACCAGGGGGCGACCCGGAAGTCCTGGGTCAGCAGGCCCTTGTCGAAGATCTGCTTCAGCGACCACCACACCGACTGGATGTAGTCCGGGTCCATGGTCCGGTAGGCGTCGTCCAGGTCGACCCAGTAGCCCATCCGGTTGGTCAGGGTAGCGAAGGCGTCGGTGTGCCGGGTCACCGACTCGCGGCACCTGGCGTTGAACTCGGCGATCCCGTACGCCTCGATCTCGGGCTTGCCGGAGAAGCCCAGCTCCTTCTCGACGGCGAGCTCGACCGGCAGGCCGTGGCAGTCCCAGCCGGCCTTGCGGGCCACATGGTGGCCCTTCATGGTCTTGTAGCGGGGGAAGACGTCCTTGAAGACCCGGGCCTCGATGTGGTGCGCGCCGGGCATGCCGTTGGCGGTCGGCGGGCCCTCGTAGAACACCCACTCCGGGCGGCCCTCGGACTGCTCCAGACTGCGCTGGAAGATCTTGTTGTCCTGCCAGAAGGAGAGGATCCCGTGTTCGAGCACGGGCAGGTCCACCTGGGCGGGGACGGGGCGGTACTGGGGCATGGGGCCTCGGTTCATCAGGAGGTGCCTCCGGCGGGCGCGTCGAGCTGTGCGGCTTCCGACGAAGGGACGAGGCCAGTGCTGCGGCCCCGCGGTACCACCCTTCTTGGCTGCGGCACGCGGACGCGCCGAGCCCCCTCGTTAGGGGTTGCTGCCGGTTCTACTCGGCTCCGCCCGTGCGGGCGGCGCCTTTCCTCCGACGGCTCCGGGGTGATCTTCCCGACGCGCACACCCCCGGGCTTCCACCAACCCCGGGTCGCTCTCGGCTGCGTTCGGCGGTACTCGTCCCCATCCACGCCTTGCAGGCCCGAGTCTATAGCGCCCGGCAACCAGATTATCCGCCTCCGCCGCCACCCGCGCGCCCCCGACCCGCCGGTAACGCTGACACAGGGCGATGGTCCGACCGTTCGGGGGGCGACCCCCCGCGCCCCCGCGGCGCGGCCCGACGCTCCAGTAACGCTGACGGAAGGCGATTAGCCCGTCACGTTCTGGGCACACATCCGTGGAGCCGGACATGAGTCGGTAACCCGTCGCCCCTGTTGCGGTATGTCCCATTGTGGATGGATTCGGTACGCATTATCGTTCCGGCACCATGCTTCGGCACAGCGTTGCGCCACCAGCAGCTCAGTCGCAGCTCGCAGAGGCAGGCAGAGGCACACAGAGGCACGCAGACGACAGTCGCAGACGCTTACTCGCAAAGGGGTCAGACGCATGGCGGACAAGGCAAGGAGCGGTGCCGCGGGCGCACGCCGCGCGGAGACGTCCGTGGCCGGACCCGGAGACGTGGGGGAGGGGACCGTGGTCCGACGCAAGACCGAGGCCGTCGCTCGGCCGACCACCGCCCGGCCGAGCGGGAGCAGGGCCAGGACCGCTCCGGCCGCGACCCCAGCCGCGGAGCCGGCCCCGCCCGGGGCGCCGGTCGCGGCCGGAGCGCTGCCGGTCCGGCCCGGCGAGGATCCCTGGACCGAGCAGGAGGTCGCCGAGCTCCGGCAGGAGCTGGAGACCGAGGCGGCCGGGCTCAGCGCCGAGATCGCCGCCTCCGAGGAGGCCGTCAGCGGCCTGATGCGGGACTCCGGCGACGGCGCCGGGGACGACCAGGTCGACGCCGGGACCAAGAACATCTCCCGCGAGCACGAGATGTCGCTGGCCGCCAACGCCCGCGACATGCTCGCCCAGACCGAGCGCGCGCTGGCCCGGCTCAACGGCACCGGGTTCGGCCTGTGCGAGTCCTGCGGGGAGCCGATCGGCAAGGCCAGGGTCCAGGCCTTCCCCCGGGCCACCCTCTGCGTCCAGTGCAAGTCCAAGCAGGAGCGGCGCTAGCGGCAAGTGACGGGTGGCGCGGACCAGTCCGCGCCACCCGGTGGGCGTACCGTACGCTCGACGTAGGACCACCCCACTCGGTGTAGCGGAGAGCATCATCAGTACCCCAGGTTTCCAGAAGGCTCCGGCGGCTGACTCTGCCGCGCCCGCCGACTCCGCCGAGACCGCCGGCGAACAGGTGGCGCGGCGCAGGCGCAGGATCGGCGTACTCCTCTCCGTCGCCCTGCTCGCCTACCTGCTGGACCTCGGCAGCAAGCTGCTGGTCGTGGCCAGGCTGGAGTACCACGAGCCGATCCGGATCGCCGGGGACTGGGTGATGCTCCAGGCCATCCGCAACCCCGGAGCCGCCTTCGGCATGGGCGCGGCGATGACCATCGTGTTCACCGTCATCGCCACCACCGTGGTGGTGGTCATCTGCCGGCTCGCCCGCAAGCTCTACAGCCTGCCCTGGGCGATCGCGCTGGGCCTGCTGCTGGGCGGCGCCTTCGGCAATCTGACGGACCGGATCTTCCGCTCGCCGTCCACCTTCCGCGGTGCGGTGGTCGACTTCATCTCGGTCAAGCACTTCGCCGTCTTCAACCTGGCCGACTCGGCGATCGTCTGCGGCGGCATCCTGGTGGTGCTGCTCTCCTTCCTCGGCACCAACCCGGACGGCACGACGATGCGCGAGCACACGGACCGGTCCGACGCCGACGCCGCCGAGGCGAACTCCGCCGAGGACGGCGACGGCAAGGACTGACGCGGCTCCCGTCCGCCCGCTGCCGACGGCGTGATGGCGGGCCGGACCCGGCCGGTCCGGCATACTCGTTCAGGTGAGCACCGTTCCGCAGATCCGAAACCTGCCCGTACCCGAAGGCCTTGAGGGTGAGCGTGTCGACGCCGCCATCGCCCGGATGTTCGGGTTCTCCCGCACCAAGGCCGCCGAGCTGGCCGCGGAGGGCAAGGTGACGCTGGACGGCACCCCGGTGGGCAAGTCCGACCGGGTGATGGCCGGTGCCTGGATGGAGGTCGAGATCCCGGCACCGCCCGCGCCCGTGCAGATCGTCGCCGAGCGCATCGACAATATGAAGATCGTCTACGACGACGACGACCTGGTGGTCGTGGACAAGCCGGTCGGCGTCGCCGCCCACCCCAGCCCCGGCTGGACCGGTCCCACCGTCATCGGCGGCCTGGCCGGCGCCGGCTACCGGATCTCCACCTCCGGCGCGGCCGAGCGCCAGGGCGTGGTGCACCGCCTGGACGTCGGCACCTCCGGGCTGATGGTGGTCGCCAAGTCCGAGCGCGCCTACTCGCTGCTCAAGGGGCAGTTCCGGGACCGGACCGTGGAGAAGAAGTACAACGCCCTGGTCCAGGGCCACCCCGACCCGATGTCCGGCACCGTCGACGCCCCGATCGACCGGCACCCCAGCAACGACTGGAAGTGGGCCGTGGTCGCCAACGGCAAGCCGTCGGTGACCCACTACGACCTGATCGAGGCCTACCGGGCCGCCTCGCTGCTGGACATCAAGCTGGAGACCGGCCGCACCCACCAGATCCGGGTGCACATGTCCGCGCTGCGGCACCCCTGCGTCGGCGACATCACCTACGGCGCCGACCCCACCCTGGCCAAGCGGCTCAAGCTCACCCGGCAGTGGCTGCACGCGGTCCAGCTCGGCTTCGAGCACCCCGGCACCGGCGACTGGGTGGAGTTCCGCAGCGAGTACCCCGAGGACCTGGCCCGCGCCCTGGAGATCATCAGTGCCGACAGCTGACCCGGCGTCCGATCCGAAGCCCGACCGTGCGTCCGGTCCCGCGGCCCGGATACGCGTCGCCGTCTCGCCCGCCGACCTGGAGACCGTCCACGCCATCAGGCGCGAGGTCTTCATCGTCGAGCAGAACGTCCCCGAGGACGAGGAGTGGGACGACCTCGACGCCGCCTCGGTGCACCTGCTGGCGTTCGGCGCGGACGGCGCTCCGCTCGGCACCGGCCGGCTGATCCACGGCGAGCAGGCCCTACGCCAACTCTCCGGGGAGCGACCCCCCGTACCCCCACGCAAACCCCACGTGGCGGACGTCCAGCGGGCGGACACCGCACCGGGTCACGACGGGGAAACCGTCGACCGGGCAGGAACCGTACTGCTCGGCCGCCTCGCGGTACTGTCCGTCGCTCGGGGCACCGGCGTGGGCGCGGCTCTGGTCCGCGCCATCGAGGACGAGGGCCGCGCCCGCGGCGCCGTCGAGCTGGAACTGCACGCCCAGGTCCACGCACTGGGCTTCTACGAGCGCCTCGGCTACACCGCCGAGGGCCCGGAGTACCTGGACGGCGGTATCCCCCACCGCACGATGACCCGATCCCTGGCAGGCTGATCGGGAACGGCGCCGGCGAGCGGGAGGGGTGGTCAGCGGGTGACCCAGCTGATGCTGCTCTTCGTCGTGCTGCTGGCGTCGGTCGTCACCACCCCGCTCGCCGAGCGCATCGGCTTCCCGCAGCCGGTGATGATGACCGTGGTCGGCATGGTGATGGCGGTGCTGCCGTTCGTCCCGAACATCACCCTGGAGCCGGACCTGATCCTGCCGTTGGTGCTGCCGCCGCTGATCTACGCGGCGGCCCAGCGCTCCACCACCCGCTACTTCAAGGCGAACTCCCGGGTCATCCTGCTGCTCGCGGTCGCGCTGGTGCTGGTCACCACCGCCGTGGTGGCCTGGGCCGCGCGCTCGATCATGCCCGCGCTGCCGCTGGGCGCCGCCGTCGCGCTGGGTGCGATCATCTCCCCGCCCGACCCGATCGCCGCCGCCGCGGTGGCCGGCAGCGTCGGCCTGCCGCGCCGGCTGATGGGCATCCTGGAGACCGAGGGCCTGTTCAACGACGTCACCGCGCTCGTCGTCTACGGGCTGGCGGTGGACGCCGTGGTCAGCGGCCACTTCTCGACCCTGAACGCGATCGGGCTGCTGGTGCTCTCGGCCGTGCTCGCCGTGGTCATCGGCGTCGGCCTGGGCTGGCTCAGCGGCAAGATCATGAGCATGCTGGACGACCCGACCCTGCAGGTCGCGCTCAGCCTGCTGGTCCCCTTCGCGGCCTACTCCCTCGCCGAGGAGCTGCACGGCTCGGGCGTCCTCGCGGTCCTGGTCTGCTCCCTCTGGATCAACGACCGCACGGTGGGCGCCGACGACGTCGGCTACCGCCTGGTCGGCAGCGCCTTCTGGGACGTGGTGGAGCTGCTGATCTCCGGAATGGCCTTCGGCCTGATCGGCCTGGAGCTGGCCAGCGTCCTCAAGGAGGTGGGCCATGCCTGGACCGGCATGCTCGGGGACGCCGCCCTGGTCATCGTGGTGGTGGTCGGCGTCCGCTTCCTCTGGCTGCTGCCCGGCGCCTGGGTCACCCAGCAGTGGGACCGCCGCATCGGCGAGCGCGAGGAGGCCGCGCCGCTGAGCTGGCGCGAGTCGGTGGTGCTGTGGTGGTCCGGGATGCGCGGGGTGGCCTCGGTGGCGCTGGCGCTGGCCATCCCGCTCGGGGTGCACAGCGGGGAGTCCTTCCCGGGCCGGGACGAGATCGTCTTCATCGCCTTCTGCGTGGTGCTGTTCACCCTGCTGGTCCAGGGCATGTCGCTGTCCTGGGTGGTCCGGCGGCTGCACCTGAGCCGCGACGAGGACGCCGAGGACGCGGCGGAGCGGGCGCTCTGGTACCGGGTCTCCAAGGCCGGGCTGCGCCGGCTCAAGGAGCTCGCCGACGCCGAGGACCTACCGGAGGAACTCGTCGACCGGCTGAAGCAGCGTCAGACCGACCGCCTGGCCCGCAACCGCCCGGACATGTACGACGAGGACCAGCGCGCGGAACTGAAGCAGCGGGTCCGTCAGGTCCGGCTGTTCCAGCAGGTCGAACAGGAGATGCTGGCCGCCGGCCGCGCCGAGATGCAGTTCGCCCGGATGGAACCCGGCGCCGACCCGGAACTGGTCGACCGGGTGATCCGCAGACTCGACATCCGCAGCGCCCCGAACTGAGCCGGGGCACGTCCAACTCCCGTGCCGCGACCTGGTCCTGACCGGGCAGGGCGCCTGCGGTGGCGCGGCTGGGAGACGGGTGTGGGGGATTTTCCAATTGTGTGTGTTCTGCAGTGATGAGGTGACTAACGTGTGGCGACACTGACCGTCCGCACCTCGGAGGACCCTGTGCCCGCCTGCATATCCGGATCTGCCCGCCGCATCGCGGCCGGTGTCGCCGCCCTTGCCGCAACGGCGCTGCTGGCCGCCTGCGGCCCGACCTCGGCATCGGCGTCGGCCTCGCACCAGTCACCGACCGCGGTGACCGCGGTGACCACCGACCCCGCGACGGCCGCGCCGTCCACCCCGGCGGCCACGACCGCGGCGCCGACGACCGCCGCGCCCACCACCGCCGCACCGGCCACCCGCCGCCCGAGCGCCACACCGACGGTTCACCACGCCACCGCAGCCGCCACCAGGCCGGCGGCCAGGGCCACCACGCCGACACCCACGCACGCCGCCACCAAGGCCGCCACCCATCCGGCCGCCACCTGCACGATCGTCTCCAATGCCGGCAACTGCTACAAAGCCGGCCAGTTCTGCCGCAACACGGATCTGGGGAAGACCACCGACGACGCCAACGGGAGGCTGCTGAAGTGCGCCATGGAGAGCGGGCGCCCGCACTGGCAGTACGCCTGAGGCTCCTGGGGCTGCGAAAAGTGGTGCGATTGATACACTGTGTTACGCATGATGCACCCAAAGCACCCGTCAGCACGTCTCCGGCGTGTGTCGTCGGTCTCACTTCGAAAATGTGTCGACGGGCCGTCAGATTCTGCTGACGGCTCGTCAAATTCCAGGGCTGACAGTGCCCCTATCTACTGACGGCTCGTCAGAAATCATGCGGTAAACGGCCATTGCAGCTCCGGGGTGGCCCGGACTCCAATACCGCCGGGCCATTCGCCGGACTAGCATCGACCGGGTTGTCGACGAGATGAGGACCGATGGCCACGGCCGTGTACGCCCCGCACCTGGAGAACGCCGAAGCCCCGAGCGGGCTCGCGCTGTTCCCCGGGCGCCCCGCACACGCTCCGCGCACCCTTCTCGACATCCTGGACGCCACCGTCGCGGCCCACCCCGACGAGCCCGCGCTCGACGACGGCCGCGGCTACCTGACCTACCGCGCGCTCGCCGCCGAGGTGGACGCGCTGCGGCGGACCCTGGCCGCCGCCGGGGTCGGCCGGGGGGACCGGGTCGGGGTCCGGGTGCCCTCCGGCACCGCCGACCTGTACGTGTCGATCCTGGCCGTGCTCGCGGCCGGCGCCGCCTACGTCCCGGTGGACGCCGAGGACCCCGACGAGCGCGCCGCGCTGGTCTTCGGCGAGGCCGGGGTCCGCGCCGTGCTCGGCGCCGACCGGTCGCTCACCCTGACGGGGCACGCCCAGCAGGGCACGGAGGCCGCGCAGTCCTCGCAGGGCACGGAGGGCCGCCCCGGCCTCGCCGACGACGCCTGGATCATCTTCACCTCCGGCTCCACCGGTAAGCCCAAGGGCGTCGCGGTCACCCACCGCAGCGCCGCCGCCTTCGTCGACGCCGAGGCGGCCCTGTTCCAGCAGGAGGAGCCGCTGGGCCCGGGGGACCGGGTGATGGCCGGGCTCTCGGTCGCCTTCGACGCCTCCTGCGAGGAGATGTGGCTGGCCTGGCGCTACGGCGCCTGCCTGGTCACCGTCCCCCGCTCGCAGGTCCGCAGCGGGGCCGACCTCGGCCCCTGGCTGGTCGAGCAGGAGATCACCGTGGTCTCCACCGTTCCCACCCTGGCCGCGCTCTGGCCCGCCGACGCGCTGGGCGACGTCCGGCTGCTGATCTTCGGCGGCGAGGCCTGCCCGCCCGAACTGGCCGAGCGGCTGGCCACCGAGGGCCGCGAGGTCTGGAACACCTACGGCCCCACCGAGGCCACCGTGGTCGCCTGCGCCGCGCCGCTGACCGGGGAGGCCCCGGTCCGCATCGGCCTGCCCCTGGACGGCTGGGAGCTCGCCGTCGTGGACGAGCAGGGCCAGGTCGTCGGCATGGGCGAGAGCGGCCAGCTGGTCATCGGCGGCGTCGGTCTGGCCCGCTACCTGGACCCGGAGAAGGACGCCGAGAAGTACGCCCCGCTGGAGTCGGTCGGCTGGGAGCGCGCCTACCGCAGCGGCGACCTGGTGCTGGCCCAGCCCGAGGGCCTGGTCTTCCTGGGCCGGGCCGACGAGCAGATCAAGCTCGGCGGCCGCCGGATCGAGCTCGGCGAGGTCGACGCCGTGCTGCAGGCCCTGCCCGGGGTCAGCGGCGCCGCAGCCGCCGTGCGCACCGCCCGCAGCGGCAACCAGCTGCTGGTCGGCTACCTGGTCACCGACCAGTCCGCCGAGCAGCCGTTCGACCAGGAGGCGGCGGTCCGGCAGCTGCGGGCCGAGCTGCCCGCCGCCATGGTGCCGCTGCTCGCTCTGGTCGACGACCTGCCGGTGCGCACCTCCGGCAAGGTCGACCGCAATGCGCTGCCCTGGCCGCTGGCCCAGCTGGAGACCAAGGGCGCGGCCGAGCAGCTCTACGGCACCGAGGCCTGGCTCGCCGAGCAGTGGACCGAGGTGCTCGGCGTGCCGGTGGGCAGCGCCAAGGACGACTTCTTCGCCATCGGCGGCAGCAGCCTGGGCGCGGCCCGGCTGGTCACCCTGATCCGGGCCCGCTACGCGGCCATCGCCGTCAGTGACGTCTACCAGGCGCCGGTCCTGCGCGAGCTGGCCCGCAGACTGGAGAAGTCCGCGCAGGGCACCGGCTCGGTCCGTGAGATCGAGCCGACGCCGCGCCGGGCCGGGGCCCTGCAGAGCTTGCTGATGATCCCCCTGCTCACCGTCGTCGGGCTGCGCTGGACCGTCGCGCTCGCCGCGCTCGCCACCGTCCTGGGCTGGTGGAACCTGGGCGCGGGCGCCTCCTGGTGGGCCGTGGTGCCCGCCGCCGTGCTGCTGTGGTCCCCGCTCGGGCGGATCGGCATCGCGGCGGGCGGCGCACGGCTGCTGCTGCGCGGCGTCCGGCCCGGCAGCCACCCGCGCGGCGGCGGCGTGCACCTGCGGCTGTGGGCGGCCGAGCGGCTGGCCGAGCTCAGCGGCGCCACCGACCTCTCCGGCGCCTGGCTGGTCCGCTACGCCCGCGCGCTCGGCGCCAAGGTCGGCCCGGACGTGGACCTGCACACCCTGCCGCCGGTCAGCGGCATGCTGAAGCTCGGCAAGGGCTGCGCGGTCGAGGCCGACGTCGACCTCAGCGGCTGGTGGCTGGACGGCGACCTGCTGCACCTCGGCCCGGTCAAGGTCGGCGCGGGCGCCGTGGTCGGCACCCGCTCGATCCTGTTCCCGGGCGCCCGGGTCGGAAAGCGCGCCGAGATCGCCCCCGGCTCGGGCGTCACCGGCCAGGTCCCCACCGGCCAGCGCTGGGCCGGGGCCCCGGCCGTCAAGACCGGCCGCGCCAACCACGCCTGGCCCAAGGACCGCCCGGCCCGCACCCGCTTCTGGGCCGCGATGTACGGGGCCGCCGGCACGGCCCTGAGCCTGCTGCCGCTGGCCGCCGCCCTTCCCGCGATCGCCGTCTTGGCCGCCTTCGTCCAGCCGGGCGGGATCGGCGCGGTCCTGGGACACGCGCTCATCGCCGTCCCGCTGGCCACCGCCACCGGCTTCCTCGCCTACGCCCTGCTGGTCCTGGTCGCCGTCCGGCTGCTGGGGATCGGGCTGCGGGCCGGGCACCACCCGCTGCACAGCCGCACCGCCTGGCAGGCCTGGACGGTCATCCAGCTGATGGACCTGGCCCGGGGCGCGCTGTTCCCGCTCTACGCCGGCCTGATCACACCCACCTGGCTGCGGGCGCTGGGCATGAAGGTCGGCCAGGGCGTCGAGGCGTCCACCGTCCTGGCGCTGCCCAGCATGACCACCGTCGGCGACGGCGCCTTCCTCGCCGACGACACCCTGATCGCCCCCTACGAGCTGGGCGGCGGCTGGCTGCGCATCGACGAGGCGGAGATCGGCGAGCGCGCCTTCCTCGGCAACTCGGGGATGACCGCGCCCGGC
This sequence comes from Streptacidiphilus carbonis, assembly GCF_000787775.1. Taxonomy (GTDB): domain Bacteria; phylum Actinomycetota; class Actinomycetes; order Streptomycetales; family Streptomycetaceae; genus Streptacidiphilus; species Streptacidiphilus carbonis. Next base: position 29,418 of record NZ_BBPM01000013.1, on the reverse strand, counting down.
CGCAGCGTTCCGGACCGGGGCCTGGTCGGCGTCCTCTCGGCCACCCCCAAGAAGGCCAAGAAGGGCAGCTCCTACCTCGGCATGCCGCCGATGAAGCTGCCGCGCCGCGCCGAGGACGGCGACCAGAGCCTGACCTACGCCCCGGCCCGCCGGCTCAAGGTGATGCGGGCGGCCATGGAGCTGTTCCGGATCGTGCCGGTGATGGTGTCCGTCGCGCTGGGACTGTGCGTGCTGGCGGTCCTCGCCGAGATCGCACAGGTCGGCGGACTGCCGCTGGCGGCGCTGTGCTCCGGCGCGGTGCTGCTGGCCGCGGGAGCGGCCGCCTGCCTGGTGTCGCTGGCCGCGAAGTGGCTGCTCATCGGCCGGTTCAAGGCGGTCGAGCACCCGCTCTGGAGCAGCCACGTCTGGCGCAACGAGCTCGCCGACACCTTCACCGAGGTGCTGGCCGCGCCCTGGCTGCTGAACGCCGCGCCCGGCACCCCGCTGCTCAACCTCTGGCTGCGCGGCCTGGGCGCGGGCATCGGCCGCGGCGTCTGGTGCGAGAGCTACTGGCTGCCCGAGGCAGACCTGGTCGCCCTCGGCGACGGGGTCAGCGTCAACCGCGGCTGTGTACTGCAGACCCACCTGTTCCACGACCGGATCATGCGGATGGACACTGTCACCCTCCAGGAGGGTGCCACCCTCGGCCCGCACGGTATCGTCCTGCCCGGAACCACCGTCGGGGCCCGCACCACGCTGGGACCCGCGTCCCTGGTGATGCGCGGCGAGTCCGTCCCGGCGGACAGCCGCTGGCTGGGGAACCCGATCGCGCCCTGGGTCTGACGGTCCGACGATTTGAGGGCGGCACCGCACCAACCGCACTGGAGCAGAGCAGCATTGAGCGCCAAGCAGACGTCGCCCCGTCCCCGGTCGGCAACCGACCCGTACTTCCCGACCCACGGCGACATCCGCTACCACGTGCACCGGTACGAGCTGACCCTCGACTACCGCCCGGCGCCCAACCGGCTGGCCGGGGCCGCCAGGCTCACCTGCCTGACCGGCCCCGAGCCGCTCGCCGACGTGGTGCTGGACTTCGCCGACTTCCGGATCACCCGGGTCCTGGTCGACGGCCGCACGGTCCGCTGGACGCACCGCGCGGGCAAGCTGCGGCTGCGGCCGGCCCGGCCGCTGCGGCCCGGCGCGGCGTTCACCGTCGAGGTGCACTACAGCGGGAACCCGCGCCCGGTGCGCAGCGAGTGGGGCACGCTCGGGTGGGAGGAACTGGAGGACGGCTCACTGGTCGCCAGCCAGCCCATCGGCGCGCCGTCCTGGTACCCGTGCAACGACCGTCCCGCGGACAAGGCCGCGTACCAGATGTCGATCACCGCGCCGAGCCCCTACACGGTGGTCGCCAACGGCAGGCTGCTCACCCGCACCACGAGGGCCTCCAGCACCACCTGGGTCTATGAGCAACCGGTGCCCACCGCAAGCTATCTGGCGACCGTTCAGGTCGGCCAGTACCAGGAGCTCACGGTCTCCGCGGGTCCCGTCCCGCAGACCGTGTACGCCCCGGCCCGGCTGATCGGCTCCTGTGTGCACGACTTCGCCCACCAGCCGGCCATGATGAGCCTGTTCACCGACCTGTTCGGTCCTTACCCCTTCGGCGAGTACGCGGTGGTGGTCACCGACGAGGAGTTGGACGTCCCGGTGGAGGCCCAGGGGCTCTCCACGTTCGGCGCCAACCATGTCGACGGCCGCCGCGGGAGTGAGCGGCTGGTCGCGCACGAGCTGGCGCACCAGTGGTTCGGCAACAGCGTCACCGTCGCGGACTGGCGGCACATCTGGCTCAACGAGGGCTTCGCCAAGTACGCGGAGTGGCTGTGGTCGGAGCGCTCGGGGGGGCTCGCCGCGGCGGGGCACGCGGCGGCGGCCCACGCGAAGCTGCGGGCCCTGCCCCAGGACCTGGTCCTGGCCGACCCGGGCCGCAGCCTGATGTTCGACGACCGCCTCTACCAGCGCGGCGGCCTGGTCCTGCACGCCCTCCGCGGGGTGCTGGGCGAGGGCCCGTTCTTCACCCTCCTCCGCGAATGGGCTGACGCCCACCGCAACTCAGTGGTGACCACAGCCGACTTCACGTCCCTGGCCCAGCACCACAGCCCCCGCCCCCTCCACGCCTTCTTCACGGAGTGGCTGTACAGCGGGACCCTGCCGGCACTGGCGAACTGAGCCGGACCATGCAGAACGTAAGGGGCGCGGGGAGACCTGTGCGCATGGCCGGCCCTGCAACCACCTGGGGGCGCGGGGAACTGCGCTGCCAACCATGCACCTCCGTAGAGGGCTGGTCGCGCAGTCCCCGCGCCCCCAGGTAGTAAGGGGCTGTTGTCAGCGGACAGGTTCCCCGCGCCCCTTAGAGCAACTACGCCGCCGTAGAAGGTGCTACGCCGATGCCCAGACGCCCGGGCCGAGCAGGCCCTTGATGTCGCTGGCGAACCCGCTCTCCGCCTCGACCAGGAAACCCAGTTCGAAGAGCACGCTCTTCACCCGCCCCTCCAGCAGCAGCCGGACCGGCGTCTCCCCGGGGTGGGCCCGCATCGTCCGCTTGAGCTCCGCGACCAACTGCGGGGTGATCTTCCGCTCCGGGATGTTGAGTTGGATCGGCGGCTTGCCGCCCAGCTCCGCCGAGGAGATGTCCAGCGGCGCCATCTCCGAGCCGAAGATCGACAGTGCCCCGTCGCGCTCGTTCAGCCGGCCCTTGACGGCGACGACGTTGTCCTCGATCAGCTCCTGCTGGATCAGCATGTAGTTCTTGGGGAAGAACAGCACTTCCACCGACCCGTCGCGGTCGGCCAGCGTGACGATGGCCCACGCGTTGCCGGCCTTGTTGATCCGGCGGTCCACGCCGGTGATCAGCCCGGCCAGCTTGACCTCGCCCTCGGTGCGGCCCGAGCCCAGCAGCTCCGCGATGGACACATCGCGGTTGCGGGCCAGGATGTGCTCCGCGCCGTCCAGAGGATGGCTGGAGACGTAGAGGCCCAGCATCTCCCGCTCGGTCGAGAGCAGGTGCTTGCGCGGCCACTCCTTGTCGTCCAGCGTGAAGTCCAGCCCGATGCCGGGCGCGTCCGTCCCGTCGTCGATCGCGCCGAACAGGTCGTCCTGGCCGATCGCCGCCTGCTTCTTGACGCCGATCACGGCGTCGATCGCGGTCTCGGCCACGGCCACCAGCCCGCGGCGGGTGTGCCCGAGCGAGTCGAACGCCCCGGCCTTGATCAGCGAGTCCACCGCGCGCTTGTTGCAGACCGGCAGCTCGACCTTGTCCAGGAAGTCGGCGAAAGCCGTGTACTTGCCCTTGGACCTGCGCGTCTCCACCAGTGAGTCGATGACGTTCTCGCCGACGTTGCGGATCGCCTTGAGGCCGAAGCGGACGTCCTCGCCGACGGCGGTGAAGTCGGTGACCGACTCGTTGATGTCGGGGGAGAGGATCCTGATCCCGGCGGCACGGGCGTCCGCCAGGTAGATCGCCATCTTGTCCTTGTCGTCGCCGACCGAGGTCAGCAGCGCGGCCATGTACTCGGCCGGGTAGTTGGCCTTGAGGTAGGCGGTCCAGTAGGAGACCAGGCCGTAGGCAGCGGAGTGCGACTTGTTGAAGGCGTAGCCGGCGAACGGGACCAGCACGTCCCACACCGCCTGGATGGCCTCGTCGCTGTAGCCGCGCTCCTTGCAGCCCGCGTGGAAGGGGACGAACTCCTTCTCCAGGACCTCCTTCTTCTTCTTGCCCATGGCCCGGCGGAGCAGGTCGGCCTGTCCCAGGCTGTACCCGGCCAGCACCTGGGCTGCTCGCTGCACCTGCTCCTGATAGACGATCAGACCGTAGGTGGGGCCGAGGACGTCCTTGAGCGGCTCCTCCAGCTCCGGGTGGATCGGGGTGATCTCCTGCTGGGCGTTCTTCCGCAGCGCGTAGTTGGTGTGCGAGTTCATGCCCATCGGGCCCGGACGGTACAGCGCCGAGACGGCGGAGATGTCGGCGAACTCGGTGGGCTTCATCAGCCGCAGCAGTGCGCGCATGGGGCCGCCGTCGAGCTGGAACACGCCCAGGGTGTCGCCGCGCTGGAGCAGTTCGAAGGTGACCGGGTCGTCCAGCGGGATGTCGTCGCAGACCACGTCCTGGCCGCGGTTGGCCTTGATGATCTTGATGCAGTGATCGATGATGCCCAGGTTGCGCAGACCCAGGAAGTCCATCTTGATCAGGCCCATGTTCTCACATGAGGGGTAGTCGAACCCGGTGATGATCACGCCGTCCTTGTCACGGCGGTGCAGCGGGATCAGTTCCAGCAGCGGCGTCGAGGAGAGGATCACCGCGGCGGCGTGCACGCCGGTGCCGCGGATCAGGCCCTCGATGCCCAGCCCGGTGTCGATGATCTTCTTGACGTCGGGTTCGTTCTCGTAGAGGGAGCGGATCTCCGTGCCCTCGTTGTAGCGCGGGTGCTCGCTGTTGAAGAGGTCCTTGAGCGGGACGCCCTTGCCCATCACGTCCGGCGGCATCGCCTTGGTGATCCGGTCGCCCATGGCGAAGGGGTAGCCCAGGATCCGCGAGGAGTCCTTGACGGCGGCCTTGGCCTTGATCGTGCCGAAGGTGTTGACCTGCGCGGTGTAGGCGGCGCCGTACTTCTCGCTGACGTAGCGGACCATCTGGTCGCGCTGGCGGTCGTCGAAGTCGATGTCGACGTCCGGGGGGTTGATGCGCTCGGGGTTGAGGAAGCGCTCGAACAGCAGGTCGTGCTCGATCGGGTCGAGCTGGGTGATGCCGGTCAGGTAGGCGATCATCGAGCCGGCCGCCGAACCACGGCCGGGGCCGACCGGGATGCCGTTGTCGCGGGCGTACTGGCAGATGTCGGCGACCACGAGGAAGTAGCTGGAGAAGCCCATCGGGTCGATGACGCTCATCTCGAGCTCGATCCGGTCCAGCACGTCCTGGCCCGGGTTGTCGCCGAACCGGACCTTCAGCCCCTCGTCGATCTTCTTGCGCAGATAGCTGACCTGGTTCTCGCCCTCGGGCACGTCGAACTGCGGCATCCGGTCGACGTAGGTGAAGACCTCCTGGTACGACTCGATCCGCTCGGCGATGGCGAGGGTGTTGTCGCAGGCCTCGGGGAGTTCGCGGAACAGCTCGCGCATCTCCTCGGAGGTCTTCAGGTAGTAGCCGGAGCCGTTGAACTTGAAGCGGTTCGGGTCGTCCTTGTTCTTGCCGACGCCGATGCACAGCAGGTTGTCGTGCGCGTCCGCCTGGTCGGCGGTGACGTAGTGCGAGTCGTTGGTGGCCAGCAGCGGGATCCGCAGCTCCTTGGCCAGCCGCAGCAGGTCCTCGCGGACGTCGCGCTCGATGCCGAGCCCGTGGTCCATCAGCTCCAGGAAGTAGTTCTCCCTGCCGAAGATGTCCTGGTAGGCGGCGGCGGCCTTGACGGCCTCCTCGTACTGGCCGAGCCGCAGCCGGGTCTGCACCTCGCCGGAGGGGCAGCCGGTGGTGGCGATGATGCCCTCGGCGTTCTGCGAGATCAGCTCGCGGTCCATCCGGGGCTTCATGTAGTAGCCCTCGATGGACGCGAGCGAGGAGAGCTTGAAGAGGTTGCGCAGACCCCTGGCGTTCTCCGCCCACATGGTCATGTGGGTGTAGCGGCCGCCGCCGGAGACGTCCTTGCCGCCCTCGCCGCCGGCGTCCGCGCTGGGGCGGCCGCCCTGCTGGCCCCAGAAGGTCTGCTTCTTCTCGAACCGGGAGGCGGGCGCCACGTACGCCTCGATGCCGATGATCGGCTTGACCGGATGCTTCTCCGCGAGATGGAAGAACTCGTACGCGCCGAACATGTTGCCGTGGTCGGACATGGCGATGGCGGGCATCCCCTGCCGCTCCACCTCGGCGAACATCTTGCCGTTCTTCGCGGCCCCGTCCAGCATCGAGAACTCGGTGTGAACATGCAGGTGAACGAAGCTGTCGGCCACGGTGCGGGCGCTCCTCGGGCAAGGGGGCGAGTGCGGGAAGCCTCCACCCTAGCGCGCGCTCAGGGCGTGTCGGGACCGTCCTGCGCAGGTGTCTGCCAGACCACAGGAGGGGCCTGCGGTTTGGGAGTGAAGAGGGCGGTGAGGGCGAGCAGGGCGATCATGGCGAAGGCCGGCCAGGTGAGCAGCACACCCTTCGCGGTGAGCTTCAGCGGGCCGTAGAAGGTCTGCCCGGCGGGCACCGACTTCGCCGTCGCGATGACGTTCCCGCCGGGGCCGAGCGCGGTGCCGAGCCACATCGCGACGAACGCGCCGAGCAGTCCGCCGGCGGCCAGTCCGAGGGCGACGGTGATCCCGCCCTGGCGGCGGCGGGAGAGCCAGTAGGCAACCGCGCCCACGACCAGTCCGGCCCCGGCGCCGAGGATGGCGAAGGTGCCGTCGGCGCCGATGGCCTGCTCGCCCTCGGGGTCCTTGAGGTAGACCGCGGAACTGTCCGCGTAGAGCGGCACCTTGGGCGCCAGCCAGTGCCAGAGGAAGCCCATCAGCACCCCGAGCAGCGCGGAGCCCGCGAGCAGCGTGACGGCGATCAGCGCCTCGGTCCGGACGCTGCGCGCGGGCCCGGCCGCGGGGGCGGCGGCGGGAGCCGGGCCGGCCGGGTGCTCCGGCT
>NZ_BBPM01000013.1:0-22431 GCF_000787775.1 Streptacidiphilus carbonis | reverse complement strand
GCCCGGCCGCGGGGGCGGCGGCGGGAGCCGGGCCGGCCGGGTGCTCCGGCTGGGCCGCCCGCGGCGCCGGGGCCTGCTCGGCAGGTTCCTTGGAGAGCGGCATCGGGGCCTGCGCCGGGGCCTGCGCGGGGGAGCCCTGGGCCGGGTCCTCGTGCGGGTCGTGGGGGGTGTCGGGTGCGGTCACCGCGTCATCGTCGCACGTGCGTGCTCAAGCACGGGTGGCGGCACGGCGGTAGGCCCAGGTGGCCACCGCCAGCGACGCGACGCCCACCGCCGCGCACACCGCCAGGTCCACCGCGACGGCCGCCCAGTCCGGGTGCTTCGCGAAGGTACGGGCCAGCGCCTCGACGCCGTAGGTGGACGGCAGCAGATCCCGGACCCACCTGATCACCGTGGGCATGTGGCTCGGCGGCAGCACCCCCAGCAGCAGCGCCGCCGACATCCCCAACTGCCCCAGCAGTGTGGCGATCTCCTGACGGTTCGCCAGCAGCCCGCAGGCCGCGCCGAGTCCGGACAGCGCCGCGCCGGACAGCGGCACCACCAGCGCCAGCACCCACAGGTGCACCCAGCTCAGCTGGAACAGCGCGCAGCCGGCGGCAGCGGTGAGCACCGTCCCCGGCACGGTGAACGAGGCGTACGCCGCGGCCGTGCCCAGCACCACCGAGGCGGCCGGGACCGGCAGCGTGGCGTAGTGGTCCAGGCCGCCGGTGGCCCGCAACCGGCCGAAGTACTGGGCCAGCAGGTTGAGCGCGACGAAGGCCACCACCAGCACGGTGGACCCGGCCACCACGTCCTGGGCCGCGACGGCGTCGGCGGACCCGGTGGTGACCACCCCGCGCATCATCACCATGATCCCCAGCGACTGGAAGGTGGCGACGAACAGCAGCGGGATCCGGGCCACCCGGGCCCGGGAGAGCTGGGCCCGGTAGACCGCGCCCAGCGAGGGGAACAGCGCGGCGCGGGGCGCCAGCAGTGCGGCCGTGCTCACTTGACCAGTCCTTCGTGTCGGCCGCCGAGCAGCAGGTAGACGTCCTCAAGGCTGGGGGTGGCCAACGAGAAGTCGTCCAGCGCGGCGAAGGCGGGCCCGCCGGTGACCTGGGCGACCAGGTCGCGGGCCTCGTCCGGGCTGGTGCGGACGGTCCAGCGGCGGCCGTGCACAGCGGCCCTCGGGGCCAGCGCGGCGACCAGCGGCAGGTGGGTCGGCGGCTCCTCGCGCCAGACCAGGTCCAGCCGGACGTCGCCGTCCACCAGCGCCTTGAGCCCGCCGGGCGTGTCGCAGGCGATCACCCGGCCCTCGTCGACGACGGCGACCCGGTTCAGCACCGTCTCGGCCTCGATGACGTTGTGGGTGACCAGCAGCACGGTGGTGCCGCGGTCGGCCCGGCGGCGCTCCACCGCGGCCCAGACGGCGCGGCGGGCCACCGGGTCCATGCCGGTGGTGGGCTCGTCCAGGACCAGCAGCGGGCGCTCGCCGACCAGGGTGGTGGCGAAGCAGGCGAGCCGGCGCTGTCCGCCGGAGAGCTTCGCCAGCGGACGCTCGGCCAGGGGTTCGAGGGCCAGCTCGGCCAGCACCGCGTCGCGCTCGGAGCGGGCGGCGGGGTGGGGGAGGCCGCGGAGCCTGGCCGTGGTCTCCACGGCCAGGGACACCGTCAGCTCGTCCAGGGCGGTGGATTCCTGCCCCAGGTAGGCCAGCAGCCGGGCGGCGCGGTCCGGGTGCCGGACGATGTCGTGGCCCAGCACCTCGATCCGCCCCTGGTCCGGCCGCAGCAGCCCGGTGAGCTGGCGGACCAGGGTCGACTTCCCGGCACCGTTGGGTCCGAGCAGCCCGAAGACCTCGCCCCGGCGGATCTCCAGCGAGATGTCGCCGTTCGCGAGAACGGTCCTCGCCTTGGCGCCCCGGCCACTGCGGTAGGCCTTGGTCAGACCGGTGACCTTGCAACAGATCTCCGCGGGCGGCGCGGGGGCCGGGGGTGCGGGGGTTGCCTGGGTGCTCACGGTGTTCGACTTTAGCGGGTTGGCGTTGTGGCGGGATCCGGCGGGTTTGCTGTCTGCGGCGTGTGCATGGCCTGTCGCGCAGTTCCCCGCGCCCCTGGGGACTGCAACTGGCTCAGTTGCAAACGTGTAGGGGCGTAGGGAACTGCGCGAACAGAAACCATCTCCCGACGGCAACTGTCAGCTGTCCACCGTCACCGCTTCGCCACCCGGAACCCGCCCCGCGAGCTCCCGCCAGAACCCGGCCCGGATCGCGTACCGGTCGTGCTCGTCGATCTGGTCGTCCTTGTGCGCCAGCAGTCCGAACCTCGCCGCGTAGCGCAGCAGCTCCCCGTCCACCCGGTGCGGGATCCGCGGGTAGTCCGGCCACAGCACGGTGAGCCGCGAGGGGTCCCCGAGCCGGTCGGTCCAGCGCCGGGCGAAGACCTGGCCGACCTCGGTGGGGTCGCCGCCCACCGCTGTGATGTCCTCCTCGCGGTCCGCCCACTTCTGCTCGGCCGTGGTGAGCTGGGCCAGCGTCGGGATGCTGTCGGCCGGCCCGCTGCTCTCGCTCGGCCGGTCCACCATGCCCCGCTCGGAGGACCACCGCAGCAGCGAGGGCGCCGGCGGCGGCACCGCCGCCGTCCGCGCCGCGCCCAGCCCCGCGGCGATCTCCTTCGGGGTGGGCACCTTCGGCGCCGTCGGCGGAGCCGGCCGCGCGACGGCCGTGGCCGCGGCCGTGACCAGCTCCTCCGGGGTGTCCGGGACCGCCGTCGGCTGCGGCGCGGAGAGGATCTTGGCGAACTCGGGCCGCGGGTCCGCGGTGACCGCCGGGGCGACCACCTCCCGCAGCCGCACCGAGCGGGTGATCCACTCCCGGTCCAGCACCCGGCGTTCGTCGGCCTCGGCGACCAGGTCCTCCGACTGGTTGAAGTCGCCGTCGGCGGCCTGGACCGCCCACAGGTGCACGGCGACCCCGTAGTCCTTGGCGGCGGTCATCCCCGGCAGCAGGTCGCCGTCGCCGGTCACCAGCACCACGTCCGCGCAGGCGCGGTTGCGGGCCAGCTCGGACAGCTCGGCGTGCATCGCCGCGTCCACGCCCTTCTGCACCATCCGGCCCTCGGCCCGGGTCAGCGCGCCGAGCCGGACGGTGACCCGGGGCATCACCCGCAGCCGCCGGTGCTCCGGCATGGGACGGCGGTCCGGCGCCGCGTCGAACCAGTAGATCCGCAGCAGCGGCAGCCCGGTCTCGGCCTCGGCGCGCTCGCGCAACTGACCGATCAGTTCGTTCTGGTCGACGGTGATCTGTGAGCGTGAACTCTCCCCGGCCAGCAGACTGGCCGCAGCCCCGAGCAGGTACCCGGCGTCCACCAGGACGACACAGCGATCCACGTCCAACACCTGCTTTCGTCTGCCGAGCCTTCTCAGGCCGGCCGGTGTTCGGGGTGGAAGTGGTCGGAGTGACCGGCCGCGCCCCGACGAACACGTTGGAGAACAGGCCCATACCCCACCGGACCGCAGCGTATCCAAGTGCGGGGACACACTGGAGGGGACACGCTCACATTGGCCGGGGCACAATGGCGGCCGGTGCACAATGGCCGTGGTAGGGACGTGAACGGTGCAGGGAGATCATGCGTAGACGGTCGGTCCTGCTGCTGGTGTCGGGCGCGCTTGCGGTCGCCGGGGTGCTGGTTCCCTCGCTGGCGATCAAGCAGTCGCACGGGGACACCAGGATCACCTCGGTGGTGGTGAACGGCGGCAGGCCGATCGTGCTGGGCCCCTCCGGCGACGTCGCCTTCGGTTTCAGCATCACCGCCGAGGACGACTCCGGGATCGGTTCCGTCGACGGTGTCGGCCTGTGGGGATCCGACTACGGCGCGCTCCGCTCCTCGGCCGTGACCTGCACCGCGAAGTCGGCGACGGTGTCGGTGTGCACCGGCACCTCCTCGGTGGACGTGACCAGGCAGCAGATCTACGACGACATGGCCGGCAGCTGGTACGTCCAGGCCACCGCGCACGGGCGGGACGGCGACCGGCGCACCGAGACCAAGGCGGGGACCTTCGGCATCCTCAAGGCGGGCCGGCTGAGCAGCTTCGGCGCACCGCGGGCGGCCCCGCGCGGCGCGACGATCTCCATCAGCGGGCTGCTGGAGCGCGCGCAGTGGAAGACCCAGCAGTGGGCGCCCAGTCCGGACCAGACGGTCCGACTGGAGTTCTGCGCCAAGGGCTGCACCACCCCGCAGACCGTCGCCACCGTCGACTCCGACGGCCAGGGGCAGTTCACCGCGCGGGTGCGGGCGGAGCACACCGGGACCTACACCTGGGTGTACCCCGGCACGGCCTGGGCCGAGCCTCTGTCCTCCTATGCCGTCCAGGTGACCGTGCGCTGAGGGCCGTCAGCAGGGGGTCGGTCAGCACGGGGGGCGGTCAGTTCGGGTTGAAGGCCTGCCGGGTGAGCTCGACGGCCGGCAGCGAGGGCAGCTTGGCCAGCACCGCGGTCTCCTGGCGCAGCAGCGCCAGCTCCGCGGTCAGCCGTTCGCTCGCCGAGCCCGCGCCCAGCAGCCGCTGCTTGTCCGAGGTGTCCAGCACGGAGGCAGCCGCGACCAGGTAGGACAGCACCATCGGGTCGTCCGGGAGGTCCTGCAGCCCGGTCACGGTGCTCTCCCGGGCGCCGGCCAGCCGCTTCTGGTAGGTCCTGAACAGTCGTTCCACGGCCTGTCCCAGCACCGCGGCCTCCGGGCCGACCACCTCGGGCAGCCGCTCGACCTCGGCGGTGAGGTAGGGGCCGGCGGCGTCGAAGTCCAGCACCTTGAACCGGGTGGTGCCGGTCGCGATCAGGTCGTAGCCGCCGTCCTCGCGCTGCTCCGCCGAGGCGATCTCGGCGACGCAGCCAAGGTCGTACAGGGCCTGCGCCGGGTCGGGGCCGAGGCCGGCCAGGGCCTGGCCACCCGGGTCGGCGTCGCCGCCGTCAGGTCCGGCGACCCCGGTCGGCGCGGTCTCGCGGCCGGCCCGGATGCCGACCACACCGAAGCGGTGCGGCTCGGGACCGGCCAGCAGGTCCGCCAAGAGACGGCGGTAGCGCTCCTCGAAGACGTTCAGGGGCAGCACCAGACCGGGGTAGAGCACTGTGCCCAGGGGGAAGAGGGGGAGCCGTTCCGTCACGAGCGCAAGAGTACTCAGGTGGCGGGGGCGCTCCGTACCGTCTGCCCGGTACTGCCCGGTTCCCCCGAAGCCCGGGGCCGCCACGCCGTCCCAAGTGGTGATATAGCGGAACGGCCGTTGTCGGGGCTCCGTAGACTGGCTGATGTGATTTCGCGAATCGACCTCCGAGGTTCCATCGACGACCCGCGCGATGTACTGCCGCGCGCCGAGCTCGACGTCGAGGCCGCGCTTGAGAAGGTGCGGCCCATCTGCGAGGACGTCCGCCATCGGGGCGTCGAGGCGCTGATCGAGATCACCGAGCGTTTCGACGGAGTACGGCTGACCGACGTCCGGGTGCCGAAGGCGGCCATGGCGGCGGCGCTGGAGCAGCTCGACCCCGACATCAGGGCCGCGCTGGAGGAGTCCGTCCGCCGGGTCCGGATCGTGCACCGCGAGCAGCGCCGCACCGACCACACCACCACCGTCGTCCCCGGCGGCACGGTCACCGAGCGCTGGGTGCCGGTCGACCGGGTCGGCCTCTACGTCCCCGGCGGGTTGGCGCCGCTGGCCTCGTCCGTGGTGATGAACGTGGTGCCCGCGCAGGAGGCCGGGGTGCCCAGCCTCGCGCTGGCCTCACCGCCGCAGAAGGAGCACGACGGCCTGCCGCACCCCACCATCCTGGCGGCCTGCGCGCTGCTCGGCGTGGACGAGGTGTACGCGGTCGGCGGCGCCCAGGCGATCGCGATGTTCGCCTACGGCGCGGGGGAGTGCCGCCAGGTCGACCTGGTCACCGGCCCCGGCAACATCTTCGTCGCGGCGGCCAAGCGGCTGCTCAAGGGCCGGATCGGGATCGACGCCGAGGCCGGCACCACCGAGATCGCCATCCTGGCCGACGACACCGCCGACCCCCGGCACGTCGCGGCCGACCTGATCAGCCAGGCCGAGCACGACCCCAACGCGGCCTCGGTGCTGGTCACCGACTCGGTCGCGCTGGCCGACGCGGTGGAGACCGAGCTGAAGGCCCAGGTCGCCGCCACCCGGCACGAGGCCCGGGTGCGCCAGGCGCTGTCCGGCAAGCAGTCCGGGATCATCCTGGTCGACTCGCTGGAGCAGGGCCTGGAGGTGGTCAACGCCTACGCCGCCGAGCACCTGGAGATCCAGACCGCCGACGCCCCCGCCGTCGCGGCCAGGGTCCGCAACGCCGGCGCGGTCTTCGTCGGCGCCTACTCGCCGGTGTCGCTGGGCGACTACGCGGCCGGGTCCAACCACGTGCTGCCCACCGGCGGCTGCGCCTGCCACTCCTCGGGCCTGAGCGTGCAGTCCTTCCTGCGCGGGATCCATGTCGTGGACTACTCCCAGGAGGCGCTGGCCGGGGTCGCCAAGCACGTGGTGACCTTCGCCGACGCCGAGGACCTGCCCGGACACGGCCACGCCGTGCGTGCACGCTTCGAATGGACGGTTCCGAACGCATGAGTACAGGAAGCGCCGGCGGCACCAACCTTGAGGGCGCCAGCAAGGATCCTCAGACGCTCCACGCCGGGTCCAGCCACTTCACGCCCGCCACCGCGGGTTTGCGTGGGGGTACGGGGGGTCGCTCCCCGGGAGGTTGGAGTATCGACGACCTGCCGATCCGGGACGAGCTCAAGGGCAAGTCCCCGTACGGGGCACCGCAGTTGGACGTCCCGGTGCTGCTGAACACCAACGAGAACCCGTACCCGCTGCCCGAGGCGCTGGTCGCCCGGATCGCCGAGCGGGTGGCCGACGCGGCCCGGAACCTCAACCGCTACCCCGACCGGGACGCGGTGGAGCTGCGCGAGGGCCTGGCCGCGTACCTGACGAAGTCGACCGGCTTCCCGGTGGCCCGGGAGAACGTCTGGGCGGCCAACGGGTCCAACGAGGTCCTGCAGCAGCTGCTGCAGACCTTCGGCGGCCCCGGGCGCACCGCGCTGGGCTTCGCGCCCACCTACCAGATGCACGACCTGATCGCCCGGGGCACCGGCACCCACTGGACCCAGGGCCCGCGCGACGACGACTTCACCATCGACCTGGACGTCGCCCTCGCCGCGATCGCCGTGCAGCGGCCCGACGTGCTGTTCGTCTGCTCGCCCAACAACCCCACCGGCACCGCGGTCCCGCGCGAGACGGTGCTGGCGCTGTACGAGGCCGCGCAGGCGGTCAAGCCCACGCTGGTGGTCGTGGACGAGGCCTACATCGAGTTCTCGCACCACGACTCGCTGCTGCCGCTGATCGAGGGCCGGCCGCTGCTGGTGGTCACCCGCACCATGTCCAAGGCCTTCGGCGCGGCCGGGCTGCGGCTCGGCTACCTGGCCGCCGACCCGGCCGTGGTGGACGCGGTGCAGCTGGTCCGGCTGCCGTACCACCTGTCCTCGGTCACCCAGGCCACCGCGCTGGCGGCGCTGGAGTTCACCGACACCCTGCTGGGCTACGTCGAGCGGCTCAAGGCCGAGCGCGACCGTATCGTCACCGAACTGCGCGCGATGGGTCTGGACGTCACCGACTCCGACGCCAACTTCGTGCAGTTCGGCGAGTTCGCCGACACCCACGCGGTCTGGCAGGCGATCCTCGCCCAGGGCGTGCTGGTCCGCGACAACGGGGTTCCGGGCCGGCTGCGGGTCACCGCCGGCACCCCCGACGAGAACAACGCCTTCCTCGACGCCGTCCGTGCCGCAACCAAGGAGCTGTGACCACCATGTCCCGCATCGGGCGCGTCGAGCGCACCACCAAGGAGACCTCCGTCAAGGTCGAGATCGACCTGGACGGGCACGGGAAGACCGACATCAGCACCGGCGTCGGCTTCTACGACCACATGCTGGACCAGCTCGGCCGGCACGGCCTGTTCGACCTCACCGTCAAGACCGACGGCGACCTGCACATCGACACCCACCACACCATCGAGGACACCGCCCTCGCGCTCGGCGCCGCGTTCAAGCAGGCGCTCGGCGACAAGATCGGCATCTACCGCTTCGGCAACTGCACCGTGCCGCTGGACGAGTCGCTGGCCCAGGTCACCGTGGACCTCTCCGGCCGCCCCTACCTGGTGCACACCGAGCCGGAGGGCATGGCGCCGATGATCGGCGCCTACGACACCACGATGACCCGGCACATCCTGGAGTCGTTCGTGGCCCAGGCGCAGATCGGCCTGCACGTCCACGTACCGTATGGACGCAATGCCCACCACATTGTCGAGTGCCAGTTCAAGGCGCTCGCCCGGGCGCTGCGGTACGCCAGCGAACTGGACCCGCGCGCGGCCGGGATCCTCCCCTCGACCAAGGGCGCGCTGTAGCCAATGAGCACCTCGACCATCGTCTTCGTCTTCCTCGGCCTGTTCCTGCTCGGCGGGGCCTACTCGTTCTGGAAGCAGAAGCTGCCCAGGGGCGTCGTCCTGCTGCTGCTCCTCGGCTCGGGCATGTGCCTGGCCACCGGACTCCTGCGCGCCTGAGGCCGGACGCGCGTCCGCATCTGAAGAAAGGCTGGCCCTGATGGCCAAGCGAGTGGTCGTCCTCGACTACGGCTCGGGCAACCTCCGCTCCGCCCAGCGCGCCCTGGAGCGCGTCGGCGCCGAGGTGGAGGTCACCTCGGACTTCCGGACCGCGCTGGACGCGGACGGACTGCTGGTCCCCGGCGTCGGCGCCTTCGCCGCCTGCATGGAGGGCCTGCGGGCGGTCCGCGGCGAGCGGGTGATCGGGCGCCGGCTGTCCGGCGGCCGCCCGGTGCTGGGGATCTGCGTGGGCATGCAGATCCTGTTCGCCCGGGGCGTCGAGCACGGCGTGGAGACCGAGGGCTGCGACGAGTGGCCCGGCACGGTCGAGCCGCTGCAGGCGCCGATCGTCCCGCACATGGGCTGGAACACGGTCAAGGCGCCGGAGCAGAGCGCCCTGTTCGCCGGCCTGGACGCCGACACCCGCTACTACTTCGTGCACTCCTACGCGGTCCGCAGCTGGGAGCTGCAGCCCATCGAGCAGCTGCGCCCGCCGCTGGTCACCTGGGCCGAGCACGGCGAGCCCTTCGTGGCCGCCGTGGAGAACGGCCCGCTGTCCGCGACGCAGTTCCACCCCGAGAAGTCCGGCGACGCCGGAGCCACCCTGCTGAAGAACTGGATCTCCACGCTGTGAGCAGCACCTCCGACCGCCTGGTCCTCCTCCCCGCCGTGGACGTCCGCGACGGCCAGGCGGTACGCCTGGTCAAGGGCGCCTCCGGCTCCGAGACCTCCTACGGCGAGCCGCTCGCCGCCGCGCTGGCCTGGCAGAGCGCCGGCGCCGAGTGGATCCACCTGGTCGACCTGGACGCCGCCTTCGGCACCGGCGACAACCGCGCCCTGCTGGCCGAGGTCACCGGCCGACTGGACGTCAGGGTCGAGCTCTCCGGCGGCATCCGCGACGACGACTCGCTGCGCGCCGCGCTGGCCACCGGCTGCGCCCGGGTCAACCTCGGCACCGCCGCGCTGGAGTCGCCGGAGTGGGTCGCCAAGGCCATCGCCGAGTACGGCGACCGGATCGCGGTCGGTCTGGACGTGGTCGGCACCACCCTGCGCGGCCGCGGCTGGACCAGCGAGGGCGGCGACCTCTACGAGGCGCTGGCCCGCCTGGACGCCGAGGGCTGCGCCCGCTACGTGGTCACCGACGTCGACAAGGACGGCACCCTCACCGGCCCCAACCTCGACCTGCTGCGCAACGTCTGCGCCGCCACCGACCGCGCGGTCGTCGCCAGCGGCGGCGTGTCCTCGCTGCAGGACCTGCGCGACATCGCCGGCCTGGTCGGTTCCGGTGTCGAGGGCGCGATCGTGGGCAAGGCACTCTACGCTCAGGCATTCACCCTCGAAGAGGCACTGGCTGCGGTGTCCTGAGGGCGATCATCAGGGAGATGAGCCCGTTATGACGGAGAATCCGGCTGTTCCCCTCGGAAGCCTCGGGGACCGCCCCCCGGTGGCCCGCAGCAACGGCAACAGCCCCTGGGAGGAGCAGTTCGGCTTCTCCCGGGCCGTCGCCGCCGGCGATTTCGTGTTCGTCTCCGGCTGCACCGCCTGGGACGACGGCCGGGTCGTGCTGGAGGGCTCGCCGGCCGAGCAGGCCAGGGCCGCCTTCGGCGTGGCCGTGACGGCGCTGGCCCGGTACGGGCTCGGCGCCGACGACGTCGTGCGGACCAGGATGTACGTCACCCATGCCCGGGACGTCGAGGACGTGGGCCGGGTCCACAAGGAACTCTTCGGTGCTGTGCGGCCCGCCGCCACCATCGTTGTCGTCAGTGCCCTGCTCGACTCCCGGATGGCCGTGGAGGTCGAGGTCGAGGCGTACCGAAGGAAGGCCTGAACAGCCATGACTCTCGCCGTTCGTGTGATCCCCTGCCTGGACGTCGACGCCGGGCGGGTGGTCAAGGGCGTCAACTTCCAGAACCTGCGCGACGCGGGCGACCCGGTGGAGATGGCCAAGCTCTACGACGCCGAGGGCGCCGACGAGCTCACCTTCCTGGACATCACCGCCTCCTCCGGCGACCGGGAGACCACCTACGACGTGGTGCGCCGCACCGCCGAGCAGGTGTTCATCCCGCTGACGGTCGGCGGCGGGGTGCGCGAGGTCGAGGACGTGAACAGGCTGCTGCGGGCCGGCGCGGACAAGGTCGGCGTCAACACCGCCGCCATCGCCCGGCCCGAGCTGCTGCGCGAGATCGCCGAGCGCTTCGGGCGGCAGGTGCTGGTGCTGTCCATCGACGCCCGCAGGGCGCCGGAGGGCACCGTCACCGCCTCCGGTTTCGAGGTCACCACCCACGGCGGCCGCCGCGGCACCGGGATCGACGCGGTGGAGTGGGCCGAGCGCGCGGCGCGCCTGGGCGCCGGCGAGATCCTGCTCAACTCCATGGACGCGGACGGCACCAAGGACGGCTACGACCTGGAACTGCTGCGCGCGGTCCGCAAGGTGGTGGGCGTGCCGGTGATCGCCAGCGGCGGCGCCGGGCGGCTGGCCGACTTCGCCCCCGCCGTCGCGGCAGGGGCGGACGCCGTCCTGGCGGCCAGCGTGTTCCACTTCGGCGACCTGCGTATCGGTGAGGTCAAGCAGTCGCTGCGGGAGGCCGGCCACCCGGTCCGCTGAACTCCAGTACTCCAGCGACGGGGGCGTCGTGCCGATCGTGGAGGGCCGTTGGTTCACCCACATCCCTCCACCATATGCAAGGCCCTCCACACTTCCCTGACAACCTCCATCCCTCCCGTTTACCTGCCTCATGTCCGGCGTTCTCCTTGCAGATCCTGTCCATCTGCTTGAGGACAGGACCGTCTCTCTCGGCCAGTGGCGGATGCGCCCCTGGGGTGCGTCGCAGTAGGACCCGAGGAGCGCGGCATGGCACAGGCACGTTTTCTCATCGACAGCAGACCCGTCGTCAGGACGGGGACGGACGCGGTCAGTGGCGAGCGCGTCGGCTGGCGGCTGGTCGGCGCCAACAACCGGGAGCTCGGCCGCGGGGTGCCGCGCTTCGCGGAGGAGCAGGCCTGCCGCGAGGCGGTACTGCGGCTGAGGGCCGACATGGCGCGGGCCGTGGTGACCGTGCACCGGGTCCAGCCGGGGGCGATGTGGGCCTGGCGGATCGCGGTGGACGAGGTGGCCGCGGCCGCCTCGGGGCGGGCGTACCGCCGGCAGCGGGAGTGCCAGTACAACCTGGCGCAGTTCCTGGCCGGCGTACTCCTGGCCGAACTGCCGCGGCGGGAACCGGAGTTCGCACAGCCTCCGGCCGAGGGACCGACCGGTCCGGCGGTCGCGGCCCCGGATGCCGCGGGGCGTGGGGGTGCGGGGGGCCGCCCCCCGGGGAACCGCGGCGCTGAGGCCGTGGCGGTGCTGCGTTGAGCGCGGAGCTGCCGCAGGACCGGCCGCGCCGGCTCAGCGCCAACGCGGGCCTCGGCGACCGGCTGTTCACCCTGGGCGCCCGCTCCAGCGGGGCGGTGGTGCTGCTGATCATGCTGGCGGTGGGCGGCTTCCTGGCGGTCCAGGCCAGTCAGGCGCTGCGGGTGGCCGGCTGGTCCTTCCTCACCGTCCAGCAGTGGGACCCGGACGGGCACCGCGGCCGCTTCGGCATCGCCGCCGTGCTCGTCGGCACCCTGCTGATCGGCGCCCTGGCGGTGCTGCTCGCGGTGCCGCTGGCGCTCGGCATGGCGCTGTACATCGCCGAGTACGCGCCGCCGCGGGCCAGGCGGACGCTCATCACCCTGGTCGACCTGATGGCCGCGGTGCCCAGCGTGGTCTACGGGCTCTGGGGGTTCTTCTTCCTGGAGCAGCGGATGACCGGCCTGGCCCGCTGGATCTCCACCTGGTTCGGCTGGATCCCGCTGTTCAAGGTGGACGGCGCCGACCCGCACGACCCGCTGGCGCCGATGGCCGCCTACACCTCGTCGACGTTCATCGCCGGCACCGTGGTCGCCCTGATGATCACTCCGATCATGTGCTCGGTGATGCGCGAGGTGTTCGGGCAGGCCCCGGCCGGCGAACGGGAGGCCGCCTACGCCCTCGGTTCCACCCGCTGGGGAATGATCCGCTCGGTCGTCCTGCCCTACGGACGCGGCGGGATCATCGGCGGCACCATGCTCGGCCTGGGCCGCGCCCTGGGCGAGACGATCACCGTCTACATGATCATCTCCATGGTCTTCGCCATCCAGCCGCACATCCTGCAGAGCGGCACCAGCACGGTCGCCGCACTGATCGCCCTGCACTTCGGGGATTCCACCTCGTTCGGACTGTCCGCGCTGATGGCCGCCGGACTGGTCCTGTTCCTGATGACCCTGGCAGTGAACTTCGCCGCCTCGGCCGTCGTCGCCCGCAGCCGTTCCGGAGCAAGCACATGAGCAACAGCGTCCCGGCCGCCGCCACGGCCGTCGCCGCCACCACCGTGGTGGTGCCGAGCCCGCCCGGCAGCACCGAAGAAGTCCGCAGACGCCCGGGGGCCGCCCTGCCCAGTGACCGCTACGCGCTGGTCGGCGCGCTGGTCGGCGGCGTGGGCGCCACCGCGCTGCTGTTCCGCTACCTGCTGCCGCTGAACGGGCCGCTGGGTTTCGTGGTCTGCTCCTGGCTGTGCTTCCTGGGCCTGTACGCGCTGCTGGTCGCCCAGGACGAGAACAGCCTCACGGTACGGGACCGGCTGGCGGCCGCGGTGGTGCACAGCCTGGCCGCGCTGGTGGTGATCGCCCTGGTCTTCACCATCGGCTACACCCTCTACCAGGGCAAGGACGCGCTGCCGCACGGCAACTTCTACACCCAGGACATGTCCGAGGCCGACTCGCTGACCCCGCTGGTCGTGGGCGGCGTCAAGCACGCGCTGGTGGGTTCGCTGGAGCAGATCGGCATCGCCCTGGCGATCACCGTGCCGCTCGGGGTCAGCTGCGCGGTCTTCCTCACCGAGGTGCCCGGCCGCTTCGCCCGCTTCGTCCGCACCGTGGTCGAGGCGATGACGGCGCTGCCCTCGATCGTCGCCGGGCTGTTCGTCTACGTGGTGCTGACCGATGTGCTGCACGGCAAGCAGTGCGGGCTCGCCGCCGGCTGCGCGATCTCGGTGATGATGCTGCCGATCATCATCAGGGCCGGCGACGTGGTGCTGCGGCTGGTGCCGGGATCACTGAAGGAGGCCTCCTACGCCCTGGGCGCGGGACGGCTGCGGACCGTGTGGCAGGTGGTGCTGCCGACCTCGCGCTCCGGGCTGACCACCGCCGTCATCCTGGGCACCGCGCGCGGCATCGGCGAGACCTCGCCGGTCCTGCTGACCTCCGGCTACAACAAGGCCTTCAACGCCGATCCGCTGCACGGCCCGCAGGTCTCGCTGCCGCTACTGGTGTTCACCCTGGTCCGACTGCCCTCCAAGTGGCAGATCAGCCGGGGCTTCGGCGCCGCCGCAGTGCTGATGCTGCTGGTCCTGGCACTGTTCCTGACGGCCCGTCTGATCGGTGGCAGGGCGCCCGGTGAGCTGACCCGGCGTCAGCAGAAGCGCAGGAGCTCGGCGTCGGCCCGGACCGCGACGCGCTATGTCCGACGGGCCGGGGCGGTGGCGGCGTCCCTGGCGCTGATCGCGACCGGGGTTCTCTGGGGCGGCGCCCCGAGGGCGTCGGCCGCGGCGCCGTACGTCTCCATCGACGGCGCCGGGTCCACCTGGAGCAGCAACGCCATGGACGCCTGGACCACCAACGTCAAGCAGTACGGCATGACGGTCAACTTCAGCGCCACCGGCTCCTCCGACGGCCGCACCAAGTTCAAGAACGGCGCCAACGACTTCGACGTCTCCGAGATCCCCTACGGGATCACCGACGACGGCGTCTACGAGGCGCCCCCGTCCCGGCACTTCGCCTATATGCCGATCGTGGCCGGCGGCACCTCGTTCATGTACAACCTGAAGATCAACGGACAGCGGGTGACCTCGCTGCGGCTGTCGCCGGACACGATCGCGGGGATCTTCACCGGCACCATCACCAAGTGGAACGACCCCGCCGTCGCGGCTGACAACCCGTCGCTGACCCTGCCCGCACGGCAGATCGTGCCGGTGGTGCGCTCGGACGGATCCGGCACCACGGCCCAGCTCACCACCTGGATGAGCAAGAAGGAGTCCAAGCTCTGGAACGCCTACTGCGTCAAGGCCGGGCGCAGCTCGCCCTGCGGGGTCACCTCCTTCTACCCGCTGGTCAACGGTGAGGGCTTCCAGTCGCTGGGCAGTTCGCAGAGCGTCTCCGGCTTCGTGGCCCAGGACAACAACGAGGGCTCCATCACCTATGTCGAGTACTCCTACGCGGTGCTGACCGGCTACCCGGTGGCGAAGATGCTCAACGCGGCCGGCTACTACGACGGACCCACCGCGGCGAACGTGGCCGTGGCACTGACCAAGGCGAAGATCAACGCGAATCTGACCCAGAACCTGGACGGGGTCTACGACAACCCCGATCCCCGCACCTACCCGCTGTCCAGCTACAGCTACATGATCCTTCCGACCGCGGTGGAGTCCAAGTTCACCACCGCCAAGGGGAACACCCTCAGCGCCTTCGCCTACTACTTCCTGTGCCAGGGGCAGCAGGACGCGCCCCGGCTGGGCTACTCGCCGCTGCCCATCAACCTGGTGCAGGCGGCGCTGACCCAGGTGCGGAAGATCCCCGGGGCCGAGGCCAACACGGTGAACATCGCCGGCTGCCACAACCCGACCTTCTCCACCGACGGCACCAACACCCTGGCCAAGACGGCCCCGTACCCGCCCGCCTCGGACAAGAAGGGCGGCACGGGGAGTGCCTCCGGCGGATCCGGGAGCGGCGGCAGCACCGGCGGCAGCGCTTCCGGCGGCACGGGGAGCACCGGCGGCAGTGGCAGCGCCGGCACTGCCACGGGCGGAGGCAGCGGCACCGGGGCATCCGGCGGCGGCACCGGCGGCGCGGCGGCCACCGGAGGCACCAGCGGCAGCGCAGGCGGCTCGTCCGGAGGCGGTTCCGCCTCCGGCGACCCCGGACTGGTCGGCGGCGGAGGGGGCAGCGGAAGCGGCGGGTCGACCAGCGGCGGCAGCACCGTGATCGCCGACCCGGTCACGATCGCGGCCGCCTCCGACGGCACCCTGCAGCATGTGCTGATGGCGGTCGCCGGGCTGCTGCTGGGCTCGATCGTGGTGGTGCCACCGGTGCTGGCCGGCCGGGCGGCGCGTCGCCGGGGGGCCAAGCGATGAGACTCCGCCGACTCGTACCCACCGGTGCCGTGCTCCGGTCCCGGCTCTTCCGCGCCGTCGCCGCCGCAGCGGTGCTGGTCTCGGCGGGGCTCGGCTACGCCTCCCAGAACGGTGACCGGGCGCCGACCGGGACGGCGGCGGTGGGAAGCGCCGCCACCCCCTCGATCCAGGTGGACCCGATGACCGGGTCGGCCGTGCCGATCGATCCCACCGGCGGCGCCGCGACGTCGGCCGGCGGTTCGGGCGGTTCGGGCGGTTCAGGCGGTTCGGGAGGTTCCGCCGCAGCCGGCTCGAAGGCCCCGGTGGTCAGCCGCACCGAGTCCGCCCTGCTGCCGGGCCACCCGGCGGCCGCCTCGGCCGCCGCCGTCAGAGCGGCGACGGGGGCCAGGAGGGCCGTCAGCCCGGCGGCGGTCAGCTCCGCCGCGGGCTCGGCGGTGACCGTGACCGGCAGCGGGACCTTCTCCGGGCTGTCCGTGACGGTCGCCCAGACCGAGGACCTGGTGGACCAGGTGGTCCAGGTGACCTGGACCGGCGGCAAGCCCACCCAGCCCAACCCGACCACCTTCGCCACCGACTACCTGGAGCTGATGGAGTGCTGGGGCGACGCGGCCACCGGCCCGGACCGCACCCAGTGCGAGTACGGCGCGGACCGCGGGGACAGCCGGGGCGGCGACTATGTGGCGAGCCGTCAGCTCAACTACGGCAATCTGGTCGACCCGGCCGAGACGCTGAAGCAGACCAAGCCCAACGTCAACGTGTACACCCCGTTCACCTCCTGGAAGGGGGTCACCGAGAACGGCGCCGACAGTCAGTTCTTCGACGCGGGCACCACCAACGAGGTGCCCTTCGCGCCGACCCGGGCCAATGGCACCGGCCAGGTCTTCTTCGAGACCATGACCGGGATGGAGGCCGCAGGACTCGGCTGCGGCGAGGTCGACGCCAGTACCAAGGCCACGCCGGGCGAGGGCCGCAGGTGCTGGCTGGTGGTGGTGCCGCGCGGGGAGACCGACGTCGACGGCATGGTGCCGACGGGCAACTCCGGCAAGCTGCAGTCCTCGCCGCTGTCCGCCACCAACTGGGCCCACCGTCTGGTGGTGCCGCTGCACTTCGCCCCGCTCGGACTCAACTGCCCGATCGGCGCCGACGAGCAGCTCACCTTCGGCAGCGAACTGGTGGAGGAGGCCATCGTCCGCTGGCAGCCGGTGCTCTGCCGGCAGACCACCTCGATCTTCGGCTACACCCCGAACACCGACAACTCCGCCCGGTCCGCACTCACCGGGGGCACCGACCCCGGTCTGGAGTACGTCACCGACCCCGTCCCGACCGCGTCTGTCAAGACCGGGCAGACCCCGGTCTACGCCCCGCTGACGCTGTCCGGGGTGACCATCGCCTTCGATGTGCAGAGCCAGTCCTACTCCGGCACACCGGCGACCGATCGGCTGAAGGACGGACAGCGGATACCGCAGATCAAGCTCAATCAGCGGCTGGTCGCCAAGCTGCTCACCCAGTCCTACCGCTACGCGGTCAACTACCAGGCCACGGACGTCGCGAACAATCCGCTGGACCTGACCAGCGACCCGGAGTTCACGGCCCTCAACCCGGCCTTCAAGGACCTCTACTTCCCGTCCCGGATCCCCGACCTGCTGCTGCCCGAGGGCCAGTCGGACACCGCACGGCACCTGTGGGCCTGGGTGCTGGCGGACCCGGACGCCGAGGCGTTCCTGTCCGGCACCAAAGACCCGTACGGCATGGTGGTCAACCCCAACTACACCCTAGCCTCGCTGAACCTGCCCCGGGACGACTTCCCCAAGAAGGACCCCTTCTGCCAGGAGTTCCCGGGCGACCCCAACAA
Organism: Streptacidiphilus carbonis; assembly: GCF_000787775.1. GTDB lineage: Bacteria > Actinomycetota > Actinomycetes > Streptomycetales > Streptomycetaceae > Streptacidiphilus > Streptacidiphilus carbonis. Next base: position 4,784 of record NZ_BBPM01000013.1, on the reverse strand, counting down.
GCGGCCGGCCTGGTGCACCCAGGACGCCCACCCCTACGCCCTCAACCTGCACGACGCGGCCAGGTCGGCCTCCCGCGGCGACACCCTGTCCAAGAGCATCTGGGACGCCACGGCCACCCCGCCGCAGCTGAAGAAGGGCAACCCGGAGCCGCAGGGGGAGATCGGCATCCTGTCCGTCACCGACACCGCGACCGCGGCCCGCTACGGCCTGGACACCGCCGAACTGCTCAACGGCGACGGCGAGTACGTGGCGCCGACGACCGCCTCGCTGCTGGCCGGGGCGGCGGCGATGCAGGCGCTGACGGGCACAGGGGTGCTCACCGAGCCGCCCGCGACCAAGGCGGCCGGCGCCTACCCGCTCACCATGGTCAGCTATGCGGCCACCGTCCCCACGCTGCTCCAGCCCGCCGAGGGCGCGGCCTACGCCTCGCTGATCCGGTACGCCGTCGGCGAAGGCCAGACTCCCGGAGTCGCCCCCGGGGAGCTGGGTGACGGCTATGTGCCGCTACCGGCGAACCTGCGGACGGCGGCGCTGACCGCGGCCCAGACCATTGTGGACGACACCCCGGCGACGACCGCGAACAGTTCGCCGCCGAGCACCGGCAAGGCGCAGGCCTCGGCCGCCGCCACCGGGTCCGGCGCCGGGTCGTCCAGCAGCGGCAGCACCGGCGGAAGTATCGGCGGGGGATCGGGCGGGACCGGGGGCAGCGGCGGCACCGGCGGCAGGACGACACCGTCATCCTCGCCGTCCCCCTCCCACTCAACGGTTGTGCTGGCGCCCTCGGCCACCCCCAAGGTCACCCTGGCCCGTACCGCGCGGACCGACCCCGGCGCCTTCCACTACCTGCTCCTCGATCTGCTGGCGGCCGGAGCCGCGGCAGGCATCGCGAGCCCACTGCTGACCCGCTATATGCGTCGACGCCGTAGCTGACACCGAAGTTGACGCAGGTTCAGCAGCACAGACCACCATCCCGCCGACCGGAATCCCTCCGGCCGTGCTGCGTAACACCGTTGAAAGGGATGCATCACCTCATGAAGAACTCGCTCAAGCTCGCCGCCTCGGTCGCCGGCATCGGCCTGATGGCCTTCGGCGCCGGCACCGCCCAGGCCGACCCCTCAGGCACCCCCACCTACCGCCAGCTGGCCGGCGTCGGTTCCGACACCACCCAGGGCGTCATGAACGCGATGTCCAACGCCATCACCGTCAGCGGCCAGAAGGTGATCGGCTCCTACGACGCCACCGGCTCCGCCACCATCAACACCCAGGCGGCCACCGCCTGCCAGGCCCTGAACCGCCCCAACGGCTCCGGCGCCGGCCGCACCGCCCTGCTGAACTCGCTCACGGCCGCCGACGGCTGCATCCAGTTCTCCCGCTCCTCCAGCCTGAACACCACGGCCAGCGTCCCCGGCCTGACCTACGTCCCCTATGCGATCGACGCGGTCACCTACGCGATCACGCCCAAGAGCGCGGTGCCCCGCAACCTGACCCTGGCCGACCTGCACTCCATCTACACCTGCGACCCCAACTACGTGGGCACCGCGCCGAACTACACCATCCACGCGCTGCTGCCGCAGCCCGGCTCCGGCACCCGCAGCTTCTGGGAGACCACGGTCGGCATCTCCGACGCCGACGTGGTCACCGGCAAGTACCCCTGCGTCAGCGACACCAAGAACGGCAAGACCATCGAGGAGCACGACGGCCGGGTCCTGGACGACACCGACATCGCGCCGTTCTCCATCGCCCAGTACATCGCCCAGGAGTCGGGCACCATCACCGACCTGCGCGGCAGCGCGATCCTCGGCAACATCAACGGCGCCCCGTCGCTGCTGCTGAACACCGGCTCCGCGGCCACCCGCGAGGTCTACAACGTGATCCCCAGCAGCAAGGTCGCCACCGCCCCGTACAGCACGGTCTTCGTCGGCGGCACCTCACTGATCTGCCAGCAGACCGCGATCATCAAGAGCTACGGCTTCGGGCTCGACACGAACTGCGGCGACACCTCCAAGACCAGCGGCTGACGGTGCATCACCACCACTCCCGCGCAGAGCAGTTCCGGTCAGCAAGGCTCCACCCTCCCACCGAGAAGGCGAGTCCCACCGTGTCAACTACCGTCAACCGACTGCCCAAGCGCATCGCCCTGGGCACCGCCACCCTGCTCGCAGCCGGCTCCATGGCCATGATCGCCGCGCCCGCCGCGCACGCCGACGACACCGTCCTGGGCACCCTCACCGCCACTCCGGCCACCGGGGCCGACAACGACGGCATGTCGTTCAGCACGTCCGGTGCCTGCAACAGCGGTGCCGACTACGTCCAGATCTACGTGACCGGCGAGGGCTTCACCACCGCGACCAACGTGACGCCCAACCAGGCGATCAGCACGCTGCCGACCACGGCGAACGGCGGCTACATCTTCGCCCTGGTCGACACCATGCGCCAGGACGCCCAGGACGCCGGCATAGCCGCGCTCTCCGGCAAGTACGACTTCACCATGGTCTGCAGGAACGCCTTCGGCGCCACCCACTACGGCGACTTCACCGGCTCCATCTGGTTCACCACGCCGACCACCTACCAGTCCACCGACCCGGCCGGGTCCCAGGTCACCGCGACCACCACCACCCTGGCCGTCACTCCGACCGGTTCGGCCACCACCGGCAGCCAGGTCACCCTGACCGCGCAGGTCTCCCCGACCGCTGCCGGGACCGTCCAGTTCATGGACGGCGTCAACGCGGTTGGCGCCCCGGTCGCAGTGGTCAACGGCACCGCCACCCTGACCACCTCCGCGCTGACCCAGGGTGCGCACTCGCTCTCCGCCGCCTTCACCTCCACCGACGCCGCCTTCGGCAGCTCCACCTCGACGGCGACCACCTACACCGTCAGCGCTCCCGGCGCGGTCAACACCACCACCTCGCTGGCGGTGACCCCCGGCGGCTCGGCCGCCCCCGGCGACCCGGTCGCGCTGACCGCGACAGTCACCCCCTCCGACGCGGTCGGCTCGGTCACCTTCAGGGACGCCGGCAACGGCGCCACCCTCGGCACCGTCGCGCTGTCCGGCGGCAGCGCCTCGCTGACCGTCAGCAACCTGGCCGAGGGCGACCACTCGCTCACCGCCTCCTTCACCCCCGCCGACCCCGCCGCCTTCGCGGCCTCCAGCGCGACGGCCGTGCCGTTCACGGTGACCGCCCCCACCGGCGGCGGCAGCGGATCGGCGACCGGCACCGAGAACATCAACACCACCGTCGCCCCCGGCGCCCTCGCCCTCAGCGTGGCCGGGAACCAGGTCAACCTGCCCGCGATGGCGCTGAACACCACCAGCACCCAGTTCTCGACGGCCGGTCCGATCCAGACCGTCACCGTCACCGACACCCGGGCCGGCGCCCCCGGCTGGTCGCTCAGCGGCCAGGCCGCGGACTTCACCTCCGGCACCGGCACCATCAGCGCCCAGAACCTGGGCTGGGCGCCCAACCTGGTCACCAAGGACGACAACGTCAAGCTCGCCCTGGGCGGCAACGTCGCCCCGGCCAACGCCGTGCCCTCCACGGACAGCGGCGTGCTCGGCCTGAAGTCCTCCCGCACCCTGGCCAGCGCCACCGGCCTGGGCACCGCCCAGCTGGGCGCCGACCTCTCCCTGGTCGCCCCCACCTCCACGGTGGCCGGCCGCTACACCGGTGTGCTGACGCTCACCGTGATGTGACAGCACTTCAGCTGATGTGACGTCAGTTCCCGCCTGCCCCGCACGGCAGCCCGCCGTGCGGGGCAGGCACCGCCCCACCGCTATCCCGCAGCGAAGGACGCCCGATGAGACGACGACGCACCGCACCGCACCGGCAACACCGAGCACCCGCCGTGGTGCTGCTGCTGACGACCCTGGTCGCGGCGCTGCTCGCGCTCGGGACGGCGGTCCCCGCCGCGGCGGCGCCCAGCACGCCCGCCCCGCAGACCTTCGGCATCCAGCCCGCCTCAGCCAAGGGGCCGGACAACCGCGGCTCATTCAGCTACTCCGCCGGGCCCGGCGCCCAGGTCAAGGACCACGTCGAGGTCTGGAACTACGGCGACCAGCCGCTGACGCTCACCCTCTACGCGGCCGACGCCTTCAACACCGACACCGGCGGCTACGACGTCCTCCCGGCAGGGAAGACGTCCAAGGACGTCGGCAGCTGGGTGCACCTGGCCGCGGCCGCGGTGACGCTCCCGGCCCGGTCACACCGGACCGTGCCGTTCACGCTGGCGGTCCCGGCCGGGGCGACCCCGGGCGACCACTCCGGCGGCGTCGTGCTGTCGCTGCGGCGGATCACCAAGGACGCCAAGGGCAACCAGGTGGCCGTGGACGAGCGGGTCGGCACCCGGATCCACCTGCGGGTGCCCGGGGCGCTCAAGCCGCAGCTCACCCTGCAGGGCGTCAGCGCGGTCTACCACGGCACGCTCAACCCGTTCGGCACCGGCAGCACCACCGTCAGCTACGCGGTCCGCAACAGCGGCAACATCCGGCTGGCCGGGCACCAGGCGGTACGGGTGCGCACCGCCGCCGGATCCATCGTCACCGCCAAGGGCCCGGCGGAACTGAACGAGTTGCTGCCCGGCAACAGCTCGACCTACACGGTGACCGTCTCCGGGTTCTTCCCGGCCCTGTGGTCCACCGCCTCGATCACCGTCGACCCGCTGGCCGTGACCGGGGACACCGACCCCAAGCTGTCCAGCACCACCACCCAGACCCGCTTCGCCACCGTGCCGTGGACCCTGCTGGGACTGCTGCTGCTCCTGGCTCTCTACGCCTTCACCCGCTACC
>NZ_BBPM01000014.1:109479-162821 GCF_000787775.1 Streptacidiphilus carbonis | reverse complement strand
GCCCCCACCCGTACCACCGTCCCCGCCCGTACCACCGTCGGCATAGTCGGCGCCGGCCCCGCCGGTCTGCTGCTGGCCCGGCTGCTGCACGCCGCCGGCGTCGACTGCGTCGTCCTGGAGAGCCGGGACCGCGCCTATGTCGAGCAGCGGCAGCGCGCCGGAATCCTGGAGCAGGGCACCGTGGACGTGCTGCGCGAGTCCGGTGCCGGGGACCGGCTGGACCGGGAGGGCCTGCCGCACGACGGCATCGAGCTGCGCTTCGACGGACGCGCGCACCGGATCGACTTCCCCGCCCTCACCGGCGGCCGCCGGGTGTGGGTCTACGCCCAGACCGAGGTGGTCAAGGACCTGGTCGCACTGCAACTGGCCGACGGGGCACCGCTGCTGTTCGAGGCCCAGGTGACCGGCATCGACGGCCCGGACTCGGCCGAACCCACCGTCCGCTACACCCACCGGGGCGTCGAGCAGACCCTCGTCTGCGACTACGTGGTCGGCTGCGACGGCTTCCACGGGGTGGTCCGGGACGCGATACCCGCCGATGCCCGGCAGACCTTCGAGCGCACCTACCCCTATTCCTGGCTCGGCATCCTCGCCGATGTGGCGCCGTCCAGCGACGAACTGGTCTACGCCCACTCCCCGCGCGGCTTCGCCCTGCTGAGCATGCGGTCGCCCACCGTCAGCCGGCTGTACCTCCAGGTGCCCAACGGCACCGACCCGGCGGACTGGTCCGACGAGCGGATCTGGGACGAGCTGGAGGCGCGCTTCGCCCTGGCCGACGGCGACTGGAAGCTAGCCCGGGGGCCGATCACCGCCAAGTCCGTTCTGCCCATGCGCAGTTCGGTCACCGAGCCGATGCGGCACGGTCGGCTGCTCCTGGCCGGGGACGCCGCCCACATCGTCCCGCCGACCGGCGCCAAGGGGCTCAACCTCGCCGCCGCCGACGTCACCGTGCTGGCCCAGGCGTTCGCGGAGCTGCACCGAACCGGCTCCACCGAACTGCTGGACGCCTACTCCGACACGTGCCTCAACCGGGTGTGGCGGGCGGAGCACTTCTCCTACTTCATGACCACCACCCTGCACACCGATCCCGAGCAGTCCGACTTCGACACCCGGCTCCAGCTGTCCCAGCTCGACCGCATCGCGTCCTCCCCGCATGCGGCGGCCGAGCTGGCAGCGAACTACGCCGGGCTGCCGATCGTCTGACCGACCGGCATCGGATCAGCAGTCACCGCGGCTGTCAGGCAGCTACCGCCGGCCGCACCCGTCGCAGCCGCTCCGGGGTGCTCCGCGGCGGGGTCTTGTGCAGGAAGGCCCGCCGCAGTTCGTGGTACGGCTCGTCCGGTGCATAGAAGTTGCGGTACATGTGCGCCAACTCCTCGGAGCGGTACCAGGCCAGCGGGCGCTGGGCGTCGGCGTGCTCCCTGGCCCGGCGCTTGGCGGCGAGCCGGTGCGACCAGTCCGCACTGCCGGCCAGTTCCTGGCCCAGCGCTGACGCCTCCTCGGTGAACCGCTGCGGTGTGCAGGCCAGCACCCGGTCGACCAGGCCGAGCCGCAGCGCCTGGGCCGCGACCAGCGGCAGGGCGTCCGCGGTGAGCCGTTCGGCGGCGTCGGGGCCGACCCGGCGCGGCAGGGTGCTGGTCCAGTACTCCGACCCGTACAGGCCCATCAGCCGGTAGTGCGGGTTGAGCACAGCTCCCTCGCGCACCCAGACCTCGTCGGCGGCGAGTGCCAGCATCAGCCCGCCGGCCGCGGCATTGCCGCCGAGGGCTGCGACGGTGATCCGGTCGTGGGTGGTGAGGATCGCCTCCACCAGGTCGTCCATGGCGTTGATGTTGGCCCAGGACTCCCGGGCCGGGTCGGGCGCGGCCTCGATCGCCCCCAGATGGATGCCGTGCGAGAACACGTCCCTGGACGCGCCCAGCAGCAGCACCCGGGTCGGCCGGTCCAGGGCGTGCCGGTAGCCGGCCAGCAGTCGGCGGCAGTCGCCGGTGCTCATCGCCCCGCCGGGGAAGGAGAAGCGCAGCAGCCCGACCGGCCCCTGCTCCTGGTAGCGCACACTGCTCCAGGTCTGCCGGGGGCCGGAGGACGCCACGGGAGAGGCAGGCAGCTCGGGCACTCCGCGCAGGTGGGCGGCCAGCGCGTCAGCGGCCGGTACCTTCGCGGTCGGCGGCCCTCCGGGCAGCCGCCGCGGCCGCGCCGAGCTCAGCCAGACCGCGCCGTCGACGGTGGCCCGGCAGACCGCGCCGCCCCGGGTCGCCAGGAACGCCCCGGGCCGGGTGCGGCCGGGCAGCAGCGGCCCCTCCTCGGGCTGGCCGCCGAAGAGGAAGTAGCCGCGTCCGTCGATCTCGTCCAGGACGCCGGGGCTGGAGTCGGCGATGCGAAGGGCGCGTGACACGCTCGCGGTGGTGTCGCTGCGCCAGTCGATGCGGCGGTTCTCCTGCCGGTAGTAGGGCCGGGCCACCCCGTGCGGGGCCGGCCTGGGCCGGAACCCGCCGCGGGCGAAGCGCCGTACGGCCCGCTCCACGGCCCGGGAGGCGGCGTCGGAGAGCTCGTTGCGGTAGACGTCGCTCTTGCTGATGCCGCCGGAGAGTTGGGGTATCTCGAACGCCTCGGCGGCCCAGATGTCCCCGGCGTCCATCTCGGCGACCGCCTGCAGCACGGTGACGCCCCACTGGCGCAGACCCGCGCCCAGAGCCCAGTCCAGTGACGAGGGGCCGCGGTCCCCGGGTGGTCCGGGGTGCACGATCAGGCATGTCCGGGTGGACCAGACGTCCTCGGGTACGACGCTGGTCAGCATGGGGCAGACGATGAGTTCGGGGTCGTGTCTGCGGACGGCCGCCCGCAGTTCGGCGCCGCTGTCGACGGCCAGGGCCACGGCGATGTCGTGGCCGAGTGCGGCCAGTTCCAGGGTGATCCGCTGGGTGAGACTGTTGAAGGCGCTGGCGTGGACGAGAATGCGTAGCCGCCGCTCGTGCAGGGGTTGGGACATGCTGGCCTCCGGCCGGACCGATGGGGTGCGTGCGGTGTGTGCGGTGCATTGCGGAAGGGGTCCCGCATATGCCGCCGTCCATACCCGAGCGGGGGGTTCGCTACGCTGCGGATCCGATGCATCACACTGCGTCAAAACCCTTGACGGCCGTGCGAAGTGACGCACCGTATGCCCTCATCCGCACCACCGCCGGCCACCGGCACCCCGCACCCCAGCCACCGCCCGGCCCGGTCGCTCCCCGCAACCGCCCCGCTCCCCGTCCCGACCGAAGCACGCCCGGCGCTCCTTCCGCCGCCCGTGCTTCCGCACGCCCCCCGCTCGGCCCTTGCGCTGGGCCGCGACCGCCGGTGGAGAACCCCGCTCAGTCGAAGGTCAGCTCGAACGGGCGGGACGGGACGGAGTCGAGTGCGGCGAGAGTCGTGTCGTCGAAGGTGACGGCGCCCGCGGCGACATTGGCTTCGAGGTGCCCGGCGTCCGCGGTGCCCGGGATGAGCAGGGTGTTGGGGGCGTGCCGCAGCAGCCAGGCCAGGCCGATCTGCGACGGGGTGCGGTCGAGGGACTTCGCCGCGGCCTGGACCGCGGGCTCGTCCGTCACCTTCGGCAGGCCGGGGAAGGCGCCCCCGAGCGGGAAGTACGGCACCCAGGCGATGCCCTCGGAGGTGCAGAGTGAGAGCAGGTCCTCGTCGTCGCGCGACACCAGGCTGTAGGCGTTCTGCACACAGGCGACGCCGACCGGGAGGGCCCGGCGCAATGCGTCCGGGGTCACGCTGCTCAGCCCGATCGCGCCGATGCTGCCCTCGTCGCGCATCGCCGTCAGCACCGCGAGCTGGTCGTCGAGGTCGACCAACTGGTCGCCCTCGGCGCGGAGCCCGGGGCCGATGTCCGCGCGGCGCAGGTTCACCACCGGGATCCGGTCGAGGCCGAGGCTGCGCAGGTTGGCCTCCACGCTTGCCCGGAGCTGCTCGGGACGCTGAGCGAGCCGGATCGGGATCCGGCCGCCCGGGTCCGGGTCGGCACCGACCTTGGAGACGACCACCACGCCGTCCTCGGGATGAAAGGCCTCCCGGATGAGGCCGTTGACGAAGCCGTCGCCGTAGAACTGGGCGGTGTCGACATGGTCGACGCCGAGTTCCACGGCCCGGCGCAGCAGCGCCACGGCCGCGGCGCGGTCGCCGTGCAGCCGTTCCAGCTGCATGGCGCCGTAGCCGATCCGGGAGACGGTGCGGCCGGCCAGGGGGCCGGGGCCGCCGGGGTGCGGAACGCCGGGGGCCGTGGCGGCGGAATCGGTGTTCGCTGGCGTGTTCACGGGCATGTTCGCGGGCGTGTTCGCGGGCATGTCGGACTCCCCGTCCTATGGGATGATGACGGAAGCGGAGGTTCCTCCGCTCCATCGACCGTAGCACTAACGGAGGTCCCTCCGCTTTGTCTGGCACGGACCCGTCCCCGACCGAACCGACGACCCCCCCTCGCCCGCTGCGCGCGGACGCGCGGCGCAACCGCGAGAAGCTCGTCGCCGTCGCCCGGGCCGCCTTCGCCGCAGCCGACGACAGCGTTCCGCTGGAGGACATCGCCCGCGAGGCCGGCGTCGGCATCGGCACGCTCTACCGCCACTTCCCGACCAGGGAGGCGCTGGTCGAGGCGGTCTACGCCGCCGAACTCGACGCCATCGCCCTCAGTTCGCGCGCCCTGCTCGAAGAACTGCCGCCCGACCGCGCGCTGCGGGCCTGGATGGACCGCTACGGGCAGTTCGCCGCGGTGAAGCGCGGGATGGTCGACACGCTCCGGGCCGGCTGGGCCGCCGGTCGCATCGCGACGCCGTCCACCCGGGAGCGGGTCACCGGCGCGATCGCGGCGATCCTCGGCGCCGGGGCGGAGGCGGGCTCGCTGCGCCCTGACGTCGACCCCGACGACGTCACCGCCATGCTGCTCGGAGTGTTCCTGTCCACGGCGGGCAGCGACAGCCGGGAGCAGACCGGACGACTGCTCGACCTGCTGGTCGACGCTCTGCGGACAGGGCCCGCCGGAGCGTGATCGTCTCCTCCCTGAGGAGGAGAAGGGGTGCATCTCTCGGACCACCACCACGGCCCGTTCGGTACATCGCTGGCGGCTCGTGCCGGGGTGTGGCCGGAAACTAGCGTGAGGGCGTCCGCGTATACGCCCGCTGAAGTCCGTCGAGGAACCCACGTCATGATCGAAGCTGTCGGCCTGACCAAACGCTATGGCCCCAAGACCGCGGTGGAGGACCTGAGCTTCACCGTCCGCCCCGGCATCGTCACCGGCTTCCTCGGCCCCAACGGCGCCGGCAAGTCGACCACCATGAGGATGCTGCTCGGTCTGGACGCGCCCACCGAGGGCCACGCCACCGTGAACGGCCGCCGCTACGCCGACCACCCCGCGCCGCTGCGCGAGGTCGGCGCGATGCTGGAGGCCCGCGCCGTCCACACCGGCCGCAGCGCCTGGAACCACCTGGCCGCACTGGCCGCGACGCACGGTCTGCCGATGCGCCGGGTCGACGAGGTGGTGGACCTGGTCGGGTTGCACGAGGTGGCCCGCAAGCGCGCCGGCGCCTTCTCGCTCGGCATGGGCCAGCGCCTGGGCATCGCCTCCGCCCTGCTCGGCGACCCGGCCACGGTGATCCTGGACGAGCCGGTCAACGGCCTGGACCCGGAGGGCATCCTCTGGATCCGCAACCTGATGAAGTCGCTGGCCGCCGAGGGCCGCACGGTGCTGGTCTCCTCGCACCTGATGAGCGAGATGGCCCTGACCGCCGAGCACCTGATCGTGGTCGGCCGGGGCCGGCTGATCGCCGACACCTCGGTCGCCGAGTTCACCTCGCGCGCCTCGGTCGGCCAGGCCGTACGGGTCCGCACCCCCGACTCGGTGCGCCTGGGCGAACTGCTGCGCGACCTGCCCGGCGTGCTGGCCACCCCGGACGAGGAGCGCGCGGACGTCCTGGACGTCACCGGCGCCGACAGCGAGCAGATCGGCCACCTCGCGGCCCGGAACCAGTTGGTCCTCTTCGAGTTGACGCCGCACCAGGCCTCGCTGGAGGAGGCGTTCATGGAACTCACCAAGGACGCCGTCGAGTATCAGACCGGCACCGCAGCGCGGACCGCCGACCAGCGCGTCAAGGAGACCGCAGCATGAGCGCCGTTCTGGAAGCAGCCCGCATCCCCACCACCCTGCCGCCGGAGAGCGAGACCAAGGTCAGCCTGGGCCGGGTGCTGAAGTCGGAATGGATCAAGTTCCGCTCGCTGCGGTCGACGTACTGGACCCTGGCCGCCGGCATCGTGCTGACGGTGGGCTTCGGCGCGCTGCTGTGCTGGGCCATGCTGGACCACTTCAGCCAGCTGCACGCCGAGGAGCGCGCGTCCTTCAACCCGACCGACCACAGCCTGCGCGGCTACTACCTGGCGCAGATGGCGATCGGCGTGCTCGGCGTGCTGATGTTCACCGGTGAGTACTCGACCGGCATGATCCGCGCCACCGTCTCCGCCGTGCCCCGACGGCTGCCGGTGCTGTGGGCCAAGGCGATCGTCTTCGGCGTGGCCACCTGGGTGGTCGGCACGCTCTCCGCGCTGGCCGCGTTCTTCATCGGGCAGGCGATCTTCAGCAGCAAGCACATCGGCGCCTCCTTCGGCGACCCCGGGGTGCCGCGCGCGGTCTTCGGCCTGGGCCTCTACCTCACCGCCATCGGGCTGATCGCGGTGGGCCTGGGCGCGCTGCTGCGCAACACCGCCGCCGGCATCGCCTCGCTGTTCGGCCTGCTGCTGGTGCTGCCGCTGCTGGTGGAGTCGCTGCCGTCCAGCTGGCAGAGCAACATCTCGCCGTACCTGCCCGGCAACGCGGGGGGCGCGCTGTTCACCCTGCACGGCGATCCCGGCCAGCTGAGCCCCTGGGTCGGCTTCGGTGTGCTGTGCATCTATGTGGCCGCGGCCCTGATCGGCGGCGCCGCGGTGCTGCGCCGCCGGGACGCCTGAACACGTCGGTGTGACTGCCCCCGCGGCGAGGAGTGTGAGACTGGTGCCCATGACCGGGAAGCGTTTCGACCTCACCTCGCTGCGGGGGCTCGCCACGAGCGCGGGTCGCGGCCGCTATGCGGTTGCCGTCGACGCCGTGGTCGCCCTGCTGCTGATGTTCCTCTCGCTGGGACGCGCCTTCGCGAGTCACTCGGCGATCCTGCTGGTGCTGACCGTGGGTCTGACGGTGCCGCTCGCCCTGCGCCGGATCGCGCCGTTCCCGGTGTTCTGCGTGGTCGCCGGCTCGGCCTTCGTCCAGTGGCTCACGGTGCAGGGCGGCCTGCCCAGCGATCTGGCCGTGCTGCTGGCCCTGCACACGGTGGCGGTGCACTGCCGACGCGCGCAGACGTGGCTCGCCTACGCGGTGTGCGAGCTCGGCGCCCTGCTCGCCGCCCTCAGCTGGCCGGACCTGGCCAACCGGCGCTTCGAGAACGGTCCGGTGATCAGCCCGACCGACGCGGCCTTCGACATCGTCAAGGTCTTCCTGCTCTTCTCCGGCACGGTCACCGCCGCCCTGGTGCTCGGCTTCAACGTCAGGGCCCGTCGCGGCAGGCTGGCCAACCTGGAGCAGCGGGCGCTGGACCTGGAGCGGCAACGGGACCAGCAGGCGGCGCTCGCGGTGGCCGAGGAGCGCTCACGGATCGCACGTGAGATGCACGACATCGTCACCCACAACCTCTCGGTGATGGTCGCCCTCGCCGACGGCGCGGTCTACGCCAACCCGCACAGCCCCGACCGGGCCACCGCGGCCATGCGCCAGTCCGCCGAGACCGGCCGCCAGGCGCTCACCGACATGCGCCGCTTCCTGGGTGTGCTGCGCGCGGACGAACCCGAGGCGCTGCGGCATCCGCAGCCCGGGATCGGGCAGCTGGAGGCGCTGGTGCGGCAGGTCCGGGCGGCCGGACTGCCGACCGGGCTCTCGGTGTCGGGAGCGATGGAGTCGGTCTCCCCCGGAGCCCAGCTGACGGTGTACCGACTGGTACAGGAATCGCTGACCAACACCCTCAAGCACGCCGTCGGGGTTTCCGGGGCCCGGGTGACGGTCCGGGTCGACGGCGCCGCGATGACGCTGGAGGTCACCGACGACGGCCACGGCACCGCTCCGTCCGACAGTGGGAGTCACGGCCAGAGCCAGGGCCACGGCCTGATCGGCATGCGCGAGCGCGCGGCCGCGTTCGGCGGCGGCCTGACGGCCGGCCCCGGCCCGGGCGGCCGTGGCTGGCGCGTCAGCGCCACCTTCGACCTGGCCGAACCGGCCCCGGAGGCTGCTGCCCCGGAACCCGCTCCCCAGCCCGACACCGCCGAACTGGAGCCTGCGTGACCATCCGGGTGCTGCTCGTCGACGACCAGCCGCTGCTGCGCGTCGCCTTCTCCCTCGTCCTGGAGTCCCAGCCGGACCTGGCCGTCGCCGGGGAGGCCGCGGACGGCGCGGAGGCCGTCCGGATCGCCCTGCGGGACAAGCCCGAGGTCGTGCTGATGGACGTCCGGATGCCCGGCATGGACGGGATCGAGGCCACCCGCCGGATCGTCGCCCAGTGCCCGGGCACCAGGGTGCTCATCCTCACCACTTTCGACCTGGACGAGTACGCCTTCGCCGGGCTGCGGGCCGGGGCCTCCGGCTTCCTGCTGAAGAACGCCCGCCCGGAGGAGCTGCTGGAGGCGATCCGGGTGGTCGCCGCCGGCGAGGCCGTGGTGGCGCCCAGGATCACCCGACGGCTGCTGGACACCTTCGCCTCCCGGCTCCCGGTCGAGGGCGGCGAGGCCGCGGCCGCGCTGCTGACGCTCACCCCGCGCGAGCACAGCGTCCTGGTCCAGGTCGCCCGCGGGCTCTCCAACGCCGAGATCGCGGCGGCCCTCAACCTGGCCGAAACCACGGTGAAGACCCACGTCAGCCGCATCCTCATGAAGCTGGGCCTGCGCGACCGGGTCCAGGCCGTCGTCTTCGCCTACGAGAACAACCTCGTCACCTCCGCCTAGCGCGCAGCACCCCGCTGATCGGGCAGAGTTGGGGCATGGGTACAGGATTCAGCGGTGAGGTGGCCGAGTACTACGCCAAGTACCGGCGCGGGTATCCCTCCGAACTCTTCGACGCGCTGCAGGCGGAGTTCGCATGGACAAAGGAAGATGCCGTACTCGATCTGGGCTGCGGAACCGGCCAGTTGGCGGTGCCGACCGCGGCGAGGGTGCGGGCCGTGGTCGGGATCGACCCCGAGCCCGACATGCTGCGGTTCGCCGGGGAGGCGGCCGCCCGGGCCGGGGCCGGGAACACGGTGTGGGTGCTGGGGTCCGACGCCGACGTCCCGGAGATCGGCGCGCAGATCGGGGCCGGTGCGCTGGCGTCGGTCCTGGTCGGGCAGGCGCTGCACTGGATGCAGCACGAGCTGCTGTTCCCCCGGCTGCTCCCGCTGCTGCGCCCCGGCGGGGGAGTCGCAGTCGTGGCCGACAGCTCCCCGCTGTGGCTGCAGAACTCCGACTGGTCGAACGCCCTGCGGGACTGCCTGGAGGCGCACTTCGGCACCCGGCCCGGCCCGATCGGCGGCAGCTCGCCGCAGGACCGGTCCCGCTACGCCCGGGCCCTGGCGGCGGCGGGCTATGTCGACGTCCATGAGATCACGGTGCGCCGCACCGACGAGTTGACGGTGGATCAACTCATCGGCGGGGTGTTCTCGACCTTCTCCGCCCAGTCGCTCCCCCCGGAGCCCGAACGCGGCGAACTGGCCCAGCGGATCCGCTGGTCGCTGCCGTCCGGCAAGCCGCTGATCGAGGACGCCGAGATCACCGCGGTGCTGGCGCACGCTCCGGCAGTTCTACCGCATCCTCGCTGACCGTCGGCTCCGCAGCACCGGCCGCAGTCGACCGCGCCCTGGCAACGGCCGCGTGGGCCTGGGCCGTTGCCTCGGCCGGGGTGCCGGTGAGGTGGATCGGGGCGCCGAGGTGGACGTGCAGATCGGGTCGGCGCAGCGGCGAAGTGGCCAGCCCGGCCAGCTGCTTGGCGCGGCTGCCGGAGGTGATCCGGCGGGCGCCGGTCTGGCCGAGCGGCACCACCGGCGCCCCGGTCGCCAGCGCCAGCCGGGCCAGTCCGGTGCGGAAGGGCTCGGGGTCGCGGTCGCCGGAGTCGAGGCGGCGCGGCAGCCGTCCCTCGGGGTAGACGACCACCACCCGTCCCTCGGCCAGGGCCTCGGCGGCCAGGTCCAGCGCGTCCGATGCCCGACGGTCGCCGCGGTGCACCGGGATGTGGCCCTCGGCGCGCAACCGCCCGCCCAGCAGCGGTATCCGCCACAGCCCGGCCGCCGCCAGCACCACCGGGTCGTGCACCCCGCGCCGGGCCAGCGCCGCCAGCACGACGCCGGGATCGATCAGTGAACTGTGGTTGGCGGCCACGATGCTGCCGGGCCCGGGACCGTCCGGGACGTCACCGGTGACCTGCAGGTGTCCGAGCAGGGGCAGGACACGTCGGGCGAAGTCGCTGAGCATGGGGCCATTGTGGCGGGGGCCGCACTCTCGGGTCCTGAGTACTTCCACCCGGGTCAATCCGGACGATCACTCGGGGTGCGCACTCGGTCGGATCCACTGACAGGCGGATTCACTGACAGAAGGTGTCAGTGGATGTTCCGAGACTGGTGCCATGGACTCCAGCCACCACCAGCGGCGCAGAGCCGAGCGCCTGCTCGTACCCGCCGCCTTCGCCACCGCCCTCGGCGACAACGTCCAGCTGATCGCGGGCGCACTGCTGATGATCAGGGAGCAGCGGACCATGATGGCCGTCGGCTGGCTCTTCATCGCCGTCGCCGGCCCGCAGGCCCTGCTGTCACCGCTGTGCGGTCGGATCGCCGACCGCTTCGACCGGCGGAAGCTGTGGATCGGCTGCGATGCCGCCAGCGCGGTGCTGGCCCTGGGGCTGCCGCTCTGGCTGGCCTGCGGGGGCGATCCCGGACCTGGGATCTACACCGCCAATCTGGCCCTCGCCGTCGTCAGTTCCCTGTTCTTCCCGGCCAGTTCGGCGCTGATCAAGGAGCGGGTGGCACCGGACCGGCTGCGGCGCTTCAACGCCCGCTACGAGACCGGGACGCAGGCGGGCATGCTGCTGTCGGCGACGGTGGGCGGGCTGGCCGTGCAGGCCTTCGGGGCGGTGCCGCTGCTGGTCTTCAACGCCGGCACCTTCGTGGTCTCCGCCCTGTGCGTCGCGTCGGTGGGGCGCAAGTACGGAGCGTCGGCGGTTGTCGTGGAGGCAACTGCTTGTCCGGCCTCCGCCGTTCCGGCACAGCCGCTCCGGGTCCGCCGCTTCATCCTGCTCTATGCGCAGGGGAGCGTGGTCGTCACCGTGTTCAACGCCCTGCTGCCGACGGCGGTCATCGGTGAACTCCACCTGGGTGCGGGGACGTTCGGTGCCGTGGACGCCCTCGGCAGCCTCGGCTTCCTGGCTGCCACCGGGGTCTACCGGATCGTCAGCAAGCGGTACCCGGACCTGCGCATCGCCGTGGTCGGCTTCCTGCTCTGCAATGTCGGACTGGTGCTGCAGAGCCAGTTCGGGATCGCCGGCTATCTGATCGGAGTGCCGCTCGGCGCCTTCGTCTTCGGACAGGCCCGGATCGCCTCCCGGACCATGCTGATGGCCTCGGCGGACGAGGCCTCGGTGGGCAGGGCCTTCGGCCTGGCGAACGGCGGCGGGCTGGCGGCCACGGTCGCCGTGATGCTGCTGGTCGCGACGGTGACCGACCACAGCGACACCCGCTACGGCTTCGCCCTGCTGGCCGCACTGGCGCTGCTGGCGACCCTGGCCTCGGCGGTGTTGCTGAGACCGTCCTCGGCCCGGGCAGCGTCGCCCGGCCGGTATCGGGCGAGAGTGGCTGCCGCCGCCTCGGCGACCGCACAGCGCAGCTCTTCGGGGGCCAGCACCTCGATGTCGGCCCCGAGCGACAGCAGCGTCGGCACCGCCAGCTCCACCGACTCCAGCGGAACCGTCGCGGTGACCCAGCCTTCGGCATCCGGCGGCCCGGCCGAGGCCTGGACCGCGCGTACCAGGGCTGCGTCGAGCCGGTCGGGGAGCGAGGCCAGCATCGCCGGGCCGATCCGCACCGAGGCCTGAAGCCGCAGCCTGCGGGCGTCATAGGCCTCCAGATAGTCCCGCCAGAAGACCGCGAGGTCGAATCCGGAGGGACGCTCGAAGGTGGTCTCCGCGATCACGTCCAGGCTCAGGATCTGCGACACCCGGTAGGTCCGTACCGGCGCGTGATCGGTGCCTCCGGCCACCGCCGGAGCCACCGCCGGAGCCACCGCCGCGACCAGGTACCAGACGCCGGCCTTGAGAACCAGCCCGTAGGGGTCGAGTTCGCGCTCGACCTCCTGCGGCGCGGCCCAGCGGTGGTAGCGCACCCGGATCCGGTGCTGGTTCCACACGGCGTCGGCGAGCACCGCGAGACCGGGCGGCGAGTCCTGCTCCCGGTACCAGCCGAGGGCGTCGAGGTGGAAGCGCTCGCGGATCCGCCCGGACCGGTCCCGCAGCGGCGCCGGCAGCGCGGCGGTCAGCTTCAGCTGCGCGGCGGCAAGCACCTCGCCCAGCCCCAGGTCGGCCGCCGCACCCGGCAGCCCGGCCAGGAACAGCGACTCCGCCTCGTCGGCGTGCAGCCCGGTCAGCCGGGTGCGGTACCCGTCGAGCAGCCGGTAGCCCCCGCTGTGTCCGGCGTCCCCGTAGACCGGGATCCCCGCGCCGCTCAGCGACTCGATGTCCCGGTAGATGGTGCGCGCCGAGACGCCGAGCTCCTCGGCCAGCTCGTCGGCTGTCATCCGCCCCCGGTTCTGCAGCAGCAGCACGAGCGACATCAGTCGACCGGCACGCATCGACGCCTCCTCCAGCCCGGGACGGGTCCGTCAGGCTACCCGAGCGGGTCCCCTGACGGACCGAGCCGGGCGAGCGCTCTCAGTAGGGTGGCGCGCATGGACGACCGGACGCCCGAAGAGCTGCTCGCTGTCGCCGCCGCCGTACTGCCCGGCACCGACCTGCGGGACGCGAGCTTCGCGCAGGGCGGCTCGCACACCGTGGTGCTGCTGCCGGGCAGCGCGGTGGTGCGGATCGCCAGGACCCAGGCGGCCGCCGCCCTGCTGCCGCGCCGGACCGAACTACTGCGCCGACTGGGCGGGCTGGACCTGCCCTTCACGGTGCCCACGCCGCTGTCCGAGGTGGTGACGGCGGGCGGCTGCACCGCCGTGTCGCTCTCCTGGCTGGACGGCAGCCCCAGCCCCAAGGGCGAGGGCGGCGACGCCAAGGAGCTCAGGGCGCTGCTGGAGGCGCTCCGCTCGGTCGACACCGCGCCGATCGCCCATCTCCTCGCCCGACCGCTCGAGTACGCGGGCGGTGACCGCTGGGCCGAGGTGATGCTGCACCAGGCCGTGCCCCGGCTCCCGGCCGAGTGGCAGGCCGAGGGCCGACGGCGAGTGCAGACCGTGCTGAACCTGCCGCCGGTGCCGCACTCGCTGGTCCACGGGGACCTCGCCGGTGACAACATGCGCTGGGACGCCGACGGACGGCTGCTCGGCGTCCTGGACTGGGACCTGGCCCAGGAGTACGACCCGGCCGTCGACGCAGCGGCCCTGGCCTGGCACGGCTGGGACAAGGTCGCCGCGGTGGTCGACGCCGACACCTTCCGCCGCGCCCACGCCCACTACCTCACCGCAGGCCTGCAACAGATCGCCTTCGCGATCCTCAACGACCGGGACGAGGACTACATCGAAGAGCGCACCCGTGCCATGACGGCATGGCTGGCCCGTACCACCGCGTGAGCGGGGGCTTCTGACAGCAGCGGTTCGACCGCGGCTTGTGCACGGCTTGTCGCGCAGTTCCCGCGCCCCTGGATGGTGCAACTTGCTCGCAGCGGTTCAGTTGCACCATCCAGGGGCGCGGGGAACTGCGCGGTCAGCCACGCAGACGCCGCAGTCAAGATCCCTCATCAGCGACCGTCACCGCGGTGCCACCCGGCGCCCCCCGTCGACCAACAGGTCGCTTCCGGTGACCCACCCGGCCGCAGGGGACAGGAGCCAGACCACGGCCGCAGCGATGTCCTCCGGCTCGCCGAGTCGCTGCATCGGAGTGGCGGAGGCCAGCCGCTGTTGCGCCGACTCCCAGTAGTGCCGGGCCAGTTCCGTTCGCACCAGCCCCGGGGAGACCGAGTTGACCCGTACGCCGGGGGCCAACTCGGCGGCGAGATGACGGGTCAGCTGCAGCAGCGCCGCCTTGCTGGTCTCGTACGCGGCCAACCCCGGTCCCGCCCCGTGAACGCCCTCGGTCACCACATTCACCACCGCGCCGCCGTGCTCCCGCATCCACGCCGTCCACGCGGCACGCACCAGCGCGAGCGGCCCGTGCACATTGACGGCGAAGGTCTCCAACCACACCGCCGGATCCCCGTCGACGGCCGGAGCCAACGGCTGGTTGGCCCCGGCGTTGTTGACGACGAAGTCCACGGAGCCGAACAGCCGCACGCAGCTGCCTACCCACTCAGCTACGGCAGAGGGGTCCCCCGCCGAGCCGGTGCCGCCGTCGACCCTGCCGCGCCGCTCACCCGTGACCGCCCGCAGCCTCTTGACGGCCGCCTCGACACCGGCGCTGTCCCGCGCGGTCACCAGCACATCCGCCCCGGCCGCCGACAATCCTTCGGCGACAGCAAATCCGATACCCCGAGAGCCCCCGGTGACGATCGCCGCCCGCCCGTCCAGTCGCATCCCGCCAGGGTGGGCCGCCCCCCGGAAGAAGGGAACCCCCACGGCCACCCGCCCCTGATCGCTGCGCTCGGATGCGGTCCGGTGTCCGGTGCGCCCCGAGCGCGCACACTGGAGGCATGTGCCGAAGCATCAAGACGCTCCGCCCGCCGGTCATGCCCGAGGTGGAGGACGAGGACATCAGGGCCGCGGCCCTGCAGTACGTGCGGAAGGTGTCGGGGTTCCGGGCGCCGGCCGCGCACAACAAGGACGCGTTCGACGCCGCCGTCGAGGCGGTGGCGGAGGCCACCCGGACGTTGTTGGACGAGCTGGTGGTGAAGGGAGCGCCCAAGGCCAGGGCCGAGGCGGCGGTGGTCCGGGGCTGAGGCCCGGCGGAAGCGGGATCAGACCGCCGACCAGCCGTTGTCGACCGGGAGGATGACGCCGTTGATGTTGCTGGCGGCGTCCGAGGCGAGGAAGAGGATCGCGGCGGCCTGCTCGGCGGCGTCCGCGGTGCGGCCGACGTTGCCCATGTAGGAGCCGAGGACGGCGGGGCCCTGGGCACCCGCGTCCGGCTGGACCTGGATGTTGGTGACGGTGCCGCCGGGTGCGATGGCGTTGGCGCGGATGCCCTTGTCCCGGTACATCACCGCGAGGGACTTGGTGAGCCCGGCCACCGCGTGCTTGGACGCGGTGTAGGCGGCGCCGGCCGCGCTCCCGCGCAGGGAGGCCTCGGACGCGGTGGAGACGATGGTGCCCTTGCCCGCCGCGAGCATGTGCGGCAGGGCGGCGCGGGTGAGCAGGAACGGCGCGGTCAGGTTGATCCGGATCACCCGCTCCCACTCGGCGTCGCCGGTCTCGCCGAGGGCGGACATCCGGTCCATGATGCCCGCGTTGTTGACCAGGACGTCCAGGCCGCCGAAGGAGGCCACAGCGGTGGCTACGACCTCGTCCACCACGCTCTGCTCGCTCAGGTCGCCGACGACCGCGAGGGCGGTGCCACCGGCGGCCTCGATCTCCTCGACGACGGCCTTGGCGCCCTCGGCGTTGAGGTCGGCGATCAGGACCTTCGCGCCCTCGGCGGCGAACTTCAGGGCGGTGGCGCGGCCGATGCCCGAGCCTGCGCCGGTGACGACGACGCTCTTGCCGGTGAGGCCGGTGCTGCTGCTCATGACGTGCTCCCTGCTTACGTGCTGCTTCCTTGCCCATGCGCTGGCGTGCTGGGTCCGACGCTACAACTTTGTGGCAGGAAGTGCCAGAAAGTCAGTGAGTGACGAAAAGCGCTAGCCTGGGGGAATGGAACAGGGGACGGGGCAGCAGGCGTCGGCGCGAATGGGACGGCCGCCGCTGACCGAGCGGCGCAAGGCCGCCACCCGGCTGGAGATCGCCCAGGAGGCCGTGCGGCTGTTCGCGGCCAAGGGCGTGGCCGCCACCTCGGCAGAGGAGATCGCCCAGGCCGTCGGCATCTCCCAGCGCACGCTGTGGCGCTACTTCGCCAGCAAGGAGCAGTGCGTGGAGCCGCTGCTGGCCTCCGGGGTCGGCGTGTTGGCGGAACGGCTGCGCGAATGGCGCCCGGGCACCCCGCTGTTCACCGTGGGTGCGGGCGCGGGGAGGCTGCTCACCGTCACGCCCGAGCAGGCGGAGGCGCTGCGCGGACTGATCCGGCTCACCAGGGACGAGGACGGGCTGCGCGCCGTCTGGCTGCAGGTCCACCAGCAGGCCGAACCGGTCTTCGCCGAGGCCGTGGCCGAAGGCACCGGCCGCGGCGCGGGCGACCTGGAGCCGCGGGTGCAGGCCGCAATGATCAACACCGCGCTGCGGGTCGCGGTGGAGGAGTGGGCGTGGAACAGCGCCGACGGGAGTGCGGCCGGGCTGCACGCCGTACTGGAGCGGGCGTTGCGGGTGGCGGCAGCGGGGCTCCCGGGCTGACGGCCGGTTCAGAGAGTTGGATCCTGCAGCTCCTGCCGGTCGGGCGGGTTGGCGCCGGCGCGGGAGACGGTGACGGCGGCCGCCCGGCCGGCGTGGGTGAGGACGCGGTCCAGGGCGGGGGCCGTCAGGGCGGCGAGGCCGGGACGGGCCGGGGCGCCGAGCAGGTCCAGGGCGGCGAGGGCGTCCAGGGTCGCGGACATGAAGGAGTCGCCGGCGCCGACGGTGTCGACCACCGTGGTGGGGACGGCGGGGGAGGCCACCTCCTTGGCTGCCCCGTCACTGAGGACGAAGGCCGAGGCGCCGTCACCACCCCTGGTGACCAGCACCAGCGCGGGGCCGAGGGCGAGCCAGCGGTCGGCGACCTCCGGAACCGGGAGCCCCGGGTAGAGCCAGGCCAGGTCCTCGTCGCTGGCCTTGACCAGGTCGCTCAGCGCCACGCACCGCTCGACCCGCCGCACCGCCTCCCCGTGAGCGCCCATCAACTCGATCCGGACGTTGGGGTCGTAGCTGACTGTCGCCCGCCCGCGCAGCGATTCGGCGAGTGCGGCGGTGGTCTCCGCACCCGGTTGCTTGACGGCCGCGATGGAGCCCAGGTGGACGTGGCGGGGGGTGGACGGCGGCTGCGTGGGGCGCAGCGTCCAGTCGATGTCGAAGGCGTACTCGGCATGGCCGCCGCCGTCCAGGGTGACCACCGCCGTCGGCGTCCGCACGTGCTGCTGACCGTCCGAGAGCAGCCGCACCCCTGCCGAGCGCAGGTGCGCGGCGATCAGCTCGCCCATCCGGTCGGCGCCGAGCTGGGTCAGCAGTGAGGCGTCGTGGCCGAGCCTGGCCAGGCCGTAGGCGACATTGGCGGGGCTGCCGCCGGGATGCGGCACATCGTCCCGCCCGGGCGTGCGGACGATGTCGGCGACGCTCTCGCCGATCACAAGGAAGTCGGTCATCAGGCCATTCTCCACACCGGGGTGAGCACGGTGGAGTGCGAGACTGCCCCAATGAACCCCGCCTGGCTCGACCTCCCCGTCCGCTCCGCCCTGCCCGGGCTGCGGCGCGCGCTCGCGGAGCGCGGTGCCGCCGTGCTGGAGGCGCCGCCCGGGACCGGGAAGACCACGCTGGTGCCGCTGGCGCTGGCCGGGCTGCTCGGCGGCGGGTCCGAGACCCGGCGGCGGGTGCTGGTCGCCGAGCCGCGGCGGCTGGCGGTGCGGGCGGCGGCGCGGCGGATGGCCTGGCTGCTGGGGACGCCGGTGGGGGAGGACGTCGGCTTCACCGTGCGCGGGGAGCGCCGGGTCGGTCCGAGCGCCGTGGTGGAGGTGGTCACCACCGGGGTGCTGCTCCAGCGGCTGCAGCGGGACCAGGAGCTGGACGGGGTGGACGTCGTGCTGCTGGACGAGTGCCATGAACGCCATCTGGACGCGGACACGGCGCTGGCGTTCCTGCTGGACGTGCGCGCCGCGCTCCGCCCGGAGCTGCGACTGGTCTGCGCCTCGGCGACCTCGGACACCGCCGCCTGGGCCGGACTGCTCGGCGACGGCGCCCCGGCGCCGGTGGTCACGGCCGAGGGGATCCAGCACCCGGTGGAGGTTGTCTGGGCCCCGCCGCCCCGTCCGGTCCGGCCGCCGCAGGGCCTGCGGACCGATCCGGCCCTGCTGGAACATGTCGCCGCGACCGTGCTCAGGGCGCTGCGGGAGCGGGACGGGGACGTGCTGTGCTTCCTGCCGGGGGCGGGTGAGATCGCCCGGGTGGCCGGCCTGCTGGCCGGGGCGGACGGCGCCGAGGTGCTGCAGCTGCACGGCCGGGCCGACCGGGCCGTGCAGGACGCGGTGCTCGGCCCGACCGGTGACCGGCGCCGGGTCGTGCTGTCCACCTCGGTGGCCGAGTCGTCTCTCACCGTCCCCGGGGTGCGCAGCGTGGTCGACTGCGGGCTGGCCCGGGAGCCGCGCACCGACCACGCGCGGGGGCTGTCCAGTCTGGTCACGGTGCGGGCCTCGCTGGCGACCGGGCGGCAGCGGGCCGGTCGCGCCGGGCGCGAGGCCCCCGGTGCGGTCTACCGCTGCTGGGCCGAGGTCGAGGACGCCCGGGCCAGGGCACTGCCGACGCCCGAGATCCTGCTGGCCGACCTCACCGCCTTCGCTCTGCAGGCCGCCTGCTGGGGCGCGCCCGGCGCGGTCGGGCTCGCCCTGCCCGACGCACCGCCGGACGGTGCGATGGCCGCCGCGCGGGAGTCGCTGACCGCGCTGGGCGCGGTCGACGCCGATGGACGGGCGACCGGACGCGGCGCCGGGATCGCCCGCACCGGGCTGCACCCCCGGCTGGCCCGGGCACTCCTGGACGGCGCGCCGCTGGTGGGGGAGCGCCGGGCGGCGGAGCTGGTGGCGCTGCTCTCCGAGGAGCCGCCACGTGCCCTCGGCGACGACCTGGGCGCCGTCTGGCGCACCGTCAGGAACGGGCGCGACCCCTATGCCGCCCGGTGGCGCGAGGAGGTCCGCCGGCTGCGGCGCAATGCCGGTGCTGACGATCCGGACCAAACGGGACCGGGGAGCAGCACGCATATCGCGGACGCCGCCGCGGCCGGCCTGCTGATCGCGCTGGCCTTCCCCGAGCGCATCGCGCGGGCGCGTGGCGGGGCGCCTGAGCCGGGGGCGCGCGCCTCCTACCTGATGGCCTCCGGCACCGCCGCCGAGACCGCCGCGGGATCCGCACTGTCCGGCGCCGAGTGGATCGCGGTGGCCGTCGCCGACCGGCCCGCCGGATCGCCCTCCGCCCGGGTGCGGTTGGCCGCAGCCCTGGACGGGGCCACCGCACGGCGCGCGGGTGCCCCACTGCTGACGGAGCGTGAGGAGGTCCGCTGGGCGGTGCCGCCGGGGGCGCGGCGCGGCGATGTGGCCGCCCGCAGGGTGGAGTCGCTGGGGGCGGTCGAACTCGCGGCCGAGCCGCTGTCGGCCCCGGACCGGACCCTGCTGCGGACGGCGCTGCTGGACGGGCTGGCCGCCGAGGGCGTCGCCCGAATGCTCAGCTGGTCGGCGGAGGCCGACGGACTGCGGCAGCGGCTGGCGTTCCTGCACCGCGAGCTCGGCGACCCCTGGCCGGACGTGTCCGACGCGGCGCTGCTCGACCGGGCCGCCGACTGGCTGGACCCCGAGCTCTCCCGGGCCCGGCGCCGCGCGGACCTGGAGCGGATCGGCACCGCCTCGGCGCTGGCCCGGCTGCTGCCCTGGGCCTCCGGCGCGGCCGGACGGCTGGACGAGTTGGCCCCGGAGCGGATCGCGGTCCCCTCAGGATCCCGGATCCGGGTCGACTACTCCGGCGACCGGCCGGTCCTCGCGGTCAAGCTGCAGGAGCTGTTCGGCTGGCAGGAGACCCCGCGGCTGGCGGGCGGACGCGTCCCGCTGACGGTGCATCTGCTGTCGCCCGCCGGCCGTCCGGCCGCCGTCACCGGCGACCTGGCCTCGTTCTGGCGCGAGGGCTACCGCGCCGTCCGGGCCGACCTGCGCGGCCGCTACCCGCGCCACCCCTGGCCGGAGGACCCCACCGCCGCCCAGCCGACCCGGCGGGCCAACCCGCGCAGGGACGCCTGACGGGTCCGCTCCAGAGCACGTCAACGGGTCAGCACCACAGCGGGTCAGCACCAGAGCAGGCCGAACAGGCCGGACGCCCGCGGGGCCGGACGCGGCGGCGCCAGTGGTGCCGAGGCCGAGCCCAGGACGGTGCCGGGGTCCATGCCCAGGACGATCCGGTCGTAGGCGCGCAGCTGTGCGCGTCCGGACCCGCCGTCCTCGACGGACCCGGCGAACGGGCCCGGACTGCGGGTGTCCCTCGTGTGCCGTTGCGGTACCACGGTCGGTCTCCTTCGCCCCAGGGGTGTACTGCTCCCGGGCGGTCCCGAACGGCCGTCGGACCACCCGCCCCCGTGGGTTCTGGCCGGGCCCAAGAGTACGCCAAACAAAGCAAGTTGGGTGCATATGCCAGATCCGCCGCAGGCGGCCCGGGGCCGGGGGCGGTGCGGCGGGCGGCGATCGGGTACTGTGGCGCTCAGCCAGTGAGGCGCCGACCGGGGAGGTGAGACCGATTACCGCTGTCGCAGTAGTCCGGGTGCTCTCCTCCCGAGCCTCCTAGGCCCTCGCAGAGCCTTCTGGGCCGGTACGGGACGAGCATCCTTCGGTACACCGAAAGGCTTCCCGTATGTCCTCTCCCGTTCTGCCGTCCTCGTTCGACGCCGTCGTCACCAGGCTCCGCGCCGCCGGCTGCGTCTTCGCCGAGGACGAGGCGGCGCTGCTGACCGCCGCCGCGACCACCCCGGCCGAGCTGGACGCCATGGTCCGCCGCCGCGCCGAGGGGCTCCCGCTGGAGCATGTGCTCGGCTGGGCCGAGTTCTGCGGCCTGCGGATAGCTGTTGACCTGCAGGTCTTCGTCCCCCGGGTGCGCACGGGGTTCCTGGTGCGGCAGGCCGCCGCGCTGGCCCCGCCGGACGCGGTCGTCGTCGACCTGTGCTGCGGCACCGGCGCCGTGGGCGTCGCCCTGCTCGCCGCCCTGGCCGCCGCCGGAACCCCCGCCGCCGAGCTGCACGCCGCCGACATCGACCCGGTGGCCGTGCGCTGTGCCCGCCGCAATGTCACCGCCGCCAACAGCCGGGTCCACCTGGGCGACCTCTACGACCCGCTGCCGCCGCGGCTGCGCGGCCGGGTGGACCTGCTGGTCGTCAACGCCCCCTATGTGCCCACCGAGGCCATCGGCCTGCTGCCGGCCGAGGCCAGGGTGCACGAGGCCAGGGTCGCCCTGGACGGCGGCTCGGACGGTCTCGACCTGCAGCGGAGGGTCGCCGCCGGGGCGACCCGGTGGCTGGCGCCCGGCGGCCGGCTGCTGATGGAGACCAGCGGGCGCCAGGCCGCGCAGACCGCCGCGGTCTTCGCCGACGGCGGTCTGCTGCCCCGGATCGATCGCTCGGACGAGCTGGACGCCACCGTGGTCACCGGCTCCAGGCCCTGACCGGGCAGGTTCGGCCCAGCCGCGGTTCCGCCGCGCCTCAGCCCTGCGCCAACGCCTCCCGCAGCTGGTCGGCGGTGAGGCGCGGGCCGTAGGCGGGCTTGTCGCGGTCGAAGCGTCGGCCCTCGACCAAGGGGCCGACGTCGACCACGTCGAAGCCGAACTCCTCGATCAGCGCGGCCACGGTCTTCTTGGCCTCGGCGTCGTCCCCGGCGATGGGCAGCGCGCGGCGGCCCGGGGTGCCGGCCGGGGCGGCGTCCTCCGCGATCGCCGGGGCGGCGATGTTGTTGAACGCCTTGACCACCTTGGAGTCGGGCAGGTGCGCGGCGAGCATGCCGCTCACCGTGGCCTGTCCGCTGTCGATGTCCGGGAAGTGGCCGTCCCGTTCGAAGTAGTAGTTGTTGGTGTCGATCACGGTCTTGCCGCCCAGCGGCTCGGCCGGGATCCGGGTGTGGTTCTTGAACGGGACGGTGACCACGACCAGGTCGCCCGACGCGCCCGCCTCCGCGGCCGTGGCCGCGCTGGCCAGCGGACCGAGTGCCGACACGAGGTCGGCCAGGGTCTCCGGGCCGCGCGAGTTGCTGAGGACGACGTGGTGTCCGTGGGCGACCGCCTGCCTGGCGATGGCCTGGCCGATGTTGCCGCTGCCGATGAGTCCGATGGTTGCCATGGAGGGAGTCCTCCCCCACGGGCGGGCGCTGAACCGGCGATCCCCCCGTACGGCGGTTACGTTGGTCCGGACGGCGCCGGTCCCGGCGCCGCGGCCCCGCGCGGCGCCGGCTGCTGCTGGCGCCGCGCTGGGTCCACCGCTCCCGCAGTGCCGACCGGCGGTTGTGGACGGCTTGACGGCCCGTTCAGTAGCCGCCGCCACCGCCGGAGGTGCTGGGTGAGGTGCTCGGTGCGGACCCGCTGCCGGTGACCGCGGTGCCGTTGGGGGCGACCAGGTACCAGGCGCCGCCGAAAGCGGTCAGGCCCTGCCCGTTGATGTCCCCGGCCTTGGTGTCCTTCTGGAAGTAGTACAGCGGATGGCCGTTGTAGGTGGCCTGGGTCGACTTGTCGGCCCTGGTGCTGGTTCCGACCATGGAGGCGGTGAGGCCGCTGCTGGTGGGCTTCCCGGTGGCGTGGTCAGGAGGCCAGGCCACGGCGCAGGGGCCGTTGCAGTTGGAGGTGGTGCCGGTGTCGGCCTCGAACAGGTAGAGCGCCCGTCCCGATGCGTCGACCAGGATCTGGCCGTCGGGGGAGGAGGCGGTGTGCAGCGCGGCGCCGCCGGCCGCCGCGGACCCGCTCGTCGCGGCAGGCGACGAGGAGCCGTTGCTGGTACCGCTGCTGGAACAGCCGGCCGCGAGGGCGGCGACGGCACCCGCTGCGAGGATTCCGGTGACAACGCTGTTCTTCTTGAGCATGACGGATCTTCTTCTGCCGGGACCGCCGCCGCGCCCTCTGCGTCGCAGCCGGTCCACCGGCCCGCCGAAGCGGGTCCGCACCCTGAGGTACGCGCAGGCGGGGATGCGGGTTCAGCGATTCCACAGAGGATCCACAGCGCTACCGGCCGCGCAGCCAGACCCGGGCGGCGGCGGTGTCGGCGACCACCGGGACACCGGGGGGCGGGGCCGGGCGGCGCACCACGACCACCGGGATCCCGGCTTCGCGGGCGGCGGTCAGCTTGGGGGCGGTGGCCGCGCCGCCGCTGTCCCTGGTGACCAGGATGTCGATGCGGTGCTCGCGGAGCAGCTCGCGCTCGCCGCCCAGGGTGAACGGGCCGCGGTCGAGCAGGACCTCGACCGCGGTCGGCAGCGGTGGCCCGGGCGGGTCGACGGAGCGCAGCAGGAACTGCTGCGGCAGCCCGGCGAAGGCCGCCAGCCCGCCCCGGCCGGTGCTGAGGAACACCCGTCGGTCCGCGCCCAGTGACGGCAACAGCTCCGCCGCTGCCTCCAGCGAGTCGACCGGATGCCACCGGTCGCCCGGACCGGCGGTCCAGCCGGGCCTGCGCAGCGCCAGCAGCGGGACGGCCGTCGCCGCAGCCGCTGCGGCCGCGTTGGCGCTGATGGCGGCGGCGAAGGGATGGGTGGCGTCGACGAGCGCCGCGACCCGGTGCCCGCGCAGCCAGTCGGCCAGGCCGTCGGCGCCGCCGAAGCCGCCGGTCCTGACCTGTCCGGCGGGCAGCAGCGGCTCGGCCACCCGGCCCGCGAGCGAGCTGGTCACCGTCAGCGACGGGTCGTCGGCGAGCTCCTCGGCCAGTTGTCTGGCCTGGGCGGTGCCGCCGAGGATCAGGACGTGGGCCGGCCGGTCGCGCCGCCCGGTCGTCACGGCCGGCGCAGCAGATAGGTGTCCATGATCCAGCCCTTGCGGGTCCTGGCCTCCGCCCGCAGCGCCAGGATGCGCTCGGCCACCTCGGCGAGTTTCCCGGAGACCAGGATCTCGTCGGGGGTGCCGATGTAGGCGCCCCAGAAGATCTCCAGCTCCGGATCGATTCCGGCGAAGGACTGGCGCGCGTCCAGCATCACCACCAGGTCGTCCACGCCCTCCGGCAGTCCGCCGGCCTCGGCCAGTCTGCGTCCGGTGGTGACCTGGAACGGCCGGCCCACCCGGTTCAGACCGGTGCGGTGCCGGGCGGCCAGCGCGGAGACGCTGCTGATGCCCGGGACCACCTCGTAGTCGAAGTCGACCGAGCCGCGCCCGCGCACCTCCTCCAGGATCGCCAGCGTGCTGTCGTAGAGGGCGGGGTCGCCCCAGACCAGGAAGGCGCCGCAGCCGCCTTCCGGCAGCTCGTCCCTGACGAGGTGTTCGTAGATGTCGGCTCGGCGGCTGCGCCAGTCGTCGACGGCCGGGGTGTAGCCGGGGGTGGCGGCGCCTCGGTCGCGCTCGGGGTCGGCGGCCTGCACCACGCGGTAGGGGTGATCGACGTGCTGGTCCAGGATGGATTCGCGCAGCCGGGTCAGGTCGGACTTCTGCTCGCCCTTGTCGAGCAGGAAGAACACCTCGGCCCGGTTGAGCGCCTTGACCGCCTGCAGGGTGAGGTGGTCCGGGTCGCCCGCGCCGATGCCGACGACGCAGATCATCCTTCTGTCGTTCATGGCCGAGAGTCTGCCAGGCAGGAGATAGGTTGCCAGGTACCGGGTCGTCGCCCGGCGACAGGTGTGAGCAGCGGCGCAGTGGAGCAGCGGGAGGTGGACGATGCCGGGCGGGCAGAAGCAGCGGTCGCGGTGGGGCTGGTTCCTGGTGCTGGCGGCGGTCGTGGTGATCGGCTGGATCGTCCGGCCCGGCGGCGGCCATGACTCGGGGACGGCGGCAGCGGCACCGTCGGGGTCGGCGGCCTCCGCGGCGCACGGGTCCGGGAGCGCCTCGGCGTCGGCGTCCGTGCCGGCCACCGGGGTGATCGAGCCCTACGATCCGGCGGACTACGCCGCCGACGCCGTCAAGTACGGCAAGCAGGCCGGGATCGACCCGCAGCTGCTGATGGCGATCCTCTACAACGAGTCCTACAAGCCGCACGACGCGGTCACCGAGCGGGCCTGGCAGAAGCTGAAGCCGACCGCCTCCTTCGGGATCGCCAATATGCACGAGGCGGCCTTCGACGAGACCAAGCAGGGCCGCGACTTCGCCGGGCGCAGCTGGACCGAGCTGCCGGACCGTCCCGACCTGGCGATCGAGGCCGAGGCCTGGTTCCTGCACGACCTCAAGGCGCAGCTGCCCCCGGCGGCGGACCGTTCCACCAGCCTGACCCAGGACGAGCTGCTGGCCCTCGGCTACAACACCGGCGGCTCCAACATGCGGGCCTTCGCGCGTGGGGTGAAGCTCGGCTCGATGGCCCAGACCTACCTGGACACCCTCCGGCAGAACTGGGCGAAGGCGGGCAAGGCCGTCGGCGCGGTCTGAACGCCTCCGCCCGAGGTGTGGCCCAGGCGCTCTCGGGAAGACCTGGGGAGGAGGAGAGGGGGCGGGCGATGATCATACTGATCGTCATCGCACTGCTGTGGGGGGCTTCCATGGGGCTGACGCGTCGCTGCGGAGCCTACGACCGGGCCACCAGGACCCGCTGCCGAAACCCCGCCAAGGGCTACTTCAAGCGCTGCTCCAAGCACCCGGCCCGAGCGGCGGTCGGACCGGACCTGGTGGCGGTGCTGCTGGTGGTGGTCGCCATCGTGGTCGCGGTCAACACGGTGCACGCCGGCCATCCGGGCCACTCCTGAGCCGACGGCAGGGCGGCGGGAGGCAGGACGGGGCGTCAGCTGTCCTCAATATCCTGAATGCCGGTTCTGCTGTGACAGTCTGACTCCATGTCGGACTCCCGTCGCTCGCCCTTCCTCTCCTGGACGGTCATCGCCCCGGCGATCGCGCTGGTCCTGCTGGTGCTGACCTGGGGGCGGCACATCGACCCCGTGCTGGCCGTCGTGATCGCGGCGGTGCTGGCGGCTGCGGTGCTCTCGGCGGTGCACCATGCCGAGGTTGTCGCGCACCGCGTCGGCGAACCGTTCGGGTCGCTGGTGCTCGCGGTGGCGGTGACGGTGATCGAGGTGGCGCTGATCGTCACCCTGATGGTCTCGGGGGGCGGCGACACCGACTCGCTGGCCAGGGACACCGTCTTCGCCGCCGTGATGATCACCACCAACGGCATCGTCGGGATCTCGCTGCTGGTCGGCGCGCTGCGCCACGGGATGGCCCTGTTCAATCCGGAGGGCACCGGGGCGGCGCTGGCAACCGTGGCCGCCCTCAGCGCGCTGAGTCTGGCGCTGCCGACCTTCACCACCAGCGCGCCCGGGCCGGAGTTCTCCTCCACCCAGCTCACCTTCGCCGCGCTGGCCTCGTTGGTGCTCTACCTGCTCTTCGTGTCCACCCAGGCGGGCCGGCACCGCGACTTCTTCCTGCCGGTGGCCCTGCCGGAGGCCCCCAGGCGGCCCGGGCAGCCCGAGCGGCCCGAGTCGGAGTCGCACGCGGGCCCGACCACTGCCAGGGCCGCCTACCTCAGCCTGGTGCTGCTGCTGGTGGCCCTGGTCGACGTGGTCGGACTGGCCAAGGTCGAGTCGCACACCATCGAGGACGCGGTGGCGGCGGTCGGCTTCCCGCAGTCCTTCGTCGGCGTGATCATCGCCCTGCTGGTGCTGGCCCCGGAGACGCTGGCGGCGGTGCGCGCGGCCCACCGGCACCGGGTCCAGATCAGCCTCAACCTCGCCTACGGCTCGGCGATGGCCAGCATCGGGCTCACCATCCCGGCCATCGCGGTGGCCACCGTCTGGCTCAAGGGGCCGCTGCTGCTGGGGCTCGGCGCCACCCAACTGGTGCTGCTGGGGCTGACGGTGGTGGTCAGCATCCTCACCGTGGTGCCGGGCCGGGCCACCCGGCTGCAGGGCGGGGTGCACCTGGTGCTGCTGGCGGCGTTCGTGTTCCTCGCCATCAATCCGTGAGTGGAACCGCGAGTCGAGGTTGGCACCCCATCTCCTGTTAGCTAAGGTAAGCCTTACCTAATCAAATGGAGGACTGAATGAGGCCTGCCGAGAGCGCCGTCGACGCTGTCCCGTCCGTCGAGCCCACCGACGCCGAGCGGGTGCGCAGCGTGCTGCAGGCAGCCACCTCGTTGACGGCCGCCGCCAATGGCGGCCGCCACGATCTGCACGGCTGCGACCTGCTGGTCGCCGACGCGGCCGGCCTGGCGGTGCGGGCCCCGGCCGAGTGCCGGCTCACCCGGGAGACGGCGATCGCGGGCTCGGCCGGACTGCCGGTGCTGCTGGAGTGGACCGACCTGGCCCCGCTCCCGGCCGGCAGCCGGGTCCGCGCCCAGGTCTGCGTCGCCGGCCGGCTGCGGGCCTCCCGGCCGACCCGGGACGGGCTGCGGCTGCTGCGCCTGGATGTGCGCCAGGTCGTCCTCGACACCGGCGGGGCCGAGGTGCTGGTGGACCCGGCCGAGCTGGTCCGGGCCGAGCCGGACCCGCTGGCGACCGTCGAGGCGGCGCTGCTGCTGCACCTGGACGAGGACCACCAGGACCATGTGGCGGCGCTGACCGGACTGATCGGCCCGCGACTGCTCCGTGGCGCCCGCCGCCTTGTGCCGTACGCGCTCGACCGGTACGGCATCGTGCTGCGGCTGGAGTACGCCGACGCCCATCGGGACGTCCGGCTGGCCTTCGGTGAGCCGCTGCCCGACGCCGAGCAGGTCGGCCACAGGCTGCACGCCCTGATCGCCGCGGCGGTGGCCGCGCCGAGCCGGACCTGGAGCTCCTGACGATCAAGTTGGGTGTTGAGGTCTGTTGACTACTGTTTCGGTCCTCTGTTCTGATCTGTCAGTACCAGTCAGGCAGCCCGGCCGAACATGGGAGTCGTCGTGCCGCAGATCGTCCACGTCCCCGATCAGCAGCTCTGGATCCTCAGCGGACCCGCGGCCAGCTACGTCCTGCACCTCGACCCCGAGGGCCTGCTGCACGGCCTGCACTGGGGCCCGCGGCTGGACCCGGAGCAGGCCGCCTCGCTGCTCGACCTCCCGGCGCCGATCCACCGCGGCCACCAGGTGGCCGCCGACGGGCGGCTCGACCTCGCGGCGGCGGGTGGCGCGCGCTTCGGCCACGCCGGCATCCAGGTCCGCTTCGCCGACGGAACCCGGGACCTGGAACTGGAACTGACGGGCCACCGGATCGAGTCCGCCGCCGGCTCGGTCGAACTGGTCCTGGACTTCGCCGACCGCCACTACCCGCTGTCGGTAGAGACCCGCTATCTGCTGCGCCCCGGCAGCGATGTCATCGAGCGCCGGGTGCGGCTGCGGCACACCGGCGCCGCGGGGACGGAGCCGGTGTCGGTGCTGCGCGCCGACTCGGCCACCTGGGTGCTGCCGCCGCTGGACGGCTACCGGCTCAGCCAGGTGCACGGCCAGTGGGCCGCCGAGAGCCAGCTGACCCGCACCGAACTCGCCTACGGCGAGACCGTGCTGACCAGCCGTCGGGGTGTGAGTGGCCACCAGTCGCAGCCGTGGGCCATGCTGGACGACGGCACCGCGACCGAGACCGAAGGTGCGGTCTACGGCTGCGCCCTGGCCTGGAGCGGCAGTTGGCAGCTCACCCTGCAGCGCCTGGCGGGGGACGAGGTGCTGATGTCAGCCGGCGCCCAGCACACCCCGACGGTGCATCTGCTGGCCCCCGGCGAGGAGTTGGAGACCCCGGCCAGCCTGGGCCTCTACAGCGAGGGCGGCTTCGGCGCGGCCAGCCGCGCCTGGCACCGGCACATCCGCTCCCAGGTGCTGCCCCACCCGGACGAGTTGCGCCCGGTGCTCTACAACTCCTGGGAGGCCACCTTCTTCGACATCGGCCTGGAGAACCAGAAGGCGCTGGCCGACCGCGCCGCCGCGATGGGCGTCGAGCTGTTCGTCATGGACGACGGCTGGTTCGGCTCCCGTACCCATGACGCCGCCGGGCTCGGCGACTGGACGCCCAACCCCGACCGCTTCCCGGACGGCCTCGCCCCGCTGATCGACCATGTGCACGGCCTGGGCATGGAGTTCGGCCTGTGGGTCGAGCCGGAGATGACCAACCCCGACAGCGACCTCTACCGGGCCCACCCGGACTGGGTACTGC
Source organism: Streptacidiphilus carbonis (assembly GCF_000787775.1). Lineage (GTDB taxonomy): Bacteria > Actinomycetota > Actinomycetes > Streptomycetales > Streptomycetaceae > Streptacidiphilus > Streptacidiphilus carbonis. The sequence continues at coordinate 133,659 of NZ_BBPM01000014.1, read as the reverse complement.
ACCAGCCGCACCGGCACCGCACCGAAATGCGCAACCAGCTGGTGCTCAACCTGGCCAGGCCGGAGGTGGCGGACTGGCTGCACGCCACCATCGACGGACTGCTGCGCGACAACGCCATCGACTTCCTCAAGTGGGACATGAACCGTCCCTTCACCGAGGCCGGACCGGTCGGCGAGGGCGGCGACGACCGGCTCTGGGCCGACTACACCCGCAACCTCTACGCCGTCCTGGACCGGCTCCGCGCCGACCACCCGGCGGTCAGGATCGAGGACTGCGCCAGCGGCGGCGGACGGATCGACCTCGGCCTGCTGGCCCGTACCGACCAGGTGTGGACCTCGGACAACACCGACCCGGCGGACCGGCTGCACATCCAGTACGGCTTCTCGCAGCTGTACCCCGCCCAGGTGATGGGCGCCTGGGTGACCGACAGCCCCAACCCGTTCACCCGCCGCAGCACCCCGCTGGACTTCCGGTTCCACTCCGCGATGGCCGGGGCACTGGGCATCGGCGGGGACCTGTCCGAGTGGACCAAGGAGGAGCTGGCGCGGGCCGCGGAGCTGGTCGCCGCGTACAAGACGGTCCGGCCGCTGGTGCAGCAGGGGCTGCAGTACCGGTTGCGCGGGCCCGAGCAGGAGCTGAGCGCGGTCCAGTTCGTGGCGGAGGACGGGACCGGGACGGCGGTCCTGGCCTACCGGCGCTCACGCTCCATGGGCGAGGGCGCGCCGGTGCTGCGGCTGCGCGGGCTGCGACCCGAGGCCCGCTACCGCGAGGCGGCCAGCGGCCGGCTGCACCACGGCGCGGTGCTGCTGGCGCGGGGGCTTCCGCTGGAGCTCCCGGAGGGCGACTGGGCCAGCGCGTTGGTGCATCTGACCGTTGTCTAGGCCCGTACTTCGCAGGTCACCGTTTTAGGTCCGGGCGGATCAGCACCGGCTCGTCCTGGTCGCTGTAGTCGATCCGGAGGTCGGAGAGCAGATCGGTGCCGTGGACCAGCGCCCGCTCCGTACCCGGGGTGCCCTCGTCCAGTGCCATGCCGGTCACCCCTCATCAGGCCTCCCGCCATGGTCCGCGACCACCCCGTGCGAACACCACCCCGGGGAGCTTGCCGCCGCATGGCCGTCAGGTTGCCGAAGGGCGCAACACGGGGTGGCCGACGGGAGTTGGTGGCAGAGTGGCAGCCACCGATCCCGCCCGACGGAAGGCCCCGCATGAGCCCCTGGCCCACAGTCAGTCGACACCAGCTCACCGAGGGGCGCTTCATCAGCGCCTTCCGGGACGAGGTCCTCGTCGCCGAGGGCGTCACCGGTTCCTGGGAGTGGGTCGACATGGCCGACGCCGTCCGGGTGGTGGCTGTGGACGGGGAGGGGCGGATCGCCCTGGTGGAGGACGAGTTCTACCTGCAGCGGCGGCGGTTGCTGCTGGTGCCGGGCGGGGGAGTGGAGCGGACCGAGGAGCCGGCCGCCGCGGCGCGGCGCGAGCTGGAGGAGGAGACCGGCTGGCGCGCCGGACGGCTGGAGCCGCTCGGCGTGGTCGAGCAACTGCCCACCGCCACACCGGCGAGGGCACATCTGTTCCTGGCCCGGGAGCTGACCCCGGGGAGGCTGGCGCGGGAGGCGAGCGAGGCCGGGATGACGCTGTCCTGGCGGCCGCTGGACGAGGCGGTGGCGGCGGTGCGGGAAGGTGTCGTCACCGAGGCGGGCAGCGTCAGCGCGATCCTGCTGGCGGCGCTCAGCCTGAAGGCGTAGGGCTGTTGTCGTCCTCGGACGGCTCGCGGCGCAGCGCGCGGACGGTGCTGCCGATCGCCGCGCCGACCACGCCCGCGGCCACCAGTGCGGCCAGTCGGATCATCGTGTGGCCGTCCCAGCTGAGGACACCCCAGCGGTCGGCGTCGAAGCCGTCGAAGAACAGCCAGAAGACCAGGCCGACCACCACGCTGCCGGCCAGGTCGGCGACCCAGCCCACGGCGAGGGCGGCGATGCAGACCACCACCAGTTCGAAGGTCTGGTACGGCCGTTCGCCGATGGCGGAGAGCAGGATCGACAGCGGCGCCGCGACCGCGAAGGACAGCACCGTCAGCAGCGGGGCCCGCAGGCCGGTGCGGTGGTGGCCGGCCGCCGGGACGGCGCGGACGGCCGAACCGCGGGCCGCGGGGCGGAGGAGTGTGTACGACATGGTGGCCTCCCGCTCGCCTGTTCGAGGGTGCAGTCCGATGCTGGGCCGCATCTGCTGCCGCCTCTATTACAGGTCGGCGCCGGGGCCTTGGTAGGCGGCGTTGACGGCCCCCTGACGGGGCCGCCGCTCATCTTTACGCAATCCTGACGCGTCGCCCGGGACCGTCTCAGTCCGGGCGTGAGCCGCCCAGGTCCAGGGCGTCCGGGTTGGTGTGCCGGACCAGTCGTCGCAGCAGTCCGGCGAGCACGGCCTCGTCCTCCTCTGACAGCGCCTCGAAGAGGTTCGCGTTGGACTCCTCGATGGCCGCCTGGGAGAGCTGGACCAGGGCCGTCCCCGCGCCGGTCGGATGCAGCTGCATCACCCTGCGGCTGGTGGGGTGCGCCCGGCGTTCGAGCAGTCCCCGTTCGATCAGGCCGTTGACGGCGGTGCCCATGGACTGCGCGGTCATCCCGGCCCGCCGGGCCACCGCGGCGCTGGAGATGCCGGGGGTCAGCTCCACCTGCACCAGGGCGTTGTGCTGGGCGAGGCTGAGGTCCAGCGGACGCAGCGCCCGCTCCAGGCGCAGCGCCACGGCCTGGGCGAACTGCCAGGCCAGATAGCTGGTACGGGTGGACGGATCGTCGATCACCTGAGGAGGTCTCCTGGCTCGAAAAGAACGTTATAAGGCAGCTGATGGTCGACTGATATGATTAACAGGCACCTTATATTTACCCAGTCATGCGAAAGGCCCCGCTCGTGTCCTCAGTCGCGTCCGACCATGATGCCGAAACCACGGCGCGGCACGCCCGCCCCCACCCCCATCCGCACGAGCACGAGCACCGCGACCACGAGCACATCGAGGACGCCCCCGCCGCGCGCGTCGGCGCGACCGGGGCCAAGGGCGCGCTGCTGCCCGCGCTCGTCGTCCTGGTGATCGGGGCCGTCTTCGTGAGCGTGTACCTCGCCGCCTTCCACGCGCCCAGGCCGCACCGGCTGCCGGTGGGCCTCGTCGGCGCCGCCAGCCGGCAGTACCCCGGTTTCGAGCTGCAGAGCTACCCCGACCTGGCCTCCGCCCGCAGCGCGGTGCAGCACCGCGAGGTCTACGCGGCCTACCAGGCGTCCGGCCCGGCCGGCAGCCCGGTCCTGCTCTACAGCAGCGCCAACGGACCCTCCGTGACCTCGCTGCTGGAGGGCACCTTCCTGCACGGGACGACGGCCGGCGCCACCGTCCAGGACGTCCTGCCGGCGTCGAGCGGCGACACCCGGGGCCTGTCGGTGTTCTACTCCGCGTTCGGCCTGGTCCTGGCCGGCTTCCTGTTCGGCACCATGACCTACCAGGTGGCGCCCCGGCTGGAGTTCCGCTGGCGGATGGCCGGGCTGGCGTTCTTCAGCGCGGTCGGCGGAGTGGTCGTCGCCGCCATCGCCGGCTCCGTGTTCGGCGCGCTGCCCGGTCCCTTCCCCGCCGTCGCCGGGCTCACCGCGATGATGGCCGCGGCCGTCGGCGGGGCGACCATGGCGCTGGTGCGGCTGCTGGGCCCGGCGGGGGTGAGCGTCTCGTCCGTGCTGCTGCTGATCCTCGGCAACGCCACCAGCGGCGGCATCCTGCCCCCGGAGTTCCTGCCGGCCTGGCTGCACCCGCTCTCCTCGGTGCTGCCGGTGGGTGTCGGGGTCCGCGCGGTCCAGGGTGTGGCGTACTTCCACGACGACGGGCTGGTCCGGGGGATCGTGGTGCTGGCCGTCTGGGTCGCGGTCTGCGTGGCCGTCCTCTGGCACCGCGACGTCAGGGCGGCCCGGGTGCGTACGGCCTGAGAAAGAAACTCGTCCGGGCGATTCCGCGCTCGACCGCCGTCCGACGGGGCACAACTCAGATATGAGCGGTACGGAGACGGGGCGCCGCGGGCCCGGGCGCGGATGCGGGTGCGGGCCCCTGGGGCTGCTGGTGCTGGTCGTCGTCCTGGTGGCGGCGATCTGGGCGAGCAGCCGGGACGGCCACGGCGGCGGCTCGGGTGGTGCGAGGTCGGCCAAGGCCTCTCCCTCAGCCACCGTGATCAAGGTCGCCACGGTCGACAAGGGCCTGGTCGACATCAATGTCGTCCTCGGCTACCAGCAGATCCGGGGTGCCGCCACCGGCATGGTGCTGACCCCCACGGGCGAGGTGCTCACCAACAACCACGTCGTCAACGGGGCCACCGAGATCTCCGCCGTGGACATCGGCGACGGGCGCAGCTATCCGGCGACCGTCGTCGGCTACGACCGCGGGCACGACCTGGCGGTGCTCCAGCTGAAGGGGGCCTCGGGGCTGGCGACGGTGCGGCTCGGGGACTCGTCCGGGCTGGCGGTCGGCGACGCGGTCACCGCGGTGGGCAACGCCGGCGGTAAGGGGAGCGTGCCGACTGCCGCGCCGGGGAAGGTGACGGGACTTCAGCGGTCGATCACCGCGGGGGACGACACGACCGGCGAGTCCGAGCAGCTGACCGGCATGATCCAGGTCGACGCCGCGGTGCAGCCGGGAGACTCCGGCGGTCCGCTGCTGGACGCCTCGGGATCGGTGGTCGGGGTGGACACCGCCGCGTCCGAGGGCTTCAGCTTCCGTGGCGGCACCGGCAGCACCGGCGCCGCGGGCTTCGCCACGCCGATCGCCACCGCGCGGACCGTGGTGGACGACATCGACGGCGGCCGCGCGGTCGGCGGCATCCACATCGGGCCGACCGCGATGCTGGGGCTCCAGGTCGCCGTGGACCAGTTCGGAACCCCGGGGGCGCTGGTGGTGGGAGTGGTCGACGGAACCCCGGCGGCGCGGGCGGGCCTGGTCGCCGGGGACCTGATCACCTCGTTCGACGGGCGGCCCGTTCCCGGCCCGGGCGAGCTCACCGCGATGGTCACCGGCCACCGCCCCGGTGACCGCGTCACGCTCCGCTGGACCGACCCGGCCGGAGCCGGCCACAGCGGGACGGTGACGCTGGCCGCGGGGCCGGCCGACTGATCCGGCGGGACGGTAAGAGGTTCCCTCCGAACGGGCGTGGACCGGCCGGTCCGGGCATGAAGATCGCGGGAACGGGGAATGCGCGCCGCATGAGCTCACCCGGCACCAAGGCGGCCCTCGGCCTGCCGGACACCGTCTCGGCCTGCCTGTTCGACATGGACGGGGTGCTGACCCGCACCGCGGTCGTCCATGCGGCGGCGTGGAAGCAGATGTTCGACGAGTTCCTGCGCGGGCGCGACGGGGACGGCTTCAGACCCTTCGACGCGACCGAGGACTACGACGAGTACGTGGACGGGCGGCCGCGCGCCGACGGCGTCCGCAGCTTCCTGGCCTCGCGCGGCATCGAACTGCCCGAGGGCGGCGCGGACGACCCGCCCGACCGGGACACCGTGCACGGGCTGGGGACCCGCAAGAACCTGCTGGTGCAGCAGAAGATCCGGACCGAGGGTGTCGAGGCCTACCCGGGAACGGTGCGCTACCTCAAGGCGGTGCGCGCGGCCGGGCTGGCCACGGCGGTGGTCTCGTCCAGCGCCAACTGCCACGACGTGCTGGTCTCGGCGGGCATCGAGGACCTGCTGGACGTACGGGTGGACGCCGGCGTCGCCGACCGGCTCGGGCTGCCGGGCAAGCCGCACCCGGACACCTTCCTGGAGGCGGCCAGGGAGCTGGGCGTGGAACCGGGCGCCGCCGCGGTCTTCGAGGACGCCCTGGTCGGCATGGAGGCCGGGCGCTCGGGGCGGTTCGGCTTCGTGGTCGGGGTGGACCGGGTCGGCCAGGCCGACGAACTGCGCGCCCACGGCGCGGACACCGTTGTGCAGGACCTCGCCGAACTGCTGGAGGACCACCCGTGCTGCGATTTCCCGGGGAGCGACCCCCCGAACCCCCACGAACCCCAGGGACGGCGGGCACCGGGCGGCCAGTCACTGCTTGGAGGGGCTGAATGATTCCGCATCCCGCATACATGGTCGACCCGTGGACCCTGCGCGAGACCGAGCTCGACCTGGACCTGCTGGCCCAGAGCGAATCGCTGTTCGCGCTCTCCAACGGCCACATCGGCTGGCGCGGCAACCTGGACGAGGGCGAGCCCAACGGGCTGCCCGGCAGCTACCTCAACGGCTTCCACGAGCTGCATCCCATGCCCTACGCCGAGGCCGGCTACGGCAACCCGGAGTCGGGGCAGACCCTCGTCAACGTCACCAACGGCAAGATCATCCGGCTGCTGGTCGACGACGAGCCCTTCGACCTGCGCTACGGCGTGCTGCGCAACCACGAGCGGGTGCTCGACCTGCGGGCCGGGGTGCTGCGCCGCAGCTGCGAGTGGACCTCGCCGGCCGGACGCACGGTCAGGGTCAGCTCCACCCGGCTGGTCTCCTTCAGCCAGCGCTCCGTCGCCGCCATCGCCTACGAGGTCGAGCCGCTGGACGGCGACGCGCGGATCGTGGTGCAGTCCGAGCTGGTCGCCGGCGAGGAGGTGCCGCCCCAGTCGGACGACCCGCGGGTCTCGGCCGCGCTGGACCGCACCCTGCAGCCCGAGGCCGGGTACGCGACCGGGACCCGGCTGGCACTGGCCCACTCCACCCTGCGCAGCGCGCTGAAGATGGCCGTCACCGCCGACCACCGGATCGACGGACCCGAGGGCACCACCAGCTTCGCGGAGTCCAGCGAGAACGTCAGCCGACTGGCCGTCACCTCGGTGCTGCGGCCCGGGGAGCGGCTGCGGCTGGAGAAGTTCGTCGCCTACGGCTGGTCGGCGGAGCGCTCGCTGCCGGCGCTGCGGGACCAGGTCGAGGCGGCGATGGCGGGCGCCCGCAGCACCGGGTGGGACGCGCTGCTGCGGCAGCAGCGGGACTTCCTGGACGACTTCTGGGCGGGCGCCGACGTCGAGGTCGAGGGCGACGCGGAGATCCAGCAGGCGGTGCGGTTCGCGCTGTTCCATGTGCTGCAGGCCGGCGCCAGGGCCGAGCAGCGGGCGCTCGGGGCCAAAGGCCTGACCGGTTCCGGCTACGACGGGCACAGCTTCTGGGACACCGAGACCGTGGTGCTGCCGGTGCTCGCGGCCACCCGTCCGGACGCGGTCTCGCACGCGCTGCGCTGGCGGCACTCCACCCTGGACGCCGCCCGGGAACGGGCCCGGCTGCTGGGGCTGGCCGGGGCGGCCTTCCCCTGGCGCACCATCAACGGCGACGAGGGGTCCGGCTACTGGCCGGCCGGCACGGCCGCGTTCCACATCAACGCCGACATCGCCGACGCGGTGGTCCGCTACACCGCGATCAGCGGCGACCCCGACTTCGAGCGCGAGGTCGGGGTGGAGCTGCTGGTGGAGACCGCGCGGCTGTGGCGCTCCCTGGGCCACCACGACAGCGCCGGCGCCTTCCACATCGACGGGGTCACCGGCCCGGACGAGTACAGCGCGGTCGCCGACGACAACGTCTACACCAACCTGATGGCGCAGGCGAACCTGCGCGCCGCGGCGGACGCGGTCGAGCGGCACCCGGAGCAGGCGCACACCCTCGGCGTGGACGCGGAGGAGACCGCCGCCTGGCGCGACGCCGCGGCGGCCACCGCCGTCCCGTACAACGAGGACCTCGGGGTGCACGAGCAGTCCGCCGACTTCACCGGCCACCAGACCTGGGACTTCGAGCACACCGACCCGGAGCACTACCCGCTGCTGCTGCACTTCCCCTACTTCGACCTGTACCGCAAGCAGGTGGTGAAGCAGGCCGACCTGGTGCTGGCGATGTACCTGCGCGGGGAGGCCTTCGACTCCGGTCAGAAGGCACGCAACTTCGCCTACTACGAGGCGCTGACGGTCCGTGACTCCTCGCTGTCCGCCTACTGCCAGTCGGTGATGGCCGCCGAGGTGGGCCACCTGGAACTCGCCTACGACTACCTGGGCGAGGCCGCCCTGATGGACCTGGAGAACCTGGAGCACAACACCCGCGACGGGCTGCACATCGCCGCCCTGGCCGGGACCTGGACGGCGCTGGTGGCCGGCCTCGGCGGGATGCGGCTGCAGGGCCGGCAGCTGGCCTTCGCCCCCAGGCTGCCGCAGCGGCTCACCCGGCTGGCCTTCCGGCTCCAGGTCCGCGGCCGCTGCCTCCAGGTCGAGATCACCCCGGCCGGCGCCACCTACACCCTCCTCGGCGGTCGGCCCCTGGACCTGCTGCACTGCGGCGAACCGATCACGGTCACCCCCGACAAGGCCGTGACCTGCGACCTGCACCCGCTGCCCCATCTCCCCGAACTCTCCCACCCCAGGGGCCGGGAGCCGCTGAAGCGCCGGCTGGGCCCCCAGGCCTGAGCAGCACAACACGCCGCCGGAGTGGGCGGATCGCTTGCAACACGCGGACACAATATGACTAGTCTTGTAGTCAGATGCGTTCGGTGTGCGGGGGGTGGCAATGGCGATCGAACTGCCCGGGGCGGTGGTGACGTTCCTTCAGGTCATCGGCATCAAGTGGCCGCAGGTCAATGAGGACTCGGTACGTCAGTTCGCGACGCATGTAAGGGACTTCGCCGCGGAGATCGACGCCACCCACCAGCAGGCCACCGCGACGGTGACCGCGATGAAGGAGTCGTACCAGGCCAACTCGTACGAGCTGCTGGTGTCGAAGTGGGCACACCTGTCGCAGGGGCACATGAGTGAGCTGCAGACCGGCTGCTCGCTGCTGGCGACGGCGCTGGACGCGGCGGCGGACTACATCGTCGCGATGAAGCTGGAGTGCATCGCGGACCTGGGGGTGCTGGCGGCCTCGTTCGTCGCCGACCAGGCGGCCGCGGTGGTGACGTTCGGGCTGGCCGAGGCGGCCGAGGCGGCGATCGTCGAGGCGGCGGACCTCGCCGTGGAGTACCTGAAGCAGATGGTCATCCAGTACATCACCGCGCAGGTGCTCGAAGCCGCGCTGACCCCGCTGCTGGGCACGGTCGAGAAGGCAGTGGCGGGGATGAGCTACTCGGCGCTGGAGGACATGCTGGGTGTGTCCGGCAGCGGGCCGGGGGACGGGTTCCAGATCCACCCGGCGGATCTGTCGGCGCACGCCAAGGTGTTCGGGCAGCACGCCGAGGCGGTCCGGGGCCACGCCGAGACGTTCGCCGGCAAGTTCGCCGGCTTGGACTTCTCATGAGCGGGGAGATGGGCCAGGTCCTCAAGAACGCGGCGGTGAAGGTCGGCAAGGGGCTGACCGAGGACTTCACCAAGGCCTACCACGGCATCCTGAAGGACACCGAGGAGAAGACCGGTCAGGTGGCCAAGAACGTCGCCGAGACCGAGGCCGAGCACGCGGCCAAGCTGGCCGCGCTCAACAAGGCCCGTGCGGACCTGCACGGGACGATCGGGGAGACTCCGGTCTACCGGCTGAACGACGACCTGTCGGTCGACCGGCTCACGACCCAGGGCCCGGTGCGGCTCACCGACGAGGAGCGGGCCAAGCTGCCCCTGGGCCTGGACGGGGACGACAAGGTCCCGCAGCGTCCGGTCGGCAAGGACAGCCCGTACAACCTGCCCGCGATCGAGGAGGGCGAGGCCCGTCCCCGGGTCCACTCGGACCAGGTGGCCCCCGGCAGCACCGACCTGGCCGCCGCCACCCAGCTGGCCCGGCACGAGTCCGGCGACTACGGGACCTACCGGGGAAAGAAGTTCACCAGCAAGAACTACGCCGCCGTCAGGTACGGCGAGCCCGGTGCCGACGGTGGATTCATCCTGGTGGGACGCAGCAAGTACCCCACCCACTCCGAGCGCGCGCTGGGGATCCCCTTTCTGCAGCAGGGGACATCGAAGGGGGTGACGGAGCTCTACACGGAAAGAGCTCCCTGCACGAACAGTGTCAACTGCAGTGCGTGGATGAGCGAGTACATGCCCTCGGGCATGAAGGTCTCGCACAGCTTCGAGTACGGCAGTACCGAGGGCTCCCGCACGGCCGGCAACGAGGCGATGCGCAACTACCTGGACGGACTCGTCCCCGGCGGCCGCTGAACCGGCACCGGCTGGCCGCTGTACGGTGGTTGTACCGGAACAGATAGGATATGAGGCATGCCGCAGACCGTCGACCGGGCTCTGATGGAGTCGGTCTTTCCAGCCGCTGACCTGGTCACCGTACCGGAGAGCGCACTCGCCCCGGTCTCCCACGGGCGCACGCGTGAACTGCTGCGGGACGTCGGCCTGCCGGACCAGAGCACCGGATGGTTCCAGACGGTCAAGGACCTTCCCGCCGAGATCGCCGACAAGGGCTGGCCGCGCGGGCGCGAACTGCACCCGTCGGCGGTCCTCGTCTTCGACGAGTGGTTCTCCATCGGAGGAATCCCCTACGACGCCATGGTGGTCGACGCGGCGAGCGGCGCGGTCTACTGCATTCCGGGCAGCGGAGCCGAGCCCTATCTGCTGAACAGCAGCCTGGACGCCTTCCTCTACTTCCTCTACAGCGTCGAGGCCGAGCGCCCCAACTACGACGCCGAATTCGCCGAGGAGAACGGGTACGAGGACGACGAGGACTTCGGCGTGGGGGTGGACGAGCGGCTTCTCGCGGTCATGCGCGCCGAGGACCCGGTAGCCCTGCAGAATCCCGAATCCACCTGGTACATGGTGCTGGAGTACGTCAGGACGTTCGGCGAGTGAGCGCCGGGCTCGGGGGCGGCCCGCTCGACCCCGCCCTGGTCTCCCGGTTCGGCGAGGCCGGACTGCGCAGGTTCGGCGCCGACCCGGCGGCCGGCGACCCGGCGGCTCCGGAGGCGGCGGTGCTCGCGGGGATCGCCGAGCTGGCACTGCCGGTCGAGGTCGGGCCGTACTTCCGCACCGCCGGGAGCGAGCCGAGCGCCCTGCGCGAGTACGCGGTGGCGGTCTCGCGGTCGTTGACCTCGGCCGACCAGCTCTCCTGGGCCCGGCTCGGATCGGACCGGGCCTACGAGATCGTCGTCGACGCCGGGGGCCGGGTCCTGGCGATGCTGCTGGGGTACCGCGAGCCGCTGCGCTTCGTCAGTTCCGCCCCGGAGGAGTTCGCAGCCGCACTGCTCGGGCTGGACGACCTGCTGGGCACCATCGGTGCGACCGAGGACCCCGAAGTGGCGCAGGCCGCCTTCGAGACGTTCCGGCGCCGGCTGCAGGAGTCCGACCCGGCGGCCTTCGCCGACCGGGAGAGCTGGTGGCCGCTGGTGCTGGACGACGTACGGGACACCGCCGGAGTGGAGAACTTCGCCGCGTTCGAGATCGTCGACGAGAACGGCAAGAAGAAGATCTTCACCGCCTCGGGCGCGGTCTCGCTGCACCCGGAGGAGCGGCTGTGGTCCTCGCTGGAGGGGGCCGGCGTAGCACCCGAGCAGGTGACGGGTATTCACACCGACCTGGAGCCCTGCTTCCTGCCGGGCCACTACTGCTCCATGTGGCTGGCACAGCGTTTCCCGCAGGCGCGGCTCACGCACTCCTATCCCTACGGCGAGACCGCCGCGTCCCGGGGTGAGGGGATCGATCGGCTGCGCGCCGCAGCGGCCCAGCAGTCCCGAGGGGCGGAGTGACGGCCCCGCAGGCCCTCGGGCCGGTGATCGGCGACTGGCCGGTACTGGACGGAGCCGCGGCGGGGCTCGCCCCGGCGCTGCTGGACTGGGCCTCCCGCGACGATCCGGCCTGCCCGCGGCTGTGCCTGGTCACCGGAGGACGGGGCACCGGCAAGAGCCGACTGCTCGCCTGGCTGCTGGCAGGCTCCGACAGCCACCCGGCCACCACCGTCCACGCCACGGTGCCCGCGCGCGGACAGATCGCCCTGACGCTGGCCTGGGAGATCGGCCGCCAGCTCGGCTACGGCCCGACCGGCCCCGGTGAACTGCTGGAGCGGGTCGAGGCCGACCCCCGCCCGCTCCGCGTGATCATTCCGGATCTGCACCTCGCCGGACGGGGCCCCGCCGACCTCCCGGCGGCGGATCCCCGGACCGTCGTCGCCGAACTGCTGGCGCCGCTGCTGTCCTTGCCCGGCGTCCGTGCCGCCGTCGAAGTCGAACGGGCCGAGCTGTTCCCCGGACCCGGCCGGCCGCTGGTGCTCGCACTGCCGCAGGGCGCCCCGGCGTTCACGCGTCCCGACCCCTGGGAGACCGGACCGGACCGGACGGACCCCCGCGCGACCGCCGGGGTCCGGGACTGGGAGCAGGCTCCGGCGGCCGTCCGTGAGACCGCCCTCGACCGGGCCGTCCGCCAGGGGACCGGCTCCGTCCTGCTCACGGATCCCGGATACCTGGCCCACGGCTCGGCGGCGGCCATAACAGCCGCTCTCGCCGACAGCAGGATCGCCGTGCCGAGGAGCCTGCGTACCGTGTGGGCCTCTGCCGGGCCCGTGCTCAGCTCGGCCGAACTCAGCTACTCCGAGCGTGCCGCAGTGCTCCACGCCGCGGCTGTGGCCGTCGACCCGCCCCTGGCGGAGTACCTGCGCCCGCGTGCGGAGCAGCACTCGTGGACCGCCCGGTGGACCCGGGCCGAGCTCCGTACCGCGGGACTGACGCTCGATCAAGGATCGCTGCTGGTCGTGGACCTGATCGGGCGGCTGCACGAGCACGACCCGGCCGACGGCCGGCCCGTCGCCCGCCGCCCCGTCGGACCGGGCTTCCGGCCGGTGCACATCGCCGCCGTGGGCGCGCGGCGGCTGCTCGCCGTCGACGCAATGGGTCGTCTCCAGCTGGTACCCGCTCCTGGGGCCGCCCCCGGCACCGGTGCAGCGGATCCGTTCCCGGACCACCTTCGCGACCTCGTCCTGCGGCACAACGCCGCCGTGCTCGCCGGTGGAACGGCCCCGGTCACCGCGGTGGCCGCGGACCGGGGGAACGTGGCGGTCGCGGACGCGGGGGGTGGCTTCCAGCTCTGGTCCGCGGAGCAGGGGACCGCCGGCGCGCGCAGCCATCGTGCGCACCGGGTTCCGGTCACCGCCATCTCCTGCCTGGTGCCGCCCGGGAGCCAGGACGGCCTGTGCCTGGTGGTGACGGGTGCCGGGGACGGCACCGTTCGGCTCTGGGACTCCCGTACGGGTAGGTCCATGCCCGAACCCGTCGAACGTCGCAATGCGCTGCCCACCGCGCTGGCCCTGGCCGACACCGGGGCGGGGCTGGTCCTCGCCGTCGCCTGGTCCGATCGGCGCCTCCACCTCTGGCGGCTGTCCGAGGGCCGGGTGACGTTCGTTCCGCTGGTCCGGGACGTCGACGCCCTCGCGCTGACCGGCGACGGCCTGCTGGTGTGCGGTGGCACGGACGGGGCGTTCGCGCTCGCTCTGGACCTCGACACCCTGTGAACGGAGTCGACGGCCTGCCCCCCGCGTGATCCGAGCAGAAGGAGCCCCACCGGTATGTTCACCACCCGACCGACTCTGCAGGGCACCTTCGGCATGGTGTCCAGTACGCACTGGCTGGCCTCGCAGTCGGCGATGGCGGTGCTGGAGGGCGGCGGCAACGCGTTCGACGCCGCGGTGGCGGCCGGGTTCGTGCTGCATGTGGTGGAGCCGCACCTGAACGGGCCCGGCGGCGAGGTGCCGATCGTGTTCGCCGCCGCGGACGGTGGCGGACGGGTGCAGGTGCTGTGCGGGCAGGGGCCGGCTCCGGCCGGGGCCACCGTCGATCACTACCGGTCGCTCGGCCTGGACCTGGTGCCCGGGACCGGGCCGGTCTCGGCCGCCGTCCCCGGCGCCTTCGACGCCTGGATGGTGTTGCTGCGCGACCATGGCACCAAGTCCCTGGCCGAGGTGCTCGACTACGCCATCGGCTACGCCGAGCGGGGGCACCCGCTGCTGCCGCAGGTGACCAGGACCGTGGAGACGGTGCGCGAGCTGTTCGAGACCGAGTGGACCGGCTCCGCCGAGCTCTACCTTCCGGCGCCGCAGCCGGGCGCGCTGTTCCGCAATCCCGCCCTGGCCGCGACCTGGCGCCGACTGCTCGCCGAGACCGCCGGACTGCCCCGGGAGGCCGCGATCGAAGCCGCCCGGCGGATCTGGCGCGAGGGCTTCATCGGCGAGGCGATCCTGGAGTCCGCCGCCCGCCCCGCGCTGGACAGTTCGGGCCGTCGCCACGCCTCCACGCTCACCGGCGACGACCTCGCCGGGTACCGGGCCGGGTACGAGGAGCCCGCGGTCCACGAGTGGAACGGCTGGGAGGTCTGCAAGGCCGGCGGCTGGAGCCAGGGCCCGGCCTTCCTGCAGCAACTCGCCCTGCTGCCTCACGGGTTGGCCTATGACGCACCCGAGTACCGGCACACCCTGATCGAGGGCACCAAGCTCGCCATGGCCGACCGGGAGGCCTGGTACGGCGACGCGGGGCCCGGCGGCGCCGCAGGCTCCGTCCCGCTCTCCGACCTGCTGTCGCGCGAGTACAACGACCAGCGGCGGGAGTTGATCGGCGACACCGCCTCCTACGAGCTGCGGCCCGGCAGCCCGGGCGGACGCAAGCCGGTGCTGCCGGAACTGCCGGCCGGCGACGCGTCCGCTGGCCCGGGGACGGGCGAACCAACGGTCTCCGTCGACGGTCTGACGACCCGTCCGTCCGGCGGGACCCGGGGTGACACCTGCCATCTGGACGTGGTGGACCGCTGGGGCAACATGGTCGCGGCCACCCCCAGCGGGGGCTGGCTGCAGTCCAACCCGGTCATCCCCGCCCTGGGCTTCCCGCTGGGAACCCGGCTGCAGATGACCTGGCTGCAGCCGGGCCTGCCCAACTCGCTGACCCCGGGCCGCCGTCCGCGCACCACGTTGTCGCCGTCGCTGGCGAGGCGGGAAGGCGAGCCGGTGCTCGCCTTCGGCACCCCGGGCGGCGACCAGCAGGACCAGTGGTCGCTGCACTTCTTCCTGGCCGTGGCCCTGGGCGGGCTCACCCTGCAGGCCGCGATCGACGAGCCCAACTGGCACACGGACAGCTTCCCCAGCTCTTTCCACCCCAGGACCACCGAACCCGGCAGTGTCACGGTCGAGTCCCGCGCGGGCGAGGCGGCGTTCGCCGAACTGCGGCGCCGCGGCCACCTGGTCACCGTCGGGGACGCGTGGTCCGAGGGCCGCCTGTGCACGGTGGCGCGGGACCCGCGCACGGGGGTGCTTTCAGCAGCGGCCAACCCCCGGGGTATGCAGGGGTACGCGGTGGGGCGTTAGCTGCGGCGTGTGCCTGGTTTGTCGCGCAGTTCCCCCCTGGGGGTTGCAACTGAACCGCAGTGGGTCGGTTGCGGTTGCCCAGGGGCGCGGGGAACTGCGCAGCCCTGCTACGCCGCCGCCACGAGTCCCCCCATCGCCTCCCGGACCTCCGCCAGGGTCCGGTCGGCCACGGCGTTGGCGCGGGCGTTGCCCTCGTGCAGGATCCGCCGCACCTCCCCGAGATCCCCGGCGAGCTCCGCCCGCCTCGCCCTGGCCGGGGCGAAGTAGTCGTTGACCGCCGCGGTCACCACCCGCTTCAGCGCCGCCGCGCCGCCGTCGCCGATCTCGTCGGCCACCTCGGCCGGATCACGGTCCAGGCAGAGGCCTGCCAGCAGCAACAGGCTGGAGACCTCGGGGCGGTTCGCCGGGTCGTAGCTGATCCGCCGTTCCGCGTCGGTCTTCGCGCCGCGGATCAGCCGGGCGGTCTCGTCGGCGGACGCCCGTAGCGCGATGGCGTTGCCGCGGCTCTTGCTCATCTTGTTCCCGTCCGTTCCCAGCAGCAGCGGCGCCGGGGAGAGCAGTGCCTCCGGGACCGGGAACACCCGCCCGTAGCGGTCGTTGAAGCGGCGGGCGATGGTGCGCGTGATCTCCAGATGCGGCACCTGGTCCTGTCCCACCGGAACCAGCCCGGCCTTGCAGAACAGGATGTCGGCGGCCTGGTGCGCGGGGTAGGTGAACATCAGGCCGCTGACCGCGGACTGCCGGGACTGGGCGATCTCGTCCTTGACGGTGGGATTGCGGCCCAGTTCGGCGACCGAGACCAGGCTGAGGAAGGGGAGCAGCAACTGGTTCAGGGCGGGAACGGCGCTGTGGGTGAAGATCGTGCTGAGGTCCGGATCGACGCCGACGGCGAGGTAGTCCAGCACCAGGCCTTCGACATGTTCGCCGAGCCGCTCGGCGACGTCCCGGTCGGTCAGCACCTGGTAGTCGGCGATCACCAGCATCAGCTCGGCGCCCTGCTGCTGCAGCCGGACCCGGTTCTGCAGGGTGCCGAAGTAGTGGCCGAGGTGCAGCGGACCGGTGGGGCGGTCGCCGGTGAGGACGCGGGTGGCGGTTGCGGTGGTGTTCACGGGAGGCCTCCTGGCTGTGGTGCGGGCGGGGTGGTGGCGTGGTCCGTCCGGCTGCGGACGGGGGCCTCCACCCGGCGCGGAGCCAGCCGGGGCATGCAGAAGGGCCGTCCTCGCGAACGGCCCTCTCGTCGTGCGTGCGTGGGGAGTGGCCGCTCCTAGGAGGAGCGCCACCAGCTCAGGCGACAGGACGACGGATGCATACCACCACTGTACCGGGTCCGGTCAGCCCGCGGCGGGCCGCACCCTGAGGCGGCCGGCCGGGGCGCGGGCCGCCGGAGCCGCCGAGTCCGCCGGGGCTACTGGGGCCACTGGGGCTACTGGGGCGGTGTCAGTCGGGCCGTGAGGAGGGTCTGCTCCTCGGGGGTGAGGTCGAGGCCGTAGGTGTCCCGCAGGGCGGTGAGGAAGGCGCCGTCCTGGAGCTGGATCGTCTCGGTGGGGCGGCCGGGGACCACCACGGAGAACTGGCGGCCGATCAGCTCCCGGCCGGCGCCGGCCTCGCGGCGGATCAGGATCGGTCGCTGCAGGAACGGGGAGCTGGGCCAAGTGGTGGTGTAGTGGTTGGACATCACCACGTCCACCGCGTGCTGCGGTTCGTCGGTGAAGCGGTAGCGGGTCTGCCACTCGCCGCCGCTGAGCTCCTGGAAGCGGCGGACGCCGGTCGCGTCGGGTCCCTGGGTCCGGTAGGTCCACACGCCCTGCTGCTGCGGGCCGTCCGGTTCCAGCGGGATCGGCTCCAGCAGTCCGTTGCCGAAGCCGGTGTCGGCGAGCATCCGGCGTCCGCCGACCTCGACCGAGAGCACCATGTGGGTGCGCGGGCGCAACGGCTCCTGGTCGGAGCCGACCCGGGCCAGCAGCCGGTCCAGCCGGAAGCCCAGGCGCTGCAGCACCGCCCCGAAGAGGGTGTTCTGCTCGTAGCAGTAGCCGCCGCGGCCCTGGTGCACCAGCTTGTCCTGGACGCTGCCCAGGTCGGTGCGGACCGGGCGGTCCAGCATCAGCGCGAGGTTCTCGAACGGGATGGTCGCCACGTGCGCCCGGTGCAGGGCGGTGAGCGTGGCGGCGTCGGGCGCCAGGCCACCGGTGTGGCCGATGCGTTCGAGGTAGGCGTCGAGGTCGAGCAGGTCCGCCTGCCACTCGTCGGCCGGCTGGTCCATCGGCTCCGCTGCCATCGGCTGGTCCGCTGTCGTCCCCATGGCGGCGATTGTGCCATCCGTTCGCCCGGCGGACCCGGCGGACCCGGCGGATTCAGCGGACGGCGGTGAGGAGCATGAAGGGGGGTCTCTCTCGTTCGGCGGTCCAGGGGCGGGAGGCGATCAGGGCCGGGTCCGCGACACCGGGGGCGTCGGCGAGCAGCGGGGTCAGCTCGGTGAAGCCGCCGAAGCCGGCCGCGCCGAGCACCTCGTGGAAGGTCTCCCGGGGCCAGTAGGTGTTGGTGACCGCGGCCCAGCTGCCGTCCTCGCGGCGGACCCGGATCGGCATCGTGTCACCGGAGCGGTAGCGGACGCCCGGCTCGCCGCGGTGGAAGCCCTCGAAGGCCGCGTCATGGGCCTGGTCCGGGTTGGGCATCAGGATGGTGAAGCGCCCGCCGGGGCGCAGCACCCGGGCGACCTCGTCCACCAGCCGCTGCATCAGCAGCCGGTCGTCTATGCAGGTGAAGAGGAAGGAGGCCATCGCCGCGTCGGCACTGGCGTCGGCGAGGAACGGCATCGCGTCGCCGACGCTGAGCCGGTAGTCGACGGCCGGGTGCGGGTGCTGGGCGCGGGCCAGTTCGAGCATGGCCGCCGAGGCGTCGACGGCGGTGGTGCGCACCGGGTGGCGGCCGGCGATCCAGCGGGTGAGCTCGCCGGGTCCGCAGCCGAGGTCCACCAGGTGCGCGCCCGGCATGTCGTCCAGGCCCAGCGCCACCGGGATGAACGGGTAGCCGAGCAGCCAGCTGCCGGCGTCGTCCCAACGGCAGTAGTCGTCGGCGACCTGCGGGGTCTCGTAGGAGATCACCCCGGACATGAGTGGTTCGGCGATGAGCGTTCCGGTGTTCTGCACGGTGTCCGCCGTCCTTGGTCCCGATGGGCGATCCCCTGATGGGTGATCAAAGTCCGGCAGAGCATAACCACGCGGCATTAGCGCATCGGCGGGCGCCAGGGAACACCGTCCGGGAGGGCAATTGCGGGCAAGCGGAACAGTGCGATCCGGTGTTACCGGGGCTGAGCTGCGGAGTCCGGTCGCGGTTCGGGAGGGGGCGATGGCTCGGATCCGGTCACACGGTCCGAAATAATGTCCTGAATCCATACGGTTGAGCGACGACTCCGGTGGTGTCAGGGCGTCAGAGGTGCTTGCGGTCCTTGGCTGCAAGGGCAGTCAGCAGTTCCTCGATCGCCGCCAGCCTGGCCTGGATGGCCACCACATCGCCGTGGGTGGCGGTCTGGTCCGTCTCCTTGAGGGTCACGATCAGCTGGCCGCCCGGCTCCAGTCGCGCGTCCGCGACCTCCTCGACGCTGTCGCCGTTCTGCACCCGCACCGCGTGCTCGATCTCGCTGGTGCGCAGGGCCAGCCGGCGCAGTGCGCCCGGAACGAAGGAGCCGTCGGTGATCAGCGTGGTGGCGGTGCCCTCCAGCAGCCGCTCGGCCCGCGGGTCGGAGGCCGCCCAGCGGTTCATCGCCGCGTTGACGGCGACCAGGGTGACCGCCCCGATCACCCCGCCGAGCAGGCTGTTGTCGGCTCCGATGACGGCGTTCTGCACCACGTTGGAGAGCAGGAACATCACCACGAAGTCAAAGGTGTTCAGGTTGGCCAGTCCGCGTTTGCCGGCCACCCGGAAGAGCACCAGCACCAGCGCGTACACCAGCACGGTGCGGATGATCTTCTCAAGGATCGGGATCTGTACGGCCCACAGGTCATGATTGATCATCAGAAGGTCCTTTCGGCGCTGTAACGTACGTGATCACAGGGCACTCTCCCACGACCGGCAGGTGATCAGCAGTGCTCAAGGCCGGTACCGCGGCAGGTGACGTCCGGCTCTCCGGGGCGGCCGGGCGCTGGGTGCTGCTCGCGACACTGCTCGGCTCGGCCATGGCGATGCTGGACGGCACCGCCATCAATGTCGCGCTGCCGCACATCGGCGCCACCCTGCACGCCTCCATCGGCTCGCTGCAATGGGTGGTCAACGCCTATCTGCTGACCCTGGCCGGGCTGATCCTGCTGGGCGGGGCGCTGGGCGACCGCTACGGCCGGCGCCGGGTGTTCGTGGTCGGGGTGGTCTGGTTCGCGGTCTGCTCGGCGGCATGCGGCCTGGCGCCGGACGTGCAGGTGCTGATCACGGCGCGGGCCCTGCAGGGTGTCGGCGGAGCGCTGCTGACGCCGGGATCGCTGGCGCTGATCCAGGCGGTGTTCCACCCGGACGACCGGGCCGAGGCGGTGGGCCTGTGGTCCGGGCTGGGCGGCGTCGCGGGCGCGGTCGGCCCGGTCCTCGGCGGCTGGCTGGTCGGCGGACCCGGCTGGCGCTGGGTGTTCCTGATCAACCTCCCGCTGGCGGCCGCCGT
Organism: Streptacidiphilus carbonis; assembly: GCF_000787775.1. Taxonomy (GTDB): domain Bacteria; phylum Actinomycetota; class Actinomycetes; order Streptomycetales; family Streptomycetaceae; genus Streptacidiphilus; species Streptacidiphilus carbonis. The sequence continues at coordinate 113,789 of NZ_BBPM01000014.1, read as the reverse complement.
GGTGGCGACGGCGCTGCGGCACGTCCCGGAGAACCGCGACGACAGTGCGACCGGCCGCTTCGACCTGCGCGGCGCGGTGCTGGCCGCGCTGGCGCTGGGCGCGCTCACGGCGGCGCTCACCAGCGCCGGGGGCGATCTGCTCGGCGCGGGCGTGGCCGCGGTTCCGGCCGTGGCGGCGGGCACGCTGTTCGTCCTGACCGAGCGTCGGGCGGCGGCGCCGATGCTGCCGCTGGGACTGTTCGCCTCCCGGCTGTTCACCGTGGTGAACATCGCCACGGTGCTGATCTACGGGGCGTTGGGCGGGCTGCTCTTCTTCCTGGTGCTGCAACTGCAGATCTCCGCCGGGTTCTCCCCGCTGCTGGCGGGCCTCGGCACACTGCCGCTGACCCTGCTGATGCTGCTGTTCTCGCCCACCGCGGCCAAGCTCGGCGAGCGCATCGGCCCGCGCATCCCGCTCACCGTCGGTCCGCTGCTGGCGGCCTCGGGCGCCCTGCTGATGCTGCGGATCGGAGCACACGCCTCCTATGTCACCGACGTCCTGCCCGCCTCGATCGCCCTGGGCGCCGGGATGACCCTGCTGGTGGCCCCGCTCACGGAGACCGCCCTCAACGCGGTGGAGACCCGCCGGGCCGGCATCGCCAGCGGCGTCAACAACGCCGCCGCCCGCACCGGCAGCCTGCTCGCCGTCGCCGCCCTCCCGGCCCTGGTCGGCCTGACCGGCGAGCAGTACCGCTCCGCCCACGCGGTCGACCACGCCTTCCGCCAGGCGGTCAGCGTCTGCGCCGCGCTGATGGCCGCAGCGGCACTGCTGGCCTACGCCGCCATCCCGCACCGGCTCCCGGAGCGCCCCGAACCGGACCCGGAGCCTGAGCCCGAGCCGGTCCCGTGAGCGGCCGTCAGCGGGTGCCCGCCGTCCGGACGGACGAGTTGGCGCCGGCTCCGGGCGCGGCGTTGCGATGAGTTCCGGGTGGCCCGGCAGTCTGCCCTTGGCGGAACGACCGCTGAGCAGAGGGAGAGACGGCTGATGGCGACCTATGTGCTGATTCCCGGAGCAGCATCCGACGCCTGGTTCTGGCACCGGGTGGCGCCGCTGCTGCAGGCGCGCGGCCACCGGGTGGTGCTGCCGGAGCTGCCGGTGGAGGATGACGCGGCCGGGCTCGCGGAGTACGCGGACGCGGTGGTGGCTGCGGTCGGCGAGCTGCTGGAGCGGGACGGCGACCTGGTCGTGGTGGCCCAGTCGATGGGCGGCTTCACCGCGCCGCTGGTGTGCGGGCGGCTGCCGGTAAGGCTGATGGTGCTGCTCGCGGCCATGGTGCCGGCGCCGGGCGAGTCGCCCGGCGACTGGTGGGGCAACACCGGCCAGGCCGAGGCCAAGGCGGAGCTGGACCGCAGTGAGGGCCGGGATCCGGGCGCCGACTTCGACCTGTCGGTGACCTTCTTCCACGACGTCCCGCCGGAGGTCACCGCCGAGGCGATGGCGCGGCCCCAGCGCGGCCAGTCCGACACGCCCTTCGCCAAGCCCTGGCCGCTGGACCGCTGGCCCGACGTCCCCACCCGCTTCCTGCTGGCCCGCCAGGACCGCCTCTTCCCCGCCGCCTTCCAGCGCCGCGTGGTGCGGGACCGGCTGGGCATCACCCCCGACGAGATGGACGACGGCCACCTGGTGGCCCTGTCCCGCCCGGAGGAGCTGGCCCGTCGCCTGGAGGCCTACCGCGAGGGCGCCGGGCTGCGCTAGCGGGACCCGCCGCCCGGGCCGTGGACGACTCGGGCTCAGCCGCCCAGGTGCGGCATCACCCGGTCGCGGAAGAGCCGGAGGCTCTCCCATCCGGCGTCGACCGGGAGGCCGCCGCAGAGGGGGTGGAGCAGCAGGCTGCCCATCGGACCCTCGGCGGCGGCCAGGGCGAGGCATTCGTCGGGGGTGAGGCAGGCGTAGATGCCCTCGGCGCGCAGCTGCTCGACGGTGATGGAGGCGGAGGCCATGGCCGAGTGGATGTCGGAGGTCTGCCAGTCGGCGTAGGTGCGGGCCTCGTGCAGGAAGTACTCGCCGTACTCGGCCCACGCCTTGTCGGGGTCCTCGGTGCAGTGGATCATCGCGGTGCGTTCCGGCGGCAGGGTCGCGAAACCGCCCTCGAAGCCCGCCTGCTCGGCCAGTTCGTCGTAGTGGGCGACCAGTTCGGGCGAGTGGGCCGAGGTGAAGAAGGGCAGTCCGAGCCGTACCGCGCGGCGGACGGCGACCTTGGAGGAGCCGCCTACCATCAGCCCGGGGTGCGGACTGGTCCGCGGCGGCGGGGTGACCCGCACGGTCCGGCCCCGGTACTCGAACGGCTCGCCGGTCCACGCCGCCAGCAGGGTCTCCAGCACCTCGTCCTGGAGCCGCCCGCGCTCGCTCCACTCCCGGCCGAGCATCGCGTACTCCTCGGGGCGGTAGCCGATCCCGGCGACCACGGTGATCCGTCCCGCACCGCCGATGTGGTCCAGGACGGCGATGTCCTCGGCCAGCCGGAGCGGATCGTGGAGGGGTGTGATCAGCGCGCAGAGCATCACCCCCAGCCGCTCGGTGCGGCCGAGCACGGCGGCCGCGGTGAGCAGCGGCGAGGGGCTCCAGCCGTCGTCGGCGCCGTGGTGCTCCTCCAGGGTGACCAGGTCGAACCCGGCCTCGTCGGCGAAGGCGGACATCTCCACGGTGGCCCGGTAGCGGGCGGAGAGGTCGCGGGGGTCCAGGCCGGGGGTGACCTGGTTGAAGCGCAGAGTGGTGATGGTCATGGGCACGCACCTCCGAAACTGACGGTATGTCAGACAAGGAGATGCCTACCATGCCACGTTGTTGATTGACAGAGCGTCAGATCACGGGCCGTCGTAGTAGCGGCGCTCCTCGACGATCTCCTGCTGGGCGCCGGGGCGGCCGCCGAAGCGGCGGCGGTAGATCCCCGCGTAGGTGGCCAGGCCGAGCAGCCCGGCGGCCATCAGGATCACTCCCACGATATGGATGTTCATCCCGCTGATATGCCAGTTCACGCCGAAGGTCAGGATCGCCCCCAGGGCGAACACGATGATGCAGCCGCCGATACCCATGGTCGAACCTCCGTCGTGTGGTGCGTCTGTCCTCACTGGTGCGGCTGTCCTGATGCGGCCGGTCCAAACCCGGCGCTCTGAACGACCGGCGGCACCTGGACAACAGATGTTGTCGCGGGATCGGGCCAGGGCATACCCTGAGCCGCATGCCCGGCACCCACTTCGCCCTCGTCCTCACCGAAGCCGAGATCGCGGCCGTCGCCGACGCCACGGTCGCCGATCTGGCCGATCGGCTGGCCAGACGTGCCTTCCGCCCGCTCGGCGACCCGGCGGTGCTGCCCGGCGGCGCGGAGGAGGGCGATGCGCTGGCGCACCTTCACGCGCTGGTGCACCTGCAGCGGGCGGTGGAACGGCAGGTCGACCGGGCGGCGGAACACGCCGTCGAGGTCGGTGCGGGATACCCCCAGCTCGGGCAGGTCTGCAATATGAGCCGTCAGGGAGCGCGACGGCGCTGGCCCGGACTGGTCGCACCGGCCCGGCACCCGCACGGCCCCGCCACCCGTACCGCCACCCGCCCCACGGTCCGGGACGGGGACCAGTGACCGGGGCCGCACTGGCTGCCGGCGCGCGCAGGTGCGACATCCTGCTGGTCGAGGACGACGCCGCCGACGCGATGCTGATCGAGGAGGCGCTGCTGGAGCACGGGACCGCCCGGATCCTGCACAAGGCGGTCGACGGCATCGCCGCGCTGGAGCACCTGCGCGCGCCGGGGACCGACCGTCCCGACCTGATCGTGCTGGACCTCAACATGCCGAGGATGAACGGACGCGAACTGCTGGCGGTGCTGAAGACCGACGAGCGGCTCAAGGTCATCCCGGTGGTGGTGCTGAGCACTTCCAGCGCACCGGAGGACGTCGCGGAGGCCTACCGGGGCCACGCCAACGCCTTCATCACCAAGCCGGTCACCCTCGACGCCTTCGCCGAGACGGTGCGGAGCATCGACGCGTTCTTCCTGGACACGGCGACGCGGGTGCCGAGGGTCTGAAGCCGCGGGACGTGGTCGGCCGCGCGGTTCCCCGTGCCCCTGTCCCCAGGGGCACGGGGAACCGCGCGGCCGACCACGCACCAGCCGCAGTCGGAAACCCGGCGCTCAGGCGTCGAGCAGACGGTTCAGTATCGAGCGGTACTGCTGCAGCGTCACCCGCAGCTGCTCGGTCGGCGACCCGCTGTCGTCGGCGGCGCTGCCGGCCCCCTGCTTGTCCCAACCCTCTCGCAGAGAGCGGCGGTGGCGGGGGGGG
>NZ_BBPM01000014.1:103032-108959 GCF_000787775.1 Streptacidiphilus carbonis | reverse complement strand
GCGGCGGTTGGCGGTGATGGACTCGGCCAGCCGGGCCGCCACCTGCTCGACCAGGGTGTCGGCCTCCTCGACCGCGTGGCGCGGGTCGTCGACGAAGTCGATCTGGATGTGCTGCCAGCGGTCGCGCAGCTTCTCACCGGCGTCCTGGGGGAACAGCCGCACGCCCACGCCGGGCCAGCCGGCCGCGGGGGCGCTGCCCGGTGTCGCCGGCGCGGCGGCCGGCTCCGGAGTCGGCATCGGAGTCGGCATCGGGGTCTCGGGGTGGGCAGCGCCGGTGTCCGCACCCGGCTTCGTCAGGTCGCTCCGTTCGATGTCCGCGTGGGAGTCGTCGTGGGTGCCGCTGTCGGTCCCAGTCCCGGCCCCAGTCTTGGACTCGGCCTTGGACTCAGCCTTGGACTCCGCGTCCGCGTCGGCGTCGGTCTCGGCGTCGGCTTCCGCGGGGGACTCCTCCTCCCAGCGGGCCCGGTCCTGCAGGTCCTCGTGCTGCTCGGGGAAACGTCGGTCGGACATCAGGCCGTCCTCTCGTTGCTGCTGGTGGGGGAAGTCGTTGCGCTCGCGCCGCCGCCGATGAGGTGGTCGAGGGTCTCGCGGGCGTTGACGAATGCCTGGCGCAGTTCCTCGGTGGTCGCCTCGCCCCGCTGGGCGCGCTCCGCGGCCTGCCGAGCGGAACGGTAGCCCGGCAGTGCGGCGGCGTTGTGCACGGACAGCACCGCGTAGCGGTCCTCGTCGGTGCCGTCAGTGCCGCCAGAGCCGTTGGCGCCGCCGGCCGGGAAGCCGCGGTCCCGCAGCACCTCGTCGAGCAGGTGGTCGGCGTCGATGACCGCCTTCGCAGGGGAGTCGACGAACTGCTCCTGCAGGGTGGTCCACTGCGCCAGGGCGCGCTCGCGCTGGGCCGCGTCCAGTGGACGGACATCCAGGTCCTTGGCGCGCTTGGTCCGTTGCTCCAGTACCTGGTCGGTCGCCTTGGTGTCGCCGTTGTGCTGGGCCAGTTCGCGCTCGTACTCGGGGCCGAACTGCTGCCGGAGCTTCCGGTTGCGCTGCTGCGGACGCATGGCGGCCATGGCGGCCAGCGCTACCACAACGATCACCACAACCACGATCACGATGATCAGACCTGTGGACATGCCGTTCCTCTCCTACGAATTGGGGCGCGCGGGCCGTCAACGCGCTCCCTCTGTAGGGCGACTTGCCGATTCCGACCAGAGCAAACGGGCCCCGGCGCAGTTCGCCGGGGCCCGCCACACGATCCGTTCCTCTGTTCATTCCTGACCCTGAGTTCATTCCTGACCCTGGGTCACCAGGTGGCCGGGTCGTCCTGACTGAGCACCGCCTTCGCACGGGCCGTCAGTTCCTCGGTCGGTGCCGGGGCCTGTTCCGGGTGCTTGAGCGACCAGCGCTTCAGGTAGGGGCAGAGCGGGACGACGCCCTGTCCGGCCTCGGCGGCACGGCGGTAGAACTCGGCCGCCAGCATTCCGGCGATGCCCTCGCCCTGGTGGGCCGGGTCGACCTCGGTGTGCACGCCGACCCGCGCCGCTGCCGTCGGCGGCTCGTCCAGCACGAAATAGGCGATCTGGCCGACCTGCTCCTGCCCCAGCAGGGCCCTGAGCCGGGTACGCCCGTCGTCGTCGAACTCGATGTCTGCCATGTCCTGCACCTCTTCGTTTCCGTCTCTCCGTCTTTCCCGTCCGAAACATCTGTTTCGCGGGCGCGGCGTTCAGCGCCGCTCGGCGGCTTCGTCCTCGGCGTTGGCCCGGTCCGCCGCCTGCTCGGCGGCCTTCACCCGGGCCTCGACCTCCTCGGCGGGCCGCCGGTGCAGCACGGCGTTGTGACGGGCTGCCAGCTCGTCGGCCGGGCCATCGTCGGCCTCGCTGATGTCGACGACCAACTGGCTGGTGTCGTCCTCCACCTCGGCGCCGAAGAGGATCAGCGTGGCGAAGGAGTCCTGCGCCTGGTGCGCCTCGCTGTTGCCGCCGAGCCAGGCGCCCGCCGTGGCGCCGACGAACGACCCCATCGGCCCGGCGAGCAGACCGATCAGCGCGCCGACCGCGCCCCCGGCGGCGGTCGCCGCCCCCACGTGGTGGATCCAGCTCTCGGCGATGTCGAATTCGCCCGCGGCCGAGCGGGTGAGCGCCGCCGCCTGGTGCACGCCGGGGAGCTTCTTGGCCTCCTGCAGCGCGGGCAGCGCCGCATCGGGGTCGTTGAACTCGAAGAACAGCACACGGTGGACAGCGGACACGGTGGTTCCTTTCGTGGCGGTCGGACCTGCCCAGTCTCGTTCACCGGCGGCTGATCCTCCACCTGATCCGGTCTGCCCGACCGGCGCGGCCACCGCGGCTACCTGATCCGCGCGGCGAGCGTCCTGGTGCGCGCCAGCAGCGTCTCCACCACCACTGCCGCCGCCAGCAGCAGCAGCGCCGCGCCGAGGCCCAGTGCCGCGGTCAGCGCCGGATCGGTGTGCAGCGCCGGACGGCCCGGGCCGCCGGTGAAGGCACGCAGGTCCAGCACCGGGCCGAGGATCCGCGGTTCGACCAGGCCGAGCAGCACCCCGCCCAGCGCGGCGACCGGGACCAGCGGCAGCAGCTGCACCAGGTGCAGCACGGCCGCCCCGCGGCCGGTCAGGCCGAGGGTGCGCAGGTAGGAGGTGGTCCGCCTGCGTTCGGGCGCGGTCAGCACCAGTTGCAGCGCCACGGCCAGCAGTGCCAACAGCGCCGCCAGCACCGTGCTCACGGTGTACAGGGTGCTGACCCCGCGGGTGAGCCCGTCCCCGCGCAGCGCGGCCAGTTCCTCGGTGCGCACGGTGACCTGCGCCGTCGGCCCGAGCACCCGCCCGGCGGCGGCACGCAGCGCGGCCGGGCCCGCGCTCCCGTCCGCGCCGGTGCTCCCGCCGGCGAAGAGCAGTACCGCGGTGTGCCCGGAGGACAGCTGCGGCAGCTGCTGCTCCGCCCCGGCAGTGGTCACCAGCAGCGGGGTGCCGTCACCGATCAGGGAGACCAGCGGGCCCAGCACCGGGTCGTCCCGTTCGGCGGCGGTGAGCGGGACGGTGGGGCTGAACCGGAGATGGAGCACCGGCTTCCCGTAGGGCTGGACCGTCACGCTGAGACTGCCGCCCGGTGCGCGCTCCGTCAGGTCGGACGAGCCGAGGGCCGGCAGTTGCACGGTGCCGTCGGCCAGGGTGCGGGTGGGCGCGGACAGCGCCCGGCTCAGGGCGCGCGCCCCGGCCGAGCCGGGGTCGGCGGCGCTGAGGGCGGCCGGGTCCACGGTGATCACCGCGACGCCGGTGACCCCGGCGCCGTTGCTGTCGCCGATGAGGTTGAAGGTGCGCAGCTGCTCGGTGACGGTCCGGATCCCGGTGCCGGTAGCCGTGGTGACCGGCGTCGTATTGCCCTGCTGCACCGCGACCGCGTCCGCGCCCGCCGCCCAGGCCGCCCCGGTGCTCGCGCCGACGCTCACGGTATTGACCACCAGACCGCCGAAGACGGCCGTTCCCAGCGTCAGCACCAGCACGAACAGGGCCATCCCGGTGGCCGGCGCGTCCCGTCCGGCCCGGGCCAGTCCGACGAACCCCAGCAGTCCGCGCCCCCGCCGCAGCCGCGCCGAGCACCAGCGCAGCACCGGCGGATACAGCCGGAGCAGCACCAGTACGGCGGCCAGCGCCACCACCACCGGCACCGCGCTGAGCCTGGCGTCCCCCTGGGTGCCGCCGTCCGGGGCGGCGGCGGTCCGCAGCGTGGCCACCCCGGCGACGGCGAGCACCAGCACGGTGGCCTCCAGCACCACCCGCCGGGCCCGGGACGGGCTGTCGGCGCGCGGATGGCCCTCGTTCCTGACGGCGGGCCAGGTCAGCAGCGGCAGCAGTACCCAGGCGGCACCCGCGAGTACGGCGGCCAGCAGCGGTCGCGGTGCCCCTGACGTCCCGTCGGGGGCGAGGACCAGGCCGACCGCGAAGCCCGCCGCTCCCGCCACCGCGACCACCGGGGTGGCCACCGCCGTCCGCAGCAGCACCAGCCGGAGCCCGGAGGCCCCGCGTGCCCGCTGCAGCCGCAGCTCGGCGTCGCGCCTGCGCAGCAGCAGCCGCACCGCCACCACGGCGGTGGCCAGGGCGACCGCGAGCAGCGAGGCGATGGCATAGGAGGCCAGGCCGTGGGCCTGGGCGTCCTCGGCGGTGAAGGCGGCGAACAGCGGGCTGAGGGCGTCGCCGACCAGCAGCGGCTCGGTGAGCTGACCGTCCAGCACGCAGCTGGGCGAGCCCAGCACCGGATTGTCGGCGCAGAGCGCGCCGCTGAGGCTGTTGCTCCAGGAGGCGAGCGGCTGACCCAGCGCGCCGGCCTGTGCGACGGTGTCCGTGCCGAGGGCGACTCGCAGCTCCCAGCTGAGCGCCGGCTCGGTCGGCAGCTCGGCGTTCATCGCGGTGTCCACGCCGTCGGGGGCGATCAGGCCGCGTGCGGAGATCAGCTGCTTGCTCGGATCGGTCTCCTGGGGGTACTCCAACGGCTGGTCCAGCGCCGCCTGCTCGATCCAGAAGCTGTCACCGGTCCGCCTGGGTTCGAAGATCCCGGCGAGGACGTACCGGGAAGTGGTCGGGTCGGGGCCGTGCTGGGCCAGCGTCAACTGCTCGCCGACGTGCAGGCCGAGCAGGGCCGCGGAGGCCCGGGACAGCGCGATCTCGGGCGGGCTGCCGTGCCGGACCGCCCGCGGCGCGTGGCCGGAGGTGATCCGCAGATGCGCCTCGGCGTCGGTGATGTAGGCCGGTGCGATGTCGGTACGCACCACTGTGCGTTGCGGCACGGCGGGCGAGGCCAGCGCCTGCGGGTCGAACTGCGCCTCGGCGCGGGAGACGGTCAGCGCCGCGGCGAGCCCGGGTTCGGCGTGCGCGACCAGTTGCCGGCCGCCCTTGGCCAGCAGTGCCGCGGTGTCCACGGGCTTGCCCGGGGTGGCCCCGTTGGGCAGCAGGTTCCACAGGCTCGGATCGCGGCCGGGGTTGTCCGCCGTGGTGGAGACCGTCATCAGCGCGCCCTGGCTCTGGGCCGTCGCCAGCCGCTGGCGCAGCGCCCGGTCCTCCTGGCCGGCCGCCAGCACCGGTGCCAGCGCGGCCAGCCCGGTCAGCACCGCCACCAGTACCGCGAGACAGCCGAGGAGCGGCAGGTCGCCCCGGGCCTCCGCCCGGATCAGTCGCCCGTTCACGCGCTCTCCCCGGCCCGCAGCACCCGTACCAGGTCCACCCGCGCGAGCAGCCGGGACAGGGCCATGACGACCAGGCAGATCACCGCGGCCGTGCCCAGCCCGGACAGCGCCACCCCGCCCCAGGGCACCCGGACCCGCAGCGGCGGGAAGGGCGGCTGCCCGGAGTCGTCCACCGTGATCAGCGGCAGCACCTCGGCCGCGAGGGCGGTGCCCAGCAGCGCTCCCGGCACCACCGCGAACAGGGCGATGCTGAGCTGCTCGGCCCACAGCAGCGTCGACAGCGACCTGCTGCGCGCCCCCATCGCCCGCAGCAGTGCGAACTCCCGGCGCCGCTCCCTGGTGGACACCACCGCGTGGACGGTGAAGCCGACCACGGCGAAGGCCGGGGCGAGCAGCCGGCAGAGCGTCAGTACCTTGCGCAGCCCGCTGCGGAAGGGGTCGCCGCGGAGCCGGGCGGTGGACTGGGCCACCGTAAGCGGGCTGCCCAGGGCCGGCTGTGCGGTGACCGCGGCGGCGGTGCGGGCGGGATCGCTGCTGCTCAGCCGCCACTGTGTGGGCGGCTGCTGGTCCACCCCGGAAGCGGCCAGCGCGGTGGCCAGGGCGTGCTGGTCGGCGGTGAACCAGCCGGTGGTGCGGGTGGCGCCGAGGCCGGGCACGGCTGCGACGCTGCCGGTGATCCGCACCTTCAGGCTCCGGCCCGAGCCCAGGTCCAGGGCGGCGGTGTCGCCCACGGAGTGGTGCAGAGC
>NZ_BBPM01000014.1:48491-102865 GCF_000787775.1 Streptacidiphilus carbonis | reverse complement strand
GGGGGCGGAGGGGACGGCGGCGGTGACGGCGATGCGGAGGCGCGCGCCGGGTTGGGTGCCGAGGACGGGGACGCCGGTGCTGATGGTGGTGGAGAACAGTCCGTCCGGGTCCGAGCCGAGCGAGCAGACCCCGGGCGGTCCCGGCTCGTAGGCGTCGGCCGAGTCGGCGGCGGTGGCGCTGCACGCGGTGGTCCTGGCACCGGCGGCGAACACGGTGCGGTCGGCCCAGCCGAGGCCCCGGGGGAGGGCGCCGGCCCAGGCGGCAGCCGTGGAACCGGCGGCGTCACCGGAACCGGAGCCGATCCGGTGCAGCACCAGCCGTAGCCGGGCCGCGTCCTGGCCGGACTGCGGCACCACGGTGATCGAGGTCAGCGTCAGCGGGTAGTCGCGCGGGCGGCCGCCGCTGCCGTTCACCGCGAGCGGCACGGTGACGGTGTGTCGGCCGCCGTCGGCGTCCGGCAGCGCCGCGCTGACGGAGTCGGTGAGGCCGGCCGCGTCCTGGAGGGTGAGCTCCAGGGTGGGGGCGGCCTTGGCACCGTTGCTGGTCAGCGTCTCGTCCAGGAGCAGTTCGGTCGGACGGCCGGGCAGCACGACGCCGTCAGCGGTGCTGTCCGCGGTGCCGGCTCCGGCGTGTGTGTCGGTGCCCACGATCTGGAGGGTGGTCCCGCCCGTCGCCGTGACCGGGGTGAGCGTCACCGGAGTGACCGCGGTGACCCCCGGCAGCGTGCGGTAGGCACCTGCCAGGACCGAGGGGGAGTAGCCGCCGCCGGCCGAGGTGTCGACCCGGACGTCGGCGCCCACGGTGAACCCGGCCTGGTCCAGGGCCAGCCCGTCCAGGCAGGCCAGCGCGGTGCCGGCGAGCGCCCCCACCGCGGCGGCCAGGCACATCAGCAGAACGGGGCCGGCGTTGCGGGCCGAGCGCCGGCTGAGCTGCCAGCCGGCCAGCGGCAGCACCAGGCCGGTGCGGCGACGTCCGTAGCGGTCCAGCAGCCGGGAGGTCAGCGGCATCAATCGGAACAGCAGCAGCGAGGCGGCCACACAGGCCACCACCGGGGCCAGCACCAGCACCGGGTCGACGGCCGGCACCGCGGCCGGCCCCGTTCCGACCGCGGTGCCCTGCGCCACGGCGTGGTGGTGTGCCAACTCCAGCCAGCCCAGCACCGCGACGGCCAGCAGCGCCAGATCCACTCCGGCCCGCTGCACTGCCACCGATCCGGCCCGGCCCCGGCCGCTGCGGCGTCGCGCGGGTATTCGCGCGGAGGCGCCGGTGGACCGTCCGCCGAGGGCCCGGATCCGTCCCAGCAGCGGCGTCACCGCCGGGTACAGCACCGGCAGGACGACCGCGGCCCCCTGTACGGCCAGCGTCAGCAGGGCGGCCGTCCATCCGGCGGAGCCCAGTGCGCCGTGCACCAGCAGCTGTGCCAGGAACGGCGCGGCGACAGCGGCCGGGACGCCGGTCAGCGCCCATTCGGCGCAGGCCGCCGCCAGCAGCCGCCCCGTCCCGGCACCGCGCGCCTGCTGTAGCTCCAGCTCGCCACGCCGGTGCTCGGCTAGTTGACATGACGTCAGAACCAGTGCCGTGAGCGCGAGTACGGCGAGAAGTGCGGTCGGCTGGTAGAGCGCCGAGCGGGCCACCGAGACGGGCGCGGCCAGCGCGTCGACGGCCTGGGGGAGCGAGGACACCACCGTCATACCGGCGAGCGGCGGCTGCGCCCCGTGGAACACGGAGAGGTCGGCGTGGCTCCCGGCGAAGGCGGAGGTCCGGTCCCGCAGCCCGGCCAACTGGTCCGAAGCGGCCCTGGCGAAGTCGCCCTGCGCACTCCAGTAGGCGGTGATCTGGCCGTTCAGTGCGGCGGTGCCGTTGAGCGCGGCGGGGGAGACGACGAAGAGGGAGTTCGCGGCGCCCTGGGCGGCGGTCGGGTCCCCGGCCATGCCCGGCCAGAACCCGGCGTTGTCCTGGGGTGTGTAGACGCCGGTGACCAGCAGGGTGACCGGGCGTCCGAAGGCGTCGCCGAGGGTGAGCCTCGCTCCGGGGCGGACGCCGAGCAGTTGGGCCAGCTGCTGCGGCAGTGCCGCGCCCACGGTCGAGGAGGCGTCCGGGGCGGAGGCTCCGGCCGAGACAACGGGCAGATGAGTGAAGGCAGTTGACGGGGTGTCGGCGACTCCGGTGGGCCAGGAGCCGGCGACCAGGCGGCCGAAACGGGCCGCCCCCTGAACGGCGACCGGATGCAGCACCGCACCCTTGCCGTTGCTGCTGGCGCCGTTGTCGACGACCAGTGGTCCGACGCCCAGCAGCCCCAGATAGGTCTGCTCGGGAACAGCGCCGTAGACCTGCGCGGTGGCCTTGCGGACGGCGGCGTCGGCTGCGGCCAGTCCGTCGGCCTGGAAGCCCGCGCTGACCTGGACCTGGGCCCGGGGGTCGGCGGCCAGCCGTACTCCGGCCCCCTGGTCGACGGCGTTGCCGGCCAGTGCGGCCAACGCTGCCAGCACCGCAGCCGCGAGCAGGACCGTCACCGCGACGGCGGTGAGCACCAACCCGTGGTGCGCGGAGCGCCGCAGCCCTGCCGGGAGCCTTCGGATCCGTGCGTTTCGGACCGGTCGGACTGCCGTCGCGACCACGCACATCTCCTCGTACCTTGTGCTTTGCAGTACTCCGCAATTCGTGCCCAGTCTTTCCCTCGGGCCGGGTGGGGCGCAAGGGATTGCCGGTCTCAGTTGGGCGGGGGCTCGGGCGCCGCGTCGGGTCGGACGGCGGTCGTGGCATCCGGCGCCGGTGGGGCGGTCGGCTCCAACTCCCTGGCCAGCAGGGTCGCTCCGGCCACCGCGCCGGGCATGGCGAAGACGGCGACGAAGGGGATGAGGAACAGCAGTACCAGCGGGACGCCGAAGCCCAGGGTCAGCGTGAGCCGGCTCCGCAGCCTGCGTATCCGCTGCCGGAAGGTCAGCCCGCGGCGCTGCAGGGCGACTGCGGCCAGCTGCTCGGTCAGGAAGAAGCCGGAGACGCAGAACGCGGCGGCCGGGACCACCGTCTGACCGATCGCGGGGACGAAGCCCAGCACCAAAAGCAGCAGACCGAGGCCGGCCGTCAGCGCCACCGAGGCCGCGCCCTCACGGGCGGCGAACACGAGTTGCTGCCCCACCGACTGGCGGGGCGCGTCCGGGGCGCCGCCCTCGATCTCCTCCACCCGCTCGGACAGCGACTCGTAGAGCGGCTGGCCGATGAGCAGGGTGACCGCGGTGAAGGTGACCACGGCGAGCAGCAGGCTGCCGCAGACCAGCAGTACGGCCAGCAGCGCGCGGACCGTCGAACGCCAGTCGGCGGACCAGTGGTCGGCGAACGGGGTGGCCCAGGTGGCGATATCGCCCGCGTAGGTCGCCAGCGCGATCAGCGCGCCGATGTAGAGGACCAGCGCCACCAGCCCGGGCAGCAGCCCGAACCCCCACCAACGGCCGTGCCGCAGTACCCATCGCTGGCCCTTGAACAGGTGTCCGAGGCCCTTTCCGAGATCACGCATGCGCGCAGTCTGCCGTAGTCCACCGACAGACTGCGCATCCGGCTGCGGTTTACCGGATCGATCCCGATCCCGAGCCCGAGCCCTGGCCAGATCCCAGGCTCGGAACCGTACCCGTACCCGGACGGGCTCAGCCGCCGAGCACCGGGAGCACCGGCACGCAGACCGGCGCCGTCGCGTGTGCCGGGTCGAGCGCGTTGCTCACGTCGTGCAGGGCCACCGGGTCGTAGATCACGGCGAGGTGGTCCGCGAAGTCCAGGGCGCACTGGTTCTGCAGCGTGATGTCGGTGACCTGCCCGCTGCTGCCGCCGCTGAGGAAGGCCGAGGTGTAGGGGGTGACCACCTCGTCGTCCTTGGTCTCGATGACGGTGTACCGGACGCCGGGCACGGTGTCGCCGCCCGCGTTCAGGGCGGTGAGGAAGGAGGAGCCGACGACCTGCTGCCCGCAGGCCGCGCACAGCGAGCCGACGAACGACGAGCCGCCCGGGAAGGCGGCCAGCAGCCCGGTCAGCCCGTCCAGGTCGGTGCCGTGGTTGGAGGGCGCCAGCCCGACCAGGGTGTGCACCTTGGCAGCCCCGCCCAGGTTCTTCAGGTAGTAGCGCGGCATCATGCCGCCCTGGGAGTGGCCGACGATGTCGACCTGCGCGGCGCCGGTGGCCGCGAGCACCTGGTCCACGAAGGCGGACAACTGGGCGGCGCTGGTGGGGATGTCACCGAAGCCCTGGAACAGGCTGCCGGCCGAGCCGCCGTAGTTGAGGGCGAAGACGCAGTAGCCCTGGTCGGCGAGCAGGGGTGAGAGCGCCTGCCAGCTGTCGGTCATGTTGCCGAAGGTGCCGTGGACCAGCACGACCGGCCGGGGGTGAGCCGAAGTCGGCTTGCAGGACCAGTTGTCGGCGCCGGGCGGCGCGCTGCCCGGGGCCGCCAGCTCGGCGGCGATCCCGGCGGCGAAGCTGTAGGGGACGGGATAGCTCGCGGCCTGCGCCTGCGGCGCGGCAAGTCCGAGCGCGGAGGCCGCCGCGGTGGCGAGGGTTAGGAGCGATGCCGCGAGGTGCCTGGGGCGGCTGGGGTTTCTGGGGCGGCTGGGGTCTCTGAACGCGGGCATGGGCATGGAGGGCCTCCGGAGTGGGGGAGGAGGATCCGGCTACCGATCGGTAGGCTTACTGGAGAGTAGGAATGCCGGATCGAGAAGGCAATGCGCATGACGGCGCAACTTCAAGATTCTGTTGTGGAGACCTCATCAGGCGTATTCAGGCTCGCCGCAGAGCCGTTGGCGACCATCCGAACGGGCGACACCACGCCGCCGCGCTGATGTCGGTGGCCGAGCCTTCGGATTCCCTGGCCTCCGCTCACTCTTGTCGCGTACGCTCCAGGACTCGATGACTGACACCTGGGACACCATCGCCGACTGGTACGCGGAGCGCCTGCGGAGGGGCTCCGCGATGCATGAGTTCGCGCGCGACATCCTGTTGCAGCAGCTGCCGGAGAATCTGACCGGAAGCCGGATCGTGGACCTGGGTTGCGGCGAGGGGCTCGTGTCCCGCGCGCTCGCGCTGCGCGGCGCCGGCGTCCGCGGTGTGGACCCCGCACCGCGCATGATCGCGCACGCCTGGATAGCCGAGGCCGAGCACCCCACCGGCGCCGTCTACACGATCGGCGACGGCTGCACCCTGGCCCCCATCGGCGACGGCACCGCGGACTGGGTCACCGCCGGGCTCTCGCTCAACAACGTCCCCGACCTCGGGGCGGCGCTCACGGCGGTGCACCGGGTGCTGCTCCCGGGCGGTCGGCTGGCGTTCACCGTCCCGCACCCCTGCTTCGAGGCCCCCGGCGCGAGTTGGGCCCCCGAGACGGTCGACGACGACCCGCCGGACACCCGGGGCCGACGCCGCACGGTCGGCGACTACCTGGCCGAAGGCTTCTGGCGCTCCGACAACCCCGAAGGCGCCCGCCGCGCGGGCAACCAGCACCGCACCCTCTCCACCTACCTGACCGCTCTCCTCGAGCAGGGATTCGCCCTGGAGGCCATCGCCGAACCCGCCCCCACCGAACCGGTCCGCGCCGAACAGCCCCTCCGGGAGGGGCTGCCGCCGTTCCTGGTAGTGAAGGCGGTCAGACTG
Organism: Streptacidiphilus carbonis; assembly: GCF_000787775.1. Taxonomy (GTDB): domain Bacteria; phylum Actinomycetota; class Actinomycetes; order Streptomycetales; family Streptomycetaceae; genus Streptacidiphilus; species Streptacidiphilus carbonis. Next base: position 97,236 of record NZ_BBPM01000014.1, on the reverse strand, counting down.
CCCTGACGCCGCTCAGGCTGGCGGCGCTCAGAACAGTCCCGGCTGCGCCTCCTGGGCCTCCGCCGTCGTCCGTCATCGGTCCGTTCGGCTCCGGCCGGGGATGTCCAGGTGAGTGCGGGCTGTTCGGGGGTCCAGCCGAGTGCGGTGCAGCGCCAGGCTCCTGGGGTCACTCGGGCCGTCCCGCGCTGACCGGGTACGCCGTGACCGGGTATGCCATGACCGGGCCGGCCGCCTTGACGGTGCGCAGCACCGGCGCCGTCTCCAGGGTGTGGATGGCGTCCAGGGCGCCCAGGCGGTGGGTGAGGTAGCGGTGCAGTGAGGCCGGGTCGGGGCAGAGGGCCTGGGCGGCCAGGTTGGTCCGTCCTGTGGTCGCACCGACGAAGGCGAGCTCCTCGTGCCCGGCCAGGGTGGTCGCGATCCGCTCCAACTGCGCCGGGGCGACGGCCATCCAGAGCAGGGCCTGGGTGCCCATGCCGAAGGCTGCGACGTCGAGCTCGACATCGAAGAGCAGCGCGCCGCCGGCCCGGAGCTCGGCCAGCCGGCGGGTGACCGTCGCCGGGGTCCAGCCGGTGGCGGCGGCCAGTTCGGCGTGGGTGGCCCGGCCGTCCTGCCGGAGCGTGGCCAGCAGCGGTGCGTCGGCCTCGGTGATGGCGGTGTCGCCCTCGGGCGCCGCCTGCGCCGGACGCAGCAGTGCCTGCTGTTCCTCGCTCAGCGCGTCAGCGCGTCCGCGCCAGGCGGTGGGCCCGCCGAAGTAGGTGTGAAGCACGTAGTGGGCGGAGACCGAGGTGACGCTCGCGGTGCGCGGGATGTCCCCGAGCAGCAGTGAATGGCTGCTGGCGGTGGCCCCGGTGGGGGTGTGGATGATGGTGACGATCTCGGTGCCGCCCGAGGCGAGCTTCACCCAGGAGGTGTCGGTGCGCCGGGCCAGTGCCCGGGCCACGTCCTGGGCCTGGTGCGGGGCCGCGGTCAGCCGGACCAGCCACTGGGCCTGCCCGGCCCGGTGCGGGTCGGGCAGGCCGACCACGCGCAGCGCGACGGTGCCGCGCAGTCTCCGATAGCGTCGGGCCACGGTCTGCGTGGACACGCCGAGTGCGGCGGCGATCCTGGTGTAGGGGGCGCGGCCGTCGAGGTGCAGGGCGTGGATGACACCCCGGTCGATAGCGTCGAGCATGGAGCCATTCTTCGCCATGGCCCCCGCTGATGGAAGAAATCACGCAACTTCGCCGTCCGGATGGATGCCGGGCGGCGACAAAAACCACGCGACGTGCGGCCCCCGATCGTCGATACTCCGCGGATGGCCACCATCGACGTCGACACCGCCGAACGCTCCCCGTCCGGACGTCTCCTCGGCGCCATCCCGCCAACAATGCTGGTCCTCCTCGGCATCGTCAGCGTGCAACTGGGCTCGGCAGTGGCCAAGCACCTCTTCAGTGCGGTGGGCAGCTTCGGGACGGTCGCACTGCGGCTGTTCTTCGCGGCGGTGGTGCTGCTGGCGCTGTGGCGGCCGCCACTGCGGATGAACCGCCGCGCATGGGCCGTGGTGCTCGGCTACGGCGTGGTCCTCGGCACGATGAACCTGTGCTTCTACCAGGCGCTGGCCCGACTCCCGCTGGGCATCGCGGTCACTGCCGAGTTCCTCGGCCCGCTGGCGGTGGCCCTGTTCGGATCGAGGCGATGGCTGGACGCCCTCTGGGCCGTGCTCGCCGCAGGCGGCGTGCTCCTGCTGATGCAGGGGCGCGGCGACCTCAACCTGGTCGGCTTCCTGTTCGCCCTCGCCGCGGGAACCTGCTGGGGCCTGTACATCCTGATCGGCGCGGCCCTCGGCCGCCACACCACGGAAGGCAACGGCCTGGCCCTGGGCATGGCCGTCGGCGCACTGGTGGCCGTCCCCTTCGGTGTGGCCGACAGCGGGACGGCGCTGATCCGACCGTGGGTCCTGGTGGCCGGGTTCGGTGTGGCCCTGCTGTCGTCGGTGATCCCGTACTCGCTGGACCTGGAAGCCCTGCGCAGGATCCCCCCGCGCGTCTTCGGCATCCTCATGAGCCTCGAACCGGCGATGGCGGCCCTCATCGGCCTCGTCGTCCTCCAGGAGTCCCTGCGCTGGACCCAGTGGATCGCCGTCCTGTGCGTAGTGGCCGCCTCAGCCGGCGCCACCCGACCCCCCAGCCCGGACGCCCGACCTCCGGCAGCCGGCGGCGGCGAGTGATTGGGCCTGGGCTTCGGTGACGAGTTCGTCGAGCCATTCGGCGGATTCCGGGACGGCGTGGATGCCTTCCTCGACGACCCAGCGCAGGGCGAGCAGGGTCCAGCAGAGGCCGCCGATGGACATCTGTTCCTGCACGGCGGCCGGGTCGGTGCCCGACTCCCGGGCGAAGAGGGCGGTGAGGGCGGCTGCGTCCGCCTGGTCGGTCAGGCCGAGTCTGCGGGCCTCGCGCAGGAGGGTGTAGAGGTCGCCGAGGTGGGGGTGGATGTAGGCGCCGGGCCAGTCCACGGGAGAGACACGGCCGCTGACGCCCCGCACCAGGTTCTTGGCGTGGAAGTCGCCGTGGACGATGGTGGCGGGGAGGCCGGACAGCGGGCCGAGGCAGGCGTTCAGAGTTGACGCCACGCCGTCCAGCGAACCGGCCAGGTCCGGGCGGACGGTGGCCAGCCCCACCGCGGCGTGGTGCGCGGTGTCCGCGAAGTCGGCGGAGGTGCGCCGCAGGGCCGCACCGAGTGCGGGGTTCCCGGCAAGGCGCTCGGCGGCGGTCGCCCGCATCCGCGCCAGCGTGCGGACGGCCTCGCGGTAGCCCGCGGCGGTGGGCCGTTGTTCCAAGGTCTCCTCGCCGACGTCCTCCAGGACCAGCACGACCGGCTCCGATCCGTCGCCACCCTGTGCCGCGATCAGCTGCGGTGCGGGAAGCTGCAGTGGGACGACCAATTCCCGGTAGCGCATGGCTTCCTGGGCCATCTCACCAGTGCCGCGCTTGACGATCACCGAGCGCGCCCTGCCCTCTCCGAGTCGGAGCCGCCACACCTCCGACAGCCCCCAGCACCGCAGTTGCCGACCGCCGAGGACCACTGCCCCCGGACCCAGTGGCCCCTGCGGATCCGTGAGCCACTCCGGGAAATTCGTTTCCGCATCTTCGATCACTGCGGCATCATCCGCCAGGACTCCCCAGCCCGCTCGCGAATTTCCGGAGGCATCCGTGCGCCTGCTCGTCCTCGGCGGCACCAAGTTCATCGGTCGCCATCTCGTCGAGCACGCCCTCGCCGAGGGGCACGAGGTGACGCTGTTCAACCGCGGCGTGACCGGCGCGGACCTCTTCCCGGGTGTCGCCCGACTCGTCGGTGACCGGTGGGCGGATGATGGAGGACTGGCCGCCCTCGCCGAAAGGAGTTGGGACGCCGTCTTCGACTTCAGCGGTTTTCTGCCGGCCCAGGTGAACAGCGCGGCCCGCCTGCTCGCACCGCGCATCGGCCATTACACCTTCATGTCGTCCATCGCCGTCTATCCGAGGACCGACCAGATCGGCCTTGACGAGAGCACCCCGGTCCGCGCGCTGGTCCCGCTCCCCGGCAGCCCGGAGTCGCAGGGCTTCACGGCCGACACCTACGGCCCGCTGAAGGCGGCCTGCGAACAAGCCGTCGAGGCTGCCGTCCCCGGCAGGGCCACCTCCATCCGCTCCGGGTTGGTGACCGGCCCTGGCGATCCATTCGGTGCGTTCGCCAGTTGGGCGGTGGCGATGGCCGGAGACGGCCCGGTCCCGTGCGCGGCCCGCCCGGAGCAGCCGCTGCAACTGACGGACGTCCGCGACCTGGTCGCATTCATGGTCCGCACCGGGACGGAGCCGCTCCCCGGGATCTTCAACGTCATGTCCGCCCCGATCACCTTCGCCGACATGCTGGAGACCTGCGGCAGGACCAGTGACAGAGGCGCGGAGGTCCGCTGGACTCAGCAGGAGAACATCGACGAGCACGGCGCAGGCATCGTCCAGCCGCACGACGGAAGCGAGGACAGCGTCTTCCAACTCGACTGCAACCGAGCTCTGGAGGCCGGCTACCGTCCCCGTCCGTTCGAAGAGACGGCACGCGACACCATCGACTGGGCCCGCCGCACCAACCCGGTCTTCACCAGCCCGCACTGAGTCCAGCGGATCTCACCCTTCCCAGTGCATACGGGTTCAAGGGCTCTGCAGACTCTTCGTCATGACCCGCTCCCTGCGCACGCCGTCAGGGAGCAGATCACCCGACTCGTCACAGTCAGCGAAACCATGGCGTTCGTAGAGCGCGATCGCCTGTCGGTTGTCCGGCATCACCGACAGGCGCAACGTCTTGGCTTGCCGCTCCACAGCCCACCCCTCCACCGCCCTGATCAAGAGATCTCCCACCCCCTGGCCCCGCGCCGCCGGGCTGACCCAGATGGAGATCAGCTCAACACCCGCACCTTCCTCGGCCGGAACTCCGCTGGCCATCCCCACGGGATGCCCGTCGAGGACCACCACGACATCGCGCGCACCAGGAATCTCCAGGCGGCCACGCCAGCGCTCCTCCCGGTCACCGGCACCTGTCCACTCGGCCAACGTCGATCCGAACGCCGAAGGCGCCTCGGCAAGCGCAGCCAGGCGCAGCTCCCGCCACAGGGGCCAGTCGTCCGATGCCAAAATTCGCAGTTCAAGCATGGTCCAGACCCTGCACGGCGTGGACTCTCAGCTGCAAGGCGTTTACCTCCCCTGCCGGGCAACTACCCCTTTTGCCGTACCGGATAGCGCAGATGGAGCACCCCATCGCCCTGGATGACCACCTCGGGGTCCTCCAGCGTCAGGTGGCCGCCGGCGAGCGAGCCGAAGTACGGCTTGCCACGGCCGAAGACGACCGGGACGATGTCGATCGCCACCTGGTCGATGAGCCCCAGCGACAGTGCCTGCCCGCCGACCTCGCCCGCGCACACGCCGATCTCCCCGTCACCGGCCAGCTCCTGTGCCAGCGCGATTCCCTCCTCCACCGAAGCGGCGAAGCGGTACGGCGCGTCCGGGTGCCAGCCCGCCGGCCGGGGTCGGTGCGACACGACCACGACATGGTCGCTCGCGGGCGGATGACCCTCCCAGCCGTTGGTCAGATCGAACAGGCGCCGGCCGATGACGAGGACTTTCTGGCGCGTCCACATGCCCCGCACGTACTCGGCCGATGCCGCCGAAACGCGGAACGACGTACCGCCGTGACTCTCGGAGTGGTCCTCGTCGACCAGGGCGTGGTCGCCGTTGGAATACCAGTCGTGGAGCGGCCCCACGCCGTCGTGCTCATCGGCGATGTAGCCGTCCAGCGAGGCCACTGCGTGCAGGTACGTCATGCCCATGGCCGCTCCTCCTACCGATACGAGCCATCCGTCCCCCTTCACCCTGCCCGAGCAACGTCCGGCACACCACTCCGGAACACCGCTCGGCCATCCGTTCGAAGCGGTCCGCCTCGGGGGAATGCGCGAGAGGCCGGTCGGCGCTCCACGGCTGGCCGCGAAGGCGTGCAGGAATCAGCTCTGCACGACGACGTGCTCGCCCTCTCCGCTGGGTTCCTCGAAGCCGGCGAGGTACTGCTCCAGCAGCTCCGTGGAGACGGTGACGCTGTTGGCGCCCGACTGTTCGTTGCGCAGTGCGAGGCGCCGCCGCAGGGTGTCCGGGTCCGCCTTGAGGTGGACCAGCTCCCAGCGGCAGCCGCGGCTCTCGATCAGCTCCTTGTAGCGGTCGCGCGTCGCCCGGCTCCAGAAGCTGTAGTCGATGACGACGGGTTTCCGGGCGTCCAACAGGCGCACCAACTCCTGCCGCAGTTCGGCCTCGACGTCTGCCTTGAGCTGCTCGTACTCCGCCGGGGCGAGTTCCGCCGGGTCGTGGCCCAGGCGCCGCCACACCGTCTCGTCGATGGACAGCCGGACGAAGCCCCGGCGCTCCAGCGCCCGGGCGTAGGTGCTCTTGCCCGAACCCGCGATCCCGCACATCAGGACGGTGAGGCCGGGCTCGGCGACGAGATGCTCCACGGGCCCGAGACTAGCCCGCCGATCCGAGCCGCTCACCGGAATTGCCTCCCGGGCCGGCGGTCAGGCCTCGCTTCCCCTGCTCTCCAGCCAGGTCCGGTACTGGCGCAGGGGGCGCTTGCGGGCGGCGTTCGCCTCGACAACCGGGCCGGTTGCCGGCGGAGCGCCCGCTCTGCTTCGAGTGGGTGCCCGGCTCTGAGAGACTCCGGGGATGAACTCAGAGACGATCACTGCGACGGCCTCCGGCACCTGGAAGCTCGGGGACCTGACGGTCAACCGGGTCGGCTTCGGCACGATGCGCCTCACCCAGGACGGCGCCGCCCTCGACCCCGACGCCGTGCCCAGCGACCGCAGGCGGGCCATGGCCGTGCTGCGCCGGGCCGTCGAGCTCGGGGTGAACCACCTCGACACGGCGTCCTTCTACTTCTCCCGGCTGCGTTCCGCCAATGAGCTGGTCAACAGCGCGCTGGCGCCCTACCCGGACGACCTGGTGATCACCACCAAGGTCGGCCCCGGCCGCGACCCGCACGGCGCCTGGACGGACGCGGCCACGCCGGCCCAGCTGCGCGGCCAGGTGGAGGAGAACCTGCGCCAGCTCGGCCGCGACCACCTCGATGTGGTCAACTACCGTCGCCAGCGGGCCGGTTCGATCGCCGAGCACTTCGGCGCACTCGCCGAGCTGCGCGACGCCGGTCTGATCCGCCACCTCGGGCTGTCCAACGTCGGCGCCGAACACCTCGCCGAGGCCCAGGCCATCGCCCCGGTCGTCTGCGTGCAGAACCGGTACGGCCTCGGCCTGGCGACCCCCGAGGCGGACGCCCTGCTGCACTCCTGCGGGGAGCAGGGCATCGCCTTCGTGCCCTTCTACGCCATCGCAGGCACGGCCGGCGAGAAGGGCACGACCGCCGCCCAGGCCGCCCAGGACTCCGAGGTCCGCGCCATCGCCGAGGCCCACGGCATCTCGGCCGCGGAACTCCGCCTGGCCTGGTCGCTCCACCAGGGCCCGCACGTCCTGGCCATCCCGGGCACCGGCAACCCCGCCCACCTGGAAGCCAACATCGCCGCCGGCGCCCTGAAGCTCCCCGCGGACGACCTCACCCGCCTGGACGCCGTCCACGTCGCCGCAGCAGCCGGCGCCTGACAGCGAATCAACCCGGTTCAGCCGACTGATCGGTAGGCCCCGGGCGATGACCGTCCGGGCCTCCGGATCCCACCCCCTCCGAAGGCCTGTCGGACCCCAGCGTCAGAGCGACGCGAGGTTGGCGGAGAGGTCGTCGAGGCCGAAGGAGCCCTGGGCCAGGGCCTTCATGTGCCAGGTCTTGAGGTCGAAGGCGGCGCCGGCCCGGGCGCGGGCGGCTTCGCGGCCTTGGAGCCAGGCGCGTTCGCCGAGCTTGTAGCCGATGGCCTGGCCGGGGACGCCGAGGTAGCGGATGATCTCGCTCTCCCGGCGGGCGGCCGGGCTGCCGTGGTAGGCGGCCATGAAGGCGGTGCCCAGTTCCGGCGTCCAGCGTTCGCCCGGGTGGAAGCCGGAGTCGGCCGGGACGGTGAGCTGCAGGTGCATGCCGATGTCGATGATCACCCGGATGATGCGGAGCATCTGCTTGTCCAGGTAGCCGAGCCGCAGGCCGGGGTCGGTGAGGAAGCCGAGGTCGTTCATCAGCCGCTCGGCGTAGAGGGCCCAGCCCTCGACGTTGGCGCTGACCTTGCCGAGGGTGACCTGGTAGCGGCTGAGCCGGTCGGCGGCCGCGGTCCAGGAAGCGATTTGCAGATGGTGGCCGGGGACGCCCTCGTGGTACCAGGTGCTGACGATCTGCCAGGTGGGGAAGGACTCCCGGCCCAGCGTCGGCAGATAGGTGCGGCCGGGTCGGCTGAAGTCCAGGCTGGGGCCCGAGTAGTACGGCGCGGCCGAGCTCCCGGCGGGGGCCAGGCAGGACTCGACCCGGCGCAGCGGCCCGGTGATGTCGAAGTGCGCGCCGTCCAGGGCCTCGACGGCGTCGTCCATGAGCTGCTGCAGCCAGGCCCGGACCTCCTCCTGGCCCTTGATCGCCGGGCCGTGCTCGTTGAGGTGGGCCATGGCCTCCAGCACGGACGCGCCGGGGATGATGTGCTCAGCCTCGGCGCGCATCGCGTCGACGGTGGCGTGGAACTCGCTCCAGGCCCAGGAGTAGGCCTCGTCCAGGTCCAGGTCGGCGCCGGTGGACCAGCGGGCCGAGCGCAGGTAGCGCTCGCGTCCGACGGCGTCCGAGGTGCCCTCGGCGGCGGGGGCGTAGGTGTCGCCCAGCCATGCGCGCAGCTCCGCGGCAGCGGCCGCGGCCTGCCGCGCCGCAGCGTCCAGTTCGGGACGGAGCCGCTCCGGGCCAGGGGCGACGAAACCCTCGAACCAGCCGGCGCCGCCGGTGTCCTGGCCGCTCCAGGCGGCGAGCTGCCCCATCACCACCTCGACCTGCCGGGGTGCGGCGAGCAGTCCGCGGGCGATTCCCTCGGCGAGGCTGGACCGGTAGCCGGCCAGCGCCCCGGGCACGTGGCGCAGCCGTCCGGCGATCACGGCCCAGTCCTCAGCGGTGTCGGTCGGACTCACGGTGAAGATGTTCCGGACCCCGTGCAGCGGCGAGTTGATGTTGCGCAGGCTGCGCAGATGGTCGCCGGCGTCGTGCAACTGCAGCTGCGCGGTGAGCCGTTCGCGCAGCAGTCGGGAGCAGGCCTGTTCGGCGGGGTCCGCCACCACATCGACGACAGGAGGCGCGACGGCGGAGAGCGCCGCCAGCGTCTCCCTGGCGAGTTCGGCCTCGGCCTCGAAGCCGTCGGGGGAGAGGTCGGCCTGGCGGTCGTCCCCGGGGTTCAGGCCGAGCCAGGCCGACACCCCCGGGTCCAGGGCGGCCACCCTCTCGACGTACTGGTCTGCGATCCGGCGCGGGGTCAACTGGTCTTCCGACATCCCGCCATCCTGCCATCCCGCGTGTGAACGGTCCGGGAGGAGGGACCGGCAGGGGAACGGGCTCGCGAACCGACTCCCGGGGCGCGACCACGTTTGAGTGACATTGCCGGGGACGACCCGCCGCGCGCTGATAGATCTTCGGATTCGACGTCCGCGAACCACCGGGAGCTCCCGACATGTCCATCGACACCGCCCTGCCGCCGCAGGTCGAGCTGGAAGCGCCCGCGGTGGTGGTGTCCGAGCACACCCTGACCTTCGACGGCTTCCGCTACGTGGCCAGGGTCGTCCGCCAGGGCGACAGCGTCACCGCACCGCTGCTGCTGCTGGGCGGCTCCTCCCAGGACCGCTTCTCCTGGATCCGGCACCAGGCCGCACTGCTGCCGCTGTGCGACGTGGTGACCGTCGACCTTCCCGGCTACGGCGAGGCCGACCAGTTGCCGCCCCGCTACGGCACCGACTTCCTGGCCGCCGCCACCCGGCACCTGGTGGACACCCTCGGGCTGGGCGAGGTGAACCTGTTCGGCGGCTGCTTCGGCGGCTCCATCGCGCTGCGCTTCGCCCAGCACTACCCGGAGCTGGTGGAGCGCATGGTGCTGGTCGGGATGACCACCACCGTCCCGCCCGAGTACGAGCAGGCGGCCAACCGCTGGCTGGGCATGCTGGACGAGGGCCGCTACGAGGACATGGCGCGGGAGCTGGTGGCCCGCTTCATGGCCCCGGCCGGCAGCGGCACCATCCGCAGGCACGCCGCGATCGGGCGGCTGATCCACCGCCAGTTCCTGGAGCAGACGCCGCGCCAGTTCGAGATGGCGGTGGCCGACCACAACCGCAGGCTGATGCGGCACGAGTGGTACCGCCCCGAGCCGGTGCCCCGGGTGCCGACCCTGGTCTTCACCGGCGAGCACGACTCGCTGACCCCGCCCGGGCTGGGGCGCGGGGTGGCCGCGGTGGTTCCCGGCGCGGTGTTCACCACCGTCAAGGACGCCGACCACCTGGTGCACATGGAGCGGATCGAGGAGTTCACCGACCTGCTGGCGCACTTCCTGACGGACTGCCCGATCGACGGGCTGCCCTACTGCACGCCGCTGGAGTGGCCCTCGACGGACGCGACGGACCCGACGGGCCCGACGGACTGAAAGGCCGTCACCGCGGCGAGGTGGATCCGGGTCACCCCGCTGACATAGCGTCCGCCGCAGCGGTCCTGCGGCACCACCAGCTGCGGCCCGCAGAGGTCCAGCGACTGCCCGTCCGCGCTGGTGGCGAGCAGCACCGGCTGGTCGGCGAAGTCGGGGTCGAGCTCGCCCCAGGACAGTACGGCGTGGTGGCCGTCGGCACCGGTCACCGACAGCAGGAAGGCTGCCCGGTCCTTGCGCCGCCGCCGTTCGAAGCCGGGCGCCGCGGCCAGCACCACGTCGTGCAGCAGCGGGCCGATGAAGCGGTGCCGCTGGATGCCGCTGGTGGCGCAGGCGAAGGTCACCTCGGCCTGGTGCAGCGGCCGGCGGAGCAGGTCGGCGACGCCGATGGCGGCCGGACCGGCGAACGCGCCGGTCAGCTCCACCACGGCCGCGCGCCGCAGCTGTGACGACTGCGAAGACTGCGGCTGCGCCTGTACCCCTGCCCGTGACGACACGTCCACGACTGCACCTCCACCGGCGTGATGCCCCGTCAGCGGCGGTCTTACCCGCAACCACCAAGGATTCACCCACTATGGCTCGGATCTGCGACCATTCCATCGCCTCTTGCCTTGCATTTGCTGGCTGTCCTCCGCGAGCTGCCGCCAGATCCGGCTGCGGCACGCGCCCGCGGCGCACAGTGGTTCCGGCGGCCCGGGGCGCAAGCTCTAAGGTGTCGTCATGACTGACTCTGCCGCTGCCACGCTCGACCGACTCGGATCCGGCAAGTACCTGCTGGTCACCACCTACCGCAAGGACGGGAGGACGGTCCCGACCCCGGTCTGGACGGTGCGCGACGGCGACACGCTGGGGGTGTGGACGGTCGCGACCTCCGGCAAGGTCAAGCGGATCCGCAACCGGGCCGATGTGCTGGTGGCGCCGTGCGACGTGCGCGGCAACCGGAGCGGGGAGGACGTCCCGGCCAGGGCGGAGATCGGCCCCGGCGAGCTGGCCGGGCACTACCGCGAGCTGCTGAAGCGGAAGTACGGCCTGATGGGCCGGTTGACCCTGCTCGGCAGCCGGCTGCGCCGGGGCAACGAGGGGACCGTGGCGATCCGTGTCACCCTGGCCGACGCCACGCCCGGCGACGCCACGCCCGGCGGCGCCGAACCGGGCGACCCGGCGGAGCAGGCCTGAGTCCAGCGGCGGAGCAGAGGGCTTCGGCGCATGCCTTGACTTCTCATGGTCAAGGTTCCACGTTGTCAGCTGACGCACCGTCAGGAACGGTGCGCGACTGACGCCCGGAGGGCCGCAGCGATGGACCTGACCAGCCACGACGCCACCGGTCCGAGCCGCAGGACCCTGCTCGGCGGGGCCGCGGCGGCCGCCCTGGCCGCCACCGCGGTGCAGTGGACCCCGCTCGGACGCATCCCGGCCGCCAGCGCCGCCAGCACTCTGGCGGCCCCGCCGTCCTTCCCGGCCGGGATCACGCTCTACCAGCAGACCTTCCAGAACTGGTCCGAGGAGGTCACCGTCGACGGGCTGTGGACCTGCGCCCCGGCCACCCCCCAGGACGTGGTCACCCTCGCCAACTGGGCCCACGCCCAGGGCTGGCGGCTGCGTCCGCTCGGCGGCGCCTACAGCTGGTCCCCGGTCGTGGTGGACCCGGCCACCCCGGCGGCCGACACCCTGCTGGTCGACTGCACCCAGCACCTCACCGCGGTCACCGTCCACCCCGCCTCCGGTACGACCCCCGCCAGTGTCACCGCGCAGCCCGGCGTCACCATGGACACCTTCCTGGGCACCCTGAAGACCGCCGGCTACGGCCTCACCGGCTTCCCGGTGCTCGGCGCCGCCACCCTCGGCGGCGTGCTGGCCACCGGCGGCCGCGGCACCGGCGTCCCGGCCACGGGGGAGACCAGGCTGCCCGGCCACACCTACGGCTCGGTCGGCAACCTGGTCGTCAGCCTGACCGCGGTGGTCTGGGACACGGCCTCGTCCGCCTATGTGCTGCGCACCTTCCAGCGCACCGACCCGCAGATCCAGGCGCTGATCACCCATGTCGGCCGGGCCTTCATCACCGAGGCCACCCTGCGCGTCGGCGCCGACCAGCGGGTGCGCTGCCAGAGCTGGTTCAACGTCAGCGCCGCCAACCTCTTCGCCCCGTCCGCGAGCGCCGGCTCGCAGTCGCTGGCCAGTTATGTCAACGGCTCGGGGCGGGTGGTCTGCATCTGGTTCCCCAACACCGCTTCGCCCTGGCTGCGGGTGATCACGCCCACCCCGAGCCAGCCGTGGACCAGCCGAGCGGTCACCGGCCCCTACAACTTCACCTTCAACGACATCGTCGCCAAGAACATCTCCGACCTGCTGGCCGAGATCATCGCCGGTGACGCCGCGGCCACCCCCACCTTCACCGCCGCGCAGATGTCCGGGGTCGGCGCCGGACTGATCGCCACCGGCACCTGGGACATCTGGGGCTGGTCCAGCGACGTGCTGCTCTATGTCCGGCCCACCACCCTGCGGATCACCTCGACCTGCTGGAACGTGGTCACCAGCGGGGCCAACGTCCAACGCGCCGTCAGCGAGTTCTACGCCGAGTACACGGCCAAGCTCGCCGCCTACGCGGCCCAGGGCCGGTACCCGATGAACGGCCCGCTGGAGATCCGGGTCACCGGCCTGGACGACCCGGCGGACTGCCAGGTCGCCGGCGCGCTCGGGGCCCAGCTCTCCACGCTGCGCCCCCGTCCGGACCACCCCGAGTGGGACACCGCGGTCTGGTTCGACATGACCACCATCCCGGTCACCCCCTACGACCACCAGTTCACCGGCGAGATGGAGGCGTTCATCCGCGGCAACATGGGCGGCTACGGCCAGGTGCACGCCGAGTGGTCCAAGGAGTGGGCGAACACCGCCGCCGGCGCGTGGACCGACGACGCGGTGATCACCGGGGCCATCCCCGACTCCTACCGGGCCGGCCAGGCCGCGGGCGACGGCTGGGACGCGGCCGTGGCGACCCTGAAGGCGCTCGACCCGGCCGGGGTGTTCAGCAGCGCCTTCCTGGACCGCGTGCTGCGGTGAGCCCGCGGCGGGGGCGACACTGGGACCGGCACTCAATGAGGAGGTCCCGACATGAGCACGGCTCCCAGCGCCCCGACGTCCGATGACGGCAGGACGCCCCCGCCGCAGGTCTGGCCCACGCTGCGGGCGACCGACGCCCCGGCGCTGATCGCCTTCCTGGTCGACGCCTTCGGCTTCGACGTCACCTGCCGCTACGGCGAGGGCGACATCGTGCACCACGCCGAACTGGCCTGGCCGCCCGGCGGCGGGATCATGCTCGGCTCCACCCGTCCGGACGACGACGCCGACAACTGGTCGCTGCGTCCCGGCGGTTTCGGCGCGTACGTCGTCACCGACGCCCCGGACGCCCTCTGCGCCCGGGCCCGCGCGGCCGGCGCCGAGATCACCGCGGAACCGCACGACACCGACTACGGCTCCCGGGACTTCGCCGCGCGCGACCCGGAAGGCAACCGCTGGTCCTTCGGCACCTATCGCGGCGAGGCTCGCTCGTAAAGTGATATCACTATAAGCTGGTGACGCACGGGCGTCTCCAGCGCTCGCGCATGTCGACGCGAGGAGAGCCGGGATGAACACGACGGTGTCAGTAGCAGTGAGTGAACGGGCGGCGAGCCGGGTGCCCGGCGGGATCGCCCTGCCGGTCGGGCTGGTGCTGGTGGCCGCCGGCATCGTCGTCCTCAAGGCGGGATCGGGCTCGGGGGCCAACGCCGCCGGGATCCTGCTGATCCTCGCCGGCGCGCCGGCGCTGGCCGGGCTCACCGCGGTCGCCCCGGGGCAGGCCCGGGTGGTCACCCTGTTCGGCCGCTACCTGGGGACCGTCCGCACCAACGGCCTGTGCTGGGTCAACCCCTTCGCCAAGCGGGCCCGGGTGTCGACCCGGATCCGCAACCACGAGACGGCGACGCTGAAGGTCAACGACGCGGACGGCAACCCCATCGAGATGGCCGCCGTCGTGGTGTGGCAGGTGGCCGACACCGCCAAGTCGGTGTACTCGGTGGAGAACGTGGTGGCCTTCGTCGGCACTCAGACGGACACCGCGGTGCGGCACATCGCCGGGAGCTACCCGTACGACTCCCGCGGCGGCACCGGGCTGTCGCTGCGGGAGAACGCCGAGGAGATCACCTCGCGGCTGTCGGCGGAGATCGCCGAACGGGTCGCCCCGGCCGGACTGACCATCATCGAGTCGCGGATCGCCCGGCTGTCCTACGCGCCGGAGATCGCCCAGGCGATGCTGCGCCGCCAGCAGGCCGACGCCGTGGTGGACGCCCGTCGGCGGCTGGTCGAGGGCGCGGTCGGTATGGTGCGGATGGCGCTGGACCAACTCGCCGAGGAGGACGTGGTGGACCTCGACGAGGAGCGCAAGGCCGTGATGGTCAGCAATCTCCTGGTGGTTCTGTGCAGCGAGCACGGCACCCAACCGGTGGTCAACACCGGGACGCTCTACCAGTAAGCGGGGGCTGTGAGCGAGCGCAAGAAGATCCTGCTGCGGCTGGATCCCGCCGTCCACGACGCACTGGCGCGCTGGGCGGGGGACGAGCTGCGCAGCACCAACGCGCAGATCGAGGTGCTGTTGCGGCAGGCACTGGGGCAGGCCGGGCGACTGCCGGGCAACGTCGGCAGCCTGCCCCGGCGCGGGCGGCCGCCGAAGCAGGCGACGGAGGCGGTGGAGGCGGTGGAGGCCGCGGAGCCGTCCCAGGAGCCGCCGTCCGAGCGGCCATTGCCCCCCTCCGAATAAAGTGATATCACTTTAAATATGAGCAGCACACCGGCTCTCGTCGTAGAGGGCCTGACCAAGCATTTCGGCGGTCGCACCGCCTTCTCCGAGGCGTCCTTCACCGTGGAGCCCGGGGAGGTCTTCGGCTTCCTCGGCCCCAACGGCGCGGGCAAGACCAGCACGGTGCGCACCCTGGGCACGCTGATCGCCCCCACGGCCGGTTCGGCCGTGGTCGCCGGACTCCCGCTGACCCCCGCCAACGGGGTCGGCATCCGCCGGCGGATCTCGGTCATGCCGGAGTCGCCGGGGCTCTACCTCAGGCTGACCGTGGCCGAGAACCTGGAGTTCTTCGCCGGACTCCATGAGCTGCCCGGCGCCCGCGACCGCATCGAACGCGCCCTGCGGGCCGTCAATCTGAGCGATCGGGCCGGCGATCCGTGCCGTGCCCTGTCCAAGGGGTTGCGGCAGCGCGTCGGCCTGGCACGGGCGCTGCTCAACGACCCGACGGTGCTGTTCCTGGACGAGCCGACCTCGGGTCTCGACCCGGTCGCCGCCCGCGAGGTGCACGACCTGATCGCCGACCTGCGCGGACGCGGCGTGACCATCTTCCTGACCACGCACCGGCTGGCCGAGGCCGAGCGGCTGTGCGACCGCGTGGCCATCATGAACACCACGCTGCGCACCATCGGCCGCCCGGACGAACTGCGCGAGCGGCTGTTCCGCAAGTCACTGGAGGTCAGGACCCGGGCTCCGCTGGCGGATCCGGACCGGGTCTTCGGCGCACTGGACGGCGTCGAGAGCTGGCAGCTGGACGGTTCCGGCGCCTATGTGCTGGCGGTGTCGGACCCGGACAGCGCCGCACCGGCGGCGGTCCGCGCGCTGGTGGCGGCCGACGCCGATGTGCTGTCGCTGAGCCAGTCGCAGCATTCCCTGGAGGACGTCTACCTCCGACTGATCGAATCCGACCCGGAGGTCTCGGCGGCATGAGCATGAGCGTGATCAGAAGTCTGAGGAGGGGCGGAGCCGGCGCCGGGTTCGGCGGCATGAGCGCCGGGCGGATCAGGGCCGTCTTCCGCAAGGAGTTGCGCGACTTCCGGCGCAACCGCTTCATCGTGGGCACGATGGCCGTGGTGCCGCTCGTCTTCATGGTGCTGCCGACCGTCGAGCTCCTCACCATGCCCGCGGGTCTGCCTACGTCCGCGCTGGACACGCGCATCGGACTCGCCATGCTGTACCTGCTGATCGTCCCGGCCATGGTGCCGGCCGCGATCTCGGCCTACTCGGTGATCGGCGAACGCGACCAGGGCACCCTGGAACCGGTGCTGACCACCCCGATCCGCGCCGAGGAGTTCCTGGTAGGCAAGGCCCTGGCGGCGCTGCTGCCGACCCTGTTCATCTCCTACACCATGTTCGGCGTCTTCCTGGGCTGCGCCGAACTGTTCGCCCAGCCGGCGGTGGCCACCGCCGCGCTGCGCGGTCCGCAACTGCTCGCCCAACTGCTGTTCACGCCGCTGGTGGCCGGATGGTCGATCTGGGTGGTGATCGCCATCTCGGCCCGCGTCAGCGACGTCCGGGTGGCCCAGCAGCTCGGCACCCTCGCCAGCCTGCCACCGCTCGCCGTCTCCTCGCTGATGTCCTTCAACGTCATCCACCCCACGCTGCGCCTCGCCGTCACCCTGGCCGCCGTGCTGCTGGTCGTCGACTCCCTCGGCTGGCGCGCCGTGGCCGCCGTCTTCGACCGCGAACGCCTGATCACCGGCAGCCGCGCACTGAGGTGACGCCCGGGGGGCGTTCCGGGGTCGCGGGCGGGTACGGGTCTTCTCTTCTTCGGGTGGTGTGCTCACACTGGCGGCCATGATGACGCTGCAGGAGATCTCCGACCGCCTGGAGATCCAGGACCTGATGGTCCGTTACGCGCATGCGGTGGACACCCGGGAGTGGACTCTGTTCAAGGAGCTGTTCACCGAGGACGCCGTCATCGACTACACCGCCTTCGGCGGGCCGTGCGGGACGGTGGACGAGATCACCTCGTTCCTGGACCTCACCATGCCGCTGTTCTCGGCGACCCAGCACCTGGTCGCCAACTGCGCGGTCACCGTGGACGGCGACCGGGCCACGGCGCGGACCATGTGCCACAACCCGATGGCCGTGTCCGACTCGGAGTCGGTGCTGGTCTGCGGGCTCTGGTACGTGGACAGCCTGGTGCGCACCCCGGACGGCTGGCGGCTGCGCCGGCGATCCGAGGACAAGGCGTACTCGGCGGTGCTGAACCCGCAGGGGGACGGCGACGACTCATAACCCGGTCCGTCCTTCCGCTGGGGCGTGGTCGGCTGCCAGACTCGTCACCGTGCCCGAATTCGACATGCTCGTGATCGGTTCCGGACCCGGGGGCCAGAAGGCCGCCATCGCCGCCGCCAAGCTCGGCCGCAGGGTCGCCGTCGTCGAACGCCCCGACCGGGTCGGCGGGGTCTCCATCCATACCGGCACCATCCCGTCCAAGACCCTGCGCGAGGCGGTGCTCTACCTCACCGGGCTGACCCAGCGCGACCTCTACGGGCAGAGCTACCGGCTCAAGGACGAGATCACCGTCGCCGACCTGACCGCCAGGACCCAGCATGTGGTGGGCCGCGAGGTCGATGTGATCCGCAGTCAGCTGTCCCGCAACCAGGTCGCCCTGGTGGCCGGAACCGGGCGCTTCGTCGACGCCAACACCGTCGCGGTGACCGATATGACCGGGCAGGAGCGGCTGCTGACGGCACATCACATCGTCATCGCGACCGGTACCCGGCCGGCCCGCCCGGACCTGGTGGAGTTCGACGAGCGGACGATCATGGACTCCGACAACGTGATCAACCTGGAGCGGGTGCCGCGCTCCATGGTGATCGTGGGCGCCGGGGTGATCGGCCTGGAGTACGCCTCCATGTTCGCCGCACTGGGCAGCAAGGTCACCGTGGTGGAGCAGCGCGCCAGGATGCTGGAGTTCTGCGACGAGGAGGTGGTGGAGGCGCTCCGCTACCACTTGCGGGACCTGGCGGTGACCTTCCGCTTCGGCGAGAAGGTCGCGGCGGTGGAGCGGCATCCGCGCGGGACGTTGACGGTGTTGGAGAGCGGCAAGAAGATACCCGCCGACGCGGTGATGTACTCAGCCGGACGGCAGGGGCTGACCGACGACCTCGACCTGCAGAAGGCCGGACTGTCGGCCGACGCCCGCGGCCGGATCGCCGTGGACGAGCACTTCCGCACCGCGGTCCCGCACATCTACGCCGTCGGCGACGTCATCGGCTTCCCCGCGCTCGCCGCCACCTCGATGGAGCAGGGCCGGACCGCGGCGTACCACGCCTGCGGCGAGCCGGTGCACCCCATGCCCGAGCTGCAGCCGATCGGGATCTACACCATCCCGGAGATCAGTTATGTCGGCCGCACCGAGGACCAGCTGACCGAGGACTGCGTTCCCTTCGAGGTCGGCGTCGCCCGCTACCGCGAGCTGGCCCGCGGCCAGATCATCGGCGACGCCCACGGCATGCTGAAGCTGCTGGTCTCGCCGGAGGACCGACGGCTGCTCGGGGTGCACTGCTTCGGCACCGGCGCGACCGAGCTGATCCACATCGGCCAGGCCGTGATGGGCTGCGGCGGCACCGTGGACTACCTGGTGGACGCGGTCTTCAACTATCCGACCCTGGCCGAGTCCTACAAGGTCGCGGCGCTGGACGCGACCAACAAGATCCGCCAGATCGACCGGATGGCGGACTGAGGAAAAATCTCCCGGACTCCTCCGTCCTTGATGTCGAGCGGTCGGCGGCAGCGCCGACCACGCTGTGAGAGGCTCCCAGGAAGGGGCGCCGACGCCGCGAGGAGTGAGTCCCCATGAAGTTCATGCTGATGATCTACGGCAACCAGGAGACCTGGAGCGCCTACCCCGCCGAGGAGTGGCCCCGGGTCGTCGCCGTGGTCGACGCCTTCAACAAGAAGTTCTTCGGGACCGGGGAACTGCTCGGCGCCTACGGTCTCGCCGACGCCGTCCAGGCCAGGACCGTCCGGGTGCGGGCCGGCGCGCCCGCCGTCACCGACGGGCCCTACCTGGAGACCAAGGAGTACCTGGCCAGCTACTACCTCCTCGACTGCGTGGACGAGGCCAGGGCGCTGGAGATCGCCGCCGAGATGCCCTACGCCGCCGAGAACGCCGTGGAGCTGTGGCCGGTCATGAATGAGGCGGCCCCCCAGCTGTGAGCACGGAGCAACCGGGCGCACAGCCCGGCGACCGGCGCGTCGAGGACCTGCTGCAGCGGCTGGCGCCGCGGGTCCTCGGCGCGCTGGTGCGCCGCTACGGCCAGTTCGACGCCTGCGAGGACGCGGTGGCGGAGGCACTGCTGGCCGGTGTGCTGCGCTGGCCCGAGGAGGGCGTGCCGGACAACCCGCAGGGCTGGCTGCTCACCGTGGCCTCGCGCCGGCTGATCGACCAGTTCCGCAGTGAGAGCGCCCGCCGCGAGCGCGAGCAGCGGCTGTTCGCGGCCACCCCCGCGGCCGAGATGCTGGCCCCGGCACCGGGGGAGGGGGACGACGGCGACACCGACGACACCCTCGCCCTGCTCTTCCTCTGCTGCCACCCGGTGCTCACCGCGCCCTCGCAGATCGCCCTGACCCTGCGCGCCGTCGGCGGGCTCACCACCGCCGAGATCGCCCGCGCCTTCCTGGTCCCCGAGGCGACCATGGCCCAGCGGATCAGCCGCGCCAAGCAGCGGATCCGCGACGCCGGCGCGACCTTCGCCATGCCGCTGCCCGAGGACCGCCCGGAACGGCTCAAGGCCGTGCTGCACGTGCTCTACCTGGTCTTCAACGAGGGCTACGGCACCTCCTCCGGCAGCAGTCTGCAGCGGCTCGACCTGACCGCCGAGGCGATCCGGCTCACCCGGCAGCTGCGCAGCGTCGCCCCGCAGGACGGCGAGGTGCAGGGGCTGCTGGCGCTGATGCTGCTCACCGACGCCCGCCGGTCGACCCGTACCGACGACCAGGGGAACCTGGTGTCGCTCGCCGAGCAGGACCGCAGCCGGTGGGACACCGAGCTGATCGCCGAAGGCGTGGAACTGGTCACCTGGGCGCTGACCACCACCCGGCTCGGCCCCTACCAGGTGCAGGCCGCGATCGCCGCGGTCCACGACGAGGCCCCGTCCGCGGAGGCGACCGACTGGCCGCAGATCCTGGCCCTGTACGAGACGCTGGAGCGGCTCGCGCCCAACCCGGTGGTCACCCTCAACCGGGCGGTCGCCCTCGCCGAGGTCCAAGGTCCGCGCGCGGGACTGGAGCTGCTGGCGCAGCTGGAGAAGGAGAGCGGGGCTCTCTCCGAGAACCACATGCTGCATGCCGTCCGGGGTCATCTGCTGGAGGCGGTGGACGAACCGCAAGCGGCGGAGGCCGCCTACCGTACGGCGGCGCGGCGCACCCGCAGCCTGCCGGAGCGGCGCTATCTGGAGTCCCGGGCCCGTAGGTTGCGGTCCTGAGGGGTTCCGGACCGGGGACCGTCCGCGGCAGGCCACCGACACGCCGCAACCGGACGCCGCATCAGCCCCGGCGCACACCCGCCTCCAGGTTCTCCGCCAGCGAGTCCTGCGGCGTCCGCTGCGACGGCAGATGGGCTGCCGCGACCTTGCCTGCGCCGCCCCCGCGGCGGCGCAGGCGGCCGGTCAGCCGCAGCAGCGGGCCGGTGGCCCACAGACCCAGCAGGGTCACCCCGACGCCCGCGACGGCGTCGAGCAGATAGTGGTTGGCGGTGCCCATCACCACCATGGTGATCACGGCCGGGTAGGCAAGTCCGAGCATGCGCACCACCCGTGAGCCGCTGTAGCGGAACAGCAGCAGGCCGCACCACAGCGCCCAGCCGACATGCAGGCTCGGCATCGCCGCGAACTCGTTGGTCACATCGCCGAAGCCCTTGGGCGTACCGCCGCCGCCGCCCCACCAGCCGATGGAGGCGTGCTCGGCCAGGGTGTCCACGAAGTCGTAGGCCCCGCCCAGCATCCGCGGCGGCGCGGTCGGGAAGACGATGAAGCCGACCAGGCCGAGCATGGTGGTCAGGCCCAGCCAGGTACGCGCCTGGCGGTAGTGCTCGCGGTGGAACTTCCACAGCCAGAACAGCACGGCCACGGTGAGGATGTAGTGCAGCGTGGCGTACATGTAGTCGGCGGGTATGCCGAGCCAGGCGTTGTTGTAGAAGGCGTGGTTCAGCCAGTGCTCAGGGCTCAGGTCCAGGTGCCGCTCGACCGAGAGGATGTCGCGGCCGTGCTGCTCGGCGACGTCCTGCTTGCCGTGGACCAGGAGCCGGCTCCCGTCGTAGACGGCGTAGACGACAAGGAGGATCTCCCATTGCCAGGTCGAGCGCCAGCGCCACCTGAGGCGCCGGACCTTCGGGGTGCGCACGCCTTTTGACGCACTCTCCCGCGAGTTCACGGGAGCTTCATCGGAGCCGGGCGGTACCGGCAGGTCGGTAGACACCCGGGTATCCTCTCGTCTCCGTGTGCGATCTGCTGCATCCGGGTCGAACTGAGAGGAAGTGTGCTGGTCAGAGCAGGGTTATCCGCGAGTCCAGACTCTGACATCGTCCACCTGGAGATCCGCGGGGGCGCTGGTGCCGCCTGCTCCGCCCACCGCGTTGTTGAGGATCAGGTACTGCGGCGCGGTCACCCCGCCGGTCGAGGTGGTGCCGACGTCGTGGCCGTCGTAGTAGTAGGTGACCTTCCCGTTCTCGCGGTCGGCGCCGAAGGTGTGCCGGCCCGGACCCACGTTCGCGCAGCCGCCGGGGCCGCCGGAGGGGTCGTGGTAGTGGAAGCAGGTCGACCCGGACAGGCCCTCCATGATGTCCATCTCGCCGTCGGCGGGCCAGCTCTGGCCGTCGGTCCACCACGCGGGCCAGTCCGCGACGCTGCCGTCGGGGGCGGCCGGGAGGTAGATGCCGGCCTCGAAGAAGCCGTCCGTGAACTGGTGCAGCCCGTTGGTGGTGACCATCCCCGAGCTGAACCGCTTCGTCCCGCCGCCGCACTGCTCGCTCGTGGCGGTCGCGTCCAGGTGCAGGGTGCCGTCGTGCACGCTGACCCGGGCGGGGTCGTAGCACTGCTGCTCCGAGGAGCTGACCGGGGCGGTGACGCCGCTGCCGAACCAGCCGGTGTTCCACTTGGTGCGGTCCAGAGCGGTGCCGTTGAACTCGTCGTCGAAGGCGAGGGTCCAGGAGCCGGAGACCCCGTCAGGCTTGGGAGTGCTGCCGGTGGCGGGGACGGTGGCGGCGACGGCGGGGGACGGCGCGGCGGTGTCTGCGGGGGCCATCGCGGCGGCGGGGGCGGCCGTGGTGGAGGACTTCGTGCCGGTGGCGGTGGCGGTGCCGGAGCTGGTGGTGGCGGGAGCGGGAGCTGCGGCGGCGGGCTTCGGCGTGGGGCTGCCGCCCACCGGGACCAGCAGTCGCTGGCCCGGTCGGATCAGGTCGGGATCGGCTCCGACCGTTGCCCGGTTCTCGGCGTACAGCTCCTTCCAGCCGCCGGTGGCCTGCAGCTCCCGCGCGATCAGCGACAGGCTCTCGCCGGGGCGGACGGTGTGGACCACGCTGCGTCCGGCGGGGGCCACGGCCCGGACGAGGGCGCTCCCGACCGCAGCCCGGTCCGTCGTACTGGTGTGCGCGGGCGCCGGCGGCGAGGCCTGCGCGGCGGCGGCGCCCAGGATCGGGAGGGCGGCCGTCGCACCGCCGGCCGCGATCACCAGCGCGGTCCTCGGGGTGCGGCCGCCGCTCGGGCGGCGGTGCCGGGCGTGGGACGTCATGGGGCTCCTCGGGTCAGGGTGGTTCCTGATGGTCCCCCGACTGCCGCGAACATGACTGACGCAAGGTCATCTCCCTTGCAGATCAAGCACATTGGCGACAGCTGCAGATTCCACCATGCCCCAACCGGCAGCGCTGCGCGGCGATCGGCGGCAATCCTGTGGGTTCCCACGACTCCGCACCGGGCCCCCACTACCATCCGCCGGGTGCTGCCGGGGTCGAACATCCGGACAACGGGCATGATGTCGGGGCACCGCCCCCCGCCCTGAGCGATCATGATGGAGCGGTACAGGACGCCCGACCGACAGTACGGACGAAGGAGCAGTGATGGTGCACGATCGAGCCGGCCAGCCGGCCCAGCCCGGTGACCTGGTGGACGTCGCCCGACTGGTGACCGCCTACTACTCGCTCACCCCGGACCTCGCCGACCCGGCCCAACGCGTGTCCTTCGGCACCTCGGGCCACCGCGGCTCCTCCTTCGGCACCGCCTTCAACGAGGCCCATATCGCCGCCACCAGCCAGGCCGTCTGCGACTACCGGGCCAGGCAGGGGACCACCGGACCGCTGTACCTGGGCATCGACACCCACGCCCTGTCCGAGCCGGCCCGGGCCACCGCCCTGGAGGTGCTGGCCGCCAACGGAGTCACCGTCCTGATCGACAGCGAGGACGGCTACACCCCCACCCCCGCCGTCTCACACGCCATCGTCGCCCACAACCGGGGGCGCGGCGTCCCGAACAGCGCGGCGGGCCTGGCCGACGGCATCGTGGTGACCCCCTCGCACAACCCGCCCGGCGACGGCGGATTCAAGTACAACCCCCCGCACGGCGGCCCGGCCGACTCCGCCGCGACCTCCTGGATCCAGGACCGCGCCAATGAGTTGATCGAGAAGGGCATGTCCGAGGTCCGCCGCATCCCGTACACCCGGGCGCTGGCCGCCGACACCACCGGCCGCTTCGACTTCCTCGGCTCCTATGTCGCCGACCTCCCCTCCGTGCTGGACCTGGACGCGGTCCGGGACGCGGGCATCCGCATCGGCGCCGACCCGCTGGGCGGGGCCTCGGTCGCCTACTGGGGCCGGATCGCCGAGCAGCACCGGCTCGACCTCACCGTGGTCAACCCGGAGACCGACCCGACCTGGCGGTTCATGACGCTGGACTGGGACGGAAAGATCCGGATGGACTGCTCCTCCCCGTACGCGATGGCCTCGCTGATCTCCCGGCGGGACGAGTACCGGATCGCCACCGGCAATGACGCGGACGCCGACCGGCACGGCATCGTCACCCCGGACGCCGGGCTGATGAACCCCAACCACTACCTGGCCGTCGCCATCTCCTACCTCTACCGCCACCGCGCCGACTGGCCGCAGGGGGCCGGCATCGGGAAGACCCTGGTCTCCTCGTCGATGATCGACCGGGTCGCCGCCGACCTCGGCCGGAAGCTGGTCGAGGTGCCGGTCGGGTTCAAGTGGTTCGTCGAGGGGCTGATGGACGGCGGCGTCGCCTTCGGCGGCGAGGAGTCGGCGGGGGCGTCCTTCCTGCGCCGCGACGGTTCGACCTGGACCACCGACAAGGACGGGATCCTGCTGGCGCTGCTCGCCTCCGAGATCACCGCGGTGACCGGGAGCACCCCCTCCGAGCACTACGCGGCCCTCACCGACCGTTTCGGCGCCCCCGCCTACGCCCGGGTGGACGCGCCGGCCACCCGCGAGCAGAAGGCGGCCCTGGCCGCCCTCTCGTCCGAGCAGGTCACCGCCGGCGAGCTGGCCGGCGAGCCGATCACCGCCGTGCTCACCCGGGCCCCGGGCAACGACGCCGCCATCGGCGGCCTCAAGGTCTGCACCGACTCCGCCTGGTTCGCCGCCCGGCCGTCCGGCACCGAGGACGTCTACAAGATCTACGCCGAGAGCTTCCAGGGGCCGGACCATCTGGCCCGGGTCCAGCAGGAGGCCCGCGACCTGGTCGGCTCGGTGCTGGGCCAGGGCTGAGCCCGCGGAGCGGGCAGGGGGACGGGGCGAGGGGTCACCCGCCGTCCCCCTGCCGGTCCACCAGCCGCCGGTGCAGTTCGGTGGTCATGGCGTGGATCGCCCGGGTGAGCTCGGTGTTGGTCTTGAGCTCCAGCTCCTGCTCGACGAAGTCATGGTCGGCCTTGGCCTGCTGGAAGGCCGCCTGGCGGTTCTGACCGATCATCACGAAGGTCGACAGGAAGATCGCCTCCAGTGACACCACCAGTGTCAGCGTCGGCCAGGGGCTGCGTTCCACCCACAGCATCCACACGGTGAACAGCACCGCGTGGATGTAGACGAACAGCATGGACCCGGCGAACCGGGTGATCCAGTCGGCGATCCGCACCTGGACGTCCGAGGCTCGCCGGGCCTCATGGGCCAGGACCACGGGGTGGTGCTTGGCATGCCGGTCAGCCGGGTCGACCGGTGCGTCGGGCTTGAACATGGCGGAGGGCTCCTCCTGCGGACGGCGTGCTGCGAGCGCGGCCGATCAGGCCTGGTGCGCAGCATCATCCCGGACCGACGCCGTCCGAGGCGAGCCGTCCGCGCCGTCCCGGCCCTCGCGACGGGTGTCGCGGCCGCGCAGCAGCGAAGCGGTCGCGGCGACCACGGCCATGGCCGCTGCCGCCAGGAAGACCACGGTCAGCCCCTGGTGCAGCGGGCCGGAGATCAGGTGCGGGAAGAACTGGGTGCCGGTCAGGGTGTCGGCGTTGTGCCGGGGGAGGGTCTTCAGCACGCCCGAGGGGGCCAGCAGGTGGCCGACCGGGTTCTGGCCGAGGAAGGCGGCGAAGAGCGTGGAGACCGGCGGCAGCGAGGCGACC
The DNA here is from genome assembly GCF_000787775.1 of Streptacidiphilus carbonis. Taxonomy (GTDB): domain Bacteria; phylum Actinomycetota; class Actinomycetes; order Streptomycetales; family Streptomycetaceae; genus Streptacidiphilus; species Streptacidiphilus carbonis. Next base: position 71,776 of record NZ_BBPM01000014.1, on the reverse strand, counting down.
GGACCGGCCACCGAGGCCGGCACGCCCTGTCCCTGCAGTCCCGCGCCGAGGGTCTGCGGCAGGCTGCCGGCCAGCCCGGTGACCATCAGTGAGAAGAAGATGCCGATGGACAGCGACATCCCCGAGTTCTGGAAGGTGGCCCGCATCCCGGAGGCCGCCCCGCGCCGCTCGGGCGGCACGCTGCCCATGATCGCGGAGGTGTTGGGCGCGGAGAACATGCCCTGGCCGATGCCGTTGGCGAAGACGACGACGGCGAACACCGGGTAGGAGAAGTCGACCGGCAGGAACAGCAGTCCCACGAAGGAGGCGGCCATCAGCAGCAGGCCGCCGCTGGCGAAGGCGCGCGCGCCGAAGCGGTCGGAGAGGTGGCCGCTGATCGGCCCGGCGATCAGGAAGCCCGCGGTGAGCGGGATCAGCGCGATCCCGGCCCACAGCGGGGTGTCCTCGTAGGCGTAGCCGTGCAGCGGCAGCCAGACCCCCTGCAGCCAGATGATCAGCATGAACTGCAGCCCGCCCCGGGCGATCGCGGTCAGCAGCGAGGCGGCGTTGCCGGCCGCGAAGGCCCTGATCCGGAACAGTCCCAGGTGGAACATCGGATCGGCGACCCTGGTCTCCACCAGCCCGAACACCACCAGCAGCAGCACCCCGCCGCCCAGTACGCCGAGCACCATGGGGTTGGTCCACCCGGTGGGACGGCCGCCGTAGGGCTGGATCCCGTAGGTGATGCCCGCCAGCAGCGCCAGCGCGCCGCAGGTGAAGGTGAGATTGCCGGCCCAGTCGATCCCGGCCGAGCGCCGGGTGCCGATCTCGCGCAGGCTGCGGTAGGACCAGACCGTGCCGACGATGCCGATCGGCACATTGACCCAGAAGATGGCCCGCCAGTCCACGGTGGCCAGCAGCCCGCCTGCGACCAGGCCGAGGAACTGTCCGGCGAGCCCGGCGATCTGGTTGACGCCCAGGGCCGTGCCGCGCTGCTCGGCGGGGAAGGCGTCGGTGAGGATCGCGGCGGAGTTGGCCATCAGCATCGCGCCGCCGACGGCCTGCAGGATACGGAAGCCGATCAGCCACAGCGCGCCCCCGGAGCCGTGCAGCGGGTCCAGGGAGAGTGCCAGCGAGGTGGCGCTGAACACGGCGAAGCCCAGGTTGTAGATCCTGACCCGACCGTAGATGTCCCCGAGTCGGCCGAGGGCGACCACCAGCACCGCCGTGACCAGCAGATACCCCATGATCAGCCAGAGCAGGTAGCTGATGTTCCCGGGCGCCAGCGGATCGAGCCCGATCCCGCGGAAGATGGCCGGCATCGCGATGATCACGATCGAGGCGTCCAGGGTCGCCATGAAGACGCCCAGAGTGGTGTTGGACAGCGCGACCCACTTGTAGCGGGGACTCAGGGGAAGGCTGTCGGATGCACGCACACGATCATTTTATGAACCTTAGTTGGTATAAGCAATGGTGCGTGGGCACCCCCACTGGGGGCGCCCACGCACCTTCGGTCGGGCCGTGCCTACGGGTTCACGGTGATGGTGAACGTGGACGTGGTGTTCTCGATGTCGATGTGGTTGTTGCTCTCGGTGAGGTGGTTGAAGACCGCGGTGCCCACCGCCGGGCCCTGTCCGGACTCGGGCAGCGGGTTGGCCCAGATGCCGTAGCCGGACTTGGCGTTGTAGGCGTCACCGCTCTGCTGGGCGCCGGTGATGGACACGTCGGTGAAGACGGTGTCCTTGACCGGGTTCAGCGCCGCGCCGCCCACGTAGTCCGTCTGGAACATGATTCCGGAGTACGTCGGGTCGGTGATGTCGACGCTGTTCACCCTGATCCCCTGGAACGGCTGGGTCGCGGAGAAGACCCAGATCGCCGGGAACACCTGGCCGTTCCAGAAGTGCCCGCCGTCGCGTACCAGCGAGGCGTTCTGGATGGTCGTCGGCTGGGTGCCGAAGCCCTGGAACGGGTAGCCGAAGTTCAGCGAGCTGATGGTGATGCCCGCGTAGGTGAGCGTGTCGGCCACGTACAGGTTCTGCAGGGTGTTGTTCTCGCCGCCGTAGACGGCGACGCCGGCCGCGCGCCACGGGGTGAGCGCGCTCAGGTTCTGGAAGGTGTTGCCGGTCAGGTCCGAGGAGTTGTGGTCCTGGGCCGCGAACAGCGCGAAGCTGTCGTCGCCGGTGGACCTCGCCTCGTCATTGCTGACCAGGTTGCCCGAGCTGCCGTTGGTGAGGTTGATGCCGTCGGCGAAGGTGTCGCGGATCCGCATGTTGGTGGCGGTCAGGCCGGTCACATGGGTGCCCCAGATCGCGACCACCTGGTGCTCGATCCAGATGTTGTCGATGGTGAGGTTGGAGACGTCGGTCAGGTCGAAGACCTTGCCCGGCCCGTCGATGCGGGAGGTGTAGTCGCCGAACCAGCCGAAGCCGGAGAACGAGGACCCGTTGGCGCTGGACTGCACGGACCAGCCGACGTCCGTGTTGTCCTGCGTGGTCGGGGCGTTGAACTGGGTGTACCAGGGACCGGCGCCGACCACCTTGATCGCCTTGCCGCTGACCTGGAACTTGCTGGTGGTCTGGTACTGCCCGGCGGGCAGGTAGACGCCCACCAGCTTGCCGGTGGTGTCGTTGGCGACCTGGTTCAGGGCGTTCTGCACGTCCTGCTGTCCGAAGCCGGCCGGGGTGACATAGGTGGCCGGGTCGGGGTTGGCGACCGGTGCGACGTTCTCGGTGTTGATGTAGTCGATCGCGTACTGGGAGGTGTTGGCGGCGTCCTTCTGCAGCTTGATCACGCTGTCGGCGGGCACCGTCTGGTTGAGCATGATGTGCGCCTCGTCGTAGACGTGACGCGGCGATCCCGCACTCGGGTCGTTCCCGGGACCGGTCTCGGCTCCGTACAGCCACTCGTACTTGGAGTCGAGGGTGATGGTCTGCAGGAAGGTTCCGTTGACGTAGACGTCCAGGGTGGCCGTGGTGCCGCCGCCGCCGGGCGCGTCCGGGATGCTGAACCGGGTGACCAGGGTGTTGGTCGGGTCGGTGGTGTTCCACTGGACGTAGGAGCCGGTGCTGTCCAGGGTGACCGCCTTGCGGCCGGACGCCTCGCCGGCCAGGTCGCCGATGGTCCGGTTGGGGCCGACGACGGCCGCGCCGCCGCCGATCATGCCGTTCTCGGCCTCGTACACGTCGTACGGCATGTTGGCGCCGCGGCCGACGTAGAACGGGGTGTCGCTGATGTTGTTGGCCTGCTTGACCGACAGCTCGTTGGCGTCGATGGCGATGACTGTGTGCAGGGTGTACTTGCCGTTAACGGCGGTCCAGGTGCCCATGGTGACCGGGGCGCCGGTCGCGCCGGGGGCCAGGCTGCCGCTGTAGGAGCCGTTCAGCGTCTTGACCACGCTGTTGTTGCTGTCCAGCAGGGTCAGCGTGATGGCGTGCGCGCCGGAGGCGGTGGCCACCGTGCCCTGGTTCTTCAGGGTCACCGAGAAGGTGACGGTGTTTCCGGCGGAGGGCGTTCCGGGGCTGGAGCTGACCGCCGCGGCGACCAGGTCCGAGGACTGCACCGGGGCCACGACCAGGTTGGTCGGGTTGGTGTAGCTGTTGTTGCCGTCGTTGAGCTCGATGACGGTGTTGGCCTCGTCCACCTTGGCCGTCAGCGGGTAGCTGCCGGCGGTCCGGGTGCCGATGTTCGCCGAGACGGTGCTGGAGGCGCCGACCGCCAGCGCGCCCACGGCGGCGGTGCCGACCTTGGTGCTGCCCAGGTAGAAGTTGACGTTGGTCGCGCCCGAGGCGGCCGTACCGGAGTTCTTCACCGTGGCGGACACGGTGACCGGGTCGGTCTCCACCGGGGAGGTCGGCGTCCAGGAGGAGGAGCTGACCACCAGGTCCGGGTTGGGCGCCGGGGTCCCGATCACCTGGAACTCGGCGACCTGCCCGCCCGGGGCGCCGCTGTTGCTGGTGATGCTCAGCTCGACGTCCGAGACCCGTGCGCTGACCGGGATGGAGACGCTGTTCCCGGTGCTGGGGTTGAAGGTGTAGGTCTGCGCGGCGGCGATGGTGGTGAAGCCGGTCGCGCTCTGCTCGCGTCCGAGCACGGCGATGGTCTGGGTCCGGGTGGACCAGGCGGCATCGGGGTTGAGCTTGACCACGACCGACGAGACGTCAGCGTTGGCGCCCAGGCTCACGGTGAGCTGGCTCGGGTAGGTCGAGCCCTCGAAATAGGTGGTCAGGTCGTTGTCGTTGGCGTTGGCCGGGGCGTAGGTGAAGGTGTTGGCGGTGCCGGTGATCGGCTTGCCGACGGCCAGGTTGCTGCCGGTCCCGCCGCCGCTGCCGGTACGGGTGACCGTGTTGGACGCGGAGGACTGGTTCCCGGCCGCGTCGTGCGCCTTGACGTAGTACGAGACGGTGGCCGTGTCCGGCTGCGCGTCGGTGTAGGTCAGGGTGCTGCCGCCGACGCTGGTGGCCAGCGCCCCGTTGCGGTAGATGTCATAGCCGGTGACGCCGACGTTGTCGGTGGCGGCGGTCCAGGTCAAGGCGATCTGGCCGGACTGCGGCTGGGTGTAGGCGAGGTTGGTGGGCGCGGTCGGCGGGGTGGTGTCGCCGCTCTGCCCGGTCCGGGTGACCGTGTTGCTGTTGCCCGACTGGTTCCCGGCGGCGTCGTGCGCGCGCACGAAGTAGCTGACCGTTGCACTGGCGGGCTGGGTGTCGGTGTAGCTGAGCACATTGCCCGCGACGCTGGTCAGCAGGGAGTTGTCGGCGTAGATGTCATAGCCGGTGACGCCGACGTTGTCGGTGGAGGCACCCCAGGTCAGCCCGATCTGACCGCTCTGCGGCTGGGTGTAGGCCAGGTTGGTCGGAGCGCTCGGCGGAGTGGTGTCGCCGCCGGTCGTCGGCCCGTAGACCTCGAACTCCGATATCTGCCCGGCCGGCCAGCCGGTGTTGGCGGTGATGCTGATCCGCACATAACGGGTGGTCGTCGCAGTGAAGTTGATCGTCGCGGTGTTGCCGGTACTCGGGTCGAAGGTGTACCCGGCGGACGGGACCAGCGTGGAGAAGGTCGATCCGTCGCTGCTGCCCTGGACCGTCAGGGTCTCGGTCCTGGTCGCCCAACTGGTGTCGGCCGGAACCTTGAGCACCAGCTTGCTGACGCTGACCGACGCGCCGAGGTCGACCTGCAGCCACTGCGGGAAGGCGTTGTTGGTGCTCTCCCAGTAGGTCGCCTGGTTGCCGTCGTTGGCGTTGGCCGCCGCATAGCTCTGGCTGACGCCGCTGGAGCTCATGGTCTTCCCGAGCGCCAGGTCGGTGGACGTGCCGCCGCTGCCGCTGCCGTAGACCTCCAGCTCGGAGAGCTGTCCGGCCGCCCAGCCGGTGTTTGCTGTGATGTTGATGCGGACGTAACGCGTGCTGGTGGCACCGAAGTTGATCGTCACCACATTGGACGTCGACGGGTCGAAGGTGTACCCGGTCGAGGCCACGACGGTGGAGAAGGTGGACCCGTCGGTACTGCCCTGCACGGACAGCGTCTCGCTGCGGGCGCCCCAACTGCTGGGCAGCTTCAGCACCACCTGGTTGACGGAGGTCGCCGAACCCAGGTCGACCTGGGCCCACTGCGGGAACGAGCCGGAGCTCTCCCAGTAGCTGTCCTGGTTCCCGTCGTTGAGATTGCCGGTGACGTACTGGCCGTTGGAGCTGCTGGCGCTGGTGGTCTTCCCGAGGGCCAGGTTGCTGCCCGCGGCGGACGCCGGCACCAGGTTCAGCACCGGAACCATGGAGACCAGCAGTCCGATCAGGGTCAGGACCACGGTCCTGACCCGCGTGGTCCGCGCGGTGCTGCTCCTGGCTCTGTCGCTGCCGCCGCTGCTTCTGCTTCTGCGCATGCTCGTCCTCTGCTCGTGGCTGGCGCACGTGGGTGGGGGCTGAGGGTGAGTTCACTAGAATTTGCAGGCGGTGTCTCACGGCCTGAAGTTGTAGTGACAATATTTTGCGGCTATCGAGCAGGAAGTTACAGAGACGCCATGGCTCCGTCAATGGATCGCGCAGGGTTGGGCGTTGCGGGGAGTCGTCGATGGGCATGCAGAAGCGCTCCGACGGGGGCCGTGGGGGGCTGATCCCACCTCACGGTCACCGGGAGCGATCGTGCACCGGTCACCCGGCAGCTGGAAGGGGCTCGGTGGCTGTGCCTAGTCCGCCTGCGCCGCAGCTGCCCTCTGGGCGCTGATCCAGGCGTCGACGGCGACGCGGTCGTAGCCGCGGCGGGTCAGGTCGAAGCCGCGGAAACCGGTCGGCTCGGCGCCGGTGCCGAGTACGGCGGCGACATAGGCGTCGACCTGGCCCCGGTCGTATCCGCGCCGGACGATGTCGAACTCCATGGGTCGCTCTCCCTGCCGTACTGCTGTGCAGCGCTCAACTCCGGCGCAGCGCCGGGTGGTCGGCGACCACCGTACAGGAGCCCGGGGCGACCTCGGTGAAGCCCGCGTCGCGCACCATCGGCAGCTCCTCGGCGGCGGCCAGCGCGCCCCACTGCTCGGGGGCGGCGGTGCGGACCGCGAGCGGGAATCCGGCCTCGCGCCAGTCCGCACGCTGATCGGCCGTCAGCGCCCACCAGGCGAGTTGGGCCGCGTGGCCGGCCTGCGCCATGGACTTGCCGGTGGACATCCGCACCTCGGGGTTGAACCACAGCACCGGGACCCCCGGGTCGGCCGGGCCCGGCGGCTCGGGATCGTCCAGCTCGGTGCCGGAGACCTGGAGCTTCGCCAGCTCCTTCGGCCATCCGTCCAGCGGCACCGGCACGAACACCCGCACCTCGGCGGCCTTGCCGGTCACCGTCAACCCGTCGAGCTCCTGAGCCTTGCGCCACTCGCCGCCCCTGGCCCGGCGCACCACCTTGCGGATCCGGGCGTCCTCCCAGGCGTGCACCCGCTCGGCCCACTCGCCGTCCACCGCGGTGGTGCGCTGGTCCGAGAGCAGGGACAGCACGGCCCGGGCGGCGGTCTCCAGGGCGTCGGTGTGCGCGGGCGGCTCGGCACGCTCGATCCGTACCACCAGCGGCAGCACGAACTGCGGCGCGGCGTCACGGTCGTCCGCACGGTCGGCGAAGGGGCTGGCACCGGGCTCGGGTGCGGGGCTGCTGGTCACGGGTCCCACCCTAACCAGAACCTGGTGTTGCCATTGCACCGCCAAGGAGCGCGAAAGACTTCAGTCCTTGAGACGGCAGACCCAGAGCAGTGCCCCCAGCAGATGGGCCCGGAAGGCCGGGGCGGCGTAGGCGGCGTCGTAGTGGCCGAGGGCGGTGTAGAAGCTGCGGCCGCGGCCCTCGGGCTCACGGCACCAGACCAGCGGGTGGTCCGCGCCCATCCGTCCGCCCTGGTAGAGGCTCTCGTCGACGGTGGCCAGCACCCGCACCCCGGCGCCGGCCCGGGGCGGGCTGCGGAAGTCGTACCACTCGTCGGTCCACTCCCAGCGCTCGGGAAGGTGCCCGGTGGCCGGGTGGCCGCGGTCCTCGACGGTGACCGCGGCGGGCTGCGGCGCCGGGTGGCCGTGGAAGCGTGAACCGAGCAGCTCGCCGTAGAAGGGCCAGTCGTACTCGGTGCCGGCGGCCGAGTGGATGCCGAGGAAGCCGCCGCCGGCCGAGTGGAACTGCTCCAGGGCCTTGCGGCCCTCGTCGGTGAGCACTTCTCCTGTCGTCGACAGGAACACCACGGCGATCGTCCCGGCCAGACCCGCCCCGGTGAACGCGCCCGGGTCCTCGGTCGCCGTCAGCTCCAGCCCCTGCTCGGCGGCGAGTTCGCCGAGTGCGGCGATCCCGGCCGGGATGGAGTCGTGGCGGAAGCCGGCGGTGCGGGTGAACAGCAGGACGCGGGGGAGGGGCGGCATGGCGGGGACGGCTCCAAGCGGTCGAACGACTGGGGAAGCGCTTTCCGGGGCTAACGCTAAGGACCACGGCCAGCGCGGGTCAAGGGTGGTCACGGCGTCCCGGTGCTGGCCCGCAGGGTGGGCGCGACCGGCAGCCGCACCGTCCGGGCCGGGGCGGACGCGTCCTCGTCCTGTCGGCTCAGCGCCAGGCCGACCGCCTCCGCGCCCATCCGCTGAAGCGGCATCCCGACCGTGGTCAGCGCCGGGGCGAGGTCGGCCGCCAGCGGGATGTCGTCGAAGCCGGCCACGGCGATCCCGCCCGGGACGTCGATCCCGCGCTCGCGCAGCTCCGCCAGGACGCCGACCGCGCAGACGTCCGACAGCGCCAGTACCACCTCGGGACGCTCCTCGGCGCCAGGCAGTCGGCCGAGCAGTCGTCCGACCGCATCCCGCCCTCCGATCCGACTGAACTCGGTGCGCTCCTGCGGCATCTGATCGAGCGTCAGTCCAACCTCCGCCAGCGCGTCGGCCACACCGGCGAGCCGTTCCGCCGAGACCCGGAACCGTTCGGGTCCGGAGACCACGGCCAGCCGCCGGTATCCCTGCTCCAGCAGCGCCCGGGTGAGCGCCGCCGCGCCACCGCGGTTGTCGGGCAGCACGGTGTCGTACTCGGCCCCGTGGTCGGTCACGGCGGTGACGGCGCCGCCCTCCGCGCGGTAGAGCGCCAGCGCGGCGTCGATCGCGGCGGTGGCGGCGGGGTCGGTGTAACCGGAGCCGGCCAGCACGATCGCCCGGACCCGCTGGGCGTGCAGCATCCGGATGCAGCGCAGCTCGACTTCCGGGTCCCCGCCGGTGTTGAGCACCATGGTGAGCAGCCCGGCGTCGGCCGCGGTGTCGGTGGCGCCCTTGGCGAGTGCGCCGAAGTACGGGTCGGCGATGTCGTGCAGCAGCACCCCGATGGTCGCCGTGGTGGCCCTGGCCAGGGCCTGGGCCGGGGCGTTGGGGAGGTAGCCGAGCTCCTCGGCGCTGGCCCTGACCCGGGCGGCGAGCCCGTCGCCCACCGTGCGGGCCGAGCCGTTCAGGGCGCGGGAGGCCGTCGCCAGGGAGACCCCCGCATGACGGGCCACCTGGCCCAGGGTCACCGCCATGGTCGCACCACTCCGTTCCGGCCGGTCTCGGGTTCTCGCCGTGTGAGGGGAAGGCTACCGGGTCCCGGGCCCTTGACCTGCTCGGCCTTCCCGCTCTAGGTTCACCCTGGAAAGCGCTTTCCCGAGACCAGGAGGCACAGGGATGACCCGCAGGACGATCGGCATCGTGATGAACGGCGTGACCGGGAGGATGGGCTACCGCCAGCACCTGCTGCGCTCGATCCTGGCCATCCGGGAACAGGGCGGCCTGCCGCTCGACGACGACACCGTGCTCTGGCCCGAGCCGATCCTGGTCGGCCGCAGCGAGGCCCGGCTGCGGGCCCTGGCCGAGCGCCACGGTCTGGAGCGCTGGACCACCTCACTGGACGAGGCCCTGGCCGAACCGGTCACCGAGGTCTACTTCGACGCCCAGGTCACCCCGGCCCGGGAGAAGGCGCTCCGCACCGCCATCGCCGCCGGAAAGCACATCTACACCGAGAAGCCCACCGCCGAGTCGCTGGAGGGCGCGCTCGACCTGGCCCGGCTGGCCCGCGAGGCCGGGGTGCGCAACGGGGTGGTGCAGGACAAGCTCTTCCTGCCGGGGCTGCTGAAGCTGAAGCGCCTGGTCGACAGCGGCTTCTTCGGCCGGATCCTGTCGGTCCGGGGCGAGTTCGGCTACTGGGTGTTCGAGGGCGACTGGCAGTCGGCCCAGCGCCCCTCCTGGAACTACCGGGCCGAGGACGGCGGCGGCATGATCCTCGACATGTTCCCGCACTGGCGCTATGTGCTGGACGAGATCGTCGCCCCGGTCCGCTCGGTCTACGCGCACACCAGCACCCACATCCCGGAGCGGCGGGACGAGCAGGGCGGGGCCTACCGCGCCACTGCCGATGACGCCGCCTACGGCATCTTCGAGCTGGAGGGCGGCGTCATCGCGCAGATCAACTCCTCCTGGGCGGTCCGGGTGGACCGCGACGAGCTGGTCGAGTTCCAGGTGGACGGCACCGAGGGCAGCGCCGTCGCCGGCCTGCGCAACTGCCGCTACCAGCACCGGGTCGGCACCCCCAAGCCGGTGTGGAACCCGGATCTTCCGGCCACCGAGGACTTCCGCTCGCAGTGGCACCAGGTGCCGGACAACGAGGTGTACGACAACGGCTTCAAGGTGCAGTGGGAACTGTTCCTGCGCCACGTCGTCACCGGCTCCGACTACCGCTGGGACCTGCTGGAGGGCGCCAAGGGCGTGCAGCTCGCCGAGCTCGGGATGCGCTCCGCCCGCGAGGGCCGCCGCCTCGACGTCCCCGCGCTGGAGCTGTGAGCCCGCGATGACCTCCGCCACGACCTCAGCCACAACCTCCGCCACGGCCTCCGCCCCCTTCTCCTCGCGCACCGCCTACGCGGCCGCCCATGTGGTGGCCGACCCCTTCGGCGGCAACGCCCCCGGCGCGCCCGCGGCGGTGGACTGGGACGCCACCCTCGCCTTTCGTTGCCACCTCTGGTCGCTGGGCTTCGGCGTGGCCGACGCCATGGACACCGCCCAGCGCGGGATGGGCCTGGACTGGGCCGCCACCAGCGAGCTGATCGCCCGCAGCGGCGCCGAGGCCAGGGCCGTCGGCGGCCTGCTGGCCTGCGGCGCCGGAACCGACCACCTGCCGCCGGTGCCGGCAGCGGGCTCGGGCGGCGCCCCTGCCGTCTCCACGGCCGGTCCCGCCGCCGGCCTCGCCGCCGTGCGGGCGGGCTACGAGCAGCAGATCGAGGCGGTCGAGGCCGCCGGGGCCCGGGTGATCCTGATGGCGAGCCGTCAGCTCGCCGCCACCGCCCGCGGACCCGAGGACTACCACCGGGTCTACGGCGCCCTGCTGGCGCAGACCCGGGAGCCGGTGATCCTGCACTGGCTCGGCACCATGTTCGACCCGGCCCTCGACGGATACTGGGCCGGACCCGGCGCCGACCTCGACGCGGCGGCCGACAGCGTGCTCACACTGATCAAGGAGCACGCCGATCGGATCGACGGCATCAAGGTCTCACTGCTGGACGCCGACCGCGAGACCGCCCTGCGGGCCGCCCTGCCGCCCGGCGTCCGCCTCTACACCGGCGACGACTTCCACTACCCGGAGCTGATCCGGAGCGGCAGCGACGCCCTGCTCGGCGTGTTCGACCCGATCGCCGTCCCGGCCGCCGCGGCACTGCGCGCCCTGGACGCGGGCGACACCGGGCGCTACGAGGAACTGCTCGCCCCCACCGTCCCGCTGGCCCGGCACCTCTTCGCCGCGCCGACCTTCCACTACAAGACCGGCATCGTCTTCCTGGCCTGGCTGACCGGCCATCAGGACCACTTCGGCATGGTCGCCGGCGCGCAGAGCGGACGTTCGGCCGTCCACCTGCTGGAGCTGCACCGGCTCGCCCTGGCTGCCGGGATCATCCAGGACGAGGACCTGGCCGCGGCCCGGCTGCGGCAGTACTGCGACGTGATGGGAGTCCGGCAGTGAGCAGCGGTACTTCAGTGGGCAGCGGTACTTCAGCGGGCAACGGTACGTCTTCGGGCCCGGCCGGCATCGAGCGCCTCTCGCTCAACCAGATCACCACCCGTGGCTGGACCCTGGCTGAGGCCGTACGCGGCTGCGCCGAGGCGGGCATCGGCGGGATCGGCCTCTGGCGCGACAAGGTCGCGGAGGCGGGCGGCCCGGTCGCCGCCGCCAAGCTGGTCCAGGACGCCGGACTGGCCGTCAGCAGCCTCTGCCGGGGCGGGTTCTTCACCAGCCCGGGGGCGGTCCAGGACAACCGCCGCGCCGTCGAGGAGGCCGCCGCCCTCGGCACCGACACCCTGGTGCTGGTCTGCGGCGGACTGCCGGAGGGCAGCCGCGACCTGGTCGGCGCCCGCGAACAGGTCCGGGACGTGCTGGGCGAGTTGGCGCCCTTCGCGGGCGAGCACGGGGTGCGGTTGGCGGTGGAGCCGCTGCACCCGATGTTCTGCGCCGACCGCGCCGTGGTGTCCACCCTGGGCCAGGCCCTGGACCTGGCCGGGCAGTTCCCGCTGGAGCAGGTCGGCGTGGTGGTCGACAGCTACCACGTCTGGTGGGATCCGGACCTGTACCGGCAGATCGCCCGCGCCGGCGCGCGGATCGCGGCCTACCAGGTCTGCGACTGGACCCTGCCGCTGCCCGCCGACGCCCTGCTGGGGCGCGGCCATGTCGGCGACGGTGTGATCGACTTCCCGCCGCTCAGCCGGGCGGTGGCCGCGGCCGGCTACACCGGGTGGATCGAGGTGGAGCTGTTCAACCAGGAGGTCTGGGACACACCGGGAGAACTGACTCTGCGTCGCATGATCGAACGCCATCTGGCCCATGTGGCAATGCCGTGAGAGTGGTCATCGCCCCTGACTCCTTCAAGGGCACCGTCACCGCCGCCGGGGCCGCCCGGGCCCTGGCCGAGGGCTGGCGGCGGGTCAGGCCGCAGGACGTCCTGCGGCTGCTGCCGCTCGCGGACGGCGGCGAGGGCACCCTCGCCGCCGTGCTCCAGGCCCGCCCCGGTGCGGTCACCGAGTCCGTGCCGGACTCCACCGGCCCGGACGGGCGGCCGGTCACCGGCCGTTACGCGCTGCTGCCCGACGGTACGGCGGTGGTCGAACTGGCCACCGCCAGCGGTCTTCCGCTGCTCACCGAACCGGATCCGCTGGGAGCGACCACTCGGGGCACCGGCGAGACCATCGCCGCCGCGCTGGACCGCGGGGCCGAGCGGCTGGTCGTCGCCGTCGGCGGTTCGGCGTCCACCGACGGCGGCACGGGCCTGCTCAGGGCCCTCGGCCTGGAGCTGTACGACGGTCTGGGCCGACCGCTGCCCGACGGCGGGGGAGCGCTGGTACGGGCCGCGAGCCTCGACCGCTCGCGGCTGCGGGCAGCACCGCCCGGCGGCGTCCAGGTGCTCACGGACGTGGTCAACCCGCTGCTCGGCCCGGACGGGGCGGCCGCCGTCTACGGCCCGCAGAAGGGCGCCGACCCCGAGCAGATCGCCCAGCTGGAGCGAGGGCTGGCCCGGCTGGCCGAGCTGTTGGGCGGCGACGCGTCGGCCCCCGGCTCGGGGGCGGCCGGCGGCACCGGCTACGGGCTGCGCGCGGGCTGGGGGGCTGAGCTGGTTCCCGGTGCCTCGGCGATCGCCGAACTGCTGGAGCTGGACGCCGAGTTGGCTTCCGCTGATCTGGTGATCAGCGGAGAGGGCTGCTACGACGCGACCAGTCTGCAGGGCAAGGTCGTCGGCGAGGTCGCCCGCCGGGCCGGGGCGGCCGGGGTCCCGCTGGCGGTGGTGGCCGGAGCCGCGGCGGCCGACGCCGCGAACCTGGCTGCGCCGACGCCCGTTCGGCTGCTGACGCTCACTCAACTGGCCGGCTCCCGGCAGCGGGCCGTGGCCGAGGCGACCCGCTGGCTGGGTGAGGCCGGTGCCGGACTTGCCACCCGGCACCGGTAGCGGCGGAAGGTTCGGCAGCGGATGGCTCAGCCGCCGAGCGGGCCGCCGCTGCCGTCGGAGCTGCCCGCGCCCATTCCCTTGAGCATGTCCTGGATCACGCCGGACGTCAGCTCGGTGGCACCGGCCGGTGCGGTGGTCGGCGCGGCCTGGGTGTCGAAGGACAGCGACAGCGGCAGGTGCTGGTCCGCAGTGCCCTTGGGGTTCAGCTGCCAGACGTCCAGGGACAGCTTGGACAGCGAGCCGTCGTTGTTGATGTAGACGTCCGCGCTCATCGACTTGTCCGGGACGGAGGTCGGCGCGGCGGTCGGGAAGCTGCTGCCGATCGTGGGGACGTCCTTGACGATCGGCTCGACCGCGTTCTGGATGTCGGCGACGAGCTTGCGCGCGGGGGCCGTCACCACGATGTGGTCCTTGCCGTCCTGGGTGCCCTTGTCGTCCAGCGTCACATCGACGGTGAACACCCCGGTGAGCGCCTTGACCAGCTTGTTCTGGTCGCCGCTGCTCAGGCTGGGCAGGGCGGAGGGGGAAGGGGCAGCCGTCGTCCCGCCGCCGCCCAGGCTCTTGGTGAGGCCCGACAGCTGCTTGGGGTCGATCGACACCCACCTGCCGTTGACCAGGTCCTTCACCGCGTTGTAGGCCGACGGCAGTTGGGCGACACCGGACTTCATCCCGGAGATCCCGCCGGCCAGGCTCTTGTCGCTGCTGCCGAGCTTGGAGAGCTCGTCCAGGTCGACCCGCAGGTAGTCCTTGCTGTTGACCACGCGCAGCTCGAACAGCGGCTTGGCGTCGCCACCGTGCAGTTCCAGGGCGAAGTTGAGGCCCGGGTCGAGCCGGCCGCCGCTGCCGGCCTTCGCGGAGTCCAGCACGTCCTTGAGCGGCTTGTCCGCGCTCATGGTGATCGAGGCGCCGAGCCCGGCCAGGTTCTTGGCGTCCTGTGCGGTCATCGCATCGGACTTGCTCTCGTCGCCGGCTGCGATCTCGGCCTTGTCCAGGGCGAGCAGTTGGTCGGCCGTGGCGTCCAGGCTGAACTTCACCGACAGCGACTTGCTCTCACCGAGCTTGTCGAAGGCCGTGCTGACCTTCGCCCCGGCGCTGAGCTGCTTGGCGGCGCCACAGGCGGCGACGCCGCCGGCGAGTGCGACGGTGCAGGCGAGAACCAGGGCTGCCTGGCGGGTCCGAGTGATGGCGTACTCCTTGCGGTGTGTCATCCGCCGAGCACATCGGCAGATAATCGTTCGGGCTCGACCATAGCGGCTCTCGAACACACTTTCCTCACGTCGAGTCCATATCGCAATCACCTGGATACTCGCGGTGACTGTTATGGGTGGGGAATGCCCGAGATATCCGCCTGGCCGCCCCTTTGACGGTCCGACACGGGCTCAGTGCCGGGGCGGCCCTTCAGGGCTGCCCGTCGAAGCGGCGGACGAAGGTGCGCTGCCAGGGGGTTTCCACTGCGTTGGCCGCGTAGTGGGTGCGGACGTAGGCGACGGCTTCGTGGGCCGGGACGCCGTCGAGGACGGCGAGGCAGGCGAGTGCGGTGCCGGTGCGGCCGCGGCCGCCGCCGCAGGCGAGTTCGACGCGCTGGGTCGCGGCACGGGACCAGGCCTCGCGCAGGGCCTCGGCGGTCGCCGCCCGGTCGGCGGGCAGCCGGAAGTCGGGCCAGCGGAGCCACCGCGCCTCCCAGTCGACCCGGGGCGGCTGACGGCCCAGCAGGTAGAGCGCGAACTCGGGCAGCGGCCCGGCCGGGAGCGGGCGCCGCAACCCCCGCCCGCGAACGAGCCGTCCCGAGGGAAGCTGCAGCACCCCTATGCCGTCGGGGTCCCAGGCGGCGGGCATGGGCTCGTTCAGGGCCTCGGCTTCTGTCTCCTCCATGCGCATCACTCCTTTGCGGTGGCCGGGGCCCCGGCCGTTCCCGGCAGCCCCTGTTCGTAGAGCGCGACCAGGACGCCGTGCACCGGGTCGTCCGGTCCCGCCTCCTCGGTGTTCTCCACCAGCCGCTCCAGCTCCGCGCTCAGGGCCTTGGCCTGGGCCGTCGTCAGGCGGACGTGGCGGAGGATCAGCAGCGGGTCGCTGGTCGTGGTCCGGTCGAGTTCCTCGGCGACCGCGTCGAACATCGCGGCGGTGGCGGCGGCCTGGTGGCCGGCGAAGGTCATCCGGCGGGCGGTGCGCTGGTAGTACTGCTCGGTGCCGCCCCGCACCTGGCGGGTCTCCACCACCCGCACCATCCCGGCGTCGCGCAGCACCCGCAGGTGGTGGGCGACGTTGCCCTTCTGGGCGCCGAGCGCGGTGGCGAGCTGGCTCATGGTGGCGCGGCGGGCCAGGGCGAAGAGCAGCCGTTGCCGCAGTGGGTGCGAGAGGGCTTTGAACTGGACCGCGCTGTCGACCTCCAGCAGTTCCTCGGGGGGTGGCAGGTCGCGGGTCGGCAAGGGCTCCATGGGTCAAGTGTCTACGGCTCTTGACGCTTTTTCAAGGGCCGTGCTCTACTCCTGCTGTCAGCACCACCGACTCACAGCCGGAACACACACGGGGGTCTCCATGTCCGCGCTCGACACCGATCGAATCATCACCGACACCGCCAAGCTGATAGCCGAGCACTATGTGTTCCCCGAGATCGCCGAGCAGCTGTCCGCGCTGCTCGCGGAGCGCCTGGCGGCCGGCCGCTATGCCGCCGCCGGGACCGCGCAGGAGCTGGGCGCCCTGGTCACCGAGGACCTGCAGTCCGTCAACGGCGACCGCCATCTGCGGCTGCAGTTCCACGCGGACGAGATCCCCGCGGAGCCCGGCGGCGCGGTGCTGGCCGAGCTGACCCGGGAGGCCGACGGCTCCATGAACGGGGTGCCGCTGATCCAGCGGCTGGACGGCGGGGTGGCGCTGCTGGAGCTGGCGCCGATCATCTTCCCGATGCAGCTGAAGGACGGCGCCACCGGCGAGACCCTGCGCGCCGCGCTCAACCTGGTCGCCTCCGCCGAGGCGCTGATCATCGACCTGCGCCGGAACCGCGGCGGCAGCCCGGAGAGCGTCGCCTTCGTCTGCGGCTACCTGCTGGACGAGTCCACCCACCTGAACACCAACTACCTGCGCGACGGCGACACCTACGTCCAGTCCTGGTCGCTGCCCTACGTCCCCGGCGCCCGCTTCGGCGGCCGCAAGCCGCTCTACATCCTGACCAGCGGCACCAGCTTCTCCGGCGCCGAGGAGCTGGCCTACGACCTGCAGCAGCTCGGCCGGGCCGTCGTGGTCGGCGAGCGCAGCCGGGGCGGCGCGCACCCGCGCGAGGGCTACACGGTCCACCCGCACCTGGAGGCGACCATCCCGACCGGACGCTCCATCAACCCCGTGTCCGGGACCGACTGGGAGGGCGTCGGCGTGCAGCCCGACATCGAGGTCCCGGCGGCCGAGGCGCTGGAGCGGGCCTACCGCGAGGCGCTGGCCGCGCTCGCGGAGGGCCGGGAAGCCGCACAGGCGGCACCGGTCACCGCCTGAACCCGGCGAGTCTGTGAGCCGGGCAAACGGAACCCCTCTTCCGCGTCAAGGAATCACCATATTTGCCTGGTAAGTCCGGATTGGCAGTGTCGCGCGCCGGGGCCCCGGATCGGGCCCCGGCAGACTCCGGGCCATGGCAACGATCGCGACGAGCAAGGCCGTCCCCGCCCCCCGCACCGAGGCTGCACCGCAACCCCGCTACGCCCGCCCCGCCCTGATACTCGTCACCGCCGTCGCGGCACTGCTCTACGCCTGGAACATCGACCGGAGCAGCTACCACCCCTTCTACGCCGACGCCGTGCGCAGCATGGCGGGGAGCTGGAAGGCGTTCGTCTACGGGTCCTTCGATCCGGGCAACACGATCACCCTGGACAAGCTCCCGGGCTTTCTGTGGCCGCAGGCCCTCTCGGCCCGCATCTTCGGCTTCCATGCCTGGGCGCTGACGCTGCCCCAGGTCATCGAGGGCGTGCTCAGCGTGCTGGTGCTGCACCGGACGGTCCGCCGCTGGGCCGGGGTGAACGCCGCGCTGCTCGCGGCCGCGCTGTTCACCCTCACCCCTGTGCTCGCCGGACTGTTCCGCACCGCCGTCGAGGAACCCGCGTTCACCCTGCTCCTGCTGCTCGCCGCGGACGCCGCCCAGCGCGCCGCCCGCGACGCCCGGCTGCGGTCGCTGCTGCTGGCCGGGGCCTGGGTCGGGCTGGCGTTCCAGGCCAAGATGCTGGAGGCCTTCGCCGTACTGCCGGCGCTGGCGCTGGTGTACGGGCTGTCCGCGCCGGCGGCGCTGCGCCGCAGACTGGTCCACCTCGGACTGGCCGGTGCGGTGACCCTGGCGGTGTCGGTGTCCTGGATGCTGCTGGTGACGCTCACCCCGGCGCAGGACCGCCCCTATGTGGACGGCAGCACCGACAACTCGGCGGTGAGCATGGTCGTCGGCTACAACTTCCTCAGCCGCTTCGCGTCGGTGGGCATCAACGCCGACGACACCGGCAGTGTGCCGACGCTGCGCGGCCCCGGGGGATCCGGCGCCAAGGGGGCCTCGGCAGCTCACGGCGCCGATGCAGCCGGTGGAGTCCACGGCGCCCAGAGCCGGGCCCACGGCGGCAGCCGCGGCGGAAGGGGCGACGGCGGGTGGACGAAGCTGGTGGCCGGGCCGCTGGCCTCGCAGACCGGCTGGTTCTACCCGCTCGCCGTCGCCACCCTGCTCCTCGGGTTCCACCGGCGCCGTCGAGCCCCGCGCACCGACGCACTCCGGGCCGGACTGCTGCTCTGGGGAACCTGGTTCGCGGTGTTCTTCCTGGTCCTCAGTGCCGGAAGCGTCGACGGGCACACCTACTACCTGGGCGTCGTGGCCGCCCCGCTCGCCGCACTGGGCGGCACCGGGCTGGTGCTGCTGTGGCGCGCCCACCGGCGCGGCGGCGCGGCCGGCTGGGCGCTGCCCGCCACCGTGGCCGCGACGGCCGGCTGGGGCGCGTGGCTGACGCATGACTACCCGACCTTCCTGCCCCTGCTCGTCCCCGCCACGCTGCTGGTCGGCCTGGTCTCGGTGCTGCTGCTGGCCCTGCCGCTGGTCCTGCCGGCGCCGGGCCGCGTGCGCCGCTTCGGCCCGCTGGTCGCGGCGGGGTTCGGGGTCGGGCTGGTGGCGATGCTGGCCGCGCCGGCCGCCTGGAGCGCGTCCGTGCTCGACCCGGCCTACGGGCACTCGGGGATGGGCGCGGTCGGGCCACCGGCCCGGCGGATGTGGGGCTTCCAGCCAGACCGGGCCGAGCAGGGCGAAACCGGCTCGGATCCGGCGATGGCGGCCTTCGCCGCGGTGATGCGCGGCTCGGGCACGCTGACGGCCGGTCAGCAGGCGCTGCTCGGCTACGCCGAGGCCCATCGGGACGGCGCCCGCTATCTCTTCGCCGCCAACAGCTGGGCGCTGGCCTCCCCGTACATCCTGGCCGCCGACGCCCCGGTGCTGCCCATCGGCGGTTTCACCAACCAGGCGCCGTCGCCGTCGCTGGCCTCGCTGAAGCGGCAGGTCGGCACGGGTGAGCTGGGCTATGTCCTGCTCGGCGACCGGCCGACGGGCTTCGGCGGAGGCGGCGGCACAGGCGGGGGCGGAGGCAAGGGCGGCGGCGACTCGGCCACGGCCGGCACCGTCGCCGCCCGGGCGACCCGCTGGGTCACCGCCGACTGCTCCGCCGTCCCGCCCGCCGCCTATGGCGGAGGCGTGGCCGGCAGCACGCTGTACCACTGCCCCCGCACCGCCGGCTGAGGATCCGTCAGCACGAGGAGCCGCCCCGTCCCGGGGTGTCGGGGGCGGGGCGGCCGTCGGTGCGTATTCGAGGGGTCCGCTGCGGTGCTTCGGGCGACGGTCCGTCAGATGGACTGCCAGCTGGGCTTGGCGGCCCAGGTCGCGCGGAAGTAGTCGGCGAGCTTGAGGCGGGAGGCGGCGGCCTCGTCGACGACCACGGTCGCGTGCGGGTGCAGCTGCAGCGCCGAGGCGGGGACCACGGCGGAGACCGGGCCCTCCACGGTGAGTGCCACCGCGTCGGCCTTGCCCTCGCCGGTGGCCAGCAGCACCAGGTGGCGGGCCTCCAGGATGGTGCCGATGCCCTGGGTGATGACGTGGTGCGGGACCTCGTCCAGGTTGTCGAAGAAGCGGGCGTTGTCCACCCTGGTCCGCTCGGTCAGCGTCTTGATCCGGGTCCGCGAGGCCAGCGAGGAGCAGGGCTCGTTGAAGCCGATGTGGCCGTCGGTGCCGATTCCCAGCAGCTGCAGGTCCACACCGCCGGCCGCGGCCAGGGCGCGGTCGTAGGCGAAGCAGGCGGCGGCGATGTCGTCGGCGCTGCCGTCCGGGCCCATGAAGGAGGACTCGGTCAGCCCCAGCGGCTCGACGACCTCGCGCAGCACCACCGAGCGGTAGGACTCGGGGTGGCCCTTGGGCAGGCCGACGTACTCGTCCAGCTGGCAGATCCGGGCCCGGCTGACGTCCAGGTCGGTGCCGCGGACCTTGGCCGCCAGCGCCTCGTAGATCGGCAGCGGGGTGGAGCCGGTGGCCACCCCGAGCAGGGCGTCGGGCTTGCGGGTCAGCAGGTCGGCGATCGCCGTCGCGATGAGCTCGCCGCCGGCGGCGGCGTCCGGAACGATCACAATTTCCATGCTGGTCCCATCACAGTCGGGGCAGGGTCAAAAAGAGCATTGTGGTATAGACCAATTTTAGCAGAAAACAGGCCGCCTCGCTCCCCGGGACATCCGTCCGGGACGTGACCGCTCGGGGTCAGAACTGGCCGGCCTCGCGTCGGTAGCGCCCGGGCGTGGTGCCGAAGGCGTGCCGGAACGACTCGACGAAGGCGCTGGTGCCGCTGTAGCCGCAGGCGGTCGCGGTGGAGGTGACCGAGGCTCCGGTGGCCAGCAGTCCGAGGGAGTGGTGCAGTCGCAGCTGGGTGCGCCACTGAGGGAAGGTCATCGCGGTGTGCTCGCGGAACAGCCGGCTGAGGGTGCGCTCGCCGGCGCCCACCGCCGCGCCGAACTCGGCCAGGGTGCGCTGGTCGGACGGGTCGGCCAGGAGCAGTTCGGTGATGTCCCGCAGCCGGGGGTCGGCGGGGGAGGGCAGGTGCAGCGGCAGCGCGCGCACCCGGCGCAGCTGGTCAAGCGCCACCCGCTCCAGATTGGCCCGCGCCTGCCCGTCGGCGTCGGGGTCCTCGATCAGTGCGGTGATCACCTCGCGCAGCAGGGGGCCGACCGCGACCACGGTCGGCTGGTCCACCCGCAGCGGGTTGACCGCGGCGTCGAAGACCAGGTTGTACATCCGGGTGGGCCCGAGCGCCTGGTGGGCGTGCGGCACCCCGGCCGGCACCCAGACCGCGCGGTGCGGCGGCACCACCCAGGCGCCGAGCCCGGTCGATACCTGGAGCACCCCGGACCGCGGGTAGATCAGCTGGTGGACGTCGTGGTCGTGCCACTCGACCCGTTCGCGGCGGGTGAGCGACGTCAGGGTCGGGCCGGGCAGGGCAAGGCGGGTTACCGACACAGGTCGGCAGAATACCGATAGCCCGCACCGGGGTGCGAACGAAATCCTGGGGTGCATGCAGAGTTCTCCCGCTCCGACCCGCCCCGTCACACCCGCCGCGACCGGGCCTGCGCCGACCGGTTGGCGGCGGATGCGCCTCTGGGGCGCAGCCCACGCCGTCGACGACCTCTACCAGGGCCTGGTGCCCGCGAGCGTGCCCTACTTCGTACTGGACCGGCACTACGGCTATGTCGCCGCAGCCGGGCTCACCATGGCGGCCACGCTGGGCAGTTCGGTGCCGCAGCCGTTCGTCGGGGTACTGGTGGACCGGCTGCGGCCCAGCTGGCTGGCGGCAGCCGGGGTCGGGCTGGCGGGCGTCGGGCTCGGACTGTCGGGGCTGGCGCCGATGTATCCGGCGGTATGGACGCTGATCCTGCTCTCCGGGCTAGGCGTGGCCATGTTCCACCCGGCGGCGGGACGTTCGGCCCGGGAGGCGGCCGGCGACAGCGCCGGGGCGATGGGCGTCTTCGCCGCCGGCGGCAGCGTGGGCTTCTTCCTGGCCCCGGTGCTGGCCACCCCGGCCCTGGTGGCCTGGGGCGTGGGAGCCACCGCGCTGTTCATCCCGCCGGCCGTGCTGATGGCCTTCGCCCTGCTGCGCAACCGCCGCCGGCACAGCGAACTCACCGCGGGAGCCCCGGCCAGGACCGGCCGCGACCAGTGGAGACCGTTCCTGGTGCTGACCGCGATCGAGGTGGTCCGCTCGGTCGCCTTCTTCGGCGTCAACACCTTCATCGAGCTGTACTGGCTGCGTGAGCTGCACACCGGCCGCGCGCTGGCGGGAACGGCACTGGCCTGCTTCCTGGGCGGCGGGGTGCTGGGCACCCTGCTCGGCGGCCGGATCGCCGACCGGGTCGGCATGGTCCGCACCGTGCAACTGGGCGGCGTACTGGCCGTCCCGCTGCTGGTCGGGCTGCGGCTGACCCCGGGCGGAGTGCTGCCGCTGCTGTTCGCGCTGCTGTCCGGGGCCGCCCTCAACATCCCCTTCGCGGTACTGGTCAAGCTGGGGCAGGACTACCTGCCCTCGCGCCCGGGCACCGCCGCCGGGGTCACCCTCGGACTGGCCGTCAGCATCGGTGGCCTGATCTCCCCGGCCTTCGGCGTCCTCGCCGACGCGCACGGCCCGCAGGCTGTGCTCGCGGTCATCTGCGCGGTACCGGCGCTGGCGCTGGTCCTCGGCCTCTTCCTGCGCGAGCCCGACGCATCGGTGAGCGACTGATGCGCCGGCGCGGGGACGGCGCCGCTGTTCGCAGCCGGCCGGCGGGTCCCTTCCATCACTCGGAGGCTGCTGTTCAGCCATTGGACCGTCATGTCCCCTACCGATCACAGTGACGAGGCGTCACTCTAGGTGTCAGGCGTGCCGCGTCGGCGCGCCCGAGGGGGAGGGCCATGGGCCCGCAGTCGCGCGACGCCGCTCCCGCCTCCGCCTCCGCCGCCAGGCGGACCCCGCGGCGGCGGCACGGCGCGCTGCCCGGATGGCGGTCCACGCTGGTACGCGGCTGCGCCGGACTGGTGCTGCTGCCGGCCCTGCTGGTCGGCCTGCCGCTGGTGCTGCTCTACGGGACGCTGGCGCTGTCCCGCGGCGGCGGGCCGTTCGGCGGCGCGGGCCCCGGAGCGTTGCTGAGCGCCCCGGACCAGGGGCAGTTGCTGGTCTGGGTGCTGGCCGCGATCGGCTGGCTGGCCTGGGCGGCGTTCGCCCTCGGTGTACTGGTCGAGCTTGCCGCCAGGATCAGCGGACGCGTCCCGCGCCGGCTCCCGGCACTGGGCTGGTCGCAGCGGTCCGCCGCAGCGCTGCTCGGCGCCTTGTTCGCGCTGCTCCCGGCCGGGGGAGCGCTGGCGGCGTCGCTTCCGGCGCCGGCGGTCGCGACGGCGGGGGCGGCGCCGGGTTCTGTGCCCGTCGGGAACGCGCCGATCGGGAACGGCGGGGCGGCGGCTGCCGCCGCTACCGTCCACACCGTCCAAGCCGTCCGCCCGGCCGAGACGCTGTGGTCGATCGCCGAGTCCCGGCTCGGCAGCGGCGGACGTTGGCAGGAGATAGCCCGGCTCAACCAGGGCCGGGTGATGGACGCGACCGGCACCGTCTTCCGGGCGGACGCACCCCTCTCGCCCGGCTGGCGGTTGGCGATGCCGGCGGATTCGGCGACGAAGCCCGCATCCTCGGCGACGGACACGGTGACGGTGCATCAGGGCGACACGCTCAGCGGAATCGCCGACGAGCACCGTGTCAGCGGCGGCTGGGAATCCGTCTACGCCGCGAACCGGCAGGTCATCGGTGCCGACCCGGATGTGATCCAGCCGGGGGAGCAGCTAAGGCTCCCCGGGACTCCCGCCCCCACTCAC
>NZ_BBPM01000014.1:0-48062 GCF_000787775.1 Streptacidiphilus carbonis | reverse complement strand
CCCCGGGACTCCCCCCCCACTCCCCCCCCGCCGCGACACCTGCCCCGACAGTGGCCCCGCACCGCTCCCTGCCCGAGGAGAACGCAGCACCGCAGGCGTCCCCCGCCGCCCCGTCCGCCCCGGATCGCGCGGCGCCGCCGCCCCCGCACCCGGCAGCGGACCCGCTCCGGCTCCCGGCCCTCGGGGCCGCCGCGCTTCTCGCCGCCGCCCTCGTCGGGCTGCTGGTCCGCAACCGGGTCCGCCAGCAGCGCCGCAGGCCTCCGCGCCGGCGCATCCCCATGCCCGGCGTCGAGGAGCAGCAGTACGAGGCGTTCCTCCGGGCCATGGCCGACCCGACCGGCCTTGACCTGCTCGACCGCACCCTGCGCACCCTCGGTATGACCTGCCTGGAGACCGGCGCGGAACTGCCGCCGCTGACCGCCGTCGCCCTGCGTCCCGGCGGCACCGTCGACCTGCACCTGGCAGCCCCCGCCGCGCCCCTCACCCCCTTCGCGGCGGCCTCCCCGGACGGCAGCGTCTGGCGCTGCCACGCGGACGAGGCCGAGCTGATCGCCCCCGAGCAGGCCCGCGACGTCCCGGCCCCCTACCCGGCGCTGGTCACCCTCGGCCGCACCATCGACGGGGCGCACGTCCTGGTGGATCTGGAGCAGGTGCGGCAGCTGCACCTGGACGGCACCCGCGAGGAGGTCGCCGCGGTCTCCCGCGCCCTGGCGGCGGAGCTCGCGGCGAGCCCGCTCGCGGACCGGATGCGGCTGCTCGCCGTCGGCGGTCCGGGACCGGCCGGGGCCGACGAGGCCTTCGGCAACGACCGGATGTCCCGCTGCGACAGTACCGACCAGGCCGTCGCCGAGCTGATCGCACACCGAACCGCAATGGAAGGCTCGCTGACCGGGTGCCAGGTCCCGCATCCCCGCGCGGCCCGCTCCCAGGGCGTGGCGACGGACGTCTGGGCTCCCACTCTGCTCTGCACCGATCGTGAATTGACGGGCAGTCAATTCTCGCAGCTGACCTGGGCGCTGTCCGGAGCCGAGCACCGCTGCGTCGCCGCGGTCACCCCGGCGACGGCCGGTCCCGGCCTGCGTGTCGACGCACGTCCCGGCCACCACCAGTCGCCCGGCGGACTGCCCTTCGCCGTCGAGCTGCAACGGCTGACGGCGGACGAGTACACGGCGGCGCTGAGCCTGCTGGCCACCAGTCTGCTCCCGGCCGACGAACCGCCGCCGGACTGGACCGGCCACGACCCGGAGGCCGCACCCGACCCGGACGACCCGTTCGTCATCCCGGTGCTGGCCACCCGCTCCCGGGCCACCGGCGGCGGCGCTCCCGCCTCGGCCACCTCCGTGCCGCTGCTCGACCCGGACCTGCCCGGCGGTGCCCGCCCCCGAAGCGGGCTGGTCCCGGCGCTGAGCACCGGTCTGAGGGCGCACCGGGCGGCGGACGCGGAGATCCGGCGGCAACGGCAGCACCCCGGCGAACCGCCGCCGCACGCCGAACCGCCGCTCACGGGTCCGCCGCCGCTCGGCGAGGACGGCTGGCCGCTGGCGCCGGCCCCGCGCGTGCTGCTGCTGGGGCCGGTGCGGCTGATCGGCGCCACCGGCTTCGCCGAACCGGCGCTCACCAGTCAACTCACGGCTCTCGCCGCCCTGTTGGCGGCCCATCCGGACCCCGACCCGAGACTGGTGGACGCGGTGATCCACCCGGTCCCGTATGCCGCCCAGCGCCCGGCCGCGGTCGGCCGCAGGGCCCAGCAGGTCCGTACCGCCGCGCTGTCGCGGCTGCGCGACTGGATGGGGGCCGCTCCCGGTGGCGCCCCCTACCTCGACCCGGCCGCCAGGCGGCTGCACCCCGCCGTGACCTGCGACTGGACCGACTTCCAGGACCTCTACCGGCATGGCATGAACGCCCGCGGTCCGGCCGAGGACGCTGCCCTGCGGCGCGCGCTGGACCTGGTGCGCGGCGGCCCCTTCGACGGCTCGCACCAGCTCTACCCCTGGGCCGAGCCCTACCGCCAGGACATGGTCTCGGCGATCATCGACACCTCCCACGAACTGGCCAAACGCCGCCTCGCTGTCGGCGATCTCACCGGCTGCGAGACAGCCCTGCACAGCGGCCTGGCGGCGGTTCCCGAGGCCGAGATCCTGCACCGCGGCCTCATCCGCCTCTACGCCACCTCCGGGCTGCGCGACCATGTCGCGGCCACCATCACCCGGCTCGCCCAGGTCAACGACGCGTTGGGCTGCCTCGGCTACGAACCCGAGACCCTCGAACTGTTCAGCTCGATCTCCGGCCAGGGGCCGGGGCGGACCGCGCACCAGCGCAGACACAGATACCGCCACAGACGCGGCTGACGCTCTCCCCACCGCGACCCACTGACCTGCCGTCCTGACCTGTCGTCACTCTGCGAACTTGAGGAGCCAAGGGATGATCCCCTCGAACGGACGCCACCGCCGGCCGCAACCGCCCACCGCGGCGGGCGCCACCCTGGCGAAGGCCGCCGGCGCGACCGCCGTCGGCGCCGCGCTCCCGGTGCTGGTGGCCGCACCCGGCCACGCCGCCACGTCCTCGGTCTGGGACAAGGTGGCCGCCTGCGAGTCGGGTGGCGACTGGCAGATCAACACCGGCAACGGCTACTACGGCGGACTCCAGTTCACCGCCTCCACCTGGGCCGCCTACGGGGGCGAGCACTATGCGAGCCGCGCCGACCGGGCCAGCGAGGCCGAGCAGATCAGCGTGGCGCAGCGGGTGCTGCAGGGCCAGGGCCCCGGAGCGTGGCCGGTCTGCTCGGTCCGGGCAGGACTCACCCGCAGCGACGGCGCCGCGGCTCCAGCGGCAGCGGCGAAGACGGCGAAGCCAGCGGTGAAACAGGCCGCGGCCAAAAAGCCCGCCGCTGCCGAGCCCGCCGCAAAGCCCGCCTCCGCGAAGCCTGCGGCCAAGAAGCCGACCGCCGGCAAGAAGCCCGCCCGGTCCGCCCAGGCCGTCGAGCACACGGTCCGCGGCGGCGAGACCCTCTCCGGCATCGCCGAGAGCCTGCATGCGACCGGCGGCTGGCCGGCCCTCTACGCCGAGAACCGCTCGGTCGTCGGCGGCAACCCCGACCTCATCCTCCCGGGCGAACACCTCACCTGGACGGCGCCGACCACCGCCGCGAAGGCCGCCACCACCGCGAGGCCCGCCACCACGGCGAAGCCGGCCACCGCCGCGAAGCCGGCTGCCAAGGAGAACACCTTCGCGACCAGCGTCGTCCACCACACCGCCTCGACCGCCGCCGCCTTCGTCGCCCCGATCAGCGCCCGCTACTGGATCTCCGAGGGCTACGGCGTCCCGGGGCCCTGGCAGGCCGGGCACCACACCGGCGTCGACCTCGCCGTCCCGGTCGGCACCACCGTCCACGCCGTCGGCGCGGGCACCGTGGTGAAGGCGCAGTGGGGCGGCGACTACGGGAAGATGGTCATGGTCAGGCACGCGGACGGCCGCTACAGCCTCTACGCCCATCTGTCCCGGATCGACGTCCACACCGGTGAAGCCGTGTCGGCCGGTACCCGACTGGGCCTGTCCGGCGCCACCGGCAATGTGACGGGGCCGCACCTGCACTTCGAGGTGGACACCACCGAGCAGTACGGCTCCGACACCAACCCGCTCAGCTGGCTCGCCTCGCACGGCGTCCAACTGTCCTGACCCGGGTCCGAGCCATCGGAGCGCGGCGGCCGCAGGGGCCGCGTAGGGTGACCTTCGGTGCCGACAGGTGCGGCGCGGAGGGAGGGAAATCCAGGTGCGGCCCCTGCTCGGAGTGCTAGGCGTCCTCGTCGTCCTCGGTGTGTTCTCGTCGGTGGTACGGACCCTGGTGATGCCGCGCCCCTCCAGTTCCGGCTTCACCCGGCTGGTGCTGGCGGCGCTGTTCGTCCCGTTCCAGCTGGTGGCCGACCGCTGCCCCAGCGTGGAGCGCAAGGACCGGGTGCTGGCGCCGGTCGCACCGCTGTCGCTGCTGGTCACGCTGATGCTGTGGCTGTGCTCGTTCCTGGTCGGCTACGCCCTGCTCGAAGCCGCCGTCAGCGACCTCGGTGCCAAGGCCGCGCTGGACGAGGCCGGGTCGTCGCTGTTCACGTTGGGCTTCTTCAGCAGCCACAGCAGTGCGCTCACCGCCGTCGACTTCTGCGCCGCGGCCACCGGGCCCATCGCCATCGCCCTGCAGATCGGCTACCTCCCCGCGCTCTACAGCGCCTACGCGGCCCGGGAGGCGGAGGTGACGCTGCTCCAGTCGCGCTCCGGCAGCCCGCCCTGGGGCCCGGAGATCCTGGCCCGCTACGCCCAGGCCGGGCTGCTGGACTCGCTCGACGAGCTGTTCAGCAACTGGGAGCGCTGGGCCGCACAGGTCAACGAGAGCCACACCACCTATCCGGTGCTGATCCAGTTCCGCTCGGCCCGGGCCACCCGCAACTGGATGGTCTCGCTGCTCTCCGTCCTCGACGCGGCCGCCCTCAACCTGGCCTTCAACCCCTCCCGGCAGCCGCAGACCCCGGCCCGGATGGCGCTGCGGGCCGGCTACGTCTGCATGCGCGACCTCGCCGACGTCCGGGGCATCCCCTACAGTTCGGATCCGATGCCCGACGACCCGATCGACCTGGACTACGGATCCTTCCTCGACGGTGTGGACCGGATGCGCCGTCTGGGCTTCCCGATGGAGCGCACCCCGGAGGAGGCCTGGCCGCACTTCAAGGGCTGGCGGGTCAACTACGAGAACCTCGCCTACCGCCTCGCCTACGACATCGACGCCGTCCCCGCGGCCTGGTCCGGCTCCCGCCGAACCCCCTCGGTCATCCTCACGCCGACCACCCCGAAGGACCGCCAACCGGCGACGAGCTGAGGTCGAGCCGGACGTCGGACGTCGGCGCGGCGGACCCCGGCGCGGACTACGCCGTTCCGCCGTCCCCCAGCGCCGGTCCCAGCGCCGGTCCGAGCACCCGTCCGAGCATGCGGACCAGTGCCTCCATCAGTCCCCCCTCCGGGTCGTGGTCCGGGTTGGCCTCCGTCACCACCAGGCCCGCGAATGCCGGGCTGGCGCAGAGGCGGGCCAGTACGGCCTCGGCCTGATCGACCGTCAGGCCGTTGAAGTGGGGGAAGTTCGCGAGCGGGAAGGCGCCGGTGTCCAGGACGTCCACGTCGAAGTGGACCAGGACGGAGTCCGTGCGGGCCCCGAGGTGGGCGAGCGCAGCCGCTGCCGCGGCTTCGGGGTCGCTGCGGACGGCGGCCACCGGTGTGGCGTGGAGGCGGTGGGAGGCCAGGCGGCCCCAGTGCTCCGTGCTGGGCTCGGCGGGGTCGAAGCCGAGTAGCGCGATGTGGTCGGCCGGGAGCAGCGGGTGCCGGGGGCCGAGGCGGGCGAGGGCGGGGACGCCGTCGCCGAGCAGATGGGTCATGCCCATGGTGTCCAGCACACCGGAGTCGGTGGTGTCCGGGGTGCCCAGGTCCGCGTCGCCGTCGACGTACACGAGGCCGGGGGTGCTCCCCTGTGCCGCCAGCCCGGCGACCACGCCCAGGGTGACGGTGCAGTCGCCGCCGAGGACCAGGGGCAGCCGTCCGGCCCGTACGATCGCCGTGACCTCCGTGGCCGTGCGGCGGCGGTCCGGGCCACCCGTTCCAGGTCGCGGACGCCGCCGACCGGGGGGCTCGGGCGGTGCCGTTGTACCGGCAGGTCGCCGTAGTCCTCCACGGTGACGCCGTGGGCGGCCAGTTCCTTGGACAGGCCTGCCCGGCGCCAGGCCGCCGGCGCCTTCTCCTGGCCCGGGTTGTGCGAGCCCGCGCTGGTCGGGACGCCCAGCAGACCCAAGCCGATGTCCTTGTACTCAGCCAGTCCAGCCATGTCAGGGCCCCTGCCCGCCCCCGCGGCATCCATGCCGTCCCGGGGGCGGGTGCAGGGTGCCTCGGCTGCGCTCAGCCCTCGTTGATCGGGGGCGCGTCCATCACCGGCTGGACGTGGATGGGCATGTTCAGCGGGCGGCCGCCCGGGCCCGGGGCGGTGGAGAGGTAGGCGGCGAGGTCGTAGGCGGCCTCGGGGGTGGGGCAGTCGACGATCCAGTAGCCGGCCAGGAACTCCTTGGTCTCCGGGTAGGGACCGTCGGTGATGACCGCCGGGCCCCCGTCCGCACCGGCCCGGACGATCCGGGCCTGGTCCGGGGAGGCGAGGCCCTGTGCGTCGATCAGCTTGCCGCGGGCGGCGATCTCCGTGTCGGCGTCCCGCATGAACGTGATGTGGGCGGCGACCTCGTCCTGGGACCACGTGTTCAGCGGCGGGAAATCGGCGGAGACCTGGCTGAACTGCATCAGCAGCATGTACTTCATGGCGTTCTCCCTGATGGATCGGGCGGTTCGGGCGGTTCGGGTGGATCGGGCGTCGTTCGGGCGGTGCGCCCTCTCGACGCTTTCATCCATGGGTCGGAGCCGGGGTGCGGTTCTCTACATCCCCGGGGAGGGAATCCGAGAAAACTTCCGGCGTGCGCCGGAGCGGCTGCCGTCCCCGCTCACTACGACTCCGGGGGGGTGCGCTGATCCGATCAGGTGACAATCGATACCCTGCCTGGGAAGGTTGTAGGTAGCAACCACTGAAATGGAGTTCCCCACATGGTCGGCGATTCATCGCCCTCCCGGTCCGCCGCCTCCCCGGCAGCGGACGGACCGCAGGGCCACTCAAGTCCGCACGGCCCGCACTACAAGTGGATCGCACTGTCCAACACCACCCTCGGCATGCTGATGGTGATGATCAACCAGTCGATCGTGCTGATCGCCCTGCCCAATATCTTCGACGGCATCAGGCTGAACCCCCTGGACCCCCACAACACCAGTTACCTGCTCTGGATGATGATGGGCTTCATGGTGGTCACCGCGGTGCTGGTGGTCTCCTTCGGGCGCCTGGGCGACATGTTCGGCCGGGTCCGCATGTACAACGCGGGCTTCCTGCTGTTCACCGTCTGCTCCATCCTGCTCTCCCTCACCTGGGGCAGTGGCAGCCAGGCGGCGCTGTGGCTGATCGGCTGGCGCATCGTCCAGGGCATCGGCGGCGCGCTGATCTTCGCCAACTCCACCGCGATCATCACCGACGCGTTCCCGGTCAACCAGCGCGGCACCGCGCTGGGAATCAACGTCATCGCCGGTATCGCCGGCGGCTTCATCGGCCTGATCCTCGGCGGTGTGCTCGGCCCGGTCGGCTGGCGCTGGATCTTCCTGGTGTCGGTCCCGGTCGGGGTCTTCGGCACCGTCTGGGCCTATCTCAAGCTCAAGGACACCGGCACCCGCCAACCCGCCACCATCGACTGGTGGGGCAACCTCACCTTCGCCGTCGGGCTGATCTCGATCCTGGTCGGCATCACCTACGGGATCCAGCCCT
This sequence comes from Streptacidiphilus carbonis, assembly GCF_000787775.1. Taxonomy (GTDB): domain Bacteria; phylum Actinomycetota; class Actinomycetes; order Streptomycetales; family Streptomycetaceae; genus Streptacidiphilus; species Streptacidiphilus carbonis. Next base: position 40,687 of record NZ_BBPM01000014.1, on the reverse strand, counting down.
ACGGCGGCAGCACCACCGGCTGGGGCAACCCCTGGGTGATCAGCGCGCTGGTCGGCGGCCTGATCGTGATGCTGTTCTTCGTCTGGATCGAGACCCGGGTCGAGGACCCGCTGTTCCGGTTGTCGCTGTTCAAGATCCGGGCCTTCACCGCAGGCAACCTGGCCAGCCTGCTGACCGCGCTGGGACGGGGCGGCCTGCAGTTCATCCTGATCATCTGGCTCCAGGGCATCTGGCTCCCGCTGCACGGCTACAGCTTCCAGGACACCCCGCTCTGGGCCGGCATCTACATGATCCCCATGACGGTGGGTCTGCTGGTCGCCGCGCCGATCTCCGGCATCCTCTCCGACCGCTTCGGCTCGCGGATGTTCACCGTCGCCGGGGCGCTGCTCAACGCGCTGAGCTTCGGGCTGCTGATGGTGCTCCCGGTGAACTTCCCGTACTGGGCCTTCGCCGCGATCCTGGTGCTCAACGGTCTCGGGGCCGGGCTTTTCGCCTCTCCCAACCGGGCGCAGATCATGAACGCGATCCCGGGGCGCCAGCGCGGCGTGGGCGCGGGGATGACGGCGACCTTCCAGAACGCCGCGATGGTGCTGTCGATCGGCATCTTCTTCAGCCTGATCGTGATCGGCCTGTCGCAGAACCTGCCGTCCGCGATGTACAGCGGACTGACCGCGCAGGGCGTTCCCGCCTCGTCCGCCCAGTCGATCTCGCAACTGCCGCCGCTGGCCGTGCTGTTCGCCGCCTTCCTGGGCTACAACCCGATGCAGCAGCTGCTGGGTCCGGTGCTGAACCAGATCCCCGCGGACAAGGCGGGCTACCTCACCGGCCGCAGCTTCTTCCCGCACCTGGTCACCGGCCCGTTCCAGGACGGCCTGAGCGTGGCGTTCTGGTTCGCCCTGGCGGCCTGCCTGGTCGCGGCGGCGGCTTCGGCGATCACCGGCGGCGTCAAGCCCGTCAAGGCCGTCAAGCCCGGAGCCACGGTGGAGCACGAACGGCCCTCGCCGGTGGGCGACGAGCCGGTCTCCGCGGACGACGTGGAGGACGTGGTCGACCCGGTGCGCACCAGCGCCGCCGGCGACAGCTGACGGACCATCAAGAAGCAACCGCAGGGGTCCACCGGCCGATCCGCGGCCGGCCGGTGGGCCCCTTCACATCGTCCTTGCCGGTCAGCGCTGGTGCGACTGGAAGAACTCGGTCAGCACCGGTGCGACCGCGCCCGGCTTGAGCATGTGCGTCTGTCCCGGCAGGGTCCGGTAGTCGGTGTCCGGCAGCACGTCGGCGAGTTGGTGCATGCCGTCCCGCATCGACTGCGGACTCTTGCCGCCGTCCATGACCAGTGTCGGCAGCGTCGCCGAAGTCCAGCGGTCCTTCGACAGCGGACGGCCGGAGCCGGTGTCGCCGAGCACCCGCATGTCGTACGGGAGGGTGTGCGCCACCGCCTTCAACTTCGACCACACCGGCAGCAGTTGCATCACCATCAGGACGGGTGACGGCACGCCGACGGTACGCATGAACATCTTCAGCACCTTGCCCCGCCGGCCCGTCGCGACCAGGGCGTCCATGGTCCGGATGTAGTCGTCCGGACGCACCGGGCCGTTGCTGTCCACGGCCAGCGGGAACTCGTAGAGGGCGAGCGTGACGAAGCCGGGCAGGACCTGCGCGGCCTCCAGCGCCAGCGCTGCTCCCGAGGAGATCCCGTACACGTGGGCGGTGCCGCCGGCCGCCTCCAGCACGGCGGCCAGGTCCTCGACCTCCCGCTCGACGGCGTAGGGGAGGGTGTTGCCGCTCTCGCCCCGGCCGCGCCGGTCGTAGGTGTAGACGGTGAAGTGGCCGGCCAACGCGTCGGCGAGCGGACGGGCGGGCCCGGACCCGCGGTAGCAGAGGGCGCCGTCGACCAGGATCACGGCCGGCCCGCTGCCGGTCCGCTCGTAGCCGATGACGGTGCCGTCCTTGGAGATGGTGGAGGCCATGGTGACTCCCTGAAGACGATGCGATCGTTGACGGTGCCGAGCCAGGAGCTCGCCGGCTCGACCTGTGATCGAGTACGGACTCATCGTGAGGCAGCGGACACGACCTGTCAGCTCGTCAGCGACCGTGTCGCCGGACCCGGCTGAAGCCGCGGCGGACTGATCAGCCCGGAGCGGCAGCGGGACGAAGCCCGTCCAGGAACTCGGTCTGCCAGAACTCCTCCGCGTCGGCCGCCAGCTGCACCTCGAAGGCGCGCTGCTGCATCCGGCGCAGCTGCTCCCGGGCCGGCTCGTCGGCCTCGGGGCCGAGCCAGGTCCGGACCATCAGCTCGACGGCGCCGGCCACGTCCCCGGCCGCGAGCAGTGCGTCCTCCTGCTCGCCGAGCGACCGCAGGGCGGCGCCGGGGGTGTGCCCGGGGCTGCCTGAGCACAGCAGGGCCAGGGCGCCGACCAGCTCCGGCCATCGCGCGGCCGTCTCCAGCGCGACGCCCCCGCCGTACGAGGAGCCGATCAGCACCGCCGGACCGGCGCCGAGGGCGCCCAGCAGTTCGGCGACGTCCTCGGCGTCGCTGTAGCGGCGGTCTGGCGCCGGCGTGTCGCCGAAGCCCCGGAAGTCGCAGCGGACCACCCGGTAGCCGGCCTCGGCCAGGGGCCGCCACTGCGGCTCCCACATCCGCCGGTCGCCCACGGCGGAGTGTCGCACACGGCGGAGTGCAGCAGCAGTACGGTCGGTCCGGCCCCGGCGACGTCATGAGAAAGGATCATCCGCCGAACGCTAGTCGAGACCCCCGCGTTCGGCGACCAGGAATCCCTGGGCGCCGATGTCCAGTCCGGGGCGGCCGTACGCCTGCTCCAGTTCGTCCTTGCCGTGGACGGTGACCTGCCAGCCGTGGCGGGTCAGCCAGTCGGTCGCGGGCTCGCCGAGGCCGCCCCTCCAGAGCTCGGTCAGGGCCTGGAAGCGCTGGTCCGCACCGTTCTCCGCGATCATCCGTCCCGGTGCGTGGCCCTCGGACAGCGAGAGCCGGCTGCCGGGCGCGGAAAGCCCGGTCAGGGCCGACAGCAGGGTGTCGGCCTGCTCGGTCTCCAGGTAGATCAGCAGTCCCTCGACCAGCCAGGCGGTCCGGGCCGCCGGGTCGAAGCCGGCTTCGCGGAGCGCCGCGCCCCAGTCCTCGCGCAGGTCGGCGGCCAGCACGGCGCGCTCGCAGGAGGGCACGGCGCCCTCCTCGTTCAGCACCCGCTCCTTGAAGGCCACCACCGGCGCCAGGTCCAGCTCGAACACCCGGGTGCCCTCGGGTCAGGCCAGCCGGAACGCCCGGGTGTCCAACCCGGCGGCCAGCAGCACCACCTGGCGGCAGCCGGCCTCGGCCGCCCGCAGCAGGTAGTCGTCGAAGAACCGGGTCCGCAGCACGATCCGCGCGGCCAGCGCGGCCCCGCCCGCGCTGCGCTCCCGCGGCGCGGCGTACTCGGCCTGCGACCGCGACCCGGTCGCGGCCCGCACGAACGCCTTGGCGTACGGATCCGCGAACAGCCGGTCCTCCCGCCTGCTCTCCGCAGCCCGCACCCGGGCCACTCCGACCGCGGTCCGCTGCACCCCGGTGGGCAGCAGCACCCCTTGTTCTCCCACGACGACACCCCTCTCCTCGACGGACCCGAGCGCCCCCGCACCGGCCCGCGCGCGAGGCTACACCGCATCCATTCGGGGCGCAGGGGCGGATACGGGAACCGGGAGGGCGAACTGCGTACGCGCCGCGTCCTGGTGCGGAGTCCGGACGGGTGTGAACGCCTCGGCGGGGCGTTACGGCTCTGTCGAGCGGGACTCGTCAGCGATGCCGATGATCCAACCAGCGGCGGGGGCCCGGGCGCCAGGGCCCGCCGGGCCGGGTCAGGCCGGCTTGGTGGTCTGGGCGCCGGTGGCGCTGATGGCGAGCCACTGGAGCCAGGTGAGGTTGTAGGCGGCGTAGCCGTTGTCGGCGTCGGCCTTGCCCCGGGGGGAGCCGGTTATGGTGACCGGGTCGCCCTGCTTGGAGTAGGTGTAGAACCAGGTGGCGTCCGCGAGGGAGAGGTGGACGCAGCCGTGGGAGCCGAAGCCGTGGCCGGGGTTGGGGTCGGCCCCGGAGAAGTGGACGTAGGTGCCGGAGAAGGTCAGGTGGACGTCCCAGGGCAGGCTCTCGTCGTAGAAGTCCGGGCTGCTCTTGTCGCAGGTGATGCCGGCGCTGCACGAGGTCATGTGGACGGTCCTGGACTTGTCGATCACGGCCATGGTGCCGTCCCAGGTCGGGAACTTGGGGTTGCCGGCGTCGATGGAAAGGTTGCGGACCACCTTGCCGCCGTTCTTGACCTGCATCGAGTGGCCGGTCACCGAGATGGTGGTCTCGACGTCGGCGCCGATGGCGAAGCTGTGCGAGTAGGCGTGGGTGCCGACGTCGCCGTTGCCGTCCTGGACGCCGGCGAAGTCGGCCTTCACGGTGACCTGGGTGCCGGACTTCCAGAAGCCCTGCGGCCGCCAGTCGACCCGCTGGCCGCCGAACCAGTGCCAGGCGCCGGTGACCGGCGTGGACGTGGTGACGCTCAGGTGCTGCTCGATCGCTTTGCGGGCGGACGCCGCCACCGGCTTGGTGAAGACGATCGAGATCGGCATGGCCACCCCGACGGAGGCGCCGGGGGCCGGGGTGATCGAGTCCAGCAGCATGGGCGGCCCGGAGGGCGACGGGCCGGCGCTCGGGCTCGCACTCGCGGACGAACTGCCGCTCGCGGCCCCGCTCCTGCCGGTGCCCGCCGGGCCCGGGGAGTTCGCCTGCGGCGACTTGCTGGTGCAGGCCGCCGCGCCGACCAGCACCACCCCGGCCAGGAGGGAGACACCGATGCCGCTCCTGGTGCCTTTCCCGGTTCGACCCGGCCCGCTCCGCTCACGCGTCGTCATGTCGTCCTTGCCCCGGCATGGTTGGCCACGCCGGTCCGGGTTCGGGTGGTTGCGCGGTGCGTCGGGACGCATGGGTGCTCTCACTCCCTCGGGGCCGGGGCCGGGCGGCTGTCTCCTTCAGGTGCTGCCCCGACTGTCTTCCCGGATCTCGCCCTTATGAACGTCCGGTCCCGATGAAGGTGAGGTCACCACCCCTGGGAACGTCGCTGCAGCAGGAAGACGGCGACATCGTCCGCCCGCGGGCTCTGTGCCTGGCAGGGGCGGACCAGGTGGTCGGCGAGGAGTTCCAGCCGGTCGGGGCCGGAAGGCCCGTCGGCTGGGCCCGTGCCGTCGCGAGCCGAGTCGCGGGCCGCGTCGCGGGTCCAGTCGGTGACGGTGGCGAGCAGCCGCTCCAGCGAGGTGTCGATGGACTCGCCGCGGCATTCGATCAGGCCGTCGGTGTAGAGCAGCAGGGTCTCGGCCTGCGCCAGCACGGTGGCCGTCTCCGGGTAGTGCGCCTGCGGGTCGACGCCGAGCGGGGGGCCGCCGGGCAGGTCCAGCTCGACGGCGGTGGCGGGGCCGCCGTCCGGGCCGGGTCCGTCCTGGATCCGGACCGGGAGCGGGTGGCCGGCCCTGGCGGCCTCGACCTCGCCGGTGGCCGGGTCGAGGGAGAGGTAGCAGCAGGTGGCGAAGAGGTCGGTGTCCAGGTCGGCCAGCAGCCGGCCGGTGCGGGCCAGCACGGTGCCGGGGGAGTGGCCCTCGGCGGCGTAGGCGCGCAGCGCGATCCGCAGCTGGCCCATCACCGCGGAGGCCTCGACGCTGTGGCCCTGGACGTCGCCGACCACCAGGCCGACCCGGCCGTCCGGGAGGTCCAGCACGTCGTACCAGTCGCCGCCGACCGCCATCCCGGTGGTGCCGGGGAGGTAGCGCACGGCGGTGCCGTGGCCCGGGACGGCCGGGACCCGGCGGGGCAGCATGGCGCGCTGGAGCTCGGCCGCCCACTGGTGCTCGCGGTCGTAGAGCCGGGCCCGGGCCAGCGCGTGGGCGAGGATGCCGGCGACGGCGGTGAACAGGGTGCGCTGCCCGTCGTCGAAGTGCCTGGTCCCGGCGAAGTCGAAGAGGCAGGCGCCGCGGCCGTCGTCGGCGCCGGTCAGCGGGAGCACGGCCCAGGAGCGGACCACGGCGGGGCCGCCGTCGTCGACGGGGACGGCCGCGCCCTCCAGGAAGATCGGGTGGTCGTCCCGGACCGCGCGCCGCATCGCCTCGGTCGCCGCGCCGCCGACGACGGAGCAGGGGTGCTGCGGGTCCTGCGCGTCCGCCTCGATCAGCAGGTGCTCGGCGTTCAGCGCGGGACGGGCGATGTCGGTCATCACCCGGGTCACCTCGGCGACGCTGGCCGCCTTGGACAGGGCGCGGGTGAGGGTGAGCATGAAGGAGTCGGCGGGACCGGCGGCGTCGGGACCGCCGCGCCAGGGCAGGGCGCTGCGGAACCAGGGGGCGCGCGGCCGGACCACCGGGGTGGGAGCGAGCGGCCGGCCCGGGTCCGCGCTCTCGTCGGTGCGGTCCAGCAGCAGCCCGGTGACCCGGTCGGGACGCCCGTCCGCGCCGAGCAGCACCTCCCCGCGCTCCTCCAACTGCCGGACGCTGCCGTCGGCGTGCACCACCTCGTAGCGGTTGCGGTAGGTGCCGCCGCGTTCGATCACCTCGGCGGTGGCGGCGGCCAGCCGGGTGGCGTCGTCTGGGTGCAGCGCGCCGAAGAGCGCCTCGGCTCGGCCGTCGAACGCCTCGGGGGCGGTGCCGACCATCCGGCAGACCGCGTCGTCCCAGAGGATGTCGCCGGTGGCCAGGTCCCACTCGTAGGCGCCCGCGCGGGCGGCGCGGGCGGCCACGGCGAGCCTCGGCTGTTCGATGGTCGGGTCGGGTTCGACGGTTGCCCGCTGCTGGGGCGCCTGCTGGGGCTGGGACTCCATGCCGGGGTGACTCTCCGCTGGGGTCGGGGCTCGATCAGGGGCAGACTCGATCACGGGCAAAGGTGTGACGGGCTATGGCGGTATGCACCAATTTATGTGCTTCCTGTGAAGCATACGTAGGATGTTGGGACGGCAGGGCCCGTTGTGGCGCTCCTCACGTAGTTCTCAGTCGGTGCACACCTCGCCCTCACTTGTCCAGAGCCACCGCGTTCGGCGGCGTCTCGTCCCGTGAGGCCGCGCTCACGGGCACGTCGGGGTCGCGGAACCAGCTGCCCTGGACCGCCCACTGGATCAGCATCAGCACCACGCCCAGCAGCAGCGCGCCGACCCCGATCACGGTCACGCCGCCGACCTGCCCGAGTCCGGGCAGATGGACCGAGGTGTAGCCGTAGTCCGGCGCCGCGTAGACGTCGAAGGCGGCGTAGCAGAAGAAGAACAGCAGCATCAGCGCGCCCAGGCCCGGCAGGATGCCCTTGAACCAGAGGTCCCTGGCGCTGCGGGTGAGCACCTTGCGGAAGTACCAGACGCAGGCGAAGCCGGTGAGGCCGTAGTAGAAGGCGATGCCGAGGCCTACCGAGGAGATCGAGTCGGTCAGCACATTGGTGCTGATCTTCACCAGCAGCACGTAGAACGCGATGGACGCCAGGCCCATCGCCACGGTGGACCAGGTCGGGGTGAGGAAGCGGCGGTGCACCCGGCCGAACCTGGCCGGGATCGCCTTGTGCGCCGCCATCGAGAAGGTGGTCCTGGCGGTCGGCAGGATGGTGGTCTGGGTGGAGGCCGCCGAGGAGGTCAGCACCATGAAGATGAGCAGCTTGGCCAGGAACCAGCCGAACCCCTTGCCGCCGAAGACCGCGTCGCCGAGCCCCGACAGCACGTCCCCGGCGTTGTCCGGGTTGCCCAGCCCGATGCCCTTGTCGCCGACCCCGGCGAAGGCCTGCGCCGAGGTGGACACCAGGGCGTAGATGATCAGCAGCAGCACGGTGGAGAGCACCGCGGCCCGGCCGGGGGTGCGGTGCTTGTCCGCGGTCTCCTCGTTCACGGAGACGGCGGTGTCCCAGCCCCAGTAGATGAAGACGGCGGAGAGGATGCCCGCGGTCAGCGCGCTCGCCGAGGGCACGTCGAAGGGGTTGAACCAGGACGCGGCGATGCGGATCGAGCCGCTGGGCGCGCCGCTGGAGTAGACCTTGACCAGCGCGGTCACCGAGAACAGCACCAGCATGGCCACCTCCACGCAGAGCAGCCAGCGCTGCAGGGCGGCCGAGACCTCGATGCCGACGTAGCAGATCGCGGTCATCACCATGATCCACACCACCCCGGCGACCGTGGTCCACAGCGTGCTCCCGGCCAGGCCGGCGAAGCCGAAGAGCTGGAACCCGTAGGAGCCGGCGATCTGCGCCAGGTTCGCCATCACGATGACGTCGGCGATGACGATGCCCCAGCCGCCCATCCAGCCGGTACGCGGCCCGAAGGCGCGGGCGGCCCAGACGAAGGTGGTGCCGCAGTCCGGGTCGACCTCGTTGAGCTCCTTGTAGGCGTAGGCGATCAGCAGCATCGGGATGAAGGCCAGGATGGTGATGATCGGAGCCTGCAGCCCGACCCCGGCCACGATCAGCCCCAGGGTCGCGGCCAGACTGTAGGCGGGGGCGGTGGAGGCGAGGCCGATCGCGACGGAGGAGAACAGTCCGAGGGCGTTGCCCTTGAGGCCCTTCTCCCCGGCGCCCGAGCCGGTGGCCTGGAAGGTCTCGCTGGTCGGGGGTGTGGGTACGGGTGTGCTCATCTGCAGGTCCCCTGCCTCTCGCGGTCGTGGCCACTGGCTGCGAGACGGCGGAACTGGAACTGACGCGCCGTCATGGCCGGATGGTAGGGCCCAGCAGGCCGATCCGGTGATATCGACGGCGCGTCAGTTGTACTGCGATTCCGGGGAGAACGGCCCCAGTGCCCTCGTGAGGCCTTGTGGGCCCTACTCGGCGGCGGTGGCGTCCAGCAGCGCGAGCACCTCGGCGGTGGCGGCGGTCTCGCCCAGACGGGGGAAGATCTTGTCGAAGCTGTTGGCGTGCGCGTCGGCGTCCATGTCCGAGGTGGCGTCGGAGACGATGGTGACGTTGTAGCCGTGCTCGTGCGCGGCGCGGGCGGTGGACTCCACGCCGATGCTGGTGGCGATGCCGGTCAGGACGATGCCGGTGACGCCGCGGCGGCGCAGCTGCACGTCCAGGCCGGTGCCGTGGAAGGCGCCCCAGTTGCGCTTGGTGACCAGCAGGTCGGTCGGCTGCACGTCCATCTCGTCGACCAGCTCGGCGAAGTCGTCGGGCCGGGCGCCGCCGCCGGCCTTGGCCTCGGTGCGGCCGGGCGGGACGTCGCCGCCGTCGGCGGAGAAGTCGACGTTGACCAGCACGACGGGCAGGCCGCGCTTGCGGAAGGCCGCGGCCAGCTCGGCGGACCGGGCGACGGTGTCGGCGGCGGAGTGCGGCTTGGTGGGCAGTGCGGCGATGCCGCGCTGGAGGTCGATGACGACCAGGGCGGTACGGGGGTCGAGCGTGGTGGCGGGCATGGGTGCTCCGTGGTTCGGGGGGATCGGTTGATCGGCGGTTCGGTCGATCGGCGGAACGGGGGAACGCGGGGCGTTCAGGACTCGACGAGGCGGCGCAGCAGCGCGATCGAGGCGATCAGGGTCCGCTGCTCGTCCGGGTCCAGCCGGGTGGCCACCGCGTCGAGCAGCCAGCCCTCCTTGGCGGACCTGATCTCATCGAGCAGCCGGGACCCGGACTCGGTGGGCGCCATGACCACCTGACGGCCGTCGGTCGGGTGCGCGCCCCGGCTGACCAGGCCCTGCTCCTCCAGCGCGGCCAGGGTCGCGCCCATCGACTGCGGCCGGACCCGCTCGGCGCGGGCCAGCGCGGCCGGGGTGTGCGGGCCCTCGTGGACCAGCCGGTAGAGGACGGCGGTCTGGGAGAGGGTCAGGGCCGCGCCCTCGTGCGCGGCACGCATCCGCCGCATCAGCTGTCCGAGCAGCTGGTGCAGCTCGGACACGGTCACGGCGAGTTCCTCGCGGTCGGTGTCCATACCCTGAGACTACGTTGTCATCAGGAAGACTGACAAGTTCAGCCTGAGAAGTTGGGCTGATGACATGATTGTGCCCCGTGCCGGAGCGGATCCGGTACGGGGCACGGTGGCGTCGGCCCGCGTCGGCGGTCGTCGGCCGCTGTCAGGCGATGACGCGGATGTTCTCCGCCTGCGGGCCCTTCTGGCCCTGCGCGATCTCGAACTCCACGGCCTGGCCCTCGAGGAGCTCCCGGTAGCCGGTCGCGTTGATGTTGGAGTAGTGGGCGAACACGTCGGCGCCGCCGCCGTCCTGGGCGATGAAGCCGAAGCCCTTCTCCGAGTTGAACCACTTCACAGTGCCGGTGGCCATGCTGCTCCCTTTGTCAGGAGTAAGGGGCGTGCCTGGTGCCCGCCCTCAGGGGTGAGGTGATCGCCCTGGTCCTCCGACTGGTGCACAGCACAGCGCCCACGGTGCTTGACCGTGGGCACATGAGACTTCGGAACCACGACTGCTGCCAGGAAAGGTATCGGATGCGCGTTCGCCTGGCTACGGTGCGCAGGCGGCAAATCGGACAACTGCCCGTGATCTTCCCTGGATTGTGTCGTGGTACGTCGGCTTCCGCTTCGTCCCGGCCGCCCGGCCGCACCGTCGGGCGGGTTGACGTAGCGTCAGCCCGCCTTGTGGCGACGGCGTTCAGCGGCGGGTCCGGGCGTCGGGGTGCCGGTGGGCGAGTTCGTCCGCGACCCGCTGGGCGTCCCGGTCGACGGGGCCGACCCGGCTTCCGGTGAAGGGTGTGAACGGGCCCTGCTGGCGGCGGTGGTTGCGTTCGAGGGCGTAGGCGAGGAGGGCGATGAGGACGAGGGCTACGGCTGCTGTGGTCATGGCAGTAATTGTTCTCTCATCGGATTCCTGCCATAAGTGGCAGGAGAGACCTGTACCGACAAAATCCTGCCAGCTATGCTGACGGGATGCTGAAGACCGTCGCTGTGATGCTGATCGACGACTCCGCGCCTTTCGAATTCGGCGTGGTCTGCGAGGTGTTCGGCATCGACCGCACCGAGGACGGCGTCCCCCCGTTCGACTTCCGGGTCTGCGGCGAGCGGGCCGGGCGACCGGTGCGGCTGAGCATCGGCGCGCAGATCGTCCCCGAGTACGGCCTGGAGGCACTGCGGGAGGCGGACCTGGTCGCGGTCCCGGCGGCCTTCATCCGGGACGAGTACCCGCCGGCGGTGCTGGAGGCGATCGTGGCCGCCCATGCCCGGGGCGCCACCCTGCTGTCGGTGTGCAGCGGCGCGTTCATCCTGGGAGCGGCCGGGCTGCTGGACGGCCGCAGCTGCACCACCCACTGGCGGCACGCCGACGCGCTCGCGGACCGCTTCCCCGAGGCCAAGCTCGACCCCGACGTGCTGTTCGTGGACGAGGGCGACATCATCACCAGCGCCGGCACCGCGGCCGGCATCGACGCCTGCCTGCACCTGGTCCGCCGCGAGCTCGGCACCGCAGCGGCCACCGCCATCGCCCGCCGGATGGTGGTGCCCCCGCAGCGGGACGGCGGCCAGCGCCAGTACGTCGCCGCCCCGATCCCCGAGTGCGCGGCCGACAGCCTGGAGCCGCTGCTCAGCTGGATGCTGGAGACCTTGGACACCGAGCACACGGTCGCGTCGCTGGCCCGCCGGGCCCAGCTGTCCACCCGCACCCTGGCCCGCCGCTTCGCCGCCGAGACCGGCACCACCCCGCAGCGCTGGCTGGCCGTCCAGCGGGTGGCGCACGCCCGCCGGCTGCTGGAGGAGACCGGCTGGGGCATCGACGAGATCGCCCGGGTCTGCGGCTTCGGCAGCGCGGCGCTGCTGCGGCACCACTTCCGCCGCGCGGTCGGGGTGACCCCGATGGACTACCGCCGGACCTTCACCCAGTGCTGAGCGCCCGGAACCGCGTCCCGGAACCGCCCCGAACCGTCCCGGAACCGCGTTCGCGGGCCGTTGTCGGACCCCCGGTGTTGAATGAGCGCCATGGCGAACCGACCGCGCGCTGACAACGATCCCGTCCCGCACCGGCCCCCGATCCCCGATCCCGAGCTGGTGGTGCGCGACGAGGACTGGTACGCCCGCGAGCTGACCGCCGCCGACCGCTACACCCGCTTCAGCTTCCTGGACACCGACTGGACCGAGGTCGTCAGCAGCGGGACCGTCTTCGACGAGTGCACCTTCGCCGGGGTGCGGTTCAACGCCTCCCGGCACTCCGGCGCGGCCTTCACCAACTGCGCCTTCCGCAACTGCACCTTCTTCGACACCCGGTTCACCGACTGCAAGCTGGTCGGCAGCGTGTTCCAGCGCTGCACCTTCAACCTGTTCCAGGTCTCCGGCGGGGACTGGTCCTATGTCGGGCTGCCCGGCGCCGACCTGCGGCAGGCGACCGTCGAGGACGTCCGGATGCGCGAGGTCGACCTCACCGCCGCGCGGCTGGAGAAGGCCGTGCTCACCGGCACGGACCTGTCCGGCGCGATGCTGCGCGGCGCCAGGCTCACCGGTGCGGACCTGCGCGGCAGCGACCTCTCCTCGCTGGACCCGCTCACCGTGGAGCTGCGCGGCGCCAGGATCGACCTGCCGCAGGCGGCCGTGCTGGCCACCGCGCTCGGGCTGCGGGTGGGCTGAGGGCGGCCTCGGGCCTCCGCGCCAGAACTCCGGACAGGCCATAGGGTCGGACCCATGCGCACTGTCATCGCCGGAGGACACGGCCAGATCGCTCTGCACCTGGAACGCCTGCTCGCCGACCGGGGCCACGCCCCGGTCGGCCTGATCCGCAATCCCGCCCAGGCGGACGACCTGCGCGCGGCCGGTGCCGAGCCGGTCGTGCGCGACCTGGAGTCGGCCACGGTCGAGGAGGTCGCGGCGGTGCTCGCCGGGGCCGACGCCGCGGTCTTCGCCGCCGGGGCCGGTCCCGGCAGCGGGAGCGACCGCAAGGACACGGTGGACCGCGCCGCCGCCGTACTGTTCGCGGACGCCGCCGAAGCGGCCGGGGTGCGCCGTTTCGTCGTGGTCTCCTCGATGGGCGCGGACCGCGAGCCCGCGCCCGGCACCGACCCGGTGTTCGCCGCCTACCTGCGCGCCAAGGGTGCGGCCGACGCCGACATCTCGGCCCGCAAGGGCCTGGACTGGACCGTGCTGCGCCCCGGCGCGCTCACCGACCGGCCGGCCACCGGGCAGGTGCTGCTCGCCCCGAGCACCGGCCGCGGCAGCGTCCCGCGCGCGGACGTCGCCGCGGTCATCGCGGCGCTGCTGGACGCCCCCGAGACGGCCGGGCTCACTCTGGAGCTCATCGCCGGGAACGCCCTGGTGGAGCAGGCGGTACGGCAGCTGGTGCGGTAGGCCGGGCGGCCGCGGAGCCCGCTCGGCACCGCCCCGCGTCCCGGGCCGCTCCGCCTCCGGCCGAAGCGCTGATCGCGGCCGGTACTAGGGTTGTGATCGCTAACACGGGGCGGGCGCGAGTCGAGGAGCGGGAATGTCGGGCACTACCACCGAGGCCGGTCGCAGGAACTGGGCCGGCAACGTCACCTTCGGGGCGGCACGCATCGCCCGTCCCGGCACGGTCGACGAGCTGCGCCGCACGGTCGCCGAGGGCGCCGCCGTGCGGGTGCTGGGCACCGGGCACTCCTTCAACCGCATCGCCGACACCGACGGAACCCTGGTCTCGCTCGCTGAGCTGCCGCCGCGCTTCGAGGTCGACCGCGCGCGGTCGACCGTCACCGTGGCGGCGGGGATGCGCCATGCGCAGGTCGCCGCGCTGCTGCAGGCCGAGGGGCTGGCGCTGGCGAACCTGGCCTCGCTGCCGCACATCTCGGTGGCCGGCGCGGTCGCCACCGGCACCCACGGTTCCGGCGTGGGCAACCCCGGGCTGGCCTCGTCGGTGGCCGGGCTGGAGCTGGTCGGACCGGACGGGGACATGGTCGCGCTGGACCGCGACAGTGCCGGCTTCGCCGGCTCGGTGGTGCACCTGGGCGCGCTCGGGGTGGTCTCGGCGGTGACCCTGGACGTGGAGCCGGCCTACCAGGTCGCCCAGTACGTGCTCACCGGGCTGCCGTTGGCGTCCCTGGCCACCGGCGACGCCGACGAGATGGCGGCCCTGCTGGGCGCCGCCTACAGCGTGAGCGTCTTCACCGACTGGTTCGGCGCCGAGGCCCAGATCTGGCTCAAGCACCGCACCGACGCCGGCGGGACGCCCCGGCTGGACTGGTTCGGCGCGGCCCCGGCCGACCGGCCGCTGCACCCCGTCCCCGGCGTCCCGGCCACCCACTGCACCGAGCAGCTCGGTGTCCCCGGCCCGTGGCACGAGCGGCTGCCGCACTTCCGTCCGGACTTCACCCCGAGCGCGGGGGAGGAGCTGCAGTCCGAGTTCCTGCTCCCGCGCGCCGCCGCGCAGGCCGCCTTCGCCGCGCTGCGGGAGCTGGGCCACCGGATCGCCCCGGTGCTGCAGATCTCCGAGATCCGCACGGTGGCCGCCGACGAGCTCTGGCTCAGCCCCGCCTACGGCCGCGACAGTGTCGCGCTCCACTTCACCTGGCACCAGGACGCGGAGGCCGTCGCCCCGGTGCTGGCCGCGGTGGAGGCGGCGCTCACCCCGCTGGGCGCCCGCCCGCACTGGGGCAAGCTGTTCACCGCGACCCCGGGGCAGGCCGCCGACCTGTACGAACACGCCTACGGCTTCCGCGAGTTGATGGACCGCCAGGACCCGGGCGGCAAGTTCCGCAACGCCTTCACCCGGAGCCTGTACGCCGGGGGAGCGGCGTAGGCGAAGTGACGGTGCATCAGAGGCCGGACCCCCGGCCGCCACCGGGGGTCCGCTGGGTAATACCTGTCGCGTGACAGAAATTAGGGACGGCAGGTTTCCGCGCCGTGTCGCGCCGGTGTCGGCGCCGTAAGGGCATGCCCGGCCGCGCGTCGGATCGACGGCCGGCCGGGATTTCGGTGTTCGTAACGCGCCGTTAGCGCCCCCGCAACAACCGGCCGGTTCTCTGACTGCCAATCAACCCGCCCGCCGCCATCGGGCTGTGCCGCCTGTCGCGGCGCGTCGGCGTCCGCCGCCGCGTCCCAGTCACTCACGGAAGCGACAGGGACAGCCATGCCCGAACCAGTTCTCAGCGGCACCATCCCGATCCAGGTCATCGACCCCGGCGTCGAGGCGGAAGGCGGCGACGCCGTCGTCCTCGCCGCCTTCGGCTACCGGCAGGAGCTGCACCGCAGGCTCGGCCGCTACGCCTCCTTCGCCGCCGGGTTCTCCTTCATCTCGGTGCTCACCACGGTGTTCCAGTTCTTCGCCTTCGGCTTCTCCTTCGGCGGTGCCGCCTTCGTCTGGACCTGGCCGCTGGTCCTGGTCGGCCAGCTCGCGGTCGCCGCCTGCTTCGCCGAACTGGCGGCCCGGTACCCGATCTCCGGTGCGGTCTACCAGTGGGCGACCAGACTGAGCACGCCCACCTTCGGGTGGTTCGCCGGATGGCTGATGGTCATCGGCCAGATCGTGGTCGTCTCCGCCGCGGCGCTGGCGCTGCAGGTGGTGCTGCCGGCCATCTGGTCCGGCTTCCAGCTGGTCGGCGGCGACCCCTCGCCGACCACACGGACCGGCGCGCAGAACGCGGTGCTGCTGGGCCTGGTGCTGCTGGTGCTGACCACGGTGGTCAACATCGTCGACATCCGGGTGATGTCGGTGGTCAACAGCGTCGGGGTGACCTGCGAGCTGGTCGGCATCGCGCTGATGGCGGTGCTGCTGCTCACCCACACCGAGCGGGGACCGGGGGTCACCCTGCACACCGGCCCGGTCTCCGGGGGCTATCTGGGCGTGTTCCTGATCGCCTCGTTCAGCGCGGCCTATGTGCTGGTGGGCTTCGACAGCGCCGGGGAGATGTCCGAGGAGACCCGTTCGCCGAGGCGCACCGCGCCGCGCACCATCCTGGGGGCGGTGGCCGCGGCCGGCGTCGGCGGTGGACTGATCCTGCTGGGCGGGGTGCTGGCGGCGCCCAGCCTGACCGACGGCCACCTCTCCGGCGCGGGGCTCTCCTATGTGCTGACCAGCCGGCTCGGCAGCGGCCTGGGCCGGGCCCTGCTCGCGGACGTCGCGGTGGCGGTCTGTGTGGCGACCCTGGCGATCCAGACGGCCGGCGCGCGGATGGTCTTCTCGATGGCCAGGGACGGCGCGCTGCCGGCCTCGCGGCGACTTGCCGCGGTCGGGACGCGCACCGGCACCCCCAAGGCTCCGGCCGTGGTCGTCGGGGTGCTCGCGGCCGCCGCGATGGCGATGAGCCTGGTCTCGCCGTCGGTCTACCTGGCCCTGGGGACCACCTGCATCGTGCTGGTCTACGCCGCGTACGCGATGGTCACCGGGCCGATGCTGCTGCGACGCCTGCGCGGGGTGCCGCTGGGCGGCCAGGACGGAACGGACGAGACCGGGCGCCCGGTGTTCTCGCTGGGCCGTTGGGGCCTTCCGGTCAACGTCCTGGCAGTGGTGTACGGGGTGGCGATGGCGGTCAACCTGGCCTGGCCGAGGCCGGCGGTCTACGACCCGCAGGGCGGGCACTGGTACCTGCAGTACTTCACCCTGCTGTTCCTGGCCGGGGCCGTGCTGCTGGGCGTCGTCGCCCACCGGACCACCCGGCGCGGGCGCGACTGAGGGATTGTCAAGCACAGCCCCGCGCCCCTGACGTGTGCAACTGAGCCAGTTGCAGCCCCATGGGGGCGCGGGGAACTGCACATCCAACCAGGCACGGTCCGCACTTGAGAGACAGTCAGGCCAGTTGCAGGGCCTCAAGGACGTGAGCCCCCTGCACCGCGGCCTCGGAGACGACGGCCTCCGAGGCCCCGGACACCCGCAGCGCCGCATCCGCCGCGGCCGAGGCCAGTGCGTCCGCAGGCCCGGAGGGAGCCTCGCGGCGGATCAGGATGACACCCTCGATCAGCCCGAAGAGCAGGTCCCCCCGCAACTCCAGCTCGGCCCCGCTGAGGGCGGCCCCCGCCGCCCCCGCGGCGAGCAGCCCGCGGTAGGCGGCCTTCAGCTCCGCCCGCACCCGGTGGAAGGCTGTGAACCGCTCCGCGGCCACCTCGGGCAGCAGGTAGAGCGCCCCCAGGTTGTGCGGCCCGCCGCAGAGCAGTGCGACGTCGGCGCGGCAGAGTGCCCACAGCCGGGCCTCGGGGCCGGGCTCGGTCCTGGCCGCGAGCACCAGGGCGAGGTCCAGCGAGGGCTGGACGGTGCCCTCCAGCAGCGCCGCGAGGATGTCCTCCTTGCCGGCGAAGTAGTGGTACATCGACGCCTGCCGCAACCCGGCCCGTTCGGCGATGGCACGGGTGGTGGTGGCGGCGTAGCCGTGCCGGGTGAACAGTTCGGCGGCCGCGGCGAGCACGCCGTCCCGGGGGGCCAGGCCGTCGGCGGCCGGCCCCTGCGCCCGGGGCCGACCGACTCGTCCCCGACCTGGTCCTGAGGCACGGGCGGTGGTGGGCATGGAGCGATCCTCGCACACGGCCAGGGGTGCGTAACCAAGGGGAAACGTCCGGGCAATCGCCCGGAAGCGCGGTCCGTCTAATTTCTGTCAAGCGACAGAAACTCGCGAACTCCTCGTCCACTCCAGGAGGCTGACCGTGCGTTCGGCAACCGACACCACCTACGGGGCCAGGGACCACGCCCGGGCCCAGGCCGCTCCCGTGGACCGGCCCGCGGCGCCGCCCGGAGTCGCGGCCGGGGACCTGGTCTGGGCCGAGACCGTGCCCGGCGGCAACTACACCCACAAGGTGCTGGCCCGGGGCAGCTCGCTGCGGCTGGCCGACCCGAGCGGCGACGCCTGCGCCCATCTGCTCCTCCACGTCGCCGACCGGCCCTGGGAACGGCTGAACGTGGCCGATACCACCAAGGTCCAGTGGAACGCCTACGTGGGAGCCGGCAGCCTGCTCCTCTCGGACCAGGGCCGGGTGCTGGCGACCGTCACCGAGGACGGCTCGGGCCGCCACGACGCGCTGTGCGGGACCTCCACCCTGGCCCGCAACACCGCCCGCTACGGCGACGGCACCCCCCAGTCGGCCTCCCCCGCCGGGCGCGAACTGCTGCTGCTCGCCGCCGCCAAGAACGGTCTGGACCGGCGCGACCTGGCCCCCTCGCTCTCGCTGTTCCAGGGCGTCAGGGTGGCCACGGACGGCTCCCTGGAGTACACCGGCTCGGCCGGTCCCGGCACGGCGGTGACGCTGCGCGCGGAGCAGCCGCTCACCGTGCTGATCGCCAACGTCCCGCACCCGCTGGACCCGCGCCCCGACTACCACTGCGGCCCGCTGGAGGTCACCGCCTGGCGAGGTCGGCCCACCGGCCCCGGCGACCCGCTCTGGGAGGCGACGCCCGAGGGGCACCGGGCCTATCTGAACACCGCCGAATTCTGCGCCGCACGGGGGCTGTGAGATGACGACCGCATCCAGCACCACCGGTGCACGCTCCACCACCGTTCCGGCCCGTGCCGCGTGGTCCGCCGCGCTGAACGCCGGGCAGTCGCTCACCGTGACCGATCTGGCCGGCAACCAGGCGGTGGACTTCCTGGTGTACGACCGGCACGACACCTCGGTCCGCTACAGCGCCGCCGACACCCTGCAGGCCCAGGGATCGATCTTCCTCAGCACCGGCAGTGTGCTGCTCTCCAACGAGCACACCCCGCTGATGACCGTGACCGCCGACCAGGTCGGCCGGCACGACACCATCGGCGGTGCCTGCAGCCGGGAGTCCAACACCCTGCGCTACGGCCACCACACCTGGACCCAGCACGCCTGTGTGGACAACTTCCTGGCCGAGGGGGCCCGCTGGGGCCTGGGCAAGCGCGACCTGGTCGGCAACGTCAACTGGTACATGAACGTCCCGGTGGAGCCGGACGGCACCCTCGGCATCGTGGACGGGCTCTCCGCACCCGGGCTCTCGCTGACCCTGCGCGCGGAGACCGACGTGCTGGTGCTGGTGTCCAACTGCCCGCAGGTGAACAACCCCTGCAACGGCTTCGACCCCACCCCGGTCCTGACGACGATCCACGACGGAGTCAACTGAGATGCCCTCCAGTGCCTTTGACACCCTGCTGGTGGCCAACCGGGGGGAGATCGCGGTCCGGGTCATCCGTACCGCACGCCGCCTGGGCCTGCGCACCGTCGCGGTCTTCTCCGACCCGGACCGCGGTGCCCCGCACGTCCGGCTGGCGGACCACGCCGTGCGTCTGGGCCCGGCGCCGGCCAAGGACAGCTATCTGCGCGCCGACCTGGTCCTGAAGGCCGCCCTGGAGAGCGGCGCCGGGGCGGTCCACCCCGGCTACGGCTTCCTCTCCGAGGACGCGCGGTTCGCGCGCGACATCGAGGACGCCGGACTCGTCTTCGTCGGCCCGACCCCCGAGCAGTTGGAGGTGTTCGGGGCCAAGCACACCGCCCGGGCCGCCGCCGAGGCCGCCGGGGTGCCGCTGCTCCCCGGTACCGGCCTGCTCCCTGACCTGGCGTCAGCTGCGGCCGCCGCCGACGCGCTCGGCTACCCGGTGATGCTCAAGGCGACCGCCGGTGGCGGCGGCATCGGGATGCGGGCCTGCCACGGCCCCGAGCAGCTCGCCGAGGCCTGGGACAGCGTCCGGCGCGTCGCCGCGGCCGGCTTCGCCGGAGCGGGGCTCTTCCTGGAACGGCTGGTGGAACAGGCCCGACATGTCGAGGTGCAGGTGTTCGGCGACGGCGCCGGGCGGGTGGTCACCCTCGGCGACCGGGACTGCTCGCTGCAGCGCCGCAACCAGAAGGTGCTGGAGGAGGCACCGGCCCCCGGCCTGCCGGACACGGTCCGGTCCCGGCTGGCCGAATCGGCCGCCGCCCTCTGCGCCTCGCTCGACTACCGCTCCGCCGGGACGGTCGAGTACGTCTATGACGCGGTCCGTCAGGAGGCGTCCTTCCTGGAGGTCAACACCCGGCTCCAGGTGGAGCATCCGGTCACCGAGGCGGTCCACGGCGTGGACCTGGTCGAGTGGATGCTCCGGCTGGCCCAGGGGGACCGCGACGTGGTCCGGCCCGTCGGCCCGCCGCGCGGCCATGCCGTCGAGGCCCGCGTCTACGCCGAGGACCCGCACCGGGACCACCGCCCCAGCGCCGGCCTGCTCACCCGCGTCTCCTTCCCCGAGGACGTCAGGGTGGACACCTGGGTGGAAACCGGCACCGAGGTCGGCACCAGCTACGACCCGATGCTGGCCAAGGTCATCGCCCATGGCGCGGACCGCGCCGACGCCCTGGACCGCCTGGACGCCGCGCTGGCCGCCAGCCGGGTCGACGGCATCGAGACCAATCTGGGCCTGCTCCGCGCCGCCACCGCCGCGCCCGCCGTCCGGGAGGCCGTGCACACCACCGCCACCCTGGCCGGCCTCGGCGACCCGCTGCCCAGGATCGACGTGGTCCGCGCGGGCACCCTCACCACGGTCCAGGACTGGCCGGGTCGGACCGGCTACTGGGATGTCGGCGTGCCGCCGTGCGGGCCGATGGACGACCGGTCCTTCCGGCTGGGCAACCGGGCGCTGGGGAATCCGGAGGGGGCGGCCGGGCTGGAGTGCACCCTGGAAGGACCGGTGCTCCGCTTCAGCGCAGCTACCACGGTGTGCGTCACCGGGGCAGCCGTCGAGGTCACCGTGGACGGACGCCCGGCGCCGCAGTGGGAGACGCTGACGGTTCCGGCCGGCGCCGAACTGGCGATCGGCGCACCGGAGCAGACCGGACTGCGCAGCTATCTGCTGGTCGCCGGCGGCCTGGAGGTGCCGGACTTCCTCGGCAGCGCGGCCACCTTCACCCTGGGCCGCTTCGGCGGCCACGGCGGCCGGACCCTGCGGGTCGGCGACGTCCTGCACAGCCGCCCGACGGCGACCGCCGTCCCGGCCGCTGCCGCGACCCGGGCGGTGCCGCCCGGCGAACGGCCGGTGCTCACCCGCGACTGGGTCCTGGATGCCGTCGAAGGGCCGCATGCCGCACCGGAGTTCTTCACCGAGCAGGACATCGCCGAGTTCTACGCGGCGAAGTGGACCGTGCACTTCAACAGCGCCCGCACCGGCGTCCGCCTGGTCGGCCCCAAGCCGGCCTGGGCCCGCCGCGACGGCGGCGAGGCCGGGCTGCACCCCTCCAACATCCATGACACGCCCTACTCGGTCGGCGCGGTCGACTACACCGGCGACATGCCGGTGCTGCTCGGTCCTGACGGTCCGTCACTCGGCGGCTTCGTCTGTCCGGCCACCGTGCTCACCCGGGACCGCTGGAAGCTGGGGCAGCTGCGCCCGGGGGACACCGTCTCGTTCCGCCCGGTCACCACCGACGGCCGGGACCGGCCCCCGATCGTGGACGGCGGCATCCTGGCCCGCACCCCGGCGGGCGAGGACCGGCCCGCCGTCGGCTACCGGCGCAGCGGCGACGACAACCTGCTGGTGGAGTACGGCCCGATGCAGCTCGACCTGGCGCTGCGGATGCGGGTGCACGCCCTGGCCGAGGCGCTGGCCGCGCTGGACCTGCCCGGCGTGGTCGACCTCACCCCGGGCATCCGCTCGCTGCAGATCCACACCGACCCGGCCGTACTGCCGCTGGCCGAACTGCTGCCGCTGGTCCAGCAGGCGGAACGGCGGCTGCCGCCCACCCGCGAGCTGCGGGTCCCCTCCCGCACCGTCCACCTGCCCCTGTCCTGGGACGACCCGGCCACCCGGGAGGCCATCGCCCGCTACACGGCCGGGGTGCGCGACGACGCGCCCTGGTGCCCGTGGAACATCGAGTTCATCCGCCGGGTCAACGGACTGGACTCGGTCGAGGACGTGTACCGCACCGTCTTCGACGCCGAGTACCTGGTCCTCGGCCTGGGCGACGTCTACCTGGGCGCGCCGGTGGCCACCCCGCTGGACCCCAGGCACCGGCTGGTCACCACCAAGTACAACCCGGCCAGGACCTGGACCGCGGAGAACTCCGTCGGCATCGGCGGCGCCTACCTGTGCGTCTACGGGATGGAGGGCCCGGGCGGCTACCAGTTCGTCGGCCGCACCGTGCAGGTGTGGTCGGGCTGGCAGCAGCGCGGGCCCTTCGAGGCCGGCAAGCCCTGGCTGCTGCGCTTCTTCGACCGGATCAGGTGGTTCCCGGTGGAGGCCGACGAACTACTGGAGATGCGGGCCGACATGGCGGCCGGACGGCTCGCGGTCACCATGGAGGACGGCGAGTTCGCCCTGGCCGACCACCTCCGCTTCCTGGAGTCCAACGCCGCCGATATCGCGGCCTTCCGCGAGCGCCAGGGCGCCGCCTTCGGTGCGGAGCGCCGGGCCTGGGAGCTGGCAGGCGAGTTCGACCGGGCCGAGCAGGCCCAGGTGTTCGTGCCGCCCGCGGAGGAGATCAGCGTGCCCGAGGGCGGGCAGTTGATCGAGGCCCAGTTCACGGCCTGTGTGTGGAAGGTCGACGTGGAGCCGGGACAACTGGTCCGCAAGGGGCAGCGGCTGATGGCGGTGGAGGCCATGAAGATGGAGTCGGTCCTGACGGCACCTCAGGACGGGCTGGTGGAAAGGCTGCTGGTGCGCGCCGGCGACCAGGTGGAGGCCGGTGCGCCGCTGCTGCTGCTCGCCGCCGCAGCTGCGGCGGACGCCGGGGAGACCGTCACGGCCACGATCGGAGACGCCGCATGACCGAGGGACCCGCACTCGCCCGCGTCCGCGCCGCCTACCGCCGCATCGCCGAGACGGACCGGCCGGAGATCTGGATCGACCTGCGGCCGCAGCCGGACGTCGAGGCCGAGGCCCGCGCACTGGACGCACGGGCCGCCGCGGGCGAGCGGCTGCCGCTGGCCGGGACCGCGCTGGCGGTCAAGGGCAACATCGACGTCGCCGGACTGCCGACCACCGCCGGCTGCCCCGGCTACGCCTACCGTCCCGAGCAGGACGCCGGCGCTGTGGCCCGGCTGCGTGCCACCGGCGCGATCGTGCTGGGCACGACCAACCTCGACCAGTTCGCCACCGGTCTGGTCGGCACCCGCAGCCCGTACGGCGCGGTGCGCAACGCCGTGGACCCCACCCGCGTCTCCGGCGGCTCCAGCTCCGGATCCGCCGTCGCCGTCGCACTGGGCATCGCAGACCTGGCGCTGGGCACGGACACGGCGGGCAGCGGCCGGGTCCCGGCCGCGCTCAACGGCGTCGTCGGCCTCAAGCCGACCTACGGGGCCGTGCCGACCAGCGGGGTCGTCCCCGCCTGCCGGAGCCTGGACTGCGTCAGCGTCTTCGCCCGTACCGTCGCCGAGGCCGAGCTCGCGCATGCGCTGCTGGTGGACGGCCCACCGGAGCCGCCCGCCCGCAGAGCGGGCCCCTGGCGGATCGCGGTGCCGGACCCCGACCAGCTGGGCGAGCTCGACCCCGGCTGGGACATCGTCTGGGCAGCCGCGGTGCGGCGCCTGGCCGACGCCGGGGCCGAGCTGCTGCCGCTGGACCTGACACCCTTCAGCTGTGCGGCGGAACTGCTCTACCAGGGCGCCTTCGTGGCCGAGCGCTACACCGCCGTCGGGGCGTTCGTCGAGTCGCACGCGGGGAAGGAGTACCTGGACCCGGTGGTCGCGGCCATTGTCACCGCCGCCCGCGACATCCCGGCCCATCGGCTCTTCGTCGACCAGGAGCGGCTGGCCCGGCTGCGGGCCGCCGCGCTCGCCGAACTGGGTGACGCCGACGCCCTGTTGCTGCCCACCACGCCTGGCCATCCCACCCTGGACGAGGTCGCCGCCGATCCGGTGGGGGTGAACTCACGGATGGGGCGCTTCACCAACTCCACCAATCTGTTCGGCCTGTGCGCGCTGGCCGTTCCGGCCGGAACGGTAGGAGCCGGGCTGCCGTTCGGGGTGATGCTGATCGGCCGCCCGCACACCGAGGACCGGCTCGGCTCCGTCGCCGGGCTGTTGACCGGCCCCGCCCCGGTCCGGCTGGCGGTGGTCGGCGCGCATCTCAGCGGCGAGCCGTTGAACGGCCAACTGCTGGATCTGGGAGCCCGACTGGTGGAGTCCACCACCACGGCGCCGGAGTACCGGCTGCACGCCCTGGCCACCAGCCCGTCCAAACCGGGGCTGGTCCGGGTCGCCGAGGGCGGCGCCGCCATTCAGGCGGAGGTCTGGGAACTGCCCGCGGAGGGATTGGGACGACTGCTGGCGGCCCTGCCCGAGCCGATGGCCCTGGGCCGGGTGCGGCTGGCCGACGGCAGCGCGGTGACCGGGTTCCTGTGCGAGGGCGTCGCACTGGCGGGTGCCCCCGACATCACCGCCCACGGCGGCTGGCGGGCCTACCGCGCCGCGTCCGGGCGGGTCCCCGGTGCCGGACCCGCCGGGCCCTCGGGGGCGGGCTGACCCGGTGTCACCAGACCGGCCTCGTAGGCCAGCACCACGGCCTGGGCCCGGCTGGCCAGGCTCAGCTTGCTCATGGTGCGGTTGAGGTGGGTCTTCACCGTCGCCTCGCTGACGTGCAGGGTTTTGGCGATCTCCGGATTGCCCAGACCGCGCGCCACCAGCCGCAGCACCTCGTTCTCCCGCCCCGTCAGCGAGTCCAGGGCGGTGGCGGGCTTGGGTCCGCCGGACCGGCCGGCTGCCGCGGCGCGGGGCGCGAACGCCTCCACCAGTCGGCGGGTGACGCTGGGGGCGAGCAGGATGTCGCCGTGTGCGGCGGTGCCGATGGCGGCGAGCAGCCGGGTCGGCGGGGTGTCCTTGAGCAGGAACCCGCTGGCCCCGGCGCTGAGTGCGGCGTAGACGTACTCGTCCAGGTCGAAGGTGGTGAGGATGAGCACCTTGGGCCGGTGCGGCGAGTCCGCGGCGAGCAGTCGGCGGGTGGCGGCGACGCCGTCCAGCCCCGGCATCCGCACGTCCATCAGGACCACGTCCGGGCGGCAGTGCTCGTTCAGGGCCAGCGCCTCGTGCCCGTCGGCCGCCTGGCCGACGACCTCCAGCCCGGGTGCGGCGGCGATCAGGGCGGACAGGCCCGCGCGGATCAGCACTTGGTCGTCGACGACCAGCACGCTCGTCACGCGGTCTCGTCTCCCTGTGCTCGGCCCGTGCAGTCATTGTTGGTGACGGGCGGGCCGAGCACCAGGGAGCGGGAGTGTGAGGATCACCTCGAAGCCGCCCAACGGGCTTTCCCCGGCCCGGAGTTGCCCACCGTACAGCTCGGCGCGCTCACGCATTCCCAGCAGGCCGGCACTGCTGCCGCTGGCGCTGAGCGGGGCCGGGTAGCCGGGCGGGCAGCGGTCGTTGGAGATCCGAAGGGTCAGTTCGGAGCTGCCGTAGTGCAGCGCGACCGTCGCCCTGGCGCCGGGGGCGTGCTTGAGGGTGTTGGTCAGGCTCTCCTGGGCCACCCGGTAGGCGCACAGGTCGGGACCGGGCGCCAGTAGTCGGACCGGGCCGCTGACGTCCAGCCGGACGGGGACCCCGGCGGAGGTCACCCGGCCGGTGAGATCCGGGAGTTGGGCCAGTCCGGCGGCGGGGGAGTACGGTGCCGGCCCGTCCGGTCCCTCCGTGCCCGGGAGGCCGTCCGGGATCTCGGGCCGCTCCGGGGAGGGCCGGGTGCGCAGCAGCGCCAGCACGTGCCGCAGCTCCTCCAGCGCCTCGCTGGCCGTCTCCAGCACCGTGTCCAGCGCCTGCGCCGCGGTGTCCCGGTCGCTGTCCAGGACGTAGCGGGCCAGGCCGGCCTGGACCGAGACCACCGCCATGTGGTGGGCGACCACGTCGTGCAGCTCCCGGGCGATCCGGGTGCGCTCGTCGGACAGGGCCAGCCGGGAACGCTGCTCGTGTTCGTCGCACAACTGCTCGGCGGCCAGCGCAAGCTGCTGGTTGCGCAGGCTCAACTGCCGAGCCGCGTCGCCGAAGCGCCACAGCACCGCGGGGAAGGCCAGCGCCTGGATGAGGACCCCGGTCATCTGCGACCCCGGGGTGCGCAGGCCCGCGTAGACCCAGACCGCGGCCATCAGCACGGCGCCCAGGGCGGCCTGGCGCCGCGGCCGCAGTGAGGCGAGCGTGTAGAGGGCGACCATGGGGGTCAGGCTGTTCACCACCGGCCAGAAGCCGATCGCCACATAGAGCGTCCACAGCGCGCAGCAGACCAGCACGACCAGCAGCGGAGCGAATCTGCGGGCGACGGTGACCAGCCCGATCAGGCAGGTCAGCGCGATGCCGCCGGCGTCCAGCGGCTGCCAGGGCGACTGCGGGTGGAGGCCGAGCTGCAGTCCGACCGCGATCTGCGCGAAGGCCACCGCGCCGTCCAGCGCCAGCGGCGGCACCCGTGGCAGGACCCGTCGCGGGGCGTGGAGGCGAGACAGCGCCGACATGGGCGAACCATACGGCCCCGGCGCGACCGGCGGCGTCCACCCCCGGGCGCGCCGCCGCTACCGCGCTGGTTGGAGACGGCCGGGGGAAGGCGCATCCTCCGGTTGTAGCCGGGCTTCCTACCCGGGTGGGACGCGGCCGAGGCCATGACGCGCGTAGTTTCTCTCCCACGGCGGTGCGCCGGACCGGCCGGCGACCGGCCCGGCCGGCGTCGTCGCACAGCCTGGAGCGTCACGGGGCGCTCCAGCCGGCGACCGGCTGAATCGTCCCTCGCGCGGGGGAAGGGCGAGGGCGGGGGGAGCGGTGCGGCCGGAGGCAGCCATGGCCTCCGGCCGCACCGCGTCCCTGCTCGGACAGCCGATATGCTCACCGTCCATGCGCGAGATACAGGGGGTCCGGGCAGAGCCCGGCGGGCCGGTGACCATGGAGTTCGACGGCGAGTGGTTCCGGGCCCGGCCCCGGCGCCGGGGCGCCGCGTTCCGGGAGCGCTGGCTCGACGACGGCGCGATCGCTATCGCGATGGTGGTCTTCTTCGCCGGCCTCGGCCTCACCTGGCTGACCGTCGCCAAAATGCACGTCCCCTACGCGCTGACCGCGGCCTGCGGCTGGACCGCGCTCGCGGCGCTGCTCTACGCCGCGATCGCTTCGATGTTCACCTACCCGGAGAACTGGATCGGCGGCCTGCTACTGGTCCCGATGCTGGTCATCGGCCTGATCGCGCTGCCGTTCCTGCTGATCCCCGGCTTCCGGCGACTCCTGGTCCGGGTGTTCATCCGCCCCCAGGGAGCCCGACCGGACGGGAGCCGTCCGGGTTGGCTCTCCCCGGCCCAGCTCAACGGCGTCTGGTACGAGCAGCTGGACCCGGCCGGCGGCTGCCGGGTGACGATCCGTCAGCATGACGGCACGGTCGTCCGCTATACCGCCCACGGTGCCGCCGGGCCGGAGCTGCACACCCGCTTCGAAGGCCTGCGGACGCCCCGCTGACAGCAGCACCGGCACCGCGCCTGGAGACCGGGTGGAGGCCGCCGCGGACGACTCCCGTCATGGTGGTGGCTCGCGCCCCCGGGGCCGGTTGACGAGTGATACGTGTACCACCAGAATGACATGCACAGTTCACCGTGTGCGACTGGACCGTACCGCTGCAGGCCACTCCGCACTCCTACGCTGACCTGCGAAGCAGCGCCATGCCCGCAGTTCCCGCCCTTCACCGTGGAGCCAGTCATGCGTCTGAGGTCCCGTAGGTTCGCCCCGATCGCCGCCGCGACCGCCGCTGCCGTCGCCCTCGGCGTGGCAGCCGTCCAGACCCACGCCACGCCCGCCGCCACACCGGTCGCCGCCAAGGCCGCCGCCGCCACCGTGCCCACTCCCGCCCATGTCGTGGTGGTGATGGAGGAGAACCACTCCTACTCCGACATCATCGGCAACAGCAGCGCCCCGTACATCAACTCGCTGGCCGGCCAGGGCGCGCTGCTCACCTCCTCGTACGGGGTGACCCACCCCAGCGAGCCCAACTACATGGCGCTGTTCGCCGGCAGCACCTTCGGCCTGAGCAGCGACGCCTGCCCGGTCAGCGAGGGCAGCACGGCCAACCTCGGCTCCGAACTGCTCGCCAAGGGCGACACCTTCAAGGGCTACTCCGAGGGCCTGCCCTCCGTCGGCTCCACCACCTGCACCTCCGGCAAGTACGCCCGGAAGCACTCGCCCTGGGTCAACTTCAGCAACGTCCCCGCCGCCGACTCGCTGCCGTTCACCTCCTTCCCCACCACGGCCTCCGGCTACGCGAGCCTGCCGACGCTGTCGTTCGTGATCCCCAACCTCAACGACGACATGCACGACGGCACCATCGCCGCCGCCGACACCTGGCTGAACAGCAAGATGTCCGCCTACGCGACCTGGGCCAAGGCCAACAACAGCCTGCTGATCGTCACCTGGGACGAGGACGACTACTCCGAGAGCAACCAGATCCCCACCATCGTCGTCGGCCAGTCGGTCAAGGCCGGGACCTACGACGAGACGGTCAACCACTACAACGTGCTGGCCACCCTGGAGCAGATGTACGGCCTGACCGCGGTCGGCAACAGCGCCACCGCCACCGCGATCACCGACATCTGGAACTGAGAGACCGCAGCCTGATCATGCGCAGACCCCCGCTCCGCGCCGCGGCGGCCGCACTGACCGCCGCGACCGTGGTCGCCCTGCTCGGCGTCGCCGTCGGCGACGCCCCGGACGGCCCCGCCGCACCCGTGATCACCGTCAGTGAGCGCGACTGCGGCGCGGGGTGGGGCGCGGGCTCGGCCACTTCCCCGGCCGGGCACCTGCTGCTGCGCCTCAGCGACACCGCCCGCGACCCGGCCGAGGTCTATCTGATCGCCCCCGGCAACGGCGAGGTCTACGCCGAGGTGCTGTCGCTGCTGCCCGGGGTGGACCGGACCCTGACCACCACCCTGGACGGCGGCAGCTACGCACTGCGCTGCGTGTTCACCGACGGCACGGTGCTGACCTCGTCGATCCGTACCCTCACCGGCACCCTCAACGGCGCCGGCGCGGTGGCCGGTGTCCGGCCGCTGCCCGACCTGGACCTGGGCGCCCCCGTGGCCGCCTACCGCGGCTACGTCACCGCCGCGCTGCCCGGGCTGCTCACCGACAGCCGCAGGCTGGCCGGCGACCTGGCCGCCGGCGACCTGGCCCGGGCCCGCGCCGACTGGCTGCCCGCGCACCTGGACTACGAGCGCCTCGGTGCCGCCTACAACTCCTTCGGCGACTTCGACCGCGCCATCGACGGCACCGCCGACGGCCTGTCCGGGGGCACCGCGGACCCGTCCTGGACCGGCTTCCACCGGATCGAGTACGGCCTGTGGCACGGCCAGGGCGCCGCCGTGCTGAAGCCGCTCGGCAGCGGGCTGGTCAAGGACGTGCAGGACATGGTCGCGGACTTCCCCAGCGCCGACACCGACCCCGGCGACCTGCCGCTGCGCAGCCACGAGATCCTGGAGAACGCGCTGCAGTTCCAGCTCAGCGGCGCCGCCGACTACGGCAGCGGCACCGCCCTGGCGACCCTGCAGGCCAACATCCAGGGGACCAGGGCGGTGCTGGGCACCCTCACCGCGCTGATCACCCCGCGGGCCCCGGCGCTGCTGCCCGCGGTGGACGCCGAACTGTCCGTGCTGGACGCCGGCCTCTCCGCCTGCCGCACCCCCGACGGCGGCTGGACCGCCCCCACCGCACTGCCGCTGACGCGGCGTCAGCAGCTGGACAGTGCCCTGGGCGGGGTGCTGGAGCAACTGTCCACCGTCCCCGACCTGCTCCAGGGAAGGCCCTCCGCATGAGCCCCACGGCCGAACCGCTGCGCCGCCGCTCCTTTCTGCGCGGGGCCGCGCTGGGCACCGCCGTCGGGGTCGGCGCACTGGGCGTCGAGCGGGCCGCGGCGGCCTCCTCCGACGGGGGCGGGAACCCCGCGGGACGGCGGATCCCCTTCGAGGGGCCGCACCAGGCCGGCATCACCACCCCGCCGCAGGCCGCGGTGACCTTCGCCTCCTTCAATGCGACCGCCCCCGACCGGGCCGCGCTGCGGGAGCTGTTCCGGACGATCACCGAGCGGATCCGCTTCCTCACCGCCGGCGGCGCCCCGCCCGATGTGAGTGTCGCCTCGGTGCCTGCCGACAGCGCGACCCTGGGTCCGACCGTCCCGTCCGACGGCCTGACCGTCACGGTCGGCGTGGGCTCCTCGCTCTTCGACGCCCGCTACGGCCTGGCGGGCCGCGGGCCGGCCAGGCTGAAGCCGATGCCGGTGTTCCCCAACGACCATCTGGCCGGGTCGACAGAGCTCCATGGCGACCTGTCGATCCAGCTCTGTGCCGACTCGCGGGACACCGTGATGCACGCCCTGCGCGACCTCGCCAAGCACACCCGCTCCGGGATGCAGCTCAACTGGAAGGCGGACGGCTTCCACGCGGCGCCCCGCCCGACCGGGGCCCAGCGCAACCAGCTCGGCTTCAAGGACGGCATCGCCAACCCGGACGCGGCCGACGAAGCGGTGGCCGACGGGCTGATCTGGACCAGGGGCGGCGCCGGCGGCGAGCCCGCCTGGACCCAGGGCGGCAGCTACCAGGTGGTGCGGATCATCCGGATGCTGGTGGAGTTCTGGGACCGGGTCTCGCTGCACGAGCAGGAGACCATGATCGGCCGCCGCCGGGACACCGGTGCCCCGCTCGACGGCAACCGGGAGACCGACATCCCGGACTACGCCGCGGACCCCCAGGGCATCGCCGTCCCGATGACCGCGCACATCCGCCTGGCCAACCCCAGGACCAGGGCCACCGCCGCCCAGCAGATCCTGCGCCGCGGCTACAACTACGACCGCGGCCTGGACGGCAACGGCAACCTGGACGTCGGCCTGCTGTTCTGCAGCTACCAGCAGGACGTGGTCCGCCAGTTCGAGGCGGTCCAGGCCAGACTGGCCGACGAGCCGCTGGTCGACTACGTCCGGCCCACCGGCGGCGGCTACTTCTTCGCGCTGCCCGGAGTCCGGGACCGGAGCGACTTCCTCGGTGCGACGATGCTGTCCTGACGGCCTCCCCCGGTGCCGGTTGACCTTGTCCCAAGGGGAAGGCCCAGCATCGTGGTCACCGGGCAGAACGCCCGGGACGAGGAAGCGGACGGAGGCCGGAGTGGAGCTCTGGACCATCGGCGCCTTCGCCAGGGCGGCCCGGCTGTCGCCCAAGGCGCTGCGCCTCTACGACGAGCTGCACCTGCTGGTCCCCGCGCACACCGACCCGGTGTCCGGCTACCGCCGGTACAGCCAGGACCAGTTGGTCCGGGCTCGGCTGGTGGCCCGGCTGCGCCGGGTCGGGATGCCGCTGGCGCGCATCCGCGAGGTGTGCGACCTGCCCCGCGGCGAGGCGGCCAAGGCCGTCGCGGCCTACTGGGACGAGGTCGAGGCCGAGCAGCGGCAGCGCCGCGACGTGGTCCGCTTCCTGGTCGACACGCTCTCGGAGGGAACCACCATGCTGCCCGTCGCGGTACGCGAGATGCCGGCCCGCACCATGATCTGCTCGCTGCGCCATGTCACCGGCGCCGAGGTCAACGAGTTCACCACCGGGATGGTGCTGCGCCTCGGCGACGGCACCGTCCCCTCACTCAGCGGAATGGAGGGCGCGCCCTTCTTCATCTACCACGGCGAGGTCGACCAGGACTCGGACGGTCCGATCGAGTGGTGCCGTCCGATCCCGGACGAGGCCGCCGAGGCGATGGCGGCCCGCTTCCCCGACCTGACGATCCGCCAGGACCCGGCGCACCGCGAGGCCTACGTCCGGCTCACCCGCAGCGAGCTGACGCCCGCCGACGGGATGAGGGCCGGGGAGACCCTGGAGGCCTGGATGAACGGGCAGCCGGAACCGTCCGTCCCGCTCGGCCCGTTCCGTCAGGTCTTCTTCGGCGACCCCCGGGGCGCGGCCCCGGACACCCCGCTGAGCGACGTGGTCGCCCCGCTGCCGCTGCTCCCCGCGACTGCGGCGGGCTGACGGCGGGCTGACCCCGGAGAACCCGCTCCGAGCTGATCGTTCCCCTCTGGTACAGTTGAGGTACCGACGCGGGGTGGAGCAGCTCGGTAGCTCGCTGGGCTCATAACCCAGAGGTCGCAGGTTCAAATCCTGTCCCCGCTACTTGAACTCTGTAGGCCCGGCGTTCTCGCTGGGCCTGCAGAGTTTTGCGTGTGATCCATGTCACGCCCCTGCGGAGAACTCTCCGCCGCCCCCTGGCTCGTTCTTGCGATCCTCCGCGCCCAGCGCATGCGGAGCTCTCCTCGAAGCGTGCCGCTACGAGGAAGGTTCTCTGTGAACCATCGCACCAGCCGTTCCAACGATCCGCGTCCCGCCACCCGCTTCGGCCGCCCCACCGGGGCGGGCACCCGCAGCGGCGGTGGCGGCGGCGGCCAGTTCCGCGGCCGTCCGCAGCAGGGCGCCCCGCGCCGCCGTCAGAACACGGCACCGCAGGGCGAGTTCGAGATGCCCGTGAGCACCACCCCGGCGCTTCCGCCGGTCGCGGCCTTCAGCGAGCTGGACATGCCCAGTGGCCTGCTGTCGACGCTGACCCGCGAGGGCGTCATCGAGCCGTTCCCGATCCAGGCCGCGACCCTGCCCAACGCCCTGGCCGGACGCGACGTCCTCGGCCGCGGCCGCACCGGCTCCGGCAAGACCCTGGCCTTCGGCCTGGCCCTGCTGGCCCGTACCGCCGGCCGCCGTGCCGAGCCCAAGTCGCCGCTGGCCCTGGTGCTGGTGCCGACCCGCGAGCTGGCGCAGCAGGTCGCCGACGCGCTCACCCCCTACGCCACCGCCGTGAACCTGCGGCTGACCACGGTGGTCGGCGGCATGTCCATCGGCCGCCAGGCCGGTTCGCTGCGCCGCGGCGTCGAGGTGCTGATCGCCACCCCGGGCCGGCTGAAGGACCTGATCGACCGCGGCGACGCCCGGTTGGACCGGGTGGCCATCAGCGTCCTGGACGAGGCCGACCAGATGGCCGACATGGGCTTCCTGCCGCAGGTCACCAATCTGCTGGAGCAGGTCCGCCCGGACGGCCAGACGATGCTGTTCTCGGCCACCCTGGACCGCAACGTGGACCGCCTGGTCCGCCGCTTCCTCACCGACCCGGTCACCCATTCGGTGGATCCCTCGGCCGGCGCCGTCACCACCATGGAGCACCATGTGCTCTATGTCGCCGACGCCGACAAGCGCGCCGTGACCGTGGAGATCGCGGCCCGCGAGGGCCGGGTGATCATGTTCATGGACACCAAGCACGCCACCGACAAGCTGGCCAAGGAGCTGCTCGCCAACGGCGTCCGCGCGGCCTCGCTGCACGGCGGCAAGTCCCAGCCGCAGCGCAACCGGGTGCTGGAGCAGTTCAAGGACGGCCACATCACCGCCCTGGTCGCCACCAATGTCGCCGCCCGCGGCATCCACGTGGACAACCTGGACCTGGTGGTGAACGTCGACCCGCCGACCGACCACAAGGACTACCTGCACCGCGGCGGCCGCACCGCCCGCGCGGGGGAGTCCGGCACCGTGGTCACCCTGGTGCTGTCCAACCAGCGCCGGGAGATGGCGCGGCTGATGGCCGACGCCGGGATCACCCCCAACAACGACCGGGTCCGGGCCGGCGACGCCGAGCTGAGCCGGATCACCGGCGCCCGCAAGCCCAGCGGCGTGCCGGTGGTCATCGCCGCGCCCGCCCCGGCCGTCCCGGCCCAGGGCCAGCGCGGCGCCCGCGGCGGCTCCGGCCGAAGCGGGGGCGGCAGCGGCGGCGGCCGCCGTCCCGCCGTCCCTCCGGACAGGGCCAGCGGCCCACCCGCGCGGCCTGAGGCAGCCGACCCGGAGCCGACTCGGAGCCGGGTCACGGCGCCGAGACACAGCGAAGGGCCCCGAGCCGGCGCCAACCGGTTCGGGGCCCTTCGGCGTGTCCGTGGTCCGCGGTGGGCTCCCCGCCCGGTCCACCGCCACCCGGCCCGGCTCGCGCCGCCTCCGCGCGGCCCGGCCAAAGGCGGGCACCCCCCCGTGGTGCCCGCCGACGCGCCGTTGCCGGCGCCAAGGGCTCATCCTGGTCGTACCCGAACCTGTGAACCACCCCCGACCAGGGGTTATCCGCCCTCCGAACGGGGGTCCCGGCGGGGGCGGCCCGGAGCACGGCTGGGGGCGCCGCGGATTCGCCCAGCGCCGGAGCCTGGGGTACGGTCACGCGGAGTTCCCTGGTCAACGCGTTGCCGGAGCCCTCAGCCGCAGTCCCGAGCCGAAGCCCTCGACAGAGCCCACAAGACAGGTTCCCTTGCCCCCTCAGCCAGTCAGCAGCCCTCTGCGGATCGCCATCGTCGACGACGAGGCGCTGATCCGCTCCGGCCTCGCCATGATCCTGGGCAGTGCCCCGGACATCGAGGTGGTGGCCACCTGCTCGGGGACCGACGCGCTGAACACGGTCCGGGAGCTGGTCCCGGACGTGGTGCTGCTGGACATCCGGATGCCCGACGTGGACGGGCTGACGCTGCTGCGCCGGCTGCGGGCGCTGCCGGACCCGCCGGAGGTCGCCATGCTCACCACCTTCGACACCGACGAGTACCTCGACCAGGCGCTGCGGCTGGGCGCCGGCGGCTTCCTGCTCAAGGACACCGAGCCGGACGTGCTGGCCCGCTCGGTCCGGGCGGTGGCCACCGGGGCCGGCTGCCTGTCCGCGCCGCTGCTGCGGCGGCTGCGTGCGGCCGAACGGCGCGGCGCCGCGCGCGGGGCCGAGATCATCGGCAACCTGAGCGAACGGGAGCTGCAGGTTCTCGGCTTCCTCGGCCAGGGGCTGTCCAACATCGAGATAGGCGCGCGAATGCATCTGGGTGCGGCGACGGTGAAGGACTACGTCAGCGCGGTCCTCACCAAGCTCGGCGTGGCCAACCGGATCCAGGCGGCGGTCCTGGCCGAGCGGGCCGGACTGCTCGAATGAGCAACCGGAACCCGTTGGGCGCCGTCCCCGCGCTCTGGCGCCGACTGCCGCGGCGGGTGCGGCTCGCCGTGGTGACGCTCTGCCTGGTCGGCGCGGCGACCGCCGACGCGCTGCTGAACTTCCCGCCGCCGCGCGACTGGACCTTCACCGCCTCCATCGTGGCAGCCGCCTCGCTGCTGTTCTGGCGCCGCTACCCGCGCCTGGTGCTGCTGGTGATCCTGCCCGGGCTCTACGCGGGCACCGCGGTGGTGGCGGCCATGGCGGCGCTCTACAGCGTGGCCCGCACCCGCCGCCCGCACTGGGAGGTCTACCTCGGCGCCGGCCTGGTCGGCCTGGGTCTGTTCGTGCCCTGGCCGCTGCACCAGTTCGTCGTGGAGACGTTCAGCGACCACACCCAGGACCTGATCTACGCGGTGATGCTGGCGGCCGGACCGGCGGCGCTGGGCCTGCTGGCGCGGACCAGGGAGGCGCTGTCCGACCGGGTCGCCGAGCTGGCGACCCTGCGCGACCAGGAGCGGGAGCTGCACGCCGAGACGGTGCTGGCCCGGGAGCGCGCCAGGATCGCCAGGGAGATGCACGACGTGGTCTCGCACCAGGCCGGGCTGATCGCGGTGCAGGCCGGTGCGCTGCAGGTCACCGCGCACGACCCGGAGGTCCGGGCCACCGCGGGCACCCTGCGCGGGCTGGCGGTGGCCACCCTGGAGGAGTTGCGCAGCATGATCCTGGTGCTGCGGGCCGCCGGCGCCGGGCCCACCGAGCTGGCGCCGCAGCCCCGGCTGTCCGACCTGGCCCGGCTGGTCGCCGACTCCGAGGTGGACGCGGAGCTGCGACTGCCGGTGCCGGCCCCGCCCGCACTGCCGGAGCCGGTGGAACGCGCGGCCTACCGGACGGTGCAGGAGGCGCTGACCAATGTGCGCAAGCACGCCCCCGGCGCGTTCACCGAGGTGGAGCTGAGCTGCGTGGCCCCGGGCGGCGACGGCCAGGCCGCGGAACGGCTGCTGGTGTCGGTGGTGAACGGCCCGCCGGCCCTGGTCAGGGACGGCACCGACCTGTCCGACCTGCCGCGCGGCGGCCACGGCCTGATCGGCCTGCGGGAGCGCGCCACGCTGCTGGGAGGCACCTTTTCCTGTGGCGGTACTTCGGACGGCGGGTTCGCGGTGCGGCTGAGCCTGCCGATCGTCGGGCAGGGCGAGGAGGGGCGCGGGAGCTAGTCCGGGCAGCGGCTGGGCATGACCTGACCTGCGGGGATGTGCATGGGTTGGCGCGCAGTTCCCCGCGCCCCTACGAGGCTCTGCGTTCACTGCCGGCCTGACGGTGATCCAGAACTACTGTGCAAGAAAACAGCCAGACCACCCTCCTTTCGCTCGCTCTCCCTGGATCTCATTGGACATCTGTGCCACTATCTCGGCAGTCGCACGGCGAAGGTGAGGGTGCACGATGAGCAGTCCGTATGACGCGATCGTGGTCGGGGCCGGGCTGTCCGGGCTGGCCGCGGCGCGGACGCTGTGCCAGCGCGGTCTGTCCGTGCTGGTGCTGGAGGCCGCCCCCCGGGTCGGCGGCCGGGTCTGTTCGGCGAGCGTCGCCGGCGCCCATGTCGACCTTGGCGGCACCTTCGTCGGCCCGGGACAGGACCGGATCATCGCGCTGGCGGACGAACTCGGCGTGGACCGCTACCCGACCTACGGGACGGGCGACAACGCGATCCGCCGGCACGGCCGGACCAGTCGCTACCGGGGCACCATCCCGCCGGTGGGCGTCGGCAACCTGCTGGACGTGGCCCGGCTGCAGACGGCCTTGGAGCGGCTCTCCCGGCGGATCCCCGCAGGCCGTCCCTGGGACGCCCCGCAGGCCGCCGCACTCGACGCGCAGACGCTGGGCTCCTGGCTGCGGGAGAGGCACGCCACAGCCGCGGCCCAGGCGCTGATGGCGATCGTGTCCAGGACCACCTGGGGCTGCGAGCCCGCCGAGGTGTCGCTGCTGCATGTGCTGCACTACATCCGGATGTGCGGCGGCATGGACCCGATGCTGGACACCGAGGGCGGCGCCCAGGAGGAGCACTTCGTCCAGGGCTCCCAGGAGATCGCGCTGCGGATGGCGGCCGAGCTGGGCGACCGGGTCCGCACCGGCGAACCGGTGACCGCGGTGGAACGGTCCGGCGGGGAGTCCGGTCGCGGGGTTCGGGTGCGCACGGGACAGGGGACGTACCAGGCCGCACGGCTGGTGGTGGCGGTCCCGCCCGCGCTGCGCGACCGGATCGCGTTCACCCCCGAACTCCCGCACGGCTACCGGATGCTGGCGCAGCGTTGGACCCCCGGGGTGCTGTCCAAGGCCTACGCGGTCTACGCCGAGCCGTTCTGGCGGAGTTCCGGTCTGAGCGGTCAGGGGCTGTCGGACACGGGCCCGGCGTTCATCACCTTCGACGCCGGCCCGCCGGACTCCTCCCGTGGAGTGCTGCTCGGATTCGTCGGCGGCGACTACGCCCGGCAGTGGGACGACCTGCCGCCTGCCGAACGCCGGGCGCGGGCACTGTCCTCGTTCGCCGACCTCTTCGGCCCCCAGGCCCTGGAGCCCATCGGCTACACCGACCAGCGCTGGGCCACCGAGAACTGGCTGGGCGGCGGCCCGACCGCCGCGCCAGGGCCCGGCTGCGTGGCCCCCTACGCACCGTTCCTCACCCGCAGCGTGGGCCCGGTCCACTGGGCCGGGACGGAGACCGCGGACCGGTGGAGCGGCTTCATGGACGGCGCGGTGCGCGCGGGCGAGCGCGCCGCCCGTGAAGTGCTCCGGGGCCTGGCGGCCACCGGCGCCCCCGCCGCCGGCACCGCGGCCCTGGGAGCGTCCGCATGACCTGGAGCAGGCACTGCACCCTGGTGACCACGGCCACGGCGGAGCAGTTGTGGGCGCGCTGGACCACCCCGGAGTACTGGCCGGCGGACGACCCGGCGGTCCAGTGGGTCTCCTTCGACGCCCCTGTGGCGACCGGGACGACCGGGAGGGTCAAGAACAACGGCTCGCCCGCGCAGCGGTTCCGTTTCACCGATGTGCGGGTGCACCAGCGGATGGACCTGGAGATCCGGCTCCCGCTGGCCCGGCTGTCGATCACCCACGCGCTGCGGGAGACCCCCGCCGGGCTGGCGCTGACGCACGGCGTCGAGCTGAACGGACCGCTGGCCGGCTGCTACGGGCTGCTGCTGGGCCGCGGACTGGCCGACGAGCTGCCCGCCGTGGTCCGGCGGGTGGCGGACGGCGCGCTGTCCCTGTGAGCCGCCCCGGGACGGCCCGGGGCGGGGTGAGAGGATCGGCCCCATGGCAGGCGCGAACAGGGCGGTACGGGAACGCGGCAGGGTCCGGCGGCAGCTGCTGCTCGACGGCGCCGTCAAGGTGATCTCCGAGCAGGGCATCGGGGGCGTCACCCACCGTTCGGTGGCGGCCGCGGCGGGGGTCCCGGCTTCGTCGGCGACGTACTTCTTCGACAGCCTGGACCATCTGATCGCGGAGGCCGTCAGGTCCGCGATGGACCAGGAGCTGGAGCGGCTGAACGGCCTCAACGAGATCGTCAGCGCCTCCGACGCCCCGGCCGACCGGATCGTCGACCAGTTCATCGAACACCTGCGCACCGCCCCGGACCAGCACACAGTGGCCCAGTTCGAGATGTATCTGTTCGCCTCCCGCCGACCCGAGCTGCAGCGGCAGGTGGCGGAGATCATCGACGCCACCAAGGCCGTGGCCGCGGGTGCGCTGAGGCTGCGCGGGATCACCGACAGCAGCGCCGCGGTCGCGCTGGTGGCGCTGATCGACGGCTTCGCCCTGCACCGCGTCGCCGTGCCGTCCCCCGAACAGCTCAGCTCGCTGCACCGGGCTCTGCGCGCACTGGCCATCGGCTATGTCGCGCTGGAGAGCGCGGAGGTCGGGGCACCGAAGCAGGTCTGACCCGGGCCCTGTCGGCTGCACAAATGTCCAAGAGACGCAGGCGATCGCAAGAGCTGTGCAGATCTTCGGCGAGATAGTTGCACTAACGTGCGGCTACTGGTTATCTGAGGCCCCGCCGCTCGACGTGGAGCGACGATGACAGGAAGGACGTCGGAATGAGCCGCCGACCGACAGTCATAGCCCTCGGGGCGCATGTGCTGGACACCCTGGTCCACCCCGTCGAGCAGATCCCGGACGGACAGGACGGCGTGCTGGTCGACCGGATCGCGGTCTCCGCGGCCGGCACCGCCGGAGGCACCGCGCTGGTCCTCGCCAAGCTCGGCGCCGAGGTGCTGAGCGTCGGGGCGGTCGGCTCCGACCCCGTGGGCGACCTGCTGGTCACCCTGCTCCAGCGCGACGGCGTGGACACCCGCCACCTGCGCCGCACCGGGCTGGCGACCTCGGCCAGCGTGCTGCCGATCCGGCCCGACGGGTCGCGTCCGGCCTTCCACCACATCGGCGCCAACGGACTGGCCGCACAGGACGTGCCCTGGGACGCCATCGCGTCCTGCGACCACCTGCACCTCGGCGCGCCCGAGCTGTACGGCGAGGACGGCGTCCGCATCCTCGCCTTCGCCCGCGAGCACGGCGTACGGACCTCGGTCGACTTCCTCGCCCCCGGGCTGCCCGACTTCTTCCCGATGATCGAGCCGGTGCTGCCGCACGCCGACTTCGTCCTGCCCAACAGCGAGCAGGCCCGCGGCTGGACCGGTGCGGCCGACACCGCCGAGGCCGCGAAGCGGCTGTGCGAGCTGGGCGCCGGCTGCGCCGCCGTCACCGACGGGGCCGCGCCGACGGCGCTGGCGACCGCCGCCGGTGAACTGCACCTGATCCCGGTCTTCAAGGCCGACGTCGTGGACACCTCCGGATGCGGTGACGCCTTCTCCGCGGGGATGATCCGAGGGCTGACCCTGGGTCACGACCTCCGGCAGGCGGCCGTGCTCGGCGCGGCCACCGCCGCCCAGGTGGTCGCCGGGCTGGGCTCCGACTACGGCGTCTACGACCTGGACAGCGTCGCCGCCTTCGCCGCCACGGCGGAGCGGCTCCACTGATTCCACTGGCCCACAGACTCCGCTGAATCCACTGCTGAGGGGAACGACCGTGCAAGCCGAGACCGATCTGCAGCTCCGGGCGGTCGTCGCCGACGTCTGCCGCGACCTCGACCAGCGGGGGCTGGTGGTGGGCACGGCGGGCAACGTCAGCGTCCGTGCGGGCGAGCGGTTCGCCGTCACCGGGACCGGCGTGGTCTTCGGCCGGGCGTCTGCGGACGACGTGGTCCTGGTGGACGGCGGCGGCAGGCTCGCCGAGGGCCGGATCGCGCCAAGCTCGGAAACGGCCCTGCACCTGTACGCCTATCAGGACCCGGGCGTGGGGGCGGTGGTGCACACCCACTCTCCCGCCGCCACGGCGGTCTCGGTGCTCACGGACGAGCTGCCCTGCCTGCACTACCAGCAGCTGCTGCTCGGCGGCGCGGTCCCGGTGGTCCCGTTCGCGGTGTTCGGCTCCGAGGGGCTGGCCCGCTCCGTCTCAGGCGCCCTGACCGGCCGACAGGCCGTCATCCTGGCCAACCACGGCGCGGTGACCACCGGGCGCACCCTGGAGGAAGCCGTCCAGCACGCCCTGCTGCTCGAATGGGCCGCCGAGCTCTACCTGCGCGCCTCCGCCGCGGGCACCCCCCGGCCGCTGACCCCGGACCAGCAGCGGGACGTGATCGAGGCGGCGCTGCGAACCGGGTACGGCTCCAAGCGGCGGGCCGATGACAGGCACGCGGGATAGGCTCGGACGCGTACCGAACATCAGCAGGAAATGGAGTCAATGCGATGTCCGAGGGAACCCGTTCCGAGCGGCTGCCGCTGGATCGTTCGCCGGAGTGGGCGGAGTTGGGGAAGCACCGTTCGCAGTTGGGTGAGGTGCATCTGCGGGAGTTGTTCGCTGCTGATGCGGGGCGTGGGGAGCGGTATGCGTTGCGGGTGGGGGATCTGTACCTGGACTACTCCAAGCATCTGGTGACCGATGAGACCCTGGGCCTGTTGCGGCAGTTGGCTGC
>NZ_BBPM01000015.1:116121-160059 GCF_000787775.1 Streptacidiphilus carbonis | reverse complement strand
ACCGGTGGGAGTTGCGGACATGCTTGGTCTCCATCGCTATCGCTACGAGGCGTCGGCGGCGCGCCGACCCGGGCAGTGGTGGACCGCGGACACGACGAACAGCGCCGACGTCGCGCGGGGTGCGCGGGTCTGCGGGGTCGTGCCTTCTGCGGCCCAGTGCGTCGGAGGCCCTCTCTCCCTCGGCTGGCCCGGACCGCGGCGCGCCCTCGCGGACGACCTGCCCGAGCTCACCGACCGCCATCAGCAGCGACGTCTGGCTCTGGAACGAATCTACACCGACCCGCCGACGCGGTGCCCGCGGTACGGCCGGATTCGGCCTCGGGGGTGTGTGATGGATTCGAGAGGACAGGCGTACATTCCGATGCGCACGG
Source organism: Streptacidiphilus carbonis (assembly GCF_000787775.1). Lineage (GTDB taxonomy): Bacteria > Actinomycetota > Actinomycetes > Streptomycetales > Streptomycetaceae > Streptacidiphilus > Streptacidiphilus carbonis. The sequence continues at coordinate 159,688 of NZ_BBPM01000015.1, read as the reverse complement.
TCGAATCTTCGTCCTAGGGTTTCGTCCTGGGTCGCGGCGGATGGGGTGGAGCGGATGTCGGTGCCATGGAGCGGCAGCGGGCTGCCGCCGGCGGCAGCGGAGCGCATGGCCGAGGTCAGGGCGAGCGGGACGTGGACCTCGGCGTTGTCGACCGGTGAGTTCGCGGCGATCCGTTCGGTCGGGTTCGAACCGGTCGGACAGGTGATGGGGTCAGCGGTCTACCACGTCGGCCGGAGCGGCCGGTACTGGGGCTACCACGACTGCCTGTTCCCCGGCGCCGGCTACGGCTTCAGCTACGGGAACGTGGGGGATGCGCCGATCGCGGTCTCCGGGGAGGGGTCGCCGGCCGCCGCGCTCGTAGCGGTGTTCAACAGCGCACGGCAGACCGCGCTGCAGCGGATGACCGCCGAGTGCCTGGCGCTGGGCGGGGACGGGGTGGTCTCCGCCGCCCTGACCATGGCGCCGTTCGCGGCCCAGCCGAACTGCCTGGAGTTCAAGGTGATCGGGACCGCGGTCCGGGCCCAGGGGCCGGTACGGCCGAAGCATCCGTTCACCTCGCACCTGGACGGGCAGGGCTTCGGCAAGCTGGTCGCCTCCGGATGGGTTCCGGTGGAGCTGCTGGTGGGGATGTCGATCGGGGTGCGCCACGACGACTACCGCACCCGGTCGCAGAGCTTCTCCTGGCGCAATATCGAGGTCACCGGATGGAGTGAGCTGATCCACGAGGTGCGTTCCGACGCACGGCGGCAGCTGCAGCTCCAGGGCGCCCGGCAGGGCGGCGACGCGGTCATCATGGCCAGCAGCGATCTGCGGGTCTGGCGGGAGTCGTGCCTGCGGGCGCGGAACCGCAACAACTCCGAGCAGGAGGACCACGTCGCCGAGTCGACGATGGTGGGCACCACCATCGCCAGGTTCGAGGCCCGGCGTGAGCCGCCCCGGACGCTCTCGGTGATGCCGCTGGGCGACCGCGGCGAGCTGCTGAAGCGGCGGCTGGCCGCGGTGGCGTCCAGCCCCTACGGGGACCGGGCGCAGTACCAGCGGCTGGTGCAGGAGCTGAACGAGACGGGTCGCTAGCACAGCCTTCCGCCTGTCCGCGGCCGGCCACCGGTCGCCCACTGACTGACTGTCCGAACTGCTTGGGTCTATGAGGGGTAGCGAGATGACGAACACGGAGCCGAACGCCCAGGGCGTTCCGGCCGATGCGATGCGGCGGCTGGCCGAGCTGGAGCCGGGCAAGCCCGGTTCCATCTTCACCAGCGACCTGTCCGTGAACGAGTTCCTGCTGGTGCGCGAGGCCGGGTTCAAGCCGATCGGCCTGGTGCTGGGCAGCTCCATCTACCACGTGGGCATCCAGATCGGCCGCTGGGGGAAGAACCAGGAGCTGGAGACGCTCAGTCAGGCCATGTACCACGCGCGGGAGTTGGCCATGACCCGGATGGAGGCCGAGGCCGCGGCGCTGGGGGCGGACGGCATCGTCGGGGTGCGGCTGACCGTCGAGGCGCGTGAGTTCGGCAACGACGTGGCAGAGTTCATCGCCATCGGCACCGCCGTCAAGGCGGACAACCCTCCCCCCGGCGGCGGCAGCTGGCGCAACAACAAGGGCCAGCCGTTCACCTCCGACCTGTCCGGGCAGGACTTCTGGACCCTGATCCGGGCCGGCTACGCGCCGCTGGGCATGGTGATGGGCACCTGCGTCTACCACATCGCCCACCAGAAGATGGGCGCGGTCTTCTCCAACCTCGGCAAGAACGTCGAGATCGAGCAGTTCACCCAGGCCCTCTACGACGCCCGCGAGCTGGCCATGGCGCGGATGCAGGCGGAGGCGGAGGCGTTGCACGCCGAGGGCGTCGTCGGGGTTCAGCTGAACGCGCACAACCACCGCTGGGGCGGCCACACCACCGAGTTCTTCTCCATCGGCACCGCGGTGCGCCCGCTGCGCCCGGACCACGAGATCGAGCGGCCGACGATGGTGCTCAGCCTTGACGGGTGAGAAGCTTCGAAGGTCCGGTTGTTGTTGACGCAGGGATGGACGACGCAGGGATGGACCATGAGTGAGCATGACCCGTTGCCCGCGCGGTCGGACGACGAGAGCGGAGCCGAGGAGGGCGCTGACGGCGCGGGCGCCGTCGACGGTGTGCCCGAGGCTCCGGAGGCGTCCATCGACATGCTGGCCGCCGCCCTCCGCCAGGACTCGGCGGACCTGGAGATCTACGTCAAGGTGCTGACGGATTCACTGGCCGACGCGCTGCCGCCCGGCTGCGTGGCCTTCGAGCGCAAGCGCTCGGTCGGCGACCGGCTGGCCGGCCGGGAGGGCCGGGTCGAGAAGCTGGAGGTCTCGCTCGACGACCGGCGGCTGATCCTCACCCTGGCGCACGGGCGCCCGCAGGGCGAGGTCGCCACGGTGGTGCGCGGCGTGGTGCTGTCCCGGAAGCCGGTGGGCCTGGACGAGTGGGCCACCGCGCTCGCGACCGCCGTGTCGCTGCGGGCCCGCTCCGACGCCAGGGCCCGGGCCGCGCTGGAGAAGCTGGTGCTGGGGGGCTGATCCCTCGCCCCACCAGGATCACTCGTACGAGTGGCATTCGCCTCGGATTCCGGCTCTTTCCTCCGGAACCCGGGGCGTTTGTCGGTGCCCGGGTGTACTTCTTAGGTCACATCGACACGGTGGCACGGAAGACCGTGCTGCGGGCCTCGCCGGACGCCCCGGCAACGAGCAGGTCGGTGACGTCAGAGCCCTGTACGGCCCGGGTGCCGTGGGCGGGAATGAACGCGGATTCGCCGCGACGAAGCGTGAGTGAACCACCGTCCGCATCGGTGAGGACCGTGGCCCCCTCGGTGCAGAGCAGGATCTGCGGAGTGACCGTGGGGATGCGGCGGCCGTGGGCGCCGGGGTCCAGCAGGTAGCGGGAGAGCCGGAACTCGTCGATGGGCGTCGGGTACAACGCCTCGCCGTCCGAGCCGGGGACCGGGACGGGGCGCAGCACGCCGGGTTCGGTGCTGCGGAAGTGAACGATGCGGAGCAGCTCGGGCACGTCCACATGCTTGGACGTCAGGCCGCAGCGCAGCACATTGTCCGAGTTGGCCATGAGTTCCACGCCGATGCCGCTGAGGTAGGCGTGCGGGATTCCGGCCCCGAGGTAGAGGGCCTCGCCCGGCTGGAGCCGGACGTGGTTGAGCAGCAGGGCCGCGACGACGCCGGGGTCGTCGGGGAACGCGTGGCCGAGGGCGGCGTAGGACGCGAGCGCGGAGTGGATCTCCTCGGGCAGCCCGTCGGGCCCGGCTGCGGCGGCGCGCTCCAGGGCGGCGGTGGTGTCGGCGACGGTGCTGCGGACGGTGGTCGGGGCGGCGGTGAGGATCAGCGTCAGTGCCTCGCGGAGGGCCTCCTCCTCGGGCTTGCCGCGCAGGACCTCGGCCAGGGGCGCGAGTGCGGGGACGGCCAGGCTCTCCAGGAGCTGTGCGGTCGCATCCGGTGCGCGGAATCCGCAGAGTCCTTCGAAGGCGGCTCCCTCGGCGTCGTCGAGGGCGCAGATGAGCTCGGGCTTGTGGTTGGCGTCCTTGTAGTTGCGGTCGGGGGCGTCGATGGGCACGCCCCGCCGCTCCTCGTCGGCGAACCCGGCCCTGGCCTGGTCGAGGTCGGGGTGGACCTGGAGCGAGAGCGGCTCGCCTGCTGCGAGGACCTTGAGGAGGAAGGGCAGGGCCGGGCCGAAGCGCTGCACGACCGGGGCGCCGAGTTCGCCCTCGGGGTCGGCGCCGATGACGGTGTCCAGGGTCTGCGGGCCTTGGCCCCGGTGGACGGTGGACGGTGCTCCGGGGTGGGCTCCCATCCACAGCTCCGCCTGCGGTTCACCGGTGGGCGGGGTCCCGAGCAGGGCCGGCAGGGCGGTGCGGGAGCCCCAGGCGTAGGGACGGATGGTGTTGGTGAGCCGGTCCACAGTGAGTTTCCTGATTCTGAGCGATCAAGCAGTCAACAAATGGAGGTCAGTGTGCCTGGGTCGGCTGTGACTGCTCTAGGTGTCGGCCGGTGCTGTGCCGGCTGGGAGGTCGGCGGTGCCCGAGGCGGCGAGACCGAGGTAGGCGGCGGCGAAGTCGGTGAGGGCGATGAGTTCGGCGATCGCTTCGAGGCCGTCCGGGCGGGCGCTGGCCAGTTCGCCGACGGCGATCTGATGGTCCGTCGCAAGACGTCGGGCCCGCGCCAGGATCCGGCGCGAGGTGGGCCGTCGGGAGGCGCCGCGTGCGGGGCCGCCCCACGCCCCTGGGGCACCGGGCTCCTCGGGCCGGTCGGCCGGCTGGTCCGCAAGCGGATCGGCCGACGGGTCGGCGAACTGCTCCGGTTCCGGCGAGCGGTGCAGCAGCAGCACCTTGAGCCTGAGCTCGGCGCCGTCCTCGGCGCGGTCCCGGAAGAAGTCGTCCTCGTCCGGATCGGGGGCGAGGCGCCCGGCCAGCAGGCCCTGCTGGGTGCTCAGGGCCTCGGGCAGGGTCGCGCAGACGGCCGGACGGCCGGCCAGGTCCGCCAGTGCGGCGGCGAACCTGAGCGCGACCGCCGCGGTGCAGGGGCCGTCGCTCCAGAGCAGCGGCAGCACCTCGTCCAGCTGGACGGCGAGGGTCTTGGCCGGGTTGCCGTAGGTCTCCGCGCCGGGGCGGCAGCGCACTGCGGCCTCGTCGAGCCGGTCGGCGGCCGCCTGTACCGAGGCCGGGGCCGCGTCCACCGCACCGACCCGGTCGGTCAGCGCGAGGGCCGGGGCGAGCAGGCTCCAGAGCGAGGAGGGGAGTTCCCGGGGCAGGTCCCCCTCCGGGAACGCGGTGCGGTACCGCGGAGCCTCGCCCGGGGCCACGAAGGGCAGCGGCAGGCCACGCGTCTGCAGCGCCGCCTCGGACAGCGGGCTGTCCGCCGGTGCGACGGCGACGTTGGAGCAGCCGCGCGCATAGCCCTGCTCCAGAAGTGAGACCAGGCCGGGCTCGGCGCCGGTGGTGGACAGTGCGATCAGCAGATCGGACGGACCCGCCCAGCCGGGCAGGTTCCACAGCAGAGCGGAGGTGAAGGCGATGGCCGAACCAGCGGAGTCGTCCGCGCTGGTCGGACGGAGCACGGTGACGGGGCAGCTGCCGTTGCCCAGCGCGGCCAGCAGTTCGCCGGCCAGGGCGGCGGTCCCGTGTCCGGCGACGAAGACCGCCCGGGGGCGTCCCTCGGGGTTGAGCCGGTCGAGACCGGCTTCGCCCGCGAGCCGCACCGCGGTGCGGACAGCGGCCCCCGCGGAGGCCAGATCGAGCAGGATCCCGGTGTCGTCGGCGCGGGCCAGCTCCTCGGGGCTGTCCAGTACCCGTTCCTCGATCATGCGGTGGCCTCCCTGGCGGGGACGGTGGCGGCGGTCAGGCCGGGCGCCGGGCCTCGTCGATGAGCAGGACCGGGATGCCGTCGCGCACCGGGTAGGCCAGGCCGCAGTCGGCGGAGGTGCAGACCAGCTCCTGGTCCGACTCGCGCAGCGGGGCGTGGCACTGCGGGCACGCGAAGATCTCCAGCAGGGCGGGGTCGATGCTCATGGCCGGTGCGCTCCGAGATGGGACGGGACGGATGGTTTCGGGGGCGGTGTTCCGTCCCCGAATGGCTACCGTACCGCCGCCGCGCGGCCGTCGGAGACGGCGGGGACGCGACAGCGGCACGGCGGGGTACCTCGGGGCACGGCGGGGCTACGGCGACGGTCGGGCCTCCGTACGGCGCGGGCGTGCCGGGCCGTCAGCCGCGGACGATGGCGAGCACGTCATCACGGATCTTCGCCATGGTGGCCGAGTCGCGGGCTTCGACGTTCAACCGGAGCAGCGGCTCGGTGTTCGAGGCGCGGAGGTTGAACCACCAGTCCCCGGTGGTGACCGTCATACCGTCGAGCTCGTCGAAGGCCACACCGGGCGTGGCGGCATAGGCCTCGCGTACGGCGGCGCTGCGCGCGGCCTGGTCCTCGACGGTGCTGTTGATCTCGCCGGAGGCGGTGTAGCGGTCGTACTCGGCGACCAGCCCGGAGAGGGTGCCCTGCTGGGCGCCGAGGGCGGCCAGCACGTGCATGGCGGCCAGCATGCCGGTGTCGGCACGCCAGAAGTCGCGGAAGTAGTAGTGCGCGGAGTGCTCGCCGCCGAAGACGGCGCCGGTCCGGGCCATCTCCTGCTTGATGAAGGAGTGTCCGACCCGGGTGCGGACTACCTTGCCGCCGTGCTCGCGGACGACCTCGGGGACGGTCCAGGAGGTGATCAGGTTGTGGATGATCACCGGCTCCTGCTCCCCGTCCGCCTTGGCCCGGGCCAGCTCCCGGACGGCGACAAGGGCGGTGATCGCGGAGGGCGAGACCGGCTCGCCGCGCTCGTCCACCACGAAGCAGCGGTCGGCGTCGCCGTCGAACGCCAGGCCGATGTCGGCGCCGACCTCGCGGACCTTGGCCTGCAGGTCGACCAGGTTCTTCGGGTCCAGCGGGTTGGCCTCGTGGTTGGGGAAGGTGCCGTCGAGCTCGAAGTACATCGGCACGATCTCCAGCGGGAGGCCGCCGAGCACGCTCGGCACGGTGTGGCCGCCCATGCCGTTGCCCGCGTCCACGGCGACCTTCAGCCGGCGGATGCCGCTGAGGTCGACCAGGCCGTTGAGGTGGTCCGCGTAGGGCTGCAGCTCGTCCTGCTGGGTGATGGTCCCGGCCGCGGTGTCCGAGGCGGGGACGGTGACGGTGTCGTCCTCGGCGGTCCAGGACTCGACCAGTTCGCGGATCTCGACCAGGCCGGTGTCCTCGCCGACCGGGGAGGCGCCGGCCCGGCACATCTTGATGCCGTTGTACCGGGCCGGGTTGTGGCTCGCGGTGAACATCGCGCCGGGCAGGTCGAGCTTGCCGCTGGCGAAGTACAGCTGGTCGGTCGAGCAGAGGCCGATCTCGACGACGTCGGCGCCCTGGGCGGCGGCGCCCTCGGCGAACGCACGGGACAGGCCCGGGGAGGAGGGCCGCATGTCGTGTCCGGTGACGATGGCGCCCGCTCCGGTGACGCGGACGAAAGCGGCGCCGAAGGCGCGAGCGAGCGGCACGTCCCACTGGTCCGGGACGACACCACGCACGTCGTACGCCTTCACGATCTGCTTCAGGTCACGCACTCGGAATCTCCGCCATTCTGGTCTGCGGTCACAGGTCTGCGGTCACAGCTGGTAGGGGGAGATTACCCGGTGCCTGTTGGGTGCGGGCTGTGAGCGGTCCGCGGCTGAGGGGTCGCGGTTGACTACGGCTGGGGATCGGGCGACCGGAGCACCCGCAGATGGCCCCGGCGGCCGACCTCGGTGGGGTCGGCGGGGCTGCCGCCGTCCTGGCGGCGCACCGGGGGCTTGGCGGCCTCACGGACCGCGTTGGCCAGGGCCTCCAGGTCGTCGCCGCTGGGCCGGATCGGCCCTGAGTCGACGGTCAGCCGGACCACCTCCCAGCCGCGGGGGGCGGTGAGCCGCTCGGAGTGCTCCGCGCAGAGGTCGTAGCAGTGCGGTTCGGCGTAGGTGGCGAGCGGGCCGAGGACGGCCGTCGAGTCCGCGTAGACGTACGTCAGCGTCGCGACGGCGGGACGACCGCACGCGGTGCGCGAACAGCGACGTACAGGGCTCACGACGATGGACGGTACCCCACCGGGCTGCCTGTCCGCGACGACCCACCCCGTGTCGCCCGCAATCCGGCACCGCGTCGCCGGAGTTCGAGGGTGCGTGGACGCTCTAAGCTGCCGGGATGGACAGACCAACGGGCTCCGGCCGTCGCCCTCGCCGGCGTGACCGGCACGGCCGCGGGCTGCGCGGACCGCTCGCACCTCCGCAGGTGCCGCTGTCGCTCAGCCGCTCCGAGCTCTTCGACGACTACGTGCGCGAGTCCGTGGAGCGGCTGGAGCGCCGCTGGCCGCAGCTGACCGCGGTGGAGTTCGCCGTGCAGGACGTGCCGGCCCCGCTGCCGGGGGAGCCGGAACCGGAGCTGGAGAACGTCCGTGCGGAGGACGTCCCGCTGGGCCGGCTGATCCCGGCCGGTCAGGGCCGGCCGGACCGGATCGTGGTGTTCCGCCGCCCGGTGGAGACCCGCGCCAAGGGCCGGGACGAGCGGGCCGCACTGGTCCACGAGATCGTGGTGGAACAGGTCGCCGAACTGCTCGGCATGGATCCGGACACGGTCGACCCGTCCCCCGACGGCGAGGACTGACGGCCTCCGGCCCGACAGGCCGTCCCCCGACGGCGAGGACTGACGGCCTCCGGCCCGACAGGCCGCCGCCCGATCCGCCGCCGCCCGGTCCGGCGCCGCCTTCCTGATCCGCCGTCAGCGGGTCAGGATCGAGTTGTCCTGCAGTGCGTGCGGGATCTGCACCGTGCTGCGGTCGTCGGTGAGCTGCTGGACGGTGAACGCCGGGACGGATCCGCTCGCACGGGTGATCATGCGAGCCGCGTAGACGCTGCCCCCGGAGTCGGACGTGAGCGTCACCGCATAGCTCCCGCCGCCCGGCGCCTTGGGGGTCACCGCCACGGTGGCCCCCGCCGGGACCGAGACGCTGGTGCTGACGGGGGTGGAACCGGAGCCGATCGTGGCGACCTGCACCACGGCCGCCTTGCTGCCGGCGTCCGTGAGCAGCAGCGTGGTGTCGCTGCCGGTGCTGCCCGCGGCGGTGGCCCGCTGCCCGATCGGGCCGCTGCCGGACAGGTAGCCGGTGTCCGTCCCGCTCTTGCCGCCGCGGACCACCTGGATCCCGGCGACCACCGGGGCGGCCTGCTTTGCGTCGGTGGGCGTGAGCCGCAAAGCGGCCGGCTGGCCGCGGGTGATGTCCGACAGGTCGACCGCGGTCACCATGCCCGCCTTGACGTGCACCGTCTCATGGCCGGCCGGGGTGATCCAGCCGCTCTGCGAGGCGAGTTGCACATTCAGGTCGGCGTCGGCCGAGCCGGGTGCGGCCACCACCAGGACGGCGTCGCTGAGGTCGCCCGGCAGCCCGGCGATGACCTGGGTGCCCGCCGCCGTGGTGGCCGGGATCCAGTCGGCGCCCTTGGAGCCGCTGTCGGCGTGCAGGGCCGCCGCCACCCGGCCGCTGCGGACCTGCACGTGCACGGCCAGCGAGCTGTTGTCGTTGCCCGGGCCGATCAGGGTGGACAGCAGCAGTGATGCGGTGCCGCCGGCCGGCACATTGATGCTGGCGGCCTGGGTGTTGTCCACCTCGCCGTTCGGGCCGAAGATCTGGATGTCCACGTCGGCCGCGGTGGCCTCGGCGTTGCTGAGCTCCAGGTAGTCGGCGCTGCCCTTGGCCGTGTCCGCGCCGGCGAACCAGAACTCGGTGCCGGGGGCGGTGCAGCCGGTGCCGGAGAGCGTGGAACCCACCCCGCTGGTGGTCTGCTGGACGGTGAAGCCGGGAGCGGTGCTGCCGTCGGACTCGGCCAGCAGGGCCGGGGCCTTGTCGCCCCCGGCGGCCTTGGCGGTGGTGCTGCCGCCGACGGCGGTCTGCTTGGCGAGCGCCTTGGAGCCGGTGCCGCCCGGGGTGAGGCTGCCGAGCACGGCGCCGTCGCCGCCGGCAGCCGCACCGCTGGAGGAACCGCTCGCCGACCCGGCGGTGGTGCCCGGCAGCAGGCCGGGGACGGCCAGCCCGTACCCCGTGCTGCCGCTGCTGCCCTGGACCGGCGGCGGGCAGATCAGCGTGCTGTGCTGAACCGCCGTCAGCACGGTGGCGCCGGTGACCGCGGCCTGGCCGGTCGGCGGGTGCACCTCGGCGATGCCCACGGCGAGGGCCAGCACACCGACTGCGGCGAGCAGGGACTGGGTGGTTCGGCTGAGCATCGGTCAGCTCCCGGCTTCGTCGTTGGGGTGGCGGACCGGCTGCTGGGCCTGCAGCCACGGGTCGTCCGGCGGCAACGAGCCGTAGGCGCCGGCCGCCGCGTCGTGCGGGGCCCCGGCCTGACCCGGGACGGCCGCCGGGGCGGCGCCGCCGTTCCAGTCGTAGCCGTGCGGGGCCGGCTGCCCGTGCTGCTCGTGCTGCCCGTGCTGCGCAGGCTGCTGCTGGGCGTACTGGGAGTACTGCGGGTCGGCGTAGGGCTGCGGCTGGACCGGGTAGCCCTGCTCGTCGTAGTAGGGCTGCTGCGACGGCTGTTCCGGGTAGGGCGGGTACGCCTGCCCCTGGTAGGCGGGGTCCTGGTACGCCGGGTCCTGATAGCCGCCGTTCTGGTAGCCGCCGTCCGGGTAGGCCCCGTCGGGGTAGCCCTGTGCGGCATAGCCGGGGTCCTGGTAGACGGGGTCCTGGTACTGCTGCTCCGGATAGGCCGCGTACACCGGCTGTTCCTGAGCCGGCTGCTCCTGGACCGGCTGCTCCTGCGGCGACCCGACCGGACCCGGCTGCTCCGGGAAGTCGGCCTCCCCTACCGGGGCTGCCGGGGCCTGCGCGGCGTCGGCGGCGGCCTCCTCGGCCGCCAGTCGGCGGGCCCGGCGCGAGCCGGGCAGCGGCGCCTCGGCCGCCGCCTGCTGCTCCGCGTCGCCCTCGTCCGGCAGGTCGTCGTCGTTGTGGTCGCGCCGTCCCGGCAGGGCCAGCACCAGCACCACCAGGGCCAGGAAGCACTGCCCCGCGATCCAGGCCAGGTGCACCGGGCTCTCGTGGTAGCCGACCGCGAGCTTGCCGCCGGAAGCCGGCAGCTGGAAGCCCTGCGCCCAGCCGTCCACGGTCACCGGCGTCAGCGCCTTGCCGTCCACGGTGGCCTGCCAGGCGGGGTCGGCCGCGTCGGCGATCCGCAGCACCCGGCCGTCGGCCCCGGCCGGGACGGTGGCATTCACCTCGACCGGTCCCGCGGGGACGGCGGTGTCGGCCGCTCCGGGGGTCCGGATGACGGCCCTGGACACATTGGCGGTGATCCGCCAAATGCTGGCGCTCTGCTGCTGGTTCACCCGGGTCAGACCCGCGGTGGCGTTCAGGGTGTCGCTGACCTTGGTCGAGACCGGGGCCTGCACCAGCACGTACTGGATGGCGTACTCGGCGAGCGCGTCGGCCTGGTCGCCGCCGGCCCCGGCGACCAGGTTGGCCACCAGGGCGTTGAGGTTGCTGGAGGGTCCGGCCGCGACCGAGGACTCGGCGCTGCCGACGGTCGGCCCGGCACCGCGTGCCAGCGAGTAGCTGACGACCCCTCCGGAGTCGCTGGTGCTGAGCACCAGGGTGCGGATCTGGTCGACGGTGCCGGCCTGCTCGGCGATGAACGCCGGGACGAGTTGGCCGTTGCCGCGCTGCAGCGGGCCGCCGGCTCCGTTGAGCAGCCACCAGCCCGCGGCGGCCACCGGCGCGAGGCCGGCGGTGACCAGCACCAGCGCGGCCACCGGCTGGCGCCAGCCGAAGTCGATGCCGGCGACCCGGGCGCGGGCCCCGTCGGCGCCGATGGCGGCGGCCGAGAGCAGGGCGATCCCGGCGATCAGGGTGGCCGGTCCGGCCCAGGCGGAGACGGCCTGGGCACCCGGTCCCGGCACCACCTTGGTCGTGCCGACCAGGACCGCGCCGAGGATGGCGACCGCGGCGGCGCCCCAGGCGACGGCCACCGCCCGACGGCGGTCCGCACGCAGCAGCGCGGCCAGCGCCGCCAGCACGACGCCGATCATCAGGATGCCGGGCACCGCCCCGCTGCCACCTGGGTCGAGCAGCAGCAGTCCGGTGGGCGTCGCGGTGGCGCCGACGGCGCCGGGGATGCCGGCTTCCAGCAGCAGCCGGGCCGGGTGCGTCAGCAGCCCCAGCGACCAGGGCGCGAGCACCAGCAGCGGGGTGGCGACGATGGCCAGGCAGCGCGCGCCGAGGCTGCGCAGCACGTCGGGGCCCTGTCCGAAGGCCCCGCCGCGCAGGAAGGCGGCGAGCAGCGCGCCCAGCGCGAACAGCAGGCCCAGCAGCCAGGCGAACGGGACGAAGGCGGTGGTGAGGGTGAGCAGCAGGGCGGCGACCCAGGCGCTGCGCCAGCCAGGACGTCCGCCCTTGGCCGCGGTCTCGGTGCGGATGCCCAGGCCGACCGCGATCGCCGCGGCGCGGGCCAGCGGCGGCAGCAGCATCGCCAGCACCGCGGTGCCGAGCCGGCCCTGCGCCAGCGCACCGGTCGCGGCGGGCAGCAGCGCGTAGCCCGCGCCGGCCCAGGCCCGGACCAGCCGGGAGTCGATCAGCGGCCGGGAGACCAGGTAGGCGGAGACCCCGGCCAGCGGCACGGCCAGCAGGAGCAGCAGGCTGACCGCGATCCCGGGGCTGCCCAGGGTGATGCTCGCCAGCGCGGCCAGCACGCCGAGGTACGGGGGTGCCCCGCCGGACGAGCCGACGCCGGTGGGCTGCCAGGAGGCGGCGTACTGCCGCCACAGGTCCATGGCGCCGCCGGGGGTGGGCAGCAGCGCGCCGCCGTAGAGGGAACCGCTGCCGAGCAGGCCGCGGCAGGCGATCAGGGTGAGCACCAGCAGCCCGGCGAAGAGCACCGGGGCGGGCCGGCGGGCGATCCGCTTGAGCCGGGCGAACTGCTCGACCTCCAGGAATTCGGAGTCGTCGTCGACCGGTCCCGACTCGACCGAGCCGTGCCGGCTGGACATGGCCTCGTTGCCGGTCCGCCCGGCGAACTCGGCCACCAGGTTCTCCACCGCGGCCCGGGTGGTCGCGCCCGGCGCCGGGAACAGGCTCCGGTCGTCCAGCGCGTCCGGTCTGCGGGTACGGCGCCTGCGGACCCGGCCGCCCAGGACCCGGCCGAAGCGCAGCAGTACGTGCGCCAGACCGGCGAACTCGTCCACGGCCTGCCCCGGCGTCTTGCCGAGCAGGTAGCCGAGGGCCCGCAGCACGGTGCTGAGGGTGATCCGCAGGAACAGGTAGGGCAGCAGCGCGGTACGGGAGTTGACCAGCAGGGTGTAGACGGCGCCGGACTTGTCGACCCGGTGCGGGCGGTCGGAGCGGGCGCAGTCGACCGGGCGGCGCTCGCGGCTGGCCGCCTCGGCGTGCCGCAGCACCGCGTCGGGGGCGACCACGGTGCGGTGGCCTGCGGCGGCGACCCGCCAGCAGAGGTCGACGTCGTCGCGCATCAGCGGCAGTGCCTGGTCGAAGCCGCCGAGCTCCTCGAACACGTCGCGGCGGATCAGCATGCCGGCGCTGGACACCGAGAGCACCGGACGGACCTGGTCGCGCTGGCCCTGGTCCTGCTCGCGCCGGTCCAGCCCGGTCCAACGGCGGCCGCTGCGGGCGATGCTGACGCCGACCTCCAGCAGCTGCCTGCGGTCGTACCAGCTGCGGAGCTTGGGGCCGACCACGGCGGCGCTGGGGGTGGTCTCGGCGACCTGGAGCAGCTTCAGCAGTGCGTCCGGCCGCGGCTCGCAGTCGTCGTGGAGCAGCCAGAGCCATTCCACCGGCTCGACCGAGGTGCCCGCGCCGAACTGCTCGTCGGCGAGCTCGTCGTGGTGCCCCAGCGGGTCGCCGAACTGGTCGTGCGCCGTCTCCCCGACCGGGTCGAAGCCGCTGGCGGAGATGGCGTAGGGCAGGTCGTGCGGGCGCAGCGGGCTGGTGGCGCGCACGGTCTCGTTGACGGCGGTGCCGAAGCCGGTACGGCGTCCGAACTGGTGCACGGCGTCCGGGCCGAGGGCGTCGGACAGCAACTGCAGCGAGCGGTCCGCGGAGCCGGTGTCGGCCGCGAGCACGCGCTGGACCTGGCGCTCCTGGCCCAGGAGTCCGTTCAGGGCCTGCGGCAGCCAGCGGGCGCCGTCATGGCTGACCAGGACGGCGGTGACCAGATGCCTCGGATAGGCAGGCGGCCGCTGGGGGGCGGGTTGGCCGTAGGGACTCGTCGCTGTGGCAGTCATCGCGGTGGGTGGCCCCGGTTCGCTGAGTGGCTGGGTGCTGTGTGAGCGCCCCACACTAACGGTTGCGACTGAGGGGGTTGAGTTCCGGTGTGGAAATAGCAGCGGACGGGGTTCCGGATCCGGAACCGGAGAAGCCCCGCCGACCAGGGGGATCCCTGGATGGTCGGCGGGGCTCCGGCAGTTGTGGGTTCAGACCACGGCCTTCTTGAGGCGGCGCCGCTCCCGCTCGGAGAGGCCGCCCCAGATGCCGAAGCGCTCGTCGTTGGCCAGTGCGTACTCCAGGCACTCGGAGCGGACCTCGCAGGCGAGGCACACCTTCTTGGCCTCCCTGGTCGATCCCCCCTTCTCCGGGAAGAACGACTCAGGATCGGTCTGGGCGCACAAGGCGCGTTCCTGCCAGCCAAGCTCTTCCTCACCGGCGTCCTCGTCGGCGATCATCAACTCAAAGAGCTCGCTCATCAGCGCGCCTCCTACCCCTCTTCAGCGTGCGTCCCCGTGGTGCGGTCGTTGCCTCTGCGACTGAACGACACGAGTGAAATTACAAGTGCGCAACTCTGGCCCCGTCAAGCCATGCTCTGGTATTAGGCCTGGGATTCACTCCCTGGAACCAAGCGGCCACCATAAGTGTGCATAACCGGGCAAACCGGATTACTTGCCACTGGTCCCTCGTATCGCTCCGCACATCCATCAGGACGAAGACCACGAAGGCCCCGGTTGCGGGAGTTGAGCGCCTCGTTCCCGGCGATCTTCAACAACAAACCCGGGAGGTGATTTATCCCCCGATCGGGTGATGTCGACCACTGATCGGGGGGTCAGGTTTGACAGCGGGTAGCCGCAAAGGATGTCCTGTTACACATGTCAGAGCAGCGCGCCCACTCCGAGAGCCTCGTCACCGAGCTCCGCCGTGCCGCCAGTGCGCTCTGTTGCCGCTGTAGCTAGGGCCTGACCCCTCGGTCGGGCCCTGTGGTCGTTCCCGGCGCCGCCCCTTCCCCCGGCGCTCCACCAGCCGCAGCGCACACAAGGACATCACCACTCATGACTCCCCCCTGGGCCGACGGCCTCAGCGACGTCAGCATCGCCGGCGACCCGCTCGCCTGGCCGCACCTGGCACCCGAGCCGCTCCCGCACCCGGTCAGCGTCGGCGACTTCGCCGCCCTCGCCCGACGGGTCGCCGCCGACCGCGACCGCTGGCGGCCACTGGTCCGCTACGACGCGCTGACCCGCTGGTACGCGCAGCTGGAGACCGGCGTCGGGTACGAGGTGTGGCTGCTCAGCTGGCTGCCGGGACAGGGCAGCGGCCGCCACGACCACGGCCGCTCCTCCGGCGTGCTCACCGTGCTGGAGGGCGAGCTGACGGAGCGTTCGCTCACCGGCGCCGGCCAGTCCGAGCGGCTGCTGGCCGAGGGCGCGCAGCGGGTCTTCGCCCCCGGCTATCTGCACGAGGTGGTCAACACCTCGCTGGAGCCCGCCGTGAGCCTGCATGTCTACTTCCCCGGCCTCACCGAGATGACCCCGTACGGATCGGGATGGCCGCAGCGGCAGGGGCGGCAGGCACCGGCCGCGGCGCGGGCCGAGGCACTGCCGGAGCACTGACCGCGAGCACCGTCTCGCCGGTCCGGGCCAGCACGCGCAGTGCGGTCCCCGCGAGCACCACGCACAGGGCTCCCGCGTAGGCCTGCCGCTGCAGGCCCGCGCCCAGCACGACCATCACCTCGGCCGCGGCCGGCAGCGCCAGCCACTCCCAGCGGCCGTCCAGCGCGACCAGGCCCACCACCAGCAGCGCGTACCAGGGGTAGCCGGGCGCCGCGAGGAACAGCGCGGTGCCGAAGACCGTCAGTGCCCCGCGCCACGGCCGGGCCGGGTCGCCGTTCCGCAGCACCAGGAGGACGGCTGCCAGCAGCACCGCCGCGACCACCGCGGAAAGCTGCCGCTGCTCCAGTCCCAGCGCGTCGCCCAGCGGGCCGAGCAGGGCGAACCGGGTGCCCTGGTCGTAGCCCTCCTCCTTGAGGTAGCCGGGCAGGTAGCCGAGCACGGCCGGACCCGAGGCCAGCACGTAGGGCAGGTAGCAGAGCAGGAAGGTGAGCGCGGCGACGGCCGGCACCACCGTGTCGCGCCAGGAGGGCCGGCGGCGCAGCACCCCGGCCAGCGCGCCGGGGAGCACCAGCGCCGGGATCAGCTTGGCCGCCACCGCCGCGCCGAGCAGCACCCCGGCCCGGACCCGCCGCCCGTACACCGCCGAAGCAGCGGCCGCAGAGGCCGCAGCGGGCGCAGATGTCGCAGAGGCCGCAGCGGCCAGGCCGCAGACGGACAGCAGCACGCCCAGGGTGTCCACGTGCGCGTCGTTGACCGCCCACATCGCCACCCCCGGGCACCAGGCCCAGAGCGCCGCCCGGTGCAGCGGCGCGCGGTTGCGGCGCAGCACCAGCAGCAGCGCGGCGCTGGTCAGCACGGCCAGCGCCGCACCGCCGACCTGCGCGGTGCGCACCCCGTGGCCGCCGGTGAGCCGTCCGGCCTCGTACAGGCCGAGGAACCAGACCTGGGCGACCGGCGGGTAGATGGTGTGCACCGTGGGCCGGTTGAGATGGGTGCAGACCGGCCCGGCCCGGTGCAGGTCCCAGCCCCGGCAGCCGCCGGTGACCGGGAAGAGCGCGGGGTCGGCGGCACGCAGCGGGGCCAGCGCCGGGGCGGTCGGCGCGTAGGTGTACGGCGAGATCCCGGCCGCCTGCACCTGGCCGTCCCAGAGGTAGCGGTAGGCGTCGTCGCTGGTCCGGGGCGGCGCGAGGAGTCCGGTGAGGGCGACCGCGACGGCGCCGGCCAGCACCAGCGCCGCGGTGCGCCGCGGCGGGACCCGGCGCAGCAGGAACACCGCCAGCGCGAACAGCGCCCCGTCCGCGAGGTACCAGTGGTGCAGCGAGCCGAGCCGACCGAGGGTGGCTCCGCTGGTGAAGGTCCTGGCCAGGGCGGCGGTGAGGGCGGCGAGGGTGAGGGCGCAGAGCCAGGTCCAGAGCGCGCCGGGGGCCCGACGACGGCCCGCCGGCCCGGTCACCGTCGCTCCAGGGCGAGGAACTTGCGGCCGGCTGCGGCCCAGGAGTCGGCGAGGGTGAACCGGTCCGCCGCCGCGCGCAGGGTCGCGGCGGCGCCGAGTCGGGCCCAGCGGAAGGCCGGACCGCGGCGGCCGGAGCCGTCCTCGACGGCCACCGTCACCCGTTCCTCCAGCTCCCCCGGCTCGACCTCGACCAGCAGGTGTCCGGCGGGGCCGAGCAGGTCGGCGGCCCGGGCCAGCAGCGCGGCCGGATCGCCGCCGATGCCCAGGTTGCCGTCGGCGAGCAGCGCCGTGCCCCAGCGGCCCTCGCCCGGCAGCGGGTCGAACACCGACCGGCACAGCGCGCTGCCGCCGAGGCCCCGGGTGCGGGCGACGGCGGCGCGGGTGATGTCGACGCCGAGCGCGGGCAGCCCGTGCGCCTGGAGCTCGGCGACCAGACGGCCCGGGCCGCAGCCCAGGTCGATGGCCGGGAGGCCGCGGTGCAGGCAGCGGCGCAGCAGGGTGCGGTCGGCCGCGTCTGGGGCGGCGCACCAGCGGGCCACGTCCAGGGGGTAGCGGTGTCCGTCGGTACGGCGCAGCCAGAGCGGGCCCCGGCCGCGGCGGATCGCGTCGGCGAAGGGGTCGGCGGACCAGGGAGCAGGGGCGGGAGCTGGAGCGGGAGCAGGGGCGGGAGCAGGAGCGGGAGTGGGGGCCGGGTTCGGGGCCTGCGTCGGTGCGGCGGCGGTCGTGGTCACCGGGTCGTACCCCCGAGCGCGGGCGTCGAGGTGAGCGCCGTCGGCGCCAGGGCGCGCCAGGTGTCGGCGAAGCGGGTCTCCGGGGCCAGTTCGGCGACCTCCGCGGCCTCCGCCACGGTGTCGACGTCGGTCAGTACCGGGAGGTCGACGACGTGCAGCCCGGCCGCGGCCAGCCGTCCGCGGAGCACCGCCCCGGTGGTCCGGGTGGACATCGGGACGCCCAGCAGCAGCCGTCGGGCCTGCTCGGCGTCGGGGCGGGCCAGCCCCAGGGTCCAGAAGCCGCCGTCCGCCGCAGGGCCGAACCAGGCGTCCACGCCGGCCCTGGCCGCCGGGGCCAGCGCCTCGGCCAGCGTCCGGGCGCTGAGCTGCGGAGTGTCCATTCCCACCAGCAGTGCCGGGGCATCCCCCGACACCGCCGCGAACGCCTTGGCCAGCCGCACGTCCAGGCCGCCGCCGGCCTGCGGCAGCACCTCCCACCCTTCGGGGAGCCAGCGCCCCGGCGCGCCCTCCAGCACCAGGATCCGCCGGCCGGCCGGCACCCGGCCCAGTGTGCCCAGGGTGTCGGCGAGGGCCGCCTCGGCCAGGGCGGCCGCCTGCTCGGGGGTGCAGGCCGGAGTGAGCCTCGTCTTCACCCGGCCCGGGACCGGGGACTTGGCCAGCACCAGCAGGGTCGGCGCCGGGGCCGCCAGCAGGGCGCCCATGTCCTGGACCGCCTGCCTGGTTCCGCGCACGGTGCCGGTGACCTTGGACCGTCCCGACCTGGGCCGGTAGGCCACCTCGCGCTCGGCGATCCGCATCCCGGCCGCGTCGGCCGCCAACACCATCTCCAGCGGGTAGCCGGACCGGCGGTCGCCCAGCCCCAGGTCCAGCAGCCGTCCCCGGCGGGCGGCGCGCATCGGCCCCAGGTCGTGCAGCGGCGCGCCGGTGCGGGCCCGCAGCCGCCGGGCGAGCTCGGCGTTGGCGAGCCGGGCGTGCAGCGGCCACGCCCCGCGCGCGGTGGGACGGCGGCGCCCCAGCACCAGGTCCGCCGTCCCGTCCTGGACCGGGCCGACCAGGGACGGCAGCTCGGCCGGGTCCAGCGAGGCGTCGCAGTCGCAGAAGCAGACGAACTCGGCGGTCGCGGCCAGCAGCCCGGCGTGGCAGGCGGCACCGAAGCCGCGCCGGGGCTCGGAGACCACCAGGGCGCCGAGGCTGCGGGCGAGGTCCGCGGAGCCGTCACTCGAACCGTTGTCCACGACGATCGCCCGGTACCCCGGCGGCATACGGTCCAGAACCCAGGGCAGGGCCTCCGCCTCGTC
Source organism: Streptacidiphilus carbonis (assembly GCF_000787775.1). Lineage (GTDB taxonomy): Bacteria > Actinomycetota > Actinomycetes > Streptomycetales > Streptomycetaceae > Streptacidiphilus > Streptacidiphilus carbonis. The sequence goes on along the minus strand of NZ_BBPM01000015.1, from coordinate 140,814 downwards.
GAGGCACGGCAGCACGACCTCGACCCGGACGGCGGCTTCCCGGAGTGGCTGATGAGGATTGGTCATGGCGCTCACGGTAAGAGCGAAAAGGTGGACAAATAGGTCAAGGGCTCCTTACGGAAGTCCTACGCCGCCCATTCGGACCCCATCGCTGCAGCCCAGCGCCTTCTACTCTCGAACCGTGCCCCCTTCCGTACCCCCTTCCCGCATCCTGGTCGTCGACGACGACCCCACCGTCGCCGAGGTGGTCACCCGCTACCTGCACCACGCCGGCTACTCCGTCGAGCGCGCTGCCGACGGCGCCGCCGCGCTGGCGCAGGCCACGGCGGTCCGTCCCGACCTGGTCGTACTGGATCTGATGCTGCCCGAGATCGACGGCCTGGAGGTCTGCCGACGGCTGCGCGCCGACCCCGGGGCGCGCGGCGTACCGATCGTCATGCTGACCGCCAAGGGGGACGAGCAGGACCGGATCAACGGCCTTGAGCTGGGCGCGGACGACTATGTCACCAAGCCGTTCTCGCCCCGGGAACTGGTGCTGCGGATCCAGTCGGTGCTGCGCCGGAGCGCGGCGCACGGCCCCGCCGGCGGGAACCCGGCCGGCGCCGGGGGCGCGGAGGCCGAGCCGGCTCCGCAGGTGCGGGCCGGCGACCTGGTGCTCGACCCGTCCGCCCGGCGGGCGCACCGGGCCGGGCGGGAGCTGACGCTGACCCTGCGCGAATTCGACCTGCTGGCCTTCCTGGTGCAGCACCCTGGCACGGCCTTCGGCCGCGAGGAACTGATGAACAAGGTGTGGGGCTGGGACTTCGGCGACATGTCGACAGTTACCGTGCATGTGCGCAGGCTTCGGGAGAAGGTCGAGGATGATCCTGCCGCTCCCAGGCTGATCACCACGGTCTGGGGTGTGGGGTACCGCTTCGACCCGGCCGGGGAGGCAGCAGCGTGAACGACTACCTGGTGATGGCCTGTTACGCCGCGCTCGGCGCGGCTTCGGCCGGACTGCTCGGCTGGCCCGCCGTGGTGCTGCTGCGGCGCCGGTCGCTGTCGCTGTCGCTGTTCACCGTCGCGCTGGTGACCGCGGCCTCGCTGACCGCGAGCACCATCGCGGTGGCCCAGGCGATGCTGCTGGACCGGCACGACTACGCCGTGGTCACCATCATCCTGGGCATGGGCTGCGTGGTCTCGCTGATCGTGGCGGCGTTCCTGAGCCGGCAGGTGGTCTCCGGCAGCCGGGCGCTGGCGCTGGCCGCGCGCACGGTCGGCAGCGACGAGGGCTTCACCGCCCCCGCCGCGCCGCTGAACTCCGAACTGTCGGCGCTGAGCACGGAGCTGCAGGCGACCAGTGCCCGGCTGGCCGAGTCCCGGCAGCGGGAGCGGGCCCTGGAGCACTCCCGGCGCGAGCTGATCGCCTGGATCTCGCACGACCTGCGGACCCCGCTGGCCGGGCTGCGGGCCATGGCCGAGGCGCTGGAGGACGGGGTCGCCGACGACCCGGCCCGCTACCACTCGCGGATGCGGACCGAGGTGGACCGGCTCACCGGGATGGTCGACGACCTGTTCGAGCTCTCCCGGATCCAGGCCGGGGCGCTGACCCTGAGCCTGTCCCGGGTGTCCGTCTACGACCTGGTCGGCGATGCCATCGCCGGCGCGTATCCGCTGGCACGGGAGCGGGGAGTGCACCTGGTGGGCGGGCATGTCGCCCCGGCGCCGGTGGAGGTGGACAGCCGGGAGATCACCCGGGTGCTGGGCAACCTGCTGATAAACGCCATCCGCTCGACCCCGGCGGACGGCACGGTCGCGGTCGCGGCGCGGCAGAACGAGCGGGAGGTCGTCGTCTCCGTCACCGACGGCTGCGGCGGTATCGACGAGCAGGACCTCGCCCGGGTGTTCGAGACCGGCTGGCGCGGCGGCAGCGCGCGCACGCCCCGCGCGCCCTGGGGCGGGACGGTGCAGGGCGGGGCCGTGCAGCACCACGGCGACACCGGGGCCGGGCTCGGGCTGGCCATCGTGCGCGGGATCGTGGAGGCGCACGCCGGGCGTGCGTCGGTCCGCAATGTGCACGGCGGCTGCTGCTTCGAGATCGCCCTGCCCGCCGGGATCTGACGGCCGTCGGCGCACCCGCACCCATCGCAGTGCCGGACGTTCAGTGCCGCAGCGGGGCGGTGGCGAACTCCCGCATGCCGGTGGCGAAGGGGACCTGGGGCCGCCAGTCCAGCTCCTCGCGCAGCCGTCGCGAGTCGGCGGTGATGTGCCGCACGTCGCCGAGCCGGTACTGGCCGGTGACGGTCGGCGCCGGGCCGCCGACGGCCAGGGCGGCGGCCATGTCGGCGATGGTGTGCACGGTGCCGCTGCCGACGTTGTAGGCGCGGAAGTGCCCCGGCGGCTGCTCGGACAGTGCGCCGACCGCCGCGAGGTTGGCCGACGCCACGTCGGTGACATGGACGAAGTCCCTGCGCTGGGCGCCGTCCTCGAAGACCCTGGGCGCCTCACCCCGGGCCAGCGCGGAACGGAACAGCGAGGCCACGCCCGCATAGGGGGTGTCCCGCGGCATGTTGGGGCCGTAGACGTTGTGGTACCGCAGCGCGAACACCCGGCCGGCCGTGGCCCGGGCCCAGGCCGAGGCCAGGTGCTCCTGCGCCAGCTTGGTCGCGGCATAGACGTTGCGGGGGTCGGCGGCCGCGGACTCGTCCACCAGGTCCGGGCTGAGGGCCGCGCCGCAGCGCGGGCAGGGCGGTTCGAAGCGACCGGCGTCCAGGTCGGCCGGGCGGCGCGGCCCCGGGACGACCTCGCCGTGCTCGGCGCAGCGGTAGCGGCCCTCACCGTAGACGACCATGGAGCTGGCCAGGGCGAGCCGGGCCACCCTGGCCCGGGCCATCGCGGACAGCAGCACCGCGGTGCCCAGGTCGTTGCAGCCGGCGTAGTCGGGGGCGTCGTCGAAGTCCAGGCCGAGCCCGACCATGGCGGCCTGGTGGCAGACCGCCTGCATCCCGTGCAGCGCGCGCTCCACTGTCTCCCGGTCGCGGACGTCGCCGTGCACGAACTCGACGCCGTCGGGGAACGGCGGCGGCTCCTGGTGGGGATGGACGGCGGGCAGCAGCGCGTCCAGGACGCGGACGGTGTGGCCGGCCGAGCTGAGTGCGGTGGCCACGGCGGACCCGATGAAGCCGGCGCCGCCGGTGAGGAGGACATCCATACCGTGGACGTTAGGGCGCGGACGGCCGTCGCGGGGCGTGCCACGGGGTCACGTAAGGGGATCGTCAGAGGTACCTGCGAGGATGGGCGCCATGCGCATCGTGGTACTGGCCGGAGGAATCGGGGGCGCGCGCTTTCTGCGCGGGCTGAAGCAGGCGGTCGAGGGAGGGGAGATCACCGTCGTCGGCAACACCGGTGACGACATCCATCTGTTCGGACTGAAGGTGTGCCCCGACCTGGACACCGTGATGTACACCCTCGGCGGCGGCATCCACGAGGAGCAGGGCTGGGGCCGGGCCGAGGAGTCCTTCTCCGTCAAGGCCGAGTTGAAGGCCTACGGGGTCGGCCCGGAGTGGTTCGGCCTCGGCGACAAGGACTTCGCCACCCATATCGTGCGCACCCAGATGCTGGCCGCCGGGTATCCGCTGAGCGCCGTCACCGAGGCGCTGTGCGACCGGTGGCAGCCGGGGGTGCGGCTGATCCCGATGTCGGACGACCGGGTCGAGACGCATGTGCTCACCGAGGTCGAGGGGGAGCGGAAGGCGGTGCACTTCCAGGAGTACTGGGTGAAGCACCATGCCACCGTGCCCGCCTTCGCGATCATCCCGGTCGGCGCGGAGACGGCCAAGCCGGCGCCGGGGGTGCTGGAGGCGATCGCCGAGGCGGACGTGATCCTGCTGCCGCCGTCCAACCCGGTGGTGAGCGTGGGCACGATCCTGGCGGTGCCCGGCATCCGGCAGGCCCTGGTGGCTGCGCGGGCCCCGGTGATCGGGCTCTCGCCGATCATCGGCGGGGCGCCGGTGCGCGGGATGGCGGACAAGGTGCTGGAGGCCGTGGGGGTGGAGACCTCGGCTTCGGCCGTGGCCAAGCACTACGGCAGTGATCTGCTGGACGGTTGGCTGGTGGACGGGTCGGACGCCGGGGCGGTGGCCGAGGTCGAGGCGGCCGGGATTCCGTGCCGGGCGGTGCCGCTGTGGATGACCGACGTGGACGCGAGCGCGGCGATGGCGCGGGAGGCGCTGGCGTTCGCGGAGGCGGTGCGGGGCGAGTGACGGGGCATCAGGCGGCGGGGCTTCCGGTGGCGGAGCATCAGGCGGCGGAGCATCAGGCGGCGACTCTGCAGGTGTGGGCGGTGCCGGGGCTGCCGGAGGTCGTCCCCGGCGACGACCTGGGCGAGCTGCTGGCCGCGGCGGTGGGCGACACCCTGCGGGACGGCGATGTGCTGCTGGTGACCTCCAAGGTGGTCAGCAAGGCGGAGGGCCGGGTGGTCCGGGCCGACGACCGCGAGGCCGCCATCGACGCCGAGACGGTACGGGTGGTCGCCCGGCGCGGCCGGACCAGGATCGTGGAGAACCGGCAGGGCATGGTGATGGCCGCGGCGGGGGTGGACGCGTCGAACACCCCGGCCGGGACCGTGCTGCTGCTGCCGGAGGACTCGGACGCCTCGGCCCGGGCTCTGCGCAAGCGGCTCGGCGAACTGACGGGTCGTCGGGTGGCGGTGCTGGTCACCGACACCTTCGGACGGCCCTGGCGCAACGGACTGACCGACGTGGCGATCGGCGCGGCCGGGATCGACGCACTGGAGGACCACCGGGGGCGGCTGGACTCGCACGGCAACGAGCTGTCGATGACGGTCACCGCGACCGCCGACGAGCTGGCGGCCGCCGGGGATCTGGTCAAGGGCAAGGCCGGCGGCCTGCCGGTGGCCGTGGTGCGGGGCCTGGGACGGCTGGTGACCGAGCAGGACGGCGCCGGGGTGCGGCCGATGATCCGCAGTGCGGCCGAGGACATGTTCCGGCTAGGCACGTCGGAGGCGGTCCGCGAGGCCGTGGTCGGGCGCCGTACCGTGCGCCGGTTCACCTCGGAGCCGGTGGACGGCGCGGCAGTGCGGCGGGCGGTCGCGGCGGCGGTCACCGCGCCGGCGCCGCACCACACCACGCCGTGGCGGTTCGTGCTGCTGGAGAGCGCGGAGGTGCGGACCCGCTTGCTGGACGCGATGCTCGCCGCGTGGAACCGCGATCTGCGGGAGCTCGACGGCTGGACCGAGGAGCGGGTGGCGGCGCGGGTGCGCCGGGGTGATGTGCTGCGCAACGCGCCGTACCTGGTGGTGCCCTGTCTGGTGATGAACGGCTCGCACGACTACCCGGACCCCGGGAGGGCGGCCGCGGAGCGGGAGATGTTCGTGGTGGCGATGGGCGCCGCGGTGCAGAATCTGCTGGTCACGCTGGCCGGGGAGGGGCTGGGGACGGCGTGGGTGTCCTCGACGATGTTCTGTCGGGACGTGGTGCGGGAGACGCTGGCGCTGCCGGGCGGGTGGGACCCGATGGGGGCGGTCGCCGTCGGACACCCCGCGGAGGCGGCGCCCGATCGTGCAGCGCGGGACGCGGGGGCGTTCATCGAGGTGCGCTGAAGCCTTCTTGCGGGTTGTTCACTGCGGACCATAGTTGGCTGGTCGCGCAGTTCCCCGCGCCCCCGGGTAGGTGCCACTTGCTCACGGTGGGTCAGTTGCAGCCCCCCAGGGGCGCGGGGAACTGCGCGACAAACCAAGCACAAGCCGCACCTTAGAACCCGCGGTAATCGATCGGCGCATAACGCGGCGCATGCCGGGGCGCGCGCAGGCGCGTGGTGCGGAGGAGGCGGCAGACGCGGTGGCGGTGCCCCCGGTAGGGCTCCAGCAGTTCGAGCATCACTGCGTCGTCGCTGCGTTCGCGCCCGGCCAGGGCCCAGCCGACGGTGTTGGGGAGGTGCAGGTCGCCGACGGTGACCGCGTCGGCGTCGCCGTTGCTGCGCTGCAGGGTCTCGGCCACGGTCCAGACGCCGATGCCGGGGACCGAGGTGAGCAGCGCGGTGGCCTCGGGGGTCGGCAGCACCGAAGCGCGTTCGAGGCGGGCGGCCAGCCTCGCGGCGCGGACCACCGCCGCGGAGCGTTTGCCGTCCACGCCCGCGCGGTGCCACTCCCAGGACGGGACCATGGCCCAGTCGCGGGCCGACGGCACGATCCGCATCCCGGCCGGCGCCGGACCCGGCGCGGCCGCGCCGTGGTGCAGCAGCAGGGTGCGCCAGGCGTCGTGGGCCTCGCCGACGGTGACCCGCTGGCCGAGGATCGCGGGCACCAGGGACTCCATGACCAGGCCGGTCCGGCCGATCCTGAGCCCGGGGTTGCGCCGGTGCGCGTCACGGAGCAGCGCGTTGCCGCAGTGGTCGAAGCCGGACGGGTCGTCCTCGGCGCCGAGCAGCGCCGGCAGCCGGTCGAGCAGCCAGTCGGCGCCGGGGCCCCAGGCCCTGGCCTCGACCGCGGCCGGGGTGCCGGCCAGCCGCAGCGTGCCGAGACCGCCGGGGGTGCGCGAGCAGCGCCAGAACGCGCCGTCCGGAGTGCGGCGGAAGGCGGGGTCGCGCGGACCGAACCTGAGCACCCCCAGCGTGCCGGCGACATCGAGCGCCCCCTCAGGACGCCAGACCCGCTGGGCCTCAGCCGCCTCGTCCGTACGCATCCCGCCAGGGTACGGGGTGGGGCAGCGGTGCGGACGTGAGTTCTGCGGCTGAAGCCGCTTGTCGTTTCCTGACCGGGTTTCTCCGTCCGGTGCTGGATGGGGTCGCAATCTCACGATCCCCAGGGCATAGGCTGAGCACACCATGAGCCAGACACCCCTCAGCGGCGCAGAGACCCCCGCCGATCTGCTGCGCTCCGCCCTCGCGACCGACCCTGCCCGTCCACTGATCACCTACTACGACGACGCGACCGGCGAGAGAGTCGAACTCTCCGTCAAGACCTTCGACAACTGGGTGGCGAAGACCGCCAATCTGCTGCAGGACGATCTCGCCGCGGCTCCGGACGACCGCGCGGCGCTGCTGCTGCCCGCACACTGGCAGACCGCCATCTGGCTGTTCGCCTGCTGGTCGGTGGGGCTGACGGTGCTGCCGGGCGGCGATCCGGCCGAGGCGTCGCTGGTCGTGAGCGGCCCCGACACCCTGGAGCAGGCGCTGGCCTGCCCCGGTGACCGGGTGGCGCTCGCGCTGCGCCCGCTGGGCGGGCGCTTCCCCGAACTGCCGACGGGTTTCCTGGACTACGCGGCCGAGGTGCCGGCCCAGGGCGACCGTTTCGTCCCCTACGCGCCGGTGGATCCGGACCGGCCGGCCCTGGTGATCGACGGCGAGCAGCTGACCGGGGCGCAGGTGGTGTCGCTGGCCGCCGAGCAGGCCGCCCGGCTGGAGGTGGGCCCGGGCGACCGGGTGCTGAGCACGCTCTCCTTCGACGACTGGGCCGGGCTCGGCGGCGGGCTGCTGGCGCCGTTGGCCGCAGGCGGCTCGGTGGTCCTCTGCCGCAACAGCGAGAAGCTGGCGGAGGAGGCGCTCGAACAGCGGATGGCCTCGGAGCGGGTGACGCACCGGGTCAACTGACCGTCAATCCGACATGTGTGGACCATTCGGCGCCGGGTAGCCGCTCTTCCGGAGCACGTGCGGCGACGTCTGGGACGTGCCCTGCGGCTTCCGTGCCATCCATGGGGAATCTGTGCAACTACCTGCGGCGTTCGCGCGTCTGACAGGTGAACACACGTTCTTCACAGTCGCCTGGCAGCGACGGTCATGCATGGGGGTGGATCACCGGTGCCCGAGGGAACTGGGGACGAGCAGAAGCAGAATCCTTCCTCTTCCGCTGACGACCCCGCCGACGGCCCCGCCGACGACTCCGGTGACGGCACCGGCTCCGCGCCGGACGACGGCGCCCCGGTGTTCCCGCAGTACCGCCGCCGCCGCTGGCGGATCATCCGCTGGGTGGCGCTGGGCCTCGGCCTGGTGCTGGTCGGCGCCTCGGTGACGGTGTGGCTCGGCTACCGCAAGCTCAACCACAACATCCACACCGACACCACCACCGAGAAGCTGCTCGGGCCGCCGGCCCTGCGCCCCAGCGTGGTCCCGATCGCCTACGACGCCGAGAACATACTGATCATCGGCTCCGACAGCCGCGACGGCGCCAACAGCGCCTACGGCGACCCCAACGGCACCGCCAGGTCGGACACCACGATCCTGCTGCACCTGTCCAAGGATCGTAAGAGCGCGGTCGCGATGAGCATCCCGCGCGACGCCATGGTGCAGATCCCCGCCTGCCAGCTGTCCGACGGCAGCCACACCAAGGCCCAGTTCGCCCAGTTCAACTGGGCGTTCGAGTTCGGCGGCACCGCCTGCACCATCCGCACCCTGGAGAACCTCACCCAGATCCGGATCGACCACTTCATGGTGGTCGACTTCAACGGCTTCAAGAACATGGTCAACGCCGTCGGCGGGGTCCAGGTCTGCCTGGCGAAGCCGGTCGACGACCCCGACTCGCACCTGGTACTGCCCGCCGGACGGCAGACCATCAACGGGAACCAGGCACTGGGCTTCGTCCGGGCCAGGGAGACCCTCGGCGACGGCAGCGACACCGAGCGGATGGGCCGTCAGCAGCAGTTCCTCTCCTCGCTGGTGCAGAAGGTGGAGAGCAACGGGGTGCTCTTCAACCCCACCAAGCTGTACCCGCTGCTGGACGCGGCCACCTCGGCCATCACCGTGGACCCCGGGCTGAACAGCGTGGGCAAGCTCTACGACCTGGCGACCAGCCTGAAGGACCTGCCCAGTGACAAGCTGGTACTGCTCACCGCGCCCCGGGAGCCGTACGTCTACGACACCAACCGGGACCAGTTCCAGCAGCCCGAGGCGAACGAGCTGTTCACCCGGATAAGGAACGACGAACCGGTACAGGTCTCCGGCGCGGCCGGCGGAGCCTCCCCCGCCGCATCGCCGTCCCGGACGCCGTTTACGTCTCCGTCCACGTCTCCGTCCACGTCTCCGTCCACCGCCGCTTCCACGTCGGCGCCCGCGTCGGCGTCCACCGCCGCGGCCGGGGCGGTGGGGTCGGCCGCGAGCAGTTCGGCCGCGGCCGCTCCCACGCCCGCTCCGGGGCCGACCTTCAGCGGACGCACCGCAAACCAGGACATCTGCGCATCATCCTGACCTCCCCCACCGCCCTCCGCACCTGCCTCATGAGCAGACCGGCTAGTGTGGCCGACTCAGACGCATGCTGAGGAGAGCGGAGCGGCGGGTGCAGAGGGGCCATGGGACGGGAGCGGATCCCGGCTTCGACGGCGTCGAAGCCGTCGATCCTGCCGACCTCTGGGTCCTCGATCCGGTGACCGGGGAGTACCGGATGCGGCTGCCCGGCGAGCCGCCCCCGCCCGCACCGCCGCGACCGGCACAGGACCGGACGCCGCGGCACCCCGCGGCGGCCCCCTGGCCCACACCCGGGTCCACGCCCGACTCGACGCCCGCGTCGAGGCCGGCACCGGCTCGGACTCCGGCGGCGGAACCGCGTCCGCCCCGCCGGGCCGCCCGGCGGCGGCAGCAGGCCCGGGGCGGGCCCTGGCTGGCCGGGGTCGCCGGCTTCCTGCTGCTCGTCGGCGGAGGCTGCATCTACGTCCTGGTCGAGAGCGCCCACGGCGGCTCCGCCCAGGCCGCGTCGACCGGGAGCGCCGCCGCGAGCCCGAGCGCCAGTTGCTCCGCGGCGCCGACCAGGGCTGCCGTCCCCGTGCCCGAACCCGCCGTCTCCGGCAGCTTCCTGGCCGGCGCGAAGGCCGCCCCGCTGGACACCCGGGTGACCGTGCTGAACGGCAGCGGCACCCTGGGCGCGGCCGAGTCGGTGCTCAGCTGGATGCAGAACACCGAGAAGTGGCTGCGCACCAGCAACGGCGGCCCGGCGGACAGGACCGCGAGCACCTCCCTGGTGTACGCGCCCGACCACATCAGCCAGGCCCGCACCGTGGCCGCGGCGATGGGCCTGCCCGCGTCCGCCCTGCACGGCGACGGGAAGACCACCGGGCTGCGCGACCCCATGGTGCTGACCCTGGGTCAGGACTTCCACGGCATAGGCAAGCCGTTCGCGGCTCCCACCCCCGCGGCCGCTGCCGGCACCTCGACGACGGCGGCCTGCGGCAGCCATTAGCCCGGTGCGCACCGGGCGCAGACGCCCGAGACGCACGAAGGCAGGCCACCGCCGATGAGCAGCAACCAGCCCGGCAGCAACCGGACCAGCACCCGACGCCGCAAGGCCGAGCCCCCGGGGCGGCGACGCAGGAACGAGCCGGCCGGGCGACCGCAGCTACGGATCCGCCGGATCGCGCTGGGCTGCGCCCTGCTGCTGCTCATCGGCGCGGGTTGCGCCTGGGGCTATGTGCAGTACCTGGACAGCAACATCAAGCACGGCGCGCTCAGCTTCGGCGACCAGGGCAGCACGTCCGAGGACGCCGGCGGGCACAGCGCGCTGAACATCCTGATGATCGGATCGGACACCCGGGACACCGCCGCGGACCTCTCCCTGGGCGGGGCCAGGGCCAGTGTGGGCGGCCCGGTCCACGCCGACGTGGAGATCCTGCTGCATGTCTCGGCGGACCGCAGCAACGCCTCGCTGATCAGCATTCCGCGCGACACCATGGTCGACATCCCGGCCTGCACCGATCCGGCGACCGGGAAGTCCTATCCGGAGTCGCCGCACGAGCAGATCACCGACAGCCTGTCGCACGGCGGACCCGGCTGCACCGTGTACACCTGGCACCAGCTGACGGGCATTCACATCGACCACTACATGATGGTCGACTTCGGCGGCGTGGTGAGCATGGCCGACGCGGTGGGCGGGGTGCCGGTCTGCACCCAGGGCAATGTCGACGACCCCTATTCGCACCTGCGGCTGAGCAGGGGCACCCATGTGGTCAAGGGCGTCCAGGCACTGGAGTGGCTGCGCACCCGGCACGGCTTCGGGGACGGCAGCGACCTGTACCGGACCCAGGTCCAGCACATGTACCTGACCTCGATGCTGCGCCGGCTGCGCTCGGCCGGGACGCTCACCGACCCGGGCCGGATCCTGTCCCTGGCCGACGCCGCGACCAAGGCGCTGACCGTGGACGACGGCCTGGACAGCGTGGGCAGGCTGGCCGGGCTCGCCGACCAGCTGAAGGGGCTCCAGCCGGACCGGCTGACCACGGTGACCATGCCGTACGCGGAGGACCCGAGCAACCCCAAGTCCTGGGTGATCCCGATGCCGGGCGACGCGGAGCGGCTGTTCTCGATGGTGCGCGGCGACATCCCGCTGGACTCCCACGGGAAGCCGGCCGCCCCGGCCGCCGGCTCCCCCTCCGCCTCGGCATCGGGGGCGGCCCCGGCCCCGTCGGGTTCCGCGCCGACCGCCCCGGCCGCAGCGGCGGCCCCCGCCGAGGTGCGCCTCACCGTGCAGAACGGCAGCGGCATCGCCGGACGGGCCACCGCTCTCACCTCGGCGCTGCGCGCCGATGGCTTCACCCGCACCCGCAACGGCCTCAACGCCCCCGCCCACCAGCGCACCACCACCCTCAGCTACGCCCCCGACGACGCGGCCGGGGCCCGGCTCGTCGCCGAGGCCCTGCACCTGCCCGCCGCGGACCTGCAGGAGCAGGCCGGCACCCCGCGCCCGCTGCTGGTGGTGGGCTCCGACTGGCCCTCCGGAAGGGTCTTCCCGACCGTGGCGACGCCTTCGCCCGGCGCGGTGCCGACCACTGCGGCGCTGCAGAGCGGGGACGAGAGCAAATGCGCAAAGGTGAACCCTGTTTACGCTTGGTGACGAAATGCGCCGCTAATGTCCCGGTAGCTCCTTTTTCCTCATGGTTGTGAATTTGGCAGGGAAGAACACTCGGTGATGTACGGACGGTCTCGAATGGATATAGTCCGGGCAGGCGGCGCGCAGGGGAGAAGGCGGCCGCCGGGTCGCGCCTCGGGGGTGGCGGCGGCCCCGGAGACTCACCGGGGGGCGAACTGCCTTTGCCGTACGAAGACGAATCATCGACCGCGTTCCAGGGCCGCGCGGCCGCCCGAAAGGCCGCGAAAAGCAGTCGCCGCAAGAAGCCCCCGCGCGGGAAGCGAATAGCGAAGTACACCGCTTTCGGAACCGCCGGGGTACTGGTGCTGGGCGCGGGGGGCGCCTACGCCTATGTGTCGTACCTGAACAGCAACATCAGGACCAGCCACTTCGCCGGGGACCACAAGCTGCCGCCGCCGAAGACGGACGCCAACGGCCACAGCGCGCTGAACATCCTGCTGATCGGCACGGACACCAGGGACAAGCCGGAGGACTGCGCGCTCGGCGGGTCCTGTGCGGACAGCGGCCCCGGCAACGCGGACGTGGAGATCATCCTGCATGTCTCCGCCGACCGCAGCAACGCGTCCATGCTGAGCATCCCCCGTGACACCGACATGGAGATACCCGCGTGCACGGCCGTCAACGGCACCAAGTACACGCCCATCCACTACATCATCAACTCCAGCTTCGGCCGCGGCGGTGCGGGCTGCACCGAGGCCGCGGTGGAGGCGCTGACCGGCATCTCCATCACCGACACGATGACCATCGACTTCAGCGGCGTGGTGGCCATGGCCGGCGCCGTCGGCGGCGTGCCGGTCTGCCTCAACCAGAACATCGACGACAACTACGTCTACACCGACAAGACCGGCCGGCACGACGAGGGTTCCCACCTGATCCTGGCCGCGGGCAAGCACATCGTGCTCAACTCCCTGCAGTCGCTGGAGTGGCTGCGCACCCGGCACGCCTTCGCCCCGGACGGCAGCGACATCGGTCGCGCCGACGCCCAGCACATGTACCTCAACTCGCTGATCCGGACCCTGCGTTCGAACGGAACGGTGACCGACCCGGGCAAGATGCTGAGCCTGGCGAACAGTGCGATCAAGAGCATCGTCTTCTCGGACAACCTCAAAAGCGTTCCCAAGCTGATCGGGCTGGCGGACCAGCTCAAGGGGGTGAAGACGGACCGGATCGAGTCGGTGACCATGCCGTACGTCGCGGACCCGAAGAACCCCACCGCCTGGCTGGTGCCCGAGCCCGGCGCGGCCCAGCACCTCTTCTCGATGATCGCCAACGACATCCCGCTGACCACCGAGCCGACCGCGGCCTCCTCCGCCTCGGCCTCGGCGAACCCTTCGACCGCACCGTCCGCGTCGGCGTCACCGTCCGCGTCCAGGAGCGCGACCCCGCCGCCCGCCAAGGGCAGCTTCCCGGTCACCGTGGTCAACGCCAGCGCCGGCCAGTTCGACAACCGTGCCTCCGGCATGGTGGCCTCGCTCAAGGCGCTGGGTTTCACCGGGTCGAAGACCGGCAGCAGCCCGGCCACCGCGGCCAAGACCAGCACGCTGACCTACCCCGCCGCCCTGCAGGCCCAGGCCGCGGAGGTCGCGACGGCACTGCACCTTACCGCCGCGGCGGTGAAGCAGTCGGCCGACGCCACCGGGATCACCCTGGACATCGGCCTGGACTGGCCCAGCGGCGCCGACTTCCGCACCACGCTGCCCAAGCAGGGCTCGGTACCGAAGGACTCGCACGCCAAGAACGCCGACGACAACAGCGGCTGCATGAACGTGATGCCCAACTACCAGTGGAAGGGCAGCACTCCCCCGTCGCAGCCGAAGCTCTGACGGACCGTCCGCCGGCGCCTCAGCGCGCCGGCGCGCCGTCCCGGTCGACCGCGCCGGCCACCGGGACGGTGCTGGCGATGACGCGGCGGGCCAGCGACCGGGGGCTGGTCAGGAAGCCCCAGCCCCAGGACATGTGCATGGTGGCCAGCGCCAGCGGAAGCCGGACCCGGGCGGCGAAGGAGAGGCCGCGGCCCTCGCGCAGCGAGCCCAGCAGGATCGCCGCCGCGTAGCCGCCCGGGGCCACGAACAGCAGCGGGTGCAGCAGCACCCCGCCGACCAGGCCGAGGCCCACGGCCAGGACCGCGGCCGGCGGCGCCAGGTAGCGCAGGTTCACCGAGCCCTTGTGGTACCGGGACACCACCCGGCGCCAGCGGCCGTAGTCCCGGTACTGCCGGGCCAGCGCCCGCATGCTGGGGCGCGGCCGGTAGGTGACCCTGAGCTCGGGGGTGAACCAGATCAGGCCGCCGTCCTGGCGGATCCGGTAGTTCAGCTCCCAGTCCTGGGCGCGGAGGAACTCCTCGTTGTAGCCGCCGAGCTGCTCCAGTACCTCGCGGCGGAACACCCCGAGGTAGACGGTGTCGGCCGGGGCCGCCTCGCCGCCGGTGTGGAAGGCCGCGTTGCCGACCCCGATCCGGGAGGTCATCGCGGCGGCGACGGCCTTCTCCCACTCCGTCTCGCCCTCGGCGTGCATGATCCCGCCGACGTTGACCGCGCCGGTGGTGTCCAGCAGCCGGACCGCGGTGGCGATGTACCCGGGGGTGAGCAGCCCGTGGCCGTCGACCCGGACCACCACCGGGAAGCGGGAGCCGCGGATCGCGGCGTTGAGCGCCGCGGGGGTACGGCCGCCGGGGTTGGGGACGGTCCGCACCTCGCGGTCGCTGCCCGCCGTCTCGGCCACCAGCTCGGCCGCGATCCGGTCGGTGTCGTCCTTCGAGGGGCCGAGGGCGATCACCACCTCGAGTGGGGCGGGGTAGTCCTGGGCCAGGATCTGCCCGACGGCGTCACGCAGGTGCCGGGACTCGTCGAGCACCGGCATGATCACCGAGACGGGCGGCAGCGGCTGCGCCCCGGAGGCGCTGGAGGCGGCATTGGCGTTCATATGCGGCCACCGTACCGGTGGGTGCCGTCCACCGCCGAACGGGCTGCGGCACAGCCCTGCCGCAGGCACCGCAGGACCACCTGACGGAGTGACAGTCGCGACACCCCGGCGGTGCTCCGCGGTGCCGCGCCCACCTCGTCCTACGATCCGAAGGATGCCTGCCGAGCCCCGGAAACCAGCTCCGCCACCCGCCTCGCCGCTGCGGCGCCGGGTACTCTGGACCGCCGCGGCGCTGTCCTGCGCGGTGCTGGCCACCAGCGGGATCGGCCGGGCCGTGGTCAGCGGCGTGGGCGACTCCATCGGCAGGGTGAACGTCTTCGGCGGCCTCAGCCACCGGCCGGCCGACGACGCCGCGACGAACATCCTGGTCGTGGGCACCGACGACCGGGACGGCGTACCCCAGCGGACCCTGCAGTCGCTGCACGCCGGCGGGGAGTCCTGCCACTGCACCGACACCATGATGCTGGTGCACCTGTCCGCCTCCGGGGAGGGGGCCAGCGTGGTCAGCATCCCGCGCGACAGCTTTGTCGACATCCCGGCCCACCAGGACCTGGCGACCCGGCAGGCGGTCCCGGACTCCATGGGCAAGATCAACGCCGCCTACGGCATGGGCGGGCCCCCGCTGACCGTGGCCACCGTCGAACAGGCCACCGGCCTGCGCATCGACCACTACCTGCAGCTCAACTTCCTCAGCTTCGTCAGCACCGTCGACGCCCTGGGCGGCGTCCCGGTGTGCACGGACCGGCCGCTGCACGACCCCAAGTCGGGGCTGGACCTCCCGGCCGGGACTACCAGGCTGGACGGGGCGACCGCGCTGAAGTACGTCCGCGCACGCTATGTGGACCCCACCGCGGACCTGGGGCGGATGCAGCGCCAGCAGAAGTTCGTCGCCCAGGTCATCGAGCAGGCGACCGGGTCGGGGACGCTGCTCAACCCGCTCAGGCTGCAGCGGGTGCTCTCCACGGTGCTGGGTTCGGTCAAGGCCGACGAGGGGCTCAGCGGCAAGGACCTGCTGGCGCTGGCCACCCGGATGAAGGACCTGCGGCCCTCCTCGGCCTCCTTCGCGACCGTGCCGCTGTCGGACCTCGACCACCAGGTCCCCGGCTGGGGCTCCACCGTGCTGTGGGACAAGCCGCGGGCCGCCGAACTGTTCGCCGCGCTGCGTGCGGACCGGCCGCTGACGCCGCCCGCGCGCAAACCGTCGGCCTCGCCCTCGCCCTCGGCGCGCGGCAGCGCCGCCGCCGGGAAGGCGCCGGTCCAGGTGCGGGTCGCACCGGGGCAGGTACGGGTGCAGGTGCAGAACGGCTCCGGGGTCACCGGGCTGGGCGCCAGGGCCGACCTGCTGCTGCGCGCCGACGGGTTCGCGACCAGCGGCTACGCCAGCAACGCCGCCGGCCCGGACACCGCGGCGCGGACCGTGATCCGCTACGACCCCCGCTGGGACGAGTCGGTGAGGACGCTGGCCGCCGCCCTGCCCGGGGCCCAGCTGGTGGCGGTGCCGCAGCTGGGCGACACCCTGCAGGTGGTTCTGGGTAAGGATTTCACCGGAGTCGCCAAGGTGAAGGCGCCGGCCCCCGTCCCCGCCGCGAGCACCCCTGCTCCCAGCGGCAGCAGCCCCGCCAAAGCCCCGCCGATCGCCGCGACCCGGGGCGACGACGTCATCTGCACCTGATCGCCGGGACACCGCCACGGGGCCTTCACCGCGATGCATCAAAACGGCTACAGCCTGCCCGAGGCGGCCTTCTCCGTACCTGACAGACAGAAAAACAGGGCATCCTCGGGCGTATGACGACGCACGACGGGTGGGACAACGGGTCCAGCGCACGCCGGAACGCCGGCGGCGGCGACATCAGCGGATGGGAGACCCGCACCAGTAGGCCGGGCCAGGGTGGCCAGGGCCAGAGCGGGTACGGCCAGAGCGGGTACGGCCAGGGCGGCCAGGGCTCGCGCGGCCAGGGCCAGGGCGGCTACGACCAGGGCCGGCAGCCGCTGCCGCCCGAGCTCAACCCGCGCGGTCCGGGTGCCGGCCGGCGCTCCGGGCAGCAGGTGGGGGGCCGTCCGGTGCCGCAGCAGGGCTCGCCCGCCGGCGGGCTGCCGCCGGAGCTGGACCCGCGCGGCCCCGGCCGCGGCACCCGGCCGAGCGGCCCCGGCGGACCCGGCGGCGGCAACGGGGCCGGGACCGGACCCGGGCGGCGCAAGTGGTCCCGCAGCCGCAAGATCCGCTTCAGCCTGTTCACGCTGGTGCTGGTGCTGCTGGTGGTGAGCGTCGGCACCTACTTCTGGGCCGACTCCAAGCTCAACCACAGCAATGTGCTGGTCGACTACGCGGGCCGCCCGGCCGCCGGCAAGGGCACCAACTGGCTGATCATCGGCTCGGACAGCCGGGAGGGCCTGAGCAAGGCGCAGCAGCAGGCGCTGCACACCGGGTACGACACCGGTGCGCGCACCGACTCGATGATGATCCTGCACAGCGGGTCCAACGGGAACACGCTGATGAGCATCCCGCGCGACTCCTACGTCACCATCCCCGCCTGGACCGACAGCAAGGGCGTCAAGCACAGCTCCGCCAAGCACAAGATCAACGCCGCCTACGCCGAGGGCGGCGGCACGCTGATGGTGCAGACGCTGGAGTACAACACCGGCATCCACATCGACCACTACGCCGAGATCGGCTTCTCCGGCTTCGTCAATGTGGTCAACGACCTCGGCGGCATCGACATGTGCCTGGACAAGGCGATCGTCGACAAGGCCTCGGGCGCCAACCTCAAGGCCGGCTGCCAGACCCTGAACGGCGCCCAGTCGCTGGCCTTCGTCCGCGAGCGGCACCAGGAGGCCAGCCAGGACCTGGCCCGGATGAAGCACCAGCAGCAGTTCCTGTCGGCGCTGTCGCACAAGGCGACCTCGGCGGGCACCCTGCTGAACCCGTTCACCCTCTACCCGACCCTGGACAGCGGCCTGTCGCTGCTGACCGTGGACAACAACACCGGCCTCACCGACCTGGGCTCGATGTTCTTCGCGATGAAGGACGTCCAGAGCGGCAAGGGCAAGACCATCACCGTGCCGATCGCCAACGCCAACTACCCCACCGCGTCCGACGGGGACGCGGTGAAGTGGAACATGAACGAGGCGGAGCAGGTCTTCAACGCCTTCAAGAACGACAGCACCGTGCCGACCTTCTCCAGCTGACCGGCCTCGGGCCCACCCCGGCGACACCGCAGGGGGCGCAGGGGGCGCACGGCGGACCGTCGGAAAGCGAGCGGGGCGTACGGCGGACGGGCCAATTTCCGGCCCGCCGCCGTGCGCCCCGTTCGCTTTCCGCCCGGTGGAGCCGATGATCGGACCATGACCGGCCCCGAGGAACCCCTGCCGCCCGAGCTGTCGCCGCGGGCGCAGGCCGCCAGGCTCGGCGGGGTGCCCGAGGAGCAGGCCGACCCCTCGGCCGGCGGCGCCTACCGGGCCGGCCGGCGCGGTAGGAGGGCTGAACGGGGGCCTGAACACGGATCAGGGCAGGGATCCGGCCAGGAGCCCGGCCAGGGGCCCGCGGGGAAGCCCAAGCGCCGGCGCAGCCGTTGGAAGTCGCTGCTGCTCCTGCTGGCCGTGCTGGTCGCGCTGTTGCTGCTGCTCGTGGCCGCCACCTGGATCTGGGCCGACGGCAAGCTCGCCAAGGTGTCCGCGATCACCGACTACAGCGGGCGCCCGGCGAACGGGCCCGGCACCAACTGGCTGATCGTCGGCTCGGACAGCCGGGCCGGGCTGACCGCCCGTCAGCAGCAGGAGCTGCACGTCGGCTCCGACACCGGGGTCAACACCGACACCGTCATGGTGCTGCACAAGGGCGCCAACGGCCCGGTGCTGATGAGCATCCCGCGCGATTCCTACGTCACCGTCCCCGGCTACACCGACAGCCGAGGCACCGCGCACTCCGCCCACAAGGACAAGATCAACGCCGCCTTCGCGGCCGGCGGCCCGCAACTGCTGGTGAAGACGGTGGAGACGACCACCGGCATCCATCTGGACCACTACACCGAGGTCGGCTTCACCGGGGTGGTCGACATCGTGAACTCGCTGGGCGGGGTGCCGATCTGCCTGTCCGCCCCGGTCAAGGACGCCAAGTCGGGCGCCGACCTCAAGGCGGGCTGCCAGACCCTCAACGGCACCCAGTCGCTGCAGCTGGTGCGCACCCGCTACTCGCTGCCCGACTCGGACCTGAGCCGGATCCAGAACCAGCAGCGGTTCCTGCAGGCCATGGCCAAGCAGGTGGTCAGGCCCGGCACCTGGCTGAACCCGTTCACCCTGTACCCGTTCCTGAGCGCCGCGCTGGACTCGCTGAGGGTGGACCAGGGCACCGGGATGTGGACGCTGAGCCAGTTCGGCCTGCAGATGCACAGGGTCAGCGGGCCGGGCGGGAAGACCGTGACGGTGCCGCTGGCGACGCAGGACTACACCACACCCGGCGGAGCCTCCGCGGTGCTGTGGTCCCCCAGTGGTTCGGCGGCCCTGTTCGACGAGATCCAGAATGACCGGCCAATCACCACCGCGAGCAACCCGTCGGGCACCAAGGGAAATTGACTTCGCGTCAACCCACGTGCCGTGCAAGGGGGTTGGAGCCGATGGAGTTGGCGACGGCAAAGCTGACCGAACCCGGGCGGTAGCGGTCGTCGGACCACTCGATCGGCCGCCCGGCATGGGTGGTGGTGGTCCGGCGGATCCGCAGCAGCGGTCCGCCCCGGCGGATGCCCAGCAGTTCGGCGTCCTGGGTCCCCGCGGCGACGGCGTCGATGGTGTGCTCGCCGTAGGCGAAGATGATGCCGACGTCGTCGTAGAGGGCCTGGACCACCGACTCGCAGTCGGCCGGGAGCCGCTCGACCGCCTCGGCCACCCAGATCGGATAGGCGTTGCGCTCGACCAGGACGGGCTCGCCGTCCAGGCCGCGGACCCGGAGCACCTGGAGCACCTCGGCGCCGGCGGCCAGCTGCAGCCGCTCGACCTCCTCGTCGCTGGCCGGGCGGCGGAACTGCTCGATCACCTGCCCGGTCGCGGTGCGCCCCATCGCCCCGGCCCACTGGGCGAAGCTGCGCAGCTCGGCGAAGCTCTGGCTGCGGCGGTTGCCGAGGACCACCCGGCGGGCGCCCTGGCGGGATCCGATCCGGCCCTCGGAGGTCAGCGCGGCGACGGCCTGGCGGACCGTGCCCCGGGACACCTCGTAGCGGGCGGCGAGGTCGCTCTCGGTGGGGAGGGTGCCGCCGACGGGGTACTCGCCGCGGTCAATCGCGCGGCGGAGCTCCTCGGCGATCTCCTCGTGGCGTGCTGCCACCGTGGGAACCTCCCTGTGGGTGCGGTTGGATTGTGCACAGTGCTGTCACCCCAGGGCCGCCAGTGCGGCCCCGGGGCGGTCGACTGCGTGATCGTACCGTTACCTGCGTTGGGCGTGAAACACCGGTCCAGAACACGGGATAACGACAGCCGTCGGAACGGCACCGTCCACGTCACGTTAACCGTCGCGTCATCATGCTCGGGCGTACTGTCTCCAGCTTGTCCGAACAAGTCTCGCCTTTCAGACGCCTCGTCAGGAGACCTCGTGACCCCCTCCCGCACCCGGGCCGCCGCCCTTGCCGGCGTCCTTGCGGCCGCAGCGCTCGCTGTCAGCGCCTGTGGTTCCTCTACGCCGACGACCGCCGCAGCCGGATCCTCCGCCGGCACTGGTACCAAGAGCGCTGCCACCGCGACCTCCGCGGCCGACCTCGGGGGCATGGACGCCCTGATCGCGGCCGCCAAGAAGGAGGGCTCGCTCAACGCGATCACCCTTCCGCGCGACTGGGCCAACTACGGCGCGATCATGGACGGCTTCACCAAGAAGTACGGCATCAAGATCAACGACGAGAACCCCGAGGGTTCCAGCCAGGACGAGATCAACGCCGTCACCACCCGCAAGGACCAGGGCCGCGCGCCCGACGTGATGGACCTCGGCGGCGCGTTCGCCCTCAGCGGCGCCAAGCAGGGCCTGTTCGCCCCGTACAAGGTCGCCACCTTCTCCTCCATCCCGGCCGGGCAGGCCGCCACCGACGGCTCCTGGACCTTCGACTACGGCGGCTACGTCTCCATCGGCTGCAACGAGACCAAGGTCAAGGACTGCCCGAAGACCTTCGCCGACCTGCTCAAGCCCGAGTACAAGGGCATGGTCGCGCTGAACGGCGACCCGACCCAGGCCGGCGCGGCCTTCGCCGGCGTCTACGCGGCCGCCCTCGCCAACGGCGGCAGCCTCGACAACATCCAGCCCGGCCTGGACTTCTTCACCAAGCTGAAGAAGGCCGGCAACTTCAACCCGGTGCAGGCCAAGCAGAGCACCGTCGAGTCCGGTGAGACCCCGATCACCATCGACTGGGACTACCTCAACGCCGGCTACTCCGCCGAGTTCAAGTCCAAGGGCATCAACTGGCAGGTCAACGTCCCGACCGACGGCCTGTACGCCAACTACTACAACCAGGCCGTCAACAAGTGGGCGCCGCACCCGGCCGCCGCGCGGCTGTGGGAGGAGTACCTCTACAGCGCCGAGGGCCAGAACCTGTTCCTCGGCGGCTTCGCCCGACCGGCCGAGATGGACGCCATGAAGACCGCCGGCACCCTGGACACGGCCGCCGCCGCCAAGCTGCCCGCCGTCTCCGGCACCCCGACCTTCCCGTCCACGGACCAGACCACCAAGGCCAAGGCCGTGCTCGCGGCCGGCTGGGCGAAGGCCATCTCCGGGTGAGCACCGCCGACCCCGCTCTCCAGGACGGGGCCGTCGCGCCCCTCCGCCGCCCGGGCAGCGTGCTCAGCGTGCTGCGCCGGGCGGCGGCGGGGCGCCTCGCCGTCGTCCCGCTGCTGCTCTTCGTCGCCGTGGCGTTCGGCATCCCCGCCGTCGCCATGGCCCACGGTGCGTTCTACACCAACACCGCCACCAGTGCCCCCGGCACCGCCTCCACCTTCACCACCGGCAACATCACCGCCTCGCTCCAGGGCGGCTACCTGACCGCGCTGACGGGCAGCGTCAAGCTGTCCGCGGTCTCGGCGCTGATCGGCACCGTAGGCGGGCTGCTGCTCGCCCAGGCCGTGGTGACCTCCCGGTTCAAGGCGCTGCGGCACGCCGTGCTCAGCGCCTCCGGCGTGCTCGCCAACTTCGGCGGCGTGCCGCTGGCCTTCGCCTTCATCGCCACCCTGGGCAACGCCGGGGTGCTGACCACGCACCTGCACCTCAAGGACGCGGGGTGGAGCCTCTACACCTTCTGGGGCCTGACCCTGGTCTACCTCTACTTCCTCGTGCCGCTGATGGTGCTCAGCGTGCTCCCCTCGCTGGACGGGCTGCGCCGCCAGTGGCGCGAGGCCGCCCAGAACAACGGCGCGACGCTGTGGCAGTACTGGCGCCATGTGGCGCTGCCGGTGCTGGCCCCCTCGCTGCTCGGCGGATTCGTGCTGCTCTTCGGCACCGCCTTCGCGGCCTACGCGACCGCCGCCGCCATGGTCGGCGCGTCGGTGCCGCTGATCACCCTGCAGATCGCCAACGCCCTCAACGGCAACGTGGCCGCCGACGCCAGCAATGTCGCCCTGGCCATGAGCCTGGACATGGTGGTCATCGCCGCCCTGGTGATGGTCGTTTACCTGCCCCTGCAACGCCGGAGCGCCCGATGGCTGGTATGACCGCAGCAACCCTGACCAAGGCGATGGACCCGCCGCCCGGCGCGCAGAAGTCCGCGCGCCGCCGCGGCCGTCCGCGTTTCGGCCGTGCCGCCGTACTGGTGGTCTTCGGGCTGTACTTCGTCGTCCCGATCGCCGCCACCTTCCTGTTCACCGTGGACGACCCGGTGAAGGGCCTCAACCTCAGCGCCTACAGCCAGATCTTCGGCGTGGCCGGCCTGTGGCCCGCGCTGCGGCTCTCGCTGGAGCTCGCCGCGGCCACCATCGCGCTGGTCTACCTGCTGCTGGTGCCGGCCGTGGTCGCGGTCCGGCTCGGCGGCCCGCGGCTGCGCACCGTGGTCGAGGTGGTCTGCACCCTGCCGCTGGTCGTCCCCGCGATCGCGCTCACCGCGGGCTTCACCGACGTGCTCAAGTGGGGCAGCGACAGCATGGTCCCCGGACAGACGACCTTCGTCCAGCAACTGCTGATCGACATCCAGAACCCCGCCTTCCCGGTGATCCTGCTGCTCGCCTACACGGTGATGGCCCTGCCGCTGGCGTACCGCACCCTGGACGCCGGGATGCGGGCCCTGGACGTGCGCACCCTGCTGGAGGCCGCGCAGAACAACGGGGCGGGACGGGCCCGCGCCATCGTCACGGTGATCCTGCCCAACCTCCGCGGCGCCCTGATGAACACCGCGTTCCTCACCCTGGCGCTGGTGCTCGGGGAGTTCACCGTCTCCTCGATCCTGGGCTTCACCCCCTTCGCGGTCTGGATCGTCAACGGAAACGCGGCCGGGCAGGGACCGGTGACCATCGCCGTCTCGATCGTCAGCCTGGTGCTCACCTGGCTGCTGCTGCTCGTCATGTCGGCGGGCGGCTCCCGCCGTTCCTCCTCGACCCCCACCCATCAGTGAGCGCCGCCCTGTGACCACGCCGACAGCGACCACGCCGACAGCCCCGCCGACCCGGAGCCCCAGATGACCGACACGACTCCCGTTGTAGCAGCCCCCACTGACAACGCTGCCAAGAGCGGCACCACCGGCGCCACCGTCGAGTTCCGCGGCCTGCGCCGCAGCTTCGGGGCCAGCACCGCCCTGGACGGTTTCGACCTGACCGTCCGGCCCGGCGAACTGCTGGCCCTGCTCGGCCCCTCGGGCTGCGGCAAGACCACCGCGCTGCGGATGGTGGCCGGCTTCGAGACCCCCGACTCGGGCGCGGTCCTGGTGGACGACAGCGACATCACCGGGATACCGGCGCACCGCCGCGACGCCGGCATGGTGTTCCAGTCCTACAGCCTGTTCCCGCACCTGAACGCACGCGACAACGTCGCCTTCGGACTGAAGATGCGGCCAGCCCCCCGCCCGACCACCGCCCCTGTTCGACGCGCTTCGCGCCGCCCCATCGGCAGCGCCGAGCGCCGCAAGCGCGCCGACGAACTGCTGGAGCTGGTCGGCCTGCCGCAGTTCGGCGACCGCTACCCGCACCAGCTCTCCGGCGGCCAGCAGCAGCGGATCGCGCTGGCGCGCGCCCTGGCCCTGCGCCCGCGCGTGCTGCTGCTCGACGAGCCGCTGTCCGCCCTGGACGCCAAGGTCCGGCTGACGCTGCGTGAGGAGATCCGCCGGCTCCAGCAGGAGCTCGGCATCACCACCCTCTTCGTCACCCACGACCAGGAGGAGGCGCTGTCGATGGCCGACCGGGTCGCGGTGATGCACGCCGGACGCCTGGAGCAGTGCGCCGCCCCCGCGGAGCTCTACGCCCGCCCCACCACCGCGTTCGTCGCCGAGTTCGTCGGCACCATGAACCGGATCCCCGGACGCGTCGGCGAGGACCCCGGCACGGTCGAGGTGCTGGGTCGGCGACTGCCCGTGGACGGCGCGCGCACCGCCGCGCAGCAGGACGTCGAGGTCCTGGTGCGCCCCGAGAACGTGCTGCTCAGTGCCAAGGGGGGCACCGGGGCGATCATCACCGGCAGTACCTTCCTCGGCGCGGTCACGCGCCTCGCCGTCCAGCTCCCGGACGGCCGCACCATCAAGGCCGACCTCTCCACCCACGAGGCCGCCGCACTCCCCGCCGGCAGCGGGGTCACCGTCTCCCTCCCCGAGCGGCCCGTCCTGGTGGACGCCCGCGCCTAGGTGGTTCTGACGGATCCTGGCTCGGGCCGTAGGGGGCTGGTCGCGCAGTTCCCCGCGCCCCTGGGGGCTGCGCGCCAGCCGACTACGGCCCGCAACCGACCATCCGTCAGAACCACCACCCCCCCCACCCCCCCCCCCCCG
>NZ_BBPM01000015.1:92718-115744 GCF_000787775.1 Streptacidiphilus carbonis | reverse complement strand
CCCTGGGGGCTGCGCCCCAGCCGACTACGGCCCGCAACCGACCATCCGTCAGAACCACCACCCCGCCCACCCCGCCCCCGCAGAGAGCAGCTCACGTGCCACCGATGCAAGCCACCGACCAGCTCCAGGCCGTCCTGTTCGACATGGACGGAACCCTGGTCGACACCGAGATCCTCTGGCTGCAGGCGGTGAGGACCGAGGCCGGGCAACTCGGCCTGGCCCTGGACGAGCACGACCAGCCGTACATCCTCGGCCGCGCCGCCGCGGACACCGCCGAGCACCTGCACCGCCGCCTGCTCTCCGCACCCCCCGAGCTCTCCGGACCGCACACGCCCCCGCCGGCCGACCTCACCGCCGCGCTGGAACGCCGCTTCGCGGTGCTGGTCGCCGCCGAGGTGGTGCCGATGCCCGGGGCCCTCGCACTGCTGGACGCGCTGGTCGCCTCCGGCGTCACCACCGCCCTGGTCTCCGCCTCCCCCCGGCACGTCGTCGACGTCGTGCTGGACTCGCTGGGACGGCACCGCTTCGCGGTCTCCTTCGCCGCCGGGGAGACCCCGCGCACCAAGCCCGCCCCGGACCCCTACCTGGCCGCCGCAGCCGCCCTGGGCGTCCCGACCGCGCACTGCGTCGCCGTCGAGGACACCCCCACCGGCATCGCCTCGGCCGAGGCCGCCGGCTGCGCGGTGCTGGCCGTGCCGTCGGACGCCCCGGTCGAGCAGGCCCCGGGACGCCTGGTGGTGGGTAGCCTGCTGGACGTGGATCTTGCCCTGCTGCGAGCGCTGGTTCGGGCCGGGGAAGACCGCTCCAGTACCCGCCCGTGAGGACCTACCGCCCATGCCCAGCCTGCCCATGCCCTATCTGCTGCTCGCCCTGGCCATCAGCAGCGAGATCTGCGCGACCGTCTCGCTGAAGTACTCGGAGGGGTTCAGCCGGCTGCTGCCCAGCCTGGTCGTGGTCGTCGGCTACGGCCTCTCCTTCGTGTTCCTGGCCCAGGCGCTCAAGCACATACCGGTGAGCACCGCCTACGCGATCTGGTCCGGGGCCGGTACGGCGGTGGTCGCGGGGATCGGCTTCGCCTTCCTCGGCGAGGGGATCAACGTCCTGAAGCTCGCCGGGATCGCCCTGATCATCGCCGGGGTGGTGGCGTTGAACCTGGGAGGTGCTTCGCACTGACCGCCGCTCAGGACTCTCCCGCGCATGGCAGTATCCCCATGAACAAATGCGTTGCGACCCGGCGGGCCGCCGGGGTACAACGGGTCACCGATCCGCAGACGGATCCACGGACATGAAAGGAGGGCGACGCGATGACCGCTCACCCGTACGCGCCCATGCCCTCCCGGGACCCGCAGCACCGCTGACCCGGAGCGGCCGGGCGCACCCGTCCTGGAGTGCACCTTGACCGCAGTACCCGCCGTACCTGCAAACCCCTCGACGCCGGCCGTTCCCGCCGACCTGACGATCCGTCCGCTCTCCGGACCGGACGAGGTCGAGCTGTTCAACCGGATCCCCTACGTCTTCAATCACGAGATCGCCGACGACCTCACCGCCGGCCGGCGCCGGCTGCCCTGGCTGTGGGTCGCCGTCGACGGCGGGGGCCGGCTGCTGGCCCGCCTCGCCTGGTGGTGCCGTCCGCAGGACGACGCCCCGTTCCTGCTGGATGTCTTCGACTTCGAGGAGGGCCACCAGGAGACCGCCCGGCTGCTGCTGAGCACCGCGACGGAGGCGGTGCTCCCCGAGGGCGTCGTCCCGCCCAAGTACACCCGCTTCCTGCCCGCCGACTGGCGCGAGGACCCGGCCGTGCGCCCCGGCATCGAACAGCGGATCGCCGTCATGCGGGCCGCCGGCGCCGAGGTCTTCGTCGAACGGCTGAGGCTCCAGTGGGACCCGGGCACCCCGGTACCCGCGCCGACCGGACAGCTCTCCTTCCGCCCGGTCGACGGCGAGACCGAACTGGTCGAGCTGATGACCCGGGTCCTGGACGGCACCCTGGACGCCTACTGCCGCGACGACCTGACCCGGATGACACCCCGCCAGGTCGCCCAGGAGCAGTACGACGACGAGATGGCGCACTACACCACGCCGCGCTCCTGGTGGCGGGTCGGCACGCTCCCGGACGGGGAGCCGGTGGGCTTCGTCATCGCCGCCCGCAACAGCTACCGCCCGATCATCGCCTACATCGGCGTGCTGCCCGGCCACCGCGGGCACGGCTGGATCGACCAGCTACTGGCCGAGGGCACCCGGGTGCTCGCGGCCGAGGAGGCCAACAGCGGCGACTCCGTCCGCGCCTCCACCGATGTCGGCAATGTCCCGATGGCCCGGTCGTTCGAGCGCAACGGCTACCGGGTGTTCGAGCGCGAGCTGGTCATGACCTGGGGCTGACCCTGCCAACTAAAGCCTCTTTTCGAATACTTGACTGATTGTCATACTCCCTTGCCATGACCATCTATGAATCGATCGGCGGGGAGGCCGCGGTCACCGCGGCCGTGGACGACTTCTACCGGCGGGTGCTGGCCGACCCGGCACTCGCCGGCTTCTTCGGGAGCACACCGCTGCCGCAGTTGAAGGCGCATCAGCGGGCCTTCATCGGGGCGGCCCTGGGCGGCCCCGAGGCCTACCGCGGCCGCCCGATGGCGGAAGTGCACGCGGGACGGGGCATCACCGACGAGCACTTCGACGCGGTGGTGGGCCATCTCGCGGCCACCCTGGCCTCGCTCGGGGTCCCGGAGCGGACCATCGGCGAGATCGCCGCCGCACTCGCCCCGCTGCGCGCGGAGATCACCGTCTGAGCCGTGGCAGGCAGCGCAGCGGAGCGGGAGCCGCTGCGCTGCCTGCCACCTGCGGACCACCGCCACCGCCTTCGGCGCCTACTTCTCGGACGGGTACGCCCTCGGCATCATCGGCGCGGCCACATCACCCCGGTCCATCCGCCCGAGCTGTTCCCGACCGCGCCGCGCGCCTCCGACGTCGGCTTCCTGAACGGGACCAGCCGGACGGCCTCGGTAGTCGGTACCTTCGTGCTGCCGGTGAGCCCAGCTCCCTCGGCGTGGGCCGGTCCATGGTGCGGCTCGCCGGCATGCTCGCGCTCGGCCTGCCCGCCGGCCTCGCCCGGGCCCCCGAGACCAAGCACGCGTCCACCCAGGAAGGCATCCAGCACCCTTGACCTCCACGCCCACCCCGATAACGAAGACGCCGACGCTGACCCTGGACGGCGCCTCGCTCACCCCCTCCGACATCGCGGCGCTCGCCCGGCGCACCGCGAGGGCCCGGATCGACCCCGCCTCCCGGGAGCGGATGCTGCAGGCCCGGCGGACCGCCGAGGACGTGGTCACCCGGCGCCGGGTCTACGGGCTCACCACCGGCGTCGGCGCCAACCGGACCACCGACCTCAGCGAGGCCGCCGCCGGCGACCACGGCATGCGGCTGCTCCGCAGCCACAGCGGCGCCATCGGCCCGCTGGTACCGGTCGAGGAGACCCGCGCCATGCTCGCGGTGCGGCTGAACCAGCTGCTGCGGGCCGGCTCGGCGATCAGCGCCGAGGTCGCGGACCGGATCGGCCAGGCCCTCGACAGCGGCCACGTCCCGGTGGTCCACGCCTTCGGCTCGGTCGGCACCGGCGACCTCGCCGCGCTGGCCGAACTCGGCCTGGCCCTGGCCGGGGAGCACCCCTGGCGCGAGGGCCAGGGCAGCGGCCCCGCCCCGGAACCGCTGGCGCTGGACCGCTGGGACGCGCTGCCGCTGATGTCCAGCAGCGCCCTGACGGTCGGCCAGGCCGCGCTGGCCCAGCACGACCTGGCCCGACTGCTGGACGCCGTCCCGCTGGTGGCGGCGCTCTCGCTGACCGTGATCCACGGCTCCACCGAGCCCTTCGCCTCGGTGGTGCACGCACTGCGTCCCTACGCCGGGGCGACCAGGGTCGCCGCCCGGATGCGCGAGCTGCTCGACCCACTGCCCTGGGAGCCGCCGATGGTGCAGGACCCGTTCGGCTTCCGCTGCCTGCCGCAGGTGCACGGGGCCGCCCTGGACGCCGCCGACGCGCTGGAGTCGGTCCTCGCCATCGAGATCAACGCCGCCGCCGAGAACCCGCTGCTCTCGCTGGAGCCCGCGGACTACCACCACCACGGCGGCTTCCACCAGGCCTCGCTGGCCCTGGCCACGGACCAGCTGCGGCTGGCCGCGCTGGGAACGGCGCAGCTGTCCACCGCCAGGGTCGGGGTGCTGGTCTCGCCTGTCTTCACCGGCCTGCCGGCCTTCCTGGCCCAGGACGAGGACGGCAGCAGCGGTGTCATGATCACCGAGTACGCCGCGCAGGCCGCGCTGGCCGAACTGCGCACCCTGGCCCAGCCGGTGACCCTCGGCCACGCGGTGCTGTCCCGCGGAGTGGAGGAGCACGCCAGCTTCGCCGCGGCCGGCGCCCGGCACCTGTTCGACAGCGTCGTCCTGCTCCGCCTGGTCCTCGCCTGCGAACTGGTCATCGCCGTCCGCGCGCTCCGGATGAACGGCGTGATCCTGGACCCGGCAACGGAGTTGGGCCGCTTCCAGCGCGAGGCCGGCGAAGTGCTCAACCCCGGCACCGCCGACCGCGACCTCACCCCGGACGTGGAGGCGGCGGCCGACCTGCTGGCCAGGCCCTAGCGTCTCCCTGTGAATCCGCACAGGAACGAGGAGTTGACTCGGAGGACCGGGGAGGAGCGATGATGGAGGGGGATCGTCACCGAGCGTGTGCGATCCATCACGGAGAAGAGCGAGGAGGTGCCATGGGGACTGCCGGGACGGTTCTGCTGGTGCTCGGCGCCTGGCTCGTCGGCTCCGTACTGCTGGGACTGCTGGTGGGCCGCATGCTCCGCTTCGGCCATCTGCGCCCCGGCCGGAGCCCCGCCCCACGCCCGGACCCACGCCCGGACCCGCGCCCCGATCCTCACCCCCGCCACGACCGCGCCGCGGCCGGCTCCGAACCTCTGCCCCCGTCGCGCGAGACCCGCTAGCGGAACCGACTGCGGAACCGTTCGGCCCCATCGGGCGAACCTTCCCCTGAAGGGTGGTGAATTCCCGGGCATACGGGGGATGATGGGCGCATGACCGCCACGCGTCGTGCCGTCGATCAGCTAGCGACCTGGCCCGACCTCAGCACCGCACCGGCCAGTTGCGGCACCGGATCAGCGATCTTCGCGGATGGCCGCGAGATCGTGCATCTGCACACCGAGCGCGATGCCGACGTGCTGCTCACCCGCCCGGTGATCGAGCGCATCCACGACGAACTGGAGCGCTCCACCGCCTTCCGACTGCACCCCGACTCGGCCTGGGCCACCGTCCACCTGGACTGCGACGCCGACGGCGACCTCCTGGTCTCCCTGGTCAGCCTCTGCCTCAAGGCCGGCCACAGCCCGTCCGAGCCCTGCAACATGGGCCGCGTGGAGATCATCCACACCGACCCCACGCATCCCGCTGCGGAGACCGGCCGCGACCGGCACCGCCCCCACCACGCCGCCTGACGGCGCGGCGACCGGCTACTCCCGGCAGCCCGCCGCTGGATTGCCGGCGGGCAGGTACTTCTTGGCCCACTCGCCCAGCTGTCTGAACGAGGGCTCCAGAGCGGCACCCGATTCGGTGAGCCGGTAGGAGACACGCAGCGGGGGGCCTTCGTCGACCTCGCGGGTGACGAGCCCGGCGGCGCCGAGTTCGGTCAGCCGGTCGGAGAGCATGCGCTCGCTGAGGCCGGGAACGGCCCGGCGCAGATTGGCGAAGTGGGTCGGCTGCTCCACCAGTACGGCCAGGATCTGGCCGGTCCAGCGCTTGCCCAGCAGCTGGAAGACGCGGCTGATGTCGCCGTCCACCTCCTTGCACCCCGATGGGTCGTGCTTCCACTCCTCCGCCATGGGTCCAGGGTATCGTCTCCATGGAAGTGGAGTGAAAAAAAGTAAGCTCCTATGGTAGATATAGCTAGGTACGAAACCTTAGCCCGAGCGGAGAGACACATGGCCACCCTGCTGCACATCGACTCGTCCATCTCCTCCAGCGAGGCGTCCGCCTCCCGCGCCGTGACGGAGGCGTTCCGCAAGGCCTGGCAGGCCCAGCACCCGGAGGGGACGGTCGTCTACCGCGACCTGGCCGCTGATCCGGTCCCGCACATCACGGCGGACTCCCACAGCGCCGGCTTCGCCGACCCGGCCGCGCACACTCCCGCGCAGGCGGAGGCCTTCGCCCGGCGGGTGAAGCTGATCGAGGAACTGGAGCAGGCCGACGCGGTGCTCATCGGCGCGCCGATGTACAACTACTCGATCCCGTCGACTCTCAAGGCGTGGCTGGACAATGTGATCCTGATGGGCCGCACCGGCGGCGAGAACCCCTCCGCCGCGGGCATCCCGGTCACCGTCGTGGCCAGCCGCGGCGGCTCCTACGCGCCGGGTACGCCGCGGGAGCCCTTCGAGTACGTGCAGAACTACCTCAAGTCCGTCCTGGCCGACGCCCTCGGAATGGAACTCGACTTCATCGTCCCCGAGATGACCATGGCACCGTACGTCCCGGCGCTGGCCGAGTTCGTGCCGGTGTTCGAGGCGTCCCGCGAGCGCGCCCTGCAGGAGGCGGACGCCAAGGCCAAGGCCGTCGCCGGGCGCGTGGCCGCGTAACCCGGGACACGGGACCCGGCCGACGACCCCGCCAACACCGAAGGGCACCCGCAACGGGCGCCCTTCGACTTTCTCGACCTGCAGGAACGCGCCACCCGCTACGGCAGGTTGCGCGCCATGACGATGCGCTGGACCTGGTTGGTGCCCTCGTAGATCTGGGTGATCTTGGCGTCCCGCATCATCCGCTCCAGCGGGTAGTCGCGGGTGTAGCCGTAACCGCCGAGGAGCTGGACCGCGTCGGTGGTGATCTCCATCGCGGCGTCGGAGGCGAAGCACTTGGCGGCGGCGCCGAAGAAGGTCAGGTCGCCGTCGCCGCGCTGCGAGCGCGCGGCGGCCGCGTAGGTGAGCTGGCGGGCCGCCTCCAGCTTCATGGCCATGTCGGCCAGCATGAACTGGATGCCCTGGAACTCGGCGATCGCCTTGCCGAACTGCTTGCGCTCCTTGACGTAGCCGGCGGCGTAGTCCAGGGCGCCCTGGGCGATGCCCAACGCCTGGGCGGCGATGGTGATCCGGGTGTGGTCCAGGGTCTTCATCGCGGTGGCGAAGCCGGTGCCCTCGGCGCCGATGATGCGGTCGGCCGGGATCCGGACGTTGTCCAGGTAGACCTCGCGGGTCGGCGAGCCCTTGATGCCCAGCTTCTTCTCCGGGGCACCGAAGGACACGCCCTCGTCGCCCTTCTCCACCACGAAGGCGGAGATGCCCTTGGAGCGCTTCTCCGGGTCGGTGACCGCCATGACCGTGTAGAACTCGGAGACCCCGGCGTTGGTGATCCACCGCTTGACCCCGTTGAGCACCCAGAAGTCGCCGTCACGCACCGCGCGGGTCTTCATCCCGGCCGCGTCCGAGCCGGCGTCCGGCTCGGACAGGCAGTAGGAGAACATGCCGTCGCCGGCGGCCAGCGGGGCCAGGTACTTCTGCTTCAGCGCCTCGTCGCCGGACAGGACCACCGGCAGCGAGCCGAGCTTGTTGACGGCCGGGATCAGCGAGGAGGAGGCGCAGACCCGGGCCACCTCCTCGATCACGATCACGGTCGCCAGCGCGTCGGCTCCGGCCCCGCCGTACTCCTCGGGGACGTGGACCGCATGGAGGTCGTTGGCGGTCAGCGCGTCCAGTGCCTCCTGCGGAAAGCGGGCCTGTTCGTCCACCTCCGCGGCGAAGGGGGCGATCTTGGACTCGGCGAGCGAGCGCACCGCGTCCCGGAGCATGTCGTGCTCCTCGGACACCCGGAACAGGTCGAAGTCCGCGGACCCGTTGGACGAACCATTGGACGCCATGCGTCTCACCCCAAGTTATCTACCGTTAAGTAACATCTGCTCACCCAGATTCTAGAGCTTCCGGGCCGCAATCCGCCCAGTGACCTCGGATACAGCGTTCAGACTCCGCGAGTAGGATCCGCAGGCGCGTCTTACTTGCTTCACAATCGCACCGGCGGAAGGACGATCAGCGCCGTGAAGATCACCGTTATCGGGACCGGTTACCTGGGTACGACCCATGCCGCCTGCATGGCTGAGCTCGGCTACGAGGTCATGGGGCTCGACATCCTTCCCGAGCGGGTCGCCGCCCTCGCCTCCGGGACCGTCCCGATGTACGAACCCGGTCTGGAGGAGCTGCTGCGCAAGCACCTCCACGGGCTGGAGGGCTCGACCGGACGCCTGCGCTTCACGACTTCCTGGGAGGAGGTCGGCGCCTTCGGCGACATCCACTTCATCTGCACCAACACCCCGCAGAAGCGCGGAGAGTTCGCCTGCGACATGACCTATGTCGAGTCCGCCTTCGACCTCCTGGCCCCGCACCTGACCAGGCCCACCCTGGTGGTGGGGAAGTCCACCGTCCCGGTCGGCAGCGCCGAACGGCTGTCCCGGCGGCTGGCCGGGACCGCGCCGGTCGGCGCCGCCGCCGAGGTCGCCTGGAACCCCGAGTTCCTGCGCGAGGGCTACGCCGTGGACGACACCCTCAACCCCGACCGGCTGGTCATCGGGGTCCGCAGCGCCGAGGCCGAGGCCACGCTGCGCAAGGTGTACGCGCCGCTGACCGACAAGGGCGTGCCGCTGGTCGTCACCGACTTCCCCACCGCGGAACTGGTGAAGACGGCCGCCAAC
This sequence comes from Streptacidiphilus carbonis, assembly GCF_000787775.1. Taxonomy (GTDB): domain Bacteria; phylum Actinomycetota; class Actinomycetes; order Streptomycetales; family Streptomycetaceae; genus Streptacidiphilus; species Streptacidiphilus carbonis. Next base: position 107,022 of record NZ_BBPM01000015.1, on the reverse strand, counting down.
TCGTTCCTGGCCACCAAGATCTCCTTCATCAACGCGATGGCCGAGGTCTGCGAGGCCTCCGGCGCCGATGTGGTGCAGCTCTCCGGCGCGCTCGCCTACGACGCCCGGATCGGCGGCAAGTTCCTCAACGCCGGACTGGGCTTCGGCGGCGGCTGCCTGCCCAAGGACATCCGCGCGTTCATGGCCAGGGCCGGGGAGCTGGGCGCCGACCAGGCACTGACCTTCCTCCGCGAGGTCGACTCCATCAACATGCGGCGCCGCTCGCGGATGGTCGAGCTGGCCCGCGAGCAGTGCGGCGGCGCGCTGCTCGGCCGCCGGATCGCGGTCCTCGGTGCGGCTTTCAAGCCGGACTCCGACGACGTCCGGGACTCCCCCGCGCTCAATGTCGCCGGCCAGCTCCAGCTCCAGGGCGCGCAGGTCACCGTCTACGACCCCAAGGCCATGGACAACGCCCGCAAGGGCTTCCCGGCGCTGAACTTCGCCGGCTCGGTGGTGGAGGCGGTCACCGGCGCCCACGTGGTGCTGCACCTCACCGAGTGGAAGGAGTTCCGCACCATGGACCCGGACGAGCTCGGCCAGGTCGTCGCCGAACGCCGGATCCTGGACGGCCGCAACGTCCTCGACCCGCTGCTGTGGCGCAAAGCCGGCTGGACCTACCGGGCCCTGGGCCGTCCCAGCTGAAGCGGGAACGCCGGGCTGAAGCGGGTATGCCTGCCTGAAGCAGGAATGCCGGACGCTGCTCATCGGTTCTCGCGGGTGACCGAGGGAGCACACCGATGAGCAGCTACGGCGACGACGCCACCGTCCGCGAGATCCTGGAGGGCACCGGGGACACCTGGGCGGTGGTGGGCCTCTCCAACAACACCGCACGCGCCGCCTACCGGGTGGCCAAGGTGCTGCAGCAGTACGGCAAGCGGGTGGTGCCGGTGCACCCCTCCGCCGAGACCGTGCACGGCGAGCAGGGCTACCCCTCGCTGTCCGCCATCCCGTTCCCGGTGGACGTGGTGGACGTCTTCGTCAACAGCCGGCTGGCCGGTGCGGTGGCCGACGAGGCGGTGGCGGTGGGCGCCAAGGCGGTCTGGTTCCAGCTGGACGTCATCGACGAGGCCGCGTACGCGCGGACCCGGGACGCCGGCGTCGCCATGGTGATGGACCGCTGCCCGGCGATCGAGATCCCGCGGCTGTCCCGCTGACACAGGCCCTGCTGACGCAGTCCCGTTTACGCAGTCCCGCTGACGCAGTCCCGCTGACGCGGCCGTCGGGGGCGATCTACGCTGGGCCGCATGCGACTTCACCGCATCGCGGTCCGCTACGGCCGACGCGACCCGTGGGTGCTGCGGGATGTCAGCCTCGAACTGCACCAGGGTCAGCTGCTGCGGGCCACCGGCGGCAACGGAGGCGGCAAGTCGACTCTGCTGCGGGTGGTGGTGGGGGCGTGCGAACCCAATCGTGGCGCCGTCCACGAACGGCCCGCACGCCGGGCGTACGTGCCGGAGCGCTTTCCGGCCGCACTCCCGTTCACCTCACACGACTATCTCTGCCATCTGGGCCGGGTGCACGGCCTGCACGGCGCCGAGCCGGCCCGGCGGGCCACCGCGATGCTGGAGCGGCTGGGAGCCGCGGCCTTCGCCGGGACGCCGCTGGCCGAACTCTCCAAGGGCACCTGCCAGAAGGTCGCCGTGGCCCAGGCCCTGGTGGGCGACCCGGAGTTGCTGGTCCTGGACGAGGCCTGGACCGGCTTGGACCAGGATGCGCGGGCCGTCCTCGACCAGGCCGTCGCCGAACGGCTCGAACAGGGCTGCACCGTGCTCTTCGTCGACCACGACCCGACCAGGCTGGCGGCACTGCCGGCGCTGCGGTGGCACGTCGGCGACGGCACGGTGCGTGCTGACGAGGCCGGGAGCGGCACGGCGGCCGTGGTGATCACGCTGACCGGACGGCTGGGCGGGGCCAAGGGCCTGGCGGAGCTCCCCGGTGTCGGCGCGGTGGGCGAGCCCGCCCCCGACACCGTCCGGGTGACGGTCGGGATCCGGTACAGCGACGACGTCCTGCGGACCCTGCTGGCCGACTCGACGGTCCACGTCGAGCAGGTCGAGGCGGTGCGATGAGCGCGCTGATCCGCTATCAACTGGCCCTGCTGCTGCGGTCGCAGCGCTGGCTGCCGCCGGTGCTGTTCTTCGCCTTACTGATCGTCGCCGGGGTGTTCGGCGGACAGCAGTACGGGGACTCGCTGGGCTGGTGCGCGGGCATGCTGGTGCCGGGCGCAGGGTGGCTCACCCGCACGGTCCTCTCCGGGGAGCCGGCTGCCGCCCGCGCCTGTGCCTCGGCCGCGGCCGGGCCGCGCCGAGTGCAGGGCGCTGCGCTGGGCGTGGCCCTGGGCGTCGGCGCGGTGCTCGCGGTGGTCGCCGGGGTGTTCGAGTGGACCATGAGCAGCCCGCCGCCGGGGGTCCCGCTCTCCACGCTGCCGCTGGGCGCGATCGCCCGCGACGGCGGTGCGGGGATCGTCGTGGGGCTGTTCGTGGGTGTGGCGCTGGGCGCGGTGTGCGCGCCACCGGTTCTGGGGCGGCCCGCGACCGGTGTCCTGGTACTGGCTGCGGCGTCGATCGTGCTGCTGGTGGCGCCGTGGTCGCCGATCAACGCCGCCATCCGCGGGGCGGCTTCGCCGGGACCGACGGTCTTTCCCTGGTGGGAACTGGCTGCGGCTCTGCTGTTGCTGTTCCTCTGCGGCGGTGCCGTGGTGCGGTCGGCGGGACGCGCTGCATAGGTATGCGGTTGCCCGCGCCCCTATAGGGGCGCGGGCAACCGCGCGGACATCAGCCGTGTACTACCTGCACCAGACCCGCTGCCCCGCCACGAACGTCTGCTCCACCCGGGTGGAGCCGATCTCCTCCGGGGCCCCCGCGAACGGATCACGATCCAGGACGACGAAGTCGGCCTCCGCGCCGACGCGGATGGTGCCGCTGTCGTCCAGGTGGTTCACGTACGCGGACCCCGCCGTGTAGGCCGCCACCGCTGTGCCGAGGTCCAGCCGCTGGTCCGGGAGGAAGGCCGGGTGCTCGGTGTCGCCGTACGCCCGCCGGTTGACCGCCGTGTGGATCCCCTGGATCGGGTCCGGGCTGCTCACCGGCCAGTCGCTGCCGGAGGCGAGGGTCGCGCCGGAGCGGAGCAGGTCGGCGAAGGGGTACTGCCACTGCGCCGAGTCCCCGCCCAGGAAGGGGATGGTGAGCTCGTCCATCTGCGGCTCATGGGCCGCCCACAGCGGCTGGAGGTTGGCGACCGCGCCCAGGGCGCGGAAGCGGGGGACGTCGTCGGGGTGGACCACCTGGAGGTGGGCGAGGTGGTGCCGGGTGTCCCGGTACCCGTTGGCCGCGCGGGCGGCCTCGATGGCGTCCAGCGCCTCCCGCACCGCGCGGTCGCCGAGGGCGTGGAAGTGGACCTGGAAGTCGAGGGCGTCCAGCTCGGTGACGTAGTCCCGCAGTGCGTCCGGGTCGACGAAGCTGAGGCCGCTGTTGGCGGTCGAGCAGCCGCAGCCGTCCAGGTAGGGGGTGGTCATCGCGGCGGTGAAGTTCTCGGTGATGCCGTCCTGCATGATCTTGACGGAGTCGGCCCGCAGCCGGCCGACCCGCAGCGCCTTGCGCCGCTGGACCAGCTCGGGGATCTGCTCGGCGCCGCGCGAACGGTCCCACCACAGCGCGCCGTTGACCCGCGCGGTGAGGCTGCCGTCGGACGCGGCGGCCAGGTAGGCGTCGGCCGGGTCCGGCTGGCCGTTGAAGACGCCGAGCAGGGCGTCCTGCCAGGCGGTGATGCCGAGCGAGTGCAGCAGTCGCTGCGCCCGCATCAGGCCGGCCACCCGGTCGGCCAGGGTGGTCGGCGGGACGAGCCGGGCGACCAGACCGGTCGCGCCCTCCTGCAGGGTTCCGCCGGGGGTCGCGTCGGCCTCGCGTTCGATCCGGCCGTCGGCCGGGTCCGGGGTGGCGGCGTCGATCCCGGCCAGCTCCAGGGCGCGGGTGTTGGCCCAGGCGCCGTGGTGGTCGCGGTTCAGCAGGTAGACCGGGCGGTCCGGGACCAGGGCGTCCAGGATCTGCCGGGTCGGGGTGCCGCCGGGGAAGCTCTCCATGGACCAGCCGCCGCCGGTGATCCACTCCCGTTCCGGGTGCGCCTCGGCGTAGGCGCTGATCCGGCGGCGGTACTCGTCCGGGTCGATGGTGCCGGTGAGGTCGCACTCGCCCAGTTCCACGCCGCCGTAGACGGCGTGGATGTGCGCGTCCTGGAAACCGGGCAGCAGCAGCCGCCCGGCCAGGTCCACGACCTCGGTGCCGGGACCGATCAGCCCCCGGACCTCGTCGTGGCCGACAGCGGTGATCCTCCCGGCGGTGACGGCCACGGAGCCGGCCCGGCTGCGCGCACCGTCGACGGTGAGGACGGGGCCGCCGGTGAGGACCAGGTCGGCGTGGGTGGTGGTCATGCGGACTCCAGGTGGTGCGGGGCTACAGAGGGCGTGCGGTCTTGCGGCGAAGGACGGGTGACGGTACGTCAGGCTGATACGGGCGCCTCGCCCAGCAGGTCGGCGGCGTCGGCGTCGGTGCCGCGTCCGGTGGTGAAGTAGTCGGACTTGCGGACCCACTTGGCCCAGGCCGCCACCAGCACCCCGGACACGATCATCAGCACCGGGATGGACAGCTGGAACCAGCCGTTGGCCGCGTCCACCGCGAAGTGGTCGGTGGAGCGGTAGAAGGTCCAGCAGAGGTAGCCGCCGAGGGCGAACAGCACCAGCGCGCTGAGCACCGGCACCACCACCGCGCGCACCCCCTGCCACGGCGCCGTCCGCAGCAGCCCGCGGAAGCGGGTGGCCGCGGCCAGTGCCGTCAGTCCGTAGTACAGCGCGACGACGATACCGATGGCGTTGACGGCGGCGCTGATCAGGTCGCTCACCTTGGGCAGCACCAGCGACAGCACCGCGATGGCGGCGGCGATCGCGCCCAGCAGCACGGTTCCGGCGGCCGGGGTGCCGTAGCGGGGGCTGATCCGGGCCCAGACCGGACCCAGCGTGCGGTCGCGGCCCATCGCGAGCATGCCGCGGGCGCTGGGGATGACACCTGCCTGCAGCGAGGCGACGGCCGAGAACATCAACGCGACCAGCGGCAGCGCCGCGAGCGGCTGGTGGGCGAGCTGGTTGCCGAAGTAGGTGAGCCCCTCCGCGCCGTGGTCGGCCAGCTGCTGCACGCTGAGCACCCGCTGGAAGGCGGTGGCGCCGAGCAGGAACAGGCCGAGCATGGTGAACAGCGCGATGGTGCCGCCGCGCGAGGCGTCGCGCGGGTCGCGGACCTCCTCGTTGACGCTGAAGGCGGCGTCGAAGCCCCAGTAGCAGAACACGGCGAGCACCATGCCCTGGGCCAGGGCGCTGAAGGACGGGATGCCGAAGGGGTCGAACCAGTCCAGGCTGAACGGCTGGCTGCCGGCGAACAGGCCGTAGCCGCAGAAGCCCAGCAGCACCAGGTACTCGAAGGCCAGCAGATAGCGCTGCAGCCTGGCCGCCACGTCGACGCCGGTGGTGGCCGCCACGGTCACCGCGGCCAGGACGAACAGGCCGATCAGCGTGGACTGCAGGGTGGAGTCCGGGTTCAGGCCGATGCCGGCGACGCTGGTGAGGTGGGCCTCGCCGAGGAACTGCAGGATCGCCGAGCCGGTGACGGTGGTGGTGTACGCCATGAACACCACGGTGCCGACCAGGTTGACCCAGCCGGAGAGGAAGCCCAGCCAGGGGCTGAGCGAGCGGCCGACCCAGACGTAGCCGTTGCCGCAGTTGGGCTCGACCCGGTTGAGCCGCCCGTACGCCCCGGCGATGCCGAGGATCGGCAGGAACGCCAGCAGCATGATGATCGGCAGGTGCAGCCCGACCACTCCGGCCAGCAGGCCCATCCCGATGCCGATGCTGGTGGTGGCGGCAGTACTGGACGCCGCGATCACCACACCGTCCACCACACCGAGGGATCTGCGCATCTCATCGCTCATGGGACCCACCTGTCTGCCGCACCGGCTGCTGTCGGAGCGCCATGGAACCGCGCGCTCCAGGACAAGGTCAATGGCGTTGACATAAGGTGAACGGATGACGACCCCACCCGACCGGTCCGTGGTGACCGAGGCAGCCCGCAGACGGCGGCGCCCGACCAAGCAGGGCACGGTGCTGTCCGAGGCGCTGATCGTGGAGACGGCGCTGCGGCTGATCCGGCAGCACAGCGCCGCGGCGCTGACCGTACGGCGGCTCGGCGCGGCGCTGGGTGCGGATCCCAGCGCGCTGTACCGGTACTTCCGCAACACCGACGACCTGCTGCTGGCGGTCGCGGACGAGCTGATCGGCCAGGCCTGGACCGGCTGGCAGCCCACCGGCGAGTGGCGCACGGACCTGCGCGAGCTGGGGCTGCGGATGCACGCGGCCTACCAGCAGCATCCGCAGGCCGCCGCGCTGGCGACGTACCGGGTCACCGGGCGCGCCAACGAGGCGCGGGCGATCGAGACCATCCTCGGAGTGCTCCGCGGGGCCGGGTTCCCGGACGCCGAGGCGGTCCGGCTCTACCACGGCTTCGTCGACCTGGGGCTGGCCTTCGCCGCGCTGGACGCCGCGGGGCTGGCACTGCCGGCCGAGGCACGGGCCGCGGAGCGGGAGGTGTGGGACCACACCTACAGCGGGCTGCCCGCCGAGACGCACCCCAACATCGCCGCGGTGGCGGGGTTGCTGCGGGCGGAGATGGGGCGCAGTGCGTATGCCCCGACGCTGGAGCAGTTCCTCGGTGCGGCGGAGGCGCGGCTTCGGGTAGCGGGAGGTTGCTGAACGGGACTTCAGGTGCGGACCGTAGGTGGCTTGTCGCGCAGTTCCCCGCGCCCCTGGGGGTCTGCAACTGGCTCAGTTGCACTTCTCAGGGGCGCGGGGAACTGCGCGGACATCAGCCGGGGAGACGCCGCAGCCGACACGCTGCCTAGCCGTCCAGCTGCTCGATCGTCGCGATGGACGGCTTCTCGCCCCCCAGCGAACGGGCGACGCCCTCCGCCTCGCGGAGTACGCGAACCGCGTTGCGCCAGGTGAGCTTGGCGAGGTCCTCCTCCGACCAGCCCCGTCCGAGGAGTTCGGCGATCAGGTTCGGGTACCCCGAGACATCTTCCAGCCCGTCAGGGGTGAACGCGGTGCCGTCGTAGTCGCCGCCGATGCCGATGTGGTCGATCCCGGCCACCTCTCGCATGTGGTCGAGGTGGTCCCCCACCGTCGCCGCCGAGGCCCGCGGCCTCGGGTGCGCCGCCTCGAACGCCCGTTGGACCACCATCGCCTCCGGGGTGGTCTCCAGCGCGTGGAAGCCGTGGGCCTCCAGGTTGGCGTCGGCGGACTGCGTCCAGGCGATGGCGTCGGGGAGGATGAACTTGGGTACGAAGGTGGCCATCGCCACCCCGCCGTTGACGGCCAGCTGCTCCAGCACGTCGTCCGGGATGTTGCGCGGGTGGTCGCAGACGGCGCGCGAGGAGGAGTGCGAGAAGATCACCGGCGCGCGGGTCACCCTGAGCGCGTCCCGCATGGTGTCCGCGGAGACGTGCGAGAGGTCGACCAGCATGCCGAGCCGGTTCATCTCCCGGACGACCTCCTCGCCGAAACGGGTGAGGCCGCCCGCGGCCGGCTTGTCGGTGGCGGAGTCCGCCCACGGCAGGTTGTCGTTGTGAGTGAGCGTCATGTAACGGACGCCCAGGGCGTACAGGGCCCGCAGCGTGGCCAGCGAGCAGTTGACGGAGTGTCCGCCCTCGGCGCCCATCAGCGAGGCGATCCGGCCCCGGCCCTCGGCCCGGACCCCCTCCATCTCGTCCGCTGTGAAGGCGAGTCGGAGCCGGTCGGGGTAGCGGGCCGCCAGCGCCCGTACGCAGTCCATCTGCTCCAGAGTGGCGCTGACGGCCCGGTCGCCGGTGAAGTCCGTGCGCACGTACACCGACCAGAACTGCGCGCCGACGCCGCCGGCCGCCAAGCGGGCCAGGTCGGTGTGCAGATGGGCGCTCTGGTCGGTGTCGATGTCCCTGGCGTCCAGGTCGTAGCCGACCTGCTGGCGCAGCGCCCAGGGCAGGTCGTTGTGGCCGTCGACGACGGGGTACTCGGCGAGCAGGGCCCGGGCCCGGTCCAGCAGTTCGGGCGCGGGGGCGGTCCAGTCCGTCGGCTCGCTCATCCGGACGCTCAGCTCCCGAAGCCGAAGCTGTTGCCGCCGCTGACCTTGGCACGCAGCTTCTTGCCCTTGTCGGCGGCCTGGTTGTTCAGCTCCTGCTGGAAGTCCCGCATCCGCTCGGCGAGTTCGGGGTCGAACGCGGCCAGCTGACGGACCGCCAGCAGCCCGGCGTTGCGCGCCCCGCCGATGGACACGGTCGCCACCGGGACGCCGGCCGGCATCTGCACGATGGAGAGCAGCGAGTCCATACCGTCCAGGTACTTCAGCGGCACCGGCACGCCGATCACCGGCAGGGTGGTGACCGAGGCCAGCATCCCGGGCAGGTGGGCGGCGCCGCCGGCGCCCGCGATGATCGCCTTCAGGCCGCGCCCGGCGGCCTGCTCCCCGTACTCCACCATCTCGCGCGGCATCCGGTGCGCGGACAGGACGTCGACCTCGTAGCCGACCTCGAACTCGTCGAGGGCCTTGGCTGCGGCCTCCATCACCGGCCAGTCGGAGTCCGATCCCATGACGATGCCGACCAACGGCTGCTCAGGCATGCGTTGTCCCCTCGCTACTCGGTGATGTCGCCGCGCAGGTAGGCGGCGGCATGGCGGGCGCGCTCCCGGACGTCGTCCAGGTCGTCCCCGAAGACTGTGACGTGCCCAACTTTACGGCCGGGCTTCACGTCCTTGCCGTACATGTGGATCCGCAGCCCCGGATCGCGGGCCATGCAGTGCAGGTAGGCGTGGTACATGTCCGGGTAGTCGCCGCCGAGGACGTTGACCATCACGGTCCAGGGCGCGCGCGGGCGGGGGTCGCCCAGCGGCAGGTCCAGCACCGCGCGGACGTGGTTCTCGAACTGCGAGGTGACCGCGCCGTCGATGGACCAGTGGCCCGAGTTGTGCGGTCGCATGGCCAGCTCGTTGACCAGGATGCGGCCGTCCCGGGTCTGGAACAGCTCGACCGCGAGGTGCCCGGTGATGTCCAGCTCGCCGGCGATGCGCAGGGCCAGCGCCTGGGCCTCCTCAAGGGGTGCGGGCGCGAAGCGCCCCCGGGCAAGGGTGGTGGCGGGCGACGGGCGGGCCAGGTCCGCCGAGAGGTCGGGGGCCGGGGCGGTCACCTCGTGGCAGATGCCGTCCTTCTGCCAGGACTCGACCACCGGATAGGCGACCGCCTGCCCGTGCGGGGAGCGCACGACGTCCGCCGCGAGCTCCCGGACGAAGTCGACCTTCTCCTCGGCGAGGACCGGGACGCCGGCCCGGAACGGCTCGGCCGCCTCGGACTCGTCCCGGACCACCCAGACGCCCTTGCCGTCGTAGCCGCCGCGGGTGGTCTTCAGCACCACCGGGAAGCCGGAGCCCTCGGCCGCGAAGGCGGTGACGTCCGCCGGGTCGGCGACCAGGCGGTGCCGGGGGCAGGGCACGCCCAGCTCGTCCAGCCTGGCCCGCATCAACCCCTTGTCCTGCGCGAACACCAGCGCGTCCGGGCCCGGACGGACCACGACGCCCTCGGCCTGGAGCGCCCGCAGGTGCTCGGTCGGCACGTGTTCGTGGTCGAAGGTGATGACGTCGCAGCCGGCCGCGAAGCGCCGCAGGGTGTCGAGGTCGCGGTAGTCACCGAGGACGACGTCGTTCACCACCAGGGCCGCCGAGTCCTGCGGGGTGTCCGCGAGGAGCTTGAACTTCACACCCAGCGGGATCGCCGCCTGGTGCGCCATTCGGGCGAGCTGGCCGCCGCCGATCATGCCGACTACTGGAAATGTCACACCCCAGAGGATATAGCCGCCCGCCGTTCGGCCATCACCGCAGGCCAGGGCGGCCGGGTGGGCCCGGCTCCGATGCCGTCCCAGCAGGGCCCGTCCCGCCGGCACGGGATTCGTCTATGGTGGATGCTTGAGGCTTTGCAGTCAGGACTCGTGTGTGAGTCCCATGAGATGCCTGCGCTGGCCCGGCGAGGGAGCGGGTGGCCGAATTACGATGGAAGCCGCTCCGCACAGCCATGAAAGAGACGGACACCGATGACTTCGAGCCCCGACACAGCGCCCGCAGCGCCCAACGTTCTGCGTAGGCTCATCAATGAGCTGGCCAAGTTCGGGATCGTCGGCATAGTCGGTGTCGTCGTCCAGTTGGTCGCCTTCAGCATCCTGCTCGACTCGATGCAGACGGTCCGGGCCAACATCGTCGCGACGCTGATCGCGATCGGCACGAACTACATCGGCTACCGGTACTGGGTGTACCGCAAGGCCGACAAGAAGACCCGGTCCCGCGAGATCACCCTGTTCCTGATCTTCAGCGGCATCGGCCTGCTGATCCAGAACGCCGTGCTCTACGCGCTGACCTACGGCCTCGGCCTGGACACCAAGCTGGAGAAGCTGGTGTGCACCGTGATCGGCATCGGGGTCGCCACGGTCTTCCGCTTCTGGTCCTACCGGACCTGGGTCTTCAAAGCTGTCCCCGAGGCGGCCGCGGCCGTGATCGAGGCCGCCGACGCGGTCGGCCAGGCAGAGCGGATCCTCGCCGCCGAGCAGGTCAAGATGAGCACGGGGCACGCCGAGGCCAAGGAGCTCTGAGGAGCTCTGCGGAGCTTTGAGGAGCTCTGCGGAGCTTTGAGGAGCTCTGCGGAGCTTTGAGGAGCTCTGCAGCCAAGGAGTTCAGCCCTCGGGCTCGACCCTTTTCCGCTCCTTGGATCCGCCCTGCGAGCCGCCCTCGGGCCGCCCCAGGCTTCCTCCCTTTGGCTCGGCTTTGCCGAGAAACAGCGCGAACACCGGAGGCCGCTGGGACAGCAGTTCCAGTCGGCCTCCGTCCGCCTCCGCGAGGTCGCGGGCGACGGCCAGGCCGATGCCGGTGGAGTTGTGTCCGCTGACGGCGCGCTCGAAGACCCGCGCGCCCAGCTCGCTGGGGACGCCCGCGCCCTCGTCCTGGACCTCCAGCACCACCGAGGTGCTCCTGACCCGGGTACGGATGGTGACCGCCCCGTCGCCGTGCATCAGCGAGTTCTCGATCAGCGCCGCCAGCACCTGGGCCACCGCGCCGGAGTTGCCCAGCGCCAGCAGTCCGGGCGGGCCCTCCAGGTAGAGGGTGCGTCCGCCGCGGCGCAGCGCGGGGCTCCACTCCTCGGCCTGCTGCTTGATCACCTCGTCCAGCTCGAACGGCTTGGCCGAGCTCTTGCGCTGGTCCCGGCTGTTGGTGAGCAGCCGCTGCACCACGTCGGTGAGCCGCTCCACCTGGCCCAGGGCGATCGCGGCCTCCTCCCTGACCGTGCCCAGGTCGTCGGTCTCGGCGATCTCCTCCAGCCGCATCGACAGCGCGGTAAGCGGGGTGCGCAGCTGGTGCGAGGCGTCGGCGGCGAGCCGGCGCTCGGCGGTGAGCATCCGGGCGATGCGCTCGGCGCTGGCGTCCAGCACCTCGGCGACCCGGTCCAGCTCGACCACGCCGTAGCGGCGCTGCCGGGGGCGCGGATCGCCCGATCCCAGGCGTTCGGCGGTCTCGGCGAGGTCGGTGAGCGGCCGGGCCAGCCGCTTGGCCTGCCAGACCGCGAGCAGTGTCGCCGCCACGATGGTGAGCAGCGCGACCAGGGCGAGCAGCAGCAGCATGTTGCGGATGTCACGGTTCAGCGGGTCGCGGGACTCCTGGACGGTGACCCGCTCGCCGTGCGGCCCGGTCTGGGAGGCGCTGATCGGGTCGCCGTCGCCCGGCTTGTCGCCGAGGGTGATGGTGGCCTGCCCCGGCACCTCGACGACGGCGTAGCGCTGGGCGTTCTGGCTGGTCAGCCCGGCAAGTGCCTCGGCGTCGATGGGCTCGCCGGCGACCCGGCGGTTCTCCACCACGCCGATCAGGTGCACCGCCTCCGAGCTGACCTGCGCCTGGGCGTTGTTCTCGATGCTGCGTTTCTCGATCAGCGCCAGCGGGGCGCAGAACAGCACGACCACGACCAGGACGACCGCGAGGGTGGAGTTGATCAGCCTGCGCTGCACGTCTGCCGGCTAGCCCTTCTCGAAGCGGAAGCCGACGCCGCGCACCGTGGTGATGTAGCGGGGACTGGCCGCGTCGTCGCCGAGCTTCTTGCGGAGCCAGGAGATGTGCATGTCGAGGGTCTTGGTGGAGGTCCACCAGGTGGTGTCCCAGACCTGGCGCATGATCTGCTCCCGGGTGACCACCCGGCCCGCGTCCCGCACCAGCACCCGGAGCAGCTCGAACTCCTTGGCGGAGAGCTGCAGTTCCTCCTCGCCGATCCAGGCGCGGTGCGACTCGACGTCGATCTTCACACCGTGGGCGCCGGTGGTGAGGTCCACCGTGCCGCGGCGCAGCAGGGCGCGGACCCGGGCCAGCAGCTCGGCGAGCCGGAACGGCTTGGTGACGTAGTCGTCGGCGCCGGCGTCCAGTCCCACCACGGTGTCGACCTCGTCGGCACGGGCGGTGAGCACCAGCACCGGGAAGCCGTGGCCGTCCGCGCGCAGCCGCCGGCACACCTCCAGGCCGTCCATCCCGGGCAGGCCCAGGTCGAGCACCAGCAGGTCGATGTTGCCGCCCTCGAGCCCGGCTTCCAGGGCCGAGGGGCCGTCCTCCCGAACCACGACCTCGTATCCCTCGCGGCGCAGCGCGCGGGCGAGCGGTTCCGAGATGGCGACGTCGTCCTCGGCGAGCAGTACACGGGTCATGCCCTGATCGTAGTGCCCGGGGATGCACGGACGGCCCTCCCGACCGGCGAGGTCACAGCGCGTCACCTAACGTCGCATCAGGGACGGGTCGGGAGAGGTGGCGGATGGCGCAGGAAGCGGTACTCAGGGAGGGCGGAGCGCCGCCGGGGGAGGACAAGGGCTCCTTGGGGCATCCGCGCGGTCCGGCCACCCTGTGGCGACCGGCGACGCGGTGAACGGGTGGGCCGCCCGGCTCACCGAGGTGATGAGCCAGAACGTGTACTTCTACACCCAGGCGGCGCTCGCGGTGGTCTGCGCGATCGCCTTCTACCTGGCGGCGGGGCGGATCCGGGCGCTGATGGGCGACGTGAACTGAGGTCCACGCCGCCCGGGCACCGCGGAGTGCTGCCGGCGGGCGCTGCTCAGCGGGAGCGTCGCAGCCGGCGCCAGGGGGTGAGCGCGAACACCGCCGCGCCGACCAGCAGGACCGTGCCGCCGATCAGGCCCAGCGCGCGGATGCTGTCGCTGTCGCCGCCGGTGCTGGCAAGGCCGCCGGTGGAGCCGCTGCCCGACGAGCCGCCGGTGGTCGAGCTTCCGCCGGTGGTCGAGCTTCCGCCGGTGCTGGAGCCGCCCCCGCCGGTGGACGAGGAGCCGGCGGTGGTCGTGGAACCGCCGGTGCTGGACGTGCCGCCGCCGCTGGACGAGGAGCCGCCAGAGCTGCCCGAGCTGGTGCTGCCGCCGGAGCCGCTGCTGGACCCGGTGACGGTGAGGGTCAGCCCGACGGTCGGGGAGTCCGCGGTGCACACGGTGTTGGTCCCCAGGACGGTGATGGTGTAGCCGGTCGGGCTGAAGGTCACCTGGCCGGCCTTGGTCGGGGTGAACGTCCCGGTCATCGCGGAGATCACCATCGGTGAGTTCTTGGGGATCGCCGGATTCACCATCGGACCGCTCACGGCCAGGGTGTCCGACTGCGCACCGGCCACCTTGATCTTGCCGCTGGGCTTCACCGTATTGGGCTGGAGGTCGATGAGACCGGGGTTGTCGGAGGCGGCCTTCACCGTGGTCCAGGTGACGGTGACTGACTGGCCGACCTTCGGCGAGCTGCTGGAGGCGGTCAGACTGGCGATCGTGGTGCCGTGGACCGTGCCCAGCCCCACGCCGGCCGGCGGAATGCAGGTGGTCGCGAAGCTGTCGTTGGCCGCGGCGGCCGGTTCCACACCGGCGAGCAGCGCTGCTCCGGTGGTGGCCAGCAGCGCGCCCCAGGCGAGCCTGTTTCTGTTCACGCGTCGATTCCTTTGTCGAGGAGGGAGGGAGGACCAGGGGTGCGGGCCTGGGTGCTGGTGCGGGCCGGGGGGCCGGTGCGGGCAGGGGTGTCGGAGCGGGCCGAGGTGCCGGGGGCGGGGTCGGCGGAGGTGCCGGGGGCGGGGTCGGTTCGGGCCGGAGCGTCGCCGCGGACCGGGGGCCGGCCCGGACCGGGCAGCACGGGCCCGGCGC
>NZ_BBPM01000015.1:65985-92390 GCF_000787775.1 Streptacidiphilus carbonis | reverse complement strand
GGCCGGGGCGGATGCGCGGGCAGCGGCGGAAGCACGAGGGTGTCGTACTCCCGCCCCGGCGTCGGCGGCGGAGGGACGGGCAGCGGGGCACCGGCACGGCGGCCGGCCGGCCGGCGGCCCCGCTCCGGGACCGGCCGGACCCGGTCGGCCACGACCAGCCCGACCCGGAACAGTCCCACCGGAACCACCAGGCAGAGCAGCACCCAGAACAGGGTGACCCCCCACGGATACGGCAGCTGCACCGGATGCGTCGTCAACTCGGCACCCTGGTACTGCAGTTCGACCGAGTAGCGGCCGTGCGCCCCGGACGCGAAGTCCAGCGGTACGTCGATCTCCTGCCGGGACCCCGGCGCGATCACCCCGCTCCACTGGTACTCCTGCCAGTCCGCGGCGAAAACGGAGTGCCAGGTGCCCACCCGGAGCACCGGATCGGTGATCGCCGAGGTGCCCACATTGGCGACGACCGCCTTGAAGGTGCGGTGCGGAGCCGCTCCGAACCAGGTCATCAGCGAACTGCCGCCGCTGATCGCCGCGGTGAGCTGGAGCAGCTTGCCCGGCGTCGGCTTGATCGGGACGCTGGCGACGCCGGTCACCGGGAACGCGGTGTCCACCGTGACGGTCGCACCGGTCACGGTGGTGGCATGGATCACGCAGGGGCAGGGCTGCGGCGGCTCGACCACTGGCAGCTGCACCGTGAAGCCGCCGCCGGCGCTGGTGGTGAGGCCGCGCCCGGTGCCGTTGGCGCAGTCGTCGGTGCCGTCGACCGCGTCCTGTCCGCAGAGCAGCACCGTGAGCAGGGCGTTGGCCGGCCATCCGGTACCGACGACGGTGGTGCTGCTGCCGGGGGCCGCGGTGGCAGGGGAGGCCTTGACGGTGGCGCTCGGCCCGGCGGCGCGCGCCTGCGTGGACGGCAGTGCGGTCGGCAGTGCCAGCGCGAGCAGCAGCGCCACGGCGAGCAGGACCACCCGGCGCGGCAGCGGGAGCAGCGTCATGCCGCGGCCTCCACCCGTACCCGTCCGCGCCGCCAGGACCAGCCGCCGCCCTGCGCCCCACGCCGGCGCGCCCGCAGCCGGCGCGCGCCGATCAGCAGGCCGATCAGCACCATCACCAGACCGACGAGGAACCAGGGGACGGCGAAGAAGCTGGTGCCCGCGGTGGCCGAGACGTCCGTGCCGGCGATCGACAGCTTCAGGCTGACGCGGTCGAACTGCGGCGGGTGCGGCCAGGGGGCGGTGAGGGTGACCGACTGGCCCGGCAGCAGGTCGATGCCGAGGTCCTTCGGGGCCGAGTCGAGCACGGTGCCGCCGAACCAGCCGCTCGCCCTGACCGCCAGGGTGGGGTGCACCGTGGTGTTGCCCCGGTTGACCAGGGTGTAGCGGATGGTGGCCGAGGACCCGCCGATGCCTGGGACCAGCGGCGCCTTCCGGCTCACCGAGACGTCCTGGACGGTCACGGCCGGCACCGCCGGTCCGGAGACCCGCAGGTAGACCCGTGCGCCGACGGCCCGCTTGATGCCCACGGCGACCTTGCCGCCGCCGGCGGTCCCCTCGGTGGCGGTGTCCAGGGCGACGATCGCCCCGGGGTGGTCACCGGGCTCGGCGCCCTCGGGCACCGTGATGGTGAACGGGACGTCGGCGCGGTGGTGCGCGGGGACGGTCAGCCTGTTCGCCTTGAGGTGCGCCCAGGCGCCCACGCCGAGCTGCGGCTGGTCCGCGGCGCGCAGGGCGAATCCGCCGTCGCGCGGGGTGTTGTAGGCGTCGGCCCCGTACACCTGGAAGGTGATCGGCTGGTCGGAGGTGTTGAAGACGGACACGGTGTCGCTGACGCTCGCCCCGGGGGCTGCCTCCAGGTAGAAGTACTCGCGGTCCGGGAGCGCGTCCCTGGCCTTGGACGCCGGGATCGGGTAGACCGCCCAGCTCCCGTTGTCGGCGGCCGGCGCCAGCGCGGGGGCGACGGCGGGGGCGGCCGGGGCCGGCCCCGCACCGAGGAGGAGGCCGCCGACGGCCAGCAGCGCGGCCAGCAGCACCCTGAGCAGCCGGGGTGTCAGCGGTCGACGGTGGAACATCGGCGGTCCTCCAACGGTGCGGGGTCGGATGAGGGGCTGGAACTCAGGCCAGGGTCAGCGTGAGCGTCGAGCTGTAGTCGCCGGGGGCGGTGAACGCCGGGACGTTCAGCGAGAGGTCCGCCGTGGCGCTGAACTGACCACCGGTCAGTGCCGCCGCGGGGGTGCTCGCCAGGGTCGCCCCCGCCGTTCCGACGGCGCCCGCCGAACCGGCGGCGCAGGTGCTGGGGCTGCCGGTGGTGGTGCTGCAGGCAGGCTTCCAGCTGAGGTTGCCGGCGGGCAGGGTGCTCCCACCGGGGCCGACGAAGGCGGTGTTGCTGCCGGTCAGCGACCAGCCGCTGGCACCGCCGCGGTAGTCCTTGACCGTGACGGCGTTGAGCGAACCGGTGGAGCTGCCGCCGGTGCCGAAGTCGACCGGGGTCATGGTGACGGTGTCACCGGCCTGGGTCATGCTCAGCGTTCCGCTCTTGACGGAGCTGTTCAGCTTCTGCGACGCCCCGCCGGGCGGGGTGACCGGGACGACGGTGTACGTCACCGGCGGCGCCGCCTTGGTGGCGTCGTAGGCCGTCCCCTCGAAGGCGATGATCCCGGTGGTCGCCGGGTCGTTGACGGTCAGCTGGGCGCTGAACGCGCCGTTGGCGTCGGCCGTGGCGGTGGTGGCGTCACCCGTCGCGGTGGTCCCCTTGAAGCCGGCAACGGTGATCGCCGCGCCGGCGGTGAAGCCGGTGCCGCTGACCGTGGTCTTCGCGCCGGGCGCGCCGGAGCTGGGGTTGTCGGTCGCGGTCCGGCCGTTGGGCGCGGTGGCCGGACTGGCGGTGACGGTGTTGGACACGCCCGCGGGCGGGGTGTCGAGGTTGCACGGGATGTCGATGCTGATGATGTAGTTGGAGTTGATGTTGTAGTTGCTGGGGCTCAGCGTGATCGCCCCGGCCGCGGTGACCGTGAAGGTGCCGGTCATGGTGAACCCGGGGAAGGGCGCGTTGCCCGCCACCGGCGGGTTGGTGCGCGTCCCGGTGACGTTGACCGTCCCGGTCTGCGCGCCGCCGAGGACGACCGTGCCGGTGGGCAGGACGACGTTGGCGGGGAGCGCCTGCGCCGTCGGGTTGCCCGCGGCGGGGGTGGTCACGTCATAGGTGACCGTGACCGTGTCGCCGACCTTGGGCGTGGTGTTGGAGACGGTGATCTCCGAGACGGTGGTGCCGTGGATCGGCGACAGGCCGAGGCTCGCCGGTGGGGTGCAGGTGGTCGCGTAGGACACCGGGGTGCCGGCGGTGTCCGCCGCCTGCGCCTGGCCGACGAACGCCAGCGGCGTCGCCAGGACCAGCGCGACGAGACCGGCCTGGAGGCCCCTGCGTCCGCGCTGGGTCGGTCTGTGCAAACTGTGGAACACGATCGTGGTGCCCCTTTCGGTGAAGGCGGCGGCGGGTGCCGCGCCCGTTGCGTGACAGCCGTCACGGCCACCGGAACCGATCTGCGAGCTGCCCGGCCGACGTGCTCCAGGACTATCCTTCGATCGGCGCCACGGTGCCGTACGGGTCGGCCGCCCCCTGTCTCCCTTGCCGTTGACGGGGGCGGCCGACCTCCTGCCCGTTTGCCCTTGTTGTGCTCACCGCCTTGGCGGTGCCCATCATTGACGACCCGTCAGATTTAGAAGTCAAGGCATCCGCCCCCGCCGGGTCAGAAAGAGCACTCCGCCGAGACCGCCCAGCAGAACCGTCCCCCCGAACAGCCCGAGGGAGACCGGATCGCTGCCGGAACCGGTCTCCGCGAGGGCGTCGGGGGCGGCCGCGGGCATGGATCCGGAACCTGCCGCGGACGACCCGGACGTGCTGCCCGCGACCGTGATGGGCAGGCTCAGGCCGACCGCGCGGGTGCCGGTCGGCGTACAGGTGGTGGTCAGCGTGTAGGACAGCACGGTGAGCACCCCGGGGGTGAACGTCACCGTCCCCGACCTGGCATTCCGGCCGGGCCGGTAGCTGCCGGTCATGCTGCCGACGGTGACCGGCGTACCGGCCGGGACGGTCCTGGCGTTGCCCGGCCCCGCCACCTTCACCGTCCCGCTGTCGGCGCCGCCGAGGTCCAGCACCGCGCTCGGCCGCATCGCGTCGGGGCCGAGGTCGACCGGACTGGAGGAGACGCCGTTGGTGAAGTCCATGGTCACGGCGTAGCCGCCACCGCTGGGCACCGCCGTCACCGCGACCTCGGAGACCGCGTCCTTCGGTCCGAGCGGCGTCTCGCAGTGGTACGGCACGGCCACCGCCGCCCCTGCTGCCTGCACAGCGCCGACGGGTCCGGCGAGCACCCCCGCTCCCGCGACAGCGAGCACGGACGCCCCCGCCGCAAGCCTTCCGCCACTCCTCCCGACCACGACCCCGCCCTTCGCCTCCGCAACTCCCGTACTGACGGTTCGTCAGATTCCAGCTGACGGTACGCCGGTAGGCGTGCGGGCGGAACCGCCATGCACGGAAGTTCTCAGCGAGCACTGGGAGGGTCGGGGGCGATGCCTGCGCCGGGAGGGGCGCCCCGGGGAGCGCCGCTACGCCGCTCCGGCCACCAGTTCGCCGCCGCGCCAGACGGCCGCCACCAGCGGAACCCCGGGCCGGTAGGCGAGGTGGACGTGGGACGGGGCGTCCAGGAGCGCCAGGTCGGCGCGGGCGCCCACGGTCACCCTGCCGACATCCGTGCGCCGGAGAGCGGCGGCGCCGCCGGCCGTGGCGGACCAGAGGGCCTCGTCCGGGGTCATCCCCATCTCCCGGACCGCGATGGCGATGCAGAAGGGGACGGAGCTGGTGAAGCTGGATCCCGGGTTGCAGTCCGTGGACAGGGCCACCGTCGCACCGGCGTCCAGCAGCCGCCGGGCATCGGGATACCGGGCGCGGGTGGAGAACTCGGCACCGGGCAGCAGCGTCGCCACGGTGGTGTCCGCGGCGGACGCGAGGGCGGCCACGTCGGCGTCCGACAGATGGGTGCAGTGGTCGGCCGAGGCCGCCCCGAGTTCCACGGCGAGCTGGACGCCCGGCCCCTCGGTCAGCTGGTTGGCGTGCACCCGGGGCGTCAGGCCCCGCTTCGCCCCCGCCGTCAGGATCGCCCTGGCCTGGTCCCCGTCGAAGGCGCCACGCTCGCAGAATACGTCCACCCACCGGGCGTACGGGACGCAGGCGTCCAGCATCGGCCCGGTCACCAGCTCGACGTACGCCGCGGGGTCGTCGGCGTAGTCAGGGGGGACCACATGCGCGCCGAGGTAGGTCGTCTCGTCGGTGTGCCGCCCCGCGATCCGCAGCGCACGCGCCTCGTCCTCGACCGTCAGCCCGTAACCGGACTTGCACTCCAGCACGGTCGTGCCCTGCCGCAGGGCCTCGCCCAGGTACCGGGCCACGTTGGCGTCCAACTCGGCATCGGAGGCCGCGCGGGTCGCCGCGACGGTCGTCCGGATGCCCCCGGCGGTGTAGGAGGCCCCGGACATCCGCGCATTGAACTCGGCGGTGCGGTCCCCCGCGAACACCAGATGCGAGTGCGAATCGACGAACCCGGGGATCACCGCGCGACCGCCGGCGTCGAAGCGCGCGTCAGCGGAAGGCGCGGACCGGCTCGCGCCCACCCACGCGATCCGCCCGTCCTCGATCACCACAGCGGCGTCCTCCAGAAGACCGAGACGACCACCCACTGACGGATCGTTGGTAACCAGGCTCCCAATGCCGGTGATCACCGTGCTGCGCATCCCACACCTTCCCAAAGTTGCAACACCTCAGGGGCGCGGGGAACTGCGCGACCAGCCCGCTGCGGAGGGGCATGGTCGGCAGCGCAGTTCCCCGCGCCCTCTAGGTAGTAACGTGCTTGATCGCCGCGGCGAGTGCCGCTCCGACGTCGGGCACAGCGGTGTGCGCTCCGTCACGCACCACCAGCCGTCCCCCCACCACGACGTCCCGGACGTCCCCCGCCGAAGCCGCGAACACCGCCGTCTCCGCCCCCAACCGCGCCGAAGGACCGGCGGTCCGCGGGGTGTCGAGCGCGATACTGCAGAAGTCCGCGAGCGCCCCCCGCTCCAGGCGGCCGCTCTCCGGCCATCCCAACGACCCGTGTCCGTCCTCCGTCGCCGCACGCAGCAGCGCCGCCGCCGTCCAGTGCCCGCGCCGCTGCGTCGCCAGACGCTCGTTCAGCTCCAGCGCCCGGGCCTCCTCGAAGGGGTCGATCACCGCGTGGCTGTCGCTGCCCAGCGAGATCGGGCTGCCGCCGTCGGCGAGCCTCCGGGCCGGGCCGATGCCGTCCGCGAGGTCCCGTTCCGTGGTGGGGCACATGCAGATGACGGTGGAGGAGGAGCTCAGCAGCTTGATGTCGGTGTCGGTGAGGTGCGTGGCGTGCACGGCCGACGTCCGCGGCCCCAGCACCCCGTGCCGGGCCAGCAACTGGGTGGGGCTCACCCCGTGCGCCTCCTGGCAGGCGCCGTTCTCCGCGGTCTGCTCCGACAGGTGGACGTGCAGCGGCGCCCGCCGCTCCCCCGCCCACTCCGCCACCGTCGACAGCTGCTCGGCCGGCACCGCCCGCACGGAGTGCACCGCCGCGCCGATCCGGGCGTGCGCGCGGGGCTTGAGGCCGCTCGCCCGAGCCGCCCAGGCCTCGGCGTCGCCGTCGCTGAACCGCTGCTGGTGCCGGTTGGGCGGCTCGCCGAACCCGGCCGCGAGGTAGCAGGTGTCCAGCAGGGTGATCCTGATCCCGGCCCGCGAGGCGGCCTCGATCAGCGCCTCCCCCATCACGTTGGGGTCCGCGTACGGCTTCCCGCCGGGGCCGTGGTGCAGGTAGTGGAACTCTCCGACGGCGGTGATCCCGGCCAGGGCCATCTCCGCGTAGACCGCCGTCGCCAGCTCCAGGTAGCTGTCCGGGGTCAGCGCGTCGGCGATCCGGTACATGGTGTCGCGCCAGGTCCAGAAGGTGCCGCTGCCGACCTGGACATTGCCCCGCAGCGCGCGGTGGAAGGCGTGCGAGTGGGCGTTGGCCATGCCGGGCAGGGTCAGCCCGGTCAGCACGGTCGCCCCGTCCGGGGCCGGCCCGCTGTCGGGGGTGACCCCGGTGATCCGCCCCTCCCCCGACACCGTGATCAGCACGTCGAACTCGACGACCGGGTCGATCCAGGCGTGCGGGGCCCAGAACTGGGTCGCGGACTGGGTCACGGACGGCATACCAGCTCCTCCAGGACGTCGGCGAGCGCTGCCGTCCCCGCCAGGCAGTCGGCCTCGCCCGCGTACTCGCTCGGGGAGTGGGAGACGCCGGTGGGGTTGCGGACGAACAGCATCGCGGTGGGGATGACGGCGGACAGGATGCCCGCGTCGTGGCCCGCGCCGGTCGGCAGGATGGGGCAGTGCCCCGAAGGGGCTCCAGCAGGGGTGGTGGTCGGGCGACGGGCGGGCGTGCCGGCTCCGAGGCACGCGGCGAGCCGGTCCCGCAGCGGCGCGTCGAAGTCGACAACCGGAGTGTAGGACTCCCGTACGACATCCGCCCGGACGCCGTCCCGTTCGGCCCGCTCGCGCGCCGCGGCTTCGATCTCCTGGACCAGCGCGGTCAGGGTGGCCTCGTCGGCCGCCCGGGAGTCCAGCCAGCCACGGACCAGCGAGGCGATGGCGTTGGTGCCGTTGGGTTCCACGCTGACCTTGCCGAAGGTGGCCAGGGCCCCGTGCAGGGCGGCCTTCTCACGGGCGGTCAGAACGGTGTCCGCGTAACTCAGCATCGGGTCCCGGCGGTCCTGCAGCCGGGTGGTGCCCGCGTGGTTGGCCTCGCCGTGGAAGTCGAAGCGCCAGCGGCCGTGCGGCCAGATCGCCGAGGCGACGCCGACCGGGTGCGGGGTCTCCGCGAGGAAACGGCCCTGTTCGACGTGGAGCTCCACATAGGCGGCGACCCGGGACAGCCGCTCGGTGTCCTTGCCCAGGGCGGACGGGTCCTGCCCGGCCGCCTCCATGGCGTCGGGCAGCCGGACCCCTGCCGCGTCCCGCAGCTCGTACGCCTGATCCCGGGTCAGCACGCCCGCGGTCAGCCGGGAGCCGACGCAGGCGACGCCGAAGCGGGCGCCCTCCTCGTCCACGAAGTTGGTGATGGCGAGGGGGCGCACCGGCTGGAAACCGCGCTCCCGGAGTGCGTCGAGCGCCGCGAACGAGGACACCACGCCCAGCGGCCCGTCGTAGGCGCCGCCGTCCGGGACCGAGTCCAGGTGCGAGCCGGTGACAATGGCCCCCTCACCTGCGGGGTCGCCGTACCAGGCCCACTGGTTGCCGTTGCGGTCGACCTCGTAGGCCAGACCGCGGGCGGCGGCCTGCTCGGCGAACCAGGCCCGGCACTCGGCGTCGGCCGGGGTCCAGGCGTGCCGCCGGTACCCGCCGGAGGCGTCGTAGCGGCCGACGGGGAGCAGCTCGGACCACATCCGACGGTGGCTGTCGGCGGCGGAACCGAGCCGCTCCTCGACCGAGGGGACGGTCACTGGCCCTCACGCATGGGGATGCGGACGCCGCGCTCGTCGGCGACCTCGACGGCGCGGTCGTAGCCGGCGTCAACGTGCCGGATGACGCCCATGCCCGGGTCGTTGGTGAGCACCCGGCGGATCTTCTCGCCCGCCAGCTCGGTGCCGTCGGCGACGGTGACCTGGCCGGCGTGGATGGAGCGGCCGATGCCGACGCCGCCGCCGTGGTGGATGGAGACCCAGGACGCGCCGGAGGCGACGTTGACCATGGCGTTGAGCAGCGGCCAGTCGGCGATGGCGTCCGAGCCGTCCAGCATCGCCTCGGTCTCCCGGTACGGGGAGGCGACCGAGCCGCAGTCGAGGTGGTCGCGGCCGATGACCAGCGGCGCGGAGACGGTGCCGTCGGCGACCAGCTCGTTGAAGCGCTCACCGGCCTTGTCGCGCTCGCCGTAGCCGAGCCAGCAGATCCGGGCCGGCAGGCCCTGGAAGTGGACCCGCTCGCCGGCCATCTTCATCCAGCGGGCCAGCGACTCGTTCTCGGGGAACAGGTCCAGCACCGCCTTGTCGGTGGCGGCGATGTCCTTGGGGTCGCCGGACAGGGCGGCCCAGCGGAACGGGCCCTTGCCCTCGCAGAACAGCGGCCGGATGTAGGCGGGGACGAAGCCGGGGAAGTCGAACGCCCGGGTGTAGCCCGCGAGCTGGGCCTCGCCGCGGATGGAGTTGCCGTAGTCGAAGACCTCGGCGCCCTTGTCCTGGAAGCCGACCATCGCCTCGACGTGCTTGGCCATGGCCTCGCGGGCGCGGGTGGTG
The DNA here is from genome assembly GCF_000787775.1 of Streptacidiphilus carbonis. GTDB lineage: Bacteria > Actinomycetota > Actinomycetes > Streptomycetales > Streptomycetaceae > Streptacidiphilus > Streptacidiphilus carbonis. The sequence goes on along the minus strand of NZ_BBPM01000015.1, from coordinate 83,076 downwards.
AACTCGGCCGGCTTGTCGGCGGCGTAGCTCGCCATGTCGTGGAAGTCCACGCCGATCGGGAGGTAGGCCAGCGGGTCGTGGGCGCTGGTCTGGTCGGTGACGATGTCGATCGGCGCGTCCATCGCCAGCAGTTGCGGGACCAGCTCGGCGGCGTTGCCCAGCAGGCCGATGCTGAGCGGCTTGCGCTGGTCGCGGGCCTCCACGGCCAGTTCCAGGGCGTGCTTGAGGTTCTTCGCCTCGACGTCCAGGTAGCGGTGCTCGATGCGGCGGTCGATCCGGGTCCGGTCGCAGTCGATGCAGATGGCGACGCCGTCGTTCATGGTGACGGCCAGCGGCTGGGCGCCACCCATGCCGCCGAGGCCGGCGGTGAGGGTGATCGTCCCGGCCAGCGTCCCGTTGACCCCGCCCTTACCAATCGAGGCGAGCTTGGCGGCGACGGCGGCGAAGGTCTCGTAGGTGCCCTGCAGGATGCCCTGGGTGCCGATGTAGATCCAGGAACCGGCGGTCATCTGCCCGTACATGGTGAGGCCGAGGTGCTCCAGGCGGCGGAACTCCTCCCAGTTGGCCCAGTCGCCGACCAGGTTGGAGTTGGCCAGCAGCACCCGCGGCGCCCACTCGTGGGTCTGCATCACACCGACCGGACGGCCGGACTGCACCAGCATGGTCTCGTCCTGCTTGAGCGTCTGCAGGGTGCGCACCATGGCGTCGAAGGAGCGCCAGTCACGGGCGGCCTTGCCGGTGCCGCCGTAGACGACCAGCTTGTCGGGGTGCTCGGCCACCTCGGGGTCGAGGTTGTTCATGAGCATGCGCAGGGCGGCCTCCTGCTGCCATCCCTGGGTGCTGAGGGCGGTGCCGCGCGCCGCGCGCACGGGGCGCGGGCCGCTCTGGTGCTGCGTCATGACTTCCGGCCTCTCGAGAAGCGGTGGATACATCCATTCAGACTGTTCAGCTCTGAAGATAGCCAATCATGCGAAAGGGCACCAGACCCAATCGGCCCCATATGCCCGCTTCGATATGCTTTGGACCATATGCTGACCCGGACTGCCTCCGCACCGGCGGACCACCGAGAGGAGCTGCCCGTGGGTCCTGTGGAATTCCTGGTGCTCGCCTTCCCCGGGGTGACGGTCGGCGCCGAGGTGGTCGCACCGCTGGCGGCACTGCGGGACTCCGGCGGGGTGCGGGTGATCGACACCATGCTCGTCGTCAAGTCCGCGGACGGCAGCGTCGAATCGGCCGAACTGGCTGAGTTCGACCGGTTGCGGGGCGCCGCGGGCGCAGCCGGGGAAGAGGTCGGCCTGATGGGCGCGGAGGACGCCGAGGAGGCAGCGGAGCTGCTGGAGCCGGGGTCGAGCGCGGTCCTGGTCCTGGTCGAGCACCTCTGGGCGACCGCGGCCGCGGAGGCCTTCCGCAAGGCCGGCGGGCATGTCGCGGCGTCCGTTCGGATCCCGCCCGAGTACATCTCCGAAGCACAGCGTGCGCTCGCCGCAGCAGAGTAGGGAAACCGCCGCCATGTCCCAACCGACCCGAGACGTCACCGTCCGCCGCCCGGTCGGCGCGCCGCTGCTCCGTGGTGCGCTCTCCGCGAGGGCCGATCGGCTCGTCCAACTGGGCGAGATGGTCCGACAGGGCCTGCTCACCCCCGAAGAGTTCGCCACCGCCAAGGCCCGACTGCTCGGCGGGTGACGCCTGGACGGCTGTGTCCCCTCGTGTCTGCGCGAGGGGGCACAGCCCCGGTTGCAGCTGCGGCCTGTACATGGCTGGGCGCGCAGTTCCCCGCGCCCCTGTGGGGCTGCAACGTCCGCACCCGAAGATCCGTCAGCGGCTCCGCGCCGCCCCCTTGACGACAGGGCGGACCTGCCCAGCCGCGGGGCCGGTGGTGGCGAACGGCCCGGTACGGCGCCTGCGGCCCAGGAGCCGGGCGTCCTCCGTGCGGGCCCAGACCAGGGTCTCGTTGGCCCGCTCCCAGCGGGCGATCAGCCGGGTCGCCACGAACAGGCCGAAGCCGTAGCCGAAGACCGCCATGCCTGCGGCCGGTGCGGCCGCGAGCGCCGCGGCGCAGACCAGGACCATGCCGACCAGCAGCCACAGCGCGTTGTCTCGGGCCAGCCGCCGCCGGGTCGCCTGCGGGGGCTCCAGCGTCACCGCGAAAGCGGCCTTCTCGGCGGCGGCGATCCGGGCCTGGTACCAGCGGCTGCGCAGCAGCAGCCCGACCAGTGCGGCCAGCACACCCGCGGCTGCCCCGATCATGACGCCGTGACGCCTCCCGGTGACGCTCGGGATGAGCAGGCCGGCCAGGATGCCGACGACACCGATCCACATCAGCGTGCGGGCGACCGTCGCGCGGATGACCACCACGCGAGCCAGTGCATAGGTTCCGCGCATTCCCGTCCTCCCAACCGAACGATTCTGGCGGGAGGTTAGCGCGGAGTTGTGAGACGCGCATGAGAACCGGCGTCACGCCGACGGGGTCGGCGCGGTGGCGAGGAGGGTGCGTCCCAGCCAGTCGGTGCTGTCCTGCGCGCCCGGGAGGGCGAAGAAGTAACCGCCGCCGGTCGGCGAGATGTAGTCGACCAGGGGTTCGTCGATCAGCCGGGTCTGGGTCGCCTCGAACTGGCGCTGCACGTCCTGCTGGTAGCAGCAGAAGGCGAGCCCCATGTCGAGGTCGCCCACCGCGTCGATGCCGCGGTCGTAGTTGTAGCCGCGGCGCAGGACCCGGGTGCCGTCGGTCTTGGCGGTGCGGGGGTTGGCGAGGCGGATATGGGCGTCCAGGGGGATGGCGGCGCCCTTGGGGTCCCCGGCGTACCGGGGGGTGTCGGTCTCATTGGCCCCGTCCAGCGGAGCGCCGGTGTCCTTGCGCCGGCCGAACATCTTCTCCTGCTCGGACAGCGAGACCCGGTCCCAGAACTCGACCAGCATCCGGATGATCCGGATCACCTGGTAGCTACCGCCGGCGGCCCAGGCCGGCTCGCCGCTGCCGCTGCCCACCCAGACCAGGCTGTCCATCTCCCGGCCCGACGTCGTGTCGGGGTTGGCGATGCCGTCCTTGAAGCCCAGCAGGTTGCGTCCGGCGCCGGCCGGGCGCGGGGTGTTCTGGAAGCCGTCGATCCGCCATCTGACGGTCATCAGCCCGCGGGTGTGCTTGGCGATGTCGCGCATCGCGTGCAGCACGGTGTCCTGGTGGCCCGCGCAGATCTGCAGCGAGAGGTCGCCGTGCGACTCCGCTGCCTTGAGGTTGTCGTTGGGGAAGGTCCGCATCGCGGTCAGCTTGCGCGGCTTCTGCGCCGACAGTCCGTAGCGGGCGTCGAAGAGGGAGGCGCCCACGCCGACGGTGACGGTCAGGCCGTCGGCCGGGACCACCGGGCCGAGCAGGCCGCTGTCGGAGGGCGGCGAACCCACCCCCAGGTCCGGCGGTGTGCCCCCGGCGGTGAGGAAGCGGATCCGGTCGGTGAGGGTGCGGAAGAGCTGCTCCAGGCCCCTGCGGTCCGGCGCGATCACATCCATGGAGAGGAAGCCGGCGAAGGCGGGCGTGGGCGTGGTGATGCCCGCCTGGTGGACGCCGTGGAAGGCGACGGCGCCGCTGCCGGGGTCGGCGGCCGCCCTGGTGTCGGCCGAGGCGGTTCCGGTCCTGAGGGTGAGCGCGACGCCGGCGACGGCCACCGTGCCGGCTCCGGCGCCCAGGGCGGCCCGGATCACGCCGCGGCGCGAGGTCCCGAACCCGTAGGGGCAGGCTGACGGCTGCGCATCGGCCGGTGCCTCGTCGATCGGAGGCTGGGGCTGGGGCTGGGAGGTCATCAGGCGGCCTTCCGGATCTCAAGGAGGTCGGGGATCGGGGCGAGGTCTTCCAGCAGTTGCCCGGTCGCGCCATTGAGCGCGGCGCGGGTGGTCGGGTCGAGCTGCTGCACCGGTGTCCAGTCGCCGGAGGCCGTGCGGTCGGCTGCCAGGAGTCCGGCCAGCCGGGCGATGTCGGCGTCGACGGTGACCAGCAGGCCGGGGCTGCGCCTGACGATCAGTGGGCGCAGTACCGAGAGCAGTTCCTGGGTGCCGGAGAGGTTGGCGCGGGCGGTGGCGAGACTGCTGCCGCTGCCCTCGTCGGTGTCGCCGGTCAGCTCGAACTGGAGGGTGTTCTCCAGGATCTCGTGGGTGCGCAGCGGCAGGTCGTTTGGATCGAAGTCCTGTGTGGGAAAGGCTTTCTGAAGTCCCGTCACGTCCGTGACCAGCTTGTCTGCCACCGCGCTGAGACTCGGTGCGGACCGGCCGTGCCACAGGCCGTACTCCAGCCGGTGGAAGCCGGTGAAGTCCGGGTCCGCGACCCCGCCGGGAAGGCCGTCGGCGCGGCCGTTGATCGCGGCGTCGAAGTCGGCGAAGGTGCCGTAGGCCGCGCCGAGCGAGGCGTAGCCGAGGTGCGCGGTGAGCCAGTCGGTCCGTGCGGCTGCGAGGTTCCCACCGCGCAGGTCCGTCTGGAGCTTGCGGGTCTGGGCGAGCAGGCGGGTCAGCCCCGCGGTGACGTATGCCTTGTACGCGGCGAGCGGGGCGTCCAGGTCGGTGGCGGCCAGAGGCAGCACGGCGCTGACCGTGGAGCCGCCGGTGACGTGCACACTGGCGGAGGTGACGGCCGTGCCGCCGGTGGGAATGCAGCGCCAGGCGAAGTCGCCGCTGCCCAGAGTCGCGGTCAGGGCCCGGGTGGTGCCCGGGGCCAGGCCCTCGATCTCCCCGTAGACGGCGTTGGTGGCGGGGTCGATGAGGTAGACCTCGGAGGTGGCCTTGCCGGTGTTGCGCATCTGGAAGACCTGCTGGCCCGGTCGGGCCGCGGTGAAGCCCTGACCGCAGGCCGTCGGCGAGACCGAGACGGTGGCCGCGGCGGCGGGTCTGCCGCCGCTGGCGCCGACGATCACCCCGGCGACGACGACCGGGACCACGACCGCCGCGGTGGGCACGAGCCAGCCGGGCCGGCGCCCCGACGCGGCCGGGGGCATGGGACGGGACGCGACGGCGGGGGTCGGGACGACTGCAGGCTCCGGCCCTGGGGCGGGCGGCGGTTCCGGTGCAGGTGTTCGGGCCGTCGCGGGGGATTCCTCCGCACTGGCCGCCGCAGCGGCAGCCGTGGCCGCGTCCGCGGCGGCCGTGGCCGCGGAGGTGGCCTTCGCGGCAGCGGCCACGACCGCCTCGGCCGCGGTGACCACCGCCTCGGCCGCCGTGACGAGAGCCGCTGCCGCCGTGGAGGTCTGCGAGGATGCCGTCCCCGGGGGTGCGCTGCCGCCGACGGCCGCGGACACCGGGGCCTGGGCGGGCGCCTGGGCCAGCGCCGGGGCGCGGACGCCGCGGACGAAGAGGGCCATCACTGTCGCCAGGTAGGCGACATAGGCGAAGACCTGGAGCCAGGTCATCCGGGTGGTCAGATTGAACACGCCCTGCAGCAGCGTCGCGTACCAGGACGTGGCGTCGAGGCTACCGCTGAGATCGACCGCGAAGGCGTGCGCGCCGGGCAGCAGGCCGCCCTCCTGGAGGTCGCGCAGTCCGTAGGCGAGGACCCCGGCCGCGATGACGACCAGGGCGGCGCCGGTCCAGGTGAAGAACTTGGTCAGGTTGATCCTCAGCACCCGGCGGTAGAGCGCCCAGCACAGTACGCCGGCCAGCACCAGCCCGACCGCCGCGCCGATCAGCGGCCCGCCGGAGGTGCGGGCGGTCTGGGCGGTGGTCCAGATGAACAGGGCCGTCTCCAGGCCCTCGCGGCCGACCGCCAGAAAGCTGGTGAGCACCAGCGTTCCGGCACCGACCGCGAGCGCCGCGTCGACCTTGTCGCGGATCTCGCCGGACAGGTTGCGGGCATTGCGCCGCATCCAGAAGATCATCAGCGTCACGAAGGCGACGGCGACCACGCTGAGCGCGCCGCCGAACGCCTCCTGCGCCGTGGTGGGCAGGCTGTTGGCGGTGAAGGTCAGCACCGCGCCGAAACCGAGGGACAGTCCGACGGCGGCCAGCACCCCGGTCCACACCTGCGGCAGCCGGGACCGCTGGTCGAACCGCACCAGCGTGGCCACCAGGATCGAGACGACCAGGCCCGCCTCAAGTCCCTCCCTCAGCCCGATCAGGAAACTCGGAAACGCGACGTCCCACATGGGAATCCTTCCCGTCGATTTGATTAGGGCAGGCAAACCTTAGTTTCGATGGCGCAGGCCGCACCGCTCCGCTGCGGTGATCCGCGGGAATGCGTGCGCCGCTGACTGTTTTTCCGGTGCCGGCCTGTCGGTCAGGCAATCCTTTTGTGCCGGGCGCGCGGCGCCAGCGCGGTGGCGAGGGTGGTGACCTGAGTGCCCACCAGCGCGAGCCGCTCCCTGGTCGCCGGGTCGATCCAGCGGCCGTGGGTGTAGCTGGACTCCCCCACCACGACGGCCGCGCCGTAGGGGGTCGGCAGCCCGCGCAGGGCGTGCGCGATGGTGCGCAGGTTGTGCAGGACGCTGGTGGCGGCCTGGGCTCCGTAGGCGACGCCGATGCAGCCGACCGGGAGGTCGCTGAAGTAGGCGCGCTGGTCCAGGGCGAGGTCCTCGGCGTGGTCGATGGCGTTCTTGATCAGGCCGGACACGGCGCCGTGGTACCCGGGGCTGGCGATGACCACCCCGTCGGCCCGTCGGAACGCCGCGACCAGCCGGAGCTGGCCGGCCGTCCGCTCCAGCACGCACGGGTCGTAGTGCGGGAGTTGCAGGTCCTTGGCCGAGAAGCAGAGGGCCTCGGCCCCGCGCTCACGGGCCGCGTCCAGCGCCAGCTGCAACGCGGCCTCGGAGGACGACCCGGGCCTCAGGGTCCCTCCGACCCCCACGATCAGCGGTTTCATCAGATGCCTCCAAGCGGTGGGTGGGATCAGGAAACGTGGGCCCCCACGAGCAGACCGGTGAGGAAGGTCATGCCGGTCGCCAGAGCGCCGAGGCCGAACTGGCGCAGTCCGCCCCGCAGCGGCGGCCGGCCGGTGAGTTGGGCGACGGAGGCGCCGCCCGCGAAGGAGGCCACCGCGGCGAGCACCAGCGCCATCACGAAGGCGGCCGGAGCGCCGAACAGGTAGGGCAGCAGCGGCAGCAGCGCGCCGACGGTGAAGCTGGCGAAGGAGGCGCCCGCGGCGGTCCAGGGAGAGGGAAGGTCGTCGGGGTCGATGCCCAGCTCCTCCCGGATGTGGACCTTCACGGCCTCCTTCGGGTCGACGGAGATCTGCTGGGCCACGGCCTCGGCCAGGTCGGGGGCGACACCGCGCTTGACGTACGCCTCGGCGAGCTCGCGTTCCTCGCCCTCCGGGTTGCGCCAGTGCTGCAACTGCTCGACCTGCACCTCGGCCTCGGTGAGCTCGTTCTGCGAGCAGACCGAGATGTACTCGCCGGTGGCCATCGAGAAGGCGCCGGCGATCAGTCCGGCCAACCCGGTCAGCACGATGGTGTGGTTCGCGGCTCCGCCGCCGCCGACGCCGGCGATCAGGGAGGCGTTGGTGACCAGGCCGTCCATGGCGCCGAAGACGGCGGGCCGCAGCCAGCCCCCGGAGACGTCGCGGTGGACCAGGGGCCGGTGGCGCGCCCCCAGCAGGCCCCTGCGGGTGTCCGCCCGGCCGGGCTCGCGCCGGGGCCGGGGCCCTGCCCCCGTCCTCGGCGTCAGCACCACCGTGGGCTCCGGCGGGGCGGACCGGTCGGAGTCGAGCTCCTCGGTGAGCCCGATGAGGGAGTTCAGCTCCATCACGGAGGTGAGCTCCTCGGACGGCGGGGGCAGCAGCGGGGCGGACACCGGAGCCGGCATCGGGGCGGGTGTCGGGGCGAGCGGCGGGGCGGTCGGCGGAACGGTCGCCGGGGCGGGGTATAAGTCGCGCCAGGTCTTCGCGGCCATGCCTGTACCTCCAGGTGGGTTCTGCCTGGGCTGGAACGTACGCCCAACCACCGCCGCGTACGTGATTCCGGATGGAAGGGACCGGTTCCGCCCGTTTTCCAGTCACACAGGAACCACATCGGAAATGCATCGCTGTCACCGGCCGTCCATGGCGGTGGATTCCCTCGCCGGATTCCCCCACGGCGCAGTATGGTCACGCTCCTCCGGCCGAAAACGTACTTCCGACCGGTCAGCGGACCCTGCCGCCACCTGGAGACGCCGTTGCCTGAAACAGCCTCATCACCCGCCCCGGTCACCGTGGTCATCGAGACCCGGGGGCAGATCCCCGAAGCCGCGCACCAGCTCGTCCGCACCGGGATCGGAGAACTCGACCACGGCGCCGGCCTGTTGATCCGTCAGGCGCGGATCAGGCTCACCCACCTCGGGGACCGGTCCTTACGCCACCCCGCAGTGGTTCAGGGCAACCTGGACATCGGCGGAATCCCGGTCCGGGTCCAGACCGCCGCGCACAGCGTCCAGGAGGCCGTCCACCTGCTGTGCGAACGCCTGCGGGAGCGGCTGGCGCGGTTGCTCCGCACCGACGGCAGCTACCGCGGCCTGGTCGGCGCACCGCGGGAGTCACCCCGGTGGCGCACCGCCGACCGCGACATCGGCGGCCGGATCCGGATCACCCGTCGCAAGACCGTGGAGCTGCGCCGGGAGACCGCCGACGAGGCGGCGTTCCGGATGGACGCGATGGACTACGACTGCCATCTGTTCTCCGACGCCGACACCGGACAGGACTCGATGGTCTTCCGCTCCGGCCCCACCGGCTACAGCCTGGCCCAGCTCTCGGTCCGGAGCGGTCCGCCGCGCCGACGCAACCTGCCCATCACCGTCCGTCCGCGACCCGCTCCGCATCTGACGCCGGGCCGGGCCGCGGCGCAGCTCGACCGCACCGGGCTGCCCTTCCTGTTCTTCGCCGACACCACGACGCACCCCGTCCGCACCGCCGCGCTCTACGAGCGCTTCGACGGCCACTACGGCCTGCTGCTCGCGCGGCCGCGGCCCGTCGGATGAACCGGGGCCTGAACCGGGGCCCCGTCGTCAGCCGACGAACAGGCCGCGGGCGGCCGCCGTCTGCTCGAACTCCTCCAGGCGGCCCACCGAGCCCGGCAGCTCGTCGCACATCGCCTGGAGCAGCACCCGGCCCAGCATCATCGGCGCGCAGGCGGTGTCGAAGATCAGATTGGAGCCCACCGCGGCCGGCAGCATCAGATCCGTCAGCCCGGACACCGGGGCGAACGCGCTGTCGGCGACGGTGATCACGGTCAGTCCGGCCTGCTTGGCCGCCGTCAGCGCCTCCAGCAGCTCGCGTGGATGCCGTGGCAGGGCGAAGCAGATCAGGGTGGTCGCGCCGGCCCTGGCGGCCTGTTCGATCCGGTCCAGCAGCATGCTGCCGCCCTCGTTCAGCAGCCGCACGTCCGGATGCACCTTGGCGGCGAAGTAGGCGAAGCCGTACGCCTGCGCGGATCCCGCCCGCAGGCCGAGGACCAGCAGCGGACGGGAGGCCGCCAGCAGCTTTGCCGCCTGCAGCACCGGCTCGGGGTCGGCCAGCACCGCGGCCAGGTGCTGCAGGTTGGCGATCTCGGAGAGCACCGCCTGCTGCTGCTCGTTGCGGACCGCGTCCCGCTCGGTCTCCCGGCCCGCGCCGGGTTCGCCCGGCTCGCCCAGGCCCAGCTCGCGGAGCTGCTTGCGCAGCGCGGGGTAGCCGTCGAAGCCGAGCGCCACCGCGAAGCGGGTCACCGAGGGCTGGCTCACCCCGGCCAGCTCGGCCACCTCCACGCTGGACAGGAACGGCGCCTCGGCGGCGTTGCGCACCAGGCAGTGGGCGATCCTGCGCTGAGTCGGCGTCAGCCGGTGGCCGTCGAACAGGCGCAGCAGCCTGCCGGAGGGGCCGGTCGCGGCGGCGTCACCCGGGGCCGGGGGGGACGTCTTGCCGGTGGCGCTGGTGCTCATCGCATCTCCTCTCCCCCTGGCCGCCTGGTGGGGGCGGGCAGCGGGGACATTCACTGTGCGTTGACTCTGCATGACTCCATGCAGGATCGGCAAGTGCCGTCTTGCCCGCCGGACACCGTTCGAGCGCCCCTGATTTCTCCCTGAGACGACCCCGAGATCCGGCCCGGCGGAGCGCACCGGACCGCTCCTGCTCCCTACGCTCTCGGGTATGAACCCTGTCGACAGCGAGACCAAGAAGGATCTGCGGGCCGCGGCCCACACGGCACGGGAGCTCGGTCCCGAGTACGAGTCCGAGGTCATGGACGGCTTCCTGCGCCGCCTGGACGAGCGGCTGGAGGCCCAGATCGCGGTCCGGGTCCGCCGGGAGCTGGAGTCGAACCCGGAGATCCGCCGTCCGGCGCGGAAGCAGGGCGGCGGCCACAGCAACGCCTTCCAGTACGTCTCGCTGGCGCTGGGGGTGCCGCTGTCCGCGATCGGCGCGAGCCTCGGCCACCTGCCGGGGCTGGCCATCGCCTGGGCCGGCATCGTCGGCCTCAACTTCATCCAGCTCCGCGGCCAGCGCAACGCCGAGGACCGTCCGCGGACCCGTCGCGACGAGTGGGACTAGGACGGATGGGACTGGGCAGTCCCCCGTCGCGACGGGTCCGACGGCGCGTCAGGCCAGCGGTCCGGTGACCGACTCCACGGCGGCGACCAGGCCGCCGCTCGCCACGAAGTCCTCGGCCGCCTCCAGGTCGGGGGCGAGGAAGCGGTCGGTGCCGGGGCCGACGACGCCCGCCGCGCGGGCACCGGCCAGCGCCGCGGCCGTCGCCGGGGCGAGCGGTCCGCTGCCCGTGTTGAGCCGGATCTCCAGCGCGCGGGCCGAAGCGGTCAGCTCGACGGCCAGGATGCGGGCCAGGTTGTCCACCGCCTGACGCAGCTTTCGCGCGGCGGACCAGCCCATCGAGACATGGTCCTCCTGCATCGCCGAGGAGGGGATGGAGTCCACCGAGGCCGGAACGGCGAGCCGCTTGTTCTCGCTGACCAGGGCCGCCTGGGTGTACTGGGCGATCATCAGCCCGGAGTCCAGGCCCGGGTCGTCCGCCAGGAAGGCCGGCAGGCCGTGCGAGCGGCTCTTGTCGAGCAGCCGGTCCGTGCGGCGCTCGGCGATCGAGCCCAGGTCGGCGGCGGCGATGGCGAGGAAGTCCAGTACGTAGGCCACCGGGGCGCCGTGGAAGTTGCCGTTGGACTCCACCCGGCCGTCGGGCAGCACCACCGGGTTGTCGACGGCGGCGGCCAGCTCGCGGTCGGCGACCATCATGGCGTGCGACAGGGTGTCCCGGCCCGCGCCGGCCACCTGGGGGGCGCAGCGGACGGAGTAGGCGTCCTGGACCCGGGGCGCGTCGTCCTGGTGGTGGCCGGTGAGGCCGGAGCCCTCCAGCACCTTGAACATGTTGGCGGCGCTGGCGGCCTGGCCCGGGTGCGGGCGGATGGCGTGCAGCTCGGGCTGGAGCACCTTCTCGGTGCCGAGCAGGGCCTCCAGCGACATCGCGGCGGTGATGTCGGCGGTGGTGAACAGCCGGGACAGGTCGGCGATGGCCATCACCAGCATGCCGAGCATGCCGTCGGTGCCGTTGATGAGGGCCAGACCCTCCTTCTCGGCCAGCTCGATCGGGGTGATCCCGGCCTCGGTCAGCAGTTCGCCGGCCGGGCGGACCTCGCCGTCGGCCCCGTACGCCAGGCCCTCGCCCATCAGCGTCAGCGCGCAGTGCGAGAGCGGCGCGAGGTCGCCGGAGCAGCCGAGCGAGCCGTACTCGCGGACCACCGGGGTGATGTCGGCGTTGAGGATCGCCGCCATGGTCTCGGCGACCACCGGGCGGACCCCGGTGCGGCCCGAGGCCAGCGTCTTCAGCCGGAGGAACATCAGCGCGCGGGTGACCTCGCGCTCCACCTGCGGGCCCATCCCGGCGGCGTGCGAGCGCACCAGCGAGCGCTGCAGCTGGGCGCGCAGCGGACGCTCGATGTGGCGCACGGCCAGCGCGCCGAAGCCGGTGGAGACCCCGTAGACCGGGCGCGGCTCGGCGGCCAGCGCGTCGATCCGGGCCCGGGATCCCGCCATCTCCGCGAGCGCGTCGGCCGAGAGCTCGATCCGGGCGTTGCCGCGAGCGACGGCGATGACATCCGCCGGCGCGACATCAGACTTGCCGACGACGACCACGTCGTCCACCACGTTATGCATATCCATATGCGGAATCACATCAGGTGAATGGCCATATGACAACTAGGCCAGGCCAGATACCGTGTTCGTATGGGACGGACCACCGAACGGCGCCGGGTGCTGCGGCTGCGTGAGCAGCAGGGCAGCTACCGCCCCGACGCGCTGGCTGCCGAGGAGCCGCTGGAGATAAGGATCAACGGCGAGGCGCTGACGGTCACCATGCGCACCCCCGGCCACGACTTCGACCTGGTCGCCGGGTTCCTGGTGGGCGAGGGGCTGGCGGGGACGGCGGAGGACCTGGTCGCGCTGCGGTACTGCGCCGGGACGGACCCGGACGGGCTGCAGACCTACAACGTGATCGACGCCTCGCTGAGGGGCGGGGCGGTGGCGCCGGTTTCGGCGCACCGCAACCTGCTCACCACCAGCGCGTGCGGCCTGTGCGGCCGGGAGAGCGTCGACGCCGTTCGCATGCGCGTCCCGCACGATGTCGGTGCCGACACCCTCCGGGTCTCGCCGGACCTGCTGTACGGCCTGCCGGAGGCGCTGCGCGCGGCGCAGAAGGTCTTCGACTCGACGGGCGGGCTGCATGCGGCGGGACTGTTCTCGGGCGACGGTGAGCTGCTGTGCCTGCGGGAGGACGTGGGACGGCACAACGCGGTGGACAAGGTGGTGGGGTGGGCCCTCCGGGCGGGGGCGCTGCCGCTGACGGGGCATCTGCTGATGGTCAGCGGACGGGCCTCCTTCGAACTCACCCAGAAGGCGGCGATGGCGGGGCTGCCGCTGCTGGCAGCCGTCTCGGCGCCGTCCTCCCTGGCAGTGGACCTCGCCGAGGAGCTGGGGCTCACGTTGGTCGGCTTCCTCCGGGGGCACGGCGCCAACGTCTATGCCGGAGCGGAGCGGGTGGCCCTGCCCTGAGCCGGAGTGCAGACCGTGCATGGCTGGTCGCGCAGTTCCCCGCGCCCCTGAGCAATTGCAACTGAGCCAGTTGCAGACCCCCAGGGGCGCGGGGAACTGCGCGAACAGGAACCACGTGCCGGGGTGCACCCGTGGGCGTTACGGCGGGGAGGCGGGGCCGGACAGGGCGACGGCGACGAGGGCCCGCAAGGACGGGCCCAGCGCGGCGAAGGAGAGGGTGGACTCGTCGGCGAAGAGTTCGACCAGCCAGCCGCCCGCAGGGTTGCTCCCGCCGGCGGCGAGCACCGCGCGGTAGCCGCCGACCAGGAGGACCGCCTCCTCCCCCGGGTCGTTGCCCGGCACCCCCGCGCGCATGGTGAAGGCGTGCCCCCGGACCGCCTCCGCGGTGAGCGGGTAGGAGCGCAGGTCGAACACCGCGTCGGGGGCCTCGTTGACGGCCCGCTGCACCTGGGCCCGGACGCTGCCGGGCCCCCGGGTCATCCGGCGGACGCCGTAGTGCGAGGTGCGCATCTGCAGCGTCCCCGGCGGGACGTAGGAGATCCACCAGGACACCGCGTCCAGCATCCTGGCCGTGGTCTCGGCGACGACCTCCAGCCGGCCCAGCGTGTCCCGGCGCCGCGCCTCGTCGATGGCCGCCGTCACCGCCGCGATCAGCACCCCCGGGTCCGCGCTGTGGCGCGCCCCGCGGAACCGCCGACGCTCGCCCCGCCGCCCGGCGACCCGCGGCGGCTCCCCGGCCTCGGCCAGCTGCACCGTCGGGTCGGGCAGCTCGCCCCGCCCGGCCACCACCGGGTGCGACGCCTGTCCGGCCTTGGCCCGGTACTGCGCGGCGTCGGCCAGCCGGAACAGCCGGTCCGCGGTGGTGACCGGGCCGATCGGGTCGCCGGTCGAGGCGACCCCGCAGGCGACGCCGTCACCCTGATCCAGCGTCAGCGCCTGCGCGCACAGCTCCTCGGCGACCCGGACCACCTCGTCGGCCGGCGCGCCCTCGGCGACCAGGCAGAACTCGTCGCCGCCGAGCCGGCCGGCCACACTGCCGGGCAGCATCGCCCCGCACAACGAGAGCTGGTTGGCGAACCGCTCCAGCAGCCGGTCGCCGACCTCGTGGCCCAGCTCGTCGTTGACCCGCTTCAGGCCGTTGACGTCGCACACCACCAGCGAGACCACGGTGCCGTGCTCGCGGTGCGCGCCCAGCGCGGCGTCCAGCCTGGCGTCCACCGCCCGGCGGTTGGCCAGCCCGGTCAGCGGGTCGGTGAAGGCGAGCCGGCGCACCTCCTCCAGCTCCTCGCTCTGGGCCAGCCCGGCCGAGATCTGCGCGGCCATCGCGGTGGCGAACTCGGCGTCGTCCTGGGAGAAGACCGGGTCGCCGACGCCGCGGGCCAGGTAGAGCTCACCCCAGGCGCGGCCGCGCAGCAGGACCGGCGCGACCAGGCAGCAGCCGCGGCCGCGCCGCCGCAGCGAGGCGGCGCGCTCGCGGCAGGCGGGTCCGTTGGCGTCGGCGCCGCCGCCGTCGGCGGTCTGCACCCAGGCCCGCGGCAGGCCGTCCATGGTCCACGGCGCGCCCAGGCCGCGCTGCTCCAGGAACTGCGCGATCTCCGGGTAGTCGGCGACGGCGTAGGACTCGTCCTCCGGCAGTTGCTCCTCGCCGGGGGCCAGCAGTCCGTCGTTGACCAGTACCCGGAGCCGTCCGGTGTCCCGCTCCCACACCGAGATCGCGGCGAAGTCGGCGCCCAGCGCCTCCCGCGAGCGCAACGCGGCGGCCTGCACCGCCTCGGTCCGCGACTGCGCGGCGGACATCGCCTGCGCCAGGCCCACCACGGCCCGCAACCGCACATCCGCGCCGTGCACGCTGATCCTCCTGGCTCAGGACAGGACAGGACAGGCCAGGTCCATGGCCGCATTGCTACTTTAGTTGCATAGCGGACATATCGCCCCGAATGACGGACGGTCAGCCCGGTCCCGGACGCCGGGTCAGCAACCAGGGCTCCACCAGGCCGAGCCCGCGGACCGGCCGCCGCCACATCGGCTGCAGGGCGAACCGGTAGGACGGCTCCTGCTCCTCCACCTCCGCCGCCCGGTCCTCAGCCGCGATCCCCACCGAGGCCACCGCCGACAGGGCGTCAGCCGCCCCCGGCGGCACGCCCAGATAGCCCCCGGCGCCCGCCGGGGAGACCGCGCCCTCGCGCTCCAGCGCCGCCGCCATCTCCCCGTCCACCAGCACCGCGTCCTTGGGGGCGATCGAGGTCAGCCGGCTGGCCAGGTTCACCGTGGTGCCGAAGACATCGCCCATCCGGGTGGTGACCGTGCCGAAGGCCATGCCGACCCGCAGGGCCGGCATCGAGTCGTCCTTGCCCAGCGTCTCCACCAGGGCCAGTCCGATCTCGGCCGCGGTGCCGGCGTCCTCGGAGACATAGAGGATCTCGTCCCCCAGCGTCTTCACCAGCCGGCCGCCGCGCCCGGCGACGATGTCGGCGCAGCTGATCTCGAAGTTCTCGACCAGCTCGCCGAGTTCCTCCTCCTCCAGCCGGCGCGACAGCCGGGTGAAGCCGACCAGGTCGGCGAAGCCCACCGCGAGCCTGCCGCTCTGCATGTCCTCGTCCTCGGCGGCCTGCACCACCCGGCCGGTCACCGCCGCCAGCTGCCGCCGCCAGACGTAGACCAGGAACTGCTCCAGCTCCGGCAGCAGCAGCTCCACCAGCGGGTAGGCGACCTCGGCGCGGGTCAGTCCGGGCTCGGCACCGGTGGTCAGATGCTCCAGGAAGGTGTCGATCTGCCACTCGGCGAGCCTGGCCGTGGTCTGCCCGGTCGACCGGGCCACCTGGATCGCCATCGGCTCGCTCAGCAGCCCGGCCTCGACCAGCCCCGCCAGCCGCCGCAGCGCGATCACGTCGGCGTCGGTCAGCGCCCGCGACTGGCCGATGTCCGCGAAGCCCATCGCCCGCCAGAAACGGGAGGCCAGCTCCATCGGCACACCCGCCGCCCGGGCCGCCTGGAACGGCGTGTACTGGCGCTCGGAGTCCAGGATCAACCGCTCCAACTGCAGCGGCACGGAGTCCTCGGAGCCGGTCGACGCGGACTCCGCGCCGTCCTCGGCCGAGCCCGCCATCCGGTCCTCGTCGCCCACCTTCTCCACCCTCGCCGCGCCTAGCCTGTGGCCTTGCTCACACCACCGCCCGCACGAATCCTCGCACGGATTCACCCCTTTCGGGGCATCACCGCTGCTGGGGACGGACGTGAAGGACATCCCCGGCGCCCACCGCGCGCTCCTCGCCCGCGCTGTCGCGCACCACCAGCCGTCCGTCCCCGTCCACGGCCACCGCCTCGCCCAGCAGTTCCCGCCCGCCCGGCAGCTCCACCCGCACCTGACGGCCCAGCGTGGCGCACTGCGCCGCGTACGCCGCCCGCAGCCCGCTGGCCTCCGGCTCGCCGTCGGCGCCGGCCCAGTCCGTGTACAGCTCGTCGAAGGTCCGCAGCAGCGCACGCAGCAGCGTCTCCCGGTCCGTCACCGCGGCCCCCGCCAGCAGCAGCGACCCTGCCGCGGGCACCGGCAGCTCGTCCTCGCGCAGGCTGACGTTCAGCCCGATCCCCACCACCACCGCGTCCCCGGCCAGCTCGGCAAGGATCCCGCCGAGCTTGCGCTCCTCCCCGCCGACCTGGACCAGCAGGTCGTTGGGCCACTTCAGCCGCACCTCCACCCCGGCCACCTGGCTCAGCGCGGACGCCGCCGACACGCCCACCAGCAGCGGCAGCCAGCCCCACCGCTCCTTGGGGGCGCTCGGGCGCAGCAGCATCGACAGGAAGATCCCGGAGCGGGCCGGAGCGCTCCAACTGCGCTCCAACCGCCCGCGCCCGGCCGTCTGCTCCTCGGCGACCAGCACCGTGCCCGCCTCGGCGCCCTCCGCCGCCCGCGCCACCAGGTCGCTGTTGGTCGAGCCCGTCTCCGCCACCACCCGCAGCGAGGTCCACAGGCCGCCCGGCCGCAGCACGGCCCGCTCCAGCTGGGCGCCGCGCAACGGCGGCCGGTCCAGGTCACTCCACTGCGAAGAAGTCATACCCGGCAGCCTATGACGCCGGTCACTCGCCATATCCGCCACGCGCCCGTCATGGCTACGCCGCTGAACGGG
>NZ_BBPM01000015.1:47843-65656 GCF_000787775.1 Streptacidiphilus carbonis | reverse complement strand
AAACCTCACCCGTTGGTGCCGCCGGGATCCCTCACCGGACCTGGACCGGGCACTACCCCCTCCTGACGGGAGTCGCGCCGGATGTCCACAGCCGAAATCGCCAACGAGGGCGCGGCCAGCCACACCACGGCAGGCAAGATCGCGGACCTGAGGCGGCGCCAGGACGAGGCGACGCACTCCGGCTCCGCGCGCGCCATCGAGAAGCAGCACGCCAAGGGCAAGCTGACGGCCCGTGAGCGGGTCGCCATGCTGCTGGACGAGGGCTCCTTCGTGGAGTTCGACGAGTTCGCCCGGCACCGGTCCACCAACTTCGGCCAGGAGAAGACCCGCCCCTACGGCGACGGCGTGGTCACCGGCTACGGCACCGTGGACGGCCGCCAGGTCGCGGTCTTCGCACAGGACTTCACCGTCTTCGGCGGCTCCCTCGGCGAGGTCTTCGGCGAGAAGATCGTCAAGGTGATGGACTTCGCCCTGAAGACCGGCTGCCCGATGATCGGCATCAACGACTCCGGCGGCGCCCGCATCCAGGAGGGCGTCACCTCCCTGGGCCTGTACGGCGAGATCTTCCGCCGCAACGTCCTCGCCTCCGGGGTTATCCCGCAGATCTCGCTGATCCTGGGCCCCTGCGCGGGCGGGGCCGTCTACTCCCCCGCGATCACCGACTTCGTGGTGATGGCCGACCAGACCTCGCACATGTTCATCACCGGCCCCGACGTCATCAAGACCGTCACCGGCGAGGACGTCGGTATGGAGGAACTGGGGGGCGCCCGGTCCCACAACTCCAGGTCCGGCAACGCCCACCACCTGGCCGCGGACGAGAAGGAGGCGGTCGACTACGTCAAGGCGCTGCTCTCCTACCTCCCCTCCAACAACCTGGAGGAGGCCCCGGCCTTCCCCGAGGAGGCGGACCTCGCCACCAGCGCGCTGGACCTGGAACTGGACACCATCGTCCCGGACTCGGCCAACCAGCCCTACGACATGCACAAGGTGATCGGGCACCTGCTGGACGACGGCGAGTTCCTGGAGACCCAGGAGCTGTTCGCGCCCAACATGATCACCGGCTTCGGCCGGGTCGAGGGGCACGCGGTCGGCGTGGTCGCCAACCAGCCGATGCAGTTCGCCGGCTGCCTGGACATCGACGCCTCCGAGAAGGCCGCCCGCTTCGTCCGCACCTGCGACGCCTTCAACATCCCGGTGCTCACCTTCGTGGACGTCCCCGGCTTCCTGCCCGGCACCGGCCAGGAGTGGAACGGCATCATCCGCCGCGGCGCCAAGCTGATCTACGCCTACGCCGAGGCCACCGTCCCGCTGATCACGGTCATCACCCGCAAGGCCTTCGGCGGCGCCTACGACGTCATGGGCTCCAAGCACCTGGGCGCCGACCTCAACCTGGCCTGGCCGACCGCGCAGATCGCGGTGATGGGCGCCCAGGGCGCCGTCAACATCCTGCACCGGGCCGACCTCGCCTCGGCGGAGGACCCGGACGCGCGCCGGGTCGAACTGATCGAGGCCTACGAGGACACCCTGCTCAACCCCTACATCGCGGCCGAACGCGGCTACGTCGACGCGGTGGTGCTGCCGTCCGAGACCCGCCAGCACATCGTCAGGGGCCTGCGGGCGCTGCGCAACAAGCGCGAGACCCTGCCCCCGAAGAAGCACGGCAACATCCCGCTCTGAGGAGGCAGCAGCCATGTCACCCATCAAGATCCTGCACGGCAGTCCCAGCCCCGAGGAGCTCGCCGCCGTCCTGGCGGTGGTCTCCGCCCGGGCGGCGGCCAACGCCGCCCGGCCCCCCGACCACGGGCCCACGTCGCAGTGGGCCGACCGGGCGCGGAACCTGCGGGTGCCGGCGCACCCGGGGCCCGACGCGTGGCGGGCGTCGGCGTGGGCGCGAGCCTAGCCACCGCTGAGGGATCTTCGGCTGCGGACCGTAGGTGGCTGGTCACGCAGTTCCCCGCGCCCCTGATGGTGCAGCTTGCTCCCAGCGGTTCAGTTGCAGACCCATAGGGGCGCGGGGAACGGCGCGACAAGCCGGTCGGCACGCCGCGGCCGCAGACGCTCCCCAGCCACAACTGAGTACGCGTACTCATGCGCACGCCGCGACCCGCGCCGCACGCTGGGGGCATGCTCTGGTCCGACCCCGTAGACGAGACCGAACAGGAGAAGCGCCGCGTCAACGCCCTGCTTCGCCGTGTCGGGCTGCTCATCGCCGCCTTCGCGATCCTGTTACTGGTCCTCGTGATGGTCTAGCGGGGCGTCCCCCTACGCTGGTGCCATGACCACACCGCTCGTCCTCGCCTCCGCCTCCCCCGCCCGCCTCGGCCTGCTGCGGCAGGCGGGGCTGGACCCGCGGGTGATCGTCAGCGGTGTCGACGAGGACGCCCTGTCCGCCCCCACCCCCGCCGAACTGGCCCTGGTCCTCGCCGAGGCCAAGGCGACCGCGGTGGCCGCGGGCCTGACCGCCCCCACCCTGGTCATCGGCTGCGACTCGGTCCTGGAACTGGACGGCCTGGCCCTGGGCAAGCCCGCCGACGCCGCCGAGGCGCTGGCCCGCTGGCGGTCCATGCGCGGCCGCAGCGGGGTCCTGCAGACCGGGCACTGCGTCATCGACACCGGCACCGGCGCCCGCGCCTCCGCGACCGCCTCGACCACCGTCCGCTTCGGCAACCCCACCGACGCCGAGATCAACGCCTACATCGCCACCGGCGAACCGCTGGACGTCGCCGGCGCGTTCACCCTCGACGGCCGCTCCGCCCCCTTCGTCGACAGCATCGACGGGAGCCACGGCAACGTCATCGGCCTCTCGCTGCCGCTGCTGCGCGAACTCCTGGGAAAGCTCGGCGTCTCGATCACCGACCTCTGGGTCTAGGCCGTCGCCACGCCCTTCGGCGGTGCGTCAACCGGCCCCGCCGGTGGGAGCAGCAGCACCAGCACGAGCAGCGCGACCATCACCAGCATCGCCACGAAGGCCACCACCCCGTTCAGCGCGAGAAGGACCGCCGCGAGCACCCCGTGCAGCACCGCACAGACAATCAGCAGAATCCTTGTGGGGCGCCCCATGGCACCGCCGCTCCGCGCCGTGCGTGCCAGCACCGCCGCGACCACCACCAGGAAGGCCGCCAGCAGCCCCATTCCGACCCAGGCGCCGTCCGCCATCGCGTCCGGCGAAAGCCCACCGAGGGACATGTTCTGGTCCTGCACCGCCAGCCCCAGGACCCAGCCCACGACCGCGAAGAACAGGGCCTCGACCACCAGCAGCACCACACTCGCCACCGTCGTCCAGATCCTCATAGCGGCACCTTACTGACGAGTAGACACGTCCGGAAGAGGTACGCCGAAACGACCCCGCGAAACCCCGGGCGTACGGTGTACCGAAGGCAATCACCCTCCGTGTGGGCAAGCTCACCCCTGGGCCGGGCTCACCAACACGCCCCGGTACTCCATAAACTCATCCACGGTTCAAGAAGGGAGCCATTGTGCGCAAGGTGCTCATCGCCAACCGCGGAGAAATCGCAGTCCGCGTCGCCCGGGCCTGTCGTGACGCGGGTATCGCCGCCGTCGCCGTGTACGCCGAGCCGGACCGGGACGCGCTGCATGTCCGCGCGGCCGACGAGGCCTTCGCCCTGGGAGGTGACACCCCGGCGACCAGCTATCTGGACATCGCCAAGGTCCTCAAGGCCGCGGCGGACTCCGGCGCTGACGCGGTCCACCCCGGCTACGGTTTCCTGTCGGAGAACGCGGAGTTCGCCCAGGCGGTGCTGGACGCCGGGCTGACGTGGATCGGTCCGCCGCCGCAGGCCATCCGCGACCTGGGCGACAAGGTGGCGGCCCGCCACATCGCCCAGCGCGCCGGCGCGCCGCTGGTGGCCGGCACTCCCGACCCGGTGTCAGGTCCCGACGAGGTGGTGGCCTTCGCGCGGGAGCACGGCCTGCCGATCGCCATCAAGGCCGCCTTCGGCGGCGGCGGCCGCGGCCTCAAGGTCGCCCGCACCCTGGAAGAGGTCCCCGAGCTGTACGACTCGGCGGTCCGCGAGGCCGTGGCCGCGTTCGGCCGCGGCGAGTGCTTCGTCGAGCGCTACCTGGACCGGCCCCGGCACGTGGAGACCCAGTGCCTGGCCGACACCCACGGCAACGTGGTGGTCGTGTCCACCCGCGACTGCTCGCTGCAGCGCCGGCACCAGAAACTGGTCGAGGAGGCCCCCGCGCCGTTCCTGACCGAGGATCAGAACGCCCAGCTCTACGCGGCGTCCAAGGCCATCCTCAAGGAAGCCGGCTACGTCGGCGCCGGCACCTGCGAGTTCCTGGTCGCCAACGACGGCACGATCAGCTTCCTGGAGGTCAACACCCGCCTGCAGGTCGAACACCCGGTCACCGAGGAGGTCACCGGCATCGACCTGGTCCGCGAGCAGTTCCGCATCGCCGACGGCGAGGCGCTCGGCTACGACGACCCGCCGGTGCGCGGGCACTCCTTCGAGTTCCGCATCAACGGGGAGGACCCCGGCCGCGGCTTCCTGCCCGCCCCCGGAACCGTCACCGCCTTCCAGCCCCCCTCCGGCCCCGGCGTGCGCCTGGACTCCGGCGTGGAGAGCGGCAGCGTGATCGGCCCCGCCTGGGACTCGCTGCTGGCCAAGCTGATCGTCAGCGGTGCCACCCGCGCCCAGGCCCTGCAACGCGCCGCCCGCGCGCTGGCCGAGTTCAACGTCGAGGGGATGGCCACCGCCATTCCGTTCCACCGCGCCGTGGTCACCGACCCGGCGTTCACCAGCGAGCCCTTCTCCATCTACACCCGCTGGATCGAGACGGACTTCGTCAACACCATCGCGCCGTTCGCCGGCGGCGGGGCCGACGAGGACGACGCGGACAGCCGCGAGACCGTCGTGGTCGAGGTCG
Organism: Streptacidiphilus carbonis; assembly: GCF_000787775.1. Lineage (GTDB taxonomy): Bacteria > Actinomycetota > Actinomycetes > Streptomycetales > Streptomycetaceae > Streptacidiphilus > Streptacidiphilus carbonis. Next base: position 60,766 of record NZ_BBPM01000015.1, on the reverse strand, counting down.
GCGGCAAGCGCATCGAGGTCTCCCTGCCCGCCAACCTCGCCACGAGTTCGGCGAAGCCGGCCGCGAAGTCCAAGCGCCGAGCGGGCGCCTCCAAGGCCGGCTCGGCCGCATCGGGAGACACCCTGGCCTCCCCGATGCAGGGGACGATCGTGAAGATCAACGTCGAAGAGGGGCAGACCGTCAACGAGGGCGACCTCGTCGTCGTCCTCGAAGCGATGAAAATGGAACAGCCGCTGAACGCCCACAAGACGGGGACGATCGTCGGTCTGTCGGCGGCGATCGGTGCGACCGTCACCAGCGGGGCCGTGATCTGCGAGATCAAGGACTGAGCGAGCCCCCGGGGTGTGGGGGCTGCGCGGTGCGGGGGGAGTGACGGCTCCGCAGGTGGCTTGTCGCGCAGTTCCCCGCGCCCCTGGGGAGGTGGGGGGTGCGGTCGGCGGGAAGTGCGGCTCCGTCGTGGCTTGTCGCGCAGTTCCCCGCGCCCCTGGGGAGGTAAGGGGGCTCAGCGGCGGACGATGCCGCGGCCGGCTACCGGGACTCCTCCGCCCGGGGATCTCCGCTGTCCCGGGAAGGCGACGCCGCCGATCGCCGGGGCCGACGTCGCGGCGGCTGACGACTGGGCGACGCAGACCTGGACACCGTGGTCGGCCAGGGCGTCCAGTTCTCGCGACGCCTCCTCCGACAGCCCGGACTGCTCGTCCGTCACCAGACAGGCGATGTTCTCCGTCGCCACCGTCTGGAACATGGTGTCCGAGCCCAGCTTGCTGTGGTCGGCCAGGACGACCACCTCCGCCGCCGCGCCGACCAGCGCCCGGTCCACGCTCGCCGAGAGCATGTTGGTGGTCGAGAGCCCCCGCTCCGCGGTGAGCCCGCTGCCCGACACGAAGGCCCGGGAGACCCGCAGCCCCGTCAGGGACTGTTCGGCCCCACTGCCCACCAGGGCGTAGTTGGACCCCCGGAGGGTCCCCCCGGTCATCACCACCTCCACCCGGTTGGCATGGGCCAGCGCCTGAGCCACCAGCAGTGAGTTGGTGACCACGGTCAGCCCCGCGACCCGGGCCAGCCGTCGGGCCAGTTCCTGCGTGGTCGTGCCCGCGCCCACCACGATCGCGTCGCCCTCGGCGACCATCGTGGCGGCGTAGTCGGCGATGGCCGACTTCTCGGCGGCGGCGAGATGGGTCTTCTGCGGGTATCCGGGCTCTCTGGAGAGACCGCCGGGGAGCACCGCGCCCCCGTGCCGACGGTCGAGAAGGCCTTCGGCCTCCAGAGCGCGCACGTCCCGACGGACGGTCACTTCGGAGGTCTGGACGACTCGGGCGAGCTCCCGGAGCGAAACCGCTCCGTTCGCTCGCACCATTTCGAGGATCAGTTGGCGACGTTCTGCTGCGAACACGAAACAGACGGTAACGTGCATGACCATCTGCTTTCAGGCGTTTGCACCTAGTAGTCGAAGTTGTCCACCACGGAACGGCGCACGCCACTACAATGCGCGCCGGTCCGTACCAACCCCACGCCCCGAGTGAGCCCCGGAGCGGTCGTGCCGGAGGCCTCAGGCGTCGGCCGACGCCCGCTTGCGGATGTGCAGCTGCCGCGCCGCCTCGGCGACCGACCCGGACACCGACGGGTACACCGTGAACGCGCCGGCGACCTGCTCCACCGTCAGGTTGTTGTCCACCGCCAGCGAGATCGGATGGATCAGCTCGCTCGCCCGCGGCGCCACCACCACACCGCCCACCACGATCCCGGTCCCCGGCCGGCAGAACAGCTTCACGAAACCGTCCCTGATGCCCTGCATCTTGGCCCTCGGGTTGCCCCGCAGCGGCAGCTTCACGCAGACCGCGTCCATCTTCCCGCACTCGACGTCCGCCGCGCTGTAACCGACCGTGGCGATCTCCGGGTCGGTGAACACGTTGGAGGCCACGGTCTTCAGGTTCAGCGGCTGCACCGCGTCCCCCAGTGCGTGGTACATCGCGATCCGCCCCTGCATGGCCGCCACCGACGCCAGCATGAACACCCCGGTCACGTCGCCCGCGGCGTAGACCCCGGGTGCCGACGTCCGCGACACCCGGTCGACCTTGACCTGGCCGCCCTCGGTCAGCCGGACCCCGGCCTCCTCCAGGCCCATGCCACCGGTGTTGGGGATGGAGCCGACCGCCATCAGGCAGTGCGACCCGGTGATCACCCGTCCGTCGGACAGGGTCACCTCCACCTTGTCGCCGACCCGCCGCACCGACTCCGCCCGCGAGCGCGACATCACGTTCATCCCGCGCCGCCGGAACACGTCCTCCAGCACCGTGGCCGCGTCCGGGTCCTCCCCGGGCAGCACCCGGTCCCGGCTGGACACCAGGGTGACCCGCGAGCCCAGCGCCTGGTACGCGCCGGCGAACTCCGCACCGGTGACGCCCGAGCCGACCACGACGAGCTCCTCGGGGAGCTCGTCCAGGTCGTAGACCTGGGTCCAGTTCAGGATCCGCTCGCCGTCCGGGACGGCGTCCGGCAGCTCGCGCGGCCGGGTGCCGGTCGCTATCAGCACCACGTCGGCCCGCAGCTCCTGCGTCCCGCCCTCGGCGAGGTCCACCACGACCCCCCGCGACCCGTCCACGTCCTGACCGCCGGGCGCCAGCCGGCCGAAGCCGCGCAGCAGGGTGACGCCCGCCCGGGTGACCGACTGGGTGATGTCGTGCGACTGCGCGACCGCCAGCCGCTTCACCCGTCGGTTGACCTTCCCCAGGTCCACGCCGACCACCCGCGCGCCCGCCGCGGAGACGCCCTCGGCGACCTTGATCCCCAGCTCCTCGTAGGAGCTGTCGAAGCTGGTCATCACCTCTGCCGTGGCGATCAGGGTCTTGGACGGAACACAGTCCGTCAGCACCGCCGCGCCGCCGAGGCCGTCGCGGTCCACGACGGTCACCTCCGCGCCGAGGTCCGCGGCGACGAGCGCCGCCTCGTATCCGCCAGGGCCGCCACCGATGATCACTATCCGAGTCACATACGCCATTGTCCCGTACCTTGACGACTCCGTGACACCGGGCTGGCCCGTACGGGCCGTACTCTCCCCTCCCACCTGCCCCGCCTCCCGTACGCTGTGACCCATGTCGCTCTACGCCGCGTACGCCAGCAACCTCGACGCACGGCAGATGAGCCGTCGGGCCCCGCACTCGCCGCTGCGCTGCACCGGCTGGCTGGACGGCTGGCGGCTGACCTTCGGCGGGGAGCAGTTCGGCTGGGAGGGCTCGATCGCCACGGTGGTCGAGGACGAGAAGGACCAGGTCTTCGTCGGCCTCTACGACATCGCCCCCGGCGACGAGGCAGGACTGGACCGCTGGGAGGGCCTGCCGCAGGGCTTCTACCGCAAGATCAAGGTCCGGGTGCACACCCTGGAGGGCGACCTGACCGCCTGGACCTACGTCCTCAACGACTACGAGGGCGGCCTGCCCTCGGCCCGCTACCTCGGCATCATCGCCGACTCCGCCGAATCCGCCGGCGCGCCCCACGACTACGTCCTGGAACTGCGCCGCCGCCCCTGCTGACTCCGGCCGACACGATCATCGCCGCCTGCGCGGCGGTTCCGACCGCGGACATCCCGGTGGGCTGTGGCGGGGCAGATCGGCGTCAAGGCACCGGACCCACAGAGCGGAGCGGCCCTGGTGCCGGAAATGTCATCCGATCGTTCTTCTACGCGCGTAGGACGAACGGATATCCTCGTGGACGTGAACGCATCCACTCAGCCTGTCGCCGCTGCTGCCAACGGCATCCAGCACCCCACCGACCCGTACGCGCCCTACGCCGCCGCCAAGGAGGCCGCCGCCGTTCTCCGCGACCTCACCGGAGTGGAGAACCACGACGTGGCGCTGGTCATGGGCTCCGGCTGGGTCCCCGCCGCCGACGCGCTCGGCACGCCCGACCACGAATTCCCGATCACCGCGCTGCCCGGCTTCGCGCCGCCCGCCGTCGCCGGGCACTCCGGGATGGTCCGCTCGATCAGCATCGGCGGCATCCGCGCCCTGGTCTACCTCGGCCGCACCCACTTCTACGAGGGCCACGGCGTCGCCGCCGTCGCCCACGGGGTGCGCACCGCCGTCGCCGCGGGCTGCCGCACGGTGATCCTCACCAACGGCTGCGGCGGCCTGCGCGAGGGCATGGCGGCCGGCCAGCCGGTCCTGATCAGCGACCACATCAACCTGACGGCGGCCTCGCCGATCGTCGGCGCGAGCTTCATCGACCTCACCGACCTGTACTCGTCGCGGCTGCGCGCGCTGTGCCAGGAGGTCGACCCGAGCCTGGAGGAGGGCGTCTACGTCCAGTTCCCCGGCCCGCACTACGAGACCCCGGCCGAGATCAACATGGTCCGCGCCATCGGCGGCGACCTGGTCGGAATGTCCACCACGCTGGAGGCCATCGCCGCGCGCGAGGCCGGCGCCGAGGTCCTCGGGCTGTCGCTGGTGACCAACCTGGCGGCCGGCATCACCGGCGAGCCGCTGAACCACGCCGAGGTGCTGGAGGCCGGCCGTGCGTCGGCCACGCGGATGGGCGCGCTGCTCGCCAAGGTGCTCGAACGGCTCTGACGCTCCGAGGGCTCTGGGGGCTCCGAGGGCTCTGAGTGGCTCCGAGGGCTCCGAGCTGCCGCTCGACCCGCTGCGCATGGCATCCATCGTGGGTTGATGGGTGCCATGCTCCTTGTAAGGCCGTTTGCAAAGGAAAGTGACAGGCAATGACGCTGACCCCGGACACCGCCGACCTGCTGGCGCGGGCCCGTACCTGGCTCGCCGAGGACCCCGACCCGGAGACCCGCGCCGAGCTCGCCGACCTGCTCGCCTCGGCCGAGGGCCCGGCCGAGGAGCAGGAGTGCGCCGCCTGGTCGCAGCTGGCCGAGCGGTTCTCCGGGACGCTGCAGTTCGGCACCGCGGGGCTGCGCGGGGAGATGGGCGCGGGTCCGATGCGGATGAACCGCGCCGTGGTGATCCGCGCCGCCGCCGGGCTCGCCGCCTACGTCGGCAAGCGCGCCCCGGGCGGCCTGGTGGTGATCGGCTACGACGCCCGGCACAAGTCCTACGACTTCGCCAGGGACACCGCCGCCGTGGTCACCGCCGCCGGACTGCGCGCCGCGCTGCTGCCGGGTCCGCTGCCCACCCCGGTGCTCGCCTTCGCGGTCCGGCACCTGGACGCGGCGGCCGGGGTGATGGTGACGGCCAGTCACAACCCGCCCCGCGACAACGGCTACAAGGTCTACCTCGGCGGCGACCTGGAGGGCGCGCAGATCGTGCCGCCGCACGACGCGGGCATCGCCGCCGAGATCGACGCGGTGCAGTCACTGGCGGACGTCCCGCTGGCCGCCGACGGCTGGGAGGTGCTGACCGGGGCGGCGGTACTGGACCCGTACCTGGCCCGCGCCGCCGGCCTGGTCGCCCCGGCGGCCCCGCGCGACCTGTCCGTGGTCTACACCCCGCTGCACGGCGTCGGCCGGGACACCTTCCTGGCCGCGTTCGAGCAGGCCGGCTTCCCGGCCCCGGCCGTCGTGGCCGCCCAGGCCGACCCGGACCCGGACTTCCCCACCGTCGGCTTCCCCAACCCGGAGGAGCCCGGGGCGATGGACCTCGCCTTCGAGGCGGCGGTCGCGCTCGGCCCCGACATCGTGGTCGCCAACGACCCGGACGCCGACCGGCTGGCCGTGGCCGTGCCGGACGGGGCAGCCGCCGCAGGCTGGCGGATGCTGCGCGGTGACGAGGTGGGCGCGCTGCTGGCGGCCCATCTGGTCGCCAGGGCGGCCGGGGGCACCTTCGCCACCACCATCGTCTCCTCCTCGCTGCTGTCCCGGATCGCCGCCGCGGCCGGACTGGACTACGCCGAGACGCTCACCGGCTTCAAGTGGATCTCCCGCGCCCCCGGGCTGCGCTACGGCTACGAGGAGGCGCTGGGCTACTGCGTGGACCCGCTCGCCGTCCGCGACAAGGACGGCGTCAGCGCCGCCCTGCTGCTGGCCGAGCTCGCCGCGGGCCTGAAGGCCGACGGCCGCACCCTCACCGACCTGCTGGACGGGCTGGCGCTGAGGCACGGCCTGCACGCCACCGAGCAGCTCGCGGTCCGGGTGGACGACCTGCGGCTGATCGCCGACGCGATGTCCCGGCTGCGCGAGCAGCCGCCGACCGCCCTGGCCGGGCTGCGGGTCGACTCGGCCGACGACCTGGAGCAGGGCAGCGCCGACCTGCCGCCCACCGACGGCCTGCGCTACCGGCTCAGCGGCCCCGGGGTCGACTCGGCCCGGATCGTGGTCCGCCCCTCGGGTACGGAGCCCAAGCTCAAGTGCTACCTGGAGGTCGTCGTCCCGGTCGGCCCGGCGGACGCCCTGGCCGGGGTGCGGTCCGCCGCCGCGGAGCTGCTGGCCGCGTTGAAGCGCGACCTCTCGGCGGCCGCGGGCATCTGAAGCGGGCATCTGACGAGCTGTCGGCAGCCCCCCGTAGGGTGGTCGCCATGGAGACCACGCAGCACCAGCAGCCGGCAGGCGGTCCGCCCCCGGGCGCGGACCGCCTGATCGACGTCCCCGGCGTACGCAACCTCCGCGACGCCGGGGGTTTCGCCACGGCCGATGGCGGGCGAATAGGCCTCGGGCTGCTCTACCGCTCCGCGTCGCTCTGCGAGTTGAGCCCGGACGGCGCGAAGCTCCTGGCCGCGCTGGGGCTGCGCACGGTGGTGGATCTGCGCAGTGCGGAGGAGTTGGTGCACTGGCCGAACCAACGGCACGGCCTGGACTTCGAGTTGGTCTCGCTGCCGACGCTGCCCCCGCTGGAGGGGTCGTCGGCCGACCCGGAGACCGCGGCGGACGTCAGTGAGCGGCACCGGCAGGAAGCCGACCCGCAGGAAGCCGACCCGCAGGACGACGGCATGACCGGGATGTACGCCTACATGGCCGAGACCGCGGGGCCGCCGATCGTCGCCTGCATACGTCAGCTGATCGCCCCCGGCGCGCTGCCGGCCCTGGTCCACTGCGCGGTCGGCAAGGACCGCACCGGGGTGACCATCGCCGTCGTCCTCTCCGCGCTGGGCGTCGCCGACGCCGACATCACCGCGGACTTCGCCCTCTCCAACGCGGGCCTGGGACTGCTCGACGGCCCCGTCCACTACGTCGACGAGCACGGCGTGCAACGCCCGTCCCGGCCGGTGCGCACGGAACTGCTGGCACTGTTCCTCCGGAAGGTGCACAGCCGGTACGGGACCACGGCGGGGTTCCTGCGGTATCACGGCTTGACTGAAGGCGAACTCGCCCGCCTGCGAAGGTTGCTGGTCGAGAAGGTGTGACCGGCGCCGACCTCTGGAGGGACCTGATGACCGTGGACACTGCATTCTTCCGCTCCCAGACCTCCGAGCGCATCCGCGAGGAAGGCCGCGAGGAAGGACAGGTGCACGGAATCGCGCTCAGCGTGCTCCGCGTCCTGGACAGGCGCGACGTCCGCTTGTCCGAGGAGGCCAGGCAGCGCGTACTCGGCTGCGACGATCAGGAACTCCTGGGCCAGTGGCTCGACCACGCGCTGACCGCCACCGGCGAAGCGGAGCTGTTCGAAGAGGAAGCGCCCGGCGCTCGCTGGATACTCAGCCGGTGACGAGCAGCACGATCAGTGCGACCGCACCCACCACCGCCGGAGCACTGACCCACCAGGTCCACGAAACCGCAACAGGACCGTCCGCCGCGGGACGGTCCTCCTCCACCGCCCGCGCACGCAGGTCCCGGAGCTCGTCGACCACCCGATCGGCCCAGGCCACCCCCGCGGCAGCGGGGTCCGCGCCGTAGCCGGTGTTCGCGGTGGTGCGGGAGAGTGCCGAGCGCAGCCCGGGACCGCCGGCCGGGAAGCGGGAGTCGGTGCCGCGGCGCGACCCCATCACCGAGGCGTCGGCCTTGGCGATCATCGACTTGCGGCCGGCCCGCTTGCGCTGGCGCAGGGACACCGGCACCGCCCAGACCTGGAACTTCCTGCCGCCCGCGCGCAGCTCCACCGACAGGGCCGCCTGCAGCGACTCCACCTGCTTCCAGGGCGCGGTCACCGTACGGAACGGGTTGCGGACCACCAGCCGGTCGTCGTTGGCGCGGACGAGCGGCCACAGTGTGAACGCGCTGACCAGCGGAATCACCAGGAGCAGGGTGGCCAGTGCGATCCAGGGGGTCCTCCCGTGCCCCTTCACCAAGGCATCGATGCACATCCACAGCGCGAGCGCGTTCAGCAGCACGCCGGCGGCCACCCCCGACTTGGAGCGGTAGCTGCGGTCGGCGAAGACGGGGCGGGCCGCGGGACCGGGCACGGGCGCGGCGGCGGGGGTTGGTACTGCCTTGTCGTTCTGGCCGGGGGTCGGTACTGCCTTGTCGTTCTGGCCGGGGGTCTCCTGGCCAGGCACGTCAGGGCCCTGGGAGTCGCTCATGGTGAACGATTCTGCCTCAGCCGGGGGCTGCCATCCCCACGAGGGCGAATTGCGATATGGCATCAGGGTTTCGTCCGAAGTCACACCGAACGGGTGCTGACGAAACGCTACGCGTGTAGATATGCTCCTCTGGTGAGCATGCCCACCTTTCCCCAGCCCCCAGCAGCCGCCGAGGTCGCCGCCGCCGCCGACGGGGCCCGCGAAAGCCTCGCCGAGGTCGCCTCCTCGGAGGCGACCCTGCGCCGCTTCCTGCACGGGCTGCCCGGTATCGACGCCGTCGGCCTCCAGTCCCGCGCCGCCTCGCTCGGCACCCGGTCCATCAAGACCACCGCCAAGGCGTACGCCATCGACCTGGCCATCTCCATGATCGACCTGACCACGCTGGAGGGTGCGGACACCCCCGGCAAGGTGCGGTCGCTCTGCGCCAAGGCGATGCGTCCCGATCCCAGTGACCCCTCGACGCCCCGCACCGCCGCCGTCTGCGTCTACCCCGACATGGTGCCCGTCGCCCGCGCCGCCGTGGCCGGCAGCGGGGTGCAGGTCGCCTCCGTCGCCACCGCGTTCCCGTCCGGCCGGGCCGGACTGCCGGTGAAGCTGGCCGACACGGCCGAGGCCGTGGCCGCCGGCGCCGACGAGATCGACATGGTGATCGACCGCGGCGCCTTCCTCTCCGGCCGCTACCTGGAGGTCTTCGAGACCATCCGGGCGGTCAAGGAGGCCTGCCGACGCGCCGACGGAACCTCGGCGCACCTCAAGGTGATCTTCGAGACCGGCGAGCTGCAGACCTACGACAACATCCGCCGCGCCTCCTGGCTGGCGATGGTCGCGGGCGCCGACTTCATCAAGACCTCCACCGGCAAGGTCGCCGTCAACGCGACCCCCGCCAACACCCTGGTGCTGATGGAGGCGGTCCGCGACTTCCGCGCCGCCACCGGCGTCCAGGTCGGCGTGAAGCCGGCCGGGGGCATCCGTACCACCAAGGACGCCATGAAGTACCTGGTCACCGTGAACGAGGTGCTGGGCGACGACTGGCTCTCCCCGGACTGGTTCCGCTTCGGCGCCTCCAGCCTGCTCAACGACCTGCTGATGCAGCGTCAGAAGCTGACCACCGGCCGGTACTCCGGTCCCGACTATGTGACGGTGGACTAGCCGTGGCCTCTCCTCAGAAGACCAAGAAGAAGACCGGAGCGGTGGCCGCCCCCGCCCCCGCCCCCGCCCCCGCCCCCGTGCCCGGCCGCAAGCTGTTCGAGTACGCCCCCGCGCCCGAGTCCCGCGCGGCGGCGGGCGAGATCGCGAGCTCCAACGGCCACTTCATCGGCGGCGAGTTCGTCGGGAGCAGCGGCAAGGAGGCGCTCAAGACGGTGGACCCGTCCACCGAGGAGGTGCTCGCCGAGTTCGCCCAGGGCACCGAGGAGGACGTCGAGCGCGCGGTGAAGGCCGCCCGTGACGCCTTCGGGCCCTGGTCGGCGCTGCCCGGCGCCGAGCGCGGCAAGTACCTGTTCCGGATCGCCCGGATCATCCAGGAGCGCAGCCGCGAGCTGGCCGTGCTGGAGTCGATCGACAACGGCAAGCCGATCCGGGAGACCCGCGACGTCGACCTGCCGCTGGTCGCCGCGCACTTCTTCTACTACGCGGGCTGGGCCGACAAGCTGGAGTTCGCCAGCTACGGGCCGGACCCGAAGCCGGTCGGGGTGGCCGCCCAGGTCATCCCGTGGAACTTCCCGCTGCTGATGCTGGCGTGGAAGATCGCCCCGGCCCTGGCCACCGGCAACACCGTGGTGCTCAAGCCCGCCGAGACCACCCCGCTCACCGCGCTGCGCTTCGCCGAGATCTGCCGCCAGGCGGGCCTGCCCAAGGGCGTCGTCAACATCGTCACCGGCGACGGCCGCACCGGCGCCGCTCTCACCGCGCACCCAGGCGTCGACAAGGTCGCCTTCACCGGTTCCACCGAGGTGGGCCGGGCCATCGCCCGCACCCTGGCCGGCACCCGCACCAGGCTCTCGCTGGAGCTGGGCGGCAAGGCCGCCAACATCGTCTTCGACGACGCCCCGGTCGACCAGGCCGTCGAGGGCATCGTCGACGGCATCTTCTTCAACCAGGGCCATGTCTGCTGCGCGGGCTCCCGGCTGCTGGTCCAGGAGTCGGTGCACGACGAGGTCATGGAGTCGCTGAAGCGCCGGATGGCGACCCTGCGGGTGGGCGACCCGCTGGACAAGAACACCGACGTCGGCGCCATCAACTCGGCCGCCCAGCTGGCCCGGATCCGCGAGCTGGCCGACGCGGGCGAGGCCGAGGGAGCCGAGCGCTGGTCCCCCGCCTGCGAGCTGCCGTCCAGCGGCTACTGGTTCGCGCCGACGGTGTTCACCAATGTCAGCGCCACCCACCGGGTCGCCCGCGAGGAGATCTTCGGCCCGGTGCTGTCGGTGCTGACCTTCCGCACCCCGGAGGAGGCCGTCGCCAAGGCCAACAACACCCCGTACGGACTGTCGGCCGGAATCTGGACCGAGAAGGGATCGCGCATCCTCTGGATGGCGTCCAAGCTCCGGGCCGGCGTGGTGTGGTCCAACACCTTCAACAAGTTCGACCCGACCTCGCCCTTCGGCGGCTACAAGGAGTCGGGCTACGGCCGCGAGGGCGGTCGCCACGGCCTGGAGGCCTACCTCGATGTCTGAGACCACCACCCCCCGCCTTGACGTCCACAAGACCTACAAGCTCTTCGTCGGGGGCAAGTTCCCCCGTTCCGAGAGCGGACGGGTGTACGAGGTGACCGACCGCAAGACCGGCGACTGGCTCGCCAACGTCCCGCAGGGCACCCGCAAGGACACCCGCGACGCGGTCGCCGCCGCCCGCAAGGCCGTCGGCGGCTGGTCCGGGGCCACCGCCTACAACCGCGGGCAGATCCTCTACCGCGCCGCGGAGATGCTGCAGGGCCGCCGCGAGCAGTTCGCCGCCGAGGTGGCGCTCAGCGAGGGCGTCAGCACCAAGAAGGCCGCCGCCCTGGTGGAGGCGGCCGTCGACCGCTGGGTCTGGTACGCGGGCTGGACCGACAAGGTCGCCCAGATCGCGGGCTCGGCCAACCCGGTCGCCGGGCCGTACTTCAACCTCAGCACCCCCGAGCCCACCGGCGTCGTCGGCGTCGTCGCGCCGACCCGGGGCAACGGCTTCTCGCTGCTCGGGCTGGTCTCCGCGATCGCCCCGGTGATCGCCACCGGCAACACCGCGGTGGTCGCGCTGGCACCCGATGCGCCTCTGCCCGGCCTGTCCCTGGGCGAGGTGCTGGCCACCTCGGACCTCCCCGGCGGCGTGGTGAACCTGGTCTCCGGACGCACTGAGGACATCGCCCCGACGCTGGCCTCCCATCAGGACGTCAACGCCCTGGACCTCACCGGTGTGAACTCGCCGGAAGGCCCCGGCTCGGCGCGCGCTCTGGAAACGCTCGCAGCGGATACCCTTAAACGTGTACGGCGTCCGGACGTCACCGACGACTGGACCGCCGCTCAGGGTACCGATCGCCTCCTGGCCTTCCTGGAGACCAAGACGGTCTGGCACCCGATGGGAATCTGACCCCCGGGTCAGCAACTCCCCCGCTGACCGGGCGGCCCGCCCCACCCCCCCTGGGCCGGTCGTCCGTTGAGAACGGGCACGCGCTCCTCCCCCCCGAGTGCGTGCCCGTTCGCTTGCCTTTCCCGTTGTCCTGCCCGTTCACCCTGGTTCTGCTTGCGGCAGCCCATACGTCAGACTGGTGCCTCGTGAGCAACCAACCCGCCGACAGTGGATTCGGCAGCGTCGAGGTCCGGGCCCGAGTCGTGCTGCTGTGCGGTCCCTCGGGATCGGGGAAGTCGACGCTGGCGGAGCGGGCCGGGTTGCCGGTGCTGCAACTCGACGACTTCTACAAGGACGGCGACGACCCGTCGATCCCGCCGCTCGCCGACGGCCAGGGGCCCGACTGGGACGACCCGGGCTCATGGCACGCCGACGACGCGATGGCCGCGATCCGGGCGCTGTGCTCCGGGGGCCGGGCCGAGATCCCGGTCTACTCGATCCCCGACAACGGACGGATCGGCACCCACACCCTGGCGCTGGACGGCGCCGCGGCGTTCATCGCCGAGGGGATCTTCGCCGCCGAGATCGTGCGGCGCTGCGAGGCCGAGGGGCTGCTCGGCGACGCCATCTGCCTGCGCAACCGCCCAGCCACCACGGCGTGGCGCCGGTTCCGGCGGGATGTCCGCGAGCGGCGGAAGTCGGTGCCGTACCTGCTGCACCGGGGGTGGCGGCTGATGCGGGCCGAACGCGGGATCGTCTCCCGCCAGGTCGCCCAAGGCGCGGACGCCTGCGGCGGGGCTGCGGCGCTGGAGCGGATCGCCGCGGTCGGCAGTGCGGTGCCGGTCTTTGAGGGGGCCGTCCGCTAGGTCTGCTTTTCGGGTGCGGCCTGTGCATGGCTGGTCGCGCAGTTCCCCGCGCCCCTGGGGGGCTGCAACTGAACCACCATGGTCAAGTTGCACTATCCAGGGGCGCGG
>NZ_BBPM01000015.1:43610-47383 GCF_000787775.1 Streptacidiphilus carbonis | reverse complement strand
CTTACGGTCCGCACCAAAGGATCCCGCGGAAATGCGAGCGCGCGGAACGGGCCCGGCCCGCCTCCCCCGAGGCGTTCCGTGCCCGTTCCGTTCTGTGCTGCCGCGGTCCCTCCGGCTCCCCCGAGCCGGCCCCCACCCGCGACCTTCCCCCCTCCCCCATGGCTGCCCCGGGCGTGCTGGTCCCGTGATCCCCCCGGATCGCGCGACCCCCCGCGGCCGTACGTCCCCCGACGTACCCACCGCCCGCCCTCAGGCGACGAGTTCGCCGAAAGCCCCGCCCAGGTCGCCGTCGCGCGACGCCAGGATCTCGTCCTCACGCAGCCGGCGCAGGGCGCGCCAGATGCTGCTCTTCACCGTGCCGACGCTGATGTTCAGCACGTCGGCGATCTCGGGGTCGGTGCGGCCCTCGTAGTAGCGGAGCACCAGCATGGTGCGCTGGTTCTCGGGAAGCTTGGCCAGCGCCTGCCACAGCACGGCGCGCAGTTCGGTGCCGCCCATGGCGTCGGTGTCGCCGACGGTCTCCGGCATCTCCTCGGTCGGGTACTCGTTGACCTTGCGGCGGCGCCAGGCCGAGATGTGCAGGTTGGTCATGGTGCGGCGCATGTACCCGCCGACCGCGGCCTTGTCGGTGATCCGGTCCCAGGCCCGGTAGGTGCTGAAGAGCGCGCTCTGCAGCAGGTCCTCGGCGGCGAAGCGGTCGCCGGTGAGGTGGTAGGCGGTGGCGTACAGGGAGGCGCGGCGCTCGCGGACGTACGCCGAGAACTCCTCCTCGTTGCTGAGCCGGTGCTCCTGCTCCCCCTGGTGCTGCTCGCCGAAGAGCGGCCCGGCGGCCGGTGCAGCGACCGGCAGAACGGCGGGCTCCCCCGAGCCGCTCGTCTGCCGGCCGCTTCCCCCGGTACCCCCCGTGCCCCCCGTACCCCCCGGGAGCTCGCGGACGGTGGTCCCCCGCACCACGCCGCGAAGTGTGAGCGTCATCGTCGTCGAACCCGAGACCGCACCTTCACAGGACGGCGAGTGCGTCCCCTGGCGGGCGGTGCCGTGGACCGACGTCCGGTGCACCGGGCGCGCAGCGCGAAGTGCCGCGGCGCTCCGTACTTCGGTGACTGCGTTCATGCTGCGCTCCCTGGTGGATGGTGGTGCGGTCTGTCGAGGTCCCCCGACTCCCTGACATGCAATAGCTTGCCCGGGGGTCGTCATGGCCGTGTCCGTCGACTGTCACAGGGCTGTCACAAGGCCCCGGGGCTTGGTCACCGACTCCGCCGGGAGTCGAACGACAGGCCGTTGATGGGCCAGAATGGCCCGCGTGTCTCATCTGCTGCTCATCGAGGACGACGACGCCATCCGCACGGGCCTTGAGCTCGCGCTGACCAGGCAGGGCCATCAGGTATCGGCCGCTGCCTCGGGCGAGGACGGCCTGAAGCTGTTCAAGGAGAAGCGTCCGGACCTGATCGTCCTGGACGTGATGCTTCCCGGTATCGACGGCTTCGAGGTCTGCCGACGGATCCGGCGCACCGACCAGCTGCCCATCATCCTGCTGACCGCGCGCAGCGACGACATCGACGTGGTGGTGGGCCTGGAGTCGGGCGCCGACGACTACGTGGTGAAGCCGGTGCAGCCGCGGGTCCTGGACGCCCGGATCCGGGCGGTGCTGCGCCGCGGCGAGCGGGAGAGCTCGGACTCGTCCACCTACGGCGACGTGGTGATCGACCGCAGTGCGATGACGGTCACCAAGGCCGGCGTCGATCTGCAGCTGACCCCCACCGAGTTGCGGCTGCTGCTGGAGCTCAGCCAGCGGCCGGGCCAGGCGCTGTCCCGGCAGCAGTTGCTGCGGCTGGTCTGGGAGCACGACTACCTGGGCGACTCCCGGCTGGTGGACGCCTGTGTGCAGCGGCTGCGGGCGAAGGTGGAGGACGTGCCGTCCGAGCCGACGCTGATCCGCACCGTGCGCGGGGTCGGCTACCGGCTGGACCCGCCCCAGTAGGCTGCGCGGAGACCGGAACAGGACCGGAACACATCGGCCGCACACCAGCCGCACCCGAGCACACCGAGACAGACCGAGCGGACCCGAGCACCGAGGCATCGAAGGCGACGTGACCGACCACCCCAAAGCCCCGGCGTCCTGGCTGGCCAACAGCCTGGGGCTGCCCGCACTGGCCCGGCGCCTGCGGCTGACCTCGCTGCGGATACGGCTGATCGCCGTCTTCGCCCTGGTGGCATTGGCCGCGGCGGTCTCCGCCTCCGGAATCGCGTACTGGCTGAACCGCGACGCGGTGCTGAAGCGCACCCAGGACTCGGCGCTCGCCGACTTCCGCAGCCAGCTCAGCCGGGACATCACCGACCTGCCGCTGCACCCCAGTTGCGACCAGTTGCAGCGGGTCGCGGTGCTGATCGCGCACTCGGGGCTGAACTACGCCGTGGTGCTGGTGCAGCCGGACTGCGCGGTGACCTCGAACCCGGAGTTCACCGCCTCGGTGGTGCCGACGGTGCTTCAGCACTCGGTGACCACACGGTGCGCCCACTGCACCGCGGCGCCCGAGCAGTACCACCTGTTCTGGCAGCGGCAGACCCTGGACGGCACGCCGTTCCTGATCGGCGGCACCCGGGTGCTGCCCACCGGGCCGACCGCGTACATGTTCAAGTCGCTCGACGACGAGCGCAAGGACATGGACTCGCTGGCCTGGTCGCTGGGCATCGCCACACTGCTGGCACTGGTCGGCTCGGCGCTGCTGGCCCAGGCCGCCGCTTCGACGGTGCTGCGCCCGGTGGCGCGGCTCGGCGAGGCGGCACGGCAGTTGGGCGCGGGACGGCTGGACACCCGGCTGGAGGTGCGCGGGGCGGCGGAGCTCGCCGACCTGTCGCAGACCTTCAACCAGACCGCCGAGTCGCTGCAGGCGCAGGTCGAGGAGCTGAGCGCGCGTGAGCACGCCAGCCGCCGCTTCGTCGCCGACATGTCGCACGAGCTGCGCACCCCGCTGACCGCGATGACGGCGGTGACGGACATCCTGGAGGACGAGGCGGACACCCTCGACCCGATGATCGCCCCGGCGGTCCGACTGGTCGTCAACGAGACCCGCAGGCTCACCGAGCTGGTGGAGAACCTGATGGAGGTCACCCGCTTCGACGCCGGCACGGCCAAGGTGGTCCTGGACGAGATCGACATCTCCGACCTGCTGACCTCCTGCATCGACACCCGGGCCTGGCTGGACGCGGTGGAACTGGACGCCCCGCGCGGCATCGTCGCGCGGATCGACCCGCGCCGGGTGGACGTCGTCCTGGCCAACCTGATCGGCAACGCCCTCAAGCACGGCGGCTCCCCGGTGCGGGTGCAGGTCCGGGCCGAGGGCCCGGAGCTGGTGGTACGGGTCGCCGACGGCGGGCCGGGGATCCCCGAGGACGTGCTGCCGCATGTCTTCGACCGCTTCTTCAAGGCGGACGCGGCCCGGCGCCGCTCGGAGGGCAGCGGCCTCGGACTCTCCATCGCGGCCGAGAACGCCCGCATCCACGGCGGCACCATCACGGCGGCCAACGGCGCGTCGGGCGGAGCCGTGTTCACGCTGCGGCTGCCGATGAAGCCGACGGTCGCGGCCGGGCACCCGCTGGCGGCGGACGGCGGCCCGGGGTCCGGTTCCGGGTCGTCGTCGGGCTCCGGGTCGGCGCCGGGCTCCGGAGCCGGGTCGGGATCAGCGGCAGGTTCGGGTCCGGGCCCCGGCCCGGACCCCCGGAAGGGCGACAGCGCATGAGGCAGCACAGCACCCCCGTCCGCAGGGTCGCGG
>NZ_BBPM01000015.1:0-43590 GCF_000787775.1 Streptacidiphilus carbonis | reverse complement strand
ACAGCGCATGAGGCAGCACAGCACCCCCGTCCGCAGGGTCGCGTCGGCCCCGCCGGTCCGTCCGGCGCGCCCGGTCCGGCGGAGGGCCCGCTTCGCCGCGGCCGCCTCGCTGGCCGCGTGCGCCGCGGTGCTCGCGGTCGCGCTCAGCGGCTGCGGGATCCGCGACACCGCCGTCCCGGTCGACGCGGGCGACCCGGCGTCACGAACCGCCTGCCCGCCCGGACCCAGCGCCGCGCTGACCGCGCTGGAGAACGACGCCAGCCTGGTCCCGTCCGCCGCGCCGACCAGGCTGTGGCCGCCGATGACCAAGGAGGAGCAGGACAGTGCCGCCGCGGCCGCGTCCTCGGCGCGGGCCGCTGCCGCCGCCTCGGCCAAGGCGGCGGCCCGCGCCGGGCTGACCCCCTCCGCCTCCGCCACCGAGTCCGACGGCACCCTCTCCTGTCTGCACCCCAGCGGCTCCTCCGGCTGAGCAGACCCCGTACCCCGCCGGGCGGACCCGGGCAGCACCCGTTCGTGGGAACAGTGGAACCGAGACCGACCAGAGGCGCGTCCTCCCCGGCGTGCAGCAAGGAGACACCGGCGTGCGAACCGGTATCGACAAGCGGTCCCCGACGGAGGGCGCCGTCGGCGACCCCTCCGCTGTGCACCGCAACGCACGGCGTCTCGGCCTGCTGCTGCTCGCGGTCCACCTCGGGCTGGTGCTGTGGTCCGCGTTCCAGCCGGTGTCCGCGGCCTGGATGGCGGACAGCAATCTGACGCCGTTCGCCACCGTCCGCTCCGAGTTGAGCGCCGGCACCGCGCACGCCTACCTGGAACTGCTGCGGGGCCTGCTGCTGCTGGCTCCGCTGGGCGTGCTGCTGCCGCTCGCTGGCGGGCGGCTGTACGCGTCCACGCTGTCGTCGTTCATCCGCACCGGGTTCGCCGCGGTCCTCGTCGCGACCGGGCTGGAAGTACTGATGTCCACCATGACCAGCCATCTGCTGGACGTGGACGATGTGCTGCTGGCGGGCGTCGGCGTCGCGCTCACCCACCTCGCCGTCGTCCCGGCCGCAAGGGCCGCACTGCGCCGCAGGCACCGCAACCACGGGAGCGGCGGGAACGGCGGGAACGGCGGCGGTCCCCGGGGGTCGCTGAACCCCTTCGAGATCGCCCACCTGGCACCCTGACCCGCGGTCGGCGCGACCGGGCGGGGACTCCGGCTCAGGGTCGGACCCGGAGAGCACCCCGAGACCGGGGTCATCCCGGAGCGGGGCCGGGCCAGGGCCGGAATCGTCGAGGCGGCTGAGGAATCCGGCGCTGCGGGGCAGGAGGCTGGTAGCAGAGAACGACGGGGCCCCGCAGCGGGGAACCGAGCACCGGCCAACGGAGATCTGCCATGAGCGCCATCGCCACCACCCTGTCCCGTCCCCGCCACAACCGCGTCATCGCCGGTGTCTGCGCCGGTATCGCCGAGCGGTTCGGCCTCACCCCGTGGACCGTGCGGGTGCTGTTCCTGCTGTCCTGCCTGCTGCCCGGGCCGCAGTTCCTGGTCTACCTGGCGCTCTGGCTGCTGCTCCCCCAGTCCGCCTGACCGCCCGCCGCGCGCGAAGCGTGAGGCCGGCGCAGCGTACCGACGCGAAGGGCCGGGCCCGACCACCGTGACGGTGGCGGGCCCGGCCCTTTCGCTGCGTACGGCGCGGGGCGCGCGGCGCCGTGTCAGCCCAGCGGGGTGTGCACCGGCAGCGCGGAGGTCGCCTGGCCGAGGCCCGACTGCACCGAGCCGGTGGCCGTGCCGACGCCCGGCAGGCTGTTCAGGCTGCCGGCCACCGGCAGGGCCGAGGTGGAGACCGGCAGACCGTCACGGGTCTGCGGGGCGGCCGAGCGGACGCTGGGCAGCGTCGCGTTCTGGGTGGCGTTCTGCACCGAAGGCGCAGCGCTGTTGACCAGGCCCTGCGCCGTGCCGGTCACCGCGTGCACGCTGCCGTTCGGCGAGGAGAGCACCGACTGGCCGTCCGAGACCGGTCCGGCAGCCAGTCCCTGCAGCGGGACGTTGTCGGCCGCGCCGAGCGCGCCGCCGAGTCCGTCCGCGGCAGCCGGGGTCACGGCAGCCGCCGCCAGCGCGGCACCCAGCACGGCGGTTCCGGCGGCCTGGAGCATTGCCTTCTTCATGAGCTGATTCCTCGTGTCCTCGGGTGGGGACGGCGGCGAACCGGGTCAACGGCATCGCATCGACGGTTACGCCACGTGTCCGACTGGCCGCCAAACGTATCCACGAGGTGACAACACGCCCAAATCCCCGTCCCCCGATCGGCCTAACCCGATGTCAGTGAGCCAGTCGGGACGCCGATCGGGACGCCGATGGGAGGCCGTTGCGGACGCCGGTGGGGACGCCGATCAGACGGTCTCGGCGGCGACTTTCTCGTAGCCGGGCTTGATGACCTCGTTGATCAGCGCCAGCCGCTCGTCGAACGGGATGAAGGCCGACTTCATCGCGTTGATGGTGAACCAGCGGAGGTCGTCCAGGGTGTAGCCGAAGGCCTCCACCAGGTGTTCGAACTCGCGGCTCAGGCTGGTGCCGGACATCAGCCGGTTGTCGGTGTTGACCGTCACCCGGAAGTGCAGTCGGCGCAGCAGTCCGATCGGGTGCTCCGCGTAGGAGGCGGCGGCGCCGGTCTGCAGGTTGGAGGTGGGGCACATCTCCAGCGGCACCCGGCGGTCGCGGACGTACTCGGCGAGCCGGCCGAGCTTGACGACGCCGTCCTGGGCGACGGAGATGTCGTCGATGATGCGCACGCCGTGGCCGAGCCGGTCGGCGCCGCAGCACTGCAGCGCCTCCCAGATGGACGGCAGGCCGAAGGCCTCGCCGGCGTGGATGGTGAAGTGGTTGTTCTCCCGCTTGAGGTAGTCGAAGGCGTCCAGGTGCCGGGTCGGCGGGTGGCCGGCCTCGGCGCCGGCGATGTCGAAGCCGACGACGCCCAGGTCGCGGTAGCGGTTGGCCAGCTCGGCGATCTCCCGGGAGCGGGCGGCGTGCCGCATCGCGGTGAGCAGGGTGCCGATGCGGATCCGGTGGCCTTCGGCGGCGGCGCGGGCCTCGCCGAGGCGGAAGCCCTCGTTGACGGCCTCGACCACCTCGTCGAGGGTCAACCCGCGCTCAAGGTGCTGTTCGGGGGCGTAGCGCACCTCGGCGTAGACGACGCCGTCGGCGGCCAGGTCCTCGGCGCAGTCGGCGGCGACGCGGATCAGGCCCTCGCGGGTCTGCATGACCGCACAGGTGTGCGCGAAGGTCTCCAGGTAGCGGACCAGGGAGCCGGAGTCGGCGGCGTCGCGGAACCAGACGCCGAGGGCGGCCGGGTCGGTGGTCGGCAGGCCGTCGTAGCCGATCCCGGCCGCGAGTTCGACGATCGTCTCGGGGCGCAGCCCGCCGTCGAGGTGGTCGTGCAGCAGGACCTTGGGGACGCGGCGGATCTGGTCCGCGGTGGGGACGCCGGGGGCATCCGCGGTGGGGACGCTGGGGGGAAGGGTGCTCTCCATCACCCAACGATAACTCCTACGCGCGTAGATGGAGGTGAATTTCAGGTCTCAGCTGTGCAGCGGCAGCCGCTCGCGCGCGGAAAGCACGTATGTGCGAAAGGCCTCGGCCGGCGGGGTGAGCGCGCGGCCGGTGACCCATGCCAGCGCGATCTCCCGGCGTGCGCCGGGCGAGGACAGCTGCAGTTCCGCGACATCGGGCCGGGGGGCCGTGGCCGGCGGCAGCACCGCGACCCCCAGCCCGGCCGCGACCAGCCCGCGCAGGGTCTCGGCCTCCTCGCCCTCGAACGACACCCGGGGCGTGAACCCCGCCTCCGCGCACAGCGCGTCGGTGATCCGACGCAGGCCGTACCCGGGCTCCAGGGTGACGAAGGCGTCCTCGGCCACCTCGCCGAGCCGCACCCGCTGCCGCGAGGCGAGCCGGTGGTCGGCGGGGACGACCAGCCGCAGCCGCTGCTCGCCGAGCCGGCGCGAGGTCAGCTCGGGTCCTTCCGGACGCGGCGAGACGACGCACAGGTCCAGCTCGCCCTCGCGCAGCCGCTGCAGCATCGAGTCGGTGTAGTCCTGCACCAGTTGGAAGCGCACCTTCGGGAAGTCCGCCCGGAAGCCGCGGAGCAGCGCCGGCACCGCCTCCGACCCCATGGTGTGCAGAAAGCCGAAGGCGACCCGGCCGCCGACCGGGTCCGCCTCGGCCCTGGCCGCCTCGGCCCCGCGCTCGACCTCGGCGAGGGCCCGCTCCACCGCCGCCAGGAAGATCCGCCCGGCCCGGGTCAGCCGCACCGTACGCCCCTCACGGGCCAGCAGTGCGACGCCCAGTTCGTGCTCGACCCTGGCCACCGCCCTGCTGAGGGTCGGCTGCGGCATCGCCAACTCGGCTGCGGCGCGTGTCACGTGCTCCACCCGGGCGACGGCGGCGAACTGCGCCAGCAGCGGCGCGAGCAGCACGGCCGCCGCCTCCGGCGCCAGCTCGGCAGCGCCGCCGACGGTCATGTCTTCTGCGTCACGCAGGTGTTTCCGCCCCATCGCTGACCTCCGCTCATACCCTGCCGCATCAATCATCCGGCTTCCATGCATTGGACGCATCAGCGCCCGCTGCCTAGATTCTCAGGTATGCCGCCCGCCACTAGCGGGGCATCCGAGCAATCGTCGCCGGGTGCCCTCATCTCGCCGTCCCCCGCCGCCACCACGATCGGTGCCGGTGCGCCGGACCTGCGCCACCTCCCGGGCAGCCGGGGCCTGCGGCGCACCCAGCTCGCCCTCTTCGGCGCCGGGCTCGCGACCTTCCTGCTGCTCTACTCCACCCAGGCACTGCTGCCGGCGCTCTCCGCCTCGCTGCAGCTGACGCCGGGTCAGGCCAGCCTCACCGTCTCCGCCGCCGCGATCGGCCTGGCCCTCGCGGTGATCCCGGTGAGCGCCCTGTCCGAACGCTACGGGCGCACCGCCGTGATGACGGCCTCCGTCTTCACGGCCGCCGCCATCGCCCTGGTACTGCCCTTCGCCCCCGACCTCGGCACCCTCACCGCCCTGCGCGCCCTCCAGGGCATCGCCCTGGCCGGACTCCCGGCGACGGCGATGGCCTATCTGGCGGAGGAGGTGCACCCCACCGCGCTGGCCTCGGCCATGGGCCTGTACGTGGCCGGCAACAGCATCGGCGGCATGAGCGGGCGGCTGATCTCCGGCATGGTCGCGGGCTCCTACGGCTGGCGCTGGGGGCTGGCCTCGGTGGCGATCCTCTCGCTGCTCTGCGCGGTGGCCTTCCGCGTGCTCATCCCCAAGGCCCGGCACTTCCGCCCCGGACCGATCAACCCGGCGGCGCTGCTCGGCACCGTCACCTCGCACCTGCGCAACCCGCTGCTGGGATGGCTGTTCGCACTGGGACTGCTCTTCATGACGGTCTTCGGCGCGGTCTACACGGTGATGGGCTACCGCCTCGTCGCGGCCCCGTTCGGGCTGTCGCAGGGGCTGGCCAGCTCCATCTTCGCGGTCTACATCGTCGGCACCTTCGCCTCCGCGGTCTCGGCCAAGGTCACCGGCCGCCTCGGGCGCCGGGGCACCCTCTACCTCGCCATCGGCACCACCTCGGCGGGCCTGCTGCTGACCCTGCCGAACTCGCTCCCGCTGGCCCTGCTCGGCCTGGTCCTGATCACCGCGGGCTTCTTCACCGGCCACTGTGTGGCCTCCGCGTCGGTCGGCCGCACGGCCACCCACGGGCGGGCCCAGGCCTCCGCGCTCTACCTCGCCGCGTACTACCTGGGCAACAGCCTCGGAGGGACCGTCGGCGCCGACGCCTACCACGGCGGCGGGTGGTCCGCAGCGGTGCTGGTGGCCCTCGCGGCGATGGCCCTGGCGGCCGGCGTCACCCTCTACGGCACCGTGACCTCACGGAAGCGGCTCGTCGTCCACCCGGCCTGACGGTGCGGCGTGTGCCTGGCTTGTCGCGCAGTGCCCCGAGCCCCTGGGGGTCTGCAACTGGCCCAGTTGCACCAGACAGGGGCGCGGGGCACTGCGCGAACATCATCCATGCACACGCCGCACCCGCCCTACTGCGTCAGGCGATGCGGTCCAGAACGATCGGGGACGGCTCGAACGCCGTTCCGGCCGGGGCGACGGTGATGCCGGTGGCCAGGGCCTCCAGCGCGTAGTCGAAGCGCTCAGGGGTGTCCGTGTGCAGGGTGAGCAGCGGCTGACCCGCCGTCACCTGGGCGCCGGGCTTCGCGTGGATCTCCACGCCCGCCCCCGCCTGCACCGGGTCCTCCTTCCGCGCGCGCCCCGCGCCCAGCCGCCAGGCGGCAACGCCGACGGCGTAGGCGTCGAGCTCGGTGAGGACGCCGGAGGCACCGGCGGTGAGGACGTGCTGCTCGCGGGCGACCGGCAGCGGGGCGTCCACGTCGCCGCCCTGGGCGGTGATCATGCGGCGCCAGTGGTCCATCGCGGAGCCGTCCTTGAGCGCCGTCTCCGGGTCCTTGCCACCGGCGACTCCCGCCGCCGCCAGCATCTCCCGGGCCAGGGCCAGGGTCAGCTCGACCACGTCCGCCGGTCCGCCGCCGGCCAGCACCTCCACCGACTCGCGGACCTCCAGCGCGTTCCCGGCCGTCAGGCCCAGCGGGGTGGACATGCCGGTCAGCAGTGCGACGGTGTTGACGCCCGCCGCCTTGCCCAGGCCGACCATGGTGCGGGCGAGCTCCTGGGCGTCCGTCAGGTTCTTCATGAAGGCGCCGGTGCCGACCTTGACGTCCAGCACCAGTGCGCCGGTGCCCTCGGCGATCTTCTTCGACATGATCGAGGAGGCGATCAGCGGGATCGCCTCGACCGTGCCGGTCACGTCGCGCAGGGCGTAGAGTTTCTTGTCGGCCGGGGCCAGCCCGTCCCCCGCCGCGCAGATGACCGCGCCGGCCTCGCGCAGGACGTGCATCATCTCGTCGTTGGAGAGCAGCGCGCGCCAGCCGGGGATGGACTCCAGCTTGTCCAGGGTGCCGCCGGTGTGGCCGAGGCCGCGTCCGGACAGCTGCGGAACGGACGCGCCGCAGGCGGCGACCAACGGGGCCAGCGGCAGCGTGATCTTGTCGCCCACACCGCCGGTGGAGTGCTTGTCCGAGGTCGGCATCGGCAGCGAGGAGAAGTCCATCCGCACGCCGGAGCGGATCATCGCGTCGGTCCAGCGGCTGATCTCGCGCAGGTTCATGCCGTTGAGCAGGATCGCCATGGCGAGGGCCGACATCTGCTCGTCGGCGACCTCGCCGCGGGTGTAGGCGTCGATGACCCAGTCGATCTGGCTGTCGGTCAGCTCGGCGCGGTCGCGCTTGGCGCGGATGACGGAGATGGCATCCATGGGAATCTCCAAGGGAGGGAGCGAAAGAACAACAAGAGGAGAGGAACAGAGAGCAGTGGCGCGGTACGGGGTGCCCGTACCGCGCCACTCTACGCGCGTTGCGTGTGCCAGCGGGAGGCCTGCCGCGAGGTCAGAGCCGCTCGGGGCCGAACGCTTCGGGGAGCAGTTCCGCCAGCGGGCGGATCCCGGAGACCGACTCCACCAGCAGCCCCGCGCCGCCGTGCTCCCAGAGCAGTTGCCGGCAGCGGCCGCACGGCATCAGCGCTGAGCCGTCGCCGTCGCAGCAGGTGAAGGCGACCAGACGGCCGCCGCCGGTGGCGTGCAGCGCCGAGACCAGTCCGCACTCGGCGCAGAGCCCGAGCCCGTACGAGGCGTTCTCGACATTGCAGCCGCTGACGATCCGTCCGTCGTCGACCAGCGCCGCGGCCCCGACCGGGTACTTGGAGTACGGGGCGTAGGCGCGGCCCATCGCCTCCTTGGCGGCCGCGCGCAGCCTGTCCCAGTCGATGCCGTTCCCAGCGTCGGTGTCGGTGTCGGTGTCGGTGTCGGTGCCCATCGCGGTGTCAGCCCTTCAGGTACGGCTTGCCGGACGCCGCCGGCGGCCGGGCCAGGCCGCCGAGCGCCGCCACGACGAAGATGGTGACCAGGTACGGGGCCATCGAGAGGAACGCGGTGGGGATCGGCGTGCCCAGCGAGGACAGCGCCAGGTTGAGCTCGGTGGCGAAGCCGAACAGCACCGCCGCGCCCAGCGAGCCGATCGGCGACCAGCGGCCGACGATCAGCGCGGCGATGGCGATATAGCCCTTGCCGTCGCTCATGTCCTTGCCGAACTGGCTGGCCAGACCGAGGGTCAGCCAGACGCCGCCGAGGCCGGAGAGCAGGCCCGCGGTGATGACGTTGCGGTAGCGCAGCCCCACCACCTTGATGCCGACCGTGTCCGCCGCCGTCGGGTGCTCGCCGACCGCGCGGGTGCGCAGGCCCCAGCGGGTGCGGAAGAGCAGGAACCAGACCAGCGGGACCAGCAGGTAGGCCGCGTAGAACAGGATGTTCTGGTTGAACAGCGCCTCACCGATGACCGGGATCTTCGACAGGCCGGGGATGGCGATGGAGTTGAAGCTCGGCGGGCTGTTGTAGGTGGCTCCGTCGGTGGACATCAGCCGGTCGTAGAGGAAGCCGGTCACGCCGGACGCCAGCAGGTTGAGCACCACACCCAGGACGACTTGCTCGATCAGGTAGCGGTTGGCGAAGACCGCGAGCAGCGCGCACATCAGCGCGCCGCCCAGGCAGCCCGCGACCAGGCCTGCCCAGACCGAGTGGGTCATCGAGGCGGTTATCACCGCGGCGAAGGCGCCGAACAGGAACTGGCCCTCGACCGCGATGTTGACCACGCCGGAGCGCTCGCAGAGCAGCGCGCTGAGCGAGCCCAGGATCAGCGGGACCGCCGCGATGGACGTCTGCTGGATGATCGAGGGAACGTTCAGCCCGATGCCGGAGCCGGCCGCCGCCCAGACCAGGAACGCCAGCACGAAGGAGGCGAAGTAGCCCACCGCCAGCCAGCGCTGGACCTTGGCGGAGATCGGGGCGAAGGCCCGGACCAGACCGCAGACGATGGCGATCGACGCCAGCGCGATGGCCACCGGCTCGGCGGGCGCCGAGATCGGGCTCGGGCCGCTGGAGGCGGGGTCGAGCTTGAGGTTGAACAGGGTGTGCGCGTTGTGGGACGTGCGCGAGCCGAGGCCGAAGGCCCACAGGCCGTACAGGCCGATCACGGCCTGGGCGATGCCGCCGATCAGCTTGGACCGGTCGGTCCTGACCACCGGGGCGTCCTCGGTGGACTTGCCGGTCAGGGTGGAAGCGGTGGTCATGCCTGGCCTCCGACAGAGGTGGTGTGGAAGGGATCGGGGCTCGGCGGGGTCGCGGTCGGCGCCGCGCCCTTCTCGATCTTCGTGGCCCGGAGCCGGAAGATCTCCTTCACCAGCCGGGGGGCTGCGACAAAGATGACGATCATGGCCTGGACGACGGTGATGATCTCGATGGAGACCTGTGCCTGGGTCTGCATCAGCGCGCCGCCGGCCTGGAGTGCGCCGAACAGCAGTGCCGCCCAGACCACCCCCCACGGCTTGGTGCGGCCCAGCAGCGCCACGGTGATGGCGGTGAAGCCCAGGCCCGCGTCGATGTTGGGGGCGATCGCGTTGTTGTTGGGGTTGGCCAGACCGATGGTCTGCGTCACGCCGATCATGCCCATCAGCGCGCCGGAGATCAGCATCGAGGCGATCTGCACCCGGCGGACGTTGATACCGGCGGTCCGCGCGGCACTCGGGGTGAGGCCCACGGCCCGCACCTCGAAGCCGAGCTTGGAGCGCTGGAAGAACCAGGCGACGGCGACGGTCGCGAGCAGCGCGAGCAGCAGGCCGATGTCGGTGTTCAGGCCGCTGCCGAAGAGGTGCGGCAGCACCGCGTCCGGGTCGGCCGGCTTGGAGATGGCCTGGCCGGCGTGGGTCGGGTCGTGGAAGGCGCCGGTGTTCAGCAGCCAGCCGCCGAGCAGCAGCAGCGCCACGTAGTTGAGCATGATCGTGACGATCACCTCATGGGCGCCGCGCATGGCCTTCAGCCAGCCGACGATGCCGCCGAACAGCATGCCGCCGACGAGGCCCGCCAGCACGGTGACGATCAGGTGCAGCGCACCGGGCAGCGAGGTGAAGGTGAAGGCCGCGTAGGAGGTGAAGATCGCGCCGATGATGGTCTGGCCCTGGCCGCCGATGTTGAACATCCCGGCCCGGAACGCGACCGAGATGCCCAGGCCGCCGAAGATCAGCGGGGTGGCGTACTCCAGGGTGGTGGTGATCGGCCCGAAGAACTGGGACGGGGTGCCGGACACCGTCGCCGGGTCGAAGATCGCGCCCTTGAACAGCGACGAGTAGGCGCTGGAGATGTCGCCCCAGGCCGAGGAGAGGAAGTCGCCCGGGCTGGCGAAGAAGTAGCCGGCCTTGTCCATCGTCGCGGTGTTGGACAGGACGATCAGCACCGCGCCGACGACCAGCGAGAGCACGATCGCCAGGAAGGTGACCATGGCGCTGTTCTCGGCGGTGAAGACATTGCGGATGACGGTGCCGAGGCTGCGGTCCGACCCGGGGTCGGCGGTCGGCTGCGCCGTGGCGGGCTGCTCGACAGGTTCGGGTGTCGCGGGTGTCCCTGCGGCCGGAGGCGGCGTCTCTTCGGATGAGTTCTGATCCGGGGTGGGCGTGGTCATGAGGTCGCCTCCTCCGTACTGGTCGTGGCGTCGTCGTCGGCGTCAGGGGTGGAGGGGGTGGCACCGGACGGTGCGCCGGCGGCCCCGCTCGCGGTGGCGCCCGTCGCGCCCGCCGTGGTGGCGGAGTCGTCGCCGGTGATGCCAGCCATAAGCAGGCCGATCTCCTCGCGCGAGGTCTCGGGGGAGACCGTGGCGACGATCTTGCCCCGGTACATCACGGCGACCTTGTCGGCCAGCGCGAGCACCTCGTCCAGCTCGGTGGAGACCACCACCACCGGTCGGCCCTGGTCCCGCTCGGCGACGATGCGCTTGTGGATGAACTCCATCGCGCCGACGTCCACACCGCGGGTGGGCTGCGAGGCGACCAGCAGCCGCAGCGGCCGGGACAGCTCGCGGGCCACCACCACCTTCTGCTGGTTGCCGCCGGAGAGCTTGCCCGCCGGGTGGGCCGGGGCGGTGGGCCGGATGTCGAACTCCTCGATCCGGTGCCTGGCGTTCTTCTCGATCTCGGCGAGGTCGATGGACAGGCCCTTGCCGAACGGCGCCGACTTGTAGAGGTCCAGCACCAGGTTCTCGGCGATGGTGAAGTCGCCGACCACCCCGTCGTGCCCGCGGTCCTCGGGGATGAAGCCGATCCCGGTGTCCAGGGCCTGACGCGGCGTCAGCCCCACCAGCTCCTTGCCGTCCAGGCTGATCGAGCCGGACTCGACCGGGGCCAGCCCCAGGATCGCCTCGGCCAGCTCGGACTGCCCGTTGCCCTGCACCCCGGCGATGCCGAGGATCTCGCCCTCGCGGACGGTGAAGGAGACGTCGTCGACGGCGGCGTTGCCGTGCTGGTCCCGGATGGTCAGGTTCTCGACCTTGAAGGCGTCGGCGCCGGGGGTCTTCGGCTGCTTGTCGACCACCAGCCGCACCGAGCGGCCGACCATCAGCGAGGCCAGGTCCTGCTCGCTGGAGGAGGGGGACGCCTCGCCGACCACGGCGCCGCGGCGGATCACGGTGATCCGGTCGGCGATCGCCTTGACCTCTTTGAGCTTGTGGGTGATGAAGACGATGGACTTCCCGGCCTCGCGCAGCGAGTTCATCACCGCGAAGAGGTCCTCGATCTCCTGCGGGGTCAGCACCGCGGTGGGCTCGTCCAGGATCAGCGTCTGGGCGTCGCGCACCAGCGCCTTGACGATCTCCACCCGCTGCTGGACGCCGACCGGCAGGTCCTCGACCAGCTTGTCGGGGTCGACCGGGAGGCCGTAGCGCTCGGAGACCTCGCGGACGTGCCTGCGGGCCCGGCGGCGGTCCAGCAGGCCGAGCGGGCCGGGTCGGGCGCCCAGTTCCGCCTCGTCGCCGAGGATGACGTTCTCGGCCACGCTGAACACCGGGACCAGCATGAAGTGCTGGTGCACCATGCCGATGCCGTTGGCGATGGCGTCGCGGGGGCCGTTGAAGGTCCTGGCCTCGCCGTCGACCAGGATCTGGCCCTCCTCGGGCTGGTACAGCCCGTAGAGGACGTTCATCAGCGTTGACTTGCCGGCGCCGTTCTCCCCCAGCAGGCAGTGGATCTCGCCGGGTTCGACCGTCAGGTCGATGTGGTCGTTGGCGACAAGCGAACCGAATCGCTTGGTGATTCCGCGCAATTCAAGACGCACCTAGGCTCCAACTATTCTTATGGCCCCTCACGCCGCGCATCAGATTGCCGATCGGCGAAAGCTGCCCCGGTCCGGACGGACCACGGGGACAGGTAGGACGGGAAATGAGAACGGGGCGGGCGCGCTGTGCAGCGCGCCCGCTCCAGGGAACTCCTCGGTCAGCCGGCGGTGGGCTGGTTCTTCGAGGTGATCTTGATGGTGCCGCTGACGATGTCCTGCTTGACCGTGGCCAGCTCGCTGGTCAGCGTGGCCGGGACCTTCGACTGGAAGTCGTGGTACGGGGCCAGGCCGGTTCCGTCGTTGGCCAGGGTGCCGATGTACGGGGTGGAGGAGAAGTTGCCCTTGGCCGCGTCGGTGACCGCCGCGGTGACCGCGCTGGCGATGCCCTTGGTGACCGAGGTCATGATCACCGAGGCGTAGGAGGCGTTGGACAGCGCGCCGTCGTCGTCGACCCAGATGGCGTTCAGCTTGCCGCCGCTGGCCTTGGCCTGGGCGAGCGCGCCGATGCCGGTGCCGCCGGCGACCGGGAAGATGATGTCCGCGCCCTGGGCCTGGAAGGTGGCGGCGATCTGCTTGCCGCCGGCCTGGTCGGTGAAGCTCTGGGTCGGGTCGAAGGTGCCGCTCTTCGGCTTGGTCTCGTCCCAGCCGAGGACCTGGACCTTGGTGCCGTGCTTCTGGTTGTAGTACTGCACGCCCTCCCAGAAGCCGTCCATGTAGACGGTCACGGTCGGGTAGTTGGCGCCGCCGAAGGTCGCGACCTTGCCGGTCTTGGTCATCGCCGCGGCGAAGTAGCCGCCGAGGAAGGCGCCCTGCGCGGTGTTGAACTCCAGGCCCTTGATCTGCGAGCCGGTCGACGTGTTGTCGACGATCGCGTAGTCCTGGGTGGTGTTCTTCTTGGCCGAGGCGACCGTGGCGTCGTTCATCGCGAAGCCGACGGTGACGATCATCTTGCAGCTGGCCGAGACGAAGCCGGCGATGTTGCTGGCGTAGTCGTTCTCGGTGGCCGAGGTCGCGTTCTGGACGCTGATGTTCGGGTCGGCCTTGGCCGCGGCCTGCATGCCGGCCCAGGACTCGGCGTTGAAGGAGTGGTCGTCCAGGCCGCCGGTGTCGGTGACCATGCAGGCCTTGTAGGCGGTGCCGGAGGCGGCCGAGCTCGAACCGGTCGCGGCGGACGAGCTGGAGCCCGAACCCGACGTCGCAACAGGCTTCGATCCACAGGCCGTCGCAGTCAGAGCGACCGCTGCCGCTACCGCCACCAGCGCGAGGGGCTTCCTCATCACAGTTCCTCCCGACAAGAGCCCGCGCACCGGTCCGGCGCGGATTGAATGCGACGTTAACGCGCGTAGAACACGATTGTGTCACGTATGCCTGGGCGTTATCAGATCGTCGCAATCCACCCTTGCGGAGTGCGTTTGCGGGCTACCCGACCGCTCCATTCGTCAGATGTTGGAGCATCGCCTGTGCATCATCCCAGCACAAGGGAGGTGAACAGCTCCAGAGCCACGCCGATGGCTCCCTCGTCGGCATCAAAGGTGCCCTGGTGGAGGTCGCGGGAGCCGGACTCGTCCGGGCCGCGGACGCCCAGCCGGGCCAGCGCCCCCGGCGCCTGCTCCAGGTACCAGGAGAAGTCCTCGCCGCCGAGGCTCTGCTCGGTGCCCTCGACCTGACCGGGGCCGAAGCAGCGGTCCATGGCGTCGCTGAGCATCCCCACCGAGACCGCCTCGTTCACCACCGGGGGGACGCCGCGGTGGTAGTCCAGCACCCACTTGGCCCGGTAGGTCTCGGCCACCTGGCCGACCAGCTCCTCGATGGCGCCCGGCGCCTCGCGCCAGCCCGGCAGCTCCAGGCAGCGGACCGTGCCCTCCAGTTCGGCGCGCTGCGGGATGACGTTGGCCGCGGACCCCGCGGCGATCCGGCCCCACACCAGGCTGACGCCCCAGCGCGGGTCCATCCGCCGGGCCAGCAGGCCCGGCAGCTCGACGGCGGCGCCGGCCACCGCGCCGACCAGGTCGGTGGTCAGATGCGGCCGGGCGGTGTGGCCGCCGGGGCCGTCCAGGTGGATCTCCAGCCGGTCGCAGGCTGAGGTGATCGCGCCGACCTTGAGCCCGATCCGGCCGACGTCGACCTTGGGGTCGCAGTGCACCGCGAAGATCCGCTCGACCCGCTCCATCCCGCCGGCCGCGATCACGTCCAGGGCGCCGCCGGGCATGACCTCCTCGGCGTGCTGGAAGATCAGCCGCACCGGGCGGCCCAGCCGCCCCTCGCGCAGCTCCTCGGCGAGCAGCAGCCCGAGGCCCAGCACGATCGAGGTGTGCAGATCGTGGCCGCAGGCGTGGGCGCGGCCGGGGACGGTGGAGCGGTAGGGGACGGTGTCCGGCTTGGCGTCGTCGATCGGCAGGGCGTCGATATCGGCCCGGAAGGCCAGGAGCGGGGCGTCCGCGGCGTCCTGGGGCACAAGGTCGCAGATCAGTCCGGTGCCGCCGGGGAGCACCCACGGCTCCAGGCCGGCCTGCTCCAGCCGGGCCTTCAGCAGCTCGGTGGTGCGGACCTCCTGCCGCCCCAGCTCCGGGTTCCGGTGGAGATCCCGGCGGATCTCGACCAGCTCGGGCAGCAGGGCCTGCACGCGGGCGCGAAAGGGGGAGGAAGGGAGGGACGTCTCTGCGGGGGCGGACGCACCGTCGACTGACTGGCTCATCTCATTGAGCGTACGACCCTGGGGCGGCTGAGGCAGGGGATCGCCGGAATCAATACCGCTGAACGGGGAAGAACCCGCCTTCCCGGCGCTTGGACCGGCTGCCGCTGGGTATGACATATGGTTCGCTCCCCTCCCGCCGAGCCCGGACAATCGTCCAAACGATCGCCTGCCCGCCAGGTCACGGCTGACGCCGGGTGAGCTGGATCACCCGGGGCTGACGCGGAGTCACCCGGCCGGGTTCCCTGCCGTGGCAGGCCGCAGTGTCACCCTCGCCGCCTACGATGATCCCGGCACGGGCACGAGACCGGAGGAGTGACGACATGGCAGGTCAGCAGGGTCAGCAGAGGGAGCAGGTCGCCGTGGTGACCGGCGCCAGCAGCGGGATCGGGGCCGCCACCGCGCGGCGGCTCGCGGCCGAGGGCTTCCGGGTGGTCCTGGTGGCCCGGCGGGCCGAGCGGATCGAGGAGGTGGCGAAGGAGATCGGCGCGGCGGCCACCGCCCAGGTCCTCGATGTCACCGACCGGACCGCGGTGGCCGCCTTCGCGGCCTCGCTGGACCGGGTCGACGTGCTGGTCAACAACGCCGGCGGGGCCTTCGGGGCGGAGTCCGTCGCGGACGGCGACCCGGAGGACTGGCGCCGGATGTACGAGGTGAACGTCCTCGGTGTGCTGCACATGACCCAGGCGCTGCTTCCCGCCCTGCGGGCCGCGGGCGGCGACGGCGCGGACGGCGCGGGGACGGTGCTGGTGCTCTCCTCCACCGCCGCCTTCACCCCCTACGAGGGCGGCGGCGGCTATGTCGCGGCCAAGGCCGGCGCCCACGCCATCGCCGGAACGCTCCGCCTTGAGCTGGTCGGCGAACCGGTCCGGGTGATCGAGATCGCCCCGGGCATGGTCCGCACCGACGAGTTCGCACTCACCCGCTTCGGCGGCGACGCCGCGAAGGCCGCCTCGGTCTACGCCGGTGTGGACGAGCCGCTGACCGCCGAGGACGTCGCCGACACCATCGCCTGGACGGTGACCCGCCCGCCGCACGTCAATGTGGACCTGCTGGTGGTCCGTCCGCGCGCCCAGGCGGCCCAGCACAGGATCGCCCGGAAGCCGTAGCCGACCGGGCGGAGGAGCCCGTTCACCCGTACGAAGCCGTCCCATCATTCGGCGGACAAGGTCTCGACTTAATAGCCGATTCGAGTGAATCCTTATCTCGGGGAAAACGATGCCGCAGACTTGGACAGGCCTTGTCCCGCAAGGGTTCTGCCGGCCCGTACGGCTCTGAGGTCCCACCAGCCCCACGCAACCGGTCCTGTCACTCCACCGTCGGTGCCCATAGAAGAGGGGCATGGCGAACCGCACCAGTCTCCAAGCGCCCTCACCCCGTTCGACCGAGGAGGACCCGCTGACCGGCGACATCCCGGCGCAGCCGAACCAGGACAGCATGCCCCCCGCCACGGCCGCCGCCGGCCTGGCGGCCCCGGCGTCGGCGCTGCCCGCGGGTCTGCGGCGATTCAACGAGGCCGACTTCGGCGCGGCCGAGGAGGCCCTGCTGGCCTGCTGCGGCAGCCGCCGCTGGGCGCTGCGGCTGGCCGTGCACCGTCCCTATCCGACCGTCTCCTCGCTGCTGGCCGCCGCCAGCGAGGCCTCGTACGACCTCTCGTTCACCGACCTGACGGAGGCTCTGGCCGACGAGAGCAGCATGCCGCAGCCGCTGCTGGGGATGCGGGCCCCCGGCAGCCAGGCGGCGCACACCGCGCTGCAGGCGGCCCATGCCGCCTACGAGGCGCGGTTCGGCCATGTGTTCGTGGTGAGCCTGGACGACTGCCCGGCCGAGGAGATGCTGGACCAGGTCCTGGTCAGCCTGCGGGCCAGGCTCGGCAACGACCCAGACGAGGAGCGCAGCACGGCGGCCGAGGAGCTGCGGAGGATCGCCCTGCACCGGCTTGAGCACCTGGTGGCGTCTCACGCCTCGGCGGCAACATGAGACAGCGGGGGTGATCTCCCCCACACGGCCACCGCTGTCGGCGTGTCCCGGCTGACCTGGCCCGGAGCCCGCAGGCACGGGTCCGTCGCAGGCCGCGGCACCGATCCGCGGCGGGCCGGCCATCGGAGCAGGCCACAAAGCCGGGCGGTGGTTGCGCCGGGCAGGGCTGTTTGATCATCCGGTGGACCCCCGGCGGGCTGTCTGCCTGTTCCCGTGGCTACGATGGCCGGGGCCGGTGGACCATACCCGGCCGGGCTGACGACCGACACTGATGCCGGCCGAGCCCCCGCCCCGCTTCCGGAGGGTTGTTCCGTGCCGGCTGGAACGCTTTACCGCGGCCGGGAAGGCATGTGGTCGTGGGTGGCTCATCGAGTCACCGGCGTCCTCATCTTCTTCTTCCTGTTCGCCCACGTCCTCGACACCGCTCTTGTCCGGGTCTCGCCAGAGGCCTACAACAGCACGATCGCGACGTACAAGACCTGGCCCGTCAACCTGATGGAGTACGGCCTGACGGCCGCCATCCTGTTCCACGCGCTGAACGGCCTGCGGGTCATCGCGGTGGACTTCTGGGCCAAGGGCCCGAAGTACCAGCGGCAGATGCTCTGGACCGTAGTGACTGTGTGGGTCGTGCTGATGGCTGGTGCCTTCTACCCGATCCTGCAGGAAACCCTCCGCAACTGGTTCGGGTGAGGCGAGTAATGGCTATTGAAACCACTGGCTCCGTCTCCGGCGTCGAGCTCACCAACGCCGCACCGACGGACCCCTCGGCCTTTCTGATCGAGCCCCCGCGTGCCCGTACCAAGAGGACCGGCCGCAAGTCGCGGACCAACTTCGAGATGCTGGCCTGGCTGTTCATGCGCCTGTCCGGCGTGGTGCTGGTCTTCCTGGTGCTGGGCCACCTGATCATCCAGCTGGTGCTGGACGGCGGTGTCACCAAGATCAGCTTCGCCTTCGTCGCGGGCCGCTGGGCGTCCCCGTTCTGGCAGGGCTGGGACCTGCTGATGCTCTGGCTGGCGATGCTCCACGGCGCGAACGGCATGCGCACGGTCATCAACGACTACGCGGAGCGCGACACCACCCGTTTCTGGTTGAAGGTCCTGCTGGTGACCGCCACGGTGTTCACCGTGCTGCTGGGCACTCTGGTGATCTTCACCTTCGACCCGAACATCAGCTGAGCGCGGACGGACGAGGCAGCAGACTGACATGCAGGTACACAAGTACGACACCGTCATCGTCGGCGCCGGCGGCGCCGGAATGCGCGCGGCCATCGAGTCGACCAAGCGCAGCCGCACCGCCGTGCTGACCAAGCTCTACCCCACCCGGTCCCACACCGGCGCGGCCCAGGGCGGCATGGCCGCCGCACTGGCCAACGTCGAGGAGGACAACTGGGAGTGGCACACCTTCGACACCGTCAAGGGCGGTGACTACCTGGTCGACCAGGACGCCGCCGAGATCCTGGCGAAGGAGGCCATCGACGCGGTCCTCGACCTGGAGAAGATGGGCCTGCCGTTCAACCGCACGCCCGAGGGCCGGATCGACCAGCGCCGTTTCGGCGGCCACACCCGCGACCACGGCAAGGCGGCGGTGCGCCGCTCCTGCTACGCGGCCGACCGCACCGGTCACATGATCCTCCAGACGCTGTACCAGAACTGCGTCAAGGAGGGCGTGGAGTTCTTCAACGAGTTCTACGTCCTGGACCTGCTCATGGCCGACGTCGACGGGGTCAAGCGGACCGCCGGCGTGGTCGCCTACGAGCTGGCCACCGGTGAGATCCACGTCTTCCAGGCCAAGGCGGTCATCTTCGCCTCGGGCGGCAACGGCAAGTTCTTCAAGGTCACCTCCAACGCGCACACCCTGACCGGCGACGGCCAGGCCGCGGCGTTCCGGCGCGGTCTGCCGCTGGAGGACATGGAGTTCTTCCAGTTCCACCCGACGGGCATCTGGCGGATGGGCATCCTGCTCACCGAGGGCGCCCGCGGCGAGGGCGGCATCCTCCGCAACAAGGACGGCGAGCGCTTCATGGAGAAGTACGCGCCCGTCATGAAGGACCTGGCCTCGCGCGACGTCGTCTCCCGGGCGATCTACACCGAGATCCGCGAGGGCCGCGGCTGCGGCCTGGACGGCGACCACGTCTACCTGGACCTGACGCACCTTCCGCCGGAGCAGCTGGACGCCAAGCTCCCGGACATCACCGAGTTCGCCCGGACCTACCTCGGCATCGAGCCCTACACGGACCCGATCCCGATCCAGCCGACCGCGCACTACGCCATGGGCGGCATCCCCACCAACGTCCAGGGCGAGGTGCTCATGGACAACGACACCGTCGTCCCCGGCCTCTACGCCGCGGGCGAGGTGGCCTGCGTGTCGGTGCACGGCGCCAACCGGCTGGGCACCAACTCGCTGCTGGACATCAACGTCTTCGGCCGCCGGGCCGGCATCGCCGCCGCCGAGTACGCCGCCACCGCCGACTACGTGGAGCTCCCGGAGAACCCGGAGTCCCAGGTCGTCGAGCAGCTGGAGCGGATCCGCAACGGCAACGGCAGCGAGCGCGTCTCGGACATCCGCAGCGAGCTGCAGCAGTCCATGGACACCAACTCGATGGTGTACCGCACCGAGGCGACGCTGAAGCAGGCCGTGGCGGACATCGCCGCGCTGAAGGAGCGCTACAAGCACATCTCGGTGATGGACAAGGGCAAGCGGTTCAACACCGACCTGCTGGAGGCCGTGGAGCTGGGCAACCTGCTCGACCTGGCCGAGGTCACCGCCGTGTCCGGACTGGCCCGCAAGGAGTCCCGCGGCGGTCACTTCCGCGAGGACTACCCGACCCGTGACGACGTCAACTTCATGCAGCACACCATGGCGTACCGCGAGGTGGACGCCGATGGGAACACCAGCATCCGCCTGGACTACAAGCCGGTCGTGGTGACCCGCTACCAGCCGATGGAGCGTAAGTACTGATGAGCACCCCCACGATCGAAGACGCACCGCAGGCCGGGAACCCGCACTCCGCCGGTCTGGACGCCGCCGAGTCCGGCAAGGTCGAGCTGATCACCATCACGGTCCGGATCCGCCGGTTCAACCCGGAGGAGCACCCGGACGCGGTGTGGGTGGACTACCAGCTGACCGTCGACCCGAAGATCCGCGTCCTGGACGCGATCAACACCATCAAGTGGGAGCAGGACGGCACCCTGACGTACCGTCGCTCCTGCGCCCACGGCGTCTGCGGTTCGGACGCCATGCGGATCAACGGCAAGAACCGGCTCGCCTGCAAGACCCTGATCAAGGACGTCTCGCCGGAGAAGCCGATCACGATCGAGCCCATCAAGGGCCTCACGGTCCTGAAGGACCTGGTCGTGGACATGGACCCGTTCTTCCAGGCCTACCGCGACGTGATGCCCTTCCTGATCACCACCGGCAACGAGCCGACCCGCGAGCGGATCCAGTCCGAGGAGGACGTGCAGCGCTTCGAGGACACCACCAAGTGCATCCTCTGCGCCGCGTGCACCACGTCCTGCCCGGTGTTCTGGAACGACGGCCAGTACTTCGGCCCGGCCGCGATCGTCAACGCCCACCGCTTCATCTTCGACTCGCGCGACGAGGGCGCGGAGCAGCGGCTGGAGATCCTCAACGACCGCGACGGGGTGTGGCGCTGCCGCACCACCTTCAACTGCACCGACGCCTGCCCTCGCGGCATCGAGGTCACCAAGGCGATCCAGGAAGTGAAGCGGGCGCTGGTCACCCGTCGCTTCTAGGGATTCCGTGGGCGCGGGGAACTGTTCCACAGTTCCCCGCGCCCCTTTTCGCGTCTCAGGACTTGTGGCGAAGGGATCTGACGCCCACTGAGCCGACGACCAGGCCGAGCACCAGGGAGGCCAGGGCGAGGGTGGCGTGGATCCAGAAGTAGGCGGTGGGGCGGGAGTGGTCGCCGCCGGTGAAGGCGAGGCCCTCGCCGTCGGCCCAGAGGTTCTTGAAGAAGGTTGCCCAGATCCAAAGACTCCAGACGCCGAAGGCGGTCAGGAACCAGGAGGCGCGGCGGCTCAGTCTCATGGGGCAAGTATCCCGGCCTGGCATTGGTGTGTTTTTTTCGGGGGGGTGGTTGGGACGGAGGGATCGGTTGGGTACGGTCGACCGGTGCACTTCGATCTCCGTACCGCAGCAGCCGTGTGCTCCACCGCGCTCGCCGTAGGGCTGGTTGGCGCCGTTCCCGCCGCGGCGACGCCCTCGCCCAGGGCGAGCGCCACCGCGGCACCGAAACCGCCGGCCCGGATGTCCACGGTCGGCGGTGAGCGGTTGGGGCTGCCAGGGGTACAGGTGCAGCCGGGCCCGGGGGCGCCCGCGCTGCCGGCCAAGCTGAGCGCGCTGTCCTGGATCGTCTCCGACACCGCGACCGGCCAGGTGCTGGCGGCGCAGAACCCGCACTGGGCGCTGCCGCCGGCGAGCACGCTGAAGACGCTGTTCGCCGACACCGTGCTGCCGAAGATCCCGACCCGGGCCGTCCACAAGGTCACCGACGCGGACCTGGCCGGGATGGGCGAGGGCAGCAGCCTGGTCGGTGTGCTGCCCGGGCAGACGTACAAGGTGTCCGACCTGTGGCTCGGCGTCTTCCTGCGCTCCGGCAACGACGCGGTGCACGTACTGGCCTCGATGAACGGCGGGGTGGCCGCGACCGTTGCGCAGATGCAGGCCCAGGCCGCCAGGCTGGGCGCGAACGACACCCATGTGGTCTCGCCCGACGGCTACGACATGCCGGGGCAGGTGTCCTCGGCGTACGACCTCAGCCTGTTCGCGCGGGACGGCTTGAAGAACGCGGACTTCGCGCGCTACGCCGGGACCTGGAAGGCCGAGTTCCCCGGTGGGCCGAACACCAAGGGCAAGCCGTTCGAGATCGACAACACCGACCGGATGCTGATGGGCATCGACGGTGTCCCCCGCTACGACGGCCTGATCGGCGTCAAGAACGGCTACACCACCAACGCCGGGAACACGCTGGTGGTGGCGGCCCGGCGGGGTGACCGGACCATCATGGCGACGGTGATGAATCCGCAGGACCGTGAGCTGAACGCGGTCTACGCCGAGGCCAGGGAACTGCTCGACTGGGGCTTCGCAGCCGACGGCAGGGTCACCCCGGTCGGCAGCCTGGACGGTGCCGCGGCTGTACCCTCCACGGCGCCGAAGGCCGGGACCGCCGGAGACTCGGTGTCGGCGCCGTCCAGGGCCGCGCGGGTGTCGGTCGGCGCCTCGGGTTCGTCCGGGCTCGGAGCGGTGGGGTGGGCCGGGGCGTCCGGGGCAGGGCTGGTGGCGGTCGCCGTGGCGGCGGGCGGCGGGCTGGTGCTGATGCGGCGGCGACGGTATGCCGCCAAACGGCGGCGGCAGGCGCTGCCGCGGGTGTAGGTGTCGCCGTCTCCGGCTGCGGCGGGCTGCATGGCTGGTGGCGCAGTGCCCCGCGCCCCTGGGGGCTGCAACTGAACCACGGTGGGTCAGTTGCACCCACCTCAGGGGCGCGGGAACTGCGCGATGAGCCATGCAGCCCGTTGCACCCTAGTTCGGGTCGCTCGCTGCGTCGGAGTCGGCGGCAGCCGCGGCGCTCTGGGCCGCGTCGACCTGCTGCTGCATCTGCTGGACGGTGCTGCTGGACACCCCGGAGGGCGTGGCCGACGGCGCCGGGGTGTGGGAGCAGGCGCCGAGCGCGAGTACCGCGATCAGCACTGCGGGCCAGACCAGGTGACGGCGTGTCACTTCGCGCCGCCGAGGTGGTTGGCGGTGCACCAGGTCTCCACCTGCTTGAGATCGCTCTGCCGGGTGGTGAGGGTGCCGACCATGTTCTGACGGGCGGTCAGCCGGTTGTTGAGGTAGGTCTCGATCGCCGTGTCGCCGGCCGCCTTGGCGACACCCACCCGCTTCTGCAGGCGGGCGATGGAGCCCCGCTCACTCGCGGGTCCGTGCAGTCGGGCCAGCGCCCGGGTGATCCGGGCGTCGACCTGGGGGGCGCGGGTGCAGACGGCC
The DNA here is from genome assembly GCF_000787775.1 of Streptacidiphilus carbonis. Classification (GTDB taxonomy): domain Bacteria; phylum Actinomycetota; class Actinomycetes; order Streptomycetales; family Streptomycetaceae; genus Streptacidiphilus; species Streptacidiphilus carbonis. The sequence continues at coordinate 20,686 of NZ_BBPM01000015.1, read as the reverse complement.
TTGGCCTCCCGCTGGGCGGGGGGCTGCGCGGCCGCCGAGGCCGGGGTGCCGGCGCCGATCAGCGCTCCGACGAGGGCGGTCCCGGCGAGGGCCGAGGCGAGGGTCGCGCGGCGGATGGGCATGGCAGGTCTCCTCCACAGGGTCGGGGCGGCGGGTGACGTCCCTTCTGCGGGGAGCCTAGGAACCCTCTTTGTGGAAACGTTGTGGCTTCCCAAGAGGCCTTCGGCAGCCCCAGGACCCGTACCCAGCGCCCGGTCCCTGGCCGCCCAGGCCGCCGCCTACCGGGCCTACGCGCAGCGCAAGGACGCCGGCGAGTTCGGCCACACGCCGCGGGTGCAGTCGATGCGGATCACCATCGAGGGCGGCGTCAGGGTCTACCAGGCGCTGGCCGAATGGGCCCGCTGGGCTGCGGAGTACCGACTGCCCGGTGCCGGGCCGGAGGAGTGACCGCCTCAGCCCTCGGCGCTGAGCCAGTCCCGGCGCAGTTGCAGGGTCGGCGCCGAGGCGGCCAGCGGGAGCCGTAGCTCGGCCAGCGCGCCGGGGGTGCCGGGCGGCGGCTCGGTGAAGCGGACGGTGCCGCGGTGCAGGGCGGTCTGCTGGGCGACCAGGGTCAGCCCCAGCCCGGAACCCGGGCTGTCGGGGCCGCGTCGGAAGCGGTCGAAGACCGAGTCGCGGAGGTCCGGCGGGATCCCCGGGCCGTGGTCGGCGACGGTCAGCACCGCGTCGGTGCCGACGCGGCCGAGCGCCAGCTCGATCCGGGCCGTGCCGTCCGCCGAGCGGCCGTGCACCAGGGCGTTGGCCAGCAGGTTGTCCACCGCCATCCGCAGGCCCGGCTCCCAGCCGTGCATCCGCAGCGACCCGGCCGAGGAGCGGACCGTGATCAGGGCCCGCGGATCGCGGCGGCGTGCGTCGGCCGCCGCCGACTCCACCAGGTCGCCCAGGTCCACCGGGCCGAAGGCGTCCTGCTCCACCAGGTCGCCCTGGGCCAGCGCGCGCAGCGCGGTGAGCGTGCCCAGCAGCCGGGCGTGCTCGGCCTGCAGGTCGGCCAGGATCTCGGCACGGTCCTCCGGGGCCAGCCCGGGGTGCTCGGTGAGGACGTCCAGATTGGTGCGCATGCTCATCAGCGGGGTGCGCAGCTCGTGCGAGGCGGAGGCGGCGAAGGCCCGCGCCGTCGCCAACGCCTCGGCGGTGCGGGCCGCCTGCTCGTCGTAGCGCTGGAGCACCGACTGCAGGGTTCCGGCCAGCTCGTCCACCTCGACCACCCGGGTCGGCCGCTCGGCCAGCCGCAGTCTGGTCGCCGGGTCGTCCGGGTCGAGCCCGCTGGTGCGGCGGCGCAGCTGCCGCAGCGGACCGGCGGCGCGCTCGGCGACCAGGTAGGCGAGCAGCCCGCCGAGCGGCGCGGCGACCAGGGCGATCAGGACGATCCGGCCGCGCACGGTCCGCACCTCGCGCTGGACGGCCGAGGCCCGGGCGAACAGCCAGAGGGTGCCGCCGGGTTGCGCGGCGGTGCCGGGGATCGGCTGTGCCAGCGCCCGCCAGGCGGTGCCGTCGCTGCCGGTGACGGTCCGCACGGCGGTGGTGGCGGTGACGGCCGGCAGCGGGTCGGCGGCGGCGGGCTGGGCGCCCTGGCTGAGCAGTACGGTGCCGTCGGCGGCGGTCAGCCGTACCCCGACGTCCAGCGCGGCCGCGCCGAGCCGGCTCTGCTGGTTGGCCTCCTGCCGCAGCCGGCCCGCGTCGGCGGCGTGCAGTTCGGTGCGGGCGTACGGGAGCGCGGCGGCGGCCCGGTCGCGCAGTTGCCCGTCCTGTCCGGCCCGCAGGTCCCGGCCGACCAGGCCGAGCAGCAGCAGCCCGGCCAGCAGCACCAACACCGGCACGATCACCGCGGTGACCAGGGCGATCCTGGTGGCGAGCCTCACTCGGCACCACCCTGGGGGGCCGGCTGGTCCGGCTGGTCCGGCAGGTCCGGCAGGTCCGGCTTCAGCACGAAGCCGACGCCGCGGACGGTCTGCACCAGCCGGGGGCGGCCGCCGGCCTCCAGCTTGCGGCGCAGATAGCTGACGAAGGTGTCCACCACATCGGTGCGGACGTCGAAGTCGTAGCCCCAGACCCGCTCCAGCAGTTGGTCCCGGGTCAGCACCAGCCCGGCGTTCCGGGTCAGCACCTCCAGCAGGTCGAACTCACGGCGGGTCAGTTCCACCGGGTCGCCCCGGTAGCGGGCCTCGCGGGTGGCCGGGTCCACGGTGAGGCCGCCGACGGCCAGCAGCCCGGTGGCGCGCGGCGGCCTGCGCCGCAGCAGCGCGTGCAGCCGCAGCACCAGTTCCTGCAGGGCGAACGGCTTGACCAGGTAGTCGTCGGCGCCGGCCTGCAGTCCGGCCAGCCGGTCCTCCAGCTGGTCCAGCGCCGACAGCATCAGCACCGGGGTCTCGTCGCCCCGGTCGCGCAGCCTGCGGCAGACGTCGGTGCCGGACAGGTCGGGCATGGAGACGTCCAGCACCAGGACGTCCGGCGGCGCCTGGGTCAGCGCGTCCAGCGCCGCGAGGCCGCCGGCGGCGAGGGCCACCGTGAAGCCGCTCAGCCGCAGCCCCCGTTCCAGGGACCGCCTGATCGCCGCGTCGTCGTCGACCACCAGCACCCTGCCGTGCCGCTCCGCCATCGCCGGTCCCTGTGCCTTCTCTCTCGGCGTCACCGCCCCGCTGGGTTACGGGGCCACTGTCCCAGACCCGGCCTATAGTGCAAGCACAGGAGGGAGGCGCTGATGAGCGTGACCGATGATCGGCTGCTCCGGTTGCACCGGGACATGGAGCCGATTCCCGGATTGTCCGTCGAACTGATCAACAACCGAATCATCATGACGGCGATGCCCAAGGCCTTGCACAATCGCATCGTCGACCTGGTTCGTGACCAGTTCTCCACCGAGGACTACGACCGCTGGTCCACCATGGCGATCGCCCCCGACCGGCCGGAACGACCGCCCGGATCCTGATCTCTTCCTCACCGACACCGACGTGGTCGAGGGCAATCCCGGCGAGATCCTTCCGCCCTGGTCCTGTTCGTCCTGGAGGTCGTCTCCGACTCCGGCAAGCGGATGGATCACCACGACAAGCGGGAGCTGTACGCAAGGGGGTCGATCCCGGTGTATCTGGTGGTCGATCCGACCACTGGCATGTCCACCGTCCACTCGCGGCCCGATGTGGGCGCCGGACGCTATCTTGAACCCGCCGACCATCCCTTCGGTGAGGCGGTTCCACTGCCGCACCCGATCAGCAGGCCGCTGGTAACCGACCGGTTCCGCCGCTACACCTGACGCCTCCTCAGTCGGTTCAGGCACCGGGTGGCCAACGAACCGAAGGCCGTCCCCGCCAGGAAGGCAAGGGCTCGCCTCGGACTGCGGTGCTCGACCGCCGGGGCCGCCGAAGGCGCTTCCGGCGGAACCGTCGGGCTTCCGCTGCCGCCGGCCTCGGTCCAGGCTTCGGCCGCGCGGTCGCGGGCCCTGGCGCGGGCGGCGTCCGGGTCGTCGGTGGCGGTCCACGCGACGCAGAAGAAGAGCCAGCGGAAGATGAAGTTGATCCACAGCAGCAGCGCCACCGGGGTGCCGAAGGCGCCGTACATGCTCTTGGCGGCGACATTGCTGAGGTAGGCGGAGAGCAGCTGCTTCAGCAGTTCGAAACCGACCGCGCCCAGCAGCGCGCCCTCGACCACCGCGCGTTTGCGCTGGTCGCCGATGCGGGGCAGGCCGACCAGCAGATAGGCGAACATCAGCGTGTCGGCGCCGACCGCGATCAGGAAGCTCGCCGCCGAGAGCAGCGCCCGGCCCCAGGAGGCGCTGTCCACACCGAACCAGGACGCCAGCTGTCCGGCGAGGGCCGAGGTCGCGGCGGAGGCGGCGATGGACACCGCGGCCACCGCACCGAGGCCGATGAGCACGCCCACGTCCAGCGCCTTGCGCAGCACCGCGTTGCCGGGTTCGACCGGCAGCCGCCACACGGTCCGGATGGAGACCCGGGTGGTGTCCACCCAGCCGAGGCCGGAGACCAGCAGCAGCGTCCCGCTGATCCCCCCAACCGTGCCGGCGTTGCGGACCAGCGAGTCCAGGTCCAGGGACTGCGACAGCGAGGGGATCTGCCGGGCGACGGCGCTCTGGATGTCGGCCACCCGCCCGCTGCTCAGGGTGGCCGCGGCGATCGCCATGGCCACGGTGAGCAGCGGGAACAGCGCCAGGAAGCCGAAGAAGGTGACCGCACCGGCCATCCGGTTCGAACCCGCCTCGTTGAAGTGCTCGAAAGCCAGGTAGGCCCGGCTCCGCAGCACCCAAGCCACGAGCGGCCCGACCACCGGCAGCCTGGTCAGCCAGTCCATCGCGGGTTCGCCCCCGGAGGCTGGACCATCGATCCTTGCATGACCAAGAACGTACCGCTCCGACCGGTCGATTCCGGTCATATTCGTTACTTGTCACGCACCGCCGTGGTCGTCGGAGCAGCGGCGGCTGCCGCCAGGTGCGGACGGACAGCAGAGCGCGGACCAGCCTGGCGGGACACGCGATCCGACGGACCCTGTACCGGCCCGTTCCGGTGCATCCACAGGAGGGGCAGACCCACCACGGGAGGATCCAGACCAGGACCATCAACCCGCTCTGCCGGCATCGTCCATCTCCCTGACGTCCAGACGTGCCGATTGCGCGGCCTGGGTCCTACGGCTGGCGCAGAAGTACCGGCTTGTCTCGCTCGCGGCCTGGGCACGGCCGTGGCCCGACAGCATCAGGCTGTACGAGACGTACTGCGTGGTGTCGGGCGACGCCCGCCCGGTGACCGCAGTCAGCTGGACGAGCGCGAAGACAGCCGCGATCAGACAGAACCACACCGGAAGTCGTCCCCCGCCACACGACAGGAAGGCACGCACACGTCGCACGGAGTTCTTCAACACGGTTCAACACCTCGCCTGCGCGGCCATCAGTTCGTCGACGCCGGTCGGGCCAGAACACCGATTCGGGGATCGGCCGGTGAATCGATGTCCGGCAAGGAATTCTCCATCAATTCTGCTCCACTATCAAATAACGGCAGAATAGTGCGGAAGCAGCGCGGACGCCGACCGCGGGGACCCTCATGAAGTCGCAATTACACGGCCTAGCTCATATCTCTCGGCATGCGCTCGGAGTCGGTTTCACTCGTCCTGATGATCCGCTGTGCGCGGCCGTCACCGGGGCGCGTCCGGGTCGTTCCGATTTCATGAGACTGCTTTTCCTCAGGTCCCGGCCGGCCGGGACGGCGCGATTTCTCGCCGCCGCCGCCGCGCTGGTCGCGCTGCTCCTGAAACTGGACATCGCCGCCCATACGGTCGGCTCCGCGGATGCCCAGTTCTTCCACGGGTTCAGCAGCGCGATCCTCCGACTGGGGCCCTACCGGGTGTACGAGGCCCGGTTGCCGAGGCATCTCCCGGTCTACAACCATCCGCCGCTCACCGGCTGGGTGCTGCTGGCGCTGGGGCATCTGGCCAGGCACGGCATCGCCTTCACCACGCTGATCCGGATCCCGCCCTGCCTGGGCGACCTCTGCTCGGCGCTGCTGGTCTTCGAACTGATGCGGCGTCGGCAGCGGCCGCTGACCGCACTGGGGTGCTCGGTCGCCGTCTCCGCCAGCCCGGTGCTGGTCACCGTCTCCGCGTACCACGGCAACACCGACTCGCTCTGCGTGATGTTCGCGCTGGCGTCGGTGCTGCTCCTGGTCGACCTGCGGTCGCCGGTCTGGGCCGGGGTGGCGGCGGCGCTGGCGGTGAGCGTCAAGCTGCCCCCGGTGGTCGCGCTCCCACTGCTGCTGGTGGGCGCGTTCCGGATCGGCCCGGGCACCGCGCGGCGCTTCCTGGCCGGTCTGCTGGCGACCCTGGCAGTGCTGTGGGGCCCGGCCCTGGTGCTGGCGCCGCGCGGGCTGCTGAATCATGTGCTGGAGTACCAGGGCGGCGGCGACCGCCAGTGGGGAATGCTGCAGGCCGGGCGGTGGCTCGGGGTGCCCAGGCCGGTGCTGGACTTCCTCTACGGCAGCGGCCATCTACCGGTGGTCGCGCTGGTGATGGCCTTCGGCGCGGTGCTGGCCTGGAAGCGGCCGCAGGAACTGCCCGCGATCACCGGGCTCACCGTGTCCGCACTGCTCTTCCTGTCGACCGCGAGCGGGGTGCAGTACCTGGCCTGGGCGGCCCCGTCGATGCTGGTCGTGGGCCTGTGGCCGGGGCTCTGGTACAACGTCCTCGGCGGTTCGCTGCTGGTGCTGATCTACACCCGCTGGAGCGGAGGCTTCCCCTGGCACCAGGTGCATGTCACCAGGTGGAGCGACGGCGAACTGTTCCTCGGGCTGCTCACCTGGACCGTGCTCGGCCTCGGGATCGGCTACGGCGCCTGGCAAGTCCGGCAGGCCGGGAGCGCGGCCCTGCCGCAGCCCCGGCCCGACACGGAGTCCGTGGCCGAAGCCGCAGGATCCACCCCGCCCGGCAGGGAGCAGGCGACCGCCTGAACGATCGCGAATCCCGGCTCCCCGCGGTTTCGCATTCGCCATCACGGGGCCCACCTTCGCATTTCCCATCCGACGCGAACGAAAATTCGATCGTCAGTACACCAATATATTGTTGCTAGAGTTTCGCCATGGCAATCACAGGACCGGCGATCACACTGCGGAACGCCCGCCTCCAGGTTCTCCTGACGGGCCTCATCGCAACAGCGGCGAAGATTGCCGTCGCGGCCTCCACGCACGGGACCGGCGACGTGCGGACTTTCGAGGAATTCGCACACACCATCGCCGCAGTGGGTCCGGTCTCCGTCTACGGCGCGGCCCATGCCGGGCCCATGGTGTACAACCACGGGCCGCTCACCGGCATCCTGCTCGACATGATGGCGCACCTGAAGGCCGTCGGCGCTCCCATGCCCCTGCTGGTCCGGCTCCCCGCCTGCGGCGCCGATCTGATGACCTGTCTGCTGGTTCTCGACCTGACCCGGGACCGGATGGGGATCCGCCGCGCCCGCTGGTGCGCCATCGTGGTGGCGCTCAGCCCGGTCCTGGTGGCGGTCTCCGGGTTCCACGGTAATACCGACCCGGTATTCGTGGGACTCACCCTGCTCTCGGCCTGGTTGCTGGCCCGGCGCCGGTCGCCGCTGTGGGGCGGCGTCGCGCTGGGACTCGCGCTCAGCGTCAAACTCGTTCCGGTCGTCGCAGCGCCCGCCCTGCTGCTGGCGGCGTTCCGGTTGTGCGGACGCGGGGGATACCGCTTCGGCGTCGGTCTGGCCGCAGCGCTCACCGCCCTGTGGGCCGGCCCGCTGCTGCGCTATCCGGCGCAGGTGCGGGCCGATGTCCTCGACTACGCAGGAGTGCTCTACCGCCCTTGGGGCGTACCGAAGTTCGTGGCCCTGCTGGAACTTCCGCCGCACTGGCTCGCGCTGCTGGTGGGACCGGGCCGCTTCGCCGTGGTGCTCCTCGCCGCGGTCGCGGGCCTCTGGGTCGCCTGGCGCGAGCCGCAGGAAGCCGGTGCCGCCGCCGGTCTGTCGCTGGCCGTGATGCTGCTGCTCAGCACCGCCAGCGCGGCGCAGTACCTCGCCTGGGCCGCCGCCGGTACCGCCATCGCCGACCTGTACGGCGGGCTGGCCTACAACCTGGTTGCGGGGCTGTTCCTGACCGAGCTGTACTCCCGTTGGAGCGGCGGCGGCCTTTGGGACTACGCCCGCGCCACCCACTGGACGCTGCTCGAACTCCGATGGTCGGCGACTGCGTGGGGAACCCTGGCCGTCGCGGTGCTGCTGGGCTTCCGGTCAGTGCTGAAGCAGCCGGTGACCGCTCCGGCACCGGCGTTCGACGACGCCATCGCGAACGCCTCGCAGCCGGTGGGCAGCCGGTAGCCCAGGCGGGTCGGCCGTCGTGGGTTCGCTCGGGCGCCGTCGCCCGGCCGCGTCCGGCTCAGCCGAGCGCCAGCATCCGGTCGACCGCGCGGCGGGCGCCCTCGGCGTCCAGTACGCCGCAGTGGGCCTCGCGGAAGGACGCGTAGCGCTCGGCGTGGTCGGCCGCCACCGCGTCCAGCCCCAGCAGGGCCTGCACCAGCTCGTCCTGGGTCCGCAGCAGCGGGCCCGGGGCGTGCCGGGGCAGGTCGATCTCCAGGCCCCGGACCGAGTCCCGGTACTGGTCCAGGTCCGGGGTGAAGAGCAGCACCGGCTTCCCGGTGCGGCAGAAGTCGACCGCCAGCGAGGAGTAGTCGGTGACCAGGACGTCGGCGACCAGCAGCAGTTCGACGGCGTCCGGGTGGGCGGTGACGTCGGTGACGGCTCCGCCGATCGGGAACGAGGCGACCGTGTCGGGGTGGCGCCGCACCAGCAGCCGGTACCCGTCGCCGAGGGAGCCGGCCAGCGCCGCCAGGTCCAGGCCGGGGGCGAAGTCGTAGCGCAGCGGGCCGCCGGCCACCGCCCGGTGGTCCCGGAAGGTCGGCGCGAACAGCACGGTCCGGCGGCCCTCGGGCAGGTCGAGCCGGCGCCGCAGCACCTCGGCGAGCTTCTCCCGGTCCTCGGCGTGCAGCAGGTCGGTGCGCGGGGAGCAGTCGCCGAGGATCTCGCCCCGGTAGTCCCAGGCCCGGCGCAGCGCCGCCGTGCCGGACCGGTTCGGCGACAACAGCAGGCTCCACTGCCGGGACTGCTCGGGCAGCTCCGCCAGCCGGCTGTGGTCGGCGTAGACGGAGCCGCGCAGCGCCAGTCCGGTGCGCTTGACCGGCACCCCGGTGCCGCACTGGACCACGGTCTGGCCCTCCCGCCGCCGGAACCAGGGCGGCAGCTGGGTGTTGGTGACCAGATAGCGGCTGGTGGCCAGCGCCTCGTGCCACTCCGCGCCGCCCAGCGCGACGGCGCGGGCCGACAGCGGCAGCGGCACCTGCTCGTCGTCCACCGTCCACAGGTGCTGCAGCTCCCGGTCGCGGCCGAGCAGTTCCTCGTGCACGGCGCGCGGCGCGTCCCCGTACTGGCGTCCGTCGAAGCTGCTGTACAGCACGGTGTCGCGGAGCGGCAGCCGGCGGGCCGCCGGGTAGGCCTCCCGGGCCAGCTGCCGGGTCCGGTAGGGGCTCTGCTGCTCGAAGCCGGGGGCGGCGCCGGAGCTGAGCACGAACATGTCGCGGTAGCACGCCGTCACCGCGAACCGGCGCCCCTCGCCCGGGCGGTCCAGGGGAAGCCGGGCCAGGGTGGAGGTGGCGAGCCGCAGCGACAGCTCGCCGTCCCTGCTGTCGGCGCCGACCGGGCGCAGGAAGCCGTACCAGTGCCCCTCACGCAGCGGGTGTCCGCCGCGCGGCCCCGGGTGGGCGGCCGGATCGAGGGAGGCGGTGAAGCCGCCGTCGGCCTGGGTGACCGGGACGCGCGCCTCCTCGTGCAGCCCGCTGTGGCGCAGCACCAGTTCCACCGGGCCGGCGTCCCCGGGCAGCGTTCCCGCGATCTCCAGCCGTCCCCCGGGCGTCCAGGCGAGCTGCTCGGCCGCCGGGCGCCGGGTCCGCTCCAGCATCAACTGTCCCTCGGTGCCCGCGAACAGCTGCAGCTCCTCGCCCAGGCGCGGATGAGGTCCGCCCGGCCCCGGCGGCAGCGGGTAGCTGCCGGAGGCGAGTTCGGGCGCGGCGCTGACCACCAGCTGCGCCCCGCCCTCGGTGACCAGCCGGGTCCACCAGCCGTCGACCGAGCTGGGCGCCAGCTCACGGGGGCCGTCCTGGACCGCGGGAGCGACCGATCCGACGGTGTCCAGCGGCACGGCCGCCAGGAAGGGACGCCAGCCGCCCTCCGCCGCGACGCAGCGGACCGGCACCTCCACCCGTGCCGAGGAGCCCTTCTGATTGACCGTCAGCTGTACCGGGCGGTGCCGTTCGCGGACCCGGCCGGTGATCTCCAGGCATCCGTCGACCAGGCGGTGGCCGTCGATCCTGGCCTGCACCTCCTCCACCTTGAGGATCACCACCCCCTTGTCGAAGCCGATCCGCAGCAGCCGGTCCGGGTCCAGCGGCCGTACCCGGGTGAAGTCGACGTTGCTCCCGGCGGCGCGCAGCCCCGCGTTGCGCAGCAGTCCGGCCCGCCCGAGCACGATCCGCAGGCTCCAGCTGCCGACCTGCCAACGGCCGTCGCGCTTGAACCGCTCCGGGTCGACGGTGAGCAGGAAGCCGGAGCCGCCGTGGTCGTGCAGTTCCTGCCAGGAGCCGCGCCCGGCGGCGACCGACGGACGGCTCCGCAGCGGGAGCAGCGAGCGGCGCCGGTCGGGTCCGGTGAGCACGGCGGTACGGAACGAGGTGAGCGCGGAGCCGTCCGGGAGGTTCTCGACATAGGCGCAGCCGTGCAGTTCCAGCAACCCCTCGGGCGACCAGCCCACCTCCTCCAACTTGGCCGTCAGCGGGAGTTCACCGCCGCGCAGGGTGGTGACCCGGGCCGGGAGCGGGATCGGCTTGCCGGAGCCGGAGCGGTACACCGCGCGGCGCCGGACCCCGCCGGCGACCTCGAAGCCCTGGTGGCTGCGCTGCTCCAGCAGCATCAGGTCGAGCAGTTCCGCGGTCCGGCGGCCGCGGATCAGCTCCCACTTGGCCCGCAGGTCGACCGGGAGGTCGGCGAAGGCCTCCGGCTCCAGCCGTTCGGCGAAGTCGGCGGCCCCGGCCACGACGGCCTCCCGGTACTCCTCGCCGGCCTTCGGAAAGGCGTCCATCAGGAAGCGGAAGTCATAGGACAGGGTCTGCTTCTCGAAGGCCCGCTGATGGGCTGGAGAGCGCTCGGCCAGGAAGCGGCTGGTGCGGTTGACCGCCTCGATCCGGTCGCGGGCGCCCTGCGCCTCGGCGGCCCGCTGGGTGATGGAGCCGCTTCTGATCCGCCAGTAGTAGACGTGCCGGTGCACCACGTCCACGGCCTCTGCCAGGAAGTGCGCGGGGACGGTCAGCGCGATGTCCTCGTAGAGCACACCCTCCGGGAAGGCCAGCCGGTGCCGCTCCCAGAACTCCCTGCGGAACAGCTTGTTGCAGGCGATCCGGTCGGTGAGCAGCCACGGGTCCCGGCTGACATGGGTGCCCAGCACCGTCCTGGCCAGATGCGCGTGCTGGTGGTTCTGCACCCGGCGGTCGGCCTGCAGCCGGTACACGTTGCCGGTCGCGAGGTCCGAGCCGCTCTCCTCCAGCGCCTCGTACAGGTACTGGTACGCGCCCCGGGGCAGGACGTCGTCGCTGTCGACGAAGCCCAGGTACCTGCTTTCCGGGTGGACCGAGCGGACCCCCAGGTTGCGGGCGCTGCCGAGACCCCCGTTCTGCTGGCGCACCAGCCGGAACCGCGGGTCCGCGGCCGCGTACCGCTCGGCGATCGCCGTGCTTCCGTCCGTGGAGCCGTCGTCCACCATCACCGCTTCGAGGTCGGCCATGGTCTGTGCCGCGATCGAGTCCAGGCAGTCCGCGAGGTAGTCCTGCACATTGAAGACGGGGACGATGACACTGAGTTGGGGTGACATGGCAACAACCTGACTCCGGGCGGGACGCGGACGGGGAGTCCCCGATGGGACCTCCAACCAGGGCGGCCGGAAGAAGGTCACTCGCCCTCGCCCGTTCAGGTGAACCAGGGCGCATCCGCTGGACGGCACAGCGGATTTGACAGACTGTTACCGGATCAATACGTTCCGCTGTCGATGCAGGCCGTGACGCCACCCCAGGGCCGGCCGCGCCCCCGCCAGGCACTCGACACGACGGATTCCCATGCCCCGCTTCAGCATCATCGTCCCGGTCCACAACGCGCAGCGGCACTTGAGGGAGTGCCTGGAGTCGGTCCTCTCCCAGGGTCGGGGCGACGTCCAACTCATCGTGGTGGACGCCGGATCGACCGACCACACCGCGGCGATCGCGGGCGAGTTCACCCGGCTGGACCCGCGGGTCCTGCTGCTGTCCTCGCTCCGGAGCGGCGACCAGGACGCCGCGCTGCGCCTCGGCGCGGACCGGGCCTCCGGCGAGTACCTGCTGCTGCTGTCCGCCGACGACGCGCTCACCCCGCGGGCGCTGGAAGTGCTGGACCGCGCGCTCGCCGCCGCCGGCGACCCCCAGGTGCTGGTGTTCGCGCACCGGACCGACGACTGGCAGCGCCGTCCGCAGCCGGCCAGGGGCGCGGTGCTGCCGGCCCAGTCCGACGGCGGCAGCACCGCTGGGGCCGCGGCCCGGCCGACGCTGCTGCGGCTGCCCGCGCTGCGGTCCAACCGGGTGCTGCGCCGCGACTTCTGCGCCCCGCACGGCCCCGGGCCGCTGCCCGGCGCCGACTCCGAACTGGTCTTCGCCTACCGCTCGCTGCTGGACGCCGGGACCGTGGCCACCAGCTCCGAGCTGTGCCTGGTGCGCCGGATCCAGCGCGACCCCCGGGTGCCGTCCGCCGTCCGCGCGTGCGACCCGGCGCTGCTGGACGGCTTCGAGGAGCTGCTCACCCGGGTCCAGGACCAGCCGGACCTGGCCCGGTCGGTGCTGGAGCGGCTGGTCCGCACCGTCCTGGACGAGCTGTCCCGCCCCGGCGACGCGTCCCGCTCGGAGACCGCCGCCTTCTTCCGGGCCGCGGCCGAGAGCTGTACGCGCCGACGGGGTCTGACCGCGGGCGGGCTGCCGGGGCTCGGCGGCCTGCGCGCCCGGGGTGTGCTGACCGGCTCGCGCTCGCTGTTCCTGGCCGGGCAGGCGCTGGACCAGGCCCGCAAGCGCCTGCTGCAGGGCCGCGAGCGGCTGCACCGGCGGATCGAGGGACATCTGGTCGGGGCCGCCCGGCGGATCGGCGGAATGCTGCCGATCCGCCGCGACCTGGCGCTCTACTGCTCGTACTGGGGGGACTCGACCGGGAGCAACCCCGGGGCGGTCCAGGCCAAGGCACGCGAACTGGCCCCCGGCGTCCGCGGCGTGTGGGTGCTGACGCCGAAGGGAGCCGAGTCGGCGCCCGCGGGCACCGACCACGTGCTGCTGCGCTCCCCCAGGTTCTGGTGGTACGCCACCCGGGCCGGCTACCTGGTGACCAACTCGGGCCTCGGCATGGCCCTCCCCAAGCGCCCCGGGCAGCGGTTCCTGATGACCCATCACGGCACCCCGCTGAAGAAGATGGGCCTGGACCAGCTGGACCACCCGGCCTGCTCCGCCAAGGTCAACTGGAACCGGCTGATGGGCATGGTCGCCCAGTGGGACCTGAGCCTGTCCTCCAACCGGCACTCCAGCGAGGTGTGGGACCGGGTCTTCCCCGGCGCCTTCGAGAACCTGGAGGCCGGCTACCCGCGCAACGACGTACTGGCCACCGCCACCGGTGCCGACGTGCTGCGGATCAGGGAGGGGCTGGGCATCGCCCCCGGCACCACGGCGATCCTCTACGCGCCCACGCACCGGGACCACCAGCGGGAGTTCCGGCTGCAGTTGGACCTCGCCCGGCTCTGCCGCGCCCTGGGCGACGACTGCACCCTGCTGGTCCGGGCCCACTACTTCTACGGCGAGGACGCCGGGCTGCGCGACCTGCAGCGGCGCGGACTGGTCCGGGACGTGTCGCAGCACCCCAGCGTGGAGGAGCTGATGCTGGCCTCCGACGCCCTGGTGACCGACTACTCCTCGATCCTCTTCGACTACGCCAACCTGGACCGGCCGATCATCGTGCACGCCCCCGACTGGGAGGTGTACCGGGAGACCCGCGGGGTCTACTTCGACCTGCTGTCCGGCCGTCCCGGCGAGACCCCCGGGCTGGTGGCCGCGGACGAGGACACCCTGGCGCACGCGTTCCGCTCCGGAGCCTGGGAAAGCGAGCACTCGGCGAAGCTGCGCGCCGCCTTCCGGGAGCGCTTCTGCGCCCTCGACGACGGACGGGCGGCCGAGCGGGTGGTCCGCAGGCTGTTCCTGGACCAGCGCGAGCTCCCGGCCCCGCTCCCGCTCGCGCAACGGCCGCACGCCCCCTCACCCCGCCAGGCACAGCTCCAGGTCTCCGCCCCGGTGCGCTGACGGCACTGACAGCACCGGCAGCACCGGCCTGCACCACGCATTCATGTCCTCGAAAGCATGAGGACGTTGTGTGTTCATTGAAAATTAGGTTAGAGCCCCCCGTCGCGGAGGCTGCGACGTGTCGGCGCCCCCCAGCGCGCGTCACACCTGTCGTACTCCCGGAGGGTCACCGCTTCACCATGTCGTCCCGTCCCGGCCTGCGCGTTCCCGGCCGCCTCCGCCGCTCCGCCGACCTCCCGCTGCAGGCCCAGGTGCTCGGCGCGGAATGGCAGGAGGGGACCCTTCGGCTGCACGGCTTCGCCTACATACGCAATCTTCCGATCGGCCGGGGCCGGGTCCGGACCGCCTGGCTGCGTTCGGATCGCGGCGCGGTGCTCCCGCTGCGGCTGAGCGGACGGTCCGAGCCCGAGGCGACCCTCCGTGCCGGGCAGCGGACCCGCGACTACGACCGGGCCGGCTTCGACCTCAGCATCGACGCCGCGCGGCTGTTCGGCTTCCGGGCCCGGACCACCTGGCGGCTGCACGCCGTGGTCGCGGCCCCCGGGGTGCTGCGGCGCGGCGCGGTCGGCGCCGCCAAGGACGCGGCCGCCCCCACCGCGCTACGGTTGGCGGACGGCACCCGGATCGTGGCCGCGATCGAGGGCGACGCGCTGGTGCTGCAGGCCGAGCGGCTCCGGGCGGTGGTCGAAGCCGGCGAGCACACCGCCGATTCGCTGCTGCTGCGCGGACGCCTGCTCGGCGCCGCACCGAAGGGCCCGCTGACCCTCCGGATCACTGCTCCGGGCGGCTCGGGCGGCTCCGGCGGCTCCGGCGGCTCCGGCGAGTCCGGCTCCGGCCGCACCGACTGCCCGGTCCGGCTGCAGGGGACCTCCTTCAGCGCCGAGATACCCCTGGCCTCCTTCGCCCGGGCGGAGGAGGCCCAGTACACGGTCCGGCTGGTCGACTCGGCCGGCGACTTCCCGATCGACGCCCCCGCCACCGCGCTCCCCGGCTGCCGCCCGCTGCCCACCTCGACCGGTCACAGCGGCGACAGCGATGGCACCGGGCTGGAGCTGTGCCTGGCCGAGAGCGCCTACGGCAACCTGCTGATTCGCACTCAGGCCGTCCGGCCGGTGGTCGACTCGGCCGAGTGGGGCGAGGACGGCGGGCTCGCCCTCGCCGGGGCCTTCGCGGTCGGTGCCGGCCACCGCTACGAGCTGATCGCCCGGCACAGCCGCAGCCAGGAGGAGATCACCCTCCCGGTGGACCGCGACGGCTCCCGGTTCCGGGTCCGGCTGCGCCCCGACGCCGTCACCGGGGCCGGGGCCTCGTTCCCGCTGGGCGAGGGCAACTGGTACCTCTTCCTGCGGCAGCGGGACGGCGCCGGGGACGCGCCGCCGCACCCGGTCCGGCTCGCCGCACCCATGCTCGCGCAGGTCCCCACGGCCTGTCAGCTCGGCGGCCGGGACTACAGCCTGGAGCGGCGCTTCCACGACCGGCTGCTGCTGGTCTCCGGCAGTGTGCTGGCCACGGCCGAGCGCGGCGCCTACCGGCAGGCCCGGCTGCAGTCCCAGTACCGCGCCGACCGCGGCGCCCCGCTGCTGCCGGCCGTGCTCTACAGCAGCTTCGACGGCAGCCAGTACTCGGACTCCCCGCGCGCCGTGCACCGGGAACTACTGCGCCGGGACGCGCAGTTGGAGCACATCTGGGTGGTCAGGGACCAGCAGGCCGCCGTCCCCGAGGGCGTCCGCACGCTGGAGTACGGCAGCGCCGCCTGGCACCGGGCGATGGCCCGGTCCCGGGTGCTGGTCACCAACAACTCGCTGCCGGAGTGGTTCAGGCGCCGCGAGGACCAGTTCGTGGTGCAGACCTGGCACGGCACGCCGCTGAAGCGGATAGGCATCGACCTGTCCGGCACCTGGTCAGCGACGTCCTGGTGACCGACTACTCCTCGCTGATGGTGGACTTCGCCGCGACCGGCCGGCCGATGCTGTTCCACACCCACGACCTGGAGCACTACCGGGACACCCTGCGCGGCTTCTGCTTCGACTTCGCCGCCAGTGCTCCCGGGCCGCTCATCCCCGGCTCCGCCGAGCTGATCGAGGCGCTGCGCGCGCCCGAGCGCGCCGTCGCCGGGCACCAGGAGGCCTACCGGGCCTTCCGCGACACCTTCTGCGACCTGGACGACGGCAAGGCCTCCATCGCGGTGGCCGACCGCATCCTGGACGCGGCCGGTCTCGGCTGATCCCGACGGAGGCTCCCGGACCGGCCCTCAGAGCCCTTCGGGCCTGGGCGCCGGGGTGCGGTCCGCCAACGGCAGCACCGGCAGCGGGACCTGCTCTCCCAGGAACACGGTGCGGACCACCCGCTCGGCGGCGCGGCCGTCGTCGAACTCGCAGAAGCGCTCCCTGAAGGCGGCCCGCAGCCCGTCGCCGGCGGCGGACCGCCACTCGCCGGAGCGCAGCAGCTCGGTCAGTTCGGCCTGGCCGGCGGCGGTGGGACCCGGCGACTGCCCCGGACGGCCGGAGAAGAGGTCCAGGTTGGTGCCCCGGGTCTCCCGGTAGACCTGCCAGTCGTCGGCGAACAGCACGATCGGCCGGTCCAGGTTGGCGTAGTCCGCCATCAGCGAGGAGTAGTCGGTGATCAGCGCGTCGGCGGCGAGCGCGAGCCGCTCCACCGAGGGGTGCGTGCTGACGTCGACGACGCCGGCACCGGTGGCCCGGCGCGGCGCGACGTATCCGGCCCCGGCGTTCAGCTCCGGCGAGCGGTACAGCAGCACATGGTCCGGGCCCAGGTCGCGCACCAGCGCGGCCGGGTCCAGCGAGGGCCGGTAGCTGCTGCGGTACTCGCGGGTGGTCGGCGCGTACAGCAGCGCCGTCTGCCCCGGCTTGATGCCCAGTTCCTCGCGGGCGGCCAGCACCTCGGCCGCGCCCGCCGAGTAGTAGACGTCGTTGCGCGGGTAGCCGTACTCCAGCGACCGGAAGTCGGAGGGGTAGACCCGTTCCCAGACCAGGGTGGAGAAGTGGTTGGCGCTCAGGCTGTAGTCCCAGGAGTCCACCCGGCGCAGCATCGCGTTGAAGCTCAGCGCCGACCCGGCCGCCGGGTAGTCGCGCAGCGCCGTACCCATCTGCTTGACCGGGGTGCCGCGGTGGGTCTGCAGGTAGACCATGCCCTCGCGCTTGGGCACGCTGACCGGGAAGTCGACATTGCTGACCGACCAGGTGGCCCGGGAGGCGGCCTCGCGGTAGGCGCGGGATCCGGGCGAGACCGCGGCCAGGCCCTTGGGCAGGTCCTTGCGGCGGCCTGCCTCCACCACCCAGACCGGTCGGATCTCCGGGGCCAGCTCGCTGAGCTTGGCCTGGATCGCCGCCGGGTTGCAGGAGGGCAGCCGGTACCAGTAGGAGGAGAACAGGGCGAGCTGCGGGTCCAGCGGCAGTCTGCGCTGGACGCTCTGATAGGTGCTGAGCAGCTGCCGGGCCACCGCCTTCTTGGCCCTGGGGGTGGCCTCGTTGACGCCGCGCCGGGCGCCGCGGGCGATCCGGCCCAGCGTCCCGGACTTCCAGTCACCGGTGACCGCCAGTTCGGGGGCGCCCTCCGGCCGGTGCCGGCGCTCGGCGTCGGCGGCCAGGGCCAGGAACTCCTTGCGGGACTCGGCCGGCACCCGGTCCGGGTGGGCGGCGATCGTGCGCAGGTGCTCCACCATCCGGCGGTGCAGCAGCGGCAGCCACCGGTGCAGCTCCGGGCGCTCCTGGACGAAGGCGAACACCAGGTCGTACTGGCTGAAGACGTCGAAGTGCTTGCGGCTGACGGTGGCCAGGATGTTGCCGCCCTGCCTCCGCTGCCGGTAGTGCACCACCACCCGGTCCAGCAGGGCGATGCCGGGGGCGGACAGCAGCACCGGGTAGGTCCAGGGGGTGTCCTCGTAGTACCCGGCCGGGAACCTGAAGCCGGCCGCCTCGACGAAGTCCCTGCGGTAGGCCTTGTTCCAGACGACCATCAGCAGTTCCAGGACGTTCTCGCGCTCGGCGGCGGTGAACACGTCGGGCCGGCCCCCGCCGGGGCGGAACTCGCCCTCGTCGCCGGCGCGGCTGCGGACGGTGCGGTCGTCCCAGTACAGCCGGGCGTAGTCGTAGACCAGGACCTCGGGGTCGCCGGTGGCTGCGAGCCTGGCGGCCACCGCAGCGAGTGAGCCTTCGGTGAGAATGTCGTCGCTGTCCAGGAAGAGCAGATAGTCGCCGGTGGCCACGTCGAGCCCGGCGTTCCTGGCCCGGCCCAGGCCCACGTTGTCCGGCAGGTGCAGCACCCGGACCCGCTGGTCACGGGCGGCGTACCGGTCCAGGATCGCCCCGGTGCCGTCGGGCGAGGCGTCGTCCACGGCGATCAGCTCGAAGTCCGCGAAGGACTGGTCGAGCACGGAGTCGAGGCACTCGCCCAGGTAGGACTGAACCTGGTAGGCGGGGACGATGATGCTGAACCGGGGCACGGCTGCTCCAATCTCTTCGGGAGCGACCCCCGAAACCCCCACGAAAGACCCAGGTGGCGGGCGTGGAGCAGGCGGCATCCACGCGGTCGACCCGAGGGAACACCTTAGCGTCCGGCCGCGGGGCCCCCGTCCAGCACATGTCCGGGGCCTTTACTGCTGCCGCCGTCCAGCCGAACGGAGGGTGCCGACCCCTCTGGGCGCCGGATAGTCTGGGTCGTACAAGTGGACCAGTGCGCGCTGTCGAGCACGTCCGCCGTGTCCGTCAGTCCAGAAAGGTCCGCCCCACCTCATGGCACCCCGTCTCTCCGTGGTCGTCCCGATCTACAACGTCGAGCTGTACCTCGAGGAGTGCCTGGCATCCCTCGCCGCGCAGACTTTCGAACGCCTTCGAGGTCGTCATGGTCGACGACGGTTCCACGGACTCCAGCGCCGTGATCGCCGAGGCGTTCGCACAGCGGGACCCCCGGTTCCGGCTGGTCCAGCAGGAGAACAAGGGCCTCGGCCCGGCCCGCAACACCGGCACCGCCGAGATGCACCAGGACGGCGAGTTCCTGGCCTTCGTGGACAGCGACGACATCGTCCCGCCCACGGCGTACCAGCTGATGATCGAGACCCTGGAGCAGTCCGGGTCGGACTTCGTGGCCGGCAATGTGCACCGCTTCCGCGCCGTCGGCAGCAACCCGTCCTGGGTGCACCAGGCGCCGTTCGCGAAGACCAGGATCGGCACCCACATCAGCAGCTTCCCGGCGCTGGTCACCGACCGCACCGCCTGGAACAAGGTCTACCGGCGCAGCTTCTGGGACGAGCACGCGATGCAGTACCCCGGCATCCTGTACGAGGACGCCCCGGTGAGCATCCCGCTGCACTACCTGGCCAAGCAGGTGGACGCCCTGTCGGAGCCGATCTACCTGTGGCGGATGCGCGAGGTCGGCTCCAAGTCGATCACCCAGAACCGTGACAACCCCAAGGGCCTGATCGACCGGATGGCCTCGATCAGCATGGTCAGGGACTTCCTGAAGTCCCAGCCCGGCAAGGAATACGGCAAGTACCTGCGCTCCTACGACCACAATGTGCTGGTCGAGGAGATGCAGATCTTCTACCGGGTGCTGCCGTTCGCCGACGAGGAGTACCGCACACTCTTCCTGGACCATGTCGGGCCGATCCTGGACGACATCGACCCCTCGGTGCTGAACCGCCTGCCCGAGGGGCTGCGGATCAAGTTCTGGCTGACCGTCAAGCGCCGGATGGCCGACATCCTGGCGATCCTGGAGTTCGAGAAGGAGTACCCGCGGGCCATCCCGACCCGGGGCACGCTGCGGCCCAAGGCGGCCTACCCCGCCCTCAAGGACAGCCCACCGCTGGACGAGGCGGTGTCCAGCCTGGTCGCCGCCGTCGGCCTGCACGCCAGCGTGGACACGGTCACCTGGGAGGACGGCGAGCTCAAGCTGGAGGGCCACGCCTTCCAGAAGAACCTCGGCGCCGAGCACCGCTTCGACTCGGTCCGCGCGCTGATGCTCCGCCAGGGCGGCAAGAGCAAGCGCACCCTGCTGCTGCCCACCCGCACCGTGCGCCGCCCGGACGTGACCGCCCGGGAGCGCAACCTGCCGTTCCACCACGCCGACTGGTCCGGCTGGTCGGTGACGGTCAACCCGGACCGCCTGAAGAAGCGCGGCGAGTGGAAGGACGGCAACTGGGGGGTGACGCTGGCGCAGTTCGGCGCCGGCCGCCCGCGGCGGACCCGGATCAAGGAGGGCAGGACCGGCTCCGGCCAGGTCCCCACCCCGGTCTGGCTGAACCAGGACGTGCGGCTCATCCCGCAGATCTCCGACCAGCACCTCGGCCTGCGGATCGAGACGGTCAGGGCCCGGGTCTCCGCGGCCCGGCCGGTCGACGGCCTGATCGAGCTGGCCGGCTCGATCCGGGCGCGCGAGGGCCTGGACGGGGTCAGGTTCCAGGTGCGGCACACCGAGGACGGCAGCAACCGCAAGCTGTCCTTCCCGGTCGAGCTGGGCGCCGAGGCCGACGGACAGGTGCCCTTCAGCACCCGGATCGACCCCGCCGACCTGGAGCGGGTGCGCCAGGAGGAGGCCGAGATCCGCGCAAGCGCCAGGACGCGGCAGGTCGACCACTGGAGCGCCGAACTGCTCCTCGCCGACGACACCACCCTCTCCCTGGTGGTCGACCAGGGGGCTGACAGCCCGTCATCGGTCCAGTTCCCCATGGTCGGGGCGGGCGCCCCGGTGCGGTCCGAGGACCGGGCCCTGCTGGTCCGCT
>NZ_BBPM01000016.1:150944-156466 GCF_000787775.1 Streptacidiphilus carbonis | reverse complement strand
GCGCGGCGCAGGGGCGTTCGCGGTCCGTGGGAGAGCTGCATGGTCGGTCGACTCCCAGGGAAGGCTGCGTCGGACGGGAGCGCATGCCGCTGCCGACGCGCCCCACACGTGCAACGACCGTGCAGGCCGGGCGTTACGACTTCCCACGGGTACTCGGACGCTCGGGGGCGGCCCGGGGCCGCTGTCGTGGGCGGCACCGACCCTCAACGGTGCCGCCCACGCATCCCGGTCGGGGTCAGGGTTCCGACCGGGAGATCGCGCCGCGCCGGATCGTCTCCGCGTACCAGTGGGCACTGGCCTTGGGGATCCGCCGCTGGGTGGAGTAGTCGACGTACACCGCGCCGAAGCGCTTGCCGTAGCCGTACGCCCACTCGAAGTTGTCCATCAGCGACCAGAGGAAGTAGCCGCGGACGTCGGCGCCGTCCCTGATCGCGGCGTGCACGGCGGCGAGGTGGCCGTGCACATAGGCGATCCGCTCGGGGTCGCGGACCTCGCCCTCGGGGCTGATGTAGTCGTCGAAGGCGGCGCCGTTCTCGGTGACCATCAGCGGCAGGCCGGGGTGGTCGCGGGACAGCCCGGTCAGCAGGTCGTAGAGGCCGGAGGGGTCGATACTCCAGTTCATCGCGGTGAGCCGGCCCGGCGGCTGGTGGAACACCACGTCCTCGGAGCCGGGCCAGGGCGAGTGGTCGCTGCTGCCGTGGCCGTCGTTGCGAGCGTGCTCGGCCGAACCCTGGCCGCCGCCGGCGGAGACCACGGTCGGGTTGTAGTAGTTCACCCCGAGCACGTCGATCGGCGCGGAGATCGCGGCGAGGTCGCCGGGGCGGACCAGCTCGTCCCAGTCCACCAGGTTGCCGGTGTCCTGGCGCAGGTCGGCCGGGTAGGCGCCGTCCAGGATCGGGCCGAGGAAGACCCGGTTGCCCACCGCGTCGATCCGCCTGGCGGCGTCGATGTCGCGGTCGCTGCCGCTGAGCGGGCGGACGGCGTGCAGGTTCAGGGTGATCGAGAGCTGCGGGTCCGCCGCCGCCGGGATCGCGGACCGTAGCGCGGCCACGGCCCGGCCGTGGGCCAGGTTGAGGTGGTGCGCGGCCCGCAGCGCGTCGGAGGGGTCGGTGCGCCCCGGAGCGTGCACCCCGGAGCCGTAGCCCAGGTAGGCGCTGCACCAGGGCTCGTTGAGGGTGGTCCAGTAGCGGACCCGGTCGCCGAGGGCGTCGCCGAGCAGGGCCGCGTACTCGCCGAAGCGCTCCGCGGTGTCCCGGGCCGGCCAGCCGCCGGCGTCCTCCAGCTCCTGGGGAAGGTCCCAGTGGTAGAGGGTGGCGACGGGCGTGATCCCCGCGCCGAGCAGCTCGTCGGTGAGCCGGCGGTAGAAGTCGAGGCCGCGCTCCACCGCGGGGCCGCGCCCGGTGGGCTGCACCCGGGACCAGGACACGGAGAAGCGGTAGGAGTTCAGCCCCAGCCGGCTCATCAGCGCGACGTCGTCGCGGTACAGGTGGTAGTGGTCGGCGGCGGTGTCGCCGGTGTCGCCGTTGCGGACCCGCCCGGGGGTGTGGCTGTAGGTGTCCCAGATGGACGGGGTCCGGCCGTCCTCGGCCGCCGCTCCCTCGATCTGGTAGGCGGCGGTCGCGGCGCCCCACAGGAATCCGCTCGGGAAGTGGAGTAGCCCGTCGTCGGCGCTGACCGGCCCGGTGACGGGCGAGGCAGCGGGGAGTGGGTGGACTGCGGTCATACGGGAGCGCTCCCAGGGGTAGGTGCAGTTCGCGAGGGCGAGTTCGAGGCGCTGTCGGAATCTGCCGGGGCCTCATCGGCGCCGGAGCTCAACTGCGGTCCAGTTACGGGCAAGAATGCGGGCGCGGGCGCCGATTGCGAGGAGTGCGGCCAGGATGGTGCAACAGCCTGGGAGCGCTCCCATTGCTCAGTCGCCATGGTCGTGCTTGGATGAGGGAGTGTCAAGCAGTTGGGCCCCGGAGGGGTCGGGACAGGCTCTCCGGCGCGGCTGTTCGACCGGGACGTCGGCTTCCACTCCCGTCCCTCCCTGTGGGAACGCGGTCCCCTACCGGAACGCGGTCGAAACGTACGCGTCTGCCAGGGGATTCCGTCCGAATCCAGGGACTAGTGTGCGACGCGTACAGAGCGGAACGGAGGACGCACCATGACCCAGACCGGCGAGAGGCCCGCACGCCGGGGACCGGCCCGGCCCACCCTGGAGGCCGTGGCCCAGCTGGCCGGGGTCGGCAGGGGCACGGTGTCCCGCGTGGTGAACGGAGCGCCCGGGGTCAGCGACCAGGCCCGCGCCGTGGTCGAGCGTGCCATCGCGGAGCTCGGCTACGTGCCCAACCGCGCCGCCCGGACCCTGGTGACCAGCCGCACCGACGCGGTCGCCCTGGTCATCCCGGAGACCGAGACCAGGCTGGCCTCGGAGCCCTTCTTCGCGGAGATCATCCGCGGGGTGGCCAGCGAACTCTCGGACACCGAGATGCAGTTGCTGCTCATCCTGGTCCGCACCGCACAGGAGCGCGAACGGCTCGCCACCTACCTCAGCGGCCACCGGGTGGACGGAGTGCTGATGGTCTCGGTGCACTCCGAGGACCCGCTGGTCGACCTGCTGGAGCGGACCGGCCTGCCGGCCGTCCTGGGCGGCCGCCGCTCCGAGCTGGAGTCGCTGAGCTACGTGAACCCGGACAACTACGGCGGCGCCTGGGCCGCGGTGCGGCACCTGACCGGCCTGGGCCGGACCCGGATCGCCACCATCACCGGACCGCTGGACATGGAGGGTGCGCGCAGCCGCCTGGACGGCTACCGGCGCGGGCTGGAGGAGGCGGGCCTGCCCGAGGACGACGCCCTGCTCGGGCAGGGCGACTACAGCGAGGAGTCCGGTGCGCGGGCGATGCGCGAGCTGCTGGAGCGCAGGCCGGAGCTGGACGCGGTGTTCGGGGCCTCCGACCTGATGGCCGCCGGAGCCATGCGGGTGCTGCGCCAGTCCGGCCGGCGCATCCCCGAGGACGTGGCCGTGGTCGGCTTCGACGACTCGCCCGTGGCCCGGCACACCGACCCGGCGATGACCACCGTGCGCCAGCCCAGCGAGGAGATGGGCCGGGCGATGGCCCGGCTGCTGCTGGAGGAGATCGCGGCGCCGAGCCGGACCCACCGGCAGATCATCCTCACCACGGAGCTGGTCCGGCGCGAGTCCGCCTGACGGCGGGCGGCTGACGAGAGGGCCCGGCTCGACCTGTTCCGACCGGAACGACCGGCGAGTAGCGTGGAATGTGGCTTTCTATGAGCGCCTTCCTCTTGTCGACATGGGGTGACCGCGATGATCGTGGTGGATGTACTGCTCGGTGTGCTGGGGGCGGGGGCGCTGTGGCTGGCCACCGGCGTCCGGGTGGTCCAGCAGGTCGAACGGGGGGTCGTCTTTCGTTTCGGGCGGGTCCGCAGGGCGGTCCGGCAGCCCGGGGTGACCATGCTGATCCCGGTAGCCGACCGGCTCCGCAAGGTGAACGTCCAGATCATCACGATGCCGGTGCCGGCCCAGGAGGGCATCACCCGGGACAACGTCACCGTCCGGGTCGACGCGGTCGTCTACTTCAAGGTCGAGGACCCGATCCTGGCCTCGGTCAATGTGCAGAACTACACCTTCGCGATGTCCCAGGTGGCACAGACCTCGCTGCGCTCGATCATCGGCAAGAGCGAGCTGGACGACCTGCTCACCAACCGCGAGCCGTTGAACCAGGGCCTGGAGCTGATGATCGACAGCCCGGCCGCGGGCTGGGGCATCCACATCGACCGGGTGGAGATCAAGGACGTCGCCCTGCCCGAGTCGATGAAGCGGTCGATGTCCCGGCAGGCCGAGGCGGAACGTGAGCGAAGGGCGCGCATCATCACCGCCGACGGCGAGTTCCAGGCGTCCCGCAAGCTGTCCGAGGCGGCGGCGATCATGAGCAACACCCCGGCGGCCCTGCAACTGCGGCTGCTGCAGACGGTGGTGGAGGTCGCCGCGGAGAAGAACTCCACTCTGGTGCTGCCCTTCCCGGTCGAGCTGCTCCGCTTCCTGGACGGCGCGACCCCGGACTCCTCCAAGTCCCCGCCGCTGGTCTCCGAGGCCGCCAAGGCGGCGGCGGCCGCCGCAGCGGCGCTGGTGGAGCGGGATCTGACCGACCAGCTGCACGGGAAGGCGCCGGAGGTGCCGGAGATCCCCAAGACCGAGATGGCCGACCTGGAGCTGGAGAGCGGCGGCCCGCTGGCGAGCGGCGACCCGCTGGAGGCAGTCGACGAGCAGCCCTCCACGGACAACTGACGGACCGTGAGAGCGAAAAAGCCGCAGCCCCTGACCTTTTCCAAGGTCAGGGGCTGCGGCCCATGGGGTGAGTGACGGGACTTGAACCCGCGACACCCGGGATCACAACCCGGTGCTCTGCCAGCTGAGCTACACCCACCATCCGTCAGTCGCTCGTCGCGCTGACGGAGATAACTCTACAGGATCCGACCGGGTGCTCACGACCGCCTTCCCACGTGGCCCCGGCCCCGCGGCGGTCGGCGTCTCGCCAGGTCAGCGCCGGGGTCGGCGCCGGGTCAGGAGGGGGGCGACTGGTACCGGGCGGCGATGGCCCGGGCCGCGTCGGTGTCGGGGCCGGGCTGCGGCACGAAGACGGCCTCACGGTAGAACTTCAGCTCGGCGATGCTCTCCCTGATGTCCGCCAGGGCGCGGTGGTTCCCCTGCTTCTTGGGGCTGTTGTAGTAGGCCCGCGGGTACCAGCGCCGGGCCAGCTCCTTGATCGAGGAGACGTCCACGATCCGGTAGTGCAGGTGGCTCTCCAGCGCGGGCATGTCCCGGGCGAGGAAGCCGCGGTCGGTCGCCACCGAGTTGCCGCACAGCGGGGCCCGGCCGGCCTCCGGGATGTGCTCGCGCACGTAGGCCAGCACCTGGGCCTCGGCCTCGGCGAGGGTGACGCCCTGCTCCAGCTCGTCCAGCAGTCCGGAGGCGGTGTGCATGGCGCGCACGATCTCGGGCATGTCGGCGACCGCCTCGGCCGGAGGACGGACGACGATGTCGACCCCCTCACCCAGGATGGTGAGCTCGGAGTCGGTGACCAGGGCGGCGACCTCGACCAGCGCGTCGGTCTCGAGGCTGAGCCCTGTCATCTCGCAGTCGATCCAGACCATGCGATCGTTCACGTGCCTTCACCGTCCTGGTGGGAGTACGCCTGTGCCAGGACCGGACGGCCCCGCAGGGTCGATCATCTGTCGGATCGCGCCCAAAGCAAACCCGGCACGGGCTGCGAACCGGATCGGGGCCGGGCCGCGAACGGTCCCGACCCCTGCCTCCGGCCGCCCACCGTCAGTCCGCGGCGCGGTGCTGCACCGCCACCCGGACGCCGTCAGGACGCCCGCGGGCGGGCAGGACGCCGGGGGGGCGGGGGGGGCGGAGCCGTCGGCGCCGTCCCCGCCGCTCCGGCCGTCCCTGCTGCCTCGGCCGTCCCCGCTGCCCCGGCCGTCCCTGGGCTCCGGGACGGCCGACTCGCGGCGGCCCC
>NZ_BBPM01000016.1:148064-150924 GCF_000787775.1 Streptacidiphilus carbonis | reverse complement strand
CCCCGCGCCCCCGGCCGTCCCTGGGCTCCGGGACGGCCGACTCGCGGCGGCCCCGCGCACCCGCCTCCGTTCGGCCGTCCTCCGCTGCCGCGTGGTCGGTGGCGTCCGGACGCCCGCCCCGGGGCCGGGCGCTCACCCGTCCTCCGCTGCGGGGCGCGCGCGCCTGGCCGGGGACCCGGCCCTGCTCGCCGCGGGGGTCCGGGCCGGCCGGGCTGCCGCCCTGCGGTCCGGTCGGCGGTGCCCCGTCGTCCTCCTCGGTGAAGGACGGCAGGGCGCCCAGTCCGCCCAGACCCACGGCGGCGACCGAGGGGGCGGTGGCCCCGTCGGCGGCGCCCGGCTGCGGACGCCGGGCCCGGAACGCGGTCCGGTAGACGGCCGGGCTCATCCCCAACTGCCGGCGGAAGTGCCCGCGCAGCGCCACCGGGGAGCGGAAGCCGCAGCGCCTGGCCACCTCGTCCACCGACGCCTCGGTGGTCTCCAGCAGCCGCTGGGCCTGCAGCACCCGCTGGGAGATCAGCCACTGCAGTGGAGCGCTCCCGGTGAGCGACCGGAACCGGCGGTCGAAGGTGCGCCGGCTCATGTAGGCGCGGGCGGCCAGGGCCTCCACGTCGAACTGCTTGGAGAGGTTGTCCAGGGCCCAGGTCACGACCTCGGCGAGCGGGTCGTTGCCGATCTCCTCAGGTAAAGACCGGTCGATGTACTGGGCCTGTCCTCCGGACCGGCGGGCCGGCACGACCAGCCGGCGGGCCAGCGCGGCCGCCGCCTCGGCGCCGTGGTCGGTCCGCACCACGTGCAGGCAGAGGTCGATCCCGGCGGCGGTGCCGGCGCTGGTGAGGACGTCGCCGTCGTCGATGAACAGCTCCCGCGGGTCGACCTGGACCTGCGGGTAGCGCTTGGCGAGGGTGGGCGCGTACATCCAGTGGGTGGTGGCCGGACGTCCGTCCAGCAGGCCGGCCGCGGCCAGCACGAAGGCGCCGGTGCACAGCCCGATGATCCGGGCGCCCTCCTGGTGGGCCTTGCGCAGCGCCGCGAGCGCCTCGGGGGGCGGGAGTTGGGCGGCCGAACGCCAGGCGGGGACGACCACGGTGCCGGCCCTGGCCAGGGACTCCAGGCCGTGCGGCGCGGTCATGGTCAGACCGCCGGTGGTGGCCAGCGGGCCGTCCTCGCCGGCGCAGACCAGCAGGCGGTAGCGGGGGACGCCGGCGTCCTGGCGGTCCACTCCGAAGACCGAGAGCGGGATGGAGCTCTCGAAGATCGGGGCGCCGCTGAAGAGCAGTACGGCGACGATCTCGGGGCGGCGTCGGCCGGAGAGCTTGCGGGCCGCGCCGGCCGGGGCCGGGGGCTCACCGCCCGCGCCGTTGCCGCCGCCGCTGGGTGGGGCTGTTTCGGCGCCCGCGCCCGGGGCGCCGCCGCGGGCATGGGGGGAGACCGAGCCGTCCGCTGACGCGGCGTTCCTGCTGACCCTGCTCAAGGCGCTCCGGCCCCCCTCGGTCGTGTGTCTGCCCGACGTGGCTGGTGTGCCGTGCGGAGCCCCCGGTCGACCTCCGGGGCTGCCGTCCGCACGGTCCACGCCTGCGACGTCATGGTTGTCCGGTCCTGTGCTGCATTGCGCGGCCCCCCGCTAGTGCCAAGATCGAATCTACTGGGTCCAGGGTTGCTGGTGCGACAAGTTCACCATCCGACGCTATGTCGATAAGGCAATTTGGCGTGAAGCATTCGATCACCGAGGGTGGCATTCACCGGGCCGCCGGGGAAGAGGGCGTGTCAGGCACTGGCCAGTTGTCGCACGGCCGCCCGCCCGCCCCGGAAGATTCCGCTGCTCAGTCGGTGCGTCTGGGCTGCGACGAAGCGCAATCGGGAAGGGGCGTCCTGAAGTTGACCGAAAAACAGCCATCGGGAGCACGAGAGGGTGCACGGAGGTGCGCGGGGCGCGCATGGGGCGCATGGATCGGGGTCACCGGCGCCCGGTGCGCGGCGAAACCGCCGAACTGGCCGAACAGGAAGGCGGGTGGCCCGGTGGGGGCCGCGGACCCGGGCCCGGAACCGGCGGATAGCATCGGCCGATGGAGCCTCGGAATCGCCTCGAACTGGCCAATGACAACGCGGCCGGGCAGTGGCTGGCTCTCGCCGGCGTCGAGGGCTGGGAGGCCCGCACCGCTCCGGGCTGGGTCGCCGTCCGCTGCGGCGGCGACAGCGGCAACGCCCACCAGGTGCAGCTCACCAGGGAGCCCGCGGACGCGGCCGCGCTGACGGCGGAGCTGGTCGCCGTGTTCCGCGAGTGGGACACCCGCCGGCTCTCCCTGGTCGACCCCTACGGCGCGGTCGACCTCTCCCGCTACGGCTGCGAGCGCACCCTGCCGACGCCGGTGATGGTCCGGGAACCGGGACCGCTGCCGCCCCGCCCGGACCGGTGGTCGCCGTTCGGGGCGCACGCCGGGGTGCCGGCCCGGTTGCAGGCCCCGTTGCAGGCCGGGGTGCCGGCGGACGCCGTGGCGGACGAGGACCCGCGGGTCGCCGCCGGGCCGGTGTCCGCGGAGGTCTCCGAGGCCCGGCGGGAGCACGAACTCGCCGACGCGGAACGGATGGTGGTCGAGGGCTTCCCGGTCGCCGCACGGCTTCCCTGGCGGCGCGGGGAGACCTTCCCGCCGGGTTGGGATGTCCTGGCCGGACGACGTACCTGGCTGGCCCGGCTCCGGGACGAACCGGTCGGGGCCTGTGTCTCCTGGGACGACGGCAGGTCGGTCGGGGTGTACTGGGTGGCGGTGCTGCACGGGCACCGGTCCCGGGGGATCGCCAGGACCATGATGGAGACCGTGCTCCGGGCGCATCCGGACCGTCCCGCCGTGCTCAGTGCGACGCT
>NZ_BBPM01000016.1:133135-147796 GCF_000787775.1 Streptacidiphilus carbonis | reverse complement strand
CCCCGCCGTGCTCAGTGCGACGCTGCTGGGCGAGCCGCTCTACCACCGGCTGGGCTTCGTCGAACAGGGCGTGGCCACCTGGTGGCGGTACCCCGGCGCGGCCGGGCCGTCCGCCCCGCGGGAGTAGCCGTCCGGCCCCTGGGCGGCGGCGCCCGGACCGCCGGAGTGCGCGCCCGCCGCGCGGGGGGCGCCGGTGCGCGGCCCGCCGCCGGGACCGCCACCTGGTCCGGGGCCGGTTCCGGCGGCGCTGCGCACGTCCTCCTCGGCCAGCACCAGGGCCACGGCCTCGGGCAGGCTGCGGGCGGTCAGGGTGGGCCGGTAGCCGGTCTCGCCCCAGGAGCGGCCATGCTCCAGCCAGACGCTGCGCATGCCGCACACGGCTGCTCCCGCGATGTCGGCCGGGGCGTGGTCCCCGACCATCCAGGCGGAGGCCGTCCAGTCGTCCGCGGTGTCCACCCCGCAGCGTTCCGCGGCCAGATGGAAGATCCGGGGGTCGGGCTTGGCGCAGCCGGCCTCCTCCGAGACGGTGCAGCCGTCCACGAACGCGGCCAGGCCGGTCCGCTCGATCTTGGCGAGCTGCTGTTCGGCCGCCCCGTTGGAGACGATCCCCAGTACCCAGCCGGCGGCCCGGGCCAGCCGCAGCGCCTCCAGGTGGCCGTCCGGGCAGGCGATCAGACCGGTGACGGTGGTCCGGTAGTCCTCCAGCAGGTCGTCGACCGGTTCGGAGAGGCCGTAGCGGTCGGCGGCCGCCCGGATCAGGACGGAGCGGTCCAGGTAGCCGCCGCAGTCCAGGGTGGTGAACCAGTGGAGATCACCCGGCGGCAGCGCCCGCTCCGAGAGGAAGCGCATGGCCCAGCCCTGGAACGCCTGATTCCGGTTGACCAGGGTGTTGTCGAGGTCGAAGAGCAGCAGGGGTGACATGAGCGGCATCGTCTCAATCCTTTGGCATATGCACGAGGCATATGAGTGCAACTGACCGAAAAACGTGCGCCCCAAGCGGAACCGCCCGGTATGGCGGACTCATCCCACCCTGCACACACCGTTGCACAAGCGCGGCTCCTCGGGCATGCTCCATGCACGCCCAGGGCGCAGCGCGGAGTTGCTGCAGCGCTGCGGCGGCGCGAACGCCTCAGCGTGCGCGTCCGCCGTTAGCGGTAACTGCAGGATCCGAGCGCTCCGTGTCTGGGCGCGGACAGATTGTCGCCGTACCCTGGAGGGAAGAGGTCACACAAGCCATTACTCGGCCTGGTTCGATCAGAATCGGGTATGCGGTGAATGGCTATTCCGGTCCCACAGTCCCTGGTGTGACCACGCAGCACACCCCCGTATCCCACCTCGCCGAAACGACCATAGTCATGGCCGGTTACGACCTTCCAGAACCCAGCGAAGGCAACCCGGCGGCGCGTCCCACCGAGCCGGCGCCGCACCAACCCAGGCTGCCCTGGCCCAAGTCGAAGCCGTCGAAGTCGGAATCCCTGCCCCCGCCCGCGTCCCCGACGGGATCCACATCCTCCATGCCCAGTTTCGAATTGCAGTCGCAGACTGTCCGCACCTGCGATCCGGCATTCCTGCACGGAGTCGTCGTCGGATTCGACGGCTCCGTCTCCAGTGAGCGCGCCCTGGCCTACGCCGTGGGCATGGCGAGGCGTTCCCGTGTCGGTCTGGTGATCGTGCATGTGGCCAACAGGCTTCCCGCCACGGTGTGGGCCGGCTGTGAGCCGCCTGTCTTCGTCGACGTGCCGGACCACCGCACCGAGGTGCTCGGCCTGGAACTCGCCTGCTCGGACTTCCTGGGCGACGTCCCCTGGGTGCTGGTGGAGCGCGGTGGGGACATCTGCCACGAACTGGAGGAGGTGGCCCGGGAGTACGCCGCCGACGCCATCGTGGTCGGCGGTACGCACGGCTTCCTGGGCAGGCTGTTCGGTTCCGTGGCCGGCCGGCTGGCGCGGCGCGCCAACCGCCCGGTCGTCGTCATTCCCTGAGGGCTGCGGGGCCCTGATCGGGCCCCCGGTTCACCCCGGGTTCAGGGTCGGTCCGGCTCCATGCCCAACTCGCGGGCGATGAGCATGCGCTGGACCTCGGAGGTGCCCTCGCCGATCTCCAGGATCTTGCTGTCGCGCCAGAAGCGGGCGACCGGGTACTCGTTCATGAAGCCGTAGCCGCCGTGGATCTGGGTGGCCTCGCGGGCGTTGGTGACCGCGGCCTCGGAGGAGTGCAGTTTGGCGATCGCAGCCTCCTTCTTGAAGCGCTCGCCGGCCACCAGTCGGGAGGCCGCGTGGTACCAGGCCAGCCGCGAGGTGTGGGCGCGCATCTCCATGTCGGCGATCTTGAACTGGATGGACTGGTTGGCACCGATGGGCCTGCCGAAGGCGCGCCGCTCTGCGGCGTAGCTCAGTGACTCGTCGACACAGCCCTGGGCCAGGCCGGTGGCCAGGGCGGCGATGGCGATACGGCCCTCGTCGAGGATGCGGAGGAACTGCGCGTAGCCGCGGCCTGCCTCCCCGAGCAGGTTGGCGGCCGGGACCCGGCAGTCGGCGAAGGACAACTCCCTGGTGTCCGAGGCGTTCCAGCCGACCTTCGAGTACTTCTTGGAGGCCGAGAACCCCGGGGTCCCGGTGGGCACGATGATGGTGGAGATCTCACGCCGTGGCGAGCCGTCTGCGTTCTCTTCGCTCGAAAGGGTGAGGGCGGCGACGGTGACCAGGCCGGTGATCTCCGTGCCGGCGTTGGTGATGAAGCACTTGGAGCCGTTGATGACCCACTCGTCGGTGTCGGCGTCGTAGCGCGCGGTGGTGCGGGTCGCACCGGCGTCCGAGCCGCCCTCGGGCTCGGTCAGGCCGAAGGCCCCGAGCATCTCGCCGGAGCAGAGCCGGGGCAGCCAGGTGCGCTTCTGCTCCTCGGTGCCGTAGCGGTGGATCGGCATGGCGCCCAGCGAGACCGCGGCCTCCAGGGTGATCGCCACCGAGGAGTCGACCCGGGCCAGCTCCTCCAGGACCACGCAGAGGGCGAGGTAGTCGCCGCCCATGCCGCCGTACTCCTCCGGGAAGGGCAGCCCGAACAGGCCCATCCGGCCCATCTCGGCGACGATCTCGTACGGGAACTCGTTGTGCTCGTAGTACTCGCCGATCTTCGGCGCGACTACGTCGTGGGCGAACGCGGCGACGGTGCGCCGCAGTTCCTCGTGCTCGGGGCTGAGGCGGTGGTCGAGCATCGTGGTCTCCTGAGGGTGTGGAGGGGCTCGCGGGGTGCCGAGGGGGTGTCTCGGCGGGACGGGGCCGGCCGGATCAGCCGGTGAGGGCGCGGACGGCGCGGGAGGGGCTCGGCCGGCCCAACTCCCCGGCCAGCCAGGCGCTGGTGGCGGCCAGCGCCTCCAGGTCGACGCCGGTCTCGATGCCCAGTCCGTGCAGCATCCAGACCAGGTCCTCGGTGGCGAGGTTGCCCGTCGCGCTCTTGGCGTAGGGGCAGCCGCCCAGGCCGCCGGCCGAGGCGTCCACGGTGCGGACCCCGCCCTGCAGCGCGGCCAGGGTGTTGGCCAGCGCCTGTCCGTAGGTGTCGTGGAAGTGCACGGCCAGCCGCTCCGGGCCGACGCCGCGGGCGGCGAACCCGGCCAGTAGGGCGGCCACCTGGCCCGGGGTGCCGGTGCCGATGGTGTCGCCCAGGCTCAGTTCGGTGCTGCCGAGGTCCAGCAGCGCGCAGCCCACCTCGACCACCTGGGCGACCGGCACCGGGCCCTCCCAGGGATCGCCGAAGCACATCGACAGATAGCCGCGGACCGGGATGCCCGCCTCGGTCGCCCGCCGTACCACCGGCGCGAACATCTCCAGGGACTCCGCGACCGAGCGGTTGAGGTTGCGCCGGGCGAAGCTCTCGGTGGCGCTGGCGAACACCGCGACGTCGCCGACACCGTTCGCCAACGCCCGGTCCAGGCCGCGCTCATTGGGCACCAGCACCGGCAGCCGCAGCCCGGGGTACTCCTCGGCCAGCCCGGCCAGCTGCGGGAACAGCTGCTCGGCGTCGGCCAGTTGGGGAACCCACTTGGGGTGGACGAAGCTGGCCGCCTCGATCGTGCGCAGTCCGGCGGCGGCCAGTCGGGCGATGAACTCGGCCTTGACCGCGACCGGCAGTGTGGTCTGCTCGTTCTGCAGGCCGTCACGCGGACCGACCTCGTGGATCCGCACGCTCGCCGGGAGTCCGCCGAGCGGCGCCCGGTCGGGCAGGCCCAGCCGGGTGACAGTGGGTTCGGCGGCGGGTTCGGCGGCGGCAGGATCGGGTGTGGTCATCGCACAGGCTCCTCGATCGGGGTGATGGCGGCGAGCAGCTCGTCCATCGCGACGGTGCCGCCCGCGGCGACCCGCAGCTGCTCGACGGTTCCGTCGTAGGGGGCGGTGATGACGTGCTCCATCTTCATCGCCTCCAGGATCATCAGCGGCTGACCCTTCGTCACCCGGTCGCCCACCGCGGCCTTGACCACGGTGACGGTGCCCGGCATGGGTGCGTTCAGCGCCGCGGCGCCGGCGCCCGCGCCGCCGAGCGCGAGCTGCTCCAGCGGGTCGTACGGGCGCACCGCCCAGCTGTCGCCGTCCTTGGCCAGCCAGTGCGTGCCGGCCCCGGCGCCGTGCCGCTCGACGGCGTGGGTGAAGCCGTGGGTGACCCCGTCCAGCGAGAGCAGCAGCCGCTCGCCGGTCCGGACGGCGCGGGCGGTGAACGCGGGGCGCCCGGGCAGCTGGACCTCGACGTCACCGGGGCCGTCCGCGCCGCCGGTCACCGTGCCGTGGCGCACCGGGCGGACCAGGACCGTCACCGGTTCGGCGCCGCCGACACGCAGGTGGTGCGGGGTCCAGACGGGGCGGCCGCCGGTGCGCCAGCCGGAGGGGAGGGAGAAGGGGTCGACCCAGCCGTCCTCGCCCGGCGGCGGCAGCAGCGCCGCCTGTCCGGCCAGCGCGGCGGCGACCAGGACCTCGGTCTCGGGCCCCGCGCCGGGACCGCCGGCGCCGGGGCTGCCCGCGCCGGGGCCGCCTGCATCGGGACCGCCCGCATCGGGATTGTCAGTGGCCACTGCTACGGTCAGTTCCGGGTGGCGCTCGACCAGGCCGGTGTCGAGGCGACCCGCGACCACATCGGGATGCGTGAGCAGCCGGCGCAGGTAGCCGGCGTTGGTGGTGACTCCGAGCACGCAGGTCTCGGCGAGGGCGGCGCGCAGCCTTCGCAGAGCCGTGGCGCGGTCGGGTCCGTAAGCGATGATCTTGGACAGCATGGGGTCGTAGCTGCTGCTGACGACAGCCCCCTCGGCGAGACCGGAGTCGACCCGGACGCCCTCGCCCTCGGGCTCCCGCAGCAGCAGCACCCGGCCTCCGGTGGGCAGGAAGCCCCGGGCGGGGTCCTCGGCGCAGATCCGCGCCTCCACGGCATGGCCCTGGAAGGCGACGGCATCCTGCGTGAAGGCGAGCGGTTCGCCCGCGGCGACGCGGAGCTGCTGCTCGACCAGATCGATCCGGGCGCCGTCGACGGTGACGGCCAGCTCGGTGACCGGGTGCTCCACCTGGAGCCTGGTGTTCATCTCCATGAAGAAGTAGGAGGAGGGATCGTCCCCCGGGACGATGAACTCCACGGTGCCCGCCCCGGCGTAGTCGCAGGCCCGGGCCGCCCGTACGGCGGCTTCGCCCATCGCGGCGCGCAGCTCCGGGGTGAGCAGGACGGAAGGGGACTCCTCGATCAGTTTCTGATGGCGCCGCTGCAGGCTGCACTCGCGTTCACCGAGGTGGACGGTGTTCCCGCGGGTGTCGGCCAGCAGTTGGATCTCGATGTGCCGAGGGCGGTCGATCCACCGCTCCACCAGGAGGGTGTCGTCGCCGAAGGAGGTGCGGGCCTCGCGGCGGGCGGCGGCGATCTCCTCGGGCAGCGCGGCGGCCTCCCGGACCAGCCGCATGCCCTTGCCGCCGCCGCCGGCCGAGGGCTTGAGCAGGACCGGGAGGCCGATCGCGTGGGCCGCGGCCAGCAGTTCGCCGTCGTCCAGGGCATCGCCCTCGCTGCCGGGGACCACCGGTACCCCGGCGGCCTGGACCGCCGCCTTGGCGTGGATCTTGTCACCCATCAGCGAGATGGAGGAGGGAGAGGGGCCGATGAAGACCAGCCCGGCCTCGGCGCAGGCCCGGGCGAAGCCGGCGTTCTCGGCGAGGAAGCCGTAGCCGGGGTGCACCGCCTGGGCGCCGGTGCGCCTGGCCGCGGCCAGGATGCGCTCGACGTTCAGGTAGCTCTCGGCCGCCGACGCACTGTCGGCGGGGCCCAGCAGCACCGCGGTGTCGGCGGCGCGGACGTGCGGCGCGTCGGCGTCCGCGCCGCTGTGCACCGCCACCGAGCGCACGCCGAGGCGGCGCAGGGTACGGATGACGCGGACCGCGATCTCGCCGCGGTTGGCGACCAGCACGCTGTCGAACATGGGGGTGATCCTCCGTCAGATGCGGTCTGTCACATGCGAAAGACGCCGTAGGGGCGGGGTTCCGGCAGCGGGGCGTTGGCGCAGGCGCTGAGGGCCAGGCCGAGCACGGTCCTGGTGTCCAGCGGGTCGATGATGCCGTCGTCCCACAGCCGGGCGGTGGCGTAGTAGGCGTTGCCCTGCTGCTCGTACTGCTCCCGGACCGGGCGACGGAACTCGTCCTCGGCCTCGGCCGACCACTCCTCGCCGCGCAGCTCCAGCTGGTCCCGCCGGACCGTGGCGAGCACCGAGGCGGCCTGCTCGCCGCCCATCACCGAGATCTTGGCCCCCGGCCACATCCACAGGAAGCGGGGTGAGTAGGCCCGTCCGCACATCGAGTAGTTGCCGGCCCCGTAGGACCCGCCGACCACCACCGTCAGCTTGGGCACCCTGGTCCCGGCCACGGCGGTGACCATCTTGGCGCCGTGCTTGGCGATGCCGCCCGCCTCGTACTGCCGCCCGACCATGAAGCCGGAGATGTTCTGCAGGAACACCAGCGGAATGCCGCGCTGGTCGCAGAGCTCGATGAAGTGGGCGCCCTTCATCGCCGACTCGGCGAAGAGGATGCCGTTGTTGGCGACGATGCCGACCGGGTGGCCGTGCAGCCGGGCGAAGCCGGTGACCAGGGTCGGTCCGTACTCGGCCTTGAACTCGGCGAAGCGGCTGCCGTCGACCAGTCGGGCGATCACCTCGCGGACGTCGTAGGGGGTGCGCGGGTCGGCGGGCACCGCTCCGTAGAGGGTTCCCGGGTCGACGGCGGGTTCCTCGACCGGGCGCACCGGCCAGGGGCGGGCCGCTCGCGGGCCGAGGCCGGCCACCATGGTGCGCAGCATCGCCAGCGCATGGGCGTCGTTCTCGGCCAGCTGGTCGGTGACGCCGGAGGTCCGGGCGTGCAGTTCGCCGCCGCCGAGCTCCTCCGCGGTGACCACCTCACCGGTCGCGGCCTTCACCAGCGGGGGCCCGCCCAGGAAGATGGTGCCCTGGTTGCGGACGATCACGGCCTGGTCGCTCATGGCCGGGACGTAGGCGCCGCCCGCGGTGCAGGAGCCCAGTACGGCTGCGAGCTGGGGGATGCCGGCGGCGGACAGCCGGGCCTGGTTGTAGAAGATCCGGCCGAAGTGCTCGCGGTCCGGGAACACCTCGTCCTGCATCGGCAGGAAGGCGCCGCCGGAGTCCACCAGGTACACGCAGGGGAGCCGGTTGTCCTGGGCGACCTCCTGGGCGCGAAGGTGCTTCTTCACCGTCATCGGGTAGTAGGTGCCGCCCTTGACCGTGGCGTCGTTGGCGACCACCACCACCTCGCGGCCGGCCACCCGCCCCACTCCGGTGATCAGCCCGGCGGCCGGGGCGTCGCCGCCGTAGAGGCCGTCGGCGGCCAGCGGGGACAGCTCCAGGAACGGCGAGCCCGGGTCCAGCAGGGTGTCCACCCGGTCCCGCGGCAGCAGCTTGCCCCGGGCGGTGTGGCGGTCCCTGGCCCGGGGTCCGCCGCCCTCGGCGGCCCCGGCGATCCGGGTCCGCAGCTCGGCGGCCAGCGCCTGCTGGGCCTCGGCGTTGGCGCGGAACGTCTCGGAACCCGGATCCACCGCGGTGCCGAGGACCGGCGCCGGGGCGGTGGCACCCGGCGCTGTCACCGATGCGGTCGCGGTCGCGGGTGTCATGTCCACGAGCTCCTTTGCTCACCGGCGCATGTTAACCACTGTTAACAGCACTGGCCAGGTTAACGGCCGATAACCCCGCTGTCTAGGATGGTGGGATGCCGACACCCCCCAGTCCCGTCGAGAACCCGCGCCGCCAGCAGATCCGGCGCGAGGCCGCCCGTCTGTTCGCCGCGCGCGGCTTCCTCGGGGTCGGCGTGGACGAGATCGGCCGCGCCGTGGGCATCTCGGGCCCGGGCCTCTACCGGCACTTCGCCGGCAAGGACGCCATGCTCGCCGACCTGCTCGTGGGCATCAGTGAAAGGCTGCTCGAAGAGGGCCGCCGCCGGGTGGACGAGGCGGCGGACGCCCCCACCGCACTGGACGCACTGCTCCAGGGCCACATCGACTTCGCGCTGGACGAGAGCGCGCTGATCACCCTGCACGACCGGGAGCTGCTGCACCTCCCCGACGAGGAGCGGCACCGGGTCCGCAGCCTGCAGCGCCAGTACGTGGAACTCTGGGTCGGCGTGGCGGGGGACAGCTTCCCCGGCCTCGGCTCGGACGCCCGCGCGGCCGTCCACGCCGTCTTCGGCCTGCTCAACTCCACCCCCCACAGCGCGGTCGGCCAGGGCGCCGACACGGCCGACCGCACCGCGATGGCCGCCCTGCTGCACCGCCTCGCCCTCGGCGCCCTCGCCGCCGCGGCGGCGGAGCCGCCCCGCGACGCCTGACGGTTCCTCAGCCCCGGGTGGACGGGAACAGACGGCGGGCCCGGGGTGCTGTCAGTACCAGCTGTCAGTACCAGCCGTCGTCGTCGCGATCGGGGCGTCCGCCGAAACTTGGTGGACGACTCACCGCCATACAGTTAGCATCGCTAAATATGCCCAAGGCTCAAAAGTCTCCTGCCGCCACCCCGGTCGAACCGATAGCCGCCACCGCCGCTTCCGCGTCTGCCTCCACCCCCGGTTGGCTGCGGCGGCTGAGTTCGTACTGCTGGCGCTACCGCGGCAACGTCCTGCTCTCCTTCGGCGCGTCGCTGGTCGGGATGGGTGTCACCGCCCTGGTCCCGCTGATCCCCCGGCTGATCATCGACGATGTGATCACCACCCACACCAAGCCGCTGGCCCCGTGGGCGTTCGCGCTGATCGGCGCGGCGGTGCTGGTGTTCGGGCTGACCCTGGTCCGCCGCTACTGGGGCGGCAAGCTGGCCCTGGACGTGCAGCACGACCTGCGGAAGGACCTGTTCGACTCGCTCTCCCGGCTGGACGGCGCCCGGCAGGACAGTCTGAACACCGGGCAGGTGGTCGGACGGGCCACCTCGGACCTGCAGATGATCCAGGGCCTGCTGTCGATGCTGCCGATGATGACCGGCAACTTCCTGCTCTTCTTCCTCTCCATCGTGGTGATGCTGTTCCTGTCGCCGCTGCTCACCCTGATCGCCCTGGCCATGGCCCCGGCCCTGTGGTGGTTCGCCGTGCTCAGCCGGCGGAAGCTCTTCCCGGCGACCTGGACCGCCCAGCAGGAGGCGGGCGCGGTCGCCGGAGCCGTCGACGGCGCGGTCTCGGGCGTGCGGGTGGTCAAGGGGTTCGGCCAGGAGGAGCAGGAGCTGAACCGGCTGGAGCGGGCCGGCCGCAGGCTGTTCGCGATGCGGCTGCGCAGCATCAGGCTGAGCGCCCGCTACAGCCCCGCCATGCAGGCCATCCCCTCGCTCGGCCAGGTCGCGGTGCTCGCCCTCGGCGGCTGGCTGGCGGTGCGCGGCGAGGTCACCCTGGGGACCTTCGTCGCCTTCTCCACCTATGTCGCCCAGATGACGGCCCCGGTACGGATGCTGACCATGCTGCTCACCGTGGGCCAGCAGGCCCGGGCCAGTGTGGAGCGGGTGTTCCAGCTGATCGATGAGCGCCCGGTGGTCACCGAGCGCCCGGACGCGGTGGAACTCGACCCCACCGAGGTGGAGGCCGCCGAACTGGAGGAGGCCGAGGCAGCGGCGGGCGGCCCTGCCGACCGCACCCCCGCGCTCGCCTTCGAGCACGTCGACTTCGGCTACGGCGACTCCGTCGAGCCGGTGCTGAGCGACCTCAACCTCGTCCTGGCCCCCGGGGAGACGGTGGCCCTGGTCGGGGCGTCCGGGTCGGGCAAGTCCACGGTCGGCATGCTGGTCCCGCGTTTCTACGACGCCACCGCCGGCCGGGTGCTGGTGCACGGGCACGACGTCCGCGACCTGACGCTGCGTTCACTGCGCTCCGCCATCGGCATCGTGCCCGAGGACAGCTTCCTGTTCTCCGAGTCGGTGCACACCAACATCGCCTACGGGCGCCCGGACGCCACCCGCGAGGAGGTCGAGTCGGCAGCCCGCGCGGCCCAGGCGGACGGCTTCATCGGCGAACTGCCCGACGGCTACGACACCGTGGTCGGCGAGCAGGGCCTCACCCTCTCCGGCGGCCAGCGCCAGCGCGTCGCGCTGGCCCGGGCGATCCTCGCCGACCCCCGCATCCTGCTGCTGGACGACGCCACCTCGGCTGTCGACGCCCAGGTCGAGGCCGAGATCCACGACGCGCTGCGGACCGTGATGAGGGGCCGCACCACCCTGCTGATCGCGCACCGCCGCTCGACCCTGCAGCTCGCCGACCGGATCGCGGTGCTGGACCGTGGACGGCTGGTCGACGTCGGCACCCATGCGGAGCTGGACGCCCGCTGTCCGCTCTACCGCTCGCTGCTCACCGACCCCGACGCGCTGGCCGGCGACATCCGCAGCGCCGACCCGGTCGCCGAACTGCTCGCCGACGCCGAGGAGTGCGCCACCGCCGGGGTGACCCCCGAACTGTGGGACCGGGAGCGCTTCCCCGAGCCCGACGCCGACGCGCTGGGCCGCGGCGGCGGCCAGGGCGCTGCGGGCGTGGGCGGCGCCGGCGGGATGCACAACGCCATGGGCGGCCTGCCGGCCACCCCCGAACTGCTGGCCAGGGTCGCCGCGCTGCCCCCGGCCGACGGCGACCCCGGCATCGCCCTGGACGAGGCCCGGCTCCCCGACCCGGAGTTCAACCTCCGCCGGATGCTCGCCCCGTTCCGCCGGCCGCTGCTGCTGGCCCTGGTGCTGGTCGCCCTGGACGCGCTGGCCTCGCTCTCGCTGCCGATCCTGATCCGCCACGGCATCGACGAGGGCGTCACCAAGATGGCCTGGGGAGCCGTCGCGGCGGCCTCGCTGACCGCCCTCGCCATCGTGCTGCTCGACTGGCTGGTGCAGGCCACCGAGACCCAGGTCAGCGGACGCACCGGGGAGCGCGTGCTGTACTCGCTGCGGATCAGGATCTTCGCGCATCTGCAGCGGCTCGGTCTGGACTACTACGAGCGTGAGCTCGGCGGCCGGATCATGACCCGGATGACCACCGACGTGGACGCGCTCAGCTCCTTCCTGCAGACCGGCGTGGTCACCGCCGTGGTCAGCCTGCTGACCTTCTTCGGGATCTTCGTGGTGCTGCTGGTGCTGGACGTGCAGCTGGCGCTGTACGTCTTCGCCGTGCTGCCGGTGCTGATCGTGGCCACCCTGGTGTTCCGCAAGAAGTCGTCGGCCGCCTACAGGCTGGCCCGGGAGAAGGTCAGCACGGTCAACGCCGACCTCCAGGAGAACGTCGCCGGGATGCGCATCGTGCAGGCGTTCCTGCGCGAGGACCGCAACCGGGCCCGCTTCTCGGAGCGCAGCAGCGACTACCGCAGCACCAGGATCAGGGCGCAGCTCTACATCGCGACCTACTTCCCCTTCGTCCAGTTCCTCTCCAGCGTCGCCGCCGCGCTGGTGCTGATCGCCGGAGCGCACCGGGTCGGCGCCGGGACGCTCACCACCGGGGCGCTGGTCGCCTATCTGCTCTACATCGACCTGTTCTTCTCGCCGGTGCAGCAGCTCTCGCAGGTCTTCGACGGCTACCAGCAGGCGGCGGTCGGCCTCAGCCGGATCCGCGAACTGCTCCGCACGCCGACGTCGACCCCGCAGGCAGCGGATCCGAAGCCGGTCGGACGGCTGCGCGGGGACATCCACTTCGACGACGTGCACTTCCGCTACACCGGCCTGGACGGGGCCACCGACGCTGCCGCCACCGGCGGTGCCGCGCGCAAGCCCGAGGTCATCTCCGGCCTCAACCTGCACATCCCGGCGGGCCAGAACGTCGCCCTGGTCGGCGAGACCGGTGCGGGCAAGTCCACCGTGGTGAAGCTGCTGGCCCGGTTCTACGACGTCACCGGCGGCGCGGTCCGGGTGGACGGGACGGACCTGCGCAGCTTCGACCTGACAGGCTATCGGCACCGCCTCGGCGTGGTCCCGCAGGAGGCGTACCTCTTCGCCGGGACGGTCCGCGACGCGATCGCCTACGGCCGCCCGGATGCCGGTGACGCCGAGGTGGAGGCGGCCGCGCGTGCGGTCGGCGCCCACCAGATGATCGCCGGACTCTCCGGCGGCTATCTGCACCGGGTCAGCGAGCGGGGCCGCAACCTCTCCGCCGGGCAGCGCCAACTCATCGCGCTGGCCCGGGCCGAGCTGGTCGATCCGGACCTGCTGCTGCTGGACGAGGCGACCGCGGCACTGGACCTGGCCACCGAGGCGGCGGTGAACCGGGCCGCCGACCGGCTGGCCCACCGGGCCGACGGCCGCGGGCCCCGGACGACCATCGTCATCGCGCACCGGCTGAGCACCGCGGCCCGGGCCGACCGGGTGGTGGTACTGGACCACGGCCGGGTGGTGGAGGACGGCCCGCACGAGGAACTGCTGGCCCTGGACGGGGCGTACGCCCGACTGTGGCACGCATTCGCCGGCGAGGAGGAGCCCGCGGCGGCACGCTGACCAAGGGCCGGGCCGGGCCGGGCCGGGCCGGGGCGGCAGGCGCGGCTGAGGTGGCCCGAGCGGCCGGAGTGGCTGGAAATAGAACGTTTGGGCAGGTCAAACGTGGTTTCCAGGGGCGAACACAAGTTTGCTCACCCATACTGACGAAACTTCCGTCGTCATATGCAAGGGCGCTTCCCTCCGTCCCCTCCGTCGCAAGGGTCCGCCCATGCCTGCGCGTGCCGTCACGCCGTCCCTGACCATGCTGTTCTCCGCCGGCTACCTGGCCCCGTACCTGCTGCCGACGCTGGTCGGCCGGCTCACCGCCGACTACCGGCTGGCGCCGACGCCGGCCGGGGCCGTCGGCAGCGCCCTGCTGCTGGCCTCGGCCGCCGCCGGGCTCACCTTGACCTCCAGGGAGTCGGCAGCCAGGGAGCCGGCAGGGAGGGCGGCCAGGACGGCGCGCGCGGGGCTGGCCCTGCTGATCGCCGGGTTCGGCCTGGCGGCTGCCGCTCCGGTGGGCTCGCTGCCGCTGCTGGTGCTCGGCTGCCTGCTGGGCGGCGCCGGATCGGGGACGGTGGCAGCGGTCGCCGCCGTGGGCATCGCCGGGCAGCGCGACCCGCACCGGATCTCGGTCCGGGGGCTGCTGCTGGCGTCGAGCGTGGCCGGCGCCATGTATCTGACCCTGCCCCACCTCGGCGGCGGGCACTGGCTCCCGTTCGCCTGCATCGCGGCCTGGGGGGCCTTCGTCCTGCCCTGGGCCGGAGGACTGACCGACGCCGCGGGGACGACGGCTGACAGGACCGGCCGCGCCGCACCGTCGGCCGGGTTCGGCCCGCTGCCCGCGCGCGCCGCCGGATGGACCCTGGCCTGCTGCATCCTGTTCTGGTCGATGGCCCAGAACGCGCTCTGGGGCGTCAGCGGACGGATCGGGCTCCACCGGGCCGGACTGGCCGAGGCCCCGCTCGGCGTGGTCTTCGCCCTCGCCCTCGCGGCCGGGCTGCTCGGGATCGCCGCCGCGGGCTCACTCGGCGACCGCTTCGGCCGGGCCCTGCCCATCGGCGCCGGCACCGTGGTCATCGCCGTCTGCGTGGTCGTCAGCGGCGCGGCGCGCTCCGCGGCCCCCTTCGCGCTCGGTGAGATCGCCTGGAACGCCGTCTACCCCTTCGTCCTCAGCCATCTCTTCGGCCTCGCCGCCCGCCTCGACCGGCACGGCCGCTGGGCCGTACTCATCGGCTCCGCCACCGCCCTCGGCGTCGCCTGCGGCCCGATCACCGGCACCCTGCTCTCGGTCGGCGCCGGATTCCCCGTCATGGGCGTCGTGCTCGGCGCCGTCCTGCTCCTGGTCGCCCTCCCGCTGGCCGTCGTCGCCCGCGGCACCGAACCCCGGGCCCTCCGTTCCACGAGCTGACCCGGATGGCGGGTTCGGAGCCCCTCCCTCCGGGGAGGAGATCCGGATGGAGGAGGACGACGAGGGGCCGCTCACGCCGCTGGAGCAATTGCTGCGCCCGCCGGAGGTGGCGATTGAGTCGATGTACAGCCTGGCTGATGAGATGCTGGGCCCCTTGCGTGAACGGGGATCGGGGCACGGGGGAGCGGCGATGGTGTCGAGCGGTCTGGGCGGCCAGGACGGTCAGGGGGCGAACGGCGTAAAGGGCCGACCGGAAGAGCCTCGGGCAAGGGTGGGGGCCGGCGGCGGATCGGAGGGGCGGCTCGAAGAGCCTCGTGCAAGGGTGGGGGCG
>NZ_BBPM01000016.1:0-132732 GCF_000787775.1 Streptacidiphilus carbonis | reverse complement strand
GGCCTATCTGGCCCAGCAGTACACCGACGTCGCCGAGGATGCCGAGCAGCGCCTGGAGGAGTTGCTGGCGCTGGCCGCTGAGCCGTCCCCCGCGGTGGACTTCGACGCGCTGCGGCGCAGCTACGAGCCCCGCCCGCTGCCCGCCGACGCGCAGGTCGAGCCCCCGCGCTGGGCGGACTACGCCCCGGACCCCGGACAGGCCGGTGCGGACGGGCCCGGGCGGCCGCTGCTCAGCGGCCCCTACCAGCAGCGCCTGGCCGAGGCCAGGTTGAAGCACCAGCGGG
This sequence comes from Streptacidiphilus carbonis, assembly GCF_000787775.1. Classification (GTDB taxonomy): domain Bacteria; phylum Actinomycetota; class Actinomycetes; order Streptomycetales; family Streptomycetaceae; genus Streptacidiphilus; species Streptacidiphilus carbonis. The sequence continues at coordinate 132,448 of NZ_BBPM01000016.1, read as the reverse complement.
CCCTGCGCGAGTACCGGCACCAGGAACGGGACCTGCGCGCGCAGGCGGAGCAGGCCCGGCTGGCCCATGAGCAGGAGGAGCAGCAGCGCGCCCGCAGCGTGCGCGAGTACAACGAGCGGCTGGAGGGCTACCGCAAGTCCTACGAGGAGGGCCACCCGGCCGCTGTGGAGTCGGTGCTGGAGCGGGCATTGGCCGCGGCCGGGCGGCTGCCGGGGCTGGAGGTGCCGGCCCGGGTCAGCTACCGAGAGCTGACCCGGACCGCCGTGGTCGACCTGGTACTGCCGGGCCCCGCCGTGGTCCCGGCCGCGCTCCGGTTCCAGGTGGCGTCGGACGGGGGCGTGGAGGCCGTGCCCCGGCCCCGGCGCGAGTGCCTGGTCCGCTACCGGCAGTTGACGGCCCGTCTGGTGCTGCGCGCGCTGGACGCGCTGCTGGCCGCCGACACCGAGTCCCGGCTGGACGGGATCGTCGTCAACGGCCGAGCGGTGACGGCGGAGGCGGGGGAGTCCTGCCTGGTTACCGTGGACGCCCGGCGGGAGGACCTGTTCGCGGGGACGCTGCTGCCGGACACCGACGCCGAGGCCGTCGAACGGCTGTCCGCACTGACCTGCGTACTCTCCGCCGACCCGTTCACCCCGCTTCCGGTGCCGCCGTACGCCATCGGCCGCTCGGGGCCGCCGGCCCCGGAGGAGCTGTCGCCCGGGGAGTTCGCGGCGCTGATCGCCGAGCTGTTCGAGCAGATGGGGCTGGAGGACTGGGAGCCCAAACTGCGCGGCAGGGACGGCCTGCTGGCCTTGGCGGAGGGGGACGGCCGCGGGTTCACGGCGGGCACCCACGTGGTGTTCGCGGCGCGGCGTCCGATGTCGGTGGGGGCCGAGGCGGTGCGGGACGTGGCCGAGGTGATCGCGGACGAGGGCGCCGAAGGCGGTGTCTGGGCCACCACCGGGAGCTTCGAGGCGGACGCCGTGGTCGCGGCCGCGGCCTGTCCCGAGCTCAGACTGATCGACGGCGGCGAGCTCCGCGCCCTGGTCCGTGCGCATCTGGGTGCAGAGCTGGGCGGCTGAACAGCAGTGCTGTCACTCTGTAGCCATGGGTTTCGGCTTTTTGGAACGTTGGGGACTGGAACGTCGGGGCCCGGAACGCCGGCGTGCACGGCGTGGTCCGGGGACCGTCGTTCCGCCCGGGGCGCCCAACCCGGGCACCTTGGACGAGATGCTGTCCGAGTGCGTGATGCTGCGCGAGCAGGCCTCCGACACCGGACTGGTGCTGGACGACTCGGCGGCCTCGCTCCAGGCCTTGGACCAGCTGCTGCCCGGGTGGCGTGACGATCCGGATCCGGAGGCCGCCGAGTGGCTCGGCCATGACGCCGGCCTCTACCTGGGCACGGTGATCGTCCGTACCGTCGCCGGCGCCCGTTGGCGGCAGCTGCCCGACGGGCGGCCGGTGGTCGTGCTGGAGAGCGGACGCGAGCTGGACGTGGTGGCCATGGGCCAGGGCTGGTCCACCGAGGGGTCGCCCGAGCTCTCGGCGGTCTACACGGAGCTCAACAGCGGCTGACCGGACCCCTGGTCAATGGAGCGAGACGGCACAGGCGACCTGCACCGGTGAGCCCGGGTTGTGGACGGTGATGTAGGCCGTCGTCCCGGACGGGCACTGGCTGTCGCGGGCGACCAGGCCGATGATCCGGTAGCCGGCCCGCTGGGCCCCGGTGCCGGTGCATGCCGTCTCCTCCAGTCTGCCGCTGCCCGCGTCGTCCATGCAGTCGCCGACGACGATCCCGAAGCCGCCCCCGCCGCCAGGGTCCCCGGGGTGCGGCGCCGTCAGGTTCCGCGCGCAGGCGATACCGGTGACCTGGCCCTTCGGCATACTGGTGATCTGCAGCGCGAAGTCGGTGCCGCCTGGGCAGGAGCTGGCGGCGGCGCCCGGCGGCAGCCGCCGGATCACCACGGCGGTCGCGTTCCCGGCCGTGCAGGCGACCTCGCTGTAGGAGGTCGCGCCGGCGGAACCGGATCCGGGACCGGACCCGGTTCCGGCCGCGACGCAGGTCCCGACGGCGAGGAAGACCGTCGCGCTGGTCGGCTCCGTGGCATGCGGGGTTGTGACGGCAGTAGGGGTGGCAGAGCGGGCGGCCGTGGCGGTGTCGGCGAGCCGCATGCCGCGGGAGACGGTGGCGGTGGACCGGTGCGCCGAAGCACTCGGTGACGGGCGCGCGCCGGGCGTGCGCTGCCCGGAGGGCGCGCTTGAGGCCGACACGCGCCCGCTCGCGCTGCTGAGCGCCGTCGTCCGGTCGTACGGCGACGTCTGCGGCACCAGGCTCACCTCGACCGTGGACGACCCCGTCCCCCCGGTGTGCCCGCTCGCGCAGCCGGCCCCGGCCGACAGCAGCGCGGCGGCTAGCGCCAGCAGCAGACCCGGCGTCAGCAACCCTGCCCCCGTGCGCACTCGTCCCCGCCCCCGCCCCGATGCGCCCGTCATCCCCACGTGTACGGCCCCCCGCCCCCCATGCGGCCGATGCCCACCGACAGAGTACGCAGCACCGTACGGTCGGGTAAGTACACCGGCGGTGACCCGTCCGGCGCAGTTCGGGGCGCGCGGGGGTGCGGGGTCGCGCACGATTGCGGTGAGGGCGCGGGTCGGGCGTCTGAGAGGGCGGTGGCGACTGGGCAGGGCGCCGCCGCCCTCCTCTCTCGTTCGGTGCGCTCTCTCGTGCGGTGCGGTGCGGCGCGCGGCCGGGTGCATGTGCGGTCCACGGGCCCGGTACGATCCTACTAACGATAAGCATTATCATTACCGCTAGCTGGGAACGACGCACGGGACCGCCCGCTTGCGCGCAGCGGGACGCGATGAGAGCGAGCGTGCGGGAATGCCGGTTCTGGTGGCCGCAGGGGCCTTCCTGATGACACTGGTGGGCGGTCTGGTCGCCGGCAGGGTCGGCGACAAGCGCCACCTGGTGCTGGGCCTGGCCGCGGGACTGATGCTCGGCGTCGTCGGCTTCGACCTGCTGCCGGAGGCGCTGGCCGCGGCCCCGAGCCACCTCTGGGGTGTATCACAGGGTCTGCTGATGTTCGTGCTGGGCTTCCTGGTGCTGCATGTGGTGGAGCGCTCGGTGGCGATCCACCGGGCCCACGAGGCCGAGTACGCGGAGCACCGCCACGGGCACCAGCACCCAGCCGCCCAGGTGCCGCTCGACATGGTCGGGAACAACCGCGCCCACAACCACGGCCGCAGCGAGAAGCTGGGCCTGGCCGCGGCCTCCGCGCTCTGTCTGCACAGCGTGATGGACGGCTTCGCCATCGGTGCGGCCTTCCAGGTCGGCGACTCGTTCGGGACGGTGGTCGCCATCGCGGTGATCGCCCACGACTTCGCCGACGGCTTCAACACCTACACGATCACCCGGCTCTACGGGAACGACCGGCGCCGGGCGCTGATCCTGCTGGGCTGCGACGCGCTGGCGCCGGTCCTGGGCGCCGGGATCACCCTGCTGTTCACCATCCCCGAGCATGCGGTCGGCCTCTACCTGGGCTTCTTCTCGGGCTTCCTGATGTACCTGGCGACCTCGGACATCCTCCCCGAGGCGCACAGCCCGCACCCCTCGCGCTCCACGCTGCTCTGCACCATCGCCGGCGCCGGCTTCATGTGGCTGGTCATCGGCCTCGCCAACTAGGGGCTGCAGGCCCCGACCCGCCGACCGGGGGTCAGCCCTGCTGCGGCTCCGGGGCCGAGTCCCGCTGCGGCCAGTGGCTCTTGAGGGCGTCCAGCGCCGCGGCGATGGCGGGCCGCCGGGACGCGTGCTCGCGCCACAGCGCGAACACCCGCCGGGTGGGCGCGGGGTGCACCGGACGCGCCACCACCGTGCTCGGCAGCGCCCCCCGGCCCAGCCGGGGTACCAGGCCCAGCCCCAGCCCGGCCGCGATCAGTGCGATCTGGGTCTCGAACTCGGCGACGTGGTACCGGATGTCCGGCTCCTGGCCGGCCTCGCGCATGGTCCGCACCAACCAGTCGTGGCAGATGTTGCCGGCCGGGACGCTCACCCAGGGGCGCCCGGCCATGGCCTCCACCGTCAGCAGCGGCTGCGCGGCCAGCGGGTCGCCCGCCGGCAGCAGCACATCCACCGGGTCCTCGCCCAGCGCCATCCTGGCGACCCCCTCGGGCACCCCGAGCGGGGTGTTGGGCCAGTCCTGCACCACGGCCAGGTCGACCTCGCCGCGGGCGACCAGGTCGGCCATCAGATAGGGATCGCTCTCCAGCAGGCTGAGCTCCAACTCGGGATGGACGGCGGCGAGTTCGGCGAGCACGCCGGGGACCAGCCCGCGGGCGGCGGTGGCGAAGGCCGCCATCGACAGCCGCCCGGAGACCCGGCCGCGGCGCTGCTCCAGGGAGACCTCGGCCTGCTCCACCAGGGCCAGCACCTGGCGGGCCGCCCCGACCAGCTCCTGGGCGGCGTCGGTGAGCACCACGCCCCGGCCGCGCTTCTCCAGCAGTTCGGTCCTGGTCTCCCGCTCCAGCTTGGTGATCTGCTGGGACACCGCGGAGGGGGTGTAGCCGAGGGCGGCCGCCGCCGCGCCGACCGAGCCGTGCACCGCGACCGCGTGCAGCGCCCGCAGGCGCCCGAGATCCATCATGGCGCCGAGCCTACGTCCGATCGGCCCCGGGGCCGGATCAGCCCTCGAGCACCGCGGCCCGGTAGACGGCGGCGATGGCTGCGCCGAAGTACGGCGAGTAGGAGATGTCGGGCGTCAGCCCGCCCTGCTGGTAGCCGCCGATGACGCCGACCACGGTGCCCCGCCCCGCCCCGCTCGGTCCGACCCCGGTCAGCAGCGGACTGCCGCTGGTGCCCCCGGGCAGGCCGGGGCAGTCGAACTCCAGCTGGGTGGGACTCTGGGCCCGCAGTCCGCTGCCGCAGTGGACCGGACGCTGGGTCCGGCTCGGGTAGCCCACCACCACCGCGGGGGCCGTGGGCGGGGTGTTGAAGCCGATCGCCTCGGAGCCGACCGCGTCCTGGACCGGCCTGCCGCCGGCCCCGGCGCCCGGAACGGTCGTCAGGAAGGCGACGTCGTAGTCCTGATCGCCCTGCTGGGACCACCGGACGTCAGCGGTCACCCGCACCACCGGCCACTGCCCGTAGGGCTGCACCCCGTCGTGGTACCCGGGAACGAAGACCAGGCCGTTCCGGGCCCTCCCGCTGCCGGCCGGGACCGCGCAGTGGCCCGCCGTGACCAGCAGGTCGTGGCCGGGGCTGTCCACCACCGCGGCCGTGCAGAAGTGGCTGCCGAGCACTCCGTCCGCCGAGGTGAACAGCGCGCCGACCCGGGGCACGCCGCTGAAGGGCACGGAGGCGGGCGGGGCTGAGGCGGGCAGGGCCGAGGCCGGGGACGGAGCGACCAGAGTGGCGGTCGCCAGCGCGGCGGCGAGCATGCCGAGAAGCGGGGCGAGCGCGGGGAAACGATGCGTCATATGACCGTATTGTTCTGATGAGTGGGGCTTTCTGCCACTGTCCAGGCGCAGCTGGGTGACGCGCCATCAGCTGATGATTCAGTATTGCTAATGGGAATGATGAAGAACTATTCGCTGGTGCTCAACGATTGACCGGGGCCAGGATCACGGCATGCCACCTCGTCATCTCGCCCTGGCCGTCGCCGTCGCGGCCGTATGGGGCGTCAACTTCGTCGTGATCGACATCGGCCTGGCCCACTTTCCGCCGCTGCTCTTCTCCGCACTGCGGTTCACCGTGGCGGCGGTCCCCGCGGTCTTCTTCGTCGGGCCGCCCCGGGTGGCCTGGCGCTGGGTGCTGGCGGTCGGGGTGGTGCTCGGGGTGGTGAAGTTCGGGCTGCTGTTCATCGGAATGCACGTCGGGATGCAGGCCGGGCTCAGCTCGCTGGTGCTGCAGAGCCAGGCAGTGTTCACCGCCGGCTTCGCCGCGGTGCTGCTGGGAGAGCGGCCGGGAGGGCGACGGCTGGTCGGGCTGGGGGTCGGCGTGGCCGGGATCGTCCTGGCCGCCGTCGACCAGGGCAGCTCCGGCAGCGGTTCGATGCGGGCCTTCGTGCTGGTGCTGGCGGCCGCCGTGGCCTGGGGACTGTCCAATGTGCTCACCCGCAAGGCCGCGCCGCCGGACCTGTTCCGCTGGATGGTCTGGGTCAGCGTGGTGCCGCCGCTTCCGCTGCTCGGCCTGTCACTGCTGTTCGAGGGCCGGGCGGCCGACCTGGCCGCGCTGCGGTCGCTCAGCCTGGGCGGGGTGGGTGCGCTGCTCTATGTGGCCTGGGGCGCCACCCTGTTCGGCTTCGGCGCCTGGGGCTATCTGATGCGGCATCACGAGGTGACGGTGGTGGCGCCGTTCTCGCTGCTGGTGCCGGTCTTCGGGATGTCCTCGTCCTGGCTGCTGCTCGGTGAGCCGATCACCCCCGTTGCAGGCGGGGCCGCGCTGCTGGTGATCGCCGGCATCGGCCTGGCGTCGTTCACTCCCGGCCGGAGCCGCCCGCTGAGCCCGTCGGAGGCTGCGGCTGCGGATGGGCATGGGGATGGGGATGCGCCTGCTCGTACACCCCGTCGGCCGTCTGCAGCAGCCGCAGCAGCCCGGTCCGGTCGTCCGGACTGATCGCGCCGAAGTACTCCCTGGCGAACTCACGGCGGACTCCGTCGATCCGCGCGACCATCCGCTCGCCCTCCTCGGTCAGCCGCAGCAGGATCGCCCGCCGGTCGTCGGGGTCCTGCACCCGCCCGACCAGGCCCGCCGTCTCCAGCGCGTCCACCACGGTGGTGACCGAGCGGGGGGCGATGTGCAGCCGCTCGGCGAGCTGGTTCAGCCGGATCATCTGCCCGCCGTGGTGCGCGCCGCGCGCCAGCACGTCCAGCGCGCGCCCCTGTGAGGGGGTGATGCCGAAGGGCGACAGCCGGTCGAAGGTGCCCCGCCTGATCCGCTTGGCCGCGCGCAGGACGGCGTCCGCGAGGTCGACCTCGACGGGTACGGGGTTCGGGGCGGCCACGGGGTCTCCTGCGGGTCCGGAAGGAACGAGGGTCAGCTCAGCGCCAGTTTGAAGCCCACATGGGACCCGGTGAAGCCCAGCCGCTCGTAGAAGCGGTGGGCGTCGACCCGGCTGGAGTCGGAGGTGAGCTGGACCAGGCTCGCGCCGAGCCGGCGGGACTCCTCGATGGCGTGCTCCATCAGCAGGGTGCCGAGACCCAGCCCCCGTTCGGTCGAACGGACCCGTACCGCCTCCACGACGGTACGGGTCGCTCCGGCCCGGGACAGGCCCGGAATCACCGTCAGCTGCAACGTCCCGACCACCTCGCCCTGCCGTTCCGCGACCAGCAGGTGCTGGTTGGGATCGGCCGCCAGGCGGTCGAACGCGGCCAGGTACGGCGCCAGGTCGTCCGGCGTCTCCCGGCCGGCTCCGAGTGAGTCGGCGGCCAGCAGGGCCACTATCGCCGGGACGTCGTCGACCACGGCCGGCCTGAAGAGATGATCCGTCATGATCGCAAGCTTAGGCCCGGTCCGGGTCAGGCCGGCAGCTGCGCCTCGATCGCGGCGACCACCTCGGTCGCCTCCGGCTCGGTCCGCGGACGGAACCGGCCGACGATCTCGCCCTTCGGCGACAGCAGGAACTTCTCGAAGTTCCACTGCACATCGCCGGCCTCGCCGTCGGCGTCCGCGGTCTTCGTCAGTTCGGTGTAGAGCGGGTGCCGGGACTCGCCGTTCACGTCGATCTTCTCCAGCAGCGGGAAGGAGACCCCGTAGGTGGTGGAGCAGAAGGTCTGGATCTCCTCGGCGCTGCCCGGCTCCTGCCCGGCGAACTGGTTGCACGGCACGCCGAGCACGGTGAAGCCGCGGTCGCCGTACTGCTGCTGCAGTCGCTCCAGGCCGGTGTACTGCGGCGTCAGGCCGCACTTGGAGGCGACGTTCACCAGCAGCACCGCCTTGCCCTGGTAGGCGTCGAGGCTGGTCGCCTCGCCCGACAGGGTGTGCAGCGGGATGTCGTACAGGCTCATGCGGGACCTCCGTGATGGGGCACTTCGTGTCTGTGGGTGACAACTGCCACTCCGCGACAACAGTGCCCCATCACGTGCTCTTCCCGATCGCCCGGGGTCACGTGACCCGGTTCAGCCCTGGGGCCGCGGCTCGGTGGCGATCACCGCGTAGCGGGCCCCCAGCGGGTCGGTCAGCTGGGCCATCCGGCCCACACCGGGGAGGGTGTCCGGTCCCATCAGCGTGCTCGCGCCGAGGGCGGTGGCCTTGGCGACCGAGGCGTCGCAGTCCGCCACCTCGAAGTACGGGTGCCACAGCACCGCCGGGAACTGCGGGTCCGCCATCATCCCGGCGAAGCCCGTCTCCGGGCCGCCGGGGATCGAGATGATGTTGTAGACCATCCCCTCGCCCATCGGCATCGCCTCGAAGTGCCAGCCCAGCACGGACTCGTAGAAGGCTGTCGCGGCCGGGCCGTCATGGGTCTGCAGTTCGAGCCAGGACACGCTGCCCGGGACGTCGACGACCTGGAAGCCGGAGTGCTCCAGCGGCTGCCAGACGGCGAACCTCGCGCCGGTGGGGTCGGTGTACTGGGCCATCCGGCCCATCGTCATGACCTCCATCACCGGCATCCGGACCGTTCCGCCGGACTGCTCGACGGCCTTGGAGGTGGTCTCGACGTCGGCGGTGCCGAAGTACGGCGTCCAGGCGCTCTGGCTGCCGGGCTCCATGTTCGGGCCGAGGCCGCCGATCATCCGCCCGTCGAGCTCCAGGAAGACGTAGCCGCCGGTGTCGGGGCCGGCCGAGCGGGCGGTCCAGCCGAAGAGGGCGGTGTAGAAGGCGCTGCTCGCCTCGACGTCGTTGCTGCCGAGGTCGATCCAGGTGGGCGCGCCCGGGGAGTTCGTGCTGCTGAGCATGGTGTGCTCCTGCGGTGTGAGTGTGGGTGTGCGGTCCCTTGGTTGTGCGCGATTCATTGCCGGCTCACAGTCTTGCGCCAGGCACTGACAATGCGGAGCCCTCAGGACGGCAGGATCGAAAAGAAATTATTTCGGTCATTTTCGATCACGTTCGATAGTCGCAAATGATGCCGGTCCGCGCCTGTCAGACCCCGGTTGTACGGTTCCCCCATGCCCGACCGCGCCAGTACTCCGCCGATCCAACTCGCCGAGGTCACCGGCGTGCTGGAGCGGATCACCTATGCCAACGAGGAGACCGGCTACACGGTGGCCCGGGTCGACACCGGCCGCGGCGCCGGGGACCTGCTCACCGTCGTCGGCGCGCTGCTCGGCGCCCAGCCCGGGGAGAGCCTGCGGCTGCACGGCCGCTGGGGCAGCCACCCCCAGTACGGCAAGCAGTTCACCGTCGAGAACTACACCACCGTGCTGCCCGCGACGGTCCAGGGCATCCGCCGCTACCTGGGCTCCGGGCTGATCAAGGGCATCGGCCCGCGGCTGGCCGACCGGATCGTGGACCACTTCGGCACCGAGACCCTGGAGGTGATCGAGCAGCGGCCGGAGCGGCTGATCGAGGTCCCCAAGCTGGGTCCCAAGCGGACCAAGCTGATCGCCGCCGCCTGGGAGGAGCAGAAGGCGATCAAGGAGGTCATGATCTTCCTCCAGAGCGTCGGCGTCTCCACCTCCCTGGCCGTCCGCATCTACAAGAAGTACGGCGACGACTCCATCCGGGTGGTCAAGGAGGAGCCCTACCGGCTCGCGGCCGACGTCTGGGGCATCGGCTTCCTCACCGCCGACCGGATCGCCCAGGCCGTCGGCATCCCGCACGACAGTCCGCAGCGGATCAAGGCGGGGCTGCAGTACGCGCTGTCGCAGGGCTCCGACCAGGGCCACTGCTACCTGCCCGAGGAGCAGCTGATCTCCGACGCGGTGAAGCTGCTTGCGGTGGAGATCGGCCTGGTCATCGAGTGCCTGGCGGAACTGGTGGGCGAGGAGGGCGTGGTCCGCGAGCAGGTCCCCGCCGACGAGGGCGGCGGGTCCGAGGGGCACGTCGAACAGCGCACAGCCGTCTACCTGGTCCCCTTCCACCGCGCCGAGATCTCGCTGGCCAACCAACTGCTGCGGCTGCTGAAGGGGCCCGAGGACCGGCTCTCCGGCTTCGCCTCGGTGGACTGGGGCAAGGCGCTGACCTGGCTCAAGGGGCAGACCGGTGCCGACCTCGCGCCGGAGCAGGAGCAGTCGGTGCGGCTGGCCCTCACCGAGAAGGTCGCGGTGCTGACCGGCGGCCCCGGCTGCGGCAAGTCCTTCACCGTGCGCTCCATCGTCACCCTCGCGCTGGCGCGGAAGGCGAAGGTGGTCCTGGCCGCCCCTACCGGGCGGGCCGCCAAGCGGCTGGCCGAGCTGACCGGCTGTGAGGCGTCCACGGTGCACCGGCTGCTGGAGCTGAAGCCGGGCGGGGAGGCCGCCTACGACCGGGACCGGCCGCTCGACGCGGACCTGGTGGTGGTCGACGAGGCCTCGATGCTGGACCTGCTGCTGGCCAACAAGCTGGTCAAGGCGGTCGCCCCGGGCGCGCACCTGCTGCTGGTCGGCGACGTGGACCAGCTGCCCTCGGTCGGCGCCGGGGAGGTGCTGCGGGACCTGCTGGCCCCCGGCAGCCCGGTCCCCGCGGTCCGGCTCACCCGGATCTTCCGCCAGGCTCAGCAGTCCGGGGTGGTCACCAACGCCCACCGGATCAACGAGGGCGTCCCGCCGATCACCGAGGGCATGGCCGACTTCTTCCTCTTCGCCGAGGAGGACGCCGAGCTCGCCGCCGGTCTCACCGTGGACGTGGTGGCCCGCCGGATCCCGGCCCGCTTCGGCCTGGACCCGCGCCGCGACGTGCAGGTACTGGCCCCGATGCACCGGGGCCCGGCCGGCGCCGGGAACCTCAACACCCTGCTGCAGGCCGCGGTCACCCCCTCCCGTCCTGACCTGCCCGAGCGCCGCTTCGGCGGCCGCACCTTCCGGGTCGGCGACAAGGTCACCCAGATCCGCAACAACTACGAGAAGGGCGCCAACGGGGTCTTCAACGGCACCGTCGGGGTGGTCACCGCGCTCAACCCGGAGGAGCAGCGGCTCACCGTGGTCACCGACGAGGACGAGGAGGTGCCCTACGACTTCGACGAGCTGGACGAGCTGGCGCACGCCTACGCGGTGACCATCCACCGGTCGCAGGGCAGCGAGTACCCCTGCGTGGTGATCCCGGTCACCACCAGCGCCTGGATGATGCTGCAGCGGAACCTGCTCTACACCGCCGTCACCCGGGCGAAGCAACTGGTGGTGCTGGTGGGTTCGCGGCGCGCGCTGGCCCAGGCGGTCCGCGCCGTTTCCGCCGGTCGCAGGCATACCGCGCTGGACCACCGGCTGCGCGTAGGGTGATCAGGCTGTGCGGTTGCTGTCGAGAAGTGAACGCACGGCGGCTTGTTCTTTGTGGTGTTCAGCTCTTTGTGGGCACCCTGACTGCACCTTTGTACGGCAAGTGGTGGACAGTGTTAGTAGTCAGGGCACCCCTTGAAGAGGTTCATTTCGCTGGTGAGGGAAGACGTGAGCGACAACTCTGTAGTACTCAGCTACCACGGCGACGAGTACGAGTACCCGGTGGTGAACTCCACCGTCGGCAACGCAGGCTTCGACATCTCGAAGCTGCTCAGCCAGACCGGCCTGACCACGCTGGACAACGGCTTCGGCAACACCGCGGCCTGTAAATCGGCGATCACCTACATCGACGGCGACAAGGGGATCCTGCGCTACCGGGGCTACCCCATCGAGCAGATCGCCGAGCAGGGCACCTTCCTGGAGACCGCGCACCTGCTGATCAAGGGTGAGCTCCCGGACGCTGCCCAGCTCGCCGCGTTCCAGCGCGACGTCTCCCAGCACACCCTGCTGCACGAGGACGTCAAGCGGTTCTACCAGGGCTTCCCGCGTGACGCGCACCCGATGGCGATGCTGTCGTCGGTGGTCAGCGCGCTGTCCACGTTCTACCAGGACAGCCACAACCCGTTCGACGCCGAGCAGCGCGAGCTGTCCGCCATAAGGCTGATCGCCAAGCTGCCCACCATCGCGGCCTACGCGTTCAAGAAGGCCCAGGGCCACCCCTTCGTCTACCCGCGCAACGACCTCGGCTACGTCGAGAACTTCCTGCGGATGACCTTCGCGGTGCCCGCCGAGGACTACGAGCTGAACCCGGTCGTCGTCAGTGCCCTGGAGAAGCTGCTGATCCTGCACGCGGACCATGAGCAGAACTGCTCCACCTCCACCGTCCGTCTGGTCGGCTCCTCCCAGGCCAACCTCTTCGCCAGCATCTCGGCCGGCATCAACGCGCTCTGGGGGCCGCTGCACGGCGGCGCCAACCAGGCGGTGCTGGAGATGCTCACCGCGATCAAGAACGACGGCGGCGACGTCGACGCCTTCATCCGCAAGGTGAAGAACAAGGAAGACGGCGTGAAGCTGATGGGCTTCGGGCACCGCGTCTACAAGAGCTTCGACCCGCGCGCCCAGATCATCAAGAGCGCCGCCCACGACGTCCTGGCCCAGCTGGGCAAGGCCGACGAACTACTGGACATCGCGCTGAAGCTGGAGGAGCACGCGCTCACCGACGACTACTTCGTCTCGCGAAAGCTCTACCCCAACGTGGACTTCTACACCGGTCTGATCTACCGCGCGATGGGCTTCCCCACCAGCATGTTCACCGTGCTGTTCGCGATGGGCCGGCTGCCGGGCTGGATCGCCCACTGGCAGGAGATGATCACCGACCCGACCAGCAAGATCGGCCGTCCGCGGCAGATCTACACCGGCATCGAGACCCGCGACTACGTGCCCGTCGCGGCGCGCTGACCCCTCGCCCGGGGCTGCCCCGGGCCGTCCGGAGACGCGCACGGCGCGGACCGTAGGGGGAGGCCGCTCAACCACCCCCCGGCCGCGCCGTGCGCTGTCGGCCACCCAGCGACGGAGGCCGACGTACGGGGTCCGCCGGAACCCCGATTCACGTGTTGTAACACACAACAGGGGGCCGGAAGTTACGCCGGTCCCCTGTGACTCCGCTCTCATGTCGCAGAGTAGTGGCGGCGTGACGTCGGGCCGGGTCGGTCCGACTGGGCCCGGAAGCTCCGCAGCCGCAGGCTGTTGCTCACCACGAAGACCGACGAGAAGGCCATCGCCGCTCCCGCGATCATGGGGTTGAGCAGCCCGAACGCCGCCAGCGGCAGTGCGGCCACGTTGTAGCCGAAGGCCCAGAACAGGTTCCCCTTGATGGTGCCGAGGGTCCGCCGGGACAGCCGGATGGCGTCCGCCGCCGCTCTGAGGTCGCCGCGGACGAGAGTGAGGTCCGCCGCCTCGATCGCCGCGTCGGTGCCGGTGCCCATCGCCAGACCGAGGTCCGCCCGGGCGAGCGCGGCGGCGTCGTTCACGCCGTCGCCGACCATCGCGACGGTACGGCCCTCCGCCTGGAGCCTGGCCACCACGGCGGCCTTGTCCTCCGGCAGCACCTCGGCGATCACCCGGTCCTGGTCGATGCCGACCTCCCGGGCCACGCTCGCCGCCACCGCCCGGTTGTCCCCGGTCAGCAGCACCGGCGTCAGGCCCAGGGCCCGGAGCCGGCGCACCGCCTCTGCGCTGGTCGGCCGGACCGCGTCGGCGACCACCAGGACGGCCCGTACCGCCCCGTCCCAGCCCACCAGGACCGCGGTGAGCCCCTCGGCCTCCGCGGCAGCCCTCGCGGCCCGCAGCGGCTCCGGCAGCGGCTGCTGCGGCGCGCCCCGCACCGCCTCCGGCGGCTGCGCCGGGCCGGACCGCTCCTGCCCCAGCACGAAGGCCTCCCGGCCGGCCACCACGGCATGCCCCTGCACGGTGCCCCGGACGCCCAGTCCGGCGGTGTTGCGGAAGCCCTCGACCGGCGGCAGCACGCCGCCCGGCTCGACGGCCGCCGCGGCCTCGGCGACGGCCCGGGCGATCGGGTGCTCGGAGGCGTGCTCCAGCGCGCCGGCCAGCCGCAGCGCCTGCGCCCGGTCGACGCCCTCGGCGGTGTGCACCGAGCGCAGTGCCATCTGACCGGTCGTCACCGTGCCGGTCTTGTCCAGCACCACGGTGTCCACCGCGCGGGTGGACTCCAGCACCTCGGGTCCCTTGATCAGGATGCCCAGTTGGGCGCCGCGCCCGGTGCCGACCATCAGCGCGGTGGGGGTGGCCAGGCCCAGGGCGCAGGGGCAGGCGATGATCAGCACGGCCACCGCGGCGGTGAACGCCTCGGCGGCGTTGCCGCTGACGGCCAGCCAGCCCAGCAGCGTGGCCACCGCGATGACCAGCACCACCGGTACGAAGACGGCCGAGATCCGGTCGGCCAGCCGCTGGGCCGCGGCCTTGCCGCTCTGCGCCTCCTCGACCAGTCGGGCCATCCGGGCCAGCCGGGTGTCGGCGCCCACGCCGGTGGCCCGGACCACCAGCCGCCCGCCGCAGTTGACGGTGGCTCCGGTGACCGGGTCGCCGGGGGAGACCTCGGTGGGAACCGACTCGCCGGTCAGCAGCGAGGTGTCCACGGCGGAGCTGCCCTCGGCGACCACGCCGTCGGTGGCGATCTTCTCACCGGGGCGGACCACGATCAGGTCGCCGACCGCCAGCGCGGAGACCGGCACCCGCTCCTCGCGCCCCCCGCGCAGCACGGCGGCGTCCTTGGCGCCCAGCGACAGCAGGGCGTGCAGCGCGGCACCGGCCCGGCGCTTGGCCCTGGCCTCCAGGTAGCGGCCGAGCAGGATGAAGGCGGTGACCCCGGCGGCGGTCTCCAGGTAGAGCGTGGAGGAGGCGTCACCGGCGCCGACCTCCAGGCTGAAGCCGTGGGTCATCCCCGGCATTCCGGCGGTGCCCAGGAACAGCGCCCAGGTGGACCAGCCGAAGGCGGCCAGGGTGCCCAGCGAGACCAGGGTGTCCATGGTGGCCGCACCGTGCCGCAGATTGGTCCAGGCGGCGCGGTGGAACGGCCATCCCGTGTACGCCACCACCGGTCCGGCCAGGGCGAAGGAGAGCCACTGCCAGTTGCGGAACTGCAGCGCGGGGACCATGGCGAGCAGCACCACCGGCACCCCGAGCACGACGGCGACCAGCAGCCGCTGCCGCAGCAGGGCGAGCTCGTCGTCGGTGCTCCCGTCGTCCGGCGCCGCCCCGGTCCCGGATCCGGTTGCGGGCTCGGGCTCCGGTCGCGGGGCCTCGGCGGTGTAGCCGGTGCGTTCGACGGTGGCGATGAGCTCGTCCACGCCCACCTCCGGGGCGTGGCTGACGGTCGCCTTCTCGGTGGCGTAGTTGACGGTGGCCTCCACGCCGTCCATCCGGTTGAGCTTCTTCTCGACCCGCGCGGCGCAGGAGGCACAGGTCATTCCGCCGATGGCGAGCTCGACCCGGAGCCGGGGAGCGTCGTCCGTCCTGGAGGTGGCAGTGCTCATGGTGCGTACTCTCCTCTCGCGGGGTCCGGCCCGGTCGCCCGGCCCGGACCCCGGGGCACTCAGACCCGGCCGACCAGCTGGTAGCCCGCCTCGTCGACGGCGCTGCGCACGGCCTCGTCCGCCAGCGGCTGCTCGAAGTCCACGGTGACCGTTCCGGCCTTCGCGTCCGCGCTGACCCCGGTGACCCCGGGCAGGGCGCTGATCTCCTCGCTCACCGACTTCTCGCAGTGACCGCAGCTCATGCCGGATACGGTGAAGACGGCAGTGGACATGTGTTCCTCCAGGGGTCGTTCCTTGCTCGCTCGCTTATCCAACACCATACCCCTAGGGGGTATTCCGCAGAAGCGTCGGCCAAGGGTTTTCGGATATCGGGTGATCCCGGCCACCCGATACAGAGGGTAACCAGATGAACACCATCTGTTCACATGCGCCCGTCGGAAACGCCGGAGGCCCGCTCCTCGGAAGGGGCGGGCCTGGCGGGTGCGCGACGCGGACGCATCGGGGCGGCGCTAGCCGAGCGGTAGCAGGTCGGGGCGCTTGGCGGAGACCGTGTCCCCTGAGGACTCCCCGCGCAGCCGGCGGCCGACCCAGGGGAGCAGGTGCTCGCGGGCCCAGTGCAGGTTCTCCCGGCGCAGCTCGGCCGGGGTGTGCGGCGGGGTGGAGGGCCAGGGGGCGTCCGGGGCCTCGACAGTGTCCAGGCCGAGCGCCCGGGCTGCCAGCAACGCGACCCGCTGGTGGCCCTCGGGGGAGAGGTGCAGCCGGTCCTCGCTCCAGGCCTGCCGCTCCCGCAGCGGCCGCAGCGCCCAGATGTCGGTGACGGCGAGGCCGTTGCGGTCGGCGATGGCGCGCAGATGGGCGTTGTAGGTGGCGATCTTGCCGCGCAGATGCTTGAGCACCGGGGTGTCCCGGGTGTCGAAGCCGGTGCAGATGAGCACGGTCCCGGCGGACCCGCGCAGCCGGACGGCGGCCGCCTCGAAGCGTTCGGCGACCTCGTCCGGGTCGCTGCCGGGCCGCAGGATGTCATTGCCGCCGGCGGTGAAGCTGACCAGGTCGGGCCGCATCCGCTCGATCTCCGGCACCTGCTCGTCGACGATCTGGTCCAGCAGTCGGCCGCGCACCGCCAGGTTGGCGTAGCGGAAGTCGTGCGGGCCCTCGGGGGTGCGCGGGCGGTCCTCGGCGAGCAGTCGGGCCAGCCGGTCGGCCCAACCGGCGAAGCCGCCGTCCGGGTCAGGGTCGTTGAGGCCCTCGGTGAAACTGTCCCCGAGGGCGACGTAGGAGGTGAACACGGGAGGATCGGTCTGCGCGGCCATGGCGAAAATACTTCACCACCTCAAGTGAGCTACGCCATCGTAGGTATGCGTTGACGGCGGTGATATGGCCCACGTAGAGGGCGGGAATAGTCGGGTGGGATTTGGGCGGGTGAACACTATGCCCTGGTTTATCCAGTATTCGGGTAGATTCACGGTGTGACAGGGGATCAGCCGGACCGGAACCAGCCGCGCATCGGCGAGGTGGGGACCTACGCGCTCGGCTACGACGCGGCCGCGGTGCTCAAGGCCAGGCTCTGGGTGCGGCTGCTGGCCCCCTGCCTGGTGATGACCCTGGTCTCGGTGCTGGACGTGCTGGCCGGGGACAACACCTACCTGGCCTCGCTGCTGTCGGTGGTCCCGCCGCTCGCCGCACTCACGCTCTACCCGCTGGAACTGGTGCTGACCAGCGCCCTCGGCATGGCGCTGCTGGTGGTGCTGAGCCGCTACGACGGGCTGGACCAGCAGTACGACCGGCGGCTCTTCTACGGCACCCTGGTCTCCTATGTCGCGCTGTCCGCCGCAAGTGTGGTGATCGCGCACCTCCGCATCATCCGGACCCGGCACCTGGTCGCCATGAGCACCGTCGCCGAGGCCGCCCAACTGGCACTGCTGCGCCCGCCGGAGCCGATGGTCGGCGACATCCGGCTGGCCGCCCGCTATGTCTCGGCCGCCGACGCCGCGAAGATCGGCGGGGACCTGTACGGAGTGCTGGACACCCCGTACGGGGTGCGCGCGATCATCGGCGACGTCCGCGGCAAGGGACTGGCCGCGGTGCAGTCCGCCGCCGTGGTGCTCGGCGCCTTCCGTGAGGCCGCCTACGACGAGCCCGGGCTGACCGGGGTGGCCCGGCGGCTGGAGGCCAGCGTGATGCGGCATGTGCCCTCGGGGGAGTTCATCACCGCGATGCTGGTCGGCTTCGGTGAACGCGACTCCGTCGAACTGCTGCACTGCGGACACGTTCCACCGCTGCTGGTCTCGGCCGACGGCAGCGGGACGCTGCTGAACCCCCCGGACCCCTGGGTACCGCTGGGCCTCGCCCACCTCGCCTCCGGCGGGCCGCAGCCCTGGACCGTGCCGTTCGGGCCCGGGGACGTGCTGGTGCTCTGCACGGACGGGGTGGTCGAGGCCAGGCTCAGGGGCGCGGGCGACTTCTACCCGCTCGCGCAGCGCGCCCCCGCGCTGGTGTCCGACAGCGGCGGCGACGTGGAGGCGGCCGTCGCCCGCGTCTACGCCGATCTGCTCCGGCACGCGGGCGGATCGCTGCGGGACGACGCCGCGCTGCTGCTGCTGGCCAGGGAGGCGGGACCGCGGTGGCCGGGGGCGTGACCACGATGGCCCGCGGGGCGTCACCCGGATGGTCCGCGCCGGAGTGCGACCGCTGCCGCCGGGTCCGAGGCTTGGGCGACAGATCGACCGAGGAGGATCCACATGTTTCAGCTCGTCTGGATCGTGATCGTGGGCGCCGTGCTGGGCGTCCTGGCGAAGATGCTCCTCCCCGGCAAGCAGGCGATCCCGTTCTGGCTGACCGTGATCTGCGGCATCGTCGGCGCGCTGCTCGGCAATCTGCTCGCCTCCTGGATCGGGGTCCGCCACACCAGTGGCGTCGACTGGATCCGACACCTGCTGCAGCTGGTCGGCGCGCTGGTCGTGGTCGGCGCCGGCGCCTCGTTCTGGCCGCAGGCCAGGTCCAGGAACTGACCGCCCACGCTCTCCCGGGCCCCTGGCACGCCGCCTGACGGTGCGCCAGGGGCCCGCGCCGGTTCGCGGACGGGCCGCTCCTTCGGCGTTCGGCTTCGCGGTGGCTCCGGCGCCCGTGCGGCCCGCCTAGACTGGCGCGATGCCGACAGCAGAGCCGACGGCCGGGGCCCCGGTGGCGACCGGACCCGCAGCGGGTGGCTCGCTGCGCCGGTCCTGGCTGGCCGCCACCCTGCTGCTCACCCTCGGTCCGCTGCTCGGTGCGGTGCTGGTGGCGCCGCGGACGGGTACGGCCCCCGGCGCGGGGCTGGGGCTGCTGCTCTTCGTGGGCTCCTCGGTCCATGTCGCCAGCACCGGCTGGTTCTACACGGTGCCCGAGGTGCGGCAGCACCTGCGGGCCAACCCCGGCCGCTACCTGGTGGCCCCGGCGGCACTGATCGCGGCGACGGCCGTACTGGCGGCCCTGGTCCCGGCGCGGGCCTTCGTACTGGTCCTGATGGCCTTCTTCGCCTGGCAGTTCTTCCACTTCCAGAAGCAGAACCTCGGTCTGGCCGCGCTCGCCTCCGGCGCCTACGGCTGCGGGCCGCTGCGGACCGGCGAGCGGCTGGCCCTCACCGGGACCGGGATCGCCGGGACGGCGGGGCTGCTGTGCCACCCCGCGCTGCTGTCGCTCAGCAACGCGCCCGCGCTCAGAGCGCTCTTCCCGCTCGCAGCGTGGGCGTACGCGCTCGGCGCGGGCTACGGCGCGGTCCAGCTGATGCGCCGTCCCCGGGCCGGGCGGCCCGTGCCGGTCAGCGCGGTCTACCTGACCTCGCTGGCCTTCTTCCTACCGGTGTTCCTGTTCGACTCGCCCTATGCGGCCGTCGCCGGGCTGACCGCGGCGCACGGCTTCCAGTACCTGCTGATCATGGGCCTGGTGGCGGGCGGCGGCCCCGGCGGCCGCCAGTTGCGGCTGATATCCCTGGGCGTCCTGCTGAACATCGGCCTGATCCTGGGCCTGGCCCTGAATCTGGCCTCGCACCTGCACACCGGCCCGGCCCCGGCCCGCGCGGTGTACGGGGCCTACCTGGGCGTGGTGATGGCGCACTTCGTGGTCGACGCCGGACTCTGGCGGCTGCGGGACGAGTTCCCCCGGAGGTTCCTCGCCCCGCGACTGCCGTACCTGCTGTCAGGGCGCTCCGCCGCAGCCGCCGAAGGCCGAGGCGGAGGGTGAGAACAGCAGCACCATCGCGACGGCCGCGCCGGCGAGGCAGGCCAGGCCCAGCAGTGACAGCAGCAGGGCGAGCCGGGTCCGGCTCCGGCGGGGTCCCGCCGCCGGGGTGTCCTGCGGCGCCCCGTTCATCCGCCGATCCAGCTGTGTCATGGTGATCCGCCTCCTCGTCAGTCGGGTGCCGACGCCCCCTCGTGCGAGTGTGACGTGGATCGCCCTGGCCGGGTTCCCGCCGAGGGCGGCACCTCGATCACGGCTCAGACACAGGCCAGTAACGCCGGGTCAGCTGATGCTGTGCGCCCCTGAGGCAAGAATGATTGATGACGTCAAGTTGTTGCAGTACCCTCGATGGCATGAATGGCACCACCGCGCAGTCCGCCACCGCCCCCGCCGTCCCGACCAAGGCCGACCTCATCGAGGAGTTCGCCGCCATAGGGAACGCCTACTACCAGGACTTCGCCGCCGTCGCCGCGAGGCACGGACTGACGTCTGTGCAGGCCAAGGCGCTCGCGGTGCTGGTGCGGCAGCCGCTGCCGATGCGCGGCATCGCGGAGCAGCTGGTCTGTGACGCGTCCAATGTCACCGGGCTGGTCGACCGGCTGGAGACGCGCGGGCTGGTCCGGCGGGAGGTGGGGGCCAGCGACCGGCGGATCAAGATCGTGGCCGCGACGGAGGCGGGGGAGGCGGCGATCCGCGCGGTCCGCGCGGACATGCAGACCACGCACCAGGCACTGGACCTGCTCAGCGATGGTGAGCGGAGCGTGCTGTTCGAGCTGCTGACGCGGTTGCGGCCGGTGCTGGAACAGAAGAGCTGAGGTCCCGCACCTCTCCGCGTCAGCGGAGGGCCTCGACGGCTTTCAGGATCCGCTGTTCGGAGACCGTGTACGGGGTGCCCAGCGGCTGGGCCCACAGGCTGACGCGGAGTTCCTCGATCATCCAGCGGATCTGCAGCACGCCGTCCTCGTCGCGGCGGTCCGGCGGCAGTTGGGCCAGGAGCTCCGCGTAGGCGTCCTGCATGCGGATCACCGCGACCGTGCGGTCCCGGTCGCGATGCGGGTCCTCGGGGAGCTTGACCAGCCGGCGTTCGATCGCCTTGAGGTAGCGCAGCAGGTCCGGCAGCCGGCGCTGGCCGGTCTCGGCGACGAAGCCGGGGTGGATCAGCTCGGTGAGCTGGGCCCGTACGTCGGTGAGGCCGGTGAGCACGGCGAGGCTGTTGCTGATGCCCTTGAGCCGCTCGGTCACCCGGTGGTTCACCGCGAGGATGTTGGCGACCTTGACCACCGTGTCGGCGGTGACGTCGTAGAGTTCGGCGCGCACCGAGTCCCGCAGCCGCTTGTAGGACTCCTCGTCCCAGGCCGGACCGCCCGCGTCGGCGATCAGCCGGTCCGCGGCGGCCGTCAGGCAGTCGGCGAACAGGGCGTCGGTGCTGCCGTGCGGATTGGCCGCCAGGGCCAGCTTCGCGCCGTTGCCCAGCCGCGACTGGATCGCGTTGACGGGGGAGTTCACCCCGAGCAGCAGCAGCCTGCGGGTGCCGGCCAGCATCGCCCGCTGCTGTGCCCGCACCGTGTCCAGCAGCCGTACCGACACCGAGTCGCCGTCGTCGACGAGGGCCGGGAAGCCCTTGACGGTCTGCTTTCCGCGCTTCTGTTCGAAGGTGTACGGCAGCTCGCCGATGGTCCAGTCGGTCAGCCCGCGCTTCTCCAGACCGCCGGCGGCCTCGGCGATGGCGGCCTGGGTGCGGCTGCGCAGGTCGAGTTTGAGGGTCTCCAGGTCCTTGGACTCGGCCAGCTTGCGGTTCTTCTCGTCCACCACCCGGAAGGTGATCCGCAGATGGTCCGGGACCGCGTCGTAGTTCCAGCTCTCGCGCGGGACCGGGATGCCGCGCAGCTCGTGCAGCTCCCACTCCAGCAGCTCCACCAGCGGCTTGTCCTCGGTGGAGGGGGTGGACGGGTCGAGCTTGCCCAGCCCGCGCATCAGGTGCTTGGCGTAGTCCGGGGCCGGCACGAAGTTGCGGCGCAGCGCCTTGGGCAGCGACCGGATCAACGCGGTGACCAGGTCCTCGCGCAGGCCCGGGATCTGCCAGTCGAAGCCGACCGGCCGCACCTGGTTGAGCAGGGTCAGCGGGATGTGGACGGTCACGCCGTCCGCCTCCGCGCCGGGCTCGAACTGGTAGGTGAGCGGCAGCGCGATGTCGCCCTGATACCAGACGGACGGGTAGTCCCGCTCGGTGACGGTGGCCGCGTTGTCGTTGACCAGCAGGTCGGGGGTGAAGGTCAGCAGGTCGGGGCGGGTGCGGTGGGTCTTCTTCCACCAGCTGTCGAAGTGCGCCCCGGAGACGACGTCGGAGGCGATCCGCTGGTCGTAGAAGTCGAACAGGGTCTCCTCGTCGACCAGGATGTCCCGGCGGCGGGCCCGGTTCTCCAGCTCCTCGACCTCGTCCAGCAGCTTGCGGTTGTCGTGGAAGAAGCGGTGGTGGGTGCGCCACTCGCCCTCGACCAGGGCCCGGCGGATGAACAGCTCGCGGGAGAGCTCGGGGTCGATCGAGCCGTATCCGACCCTGCGCTGGGCCACCAGGGTCACCCCGTACAGGGTGACCTTCTCGAAGGCCACCACCTGGCCTCGGTCCTTCTCCCAGTGCGGTTCGCTGTAGCTGCGTTTGAGCAGGTGGGCGGCCTGTTCCTCGATCCATTCGGGTTCGACCTTGGCGGCGATCCGGGCCCACAGCCGGGAGGTCTCCACCAGCTCGGCGGCGATCACCCAGCGCGGCGTCTTCTTGAACAGCGCGCTGCCCGGGAAGATCGCGAACTTGGCGCTGCGGGCGCCGAAGTACTCCTGCTTCTCGGCGTCCTTGAGGCCGATGTGGGAGAGCAGCCCGGCCAGCAGAGAGCGGTGCACCGCGTCGCCGTCCACCTCGTCGGCGGGGTGGCCCAGCTCGATCTCCAGCGACCTGGCCACCTGGCGCAGCTGCGCGTCGATGTCCTGCCACTCGCGTATCCGCAGGTAGTTCAGGAACTCCGACTTGCACATCCGGCGGAACTGGCTGGAGGACAGCGCCTTCTGCTGGTCCTTCAGATGGCGCCAGAGGTTGAGGTAGGTGAGGAAGTCCGAGGTCGGGTCGGTGAAGCGGGCGTGCAGCTGGTCGGCGTGCGCCCGCTTCTCCACCGGGCGCTCGCGCGGGTCCTGGATGGACAGCGCGGCGGTGATCACCATGACCTCGCGGACCACGCCGTGCTTCTCGGCCTCCAGCACCATCCGGGCCAGCCGGGGGTCGACCGGCAGGGCGGAGAGCTTGCGGCCGACCGGCGTGAGGGTGTTGACCCTGCCGCTGGTCTGCAGCGCGCCCAGCTCCTGGAGCAGGTCCACGCCGTCCTTGATGTTGCGGCGGTCCGGCGGCTCCAGGAACGGGAAGGCGCCGATGTCGCCCAGGCCGGCCGCGGTCATCTGCAGGATGACCGAGGCCAGGTTGGTCCGCAGGATCTCCGGGTCGGTGAACTCGGGGCGGGAGAGGAAGTCCTCCTCCGAGTACAGCCGGATGCAGATGCCGTCCGAGGTACGGCCGCAGCGGCCCTTGCGCTGGTTGGCGCTGGCCTGCGACACGGCTTCGATGGGCAGCCGCTGGACCTTCGTGCGGTGGCTGTAGCGGGAGATGCGGGCGGTGCCGGGGTCGATGACGTAGCGGATGCCGGGGACGGTGAGTGAGGTCTCGGCGACATTGGTGGCCAGCACGATGCGGCGGCCGCTGTGCGGTTGGAACACCCGGTGCTGCTCGGCCGAGGAGAGCCGGGCGTAGAGCGGGACGACCTCGGTGAACTTGTAGTTCTGCTTCTCCAGAGCGTCCGCCGTGTCGCGGATCTCGCGCTCCCCGGAGAGGAACACGAGGATGTCGCCGCGACCCTCCTCGCCGAGCTCGTCCACCGCGTCGCAGATCGCCTGGACCTGGTCGCGGTCGCGGTCCGGACCGTCCTCACCGTCCTCGTCGCCCTCCTCGACCACCGGGCGGTAGCGGACCTCGACCGGGTAGGTGCGGCCGGACACCTCGATGATCGGGGCGTCCTCGCCGGTGCGGGAGTCGGCGAAGTGGCGGGCGAAGCGCTCCGGGTCGATGGTCGCCGAGGTGATGACCAGCTTGAGGTCGGGGCGCTTGGGCAGCAGCTGCTTGAGGTAGCCCAGGATGAAGTCGATGTTGAGGCTGCGCTCGTGCGCCTCGTCGATGATCAGAGTGTCGTACTGGCGCAGCAGGCGGTCGTTCTGGATCTCCGCGAGCAGGATGCCGTCGGTCATCACCTTGACGGCGGTCTCGGGACCGACCTGGTCGGTGAAGCGGACCTTCCAGCCGACGGTCCTCCCCAGCTCGGTGCCCAGCTCCTCGGCGACGCGCTCGGCGACGGTGCGGGCGGCGATCCGGCGCGGCTGGGTGTGGCCGATCAGGCCGCGGACGCCGCGGCCGAGCTCCAGGCAGATCTTGGGGATCTGGGTGGTCTTCCCGGAGCCGGTCTCACCGGCGATGATCACGACCTGGTTGTCCCTGATCGCTTCGAGGATGTCCTCGCGGCGGGCGCTGACCGGCAGCGACTCCGGGTAGGTCGGGGTGGGGACGGAGGCACGGCGGTTGGCGACGCGCAGCTCGGCGGCCTCGATCTCGGCGGCCACGGCCGCCTGGGCGCGTTCGCGCTTCTCGGGTTCGCGCTGCTTGCGCAGGCTCTCCAGGCGGCGGCCGAGCCGCTCCTCGTCCCGGAGGGTCAGCGTGGGGAGCTTGGCGATCAGCTCGGCCAGGGTGGCCGTCGCGGGGGCGGTGTTCCGGCGCTCGCGGACCTCGCGCCTGTCCCGGCCGCCGTGGCCGTCCCGGCCGTCACGGTCCTTGCGCGGGGCGTCGGGGTCCCGGCGCCGAGGGTCGCCGTCCCGGCCTTCCCCGGTGTCCCGGCGCGGGGCGTCGACGCCTTCGCTCCGGCGGCCGCCGCCGCGTGAGCGCCTGCCGCGCGGACGTCGCGCGGGAGCCTCCGCCGGGGTGCCCGAAGGGGCCTCCGCGGGGGCGTCGGGGCGTGCGGAATCGCCGGCCGGAGCGGCGGGGGAGGGGGCGACTGCGGAGGAGTCGACGGCGGCGGAGCTCTGCGGGGTACCCATTGCGTGCTCCAGCCTACGCAAACGGCCCCCTCACCTGTCGACCCGATATCGGCGCAGCCCGTCCGGGTCCTCCTCGGCGCGGACGAAGCCGCTGCGGGCCAGCACCCGCTGGGAGGCGGTGTTCTCCCGTGAGGTGAGCGCCAGCACGCTGCGGACGGCGGGGTCGACGAAGGCGAAGGAGGTGAGCGCGTGCACGGCCTCCGTGGCGTGTCCGGCGCCGCGGGCCTGCGGGACCAGGTCGTAGCCGATCTCCACGGTGCCGTCCGCGGCGGGCGGTCCGTGGAAGCCGATGCTGCCTATGGCGGGGCCGTCCTCGCGGCGGATGATCGCGTAGAGCCCCCACGGCGGACGGTGCCAGCCGACCTCGTCCGCCCGGGCGACCGCTCCGGCCATCGACCGGGTCCCCTCGCCGGGGCCGTCCCCGAGCCACGCCCACCCGCCGCCGCCCCCGTAGGCGAGGTCCAGTGCCGCGGTGGGGGTGACGGCGGGGAGGTGAAGCCGCGGAGTGCTGATCACCCGACCCAGTATGGTCCGCCGGCCGGCGGGTGTTGACGCGTCGGCGGGTGGTGACGTGTCAGTGCCTGTCGACGCGGAGCAGCAGCTTGCCGGTGCTGCTGCGGCTCTCGACCAGGCGGTGCGCCTCGGCGGCCTGCTCCAGCGGGAACTCGGCGGTGACCGGGAGCCGTACGCCTTCGCCGGCCGCCAGGCCGAACGCGGCGTCGGTGAGGTCGCGCAGGCCCTGCGGGTCGGCGGCGGCCAGGCCCAGGATGCTGAAGGCGGAGACCGACAGGGCCTTGGCGGCGAGGTCGGCGAAGCCGGCGCTCCAGGCTTCGGCGTCACTGGCGTTGCCGAAGGAGACGGCCCGTCCGTAGCGGGCCAGCGAGGCCAGCCCGCGCCGCCAGGTGTCGCCGCCGACCGGGTCGAGCAGCAGGTCGACGCCGCGGCCGCCGGTGGCGCGGGCCAGTTGCCCGTCGAAGTCGGCACCGGTGAACACCTCGTCGTAGCCGAAGTCCAGGGGGTACTTCGCCTTGTCGGAGCGCGACACCACGCCGTACACCCGTCCCGCCCCGGCGAGCCTGGCCACCTGGCCGAGCGCCGTGCCGACGCCGCCCGCCGCGCCCTGGACCAGCACGGTCTCGCCCGCGCGGAGCCGTCCGGCGTGGTGCACCAGGGCGTAGGCGGTGGGCAGCACCGAGGGGAGGGTCGCGGCGTCGCGCAGATCGAGCCCCTCGGGGACGGCGAAGGTGCGGGCGGCGTCGGCGACGACCGCCTCGGCGTAGCCGCCGTTGTCCAGGAAGGCGACGACCGGCTGCCCGGGCCGGAATCCGGTCACGCCCTCGCCGACGGCGCGGACCAGGCCGGACACCTCGAGGCCGGGGACGAAGGGCAGCCCGGTGACCCGGTAGCCGATGGACCGGGCCTTGATCTCGGCGAAGTTGATCCCGGCGTAGGCGGTGTCGATGAGCACCTGTCCCGGCCCCGGCTGCGGTGCCGGAACCTCACGCAGAGTCAGCACCTCCGGCGCACCGAGCTGTTCGACGACGACTGCACGCATGGTGTACCCCCGAAGTAAGTGTTCGATGATTTGCGAACACTCATGAGTGTACGCATGTGGTCGAACACTTCAAGTCGGCCCCGGCGCGCTGTCCGACAGGCCGTCAGTCCTCCTCGTCGGAGTCGTCGTCGCTGCCGCCCTTGGCGTCCAGGTAGCTGACGGCCACATGGGTGTCCAGCGGGAAGCGCACCGGGGTCGCCCCGAACACCAGTCGGCGCGCCTCCTCGCCGGACTCGGCCACGGCGGCCCGGACGGCGTCGGCGAGCTGGGCCGGGGTGTGCACGATCACCTCGTCGTGCTGGAAGAAGACCAGTCGCGGACGGTCGCCGGGGACGTCCACCGGGATCGCCGCGAGCCGCCGTCGCAGCCCGGCGATCAGGGCCAGGGCCCAGTCTGCGGCGCTGGCCTGGATCACGAAGTTGCGGGTGAAGCGGCCCCGCGAGCGGGCGTCGCGGGCCGCGTTGCCGCCGGCGGCGGTGCCGGTGCCGTCGAGGTCGCCCTCGTCGGTGGTGAAGGCGCCCGCCGTCTGGTCCAGCCAGCCGGCCGACGGCGGCGGGCAGACCCGGCCCAGCTGGGACCGGACCACCCCGCCCGCCTCGCCGGTCCGCGCGGCCGCCTCCACCAGGCCCATGGCCTGCGGAAAGCGTCGCCGCAGCACCGCGACCAACTGCCCGGTCTCGCCGGTGGTCTGCCCGTACATCGCACCCAGCAGGCCCAGCTTGGCCCGGGCCCGGTCGCCCTTGAACGCCTCGGCCGCCAGTCCGGCGTAGAGGTCGCCGGCGGCGCCGGCCCGGATCATGCCCGGGTCGTTGGACATCGCCGCCAGCACCCGCGGCTCCAACTGTCCGGCGTCCGCCACCACCAGCCGCCAGCCGGGGTCCGCGACCACGGCACCGCGCAGGATCCGCGGGATCTGTAGCGCCCCGCCGCCCCGGCTGGCCCAGCGGCCCGAGACCACGCCGCCGACCACGTACTCGGGGCGGAACCGGCCGTCGCGGGCCCAGGTGTCGCGCCAGGCCCAGCCGTGCGCGGCGTGGATCCTGGACAGCTCCTTGTAGCGCAGCAGCAGCGGCGCGGCCGGGTGGTCGACGTTGCGCAGTTCCCAGTTGCGGGTGGTGGTCAGCGAGACGCCCTGCTCGGCGAAGGCCCGCAGCACCTGGCTGGGGGAGTCGGGGTTGAGCGGTTTGCCCCCCAGGGCCTCCTGCAGGTCGTGGGCCAGTGCCGCCAGCTTGGCCGGCTGGGCGCCGCCGCGCGGGCGCGGGCCCAGCAGGTCGTACAGCAGGTCGTCATGGACCCGGGCGCTCCAGGGCAGCCCGTCGAAGCCCATCTCGGCGGCGACCAGGCCGCCCGCGGACTCCGCGGCGCAGAGCAGCCGGGTGCGGCCGGGCTCGGCGCTCGCGGCGATCCGGCGCTGCTGCTCGGCGTGCACGGCGACCAGGGCCTCCAGCGGGTCGGTGCCCGGCGGCAGCAGGCTGCGGTCCGGCGCGAACAGCGAGTCCTGGTCGCTGTCGGTCGCGGCCGGACCCTCCGGCAGGTCGGCGGGGACCGGCAGCCCGTGCAGCCGGGCCCAGGCCGCGCCGAGGGAGCGCGGCTGCCCGTAGCGGTCCTCCAGGCCGAGCAGCAGCGGCTCGACCAGTTTCAGGTCATGGCAGCGGGCCAGCCGGTTCTTCGCCGGCTGCCGCTCCGCCAGTCGCGGCAGCAGCCGCCCGTACACCTCGTCCGTCGCCGCCCACACCCACCGGGGGGACTCGGCCGCCTCCCGTTCGGCCATCGCGGCGGCCAGGTCCGGCACCCGCACCGGCCCGTCCAGCGGTGTCCCGCTCTCGTCCAGTGGCTGCAGCCGCCCGCCCGGGCCGTCCTGCTCCGCCGCCACCGCGACCCGCTGCGCCGCCACCTGCCGTCCTCTCGCTGCCCGCCGGCTGTCGCCGTCGACGGTTCCCGCCGGCTGTTCGGCGCTTCCCGCCTCGTGTGCGGAACGTACCACCGGGTACCGACAAACCCGGTCGGGCCGGTCCGGGCCGGTCCTGGCCGTCCGGGATGCGAAATCCCGGGCGGGGACGAGCTCGGTACCTCCAGGATGAGCGCCATGCCTACACCGCCCCGTGCCCCGCGCCTCTGGTTGACCGATCTGCCCGTGCTGGTGGTGGCGGCGATCTGGGGATCCAGCTATCTCTCCGTCAAGACCATCGCGACCGGTGACACCGTGGTCCCGCTGCTGGTGCTGCGCTTCCTGGTGGCACTGCTGCCGATGGCGGCGCTGGTGGCCGGACGGCTGCGCCGGCTGACGCTGCGTGAGATACGCGGCGGGGTGGTCCTGGGGCTGATCCTCGCCACCATCTTCCTCGTGGAGACCTACGGGGTGGTGCACACCTCGGCCACCAATGCCGGTCTGATCATCAGTCTGACGATGGTGTTCACTCCGCTCGTGGAGAGCCTGCTGGCCCGCACCCGGCCTTCGGCGGCCTTCGTCGCCGCCGCGGTGCTGTCGGTGGTCGGCGTGGCGCTGCTGACCCAGGGCGCCGGCTTCGAGCGGCCGGGCCTCGGCGACCTGCTGGTCCTCCTGGTGGCGGTGATCCGGGCGATCCACGTGGTGGTGATGCACCGGATGAAGTCCGTCCGCCGGACCGAGTCGGGCGCGCTGACCTTCGTTCAGCTCGCCACCTGCTTGGGGGTGTTCGTGCTGGTCTCGCCCTTCAGCGGTCCGGCGCCGTGGCGGCTGGCGGCCACGTTCGACGGCGGGCAGTGGGCCGATCTGCTCTATCTCGGACTGATGTGCACCGTGTTCGCCTTCTTCGTGCAGATGTGGGCGGTGCGGCGGACCTCGCCGTCGCGGGTCAGCCTGCTACTGGGCACGGAGCCGCTGTGGGCGGCCCTGATCGGGGTGGAGATCGGCGGGGACAAGCTGGGGGCGCTGGGGATGGTGGGCGCGGGCCTGGTCCTGGTCGGCACGTCCTGGGGGCGCGTGGCGGCGGGGAGGAGCGTTCCGGCGGAGCCGGTCATCATGCCTGTTCCGGAAACGGTCAATGCGAACGTATGACACCTGAGGGAGCCAACCCCAGGTGGCCGCCATTGCGGGCGCGGGCGCGGTTGCGGTCGCCGTCCCGGGACCGGCGATCGGAGGGCGGCGGAGTGCCGGGCGTCACGGGAGCAGGGCTGATCAAGCGTCAGGAATTGTGCACTGCACGGCAGGCAGGGGCCGGCTCCGGGGCGGAAGCGTCGACGCAGACCCCTGCCTGATGACGGCGCAGCGTCACTCGTCGTCGAGGCGGACCGGCATCAGCAGCGAGAAGTCGTGCTCGCCGTCGGGGAGCCGGATCGCGAGCGGGGCGACCGGGCCGCCCAGTTCCAGCACCAACTGGTCCCGAGCCGGGACGGAGAGGGCCTCCAGCAGGAACTCGCGGTTGACGGCGAAGTGGGCTGCGGGGTGGTCGTCCCGGCTGGCGACGGTGAGGACGCCGTCGGACGAGATGCCGAGGACTGCGACGTCGAAGTCGCGGCTGTCCTGGCCCCGTCGGCTGGTCCGGACCTCGGCCGTGGCCAGCGCCGCGCGCAGGCCGGGGACGTCCACGGACAGCCTGCGGCCCGGGGACAGCCGGGTGAGCCTGCGGAAGTCGGGGAAGTCGTGGTCCAGGACCGGACCGCCGGCCTGGCTGCCGCCGGCCTCCAGGGAGACGCGTTCGGGCTCGATGGTCAGCACCCCCTCGTCACCGGCGTCGAGCAGCGCGCGGACGGCGTCCACCAGCGCGGCCGGGACCAGGACCTGCGTCGCGGGGGCGGTCGCGCCCTTGCCGAGGGGGACCTGGGCGTGGGCGAGGCGGTAGCGGTCGGTGGCCACCAGGCGCAGGGCCTGCTCCTCGGGGTCGACGTCGAAGCAGACCCCGCCGAGCATGGGCAGTTCGGGATCGGTACTCACCGCGAAGCGGACGGCGTCCAGGGCGGCGGCGAGCGCCCGGGCGGGCAGCGTCAGGCGTACGGGGGCGGTGGTGCCGGTGGTGCTGGGCGTGTCGGACATGTGGTGCTCCCTCTGGGCGAGTAGGTCCCGGACCGTGGAGAGCTCACGACGGGCATCGTCCAAGCCGTCCTGCAGGCGCAGCAGATGCGCGTCCAGCAGCTTGCAGACCAGCGCGGCGTCCCGTCCGGCCCAACCGGCCAGGACCAGCCGCAGGTCCGCCAACGGCATACCGACCCGGCGCAGCCGGGCCAGCAGTCGCGCCTCGGCGCGCTGGTCGGGCCCGTACCAGCGGTAGCCGGTACCCGGATCCACTCGGACCGGGAGCAGGACTCCCGCGCCGTCGTAGAACCGCAGGGCGCTGACGGTCAGTCCGCTGGCTCGGGCCATCTCGCCGATGCTGAGCAAATCTGTCTGGCTCTCCACAGCCGTGACTCTGCTGGCTCGACCAGGTCGAGGGTCAAGCGGCGGCGTCATCTGCGTCGTCGTCATCCGCGTCGTCGGGCCGTTGTTCAGCGGGCCGTCGTCCGTTGGGCCGTTGTCCATCGGACTGTCGTTCAGCGGGTGGGGGACAGGCCCAGGCCCGCGCCGAGGGCCGGAGCCCTGCGGATGATCACTGCGCCGCGTGGGGCGGTGATCCGCAGCCAGGCGGGGTGCCGGTGCAGGGCGAGCGTCCGGGACTGCCGGAGCAGGCCGATCAGATGGGCGGCGTGTGCGGCGCGCATGGTCAGCCCGCTGGGGTGCAGCTGCCGGGACCAGATCGACTCGGCCAGGGCGTCGGGGTCGGCGCCGTCCCGACGGAACTCGGTGATCGCGGCCCGAACGGCGGCGTCCAGCAGGGCCGTGTCGAGGTCGGTGACGTGCTCCCAGGAGGTGCGCGGCGGCAGCAGCCCGGCCCAGGAGGGTCCGGTGACCGGCGGCGGGAGGATCAGGTCGCCGGTGCCGGAGACGCCGCTGCCATCACCCTCACCATCCGTATCGCCGTCGATGCCGTCCAGCAGCTGCCCCGCCGAGACGGTCGTGTCCAGTTCTGTCCCCTGGCCCTCGGCCAGCGGCACGGTCCGCACCACCAGTGGTCCGCTCTCGCCCAGCGGCAGCCGACCGAAGACGGCCAGGGCCCCCTTCGCGGTCTGCAACCGGACGGCGGCAGCCTTGTCGTAGCGGAGCAGCCTGGTGAGGAAGGCGCCCAGTTCGGGCAGCTCCCCAGGGTCGGCGAACCGGAGCGCGGTCACGGTGGTCACGCGGCTACCGCTGCGGTTTCCAGGTAGTCGAACAGGAACGCGCGCTCGCCGGGGGTGAGCCGACGGGGACGGGCCGCGGCCAGGTCGTAGGGGACCACGATCGTGGAGGCGCGGACGTAGACGGTCTCCTCGTCCTTGATCTCGTAGGCGACCGTGAAGGAGGCGTTGCCGAGCTTGGTCAGCCAGGTCTCGATGATGATCGGCTCCGGCCGGTAGACCAGGGGACGGAGGTAGTCGACCTCGTGCCGCGCCACCACGGAGCCCTCGGAGAACGCCTTCTCACCGGCCTCTCCGGCATTGGTGAAGGTGAAGTCGATCCGCGCCTCCTCGAGATAGCGCAGAAAGACCACGTTGTTGACGTGTCCGAACGCGTCCATGTCGGACCAGCGCAGCGGGCAAGCGTATATGTGGCGGGGCACGGTGGGTCTCCAGAACGGGGCTGGGAGGGAGCCGGGGCGGGCGGTGCGGTCATCTGCTGCCGCAGAGCCTGCCCCGGCGGTGTCGCGGGCGGGTGTCGCTTGGATCAGCCGCGGGTGAGCTTCTTGTAGGTGGCGCGGTGCGGACGGGCCGCGTCTGCGCCCAGGCGGTCGATCTTGTTCTTCTCGTAGGACTCGAAGTTGCCTTCGAACCAGTACCACTTGGAGTCGCCCTCGTAGGCGAGGATGTGGGTGGCGACCCGGTCCAGGAACCAGCGGTCGTGGGAGATGACCACGGCGCAGCCGGGGAACTCCAGCAGCGCGTTCTCCAGCGAACTGAGGGTCTCGACGTCCAGGTCGTTGGTGGGCTCGTCGAGCAGCAGCAGGTTCCCGCCGACCTTCAGGGTCAGCGCCAGGTTGAGGCGGTTGCGCTCACCACCGGAGAGGATGCCCGCGGGCTTCTGCTGGTCCGGGCCCTTGAAGCCGAACGCCGAGACATAGGCGCGGGACGGCATCTCGACCTGGCCGACGTTGATGTAGTCCAGTTCGTCGGAGACGACGGCCCACAGCGTCTTCTTGGGGTCGATGTTGGCACGGGTCTGGTCGACGTAGGAGACCTTGACGGTGTCACCGATGCGGACGGTGCCCGTGTCGGGCTCCTCCAGGCCGAGCAGCATCTTGAACAGCGTGGTCTTGCCGGCGCCGTTGGGGCCGATGATGCCGACGATGCCGTTGCGGGGCAGGGTGAAGCTCAGGTCGTCGACCAGCATCTTGTCGCCGAACGACTTGGAGAGGTTGTTGACCTCCACCACGACGCTGCCCAGACGCGGGCCCGGCGGGATCTGGATCTCCTCGAAGTCCAGCTTCCGCATCTTGTCCGCCTCGGCCGCCATCTCCTCGTAGCGGGCCAGACGGGCCTTGGACTTGGCCTGGCGGCCCTTGGCGTTGGAGCGGACCCACTCCAACTCCTCCTTGAGGCGCTTGGCGCGCTTCGCGTCCTTCTGGCCCTCGACCTTGAGGCGGGTCGCCTTGGTCTCCAGGTAGGTGGAGTAGTTGCCCTCGTAGGGGAAGGCGCGGCCGCGGTCCAGCTCCAGGATCCACTCGGCGACGTTGTCGAGGAAGTACCGGTCGTGGGTGACGGCGACGACAGTGCCGGCGTACTTCTCCAGGTGCTGCTCCAGCCACTGGACCGACTCGGCGTCCAGGTGGTTGGTGGGCTCGTCGAGCAGCAGCAGGTCGGGAGCCTCCAGCAGCAGCTTGCAGAGCGCGACGCGGCGCTTCTCACCACCGGAGAGGTTGTTCACCGGCCAGTCCCCGGGAGGGCAGCCCAGGGCGTCCATCGCCTGCTCCAGTTGGGCGTCCAGGTCCCAGGCGTTGGCGTGGTCGAGCTCCTCCTGGAGTGTGCCCATCTCCTCCAGCATCGCGTCCGAGTAGTCGGTCGCCATCAGTTCGGCGATCTCGTTGAAGCGGTTGAGCTTCCCCTTGATCTCGCGGACGCCGTCCTCGACGTTCTCCAGGACGGTCTTGCTCTCGTCCAACGGGGGCTCCTGCAGGAGCATGCCGACGCTGTAGCCCGGGGAGAGGAAGGCATCACCGTTGGACGGCTGCTCCAGGCCGGCCATGATCTTCAGCACGGTGGACTTGCCCGCGCCGTTGGGGCCCACGACGCCGATCTTCGCGCCAGGCAGGAAGCTGAGCGTCACGTCGTCAAGGATGACCTTGTCGCCGTGAGCCTTCCGTGCCTTGCGCATGGTGTAGATGTACTCAGCCAAGGTGAACCGTCCGGCGTCGTAGGGGGTTGGTTTACAGCCTTCCATTGTGCCGCACCCGGGGCGGCGCCCCGTACCCCGGTGAGGCGGGGCTCACACACCCGTTACACACCCGGTTCGCCGTCCCCCGCCGCGGCGGCTCCTACCAGGACCGGAGCGGGTGCCGCGGACCGCGGATCGGCCGGTGTCCCCTTTCCCTGGTCGCCGGGCAGTACCTCCTCCGGCCCGGCGGCCCGCGTCGAGGCCTTGGCCACCAGTTCGGGCCGCGCCCGCACGGCCCGGCGGAACGCCGAGGTTCCGCGAGACAGATCGTGCCCGATCGCAGTCGCCTCGATCTCGGCGGCGTAGCCCCGGGCCTTCCCCTCCCCGTTGTCCCACTCCCTCACCCGCATCCGCCCGGTCACCAGCAGTGGATCGCCCCGTCCGACGGAGGCGAGCACGTTCTCCGCCAACCACCTCCACCACTGAACGCGCTAGCAGAGAAAGCGGCCCCACCAGGAGATTCCAGCTCCGGGCAGGGCCTGACCGAGCACCTTGAGCAAACAAGGAGACGGCTGTGCAGGATCTTCGCACCCCTCAGACCACGTTCGCACCCCGCTCGCGCATGTCGAGCCTCCGCTCCGTCCGCGAGTTCACCACTCGAATCGTTGCCCGCGTCACCGCGGCAACCTCCGAGTTCCGCACCCCCGTGGTCCAGCCGGCCACGCAGCCCGAGCTGGCCGAGGTCGAGGCGGCCGAGCTGTTCACCGACGCGGACATGCCGCCGGTCGCCGACATCGAGACCGCAGCCGCCTCCTACTTCCGCGCCGCCGACGCCGCCCGCACCGCCGACCGGCAGAAGCGGGCCAGCAAGAAGGTCCTCAGCCGCTTGATGCCGGGCAGGTACGGCGACTGGGAGGTCACCCGCGAGCCGTCCGGCCGCATGGTGGCCGACCTGGAGGAAATCCGGGCCACGTATAAACGCTTGGGACTCGGGGTCGTGCCGATGCGCTCCTCGGCCCCCAGCCTCAAGGTCCGGCGCGTACAGCTGGACACCCCGTCCGAGGCCGTCAACGCGGAGTTCGTTGCCCTGGCGGGTGTGCGATGACCATCAACCTCTGCGCCGACTGCGGCGGACACCCCGATAAGACCGGCCTCCGCCGGGGCCGCTGCGGCGCCTGCTACCAGCGCCACCTCAAGGCGCTCAAGCAGGCCGGCGACTACACCAGCCTGCAGCCGGACCGCCCGCTGATCGACCGGCTCATGGAGAAGGTCGCCGCCGGATGGGGCGGCTGCCACATCTGGACCGGTCACGTGGCCAAGAGGACCGGCTACGGAGTCCTGTCCTTCGGCGGCGGTCCCGTCCTGGTTCACCGTGCCGCTCACGAGTTGCTGATCGGCCCGGTCCCGGAGGGCCTGCACGTCGACCACACCTGCCACAACCGGGACGCGTCCTGCGCTGGCGGTGCGACCTGCCTGCACCGGAGGTGCCTCAACGTGGGCCACCTGGAAGCCGTGCCACCCGGGACGAACCTCCTCCGGTCGCGCCACACGCTCGCGGCGGTCAACGCCGGGAAGACGCGGTGTCCGCAGGATCACGCCTACGACGAGGCCAACACGGTTGTCGGTCCCGAAGGGGCGCGTGGATGCCGCGAGTGCCGACGCGAGCGTGACCGTGCACGGCGGCGGCTAGCCCGACTTCACGCCGGACCGCAGTGCGGACACTTCAGCGCCGACGGAAAGAGCTGCACACGGCAGGCTGGCCACGCTGGCAAGCACCACGCCCAGCCTGCCCAGAGCCCGGCCGAGCTCGACGCCCTGGCCGGTGTCCGGTGAGCCCGGCCCTGGTCGCCGCCGTGCGGACCGCCGCACAGGCCGCCGAGACCACCGCTCCGTGCCTGCTGACCGAGTGCGACAGTGCGGGCCACCCGGAGGAGTGCACCCGCCTACTCGGCGAGGTTGCCGTCGCCGGACAGCTGGAGGTCAGCACCGAGCTGGTCGCCTCCGCCACCGGCCTGCACGTGTCCGTCCTCGGCATGGGCGCGCACCACGACGAGGCCCTGATCCAGCGCTGCCGCACCCGCGGCGAGCTCCTGGCGCTGGCCGGACAGTTCGCGGACGTGGCGGCGCTGATCGAGGCCGCAGTCGACCTGCTGCCCGAGGACACCACCGGCGTGTGCGCCGTCTGCGAGCGCACCTGGGACTGCGGCGACCTGCACCCCGACGGTGACGGCGACCCGGTGTGCGTCGACTGCCACCGCAGCGACACCAGCGCCGAGGACTACTCCGCGTACCGCTCGTACCTGTCGGGCCGGTGACCGCGATGACGACCACCCGGCCGCGCGCATCGGCGTCGATGTCTGCCACAGTCCTGCACCTGCTGCTCGCCACGCACCTCGAACTCGACGAACTGCCCATCGTCTGGCAGATCGAACTGGACCACACCATCCGCCCGTCCATCGCCGTCGACCACCCCGACGGGGAGCGCGCCACCCGGCTGCTGGGCGCCGCCCTGGAGTTGGACGTGCACGTGTCCAGCTACGCCGCGGCGGCCGGCCACCTCTCTCAGGTGCTGCGGATCGAAGGGCGCTGGGGCGGGGCGAGCTGGTCGATGGTGACCTACACCCGGCACGCCACTCCCCCCGTCGGGGAGGCGTCCTGATGGCCGCCAAGTTCCCCATCCCCCGGCCCACCGAGACGGCGGCCCTGGCCCGCCTGCAGCCCCGCCGCACCCCGGACCGCACGGCCCTGTTCTCCGACCTCGCCGTCACCCGCCGGCGGCGGGACCGCGAGGGCTTCGGCCTCGTCGGCCACGCCATCCTCCGCGCCGTCCTCGGCAGGGTCGGCGAGCCGTGACCGTCCTCCTGATCGGCCCGCCCGACGTGGTCCTGCTCGGGGTGTGCCGCCTCAAAATCGCCTTCTCCTCCGTGGAGCCCGGCCAGCCCGTACCCGTCCCCGACAGGCCCGGCTATGTCCGTGTCGTTGCCGTCGTGAAGTTCTAGCCCAACCCACCCCAGCGGCCGGCGGAAGGCCAGCAGAAACCACCGCCAGCGTGGCGGAGGTTCCGCCGAGGTCACCGCCGTGCCGCGGACCTGAAGGACACCACCGTGACCAGCACCCCGGGCACTATCGCCCGCTTCCTCACCCTGGGCGGCGCCCACGTCGTCCTCACCGTCGCCTACGACCCGCAGCCCAACCCCTGCGACCACACCCCCGTCTACGCCTGGCAGTGCGCCGGCTGCACCATCCGGCGCCGCTACAGCAGCCACACCGACTACGCCGACGCCCGAGACACCGCCAACGACCACGCCGGCACCTGCCGCTCCACCCCCCAGCCCGACACCGACCACTGACACCGTCCACCGACCGACCCTCGGGCTGAGGGTCGGTCACCAGAACCACCTGGAGTAGACCGTGAAGTTCAAAAGCGTCACCGAGTACATCAGGACGCCGCACACCATCGACGGCACCACCGTCATGGTCGACATCCCAAGGGAAACCCTGGTCCCCGTGGCCCCCAAGGACTGGGACGCCATCGTCGTCCGGGGCGTCCACGGCATCGTCCTGGCCCTCACCCTGATCTCCGTGATCTGGAGTACGACCAGCATCGCCGCTCTCCTGGGCGCGACCTGGGTGTCCTACCTCGCCGCCTCCCTGTTCGACCTGTCGTGGCTCACCGCCCTCGGGCTGGCGTTCATCGCACGCCACCGGCCGGACCGGCGACGCGTCGCAGACAGGCTTTCGTGGGTCCTGCTCGCCGTCACCGTGACGGCCCTGTTCGTTGAAGGGATGCGGTCGCGGTCTCTCGCACTCGCCTGCGTCGGGGCCACCGTCTCCATCCTGGCCAAGCTGCTGTGGTGGGTGTCCGCGAAGGTCACCGAGCCCACCCTCACCGCAGCCGACCGGCAGTGGATCGAGATCACCCTGTCCGAGGCATCCGCGAAGCTCGCCGTCGCCTCCGCCCGCCGACAGGTCCAGCGCACCGAGGACAACGCCGTCGCGCAGCTGCTCGCAATGGAAGCCAGCCGCCGCGGTACTCCGGGCGTCGGCACCGCCGCAGGGCAGCACGTCGCGGTCGGCGCCAAGGGTGAGCCGCTGCAGGCCGATTCGCGGACCAGTGCCCAGCTGCGTCGGGAACTCGACGCCACCCGGGAGAGCTTCGGCAAGGTCGTCCATGCCGCGCTCGACAGGGAGCAGAAGCGCAAGGCGTCGCGGCGTCAGCCCACCGGGGAGCTGGCGGGAACGCCAGGGGTCCGGGTCGCCGACGTGGCTGCGCTCCTGGGCTCGGCGCACCCGCCGATCGTGTACTTCGTGCAGAACGGCGACCGGGTCAAGATCGGCACGTCGCAGAACCTCAAGCGGCGCATCGACACCCTGTGCCTGCGTATGGAGGACGTGCTCCTGGTCGTCCACGGCAACGCGCGCACGGAGCGGGATCTCCACCTGCGTTTCGCCGAGCAGCGGGTTGGCGCCACGGAGTGGTTCGACCTCGCCGGCGACGTCGCCCAGTACCTCGCCGCCATGACTGGTCAGGTGGGGCCGGTGCCTGTGATGCACGGTGATGCGCCTGATGATGCGCCCCAGCTCACGGAGTCGGACGATGCCGCGCTCCCGGCGACGAAGACGGCCGCGATCCTCGCCGCATCATCGATGCTTCACCCCGAGGCGACGCCCGCCGACATCGCCCTGCACCTGGCTCAGAGCGGCCTCGCCGTGGATACCGCCTACATCCGCACCGTCCTTTCCCGTGCCGCCAAGCAGGCCCAGGAAGCCGAAGCCCAGGCCGGAACCGAGGGATACCTGTGACCGTCTTCCGTACCCTCGCCCGCATCACGGCCGGGTGACCGCCATGACCTTCAAAGGCGTAGCCGCCGTCGCGGTCGCTCTCCTCGCTGTCTGCCTGATGGCCCGAGGCGAGGCCGCCAGCACTCCGGCCCATCACCCGGCCATCCACGTGACCCTCACGCCGCACCACTCGGCCACACCGCACGCCGCGGCCAAACCCAAGCAGTAGCCCACCCCGTCCGGGCAGCCTCGGCCCCTTCAGTCTCTGAAGGCCGCGCTGCCCGGCCCCACCCTCCGGAGGTACCGATGCTCCGCACCGCCCGCCCCTCGACCCTGCTCCTGCTCGGCCTGCTGCTCCTCCTCTGCTACCAGCTGCGCGCCGTCGTGGTCCCCGCGACCACCGTGCTGGTGCCGTGGATCGTCGCCCAGCCGGGCGCCGTCCTGCTCCTGCTGGTCGCCGCCCTCTACTGGCGGGCCAAGCACCCGACCGCACAGGTCAGGTCCCGCTGATGGCCATCACCGACAGGGTCAACGGGCACCCGCAGCCCGTCCGGCTCGACAAGACGGTCCCCGGGCCGCGCCAGCCCATCGAGGGCACCGTCATCAGCACCGGCGCCGAGCAGCTGGCCGCCGAGGCCATCAGCGCTCCGCCGGGGCGCCCGGGGCTGGTTCGGCGTAGCACCCGTGCCGTGCGGGTGGCTGCCACCCATGAGCGCACGGCCGCGCTCGGCCGCTTCCTAGTCCGTCACCCCTCGTTCGTGGTCGCCGGCGGACTGGTCGCCGGCCGCCGGGCCTGGGACGGGCGTACAGCGGCCCGGTACGAGCGGATGATCCGCGCGGCGGAGGCCGTCGGCAACGTCGAGGCCGCGCAGGAGTGGGAAGCGCGCGGGGCCTCGTTCCGCGCCGCCCGCCACCGGCGCCGCATGGACCTGCTCGCCGCACCGATCCACGTCGCCCGCGGCGCCGCCATCGCGACCGTCCTGGGCGTCGGCACGCTCCTCGTCATCGGCATCGTCATGGCGATTGCCGAGCACCAGATCGCCGACGTCCTGGTCCCGGTCACCGGCGCCGTCGACACCGTGGCGTGGGTCTGCGCCGTCGTCGCGTTCCTGTGGGACCCGACCCTGACCGCGGTCCCGTTCGTCGCCCTGGCGGCGCTGTGGGCGGTCGGCCGTAAGCACGGCGCGGCTCCGGCGTGGATGCTGCCCGGCGGCAAGCTCAGCAATGAGGGCGCGCCGATCACCCCGTCGATCGTCGTCGTCGCCCTGCGCGACCTGGGCGTCGCCCCGCTGCGCACCTCCATCAAGGAGATGGGCGACGCCGGGGCCGCGATGCTCGGCCCGATCACCATGGCCGGCTGCGGGGTCGAGGTCGACGTCCATCTGCCCACCGGCTCGTCGACCGAGGACGTCATGAACCGGCGCCGGAAGCTGGCGGAGAACATGGGCCGCCACGAGCATGAGCTGTACATCAGCGTCGCCCCTGCCGCCCGCACCGTGCGTCTGTGGATCGCGGACAGTGGCGCCCTGGACGAGCCCGTGCCCGCCTCGCCGCTGGTCACCGACCCCACCATGACCGCCAGCTACAAGACAGGCCGCGCACCCTGGGGCCTGGACCTGCGTGGCGACGCCGCCAGCCTCAGCCTGTTCCAGAAACACGTGCTGGTGACCGGCCTGTCCAACCAGGGCAAGACCGCCAGCCTGCGGGCCCTGGCGCTGTGGCTCGCCCTCGACCCCACCGTCGACTTCCGCATCGGGGACCTCAAGGGCGTTGGGGACTGGGAGATGTTCGAGGGCCTGGCCTCGGTCCTGATCGAGGGCCCGACCGACGAGCACGTCATCGCCGTGACCGAGATGGTCGAGGCCGTGTTCGCCGAGCAGCAGCGCCGCCTGATGGCACCCAAGGGCACCGTGTTCCCGCCCCTGGTCGTCATCGTCGACGAGGCCCAGGTCGCCTACGGCTCCGGCGCCATCGGCGTGGACAAGCGGCCCTACGGCGGCGCCAAGGCCCTCAGCCGCTACTTCCAGGCCGTGAAGGGCATCCACGACCAGGGGCGGGCGGTGAACGTCACGATCTGGGAGGGCACCCAGGACCCGACCGACCAGAACCTGCCCAAGCGTTCGCGCGAGGGCAACCACATCCGGGCCGCGCTGGTCCTGGGCACGGAGTCGCAGGCCAAGATGGCGCTCGGCGAGTCCCCGGTCGAGGCGGGTGCTGCGCCGCACAAGCTGCGGCAGGGCCTGGACAAGGGACAGCTGGTCGTCGCCGGCGACGGCGTGCAGCTCCCGCCCGGCCAGGTGTCGCTGAACGTGCGCACGCACTACGTCAACGACGAGGAGGCCATGCAGATCACCGACCGCGCCAAGGCCCTGCGCTCCGGCGTCACCACCCGCGGCGTCGAGCCGGCCGCGCCGGTC
Organism: Streptacidiphilus carbonis; assembly: GCF_000787775.1. Taxonomy (GTDB): domain Bacteria; phylum Actinomycetota; class Actinomycetes; order Streptomycetales; family Streptomycetaceae; genus Streptacidiphilus; species Streptacidiphilus carbonis. The sequence goes on along the minus strand of NZ_BBPM01000016.1, from coordinate 91,624 downwards.
GACCACCTGGCCGACATCGCCACTGTGATCGGCGACGAGGCCCGCGTCGGCACCGACGACATCCGCCAGCGGCTGACCGTCCTCAACCCGGCCGAGTACCGCAGCTGGACCGCATCCGATCTCAAGCAGGCACTGGAGCCGTTCGGGGCGGCGCCGTACAAGTCCAACGGCAACATGGTCGTCAGCCGGGATCGGGTCTTGGAAGCCCTTGCCGAGCGGGCCGCGGAGGGCGACTCCGACGAGTTTTGATCCGGGGAGGCGGCCGGGGAGGCGGGGAGTTCTCCCTCACCGCCTCCCTGGGCCGCCTCCCTCGGGCTGACCTGCATAGATGGCTGTTTAGGGAGGCAGGGAGGCGGGTGATCCGGCACCGTCCAGCAGCCCGGAGCGGCTACTGCGGCGGGGGTGCTGCGCCTCCCTCCCCGCTGATCTTCGTGCCGCCGCGCAGCCCGGGTCGCACGGGTACGCGCCAGTGCGTGCCCCTCGGGTGCTGGCCGGCCGTGACCGTCTGGGTCACGACTCGCAGGGCCGAATGGTCCTGGGGGCGACCGTGAGGCCGCTCAGCACCAGGTCGCCCCGGACCCCGGCCCGCCGGCCGGACCAAGCATCTTCCCCCTGCCTGGTCAGGCAATCAAGGGTCTGGGCCCCTCGGGCTGATGGCCACCTCGGGCAGGGCAACCGAATGGTGTCGACGGCCCTATTCGACGCTCCACACCTCGGGGCCGCCGCCCTGCCACCGCACCGACTCCGGGTCGTCGAGGGTGATGTCGTCCAGTCCGGCGCGGCGGGTGAACTCGATCACGTCGACGACGCCGTACGCGCTGCCCACGTACATGCCCAGGATGTCGACGCGTCGGAACGGCCGCGGGGCCTCGACCACGGGGTGCACCACGACGTGCGGCCGATGGGCGGCGGAATGCTCGGGATGATCGGTCATGGCTCCAGCGTCCGCCTGCTCCGGGTCGGTCGCACCTGGTGCGGGGTCGGAGGCCGGCTCAGCTGATCATGCCGTGGTGGCGGTTCCACGAAACCGCGTCACGGTATGCCTGGGCCATCCCCCACACCCAGAACACGAACACTCCGACGAAGCCGATAAGGATCACTGTCAGCAGCCACGACGCCAGCCACAGGCACAGGATCATCACGCCGATGGCAACATTCCCGCTGATCATCGAGCCGAGGCCGGGCAGGAAGAGCGACGCGATCACGGCGATCCCCGGCGACTTCGGCACCACGGTGCCCGGCGGGGCGATCACGGTTGGCTGCTGCTGCCACTGGGTGTTCTGCGGCAGCGCGCCCGGCTGCCATCGGGTGGACGCCGGAGGCGGTTCCGGGCCGGGCGTCCTGGGTTGCTGATCCGACATGGTGACCACGTCCCATCTGGGACTTCAACGCTACGTCGCCTCTGCGGCTGCGGCCCGTCGATCACCTTCACTCTGCCCACGGGACTACCGGGATTTGTGACTCCCCCGCGGGGTGTCGCAACCTCACGCGGGGGTGTCCGGCGCCGCGGACACCCTTCGGTCGGCCCGGCTGTAGCGATCCGCGTAGTTTTACCGCGCCTGCTGCACCTCGTCAGCGGCCCGCAGCTCGACAACCCGCACAGCCAGCGCGCGCAGCTGCTCGGCGTACACGGCCAGGGCGTCGGCGACGTTGGCGATGTCCTCAGGCTCGTACTCTTGGCAGCCGTCCTCCCAAGCCATCGACACGTAGATCTGCCGCTTCGCTGGGTCTTCGGCCCGCGGGTACTGGGTGATCTCCGCCATCGCCCGCAGCGCCAGCATGCCCGTTGTGGTGGCGACCTCCAGCTCGACGGGCGCGGCGGAGTGGTACTGGCCGACGCCCCACTCCTCCGCGGGTGCGTGGATCCCGTCGCACCATGTCGGGCACGGTCCGAGGACCTCGTTCGGGATCAGCGGCCCGTACAGCGGCAGCGGATGCCGCTCCGGCGGTCCGTCGTCGTCCACGTCCATGGTGCTGCTCCTCGGTGGTGGGGGTGCCGGCGGATGCGCCTACGCCGGCACCCCGAGGTGTTGCCGCCCGTCGTCCCTCCACAGGCGACGGGCGGCCGTCTGGTGCCGCCCGGGTGCCCTGCAGACCAAGGCGACCCGGGCGGCGTTCCCCGTCCGGCCGCGGCACCACCGCAGGGGGCCGGCCGGACGGGAGATCATTGCGCCGCGTGGTCCTCGGTCAGGTGGCGGGACAGCAGCACACGGACGTCCGTCGAGGCGCTCCCGTCGCCGGCTACCTTCGCGGCGAGCCGGACGTAGCGCTGGCACTCGGAGCAGTTCGGGACCGGCTTCGGCGGAGTGAACGTCAGCGGATCCGTCAGGCTGGCCACGCGCGGCAGGTCCGAGGGGCGGTCCTCGCCCAGGAAGTCACCCATCACCGCGCCGCCTCCGTGGTCTTGGTGTGGCAGTCGCACCCGCACGGAACGTCGATCCAGCCGAGCGCGGGATGCTCGTAGCCCGGGGCGTTGCAGTGCGAGTGCCCGTAGGGGAAGTTCGGGTCACGCTTTCCACTGCGGCAGGACGGGGTCAGGTAGACCTCGACGGTTTGGCTCATGGCACCTCCGTCTCGTTGATCTCGGACCAGACGATGACCGTGCCGTTGGCGCTGGTGCTGCCCCAGTCGTCGCCCCGCTGCACCACCTCTAAGGCGCACTGGAACTGAGCGATCGTGAGGTCGGCGGCGATGGGTGCGGCGATGCGCAGGCGTGCGCCGACCCGGGTTACCTGCGCCGGGGCGTGCGCCGCGTCCTCGACTTCGGCGAGCAATGTGGACGCACGGGTGCTGAGCTGCATACCGACCCCTATTAGCACGGTGTGACTGTGCCAATACAGTAGCGACGGTGTCGATACCCTGTCACTACCGCTCGACCGTGCTAGGGAGTGAATGTGACCGACACCGAGGCGACACCGCCGTATTTGCAGGTCGCCGACGCTCTCCGCACCCGGATCGCTACCGGCGCACTCGAAGCGGGCGCGCGCCTCCCCTCGCTGACCGAGTTGTCCGACGAGTTCGGCTACAGCGGCACCGTCGGACAGCGCGCCTACGCGCTGCTCGTCGACGAGGGCCTCGTCATCTCCCGCCCCGGAGCTGGCCACTACGTCCGCAGCCAGGCAGCGCCGACGGTCATGTTCCGCCGTCAGCGCGTCCGCGCCGGCCAGGGCTCACCCGTCGCCCAACTGCTCGCCGAACAGGGAGTCGTCGGCAGCTGGCAGCACGAATCCGGCACCGACCGGGCCAGCGAGGCTGTGGCCGCGCGCCTGGAGATCCCCGTGGGCGACGGCGTCATGCACACCCGGTACACCTACCTGGCGAACGGCGAGCCGGTGCAGATCGCGGAGAGCTGGGAGCCGCTCGACATCACCGGCGGATCACTGATCGTGCTCCCGGAGGCCGGCCCCTACGCCGGTATCGGTGTGGCCGACCGGATGGCGGTGGTCGGCGTCGACGTCGGCGTGCCGGTCGAGCAGGTCCGCGCCCGCACGGCTACCCGGGCCGAGGCCCAGCAACTCGGCTGCGCGCCCGCAGCACCGGTCATGGCCATCATGCGCACGTACTACGACCAGGCCAACGGGCGGCCGGTGGAGACCGCGGACATCGTGCTGCTCGGGTCGCGCTGGGTCAGCGAGTACGGCCACCGGCCACAGCTGTAGACCACGCGCCGCTACGACTCGCGCGGGCCCAGGAGCGCCTCCGCCTAGGGCGGCACCAGCGGCGAGGACCGGCCGAAGTGCCCCCGCTGCCGAGGACTCGGCGGGCAGGAGCCGCACGACCCGGAGTGCCCAGCCTGGGGGCTGCACCCCCGCGACTAGAGCGGCGTCGGGGCGTCGGGGCCCGAGCCGTAGGCGTTCGCGCAGGCCGCGCAGCGCCGGTTCTCGTTGACGCTGACGTCGCCCGGGAGCCAGCCGCTCCAGTCCTCGATAGGCCAGGTCTTGGCGCTGGAGCTCAGTTGCTGATCACACAGCGCCTTGAGAGACGGCGGTTCGCAGATGTGCCAGAGATGCAAGGGGCCCCGGAGTGCGCGGCCGTCGGGAGCCGGTTTCGCAGGGCCGTACTGGGCGCGGATCTCGTACATGCCGATCGCCTCCACCTCCATCGTCCGGCCGAGCAGGCAAGCGGGCATCCTGAAAGCAGCCGAAGGCCAGCACGCTGGGTAACGGCTCGGCAACACCGCGACGATCACCAGAGCTGTGGTGCCACGCTGGGGCCCTCTCACCAGGGGGCAGCCATGGGTTTCAGCTACCGCAAGTCGTTCAAGGCCGGACCGATCCGCGTCACCGCGTCCAAGTCCGGCATCAGCTACAGCGCCGGCGTGAAGGGCGCCCGGGTCACCAAGCGCGCCAACGGCCGGGTGACCACCCGCGTCTCGGCGCCGGGTACCGGGCTCAGCTACACCACCGGCAGCGGCAGGAAGTCCGCGGGCAAGACGACCCGCAGCACCCAGCCGGCCCCGGCGGTGCGGCCAGTCCCGACCAACGGCCAGCGGTCCACAGTGCTCCCCGAGCAGCCGCCCGCCGGCATGAAGCCCCTGCCGTTCAAGGGCTACCTGGCAACGGTGACCCTGCACCCGAACCGGATCGAGATCAGCCGCACCGTCATGGGCAAGCTCACCGGCAACCGGTCGTCGAGCATCCCGTGGCCGCAGATCGTCGCGGTGGACTTCCTCGAACCCACCCGGGCCAGGAACGGGCACATCCACTTCGTGACAGCCACGGATCCGCGGGGTCTGACCTCGACGGGCAACGGCGACCGAACGGCGGCTACGGCCCGCAACACGCACGCGATCATGTTCACCTGGCAGCAGCGCGCCCGGTACGAGCAGCTGCGCAACCTGCTCTCCGCCAACGTCCGCCCCGCGATGGCCGCCACCTCGGCGACGCCCACCGCGCCGACCACGGCGCCGGGCTACTCGGTCGCCGACGAGCTGGACAAGCTCGGGCGACTGTTCCAGCAGGGCATCCTGTCCGGCGCCGAGTTCGAAGCAGCCAAGGCCAAGCTGCTCGGTTAGCGCTCCGTCGTACCAGCGTGGCCCGTCACAGCCCGATGCCGCGCATCGGGTTGTCCCGCCATTTTTCGACGGGCCGGATGTACTCCAGCACCTGCGGGCTGGTCTTGGACCAGCGGCCGTGCTCGGCGATGAAGCTGGTCGGGTGACCGGCCTTCGCAGCCTCGGTTGGACCGCCGGCGCGCAGACCGTGCGCGGTGAAGTCCGCCGCGCCGTCCAGGCCCGCGGCCTCGGCGAGCCGCTGCACCGCCTCGTTCACGGCCGCCCCGGACATCCCGCCGGGCTGCAGCTGGCCCCAGCGGTTGATGCGGCGCAGCAGCGGACCCGCGGTGACGTCGTGCTCCGCCAGGACCTGGAGCCAGGCGCGGACCACGCGGACGGGGTCGGTGTCGGGGTGGACGCCGTGCGGGATGTGGGCCTCGGCACCGACAGCGTCCTGGTCGGTCTTGCTGGACCGCACCAGAACGGTGAGCCCGTCGTCGGTGAACCGGATGTCCTCGATCTGCAGCGCGGCGAGCTCGGAGCGGCGGGCCATCGCCGCGAAGCCGAGCACGATCAGGGCGCGATCCCGCAGCCCCTTCGGCGTCTTCGGGTCGGTGGCCTCGATCATCGCCCGGAGCGGCTTGAGGGTGACCGGCGGAGCCTTCCGCTTCCGCTTGCCCGCGGCGGCCCGGTCCCGTCGGTGGACCTTCAGTACGGCCAGGGCGGCGTCGGTCTCGGGCAGGCCGCGGTGCCCGGCGGTCCGGTGGGCGGTGCGGATCGCTGCGATGGCCTGCTCGATGGTGCTGGGGGCGCGGTCGAGGTCGGCGAGGTGGCTGACGTACTCCGCGAGGGTGTGCGCGGTGGCCGGCATCGGGGTGCGCCCGGTCGAGCCGCACCAGTCGGTGAAGATGTTCCACTGGCGGGCGTAGGCGCGGCGGGTATTCTCCGGCACCGAGCGGTCGAGCCGGTCCCGGGTGCTGTCCGAGACGGTGGAGTCGACCGTGGCGGGCAGCGGCACGGAGGCGGGGACCAGTTCGGCTGACATGCCATCAGTCTACCGGCCTGACCCTCGATAACATGGCTTATCGAGGGTCAGAACGATGTCCTAGGGCATCACGCTCGGCGGCCTCGGCGAGGGCTGCGCGGAGGTCTCGGCGGTGCTCGTACCACTCGACGATTGACCCGGTGTCGTGACGCAGGTGCGGCGGTACGAGGAACTTGGGCCAGTTGAACCATGCGACCGAGGCGTGCAGGAGCAGCATCACGAAGGAGCTGAACAGAAGAACTAGGGCGACGCCCGTCGTGGCCTGGCTGTTGATCAAGCCGATCAGGATTGATGCGTTCGTCAGTGCCAGCCAGCCTGCGAGGGGCACGATCCCCCTTTCGTGTCCCCTGATCACGGACGGGTTCGTCGTGCGGACTCCGGGCATCTCTGGTGCGCGATCGGAGTCGATCCAGTGAAGCCATGCGGCCCGCACCATGAACACGGACATGCAAGTCACGAAGACCAGCATGAAGATCCCGAAGCTGATGTTGGCCACGGATTGCCCCCCGGTCCCGCGCGAATGTGACGCATCAGTATGGGCGGGGATCAGCGACGTCGATCACCGGGGGTGGGTTGCGGCTGTGGTCCGGGCCGGATGGTCCGCGCCGGCGTCGTCGACCGCCGCGGTCAGTAGCGCCGCTCGCTCGTCCTCGCTCAGCCCCAACCGCTCGGCCAGCCTGCCGGCGACCGTCATGGAGGGCACCCGCTGCCCGGACTCCAACCGCACCAGGTAGCTCTGGGACAGACCGAGCAGCCGTGCCGCCTCGCGCCCGCGCAGCCCGGCCCGCATCCGGGCGGCGGCGAGCATCGGCCCGAGCTCGGGCGGCGGGAGACGGCGCTCCCTGATCATCGGCTCCATGGCCGTGCTCCTCTCGATGGTGGTACTGCACAACGCGCCGCCCTGCCCGGATTGGTCACGAGCAGGGGCGGCGCGCAGCTCGGCCGCACGCGTAGGCCGGGCTTCCAGCCGGCGCGGCGGTGGGGACCGCGAACAGCCGACGGGGGGTCAAGGGGTCAAGCCCTCCGGCGTCCGCGGGGCTTCTGCGCGGGGATGCCCAGGCCGGCGAGTTTGCCCGCGGTCGCCCAGGCGGCCACCACGTGCGGCTCAGCGTCCCGCACCTCCTGCTCGGTGATCTCACCCGCGTAGTCCTGGGTCAGCATCGCCCGCCGCGCCGACTGCTGCAGCACCCGCACATTCGCACCAGACAGCCCCGACGGCCCGCTACCGGCCGCACCGGCGTCCTGCCCGGTCTCCGGGGCCTGGACGGGCTGCTGCGCCCCTGCGGCGGCCTCCTGCACGGCAGCGGACACCCGCGCCACGAAGCCCGGCGAATCGGGCCCCAAGGCCGCGACCCGGGCCATAAACGCCGCCGAGTCGCACAGCGCCGCCGCGTCCGCGTGATGCGCCGCAGCCGCGAAGTGCACCGCCAGCTCGGCCGTGGACTCACTCACCGAGCTCACCGCGCATCCACCGGTCGACGTCCGTGTCGGACAGCGGCACCACCTCGCCCGAGCGCACGTGCGCCTGCATGCCGTTGTTGAGGTCCCCGCTGATCGGGTGCAGGACGCCGTTACGGCCCCGCAGCAGGTGATCGGGGCGCTTGGCCGCCGGCACCTCGACGACCGGCCGCGCCATGCCCGCGGCGCGCTCCACATCACCCGTGACGGCGTGCTGCAACGCCTGCTCGACCAGGTCCCGCACCGGCACCAGCTTGACCGCCTTGTGCACGATCGCGCGGCCCTCCACGGCCACGTGCCCCGAGGTGGCGCGCGGACCCGCCGGCGCCTTCGCCTCGACCTGCAGGTCCACCGCCGCGGCCACCAGGGCCGCCACCGTGGCATCGTGCCCGTCCGCGAGGGCACGCACCCTGGCGCAGACCCGGGCGACCTCGGCCAGGGCCTCCCGCAGCGCCTGGCCCGGCTCCGCAGCCGCAGTGTTCTCGACCTCCGCCCCCACCGCCGTCAGCGCCTCCAGGCGGGCCCGGACCCGCTCCGACTCGGCCCGCGCCTGCGCACCCTGGGCGGCGAGGTCCGCGTGACGCCACCGATCCCGGAGTCGGTGCAGGTGCTCGAAGGCGACCTTCCCGCCCGAGGCAAGCTCGGTCTCCGCCTGGTGTACCTCGGCGCGCGCCTGCTCGACGTCGGGGCCCTTCATCACGCTGCTCGCTGCCATGCCTGCTGTCTCCTGCCGTAGTCGGTCGCGCTTTCTGCGTCGACCTGCCAGTCCCGTCCCGGCTTGCGGGCGATCAACGCCCCCGTCTTCGAGAGGCGTCGTACCTGCCGCGGGCAGACACCCATCAGCTCGGCGGCCTCGTCGACCGTCAAGTAGCGGGTCACCGGTCCTGGCAGGCCCAGCATGCGCGGACGCCGTCCGCTAGCGGCCCCAGCCGTCACGCGCAGCTGTTCGCGCAGTTCCTCCAGGCCCGGAACGGTAGGCAGGGCGCCGTTGCGGGACGCGAACGCCGCGACGCCGTAGTGGAGCAGGGCGCCGACCAGGGCGGCCAACTCCGGTGGCACCACCACGCCGGGCACGTCGGTCTCGGTCACCCGCCACCACCAGCCAGCGACCGCAGCAGCACGGCCGTCGTCTCGGCCGCCTGCTCCCGACTCACCCCGTCCCGCTGCGCCATCACCGTCAACGACAACTCGGCGACCAGCAGCAGGCCCTCGACCAGCGGCAGATCCTCGCCGCAGTCACCGAGGAGAACCCGCTCGCCGTCGACGTCGCCGCGCAGCCGGGCACCCACCAGCGCGACCGCCCGACCCAGGTCATCAACTCGCACCGTCGGCCTCCGCATCCCGGTCGGTCTGGTATTCGCCCAGGCTCTGCGCCAGGGAACCGAGCAGGCTCTTCGCCGACTCCAGGCCCTCACTGCCCGCCATCCCGGCCAGCCGGACGTGACGATCCAGCAGCGTCGCCGCGCCACGGATGATCGCAAGACGCGACACGGCATCCGGCTGCGGCACCACATGCTCCAGATAGGCCGGCGCCTGGCCGCCCACGAACGACGACATCCGGTACGGGCGCGAGAGCCGGTCCAGCTCGCTGTTCGCCAAGTCCAGCAGCCTCGACGCCAACTGGGTACGCCGGGCCTGCCCGTCCGCGATCCTCGCCGCGGTAGCCGCCTCCGTGGCCGACCGGTCGAACAGGACTCCGAGGCCCTTCGCGTTCCGGGTCACCGTCGACGGCGCCACACCCAGATGCTCGGCGATCTGCCGCACTGACATGCCGCCCTCCGCGAGCTCGCACAGGCGCAGCCGCTGCTCATCGCTCAGCACGACCCACCACCCCGGGTGCTGCCGCCCGCGAGGCGCCTCAGGTGCACCCCGAGGAGCTCGGCGAGATCCCCGTCACCGACCTCCCGGCCGCCCGCCAAGCGCACGGCCTCGGCGGCGTAGTCCGCCAGGACCACCGCCACCGCCGGAAGGTCACAGTCCCCGATCAGCGCGGCCACGCCCTGCTCGTCACCACGCAGCTGCGCTGCCATCACGGCCAGGGCGTCGCGGGTGGCCCGGTCCACGCTCACAGGGCGCCTCCCGTCAGCGCCGACAGCCATGCGTCGACATCCGAGCAGCTGTCGGCGGCCGTGCGGTCCGCGTCGAGGAGTCGCACGTGCCGGTCCAGGAACACCGCTGCGGTCCGGGCGATCGCCAGCCGCGTCGTGGCGTCCGGCTGCGGCAGCACGTGCTCCAGGAACGTCGGTGCCTGTCCGCCCACGAACGCGTGCACCCGGCACGGGCGTGACAACTGGTCCAGCTCGCCGTTGGCCAGCTCGATGAGCCGCTCGGCGAGCTCGGCACGCCGGGCACGGCCGTCCGCGACCCGGGCCGCCGTCGCCCGCTCGGTCGCCGACCGGTCGAAGACCACACCGAGGCTCTTGGCGGCCCGCGTCACCGTGCTCGGCGCGACGGACAACTCGGCCGCGATCTGGCGCACCGACATGCCCGCGTCAGCGCGCTCGCAGATCGTCAAACGCTGCTGATCCGTCAGCGGCATCGCCTCCACCACCTTCCCGCGCGCGTGGGACGGGCCCGCAACGTGCGCTGCGCTGATCATGTCCGGTGGTGTTCCGCTAGCGGCTGTCGTGGCTGGGTGGGTCATGTGCGGTCCTTCGGGGGTGCTGGGGTCAAGGGGGTGGTGAGTTGGACGGCGGGCTGTTGTTTCGCGAACCGGACGGCGGGCTGTGGTTGGTGCGGCGGTTGCGGCAGGCCTTGTGGGACGGCCGATAGGGCCGTTCGTGACCGGTCGGGTGCTGTCCAGCGCGCGTGTGGGATGGGCCTCTTAGGCGACGGCTCGGGGTGCCGCAACCTGGTGGAGTTCGACGATGTAGGGCCGGCCGCAGACGGGGGTGCGGAGGCCGAGGGCGAGGTGTCGGTGGGCGGCGCCGCAGCCGGGGCAGCGGGTGACGATGACCTGTTCGGCGCCGCTGGTTACGAGGACGGCGCCGACGACGGTGGGCGGGACGGGAGCGCTGAGCATGTTGGTCTCCGTGCTGTTCAGGTGGGGTTGACGATGTGGTCGCGGACGGGGATCCACTGGAGCCCGCAGGTGCTCTCGGAGCACTCCAGGACTTCTCGGCGGCGCCGGCCGATGGTGGCGATCCCGACCGGGCTGCATCGGCGGACGGATCGGCAGGACGGGCACATGAGCTTCACGATGGCCGGCTTGCTGCTCCGACTGACCCTGGTGAGGCGGCTGGTCAACTTGGTCTCCTTGGTCGGTGCGGTGCCGGTTGGGGCGTTGGGGTAGGTTCCGCCGCATGACGTGGATGCATCTGTTGGAGTTGGTCGGGGTCGGGGTTGTGGTGGGTTTCGGTGTTCGGTGGGTGCGGAGCCGCGTCGACCCGAAGTGAGCGGGGTCATCGGCTGACTCGGTCGCGGGCGTGCTCGTACTCGGCTCGCGCTTTGATGAACGCCTCGCTGCTGCCGCCCTTGTCGGGGTGGGCGTCGCGCATGGCGATCTTGAGCCGCTTCAACTCCAGCTCGGAGACCGGTGCGTACGGGTACTCGGAGCGGAACGGCGGCGGGATGAACGGCTTGTCGTTCGGGAGCTCCGGCGGCTTGGCGTAGATCTTGTTGTAGCGGCTGGAGTAGACCCAGCCGCGGGCCTCGAAGTCCTGCCGGTCGATGTAGCCGCGTTCGTACTCGCCGGGCTCGCTGCTGCGCAGGAAGTAGATCCGCCGGGGCGTGGTCTTGGTGACCGGGAGTCGCACGATCCTGGAGTGGACCCAGTGGCAGGCGCCGTGGTCGTAGTAGCCGCGTTCGACGGCGTAGAGGTTGACCGGGGTCTCGCCGGCGGCTGTGCGCTTCTTGTCCTCGGCCTTGGCCTGGGCGTGCTTCTCGGCGATGACGGCCGCGAGCTTCAGTTCGGCGTCGTCGTCGTTGATGCGGATGCTGGCGTACTGGCCGACGGCGAGCAGGACGGCCGCGCGGTTGGCTTTCCTGGCGGCGTCGTTGCGGTTGGAGGCCCAGCCGTGCCGGTCTTCACCGCCGACGATGCGGGCGGTCCAGAACCATCGGCCTCCGCCGGGGCAGCGTCCCCAGATGATCGAGGGCGGGGTGTGGTCTTCGGGCCGGGTCATGGTGCCTCCTCGGCCTGCTGGTGGTTGGCGATCATGCGGAGTCGTGCTTCCCGGGCGGAATTGCGCCTGCGGACTCCGGCTGTACGGCTTGCCGTGAACTCGGCGCGGGTCTGCTGCTGGGCTTCCCGGCGCCGGGCTGCCGCGGCGACCTGCTCGGCGATGCGGCGCTCGGCCGAGGCGCGGAGGATCACGGCGAGGTCGGCTGCAGGGTCCCGTTCTGGGTCGTGGTTCATGGGCGGCTTCTCTTGATCGGAGATGGACCGGGTTGGACCGGGTCGGACCGAAGGAACCCGGTCCAGGAAAGGTGCAGGTGGGAGGCCGTTTTGAGTGGCGTGGACCGGGTGGACCGGGTTCCGCTGCATTGTTTGGAGCTGTCGTTCCTGCGCATGCGCCCGCACACGAGAAGTTCTCTGTAGAACCCGGTCCACCCGGTCCACCCGGTCCACGCACGCTCTGATCTGCGGCTTTACCGGCCCGGGTGCGGCCTGGAACCCGGTCCGAACCCGGTCCGAACCCGGTCCAAGATCGTTCATGACCCGACCTGCCCGAGCGTGACGCCCTGGTACATCCGGACCTTGACCTTGTTCACGAGCGGCCGGGTCTGTCGCAACCCGGGAACTGCGGCCAGCAGGTTGCGGCCGAAGGTCTCCTTGGTGCCCTTGTGATCGCGGCCCGAGTCCTTGCACCAGTCAGCCCAGGCCTCGTACAGAAGGTCGGTCGGTACGCGGTGCTCGGGACCGACGGTGCACAGCTCTCCGAGGAACGCCTTGATCGGCGAGACCGAGGCGGCGAGCATGGCGACCGCGTCGGCCGAGGACTTCGGCTCGCTGAACCGGCCGCGCTCGATGAGGCTCTGCAGGCCGTCGAGCGACCAGTTCAAGATGCCCGGCAGCTCCCGGTTGAGGTCGCCCTCCAGGGCTCGGTCCTCCTTGCCGAGGAACGAGTTCACCATCGTCAGCACGATCAGCCGGCTGGCGATAGCGCCGGATGCGTCCGCGAAGGCGGGCAGCTCGTTGGACAGCAGCAGGAACCGGACCGGGATGCGGCCGGTCCACGGGTCGCGGTACTTGCGGTCCACGTCGAGGGTGTCCTCGCCCGAGATGGACAGGAGGCGCTCGACCACGACCTCGGTGCCGATCCGGGGGAGGCGGGCGTCGGAGACGATGGCCAGCGTCTTGTCCAGCAGTGGCGACAGGCCGAAGTTCGTCGACAGGCCAGCCAGGGTCGGGCCAGCCATGTTCGCCTTGCCGACCAGCGCGGTCAGGGTTCGGGCGATAGTGCCCTTCCCGGAGCGCGGCGGCCCGATGATCAGCATCATCTTCTGCAGGTCGGTGCGCCCCGAGAGGATGTAGCCGAACCACTCCTGCACGGCCAAGACCGCCTCGGGATCCCCGGGCCACAGGGAGGACAGGAATCCGATCCAGCGAACGGGCACGGGCGCGTCGGCGACGTAGTCGAACGGGACGGAGACCCGGTTGAAGTACAGAGGCGTCAGCGGCTGCAGCTGTCGCGTCGAGATGTCCAGCAACCCGTTGCGGCAGGCGATCACGGGCGCCCGGCTGGCAGTCGACTCCGGAGCGGCCAACCATCCGGGGGTCTCAACATCGGAAGGAAGGTGGACGATGGACGCCAGAGCCTCCATGAGGTTGCCGACCTTGCCGGATGTCGGCGCCCAGGGAGCAGTCTTTTGCTCGCCCTTCCTGTCGACGTACTGATAGGTCGCGTGCTCCAGCCGCGGGTACAGGTCAGCCCGCATCGCATCGCCGTCGACCGCAATCCAGTGCGGTCCTACCCAGAGCACCCAATCTCCGTGCCACCGGCGGAGCTTCAGAGCTCGCCCGTGCAGCCACGCAGGCAGGAGCTCACGTGCGACGGCCATCGGATTGGTCGGGCTCGGGAGGATCTGCTCCTCCCGAGCCACGCCCTCCGCCGGGTCCACCTCGTCCGGCGGTTCTCCTTGGTACCGCGTGTCGCGGGCTTCGGCCTCGTCCGCCTCGCGCAGGTAGTCGGGATAGTCACCGAGGTCGTTCGGGTCTTCGTCCCAGAAGGGCGCCTTCTCCACCCCGTCTCGGTAGTCGGGCATGACGTCCGGCTGACCGTCGTCGTTCCGGTCGACGGTCACGCGGACTCCCGCAGGTCGTGCTCACGCGCCGCGCGGGCCGCGTCGGCTTCGTCGTACCGCTGCTGGCGGGCCGCCTGCCAGGTGGCGTTCAGCTCTGCCCAGGGCGGCTGCTTGCGGGACCGGATCAGCTGCTGGCGGATCGGCTCCCACCGAGCGTTGTCCTCGGCCTCCACGCGGCGCCGCTCGTCGGCGCGGACGTGCTCCTCGAACTGCTCCATGAAGGCCTCGAAGATGGTGTCGCTCATCTCCATCACTCGCTCACCTCCTTCGCCACGTCGGCGGTCACGCCGCCGATAGCGCGCTGGAGGCGCTGTCCGGCGGCGTGGACGGAGCGGGCGGAAGGCTGGGTGCGGAGGTAGCCGCGCACCCTGTGCAGCAGGTCTTCGAAAGCCCGTCGGCTGGCGTACGGGTCGGGCGGCAGCTCGCCGGCCGTGACGGCACCGGACAGGAGCCTGAGCTCCGGGTCGGTGGTGCGCAGGTCGGCGTCGCACAGCTGGGCGAGCTTCTCTGCGGGGGTGCGGCGGCGGCAACCACCCTCGCGGCAGCCGCCTTGGTCCATGGTCACTTGCGGTTCTCCATCTGGAGGTGCTTGGTATGGGGCCCGGGACGGGGCGGTGGAGCTGGAGGGTTTGCCCCGGTCCCGGGTGCTGCGGTGCTGTGTGGTCCTTGCTGGGCGTCCCCGCGCCCGGACCGCCGGCCTTGCCAGCAGCGGAGCTACTGGCCGTCCCGGCGCGGAGGATCAGCCGTCACGGATGACCTCGTTGAAGACCTCGGCGACCTCGTTGAACGTGATCGGCGGGTAGCCCAACTTGATGGCGGTCAAGGCACGGGCGGAGACCTCGAACTCGGCGGCGTTCTTCGCCGCGATCTCCGGGGAGGCCCCGTGCGCGGCGAGCCAGCGCTCGGCGGCGAAGGGGTCGTCGTCGGCCCACGGCGCCGGGTTGTCCTGCATCATCCGGAGCACCAACTTGTACGAGGCCTCGGCGATCTCGTCCCCGACCCCGAGAGGCTGGACGGCCAGGAGGAAGTCCAGGTGCATGTGGATCTCGTCGGCGTTCACTGGCCCCTGCCCATCTGGGCCCGGAAGCCGCGGATCTTGGTGAGCCACTGCTCGGCGGCGGCGATCAGCTCGTCGGCCTCACCCGCCGTCAGGTCGGTCTCGATGCTGCTGTCCTCGGCCCCCATGAAGCGCAGGTACGTCTGGACGGCCTCGCCGTCCTCGACGAGCTGGAACAGCTGGGCCTCGACAACGAGCCCGCCCTCGGGGCCGGGTGCGTCGAGCTTGGCGGAGTCGCCGTGGTGCGACGTCCATCCGTACTGCCGCCGATCGCCGGAGTTGCCGGTGAAGGTCTCCGCGGCCCAGGCGGGCGCGGCGGTGGGGTGGGTGAAGGTGTTGTTGCCCTTGGGCATCACGCACCTCCGAGGGCGTCGACCTGGTCGGCGAGGACGACCAGGTCGTCGGCGAACCGGTGCAGGCCCGGCGCCAGGGCGCGGACCGCAGCCGGCGTGAGCGCGGCGAGGCCCTGCCCGGTCTGGACGGACAGGAGGATCTCCGTCAGGGCGGGGAAGCCCGGCTCCGCCAGCCAGGACTGGATCTGTCCGACGAGGGTGATGCCGTCGGACCCGTCGGTGACGACGATCTCGGTCTTGGCGCCCTCGATGGGGTCGTTGTTCACGGCGGTCGACTCGTCCACGGTGGCGATCACATCGACACCTCGATGACCTCGTCGGGGATGCCGTACCGGTCGTGGATGATCGCTTCCACCAGGTCCCGGCCGATGCGGGTGCCGTCGTATCCGACCATCAGGACCGGCTCGGCACCCGGGTAGGCGGCGACCCAGGCGCAGGAGAGCACGCTGCCCTTCCTGGGCTTCGTGAAGCGGATGAGGCCCGCGCTGAACGGCTTGGGGAGGTCCGCCACCGGGGTGCTGTAGCGGGCGTAGGCGGTGCGGGGGTGGGTGGTCGCGTCGTCACCGCTGAAGATCGACGGCGGTGTGCCGACGGTGGTGGTGCCTTCGAGCTGTTGGGCTGGCATCATTGCCAGTAGCTCCTTCCAATTCGTGCGCCCTCGCCTGCTAGCTGCGGACGCGATTTGGTTGGCGAACATGGCCTCGGTGGTGTGAAGACCCCGGGGCCTTCGCCGTTTTCTGGGTTAGGCCGCTGTGTGGGCCAAGGTGCTGGTGACCTGCTGGGGCCAGCCGCTGGCGCTGTACATCGAGCCGGTCGTGCTGTCGAGAAGCCAGGTGCCTGCGCGCTGGAACAGCGGCTCGGTTCCGTCTTCGCTGTCGAGTAGCGGCATGACGACGAACCAACGGGGCGAATCGGTCTGATCGGCCATCAGATCGCCTCCCGGAGTGCTCGAAGTACCTGCACGTATCGCTCGAAGACCGTGGGGTTGCGGGGCGTCTGACGAACACCCGTTTCCCAGTGGCCGACCGCAGCCGTGGTCACTCCGACGATGCGAGCGACCTCGGCCTGAGACAGACCAGCCGCCTCCCGCAAAGCTCGCCGCTGAGCAGGAGTTGGCAGGTCGGCGTGCATGGCCACGCGCTCGTGGACTAGCTCCGCAATCTGCTGCGTAGGTTTCACGTAGTCATCATCGTCTATGTTTCCGACTTTAGCAAGACAGACGAACCTGCCTAGTTCTAGCCAATGCGGCGATGGCATCTCGATCCGACATGTCGACTTGTGGGATGCTCCGGCCATGAGCCCCAACCAGCACTCGCCCGACTCCGGCGCGGCCCAGAGCGGGAGCGTGCAGATCAGCAGCCCGGAGCCGGATGCGGCTGCACGGGGAGTTGCCTGCCATTTCGCCTGGGGGAGCGGCGACCTCCGCGCAACCGGGGATGTCTCACGCGGCGAGCAGGGCCTTGTGGTCACTCGGGTGGAGATCACCGCGCCGAGCCGTGCGGGTATCACTCATGGGCTGCTCCGGCGCGTCCCGCTGGGGGATGTGCTGCGCTTCGCGAACACCTCGAGCATGGTCAACGACCCGAACATCGTGGCCCTGACTACCGGGATTCGACCGGCGCGGCCGGCCGATGACTACGTGATCCCGCCGGGGCGCGTGCTCGTGACCGATGAGCTCCTTCGTCACGTTGCTCTCGTGTACCTGGAAGAGAGCGCGCCCGGGAAGGACCGGGCAGTGCTGCAGCGCTTGGAGGAGCGGCTCGGCCGACCAAAGGGAACGGTCCGCGGGTGGGTCCAGCGCGCCCGCGAAGCTGGCTGGCTCGGCGCTGCAGTCCAGGGGCGTATGGGTGCGGAGCCCGGCACGAAGTTGCTTCTGTGGCTGGGCGAGCAGATGAATAGTGATGAGGTGCTGATCAAGGAGTTCGCCCGCCTGGCGACGGCTCTGCACGCCGACGATCCGGCTGCGGTGGCAGCGGGGGCACTCCGCGCCTGGCGCAGCTTTGGCCTGTCCGACTTCCCGCACCGGACCGGCATCAGGCCCTCCGAGGTGTACGTCGCTGCAGAGATCCTCTACGAGCGCACCGCTGACGAGGAGCTCGCGGCGCGCGTTGCCGCCGGCGCTGACGAGGACGAGGCGTTCGACCAGATCGTCGCCGAGATCGGCGAAAGGCTGGACCAGGCCGGGGCGTAGGCAGAATGAGCGGCCTGGCAGGAATCGTGCTGCCAGGCCGCGCGCGTTCTCGGTGTCTATCCCAGTCGAGTGCCCGGCGGCACGGTGAACACGGGAGCCCCAGGGGTCCCACGAAGCCTCTCAGGGACCTCCAGGACGACCGCGGGGGCCGTGTTGAGTTCCCCGGTCACCGGATGCTCCAGCGTGCCCGGAGCGTGGACCGTGACGGCGAACTCCTGCTCCAGCAAGAACGCGCGCCGCTCCAGTCGGTCGCACCGCTCCCAGCGCTGCCCGTACGTCTCCCCGCTGCCCACGGTCCGGGTCGAAGCCCGGCGTACCGGCAGGGCGAGCAGCCGGTCGACCTGGTCGCAGGCGCGGGCGTGCAGCCGCTCGTACCGGCGCTTGCCCTCGGGGGAGTCGTACTTGCCCACCAGGTAGTCATCCTCCAACTCGTCGAGCCGCCGACGCGCCTCCATGATCTCGGCGCTGTAGTCCTCGCCGGGATCATGGTCGAGCCGGGTGATCTCGCTCTGCCCGAGGATGAACAGCAGGGCGGCGCCGACCTCGCGCTCGGCCGAGTCGACGTCGATGTTGGCGGGGCTGGCGCAGTCGTGCCCCTTTCGTTCGCCCTGGCAGCGGTAGTAGCAGTACTCGCGGGTCCCGCTCTTGAGCTTCTTGGTCTGCCGATGCTGGTACAAGTTGGTACCGCAGCTGCCGCACTTGGCGACGCCCTGCAGCATCGACTCAGCTCGGGCCGCACGCTCCACCGTGGTGCCGCGGGCCATCATCGCCGTCCTGGCCTTCATCCACTCCGACGGCGTCACCACCGGCGTGGTGGTGGCCATCACGGGGTTGCCGTCCTCGTCATAGACGATCTTCGCTGCCCGGAGGAAGCGGCCGTCCTCCGCCTTGGTCTTCTCGGTCCGGTAGCCGGCGCAGACCGGGTTCCGCACGATCTGCTGCACGACGTCCGCAGTCCACCGCTGACGCGTCTCCGCAGGCTCCGCACCACGCAGCTCCGCGCGCTTGTCGCCCCAGGTGAGCACTCCCGCGGCGTTGAGGCGCCGGGCGATCTCGGCGGTGGAGACGCCCTCGGTGACGTCGCGGATGATGCCGCGCAGGATCTCGGCGTATTCGGGCTCTGGGACGAGCGTCTTGCCCCCGGTGGGCAGATCCACTGCGCGGTAGCCCATGGGCCACGGAGCGCCCGCGTAGCGGCCGATCTGACGGAGCCTGGCATGGGAGCCGCGGGTGCGCTCCCGGATGGTCTCCAGCTCGCCCTCGGCGAACGCGGCGATGATCGTGGCGAACATCTTGCCCATGGCGGTGCTGAGGTCGAAGCCCTCGGTCACGCTGACGATGGCGATGCCGTGCTCTTCGGCCCAGTCCCGCAGCTCGACGAAGTGGGCGGCGCGTCGGGTGAGGCGGTCGAGCTTCCATACGACTAGGGCGTCGAACCGCTCCGGGGTGGCCAGCCACGGGCCGAGCTCGGGGCGGGCGAATGGTCGGATGCCGCCGGACACGTCCACGTCCTCCGACCAGCCGACCATCACGTTCCCGGTGGCCTGGGCCCAGTTCTTGACGAGGGCGCGCTGTCGCTCGATGGACGTCGACTCGTCCGTCTCGTTACTCAATCGAAGTACGCCGACAACGCGAAGGGGGTGTTTCCCGAGAGCCATGCGGGCTATTCTATAGTCAGGCGTTCAGGAGCACGACCAGACGGTGTAGAAGCTGGTGTCCCCGTCCACCCACACCTCCCGCTGCTTGTCGAACCGCCGGTCGGTGGCCGCCAGCCGAAAGCTGGCCACCGGCACCCCGTTCGCGGTGGTCGCGTACCGCACATCCGAGGCCACATGCCCCACGACCGTCACCAGCGTGCTGTTCATCGCGCCGTACCCCTGTCCCGTGAGCTGCTGTCCGGGAACCAGCCTGGAGCAGAACGCCGCCCTGCGGTGGCGGTGGCCGCGGATCTGTGGACAACCTGGAGGGTGTGGAAAAGGCCCTCACTCGATCGGGTGTACTTAGGGGCCCGTACCCGTGTGTCACGGCGGTCGCGGCCAGCTCCCCCGCAGGTCCCTGACCGTACACGCTCAGTAACCGGCCCGACCATAACGGCTGAGGCAGCAGCGCCGTAACGAGTGGACAACAGCCCGCCCTCTTGGCTCCCGCACCGCTGCGCCCAAGGATCCCACCTGCGATTATCAGACCGCCCAAGCGGGGGTTAAGGCCTACACCACCCCCGTCGGCACACCAGGTGCGGAGCCAACCGGCGCTTATCCTGTCCCACGGCAGGACCCAGCCCGGCACACCACCCCGGCGTCTGTCCCGCCCCGCCCCCGTAGCTCAGTGGATAGAGCAGGTGCCTTCTAAGCACTTGGCCGCAGGTTCGAGTCCTGCCGGGGGCACAAACCCAGTCTGACCAGCAGTGCAGCGGAGCATCATAGTCCGCCCGGCCTGTGCATATCGCTCTTCCGCCAAGTGCCTATGAGCAACGGGGTCAGTGGTCTACCTTCACGAACATGACCACAGCCGTGAGTTTCAGCAGCAGCGACCAGCCGGCCCCCTTCGACTTCGGACCCCTCCTCAACTCCTGGAAGCGGTCCCTGAAATCGCGCAACGTCGCCGAGCAGACCCTCAAGGTCTACGGCACGGCCGGCGAGCGGATGCGCCGCTACATCCTCACGTACAAGCCGCCGGAGCCCGACGCCCTACCCGCGCCCGAAACTCTGGACGCCGTCCACCGCGAGCATCTGGAGGCGTGGATCACCCACGAGATCGAAACCACCTCCGCGTCGTCCGCAAACGTCAGGTTCCGGCCGATGAAGACGTTCTTCAACTGGCTCGTCGACGAGGAGGAGCTCGACCGCTCCCCGATGCGGAGCATGCGGGCGCCGACGCCGGGCGAGAAGGAGGTGCCCGTCATCTCCGACAACGCGCTGAAGGCGCTGATCACCGTCTGCTCCGGGAAGGACTTCGCGTCCCGCCGCGACCTGGCGATCATCATGCTGTTCATCGACACTGGCGTGCGCCTGACCGAGCTGACGGCGCGCAGCATCGGCGACATCGACCTCGACCTGCAGGTCCTGCGGGTGCTGGGGAAGAGCAACCGCGAGCGGGCGGTGCCCATCGGCCGCACCGCGGCGACTGCCGTCGACCGCTACCTGCGCGCCCTGTCCAAGCACGGCTGCTCCACGGAGCCGGACGCCCCGCTGTGGGTCGGGGTCAAGAGCAAGGCGCCGTTCACGATCTGGGGCGTGGGCACCATGCTGGAGCGCCGGGCCGAAGAGGCCGGCCTCGGGCACATCCACCCGCACCAGTTCAGGCATACGTTCGCGCACCTGTGGAAGGTCAACGGCGGCAACGAGGACGACCTGATGCGGATCACCGGCTGGCGGTCCCGGCAGATGCTGGCCCGGTATGCGGCCAGCGCCGGCGCCGAGAGAGCGAGAAACGCCCACAAGAACCTGAGTCCGGGTGACAATCTCAAGTAGAGCGACCGCCCCCGCCGGAAGGTGGGGGCGGCCTGTTGGACTGCGTCTCCGTCATATGGGCGGAGCGGCGTACCTCGCGAGTAACGCCTTCCGCAGCCCGCTTGTGGGCCTGCGACGTCAGAGCGCGGCGTGCGCGCCTCTGGTCGACAGGGGTTGGTGGGGTGTCGGTGCGGGGGCCGGGATGCGACCGCTAGCGGGGCGGGTGGCCCGCGAGCACACCTAACCGCGGAGGCCGAACCCTTTCATGATCCAGAAACCCGAAAAGCTTTTCGTGGTCTATCAGCGGTTCCACCTCCAGCGTTGCTGTGTGCCGAAAGATCAAATCGACCCGTCCGTGCGCCAGGAGATCCAGCGCGTCGGCCGCAACATCGCGGGCCTCCGCAAATGGCGCGGACTCGGGCAAGAGGCACTGCGGGACCTTTCCGGCGTCAGCGACCGCCAGATCCAGCACATGGAAGCCGGCTCCAGCGACCTCGGCCTGAGCTTCCACATCCGTATCGCCCGTGCCCTGCGAGTGCCGCTGTTCTGGCTGTACACCGAGGACTGGCCGCGCTTCGCCGAGGAGCAGGAGTGCCCGGAGGCGGAGGGTGAACCGCAGGACTGACACAGCTTCAACTGCCCTATAAGTCCGACATGATGCTCCCGATCGCTGATCCGGTTGAGTGCCTTCCGTTACGGCACGGTAAGGATCGTGACAGGGCTTTGCCCCTGTGTCTAGATTTTTGGGATATTTTCCAAATCCCGCCTTCGCCAAGGCTGGCGCAATGGCCCAACAGCAGCGAACATGTGTCTCGGAAACCTGGACACACCCCGACGCCCCGAACGGCAGGTACGCATGGCCCAGCCGCCGCCCCGCACGAACCTGTCCGACCTGGTCCACGCCTACCGCACCGACAACGGGATCAACCTGGACGCCTTCGCCAAGGCGTGCGTGCTGCCCGACGGCGACAGCACCCTGTCCCGTTCCTGGATCAACCAGCTGGAAAACAACACGTTCAATGAGATCCCCAAGCCGATGCGCCTCGAAGCCCTCGCCACGGGCATGGACATGGACCCGCGCGAGGTCACGATCGTCGCCATCGAACAGTGGCTGGGCATCCGCGCCATCGTGCGCCCGCACCCCACGAAGCCCGGCCAGAAGGTCAAGGTCATCCTGAGCATCGAGGGCCTCAGCGACGACGAGATTGACAAGGTTGTCGCGGACTCCGTCGCGTCCGTGGCCCTCGACGCACCCTAGCCCGTGGATCACAGACCTGGCATCGTGATGGACCCGCGCCGCGCCACAGGGGAGGACGACATGCCCGCATCCGTCTACCGCATCGCCGAGCCAGGACTCCTGGAGCCGGGCGAGGCATGCCGCGTCACCATCGACGGCGACAACATCGTCACCTGGTGCGCGCCCGGCGAGATCACGCAGGCTCTCATCGACGACCTCGACGAGGCGAAGCGGTACCACATGCAGTCGGGCCAGTGGCAGCTGCAGCCCGACGCCAGCACCGAGGCCGTGGCGCCCGAACGCAACGAGGGCCGCGGTGTCGCCCGCGCCCGCTACGAGTTGGTCGACGCGGACCTGCTGCCCGACGGGAAGCTCTGCTTCGCCGTCGAGACCGCGGGCGACCTGGTGTGGCGTGTCCACCGCGACCACATGACGGAACGGTTCCGCGACCAGATCAACGCATACCTGCGGCGCATCGTCGGCGACGGGCTGCTGCGGCAGGCCTGGGTCAGCGACACAGCCGGCTGAGCCCGCCCTCACCGGCAGCCCTCAGTCTCGGCAAGCCGCTCGTGCGCCAGGGTCCAGATCGCCGTCAGGCACGTCCGGCAGTACTCGCCGCGGCATGCCGGCTCGTCCGTGGCGGTCACGTCGGCGAGCTGCGTGCAGCAGCCGCAATGCCCCAGCGTCCAGGCGAGGGCGTCAAGGGCGTCGGCGACGGTCACTGCTCGCAGCCCTCGCCGGCCGGAGGCTGGTGGTCCTCGGTGAGGTGCCGCTGCAGTAGCACGCGGGCGTCGATCAGCTCGGTCCGCGGCGCCCGGGCGGTCGTCTCCCGGGCGAGCCGAGCGCATTGGGCACAGCCCGGGACCGGTTCGGGCGGTGGTGGGG
Source organism: Streptacidiphilus carbonis (assembly GCF_000787775.1). Classification (GTDB taxonomy): domain Bacteria; phylum Actinomycetota; class Actinomycetes; order Streptomycetales; family Streptomycetaceae; genus Streptacidiphilus; species Streptacidiphilus carbonis. The sequence continues at coordinate 68,710 of NZ_BBPM01000016.1, read as the reverse complement.
GCAGGCCCGTGGACAGGTGCTGCACGGGGCGCGGGTAATCCGTGGGGCGGTCCTTGCCGAGGAAGTCGCGGATCACCGCACCGCCCCCGCAGCTTCGCGCCTGCGCCGCCGCATGGCCTCCAACGCGTCTGCGTAGCAGGTCAGGTGGCCCAGGTCGACGATCGGCCCGTCGTCTCCTATCCGGTGCACGACGGTGCCGGACGGCGGCTCGGTGCACATCTCGCACTGCGTGTCGACGGACTCGAAGGATGAGGTCTCGAGCATGAGGGTGTCTCCAAGGTGAGAGTCAGGCGGCGGTGGAAGTACGCTCGGCATCCAGCGCGGCGGCAAGCCACGCCGGGCCGGTGAGGACTTCGCGGTCGGGCATGAACAGCCAGCTCGCGACCGCGCAGTGGTCGGCGTGCGGATCCGGGACGACGACCAGCGCGTCCGTGGCCAGCAGCCGGCAGCCGTCCGGGTAGGAGCCGCTGGAGCCCGGCCGCACCCACCAGTACGTCACCTGCGACGGCCGGTGATGCAGCACAGGGCCGACGAGGCCCCGGTCCGCTTCCTCGTCCAGCAGGCGCGCCAGGGCAGGTAGGCCGAGTGCGTCGGGGACGCGGACCACCGGGCGGTCACCGCCGACCGTGATCAGGGCCGTGCGCGTGCCCCGGGTCGGGATCGGCATCGGGCCCAGCCAAGTGGGCCACGACGGGCCTAGCTGTGACACTGCTCCCCCTGCTGCTCTCGAAATACGACAACCGGCCAGAGACACGCGCCACCGTGGAACCGCCCCCGGGGTCAAGGACTCGCCGGGAAACTCCGCGCAGTTCAGTGATTTTGAGACCGTTCGGTCACGCCCTGTGCTCACATACGTCAGCATGGTGCGTAGGCCATTTCGGCCACGAGGTACGCCAGCGGCATCTCACCGTCATCTCAGCGGCATCACCCTGCGGAGACCCTCATGACGCGCAACGATCCACCACATGGCGGCAACAACCGGCTCCGCGCGGCCCGGCTCAAGCAGGGGTGGCGCTCCCAGGAGACCGCCGCCGCCGCGATCAGCCGCGCCGGGCGCCGCGTCCTGGAAGACCCCTCCTTCGAGGTCGCGGTACGCACCTACCGCAAGTGGGAGTCGAACGACCCGGGCTGGCCACGCGAGGAGTACCAGGCTGCCATCGAGGCCGCGATCGGTGAGCCCTTGACCCGTCTCGGGTTCAAGCCCCCCAAGGACTATCCCTCAGATGCCACCGAGGACGACGTGGACCGCCGCGCCTTCGTGACGGCCACGGCCGCCGCGCTCACTGCCGGGCCCATCCCGGCCCGGGTCGTGGACCCCGAGCTGGTTCCGTACTTCCAGCAGCAATTGGAGGGCCACTACCGCGCGGACATGATGCTGGGCCCGCTGGAACTCATCGGCACGGTGTCGGAGCAGTACGCCCTGATCGACAAGCTGTCCCGTGTCGCCTCCGGCGAAACCCGCCGCGCCCTGCTGCGCTCCGGGGCGGCCTACGCGGCGTTGATCGGTTGGCTGTACCAGGACGCCGGAGACCTCGCCGCAGCCGCGTTCTGGCGCGGCGTCACCGGGGAGATAGCGGCACGGTCCCGCGACGCGCAGCTGTACGGCTACGCCCTGGTCAACCACGCCTCCGTCCGCACCGACCTGGGCGACGGCGTCGGCGTCACCGACCTGTGCGAAGCCGCGCTCGCCAATCCGCGGCAGCTCGCCCCAAAGGTCCGCGTGATGGCGCTGCAGCAGCAAGCCCACGGGGCGTCACTGACCGGCGACCGCGCCGAAGTCGACCGCCTCCTCACCCAAGCCTCACGCCTGGTGGCCCGCGTCCAGGACGACATGCCCTGGGGCAACGCCGTCCGCCGCACACCCGGCTACCTGGAAGTGCAGCGAGCCACCTGCTACGGCCGCCTCGGCGCCTACACCGAAGCCGCAGCCCTGTGGCAGCAGGTCATCGCACCTGCAGCCAGTATCGGCCGGCGCGACACCGGCGTTTGGATGGCCCGCCATGCCACCGTGTGCGCCCGGGCGAAGCAAGCGGATCAGGCGGCGGAGCTCGGCGCGCAGGCCGCGCAAATCGCCGTCGAGACCGGATCCGCGAGGATGCGGCGGGAGTTGGCTGCCCTGTCGGTTGCGATGCGGCCGTGGCAGGATGCACCGGTCGGGCGGGAGCTGTCGGAGGCCCTCGCACCAGCACTTGAGGGAGCGTCGTGAGCGGACCGGTGGCACTGACCGAGGACGAGATCGGTGCGCGGCTGGCGCAGCTGCCGCCGCAGTGGGAGCGGGTCGGTGACACGATCACCCGCCTGGTGCCGGTGCGGTATCACGCCGGGGTGGCGCTGATTGTCCACGTCGCCGACATTTCGCGCCTCACCCACCACCACGCCGACATCAACCTGACGTTCGACGGGGTGCGATTCACGATCACGACGCACGATGCCGGCGGGGTGCTGACGGCCGCCGACTTCGACCTCGCCGAGCGGATCGACGTGATCGCTTCGGGGCATGCCGCAGCCTGGGATCTCGCGCCGCTGGGCTGACGCCTCCTCCGGGGTGCGGGGACTATGCCAACTGGGATGATGGATCAGTGCACCATCTCCCCGAGGACCCCGACGCCGTGGACCCGCAGCGCCTGGTCGAGGCAGCGAACCGGGCGATCCGCAGCTACGTGCGCTCGCTGCCTGGGGGCCGGATCGTCCTGGAGGAGCAGCAGGCCCGGTACGGGGCGCTACTGGAGCAGTACCAGGAAGCGCTCGGGCTGAGGAAGGCCGCGCGCGCCCGGGAGCGGGCGGACGAGCCGGAGGGCGACAGAGGCCGGGCGCTGGTAGGTGTGTGACCGTTTCGCTGCGCACGCCAGGGCGTCGGGGCATAGCGTTCTGCCATGAGTACACCGCAAGAAATCAAGGCCGATGTCCTGGCGTCCATCGAGGCGGAGTTCGCGAAGACGGAGATCGCCTATCCGACCTCCACTGTCCTGTGTCGCTTCAAGCACTACGACCAGGAAGCGACCGAGCAGGCGCTGCGTGAGCTTGTCGATGACGGCAAGATCAAGATGAACACCCCGTCGGGCGGACGCCCCATCGTCACCTGGGTGGACAAGTAGCCCGGCCCCGCCTCCCGCACGATTGTCCGACCCTCGCCGTAGGGTGCGGCCATGCCCGATGCACTCCCCATCCCCGACGACCTGATCCAGCTCCAGCGCGCCTACGACCAGGCCACAGCCGAGCTCAACGAGCACGTGGCCCGCGTCACCGCCGAGCAGAAGGAACGATTCCCCGACCCGCCCGGTGTGATCCACGACGCCGACCAAGCCCTGCTCCGAGCGACCTGGAGCGACGAAGACAACGCCATGCTCGACCAGCTACGCGCTGCCCAGGTCGCCGCGCTCGCCGCCATGAACCAGCACCCCGTCATGCGACAGGCCATGGCCGAGGGACAGTGGCCCGCCATACAGGAAGCGCGGCAGAAGGCGGCGCGGGGCAGCGGCGAGCAGAGCTGAGGCATCCTAGACACGCAGAATCGCCCGGCCCCGATTGCGCCGGGGCCGGGCGATTCAGTCACTACACGGCCAGCATCAAACCGCTGGCCACTATCTTCGCGAACTCGACCTGCTGCGCCGACCAGCCGCGTCTCCGCGCCAAAGCGTCGATCTCCTCGTTGAACAGCATGTGGATGACGTGCGCGACGACATACCCGATCACGACCTGCTGAACTTTCTTCGACATCGGGGGTACCTCCTTTCTGGTGTAGGTGCCGGGCAGTCTCGCACCCGGCACTGACAATCCGAGGCTGCCTCCCCTGCTGGGGCGCGTTCAAGGAGAGCAGCCTCGGGCGTCCCGTATCTCCGTGTCGGGCATCACAAAGAAGCCCCCCTCGCCCACCCCGGGAAGGGGTGAGCGACGGGGGCTTTGTCCTCCGGGTCGATGGGAGGGGCCGACTCCGGCCGGAACCTAGCCAGGCCCCTCCCGCGCAAGCCCCTACGGGCCAAGGGGTCGACCGCAGTCCACCCGGCCCCAGCGTACGGCCGCCAACAGCAGAACGGCCCGCCGTCAGCCGAAGCCGACGACGGGCCGAAGGCCGGGCGAACCGGCTATCAGGGCGGGGTGGCAGGGATCAGCTTCCAGGCAGCTGACGCCCGCCGGTGCTACGGCCGCAGCCGAGGGCCGCCGGACAACCCATTCCCTACGCGCCACCCCTAATTGGGAGCAACAAGGCGGTACAGGAGTCCACCGTCCGACCCCCTGTGAGATCCGGCGACGGGGCTGCCTCTCAAGCGGAGCGAATCACGCTCACCGGGACTCCCACCCGGATACCGCAGCCTCAACTGTAGGCCGACTTCTTCGACAAGTCGGGCCACTTCTTCAGGGAACGCTCACGACGGCCCCGCAGGACATGCAGTGCGGCACACCGGAGTACCCGGTCACCGTGCCCTCGGAGTCGAGCACGACCGCGCCCGGACCATCGTCGGTCCGCAGCACGAACCACGCGTCGCCACACGGGCACATCAATCCGTCGTACACCCGCTCAGCAGCACGGCGACGGCGCTCATTCAGATCACTGATCGTCATGACACCAGCGTCGACTACCCGCAGTGCCGTACCCAAAGGGAACGGGCGAACTACTTCGCCCGCAGCACCTCGGCGAGGTCGTTCGGCGCGACGTCGTAAGGGGCGCGCCCGTCCATGAAGACGTGCTCCTTCGCGGCCTGGTACGCACAGTCTTGATACTGCGAACAGATGTACTCGTTGCGGTCCTCGACCTGCCGCTTCAACGCAGCCGCCGCGAACGGGACGTGCAGCCGGACAGCAGCCTGCCGCAGGTACACGTCCCACGCGTAGCCGTCGCCGAGATGATCGACACCCCAGGCGACGATGATCTGCCGCTGCTCCGGGGTCAGAGCGAAGTGGCCCGATGACCACAGGATGCGCGGGTCGTCCAGTCGGTAGGTGTTCCGGCGCGCGCCGCCCGGCCACGCCTCCAAGGCGTGCACCGTCCCGTCCGCGTCCACCCGCTCGACCAGGAAGACATGCCGGTACAGCGAGTCCCGATCCGCGCTGCGCCAATGTCCCTGCGCCACCTCGTCCAGGAACTCCGCCACGCGAAGCGCCCCGCCGCCCACGCCCGAGACGGGGATCAGGCCGAAGTCGCCTGGCAGAACCGGCGCGGTCACTTCGTCTTCACGGGCGCAGGCGTCAGCGCCGCGACCGCCTTCTCCAGCGTCGCGATCTGCGCCGCGGCAGCCGCCCGCTCCGCCGCCAGCGTGGCCCGCAGAGCCGCCACCTCACCCACTACCGACGGCAGGTCCTTGCCCGTCGGCAGCGGGATCGACGGGTCCAGGGCGCGGCGCAGCCAGTACACCGTGGCGCCTGCCATGCGGTCCCGGTCGAACTGGCCGCCGGTCGAACCCGACTCCAGCTTCGCGGCGACGCCGTCGATGATGTCCTGCTTGTCCTGGGGTGTCACAACGTCCTCCGGAGGAGTCGGGGTGGGGGTGATGGGCCGCGGGTACTCGCCGAAGTCGGCCGTCTCCGCGTAGTCGATGTCCGCGTTGCCGCCGAGGACGATGGCGCCGGTCTGACGGATCGAGGCGTGCGACGACCACCGGCCGCCCGACCAGGCGACGGTCTGCCACAGGTAGGTGTAGCCCGCGGTGTGAGCGCCCTCGATCACCGTGAAGCCGCCGTAGACGCCGGTCAGGGCCCTGCCCACGACCGAGGCCGCACCGGCGAAGTACTGCGCGACCGACGACCAGCTGGTGTCCTCGTCGACGGCGAAGTAGATCGGCATGTTCGACGGCAGCCCGTCCGTCTGCCGCTGAGACTCAGCCGCCCGCGCATCCGACACGCCAGCCGCATAGCCCTGCGTCGCCCGGCCCGTCGTCGTCTCCCAGACCACCACCGTGCCCAGACCGGCCGCCGAGTAGGCGTGGACCTCCGACGGGGTCAGGTTCTTCGACGAGTCCGTGGAGAAGTAGCGGGCGACCCACTTCGCGCCGGTCGCCTGGATCTGGGCCACCGTCGGGCGCGCCCACGCGATGTCTACGCCGAGCTCGGCAGTCACGAGATCAGCCCCTTCACGAAGTGCTGACCTTCAAAATCGGAGGCAGACGCGACATGCGCGCCGCCGTGCCCGCGATGGTGGAACTGGCAGAGCCACTCCAGGTTGGCCGCTGTCTCAACCCACGCCCCGACCTCGTCCGGCGTCGACACACCCGGGTACTGGCGCTCCAGCGCAGCCAGGTCGACCTCGTTCTGCAGCGCCCACTCGATGTGCGTGTGATGCAACTCCAGCGGCTTGTCCAGGACGCAGTCCGCGAAGTCACCGCGCCGCTTCCCGACCGCGCACTGGTACACCTCGGGGTCGTGCTTCGTGGCCTGGTGGTAGTGGTTGAAGTCCCGGTAGTGCGGGTCGCCCGGGCGCGAACCGTGCTCCGGGTAGTGAACGGTGTAGCGGTGAGACTCGGCCTGGTCGTGCGCGACGACGACATGGTCCGGTACGGGTGCGGCCATCAACGGCCTCCAGGGTGAGGGTGAGCAAGACGAAGCCCCCGGGCGGTGGCGCGGGGGCGGAAGGGGAAAGGGTCAGGGCTGGAGGGTGTCCGGCGGGAGCTTCCCCTGAAGGTGCCAGGCGTGGAGCTCGGCGACCTGCTGGCGCGTGTCGGCCAGCTTTGCGAGGATCTCCGACTGCTGCCGGTTGATCTCCAGCAACTGCTCGCCGTTCTGGAACGTGTGCAGCGCCAACTCGCTGTTGATGCGGTCGCCGCGGTTCGCCGCGATCTGCAGGACCACGCCCTGCACAGAGGCCACGAAGCTCAACCCCAGGTTCAGCTTCAGCTCCCCAGGGTCAACCACAAGCGCCATCCACACCCCGATGGAGGCGATGATGAAACCGAGCATCGTCCAGGTGCCGAACCAGTGCTTCAGTCCGTCGGCGGCGCGCTCTCCGATCGACAGTTCCGTGCCGGTGCGCACGTGGGGGTGCCGAGCCCACAGGTGCCTGCCTGTCTCAACCACCGTTGGCCGCCTTTCTCTTCATGCCGCGCTCCCGGGCAGGAACAGGCCGCACATCAGCACGACCGCGAAAATCAGGGCGAGTACCGCGCCGGTCTCCGCCAGCGCCCGCAGTCGGCTGCGGCCGGTGCGCATCAGGGCGACGAGAACGCCGATGCCCGCGCAGATCACCACCGACGACACCAGCGCTGCCGTGCCCGTCGCCACCGCATACGGAAGGGCGGGCAGTACCGCCCCGAAGCCCGTTGCGGCGCCCATGACGCACGACGCCCCGAGCCCGCTGTCGGACTCCGACAGCCACTCGCCGCCCGCCATCGACAGCGCCGAACTGATCGCACCCGACAGTGCGGCCGGAAAGATCAGATTCTGGTGGCCCAGCAGGTACAGGAGCACGCCGATCAGCGACATCATGCCGTCCGACAAGCCGAAAATCGCAGGCCGGGTGAAACGGCGAAGACGAGTCACGCTGCTCCTCACCTCGGGCCAGTCCCCGTCGCCGACGGCGTGCGGGACTTCGAGGTCGACTGCTGCTTCAGCGCCGCGGCCGACGTCGACGGCGACGGAGACGGGGACGGGCTGGGCGGCGGCGAGGACGGCGGCGTCGAGGTGCCCGACTCCGGGCAGTGGAACGACGTCGCACCAGGCGAATCCGGCACGCACGTGTAGGTGTGCGTCGTCCCCGACGGATCGGTCCACATCCACGTCCACGACGACGGCGGCGATCCAGCGGCCCCGGGATCTCCCTTGGCCCCCTGCGGCCCGGGAACCGTCGAGTCCTTGCCCGGGACGCCTTGCGCCCCCTGGGGGCCGGCCACGGTCGACGCCGGCCCGGGAACACCCTGCGGCCCAGGCACGGTTGAGTCCTTCCCCGGAGGACCGGACGGACCGGGCGAGGGGTGGATCATCGTGGCGACCAGGGCCGCGATCGCCTGCGGGTCGGGGCTGACACCGTCCTTGCCGGCCGGTCCCTGCGGTCCGACGACGCTCTGGCCGGCGGCGCCTGTCGCTCCGGGGACGTTCTTGACGATCGTGGTCGCGGGCGGGGCCGACGGGGTCACGCCGTGCTGCTGCAACTGGGTGCGGGTCTTGTCCAGGGCCGTCGACAGCTGCGTGATCGCCGTCGACTGCGCGGTCTGAGACCGCTCATACGAATTCAACGTCGACCGCATCGACAGCAGTTGCAGCACCACATATGCGCAGCCCAACAGCACCACGACGGCAATCAGGGCCTGCAGCTGCGGCATCCAGCGCGGCTTATCCTCGGCGGCCCCTGTCACTTACCCGCCCCCTTCGACGCTGCCCACGCGGTCACGACGACCCCGATGAAGCCGACCACCACGCCCAGGACCAGCCACAGCTCCCGGCGCGTCATCCCGGGGCGTTTCTTCAGCGTCTCCACGTCGTCCCGCAGAGGCTTGATGACGTCGTCCCGCAACTGGCGCAGGTCCTCGTCGTGCTCCCGCTCCAGGCGCTGTGCCTCAACGTCCCGGATCCGCTGCGCCTCCGCGAACGCCGTCGTCGACACGGTGTCGCGGGCCAGGTTCGTGATCCTGGTGTCGAGCTCGCCGTGGATCCGGTCCGTGCGCTGCTCGTGGTTCTGCAACCGCCAGGCGACTTCATTAGCCGTGGGGTCATCGGCCACTTCGCCCCCTCGCTTGTGGTGCCAGCCCGCTCAGACACGGCAGGGTCGTCAGCAGCCGACCGCGGTCTGCGTCGCCAGGGTCGCCGTCGTCGCGGACCACTTCAGGAACCAGCCGGCAGGCAGGCGCACGACCATCATCTGGCCCGCCGTCGCCGTGGAGCTGCTGATCAGGGTGTGGGACGGGGTGCTGGTCGGGCCGATCGCCAGCGTGTTCGCCGTGCCCGCGGTGCCGACCGTCAGGTACACCATGTAGTCGCGGGTTGTGTCCGACAGTTGCGCGGCGGTGCCGTTCGCGAACGTCGGCGTCAGCGTGGGCGCGGACCCGGCGGTGGTGGTGCCGCCGTTCGCCGACAGCAGGCCCGTGGACACCACGCCGGGTAGTGTCACTGCGGCCTGGGCCGGGGTGTTGATCGTTCCGCTGGCGTAGCTGCCCGACTTGAACGAACACACCGTGACCTGCGCCAGCGACGTGACCGTCTTCAGCTCGATGTGGTAGTTCGGCAGGTTCGTGTACCCGGCGTCGAGCCAGAAATTGCAGTGCCCGATCGTGACCGAGTCGACGGCCCCGAACGTGTCGTCGACGGTGATCGACCCGTAGGTGTTGTTCGCGGCCTGCCCGTTGCTGTGCAGCGTGCACGCGACCACGTCGACGCTGGATCCGGCGATGTAGATGCCGTGCTGCAGGTTGCGGTCCACGCCGCAGTTGCTGATCTCCACGCCGCGTATGGCGGCGGGGACGTTGATGCCGGTGCGGTTGCCCCACACGTCGCAGCCCTGGACGTGGGTGACGAAACTGGTGAGGATGCCGTCGAGGGTGTTCTGGCCGATGGTGCAGTTCGCGACGAGGCTGTCCGAGCCGGAGCAGTTGACGCCGTAGCCGCCGCAGTTGTACACCACACACTCGGTGATCTTGTTGTTCTGGCGGAACTGCTGCGTTTCGATGCCCGAACTGAACGCGTCGTGGACGTACAGCCGTGTCAGGTGCCACTGGGCTTCCTCGGCGGAACTCCCGGCGGTGAACAGGATCGCCGAGCCGCCACCCGTCTGGTTGGCCTTGTTGCCGTTCAGCTGCAGGTCCGTGATCCGGCCGGAGCCGTGGCCGGTCGGGATCGTGAACATGCTGGAGTTCGCGCCGTTGGCCAACTTGATGATCGACACCATGGCGCCGGTGTCGTGCGTGTAGGTGCCGGACCCGGCACCCACGAGCACGGCCTTGTCGGGCAGGGTGATCGCCGCACTGATCAGGTAGGTGCCGGGCGGGAAGTACACCGGTCCGACGGCGGCGTTCACGGCGTTCTGGATCGCAGTGGTCGAGTCCGTGGCACCGGTCGGGTCGGCGTGGTACGCGGTGACGGGTACCGTGTCGGCGGCCTGCCAGGACGTGTTGCCCGCCGCGTCGGACGTCAGCACGCTGCCCATTGCCGGGCCCGTCGTCACCTGTATCGCGGGCAGTACCAGTGGGCCGGTCATCGTGTCCCCCGTCTTGCTGACTTTGCTCTGCGCCCCGAACGTGCTTGCCGTCATGTCAACTTCCCCAAGATCACATAGGTCTGTGTGGCACCCACCGGCAGCACCAGCACCGCATCGGACGCCACCGGCGTGTAGGCGGCAACATGCTGGTAGGGCCCGGACAGAGTCGTCGCCCCGTTGATGAGCACACTCGGGTCGCCCGAGGTGTACGCCGGGTCGATCACCGCAGGCAGCGCCGCCAGCGGAAACCCCGAATCGATGCACGCGGTACGCGACTCCAGGACACGCAGGCGGCGCAGCATGTCCGCGACCGTGGCCGCGAACCGGTCCTGGATCGAACGCGGATACAGCGCCACCGTGCCCCCTAGCCGACAATCGCGGCGCTCGTCGACAACTGGGTGTACTCAGACTGCTGAGGGCCCGGCGGATAGCAGGTCCAGCCCACAACCCGCACCTGCTGCTGCAACCCGGGCGAACCGTCGGACCGCGGCGGATGCAACGGCGACGTCGCCATCAGGGTCGTGGTGTCGCCCAGCACAATGTCGCGCAGCATCGGATGACCGCCGCCACCCACGTTGATCGTCGGCAGCGTCATCGCCTGCGACCGCAGCACGACCTGCCCGTCGGCGAACGCGTCGACCTGCGCCTGCGACCGCACCACCGAGCCCTGCCACGTCACCGTCGACTCCATCAGCGGATACCCGGCGTCCAAATCCGGCAGGTCCGCGCCGTGCGGGTACTGCGACTGCCACTGCAGGGGTCCGCCGTTCGGTGGGGCGGTCGCCCACACCAGGTTGCTGCTCTGCGATCCGGTGCGCTGGTAGCCGTAGTCCAGGACGTTGCCCGGATACGTCAGTGTGTAGCCCGACGCGGCGGCGGTGCGACCCATCTGCAAGTACGCCAGCCGCAGGAACACCGCCAGGTTGCCCGTGGAGTCCAGGCCGGGCACGAACGCGTACTCCAGGTTCCCCGACGCGCACATGTCCTGCCACGTACTGGAGACCTGCGTGAGATCCGAATAGGTGTACGACGCCGTCCACGGAATCCCCGAGAACGCCGCCGGACCCGACGGCACCACCAGGCGCGCCACACCGCCGGTCGCAGCAACGAGCGCGAGGTAGGCGGCGTTGCGGGTCGCCGGCGGTGACACCCCCACCTCGATGTACGACGACTGTTTGCTCATGCCGTAGCGCACCAGGTCGATGAACGCCTGAAACAGGTCGACCTGTGGATACTCCAGCGTGTCCGTGATCAGGCGGTGTGACCAGATGCTGTCCAGGGTCTGCGCGCTGATCGGCAGCGTCCCCGACTGGCGGGACATGTCCGGCCAGTCCCACACCACCCCGGCCCACACCGGGTAGCCGTCCTGCAGCACCCACAGGACGCAGCGGCGGCACTCCAGGGCGGCGACCGCCGGGCCGTTCACGGAGTACAGCTCGTTGAGGGCCAGCGACCCCGACAGGGACCCGTTGCCGTTGAGCTGCATCCCGAACGACTGCACCGTCAGCGGCAGCGAGTCCGCGAGGACCCGGCCCGACACCAGGTCGGTGGCCACATACGTGTACGTGGCCATCAGAGCACGACCGGGGAGACCCGCATCACCGACGGCGACCCGCTGGACGCATACAGGGTCACCTGGACCCCCGACGAGTCGATGCCCTGCAACTTGAAGGACACGGTGTGCGTGCCCGCCGACGGTGTCGTGCCCTGCGACGCCGAGGTGTAGGCGGTGAACGAGCCGCCGCCGCGCACCACCCCGTCCGAGGCCGTGTTCAGCACCACCATCTGGTCTATCAGGCTGCCGTCGACCATGGCCTGCAGGTTCGCGCCGAACTCGCCGTGACTGGCCAGCATGGCCAGGCCGGTGGCCTTCACGTAGATCGAAATGTCGGTGCTGCCGTCCACGGTGATCGTCGTCGACAGCACCGTGACGACCGAGCCGCTCGTCGAAATCGTCGGCGACGTCTTGAACAGGGTCTGCGGCGGCCACGGCAGCACCTTGAGCTGCTGCGCACCGCCCACGTTCGTGTTGTGGTAGAACGACCCGCTCGCACCGTCGTACGCGACCTGACCTACGTAGCCCGTCGCCGAGCCCTTCGGCGCGACCAGCACCCCGCCAGTCGTCGTCGTGAAACTTCGCTTGTCCGTGACCAGGCCACCGGTCATCGAACTCGTCCCCGCAGGCACCGACAACTGAGCCAGGATCAGGGAGTTCGCCGGTGCACCCGGCGCGGAAGGCGACGGCGCCGCAGTCCCCGTGAGGATCTGCACCTGCCCGAACGAAGTGCTGTTGCCGTTGTCGACAACGTTCGCCACCACAATGTCGATCCGCGGATTCGACGGATCCGCCGTCTGCACCGTCAGCGTCGCCTGCGTGGACAGCGTCGACGCATAACCCCCGGCCGTCGGCGTCGCCGAGTTCGGCACCACGAACGAACCCGGCTGCACCAGCACCGTCATACCGGTCCCCGCCGTCGCCTGCAGGCCGGCGCCGCCCACCACGCCGGCGAGCAGCCCGATGCTGGTGCCCGTGACGATGCCCTGGTCGTAGAAGTAGGCGCTGACGCCGGAGTTGCGGAGGTCGTTGCCGCCGTTGGCGTCGTACGTGCAGCCTGTGAGCCACAGCGGCAGGCTCGTGGTCACCGAGGTCGTCACAGCAGCAGTCCTCTTTTCAGACCCACGAATCGGCCCAGTAGTACGTGACGGTGGCTCCGCTGGCGGCGATGCCGCCGAACTGCACCTGGTTGCTGCCCGGTGCCAGTTGCCACCAGCTGGACGCGGCGTCGGCGGGCCAGTACGTGCCGCCGGTGGAGGGAATGCCGGGGCTGGTGGACGTCATGGTCGGGTTGACGTATCCCTGTTTGTTCAGGAAGTCCACGACCAGGACCTGCCCTGCGGCGAGCGACAGGGTGGACCAGGACACGGTCTGCCCGGTGGTGGTGTTCGACAGCGTCGGCGCGACCACCGGCCCCGTCATCACGGCCACCGCCGGGGTCTGGAAGTTCCCGCCGTTGGTGGCTGTTGCGGCGCCGGGTGCGGCGGCGGCTTGCAGGGTGAACGGGACGGTGAACGGCTCGATCATGCCGCCGCCGACACCGGCCGGAGTCAGGCCGATAGCCAGAGAGCGCTGCGTCACCGCGTACTTGCGCGGGTCGGGCGCCACCAGGCCGATCGTGAACGTGACATCACCCAATGTCGGGTACGCCTCGGTGACCTTGCCGGAGCGCCGTACCCACGCGAACTTCGGGACCGGCTCGTCGTAGCGCAGTTTCGCCAGGTCGGAGATCGGCACCGCCTGCTGCAGCAGCGCCCGGGCGGTGTCCCGCAGCGCCTGGGTGGGCGCCGACGCGGTGACCGTCAGCGTCAACTGGCGGGCCGCGTAGTACTGCGGGGACGCCCACGCGCCGTGGTCGCCCGAGCGGGCGATGACCCCGGCGCCCTGCACGTCCGGGCCGTCCCAGCCCTCCAGCTTCTGCCATAGCCAGCAGATGCCGTTCGCGTCGACCTGCCCGAACTCGATGTCGAGCCCCGCGGCGCCGTAGATCAGGCCGCCGGTCCAGTAGCCGGTGTCGCGCGCCGGGGCGGACGGCTGGAAGCCTCCCGCGACGGGGAAGTTTTCGACGCCGAGGAACACATCGGGGCCGTACGGGCACGTCCAGTTCGCGACGTAGACGCCCTGCGCGGTGCTGGCGGGGATGTACCACGTGCACGCGTACTGGCCCACCCCCGTGCGCCACACCTGGCCCGGCGTCGGACTGGACGCCCCCTGGTAGGTGAACGGGCCCGCCGTGTCGGGCACGAATCCGATCTCGGAGCCGTACGTGATGTCGAGGGTGACGTTGGTGGGGTCGGTGAGGGTTCCTGACTCCTCGTTGTAGAAGTTGAGGTAGAGCACGTACGGCTGGCCCGCGACCGCGCCGGACAAGCGATCACCTCCGTCTCACCCATGGATCACGGTCAGGGAAACGAGGGCGGCCACGGCGCCGGGAGGGTCAGGCCCCACCCAATGCGAGTGCAAGGTCACGACGCATTGCGGCCTGCTGTTCGGGATTGGGCCACATCGTGCCATTGAAATTCTGTACGACGTTGACCCCTCGTCCCAGCCCGCTGGCCCCGACACCCTGGGAGGTGAGCTGGCGCACGATGGCGACGAACGCCGCGGACTCCTGCGGGGTGAGGACCGCCTCGGGCTTCCCGAGATGGTTGACGGGCATCGAATCCGGCATGAGCCAGCCGCCGGAGTCGTACCCGACGTAGCTGCCCCCGGAGGCGAGGGAGCGGATGCCGGGCACGTTGCCGACCGTCCCGTATCGCGACTTGATGTAGTTGATCGCCGCCGCGATGTTCGCGACCGGGTCGAAGATGTTGCTGCTGGTTCCGGCCTGGTGGTAGGCCTGGAACGTCGACATGATCGTCTGCATGACGCCGCGGGACGGATCCCCGGCCATGGCGTTGGAGTCGGTGTTGTTGATCGCGTTGGGGTTGTCGCCCGACTCGTAGTGCCCGATCGTCTCCAGGTCCGGCAGCCACCCGGCCCCCACACCGGTGAGCTGGACGGCCTGCTGGAACCACTGTGCAACGGTTCCAGATGGCGTGGACGGGGTGGACGTGCCGCCGGAGCCGCCACTGCTGCCGGTGAACATCGACACGATGGCCTTGGTCAGGTGGCCGATCAGCGTCGTCGGCACCCCGAGCATCATCTTGGCGTAGTTGCCGACCGCATTGGTGCCCACCAGGGCAGTCAGCGCGTTGCTGAGCGCCGTGGTGTTGCCCGTCGCCAGTGCAGCAGTGATCTTCGCCATGTCGACGGCCTTGCTCGCCGCCGAGGTGACGCCGTGCCAGATCGACCCGGCCAGACCAGCGATACCGCCGCCGGAGTAGTGGCCGCCGCCGGACCCGCGTCCGCCGCCGTACTTCGCGTTGAGGGCGTTGACGGTACCCGGGCCGATGGCCCGGACCGCCTCGGGCACCAGGACGCCTTCACCCGGCGACAGCACCGCGGGGACGGAGTCGCGCCCCGGCGCGTACCCGGGAAGAACACCGCCGGCGGCCAGGGGCGTGATGTCAGGCAGGTTGAGGCTGCTCAGGCCCACGGCGCCGACGACCTTGTTCCACAGGGCCTCGATGCCACCCTTGTAGACGGTGTTGATCAAGAAGTTTACGGGCGTCTTGAACGTGGTCTCCAGGGACGACCAGATCGTCTTGAACATCGAAACGAACCCGGACGCGCCGGCCACGATCCCGTGCCACAGCGGATCGAAGACGTTGTGCCACATCCACAGGGCCACGGACTCCAGGACCGTGAACTCCTGGCGGATCATCTCGAAGTACAGCTTGATCCCGTTGTTGTACAGCCAGGACGCCCCCGCTTCGATGCCGTGCCACATGGGGTCGAACACGTTGTGCCACAGGAACAGCGCCTCAGCCGAGATCGCGGAGAACGCGGCCTGCACGCCCTGGCGGAACCACGTGAAGTGCCCGTAGGCGTAGACCACTCCGCCGACCAGGGCCGCGATCGCCAGTGCCACGATCGAGATCGGATTGGCGTCCATGACCAGGTTGAACGCGCCCTGCACGATCGTCCAGATCTTCATCGCGGCGATGATCCCCAGCACGATCGACGCCAGCGGGCGCACCCAGCTGATGTTCGCGGCCAGGAAGGTGTTCAGGCCCTGCAGGACAGCGCTCACCACCCGCAGCGCGCCCGCCAGCCCGGAGCCGAAGATGCTGACCAGCGGCGTCACCGCGGGCAGCAGTTGCACCGCCACGGTGACCAGCTGGACCAGCGCCGGAGCCGCCTCCTGGAGCGCCTGCGTGAGCTGCGCGCCCAGCAGGCCGACCAGCATCCGGAAGGACGGCAGGAGCTGCACCAGCAGCGGAGCCAGGGTCTTCGCGAGCTGCCCGACGACACCGCCCAGCAGTGTTCCGACCGGCCCCAAGGCCTTACCCAGGACCGTGCCCAGCAGCGACAAGGAACTGGTGAACGGGGCGACCGCGGTGACGACGTTCGTCAGACCGCCGGCCAGTCCGCCGATCAGGTTCGCGAGCCCGTCGACCGCGCCCTTCTGCGAACCGACCTTCGCAAGCGCCCCCACGAACCCCGTCAGAGCGGGCACAACGATCTGAGCGAACCGGACGCCGTTGGCGACCAGCCCGTCCAACACCTTGGCCCCAGACGCGGACTGCAGCGACCGGCCGACCTTCGCGAACACCCCCGAGATCACATTGCCGACCTGGCCCACACCCTGGGTCAGCTTCGGCATGCCCGCCATCAGGCCCGTAAGCATCAGCGACACGCCCGGCGCGATCGCGTTCTGCGCCACCCCCGCCATCGCATGAAAGGCGGTACGCATCGACAGGATCTGCTCGACCACCGCGCGCGCCGCCGGGGTCAGGCGCGACATGTCCTTCTGGAACAGCAGCGCGGCCTGGTTCTCCGTCGACATCGTCGCAGCCCACTGGAGCTGCTGCTCCTTGATGGTGTTCGACACGTTCTGCTCGGCGATCGCAACGGTCCGCGCATCCATGCGCCGCTGGAACGCTGCCTGCTCCTGCGCCGCCGACAACTGCATCTGCGCCTGCTTGACCTGCGAGGCGTTGTTCAGCTCCGTCAGCGTCAACTGCCGCTGCGCATCCGCATACTGCGCCTGCGCGTCGAGCTGCTGGTACTGCGCCGCCGTGACGCCCTGCTTGGCCTGGATGACGGTCTGCTGCCCGGCAACGCCCTCCTTGTTGACCAGGTTCGCCTTGTACTGCGCCGCGGTCTGCTGGTCCTGCGCGTCGGTGAGCTGCTGCTGGGCCTGCGCCACAGCCAGGGACGCCTGCTGGCGGTCCAGCAGCGTCGAATAGGCGTTCTGGTCGACCAGGCGCTGCTGGTAGATGGCCTGCTTGATCGCCAACTGTGCCTGTTGCACGTTCAGCTTCGAGTCCGCGAGCTGGTCGTTGAGCTGCCGGATCTGCTCCCGCGCGGTCTCCCACGCCTGCGTCAGGTTGTACTGCGCCTCCGACAGCCCGTAGTTGGCCTCCTCGACGCCCTGCTGGGCCTGCCGCACCGACTGCAACGCCTGGACCTGCTGCTCGGCGGCGTTCCGCTCCGTCGAGGCGAGGTTCATCTCCGCGGACTCGATGGACTCCGCCGACGTGATCGCGTCCTGGGCGGCCTGCATGTGCGCCTGGCCGACCTGGTTCTGCGCCTGCTGGACCGCGACCTGGTTCGAGAACTGCGTCGCGGCTTTCTGCTGCGGCGTCATGCCGATGTTCATCGACGCCTGGTGCGCCGCCGACACGGCCTCGCCGATCCCGCCGAGGCCCAGGATCCCCGCGCCACCGAGCAGACCCAGGCCCATGCCCGCACCGGCGATGCCCGGCGCCAGAGCGGTGACGCCCGCGGTCAGGCTGGCGCCCAGGGCGTGCTCGCCCAGGAACGACATGACACCGCCGCCGGCACTGCTCAGGAACTGGCCGCCCTGGTCGCCGGCGCCCTGCAGGCGGCGGGTGACACCGCCGAGCAGGGCACGGAACCGGCTGGCCCGCTCCTCTGCCGGCTCCGCGGCGGGCTCCTCGCCGTGACCGCCGGCGCCGATGAACCGGCCGCGGCTGTCCCGCAGGTAGGACCGGCCGACGCCGCCTTCGCCCTCCCCGCTGCCCCCGCCGGCGAAGCGGCCCTGGGCGTCGCGCGCGTAGACCCGCGGTGAGGCGGAGTCCTCGTTCAGGGCGGCAAGTCGGGCCCTGGCCTCGTCGAGTTTGGCGTCGAACTCGCCCGTGTTCAGGGTGACGTCGGGGCGGGCGTGTTCGGCGTCGAGCTCCTGGATCCTCTCGCGGGCCTCGTCGAGTTTCGCGTCGAGGTCATCGGTCCCGAGAGCCACATCGGGCCGCGCGGACCGGGAGTCGAGCTCGTCGAGCTTCTCGTGCGCCTCGTCGGCCGCGGCCGACAACTGCTCGCTGTTCAGGTGCAGCGACGCCTCGGACCGGTCGCCGCCGAACTCGTCCAGGCGCGCCTTCGCGTCGTCGAGCTTGGCGTCGAACGCGGCGGTGTCCAGGTCCACGCGGGCACGCCCGCGCACCCCGGCCAGCGCCTCGTCGACCGCGGCCTGGACCTTCTCCTTGAAGCCCTCCGTGTCCGGAGTGACCTCCACCCAAGCTTTTGCGACGCGGAAACCTTCGGGGATCGGAAGTCACCTCCGACCACACCAGGGGGCGCAAGCCCGATCAGTTGAAGCTGAAAATGCCCTTGAGTGCCGGGTCGGCCTGCAACGTGGCCTGCGTTCCCGGGTTCCACTCACGGCTCTCACCCCGCGGCGCCGAGACCCGACCCTGCGGTGACGGCGACGGGTTCTCTTCCTGCTCGGCCATCACCCGGGACCGCATCGCGCCCTCGTAGGCGGGCAGCCGCCACGCCAGGCGCATCAGCGTCGGACCGTCCAGCGCCGTGATGTCGTCGACGCGATGGAACACCGACATGTCCGAGGCGATGTCGTCCAGGCAGTGCACCACCCACCGCAACTGATGCCAGCGGTCACTGCCGACCATCAGGCTTTTGGGGCCTCGATCGTCCCCAACGTCAGACCCTGAACGGTCTCCAGCACCCACGCCACATGCTCCTGCGTGAGGGACTCGCAGTGGCTCAGCGCCGTGTAGCCGTCCTCGCCGAGCATCGCCCGCAGCAGGAACAGGTCCGCCGCGGCCGGGCCGAGGCGCTCCGCCGCGTCGAGGTACTGCAGGGCGATGTTCGCGCGCGGCTTGCGCGGCACCGAGTACATGACGTCGTCGATCTCGAACAGGTCGACGGTCTCCTGCGGCTCCGCTTCCGCCGAGGACAGTCGCAGCGGCTCGAACGGAACCCCCGCCGCGGTGCGCGCAGGCAGCGCAACCACGGGAGGAGCCTTCTTCGCAGCGGTCTTCTTGGTGGGGGCCGTGACCCGTGCAGCCATGGGTGATACTCCGAGGGTGTGAGAGTGAGGGTGGACATGCGGAAGCCCGGCACTCGGGGAGTGCCGGGCTTCCGAGGTGTGGCTAGCGGTGCGTCTGGCGCAGCACCACTGCGCTGATGGTGGCCTGGTGGACGCCGTACTCGTCGCCGAGAGCCTGCTGGCTCACGCCTCCTGCGGCGTATCTCCTTCGCACCTCAGCTACTTGTTCGGCGGTCAGCTTCGCATTCGCGTGATCCGCCCCGGTCTGGCCGTCGTATCGCTGATGGCAGGTCTTGCACAGCGACCGATAGTTCGCGACGTTTCCGGTGTCAGTGCCATGAATGTGCGACCACTCGTACTTGCGACTTGCGCAGCCGACCGATGGCCGCCATTCGCAGCGATCGGCGCGGCCTCGCGCTCGGCTCACTCGCTGGTGAAGGGCTTGGTACTTCGCGTCCGAGCCCTTCCAAGCGTAGTGCTCCTCGCCGCGCAGTTGCCTGCTGCGTCCTTCGAGGTGCTGCCTTGTGGTGGAGCAACTCTTCGAGCAGAAGCGCTTGCTGCCGTCTGCGCGGACAAGGGCTTCTTTGCTGCAGGACTCGCAGACTATTCGGACATGTGCCTTGAGGCGTCCGCGACCGTCGGGAAGGTATTCGTGCTCGGGATTTTTGGGCCTCGCCATAGGCCCAATTCTACCCGTAGCACATCCTATTTGTTATGCGCTTAGGTCAACTGACCTGCGAAATCAGCTCGTTTGGTCGGCGATGTGCACCGGTGCGATGCTGCTGCTGACGAAATATGCCTGAAAAGTGCAGTCGATGCTCTGCTGGGTCTTCTTGTCGAACGCCAGAGTCGCCTTGACCTGCGACAGGACCTTGCGGACGATGACGCGGCGCAGCGCCGGAGCGCCGGTGGACAGCATCGGCGCCCACCCGTCGATGATCAGCGCCGCATAGGTGGGCTGCGACGCTGACGACCCGACGTTGATGTCCATCGTCGAGTACCCGGAGTTCGTGGCCACCGTCGCGATGTTGTTCAGCGCCGTGTTCAGGTTCGCCAGCGTCATCTCGCTCAGCTTCGTGGTCACGGAGAACTTCATCTCCGTCAGGCGCGCACCGACCTCCATGATGATCTGGTCGACCTGCAGCGCCGTGTACGTGTTGTCGACCTCGTACGTGGTACCGCCGTCAGTGCCGCCCACATCGGTCCACGGAGACGACGGAGGCGTGACCGTGCCGTTCGGCGTCACCGCCGAGTCCAGCGGCTCCGCGGAACCGAACGGGGCGACATAGAGCCGCGCCGGCCCCATGACGAGATTGCCTGCATTGACCGAAATCGGAATCGTCTCCTTGGGTCAGGGCGCCCAAGGCCGGGCGCGGGCATGAAAAAAGCCCGCACATGGCGGGCGACGGTTTGGCGTTGCGGGGACCGCTAGAGGACGCCGGTGTTCTGCAGCAGGGCGCAGGTCACGTTCGCGGTCGTGCCGAACGTGACCTGGATCAGGCCCCCGGGCTGGTTCTCGTCGGCCGGGAACGGCCCGATCGCGTTGATCGCCGACGATGTCAGCACTGGCGTGAGTGGACTCACCGCCTGGCCTTCGATGGTGGTGCCGATCGCGACCGAGCACGTCGACCCGCCGGAGGTGACGTTGACGAGCAGCACCTCGCGGCCGGTGTTGACGAACGACACCCCGGTGTTGGATCCGAGGGTTCCGGCGGCCAGCAGGGCGGTGAGGTTCACCGGCGCGGCCGATCCGGTCCGCGGCTGCGGCGTGGCATTCAGGGACAGAAGAGTCACTGCTGCTCGTCCTTCCTGGGCTGGGCCTTGACGGCCTTGGCGGGCGTCTCGGCGGGCTCCTCAACGAGGAGGCCCTGCGCGCGGAGCACCGGAACCTCGTCGTCGGGCACCTCGATCGGCTCCTGGAAGAGAGTCACTTTGACCATGGGCATGGGCAGTTCCTTGTCAGGGGAGGGTGTCGTGGGCCATCACCCACGACAGCTGTACGTCGCCCGTCACCCGGGCGTAGTCGGCCTGGTCGTCGTACATGCGCCGGAACGCCGTGGCGACCGTCGCGGACTGCACCACGGCCAGCGGGTAGGCCACGCCGTTGACGACCGGCGTCAGCGGGCGCGGGATCCGGTACCGGTCCCACGTGGCCCGCAGCACGGCGCGCGACAGGGCTAGGGCCTGGTTCCAGGGCGGCTTGTTACTGCCTGGAGTCGTCGCCCAGCAGTCGACCTGCACCACCGGGCGCGACACGGGCAGCATCGGGTCCGGGTTGCCGCCCACGACCGCGACGGTCACAAACCCCGTCTCGATCCACGACGCCACCGAGCCGTCCGCGTTGACGTCCGGCGGCAGCACCGTGCCCACCATGTCCGCCGACAGGCCCGTGATCGACGCCAGCCACGCAGCGGCCACGTTCTCGTCGTTCGCCTCAAGCGGCACCGCAGGAGTGGACACGGGCCCACCTCCTCCCGACTACTCGCCCCGTTGCTGGTAGACCGCCGGCCGAAGGAATGGCTGGGCGGCGATGTCGGGGATGGTGACCCTGCGGACAGGGTGGAGAGCGCCGGCCCAGAACAGGGCCTTCTTGTTGCTCGCCTCGATCACGTGGGCGTGGGTGCCCATCTCCACGTAGTAGGCGTAGGACTTCTCTTCGCTGCCCGTCGCGGACACGATGAGGTTGCCGCCTTCGACGTGGCTCTCGATGGATTCCCGCAGGTCGCCGGTGCGTTCGGGGCAGTAGCGGCGGGCGTCGGTGGCGATGTCCGGACCGAGGCGCGTCTCGAAGAACTCTTCGATGGCGGCGTCGACGTTCTCGCGCCAGTCGTCGTCGACCTCCACGCGGGTCGCCATGGATGGCCTCCTAGTCGGAGCCGGGTGTGACGCCGGAGCGCCACCGCAGCGTGAGGAGCTTGTCGGGGGTGATGCCCGTGGGGCCGGTGGGCTGCAACTGGATGTCGTTGATCATGTAGTAGTTGCCCGTGGACTCGTCCATGATCGTGTCCGAGGTGAGGACATCGACCCATCCCGCGACGACTGCGGTCGAGGTGCGGACCGTGCGCGGAGTCTGCGTCGCCGGGTCGAAGACCTGCTTCGAGGACTCCACGACCCCCGCCGGGACCCGCTCGTAGAGCACGGTGCCGACGTCCGACAGGTCGCCGTAGGCGTTCGCCTGCGTACCGCGCATGATCGTCAGCCGGGTGTTCGCCATCTGCATCACAGCGCACCTACCAGTTGATCAGCGGAGCGGACGGCAGCACGCCGGCAACCTGGAGGATCGCCGCGGCCTGAGGTGCGAGCGGAGGGAACATCTGGTTCTGCGCCGACGCGGCACGCGTCTGCGAGACGCCGCCCATCGACGTGCTGGAGTACTGCGACTTCACGTTCGCGAAGTCGTTGTTTGCGAGGATGAACTGCGCCTGAGCCGACGTCGCCCGCATGAACACGTTCACGACACCCGCGTCGATGGGCATGCCGTCCGCATCGGTGGCATACACCGCGGCGACCAGGACCCGGTCGATGACCTCCGTGGCACGGCGCAGAGCGACCGTCACAAGGTCGTCCGGGGTGAACATGTCCGCAGACCAGTCCCGGTACTGGGCGGCGCTCGCATAAACGCCCGGCGCGGGCAGCGTCGCCGGGAACGCCGACACGGTCACGGCCTGCGCGTAGGTGACCGCCCCCGCCGTCCCGGTGGCCGACCACAGCACCGCATAGTCGCCCGGCGGCACCGTGGCCGCTGGAAGCCACTCGTAGCTGAAGTTGGAGTTGCCCGCAGCGACAACCCCCACGGACGTCGGCCCCAGGACCGGCGTGCTACTGCCGTTGGCCGTGATGGTGATCGTGACGCCCGTCACGGCCTGCGGCAGCCCCGACGCGTAGAACGTCTCGAACATCACCTGGAAGGTGACCGCCCCACCCGGCAGGACAGCCTTGTACAGGTCACTGCTGTAGGGGACGGTCACCTGTCACACCTCCGGGACGGGCGGCTGCATCTCCGGCGGAGTCGTCAGCTCCACGAGCTGCGCCTTCGTCAGGCCTGCCGCCTCGTCCGCGGTGCAGGCGCCGATCGCGACGGCGAACTCCTGCCACTCTGCGATCTTCGCAGCGGCCTTCGGGCGCACCGGGGCCTCAACGTCGCCGGCCGGAGCCCCAGAGGGCCCCTCGACCACCTCGGCCACTTCGACTGCCTCGACCCACGGGCTGCCGTCCTCGGCGACCCGCTGCAGGTCGCCGTGCTCCCACTGCTGCTCGATGGTCGAGTGCAGCGGGAGCGTCATCGCGATGACATGGCCACTGGGCGCCTTGAAATGGATCAACTCGGTCATGGGTGCGCCTCAGCTGACGGTCACGGGGATCTGGTAGACCCACACCGACATCGAGGTCGCCGCGGTCCAGTCCAGCCACAGGGCGCCGCCCGTGTTGATGAAGCGGTCCGTGGTGAACGGGCCGATGACCTGCGTGGTGCTGGCGGCCACGGCCACGGACAGGTCCCCGAGGGTTCCCTGCGTGAACACCGTGTTCGCCGGAGCCGGGATGCCGCTGTTGACCGCGCCGTTCGCGGCACCGGTGTAGCCGGCTCCGCGCACGATGACGCTGTGCGAGGCGGTGTCGGCGTTGGTGACGACCAGAACGACCTGGAACGGTCCGAACGTGGCCGGGCTGCCAGCAACGTTGAGCGCGACGACGTTGCCGTTCGTGGCGTCCACGGTGCCGGTGGCACCCTGGGCGATACCGGCGTCGTAGGCCAGCTGAACGGGAGTGAGTGCGGTACGAGCCATGGAAGGGCTTCTCCTGCCTTAAGGACGAAGGCAGGAGAGAGCCCTGCCCGTTTACGTGGTGACGTGCGGCCAGATCACGCCGCTCTTGATCTTCGAGATGGTGTTCGGATGCACGCCGAACTGACCGGCCAGATCCTTGTTCCGCGCCCCCGCGGCCAGCAGCCGCCTGATCGCCGCAACCTGCTCCTCGGTGAGCTTCGCCTTCGGATTCCCAGCGCCCCGCGACTGCTGCGAGATCTGCTCACGACGCGCAGCCGAAGGAGCACTCCCCCGATTGGCCCGACCGACCGCCGCGAACCGGGCACGGTGCTCGTCAGTCACCTCGCGCTTCGCCCAACCGTTCTGACGAACCGCCTTCATCGCCGCCGCCAGCTCCGGAGTCACCACGTGAGTCCAGATCTGCCCGCGCCGAATCTGGTAGACCGCGCTCTCCGAAACGCCCACCTCAGCCGCCAACTCGGCGGGATGCGCGCCAGCGAGAAGCCGATCGCAGATCCCCCGAACCGTCGACTCGTCCAACTTGCTGCCCGGGTTGCGGTCGCCCTGCACGCGGCGGCGCTTCCCTGCCAGGTTGTCCGGCTTGAGGCAGGCGGCCTTGGCGGCGTCGCTCATCTTGAGGCGAGCCCCTGGTGTGTGGACTAGACCCCGCGCGGGGCTCCGTATGTCGGAGGTCAGGTTGAAGACCGCCCGGCCGGCTTCCTTGGCCGTGTCGAGATGGCGCTGTTCTGCGGGGATCAGCTGGGCCGGATCCGCGATCTCTTCGAGCAAGGCGAAGGTGAAGGCGGCTTCGCCGTGCTCGTCCCAACTGGCCTGGAGGAGCCGGTTGTGATGGTCGCGGCGCCGCAGTCGAGCCTTGTGTGCCTTCCATCGCCGCCGGACGTTGTCCGACGAGCCGATGTAGATGCACCCTTCCGGGCCGGTGATCTCGTAGATGCCACCGGTCTCCGGCGCCCTCACGAGCGCGAGCGGGTCACCGTGGCGGTACCACCGCTGGTAGTGCATCCGGCACCAGCCGCGCGCCTCCGCCGGATCCGGGCAGCGGTCGATCTCACAGAGGATATCCACCCTCTGATAATACCGCGTTCTGTAAAACCAGGAATGCATTTCCGAGAACGCGCGGCCGAGCCCAGGAAAGCGGCGACGAGAGCACGGTCGGGAGGCTGCCTGACTTGCAACGCCGCAGGTCAGATGCCAGTCGGGCGCTGCACGTAGGCCACGGCCGTAGCGTCGGGGCGAACCATCTTCGCGCCGTAGACGTGCAGACCACGAACGCCGTCAGCTATCGTAGTCTGTAGGCGAAGTGCTTCCGTTTCGGTGATCTGCTCGCCGTACGTGATGCCCATGGGGTGTCCGGCCTGGATGGCCCACACGCCGGTGCCGGCGCCGCCGGCGACGGGCTGGGGGGCGTTGTTGGACTTGAGGACGTTGAAGTTGGACACCTGGCCCATGAAGCCGCGCTGGAACGTCTCCGAGGGCTGGCCCTGCATGTCGGTGACGGACACGAACGCCTGGGTCTGGGAGAGCAGGCTCTCGGCCCACGGGGGCACGATCAGGTAGCGGTCGTCGTCGGGCACGTTGTTCTGGTCGAGGATGACCTTCAGCGGCTCGGTGACCTGGGTGTAGAAGTCGGCGGGGTGCCAGGTGCTGGAGCCGCCGATGGCGTAGGGCAGCGGGGTGAGGGGTGCCCCGGTGGAGCCGAGGACGTTCCCTGCGGCGACCTGGGTGTACTTGGAGGCGATGTACTGGTCGGCGGCGTCGGCGAGGCGGTACGCGGCGCGGCTTTCCAGGTAGGCCTGCATGTCGCCGGCGGCCTGGCGGCGGTCGACGTCGTCGATGGCGAAGGAGAAGCTCTTGGCCTGGTCGATGAGCAGGGTCAGTCCGGCGTCGGACAGCTGCTCGTAGGTGATGGTGCCGCCGGGCTTGTAGTCCGACACGGTGGGGTCGCCGAACTGGGTGATGTGGACGGTGTTCCCGGGCCCGCTGATCTCGCCCTCGTAGTCGCTGTTGACGACCATGGGGGAGCCGTAGACCAGCTTCTTCTGGAGCGCGGCCAGGATGACCTTCGACCAAATTGCGGGGATAAAGTTGACAAACGACACGTCTGTCCCTTTCTGCGCATGTAAATGCCCCGACGGACTCGCCGGGGCGTTGCGTCACAGGCGCACGGGGACTTCCGTGCGCGATGGGTTAGCGGCGCTTCTTCTGAGGCGCGTAGCCGAGGTCGATCAGGAGCCCGGCGTTCTGTGCGGTGACGACCTCGTCGGCGCTGGCGCGCGTGACGTCGTCGAGGGTCCACTGGCGGTTTCCGCCGGGGGAGCCGTTGAACTCGCCGCCGGAGCGCGCCACGGCGGGCTGCTTCGGCGCGGCAGGTTCGGCGGCGGGGGCCTTGAACTGGGTGCCGCCCTCAACTGCGGTCTTGATTGCTTCGCCGAGGCGCTCGGCAAAGTCGTCGCTGGCCGGGTCGAGTCCCTGGACCGCGGTCATGAAGGTGCGGGAGTCCAGGAGTGCGTCGCCGTTGCCGCCGTGCTTGGCGGCGTTGCGCAGGACCGCGAGTTCGACCTGCTGTGCCCGCATCGCGGTGTCGCGCTGGGCGAGGTCGGTGCGGGCCTGTTCCTGGGCGGCCTGGAGGTCGGCGGCGAGCTTGGCCGGGTCCGGCGGCTGTTCGTCGGCGGCGAGGCCGAGTGCGACGGCGAGGGCCTTGTCGCGCTTCGCGCGGTCGGCCTTGTCGGCGTCCAGGGCTTGCTGCAGTGCGGTGAGCTGCTGTTCGGCGGCCTGCCGCTTGGCGCGCTCGCCCTTGAAGTCGTCGCGGATCGCGGCGATCGTCCGCGCGGTCTTGTCCGCATCGGTCGACGCGGCGCCGGGGTCCTCCGGCTGGGGTGCCGGCGGGGTCTCGACGGGTGCGGCCGGTGCTTCCGGGGCGGGGTCCGCTGCGGGGGCGGGCGGTGTTTCTACGGCCGGTTCGGATCCGCCCGCGATGGGGTAGATGGGCTGGCCGTTCCTGCGGTAGCCGAGTACCACGCCAGGCGGTGTCGACAGGGTTCGGTGCTGCATTGCTGCCCTCCGGGGGCGTCGTGGCCCGCACCGGGCGGGTCGCGTTGGGGTGTGCGTGGCTGCCAGGCCGGCTGGCAGCCGAACCCGCCCACGCGGGGCGGGTGGTCTATGGGGTTACCGTTGGGCCATGAGTGAGCAGGCGAACGGCATGGAGCGATTCCTGGTCTCGAACGAGGGCGCGTACGGCGGCGGCTCGGAACTCGCCCACGACTTCGAGAAGTGCGACTGGGCGCCCTGTATCGACGGCCTGAATCTGTTGCAGGTGCTGGCGGTCGCCGAGGAGCACCTGGCGGCCTGCAATGGCCAGCGGCAGCCGATCCCCGCCCGTGTCGAGCTCTCGCCTGCGGGGAAACTCGTTGCAGACGCGTGGGGCCCGCAGATCGCAGCGTCGCTTCGGGCGACGCGCCGTCTGGTCAGCGCTCCCGGAACGGGTGCTGACGGCGCCTGAGGTCAAGGCGGATCAGGCCCAGTTCACGGCGGGCTGTCGTGCGGGCCTGCGGCGTCACCGCTGCCGCCATGCGCCGGTGTGCGGCGCGTTGGCGGCGGTCGAGGGTCCGCTGGCGCTGCGCTGCCGTGTAGGCCGCGGCGGACCGGGCCAGGTCGGTCGGGCTCGGCACGGCAGTGAGCATCCCCGGGGTACCCCAGGAGCAGCGGCAGTTCGGGTGCCTGAACCCGGTGGCCTTGGCGTCGGCCAGGGTTGGGAATCCCGGGGTCGCACCGGTCAGCGACAGACTGCGGCCGAGCCAGGGGCGGCACAGCCTGCAAGAGCCTTCGGTGCTGTGCGTTCCTACGACGACCAGGTCGACGCCGATGCGGGTGAGCTCGTCGGCCTGCCGCTCGTCCCACGCGTTGGAGACGGCGGTGCGGGTGGCCATCTCCGCGTAGCCGGCGAGGTTCCAGCGTCGCCCGGCCCGGTCGACGAACCCGACCAGGCCCTGCGCGGCAAGGGCGTCGAGGGCCAGTTGCGCGACGCGGATGCGGGGTACCGACGCGGCCGGCTGCTGGGGGGATGCGGTTGCGGCGGCGAGCGCGTCCTGCGCCGACACGGCAGCGGACTGTACGGCGGCCTCGAACGACGGGGCGAGATCGGCGGGCAGTTGGCGGTCGGCGAGGAGCGCCCGGTGGACCGCCGCCGTGAGGACGGTGTCGGTGGTCCTGGCCAGTTGCTTTCGTGCCACGGTCGGCAGCAGGGATCCGGTGGCGACGCGCTTGGCCAGCATGGCGACGGTCGCGATCACGGCGAGCTCCGCCTGCGCGACAGCGGCACCGACGTGCGCCCCGATCTGCTGGGCGTGGTCTTCCCGGGCATCGCCAGAGGTGGACGGCAGTGGCGTGGCCATCGCACCCCCTGCGGTCAGGACCCGGAGCCGCCCTGCGGGGTGGGCTTCGCGTCCGGCGCCTTGCTCAGGCCGGGCTTGGCGAGCTGGGCGCGCTCCAGCGCAGTTCCCTGGGTAGCGCCTGGGGTACGGGGCGGGGGCTGGGCGCCGGGAGTCCTGTGCGGGCGGCCGGCTGGCGGCATCTGCTTGGCCATCGCGACTCTCCTCAGTACTGGTTCATGAACGGGGTGAAGCCGGTGGGGCTGCCGGCGACCACCGGCGTGTTGGTGTCAGCGGGAGTCGACGCCGACCGAACGTCGGGCGGGTTCGGGTTCATGCCGACGGTCTGCGTGACCTGACACGTCGGGTCGGCGTCGCTGGCTGCGGTACCGCGCAGTGACGGGGGTCCGGCGGGCGTTGAGGTCGCGTCGCGGCCGTTCTCCCACGCGGCGGGCCCGGTGACCGCGTGCGTGGGGGTGCGCGCGGAGCTCGCGGCCAGATGTGCGGGCTTGGTGCTGTCGGGTGCGCCGGGGGTGCGGCGCTGGGCGTCCTGCGGGGTCGCGGCCATGGCTACTTGCCCTTCTTGGAGCGGTTCGCGGCGGCGGTCTTCTGGCCCTGCCCCAGGACGTTCGCCGCGAAGTTCGCCCGCTTGGCCGCGGTCGGCCCGAAGTCGCCGCGCTGTGCGGCGGCCATCTTCCCGGGCGGGATGGGCTTGTCGGCGGGCACGCCGAGCTGCTTGTGGAGCGCGCCCTTCTTGAAGGTGACTGCCTTCTTGCCCGGCGACTTGATGGTCTGCTTGCCCTTGCTCTTGCTGTCCGCCATCTCCGCGTCCTCTCTCTAGGATTCGTCCTGGGACTCGTACATGTCGGACACGTTCGCCAGGGCCTCGGCCTGTTGGGCGACGTCCGTTGCGCCGATCGCGTCTGGGATCTCCGCGAGCGCGTCGGCGACGGACTCGCCGGGCTGGCCTCCGATGGCGACCTTGGCGCGGGCCAGGATGTTGATGTCCATCTCCTGGTAGATCCGCTGGACTTCCTTGGCAACGTCCTGCGGGGTCCAGTCCGGGTGGACGGTCGCGACGGCGGTCTCGATCGAGGCGGATTCGGCGCCGCGCAGCGCCGCGACGGTCTGCGCGAGTTCGAGCTGGTCCGGGAGGACCGCGTCGGGCCAGTCGACATCGGGCCGCACGGGCGTGATGGCCTGGCCGAACTCGGAGTTGGAGATGGCCATGAGGCCGTAGACGATGTCCGCGAGCGCAGGCCGCCAATAGTTGATCTTCTTGCCGCGGGTGGTCAGCGACTTCCGCTCCCGCGCCACGACCTCCGTCGCGGTCTGCGCGATGTCACCGGTGAGCCCCATGGTCTGGCCGGAGTAGCCGGCCTGCGTGACGATCTGCTCGATGATGCTCTGGCAGGTCTGCTGGTGCTCCTCCCAGCGGATGTTGAACTGTTGCGGCATGATCTGGTCGCCGATGGAGCCCTCGCCGGAGATGAGGCCGCCGACCGGAACGAACACCTCGCGCTCCGGCTCGAACACCGCGCCCTTGCCCCGGCCGATGTTGTCCAGGTAGGAGTGCGGCACGATCAGCCTGGCCTTGCCCAACCGGATGTCCCGCATCCAGGAGGAGAAGGCCTCGTCGAGGCCGTCCATCATGCCTTCGAGGCCCGAGAAGTCACTGCGGCCGAGCGGTGCGGCCTGGGGGCCCATGTCCCGCCAGATCCGATTCGGCCGCATGTTGGGGATGTACACGACGGTGGAGGCGTCGAACGGGGCGTCGGGGAACGAGATTCCGTCGCCCGTGGACATGGCCTGCGCGTACGGGGCGGTCTCGGGGAAGTCGGTGAGCGCCACCGGGCGCCCCAGGTCCTTCTGGGTGCCCTGGTAGACGCCGTGCAGAATCACGTTCTGCGACGGGATGTGCTTCTCCAGGTGCCGGACAACGTCCTTGCCCTCGTCGCGGATCACCGACCAGAACGTCACCGCGACCAGACGGTTGTACCGGAACTCCGGCACGGCGCAGTCCGGCGGCACGATGTCGATCCACGGATGGTCGGCGATGTCGGTGTCCCACACGACCCGCAGGAACACCCCGCCGAGGGCCGACGCGCACTCCGCCGCCTCCAGCAGCGTCGAGTGCATGCCGTCGTCCAGCAGCTCGGAAAGGTAGTCCTGGGCGCCGGAGTCCTGATCGCACTTCAGCGTGGGCGGCTGCGCGAACAGCAGGCTCGCCGAGGTCGACGCCAAGTCGCCTGCGATCGGCACGTGGTAGTTCGTGCGCTTTTCCCCGGGCGGGGTGGGCTGGCCCCAGAAAAACCGGCGGATGCTGCCGAGCAGGCCGCCGCGGAACTGCCCCGGCCGCGGGGAGGGCATGCCCGCCTCGCCGGTCGTGGCGAAGTACTGGCGCCCGAGCGGACTGTTCGCGCCGATCGAGTAGTAGGCGCGCATCAGCTCGTCGGGGCTGCCGGACCACCACGCGGACCAGATGCGCTGGTCGTAGTTGACCGGGTTGAAGCGGACCGGCGGCCACGGCTGGTTGGTAGTCGGCAGCATGTTCTGCGCGCGGGCGTCGGTGACGGGCATTCCCTGCAGCAGCGGCATCGACGGCATAGGCACGGTCATGGTCACCGGCCTTTCGTTACGCCGCTATGGCAAGTGGGATCGAGGAGTGCCAGAGGGAGCGCGTGGTCATCACGGCGTACCTGAGGGCGTCCAGGCCGTGGTCGGCCATCTTGATCGGTTTGTCTTCGCCCTTGCGGGCGGCTTTGTCGTCCCAGGCGTAGCCGGGGATCTCCGCGAGGAGCGCCGGGCAGTCGCGGCTGACCTTCAGGCGTCCGGCGGCCATCAGGCTCGACACGGTTCGGATGCCGTCCAGGACCGCGTTGTTGCCTGCGACCGGGTTCATGCCCTCCCGGTGCAGCTGCACCCGGAACGAGGCGGCCGACGGGTCCACGATCATGTAGCGCGGTTGCACGCCGCGCAGCCACGTCCCGTCGGGGCGACGGCTGGCAGGCACGGGTACTTCCTGCAGCCACTCGCGGACCCGCTCCGTGTACTCGGCGTCGGTCATCTGCCGGTGCGCCTGGCGGGAGTCGTGCCTCCACTCGGAGACCACGTACAGGCGCGAGTCCGTGCCCAGGCCCAGCAGGACGGCGTGCAGCGGGTTGCTGGTGCCGTAGTCGATCGCGGCGCACAGCCACTGCGAGATCGGCGGGATGATGTCGACGACGTGCCGCTGCTCGTCCCACATGTCGTAGATCGCGCCTTCGGCGGCGACCCACAGGCCCTCGATGAACCGTTTCCGCCACAGGCCGGTGAACTCGGAGGACAGGGCGTCGATGTAGGCCGTGGATAGGTACGGGTTGTCGGCGAGGCGGAACGAGAACCGGGCCAGGTCGAGCCGGTCCTCGCCCTCGCTGCGCAGGAGCTGCCCGGAATGGTCCAGCCAGGTGGAGGACCGCTGCAGGTAGTCCTTGAGGAGCCAGTGCGCCGGCGAGTCGGGGTTGGTGGTGCCGAAGAGCTTCGCGCCGTCGACGGACAGGCGGGTGAGCAGCATCGACCAGTACGACTCGGGGAGCGTCGACACCTCGTCGGCATACGCGCCCACCAGGGTCAGGCCCCGGATCTTCTCCTGGGCGCGCTCGTCGTTCGCGCCGGCCACGTACACCCGCCGGCCGAGGAGCCACAGTTCGCCGCTGCCCGCGATGAGCTTGCAGCGTGAGGGGCCGAGCCACTCCGTGAGTACGTCGATGACGTTGCGCTTGAGGGTGCGCTCGGTCTTGCCCGTCATCAGGAGGTTGCCGGGCGGCGCCTCGCGAACGAACTTGAGCCACCGCATGAGGCTCGACACGGTCTTGGAGGACCGCACCGAGCCTTCCCACAGGTTGATGCGGGCGTCGGCGAGCCGCACTGACTCCAGGCCCTTGCCGGTCAGTGGTGCGATGGACACGGGTTAGCCGGTCTCGCCGAGCATTCCGCGCAGCCAGTCGTCGACCGCGTTGACGCCGCCGGTGTCGGCGTCGTGCTGCTCCAGGCGCAGGCTCTTGTCCACGCAGATGCCCACCGCGTTGTAGGCGGCGCGGGCCTCCTGCAGCGGCGGCAGATCAACGTCGACGATTTCGGTGCGCTGCGGGGTGCTGACAACGACCTGGTAGGGCTCCCAGGCGCGCTTGCGGAACCGCTGGGCATCGTCGAGGAGGTCCAGGGACAGTTGGATCCGCGCCGCCTTGGCGTCGATGACCTTGACGCGGGTGGCTTTCTCTGTCATGGACCGGTCGAAGGCGTCGGTGATGCCTGCCCGCTTTGCGATGCCGGTGACGCTGGCGGCGCTGACGCCGTGGTCGCGGGCGATCTGGTTGCGGGCTTTCTGCCCGGCCCGGATGTCGGCGAGGACCGCGTCGCGCTTCTCGTCAGGGATTAGGGCCATGGTGCTCGCCTCCCCTGGGTTGGTGTCGGGGTCAGGCGGAGGTGGTGGGGGCGGCCGGTCCGGCGGGGTCGATGGGCGGCTGCTCGGTGCTGGTGAGGTCCTTGGCGTCGGCGACGGCTTCGCTGGTGAGGGTCTTGGCGTCGGCTTCGGCTTCGGCGACGACGGGTGCGGCGTCGTGCTCGACCTGCCGGGCGTCGGCGACGGCCTCGGTCTCCAGCTGGGTGGCGTCGCCGTGGAGCTTGGCGGCCAGGGGGTGGCCGATGGACTCCAGCTTGGCGATGACCTCGTGGAGAAGGACCTTGGCTTCGGTGAGGATCTGGATGGACATGGTGACTCCTACAGGTGAGGGTTGGTTACGCGTTGTCCGTGCGGCAGGTGGCGCAGACGCCGAGGCTTTCGCAGGCGGGGCAGCGTTCGCCGTCGAGGTGGCCGCGGCCTTCGCAGCGCGCGCACTCTCGGCCGCCGCCGCAGTCTTGGCACGGCAGCGCCGGACCATCTGAGTACGATGTGGGGCTTTCGTCTGGCTCGGGCCAGTGCCACGAGCCGCCGGGGTGGTTGAGCGCGCCGCCGCCGGGCTGGGGAGGCATCGGGTCGGGCTCGACGGCAACCTCGTGGTGCTCGCAGCCTCGGTTGAAGAAGAAGCCGGTCGGGTTGAGTACGGCGAGGCTGACGATCTCCCGACCTTCGCCCTTGCTCTCCGGCGACACCTCGGTGATCACGGCAGCGCGGCACTCCTTGCTGTACTCGCCGCCCGGTGTGCCGTAGCTGACGTAGTGAACGATGCGGCCGACAGAGGGCTGCGGCATGCGGGTACTCCATGGGGTGGGTCGGGCAGGAATTCGGCGTACTGGCGCGGATCACAACGGCGCCCGTCGTGCCACCAGCGCTGGTCGCTGAGCAGCGCCGGTCCGTTGCAGTTGGAGCAGCGGCCGAGGATCGGAGGCCAGTCGTCGAACGGGTCGGTCACGCGATCTGGGTCCAGTTCCCCGACGGCGACGGCACGGCTTCCAGCGAGCTCCACTGCGAGGCGAGGGTCTTCGTCGCAGAGCCGCTGATGGTCTGGCCGCCCGTCGTGGCCACGGTGACGGTGCCCGTGCCGACGTTGACGATCACGACGCGCCGGGCGCGGCCGACAGCGGTCGGCAGCGTCACCGTGGTCGTACCGGTGACCTCTACGACCTCGTCGAGCGGCGTCAGCGTGTAGGCGCTACTGACCGCCGCAGTCGCGAACGAAACCTGGTCGTTGACGATGTCGAAGCCCGGCGGATGGTCGATCGTGATCGGCAGGGTGACCTCGCCGGTCAGGATCACCTGACCCTTGGCCGCCGCCGACGGGGCGCCAGCGCCGTTGTCGCCGAACAGGACCGTGCCCTCGGTGTCCAGCAGCAGGTGCAGGAACGGGCCCACGCCACCGGAACCGCCGCCGACGATGTACAGGTGGTAGTGGCACGCCTCCACCGACACGAACCCACGGATCGCATGGACCGACCCGACGGAGCCGAAGTACAGGCCCACGGGGCACAGCCCGGCCCAGCAGTACAGCAGTCGCACCCCGAACATGTCAGTGTGCTCGGTGACGAACGCGGCGTACGTGTACCCGCCGT
This sequence comes from Streptacidiphilus carbonis, assembly GCF_000787775.1. Classification (GTDB taxonomy): domain Bacteria; phylum Actinomycetota; class Actinomycetes; order Streptomycetales; family Streptomycetaceae; genus Streptacidiphilus; species Streptacidiphilus carbonis. The sequence continues at coordinate 34,509 of NZ_BBPM01000016.1, read as the reverse complement.
GGCAGGTGACGTTGTCGAGGATGCACAGGTCGTTGTTGCCGGACGCTGGCATCAGCAGCCCGATGGACAGGCCGGTGCCGAACACTCCCGGGTTGCCGAAGTCGCCGTTCGCGACCGTACCCAGGGATCCGTAGCCGACGTCGTGGAGGGCGGCGTTCGCGCAGCCGTCGAAGTCCATCGCGGTGTAGCCCAGACCGTCTGCGGAGTGCGTGGTGCGCAGCGACAGGCCCCGCATCACGACGTCGACGTTGGTGTACACGCCGGGTGCGACACCATAGCCGCCGGGCTGCGACGGTCCGCCGAGCAGCGACGGGTTGCCGTGGTTCGTGATGCTCGTGGCCTGCGCCGACGGACCCGCGAACACGCCGAAGGACACGAGGGTGCTGCCGCTCATCTGCGGCGGGACCTGCTGCCAGTACTGCACCGCCGCACCGTCGCCAGCACCCTGGAACGTCAGCACCAGCTTGTTGCCGGTGCTGGAGACGACGGGGATCGTCAGCTGCGCGTTGCCCGATGCGGTGGTGACCAGGGGGCCGCCGATGCCGTAGAACTCGCCGAGGGCCGCGGGGATCAGCACCGTCGCTGCGCCGCCGTGGGATTGTGCGTAGGCGACGGCGTCGTTGATGGCGCTCTGGATCGCCGTGGTGTCGTCGCTCGCCCACATGATCGTCAGACCGGTCAGGGCCGTCCCGGTGGCGTTGACGGCATTCAGGGTGATCTGGTTGCTGGACTGCTTGCTGGCGGCGGTCGCGACCAGGGTCGTCACGCCGGTCGCACCGGCGCCCTTGGCCATGACGAGCATGTTGGCTGTGACGTTTCCGAACTTGCCGCTGGCCGAGGTGACTACGGCACTTCCCGACGCCATGACGCCGTCGGTGACGATCTGCCCGTCACCCTTCGCGCCGTACGCCCGAACAACGTCGAACACCCACGGCTGCAGGGGCTGGTACTTCGTGGCCGCGTCAGCGATCGCACCGGACTGCGCAGCACTCGCGGCCCCGAACGCGTCGAACGCGCCCGCCGCCTGAGTGGCCGCCGAGCCGAGCCCGAGGTTCGTGCGGGCCACGCTCGCGCTGAGAACGTCGGACAAGTTGTTCGCCGCAACCAGCGCGCCCGCGGTGCCGCCAACGGTCACGCCCGAGCTGGGCCACAGTCCGGCGACGCGCGGCCCGTACAGGACCACGCTCGACGGAAAGTTCGTCTTGTCGAAGTAGAAGTCGCCGTCGACGCCCACCGCGCTGGTGGGCGCGCCGATACCGGACAGGATCGTGTTGCCGCGCGGACCCTGGACGCCAGCCGCGGAGACGATGACGTTGGGCACAGTCACCCCTCTCAGGCCGCAGGGGCGAGTTCGGAGAACACGACGCCGCGAACCCAGACCATGGCGGTCGGGCCGCCGGGGTTCATCCACAGGTCGTACGGGTACGCGTTGCCGGCCAGGAGCGCGGTGGCGGTGGGCGACAGGACCACGAGGATCGTGGAGGTCGCGGCGGTCACGGTGATGTAGCCCTGGGCGGTGGCCTGGGTGCTGGTGACGGTGACCATGCCGGGTTGGGTGCGGTCCACGGTGTTGGGGCGGATCACGAACTCGAACTCTGCGGTGCTGATGTCGATCAGGCTGCCGTTGTCGTTCTTGAGCTCGTAGGCGTCGTCGTTCCACTGGGATCCGCAGGTGACGGTGATGTCGTGGTGTAGCGGAAGCTCAGGCACGGTCACCGCCTTCGAAGCTGGGGCGTCGGCTTGAGCAGCCTCGATTAAGGCGCCACTGCTAGACGCCACCCCTCCGCGGAGGCAGAGGGTTGATGTCGCGGCCCGGCTGGACGGGGAAGTCGACCGGGCCGCGACAGGCCCGCGGCGACCCTCGGCGCACACGAGCCCACCCCGACAGCCGCCAGGGCGAGGCCATCAGGGAGATCAGGCGGCCTCAGCGACCGTTCTGGCGCCGGGAACTGTCCCGGCTCAGAGTCGTGCGACACAGGCAGTAGCCAGCCCGCGGGCGCTCTGGATAGACGACCATCGGCACCCGCATCTCAGCGGCAAGGCGCCCCTCGGAGCGCAGTAGTGGTGCGTACTCCAGGGCAGCCCACAGCTGATCGTCGGTCAGGTCGCTGCGGCCGTAGAGGCCGGCGGCGATGCGGTCGGCCTCAAAGCCAGGGCGCGGCATCGTCATCCGAGACGAGGACTCGCGCCGGTCGGGGAGGGTGGGGCCGGGCTTCAAGGGTCCTCCATGCGATGGCGCAACAGCTCGGTCAGGCTGCCTGGTGAACCGGATACACCCGGCGGGCCCGCTCGCGGGTGGCCTTCTCGGCCCGGATCACGTCGACGGCGCGCACCAGGACCCGGCCCCGCCAGTCCCGGCCGGCGTCTTCCAGCAGCCCGCGGCGACGCCACTTGTGCACCGCATCGACCGTAACTTCGGCGAGTTCGGCAGCCTCAGCAACCGTCCAGACGTCCTTCTGCAAGGTGGCCGCGACATCAATCACCGGGCACCTCCAGGTACGCAAAAGGCCTCGAAGTCAGCGACTCCGAGGCCCTCGAAAGCTCTACGAGTGGGCATGATCTCCCGCGAGAACTTTAGACATGTCCAAAGTCCCTGGTCAAGCGGCGATGCCCGCGAACTTTGCCGCGGCGGTGAGTCGCTCCACGTAGGCGGCGTACTCGTCGTTCGTCATGACGGTCCGGCAGCCCGGATCCACGCACTCCACCACGCCGTTCACCGACCGCAGCCACGGGCCGCCGCACGACCGGCAGGCGGCCAGGCGCTTCGCCGCCGGCTGCTCGTCCTGCTTGCAGAACACCTCGGCGGAGCGGTGCCAGCCGTGGATCTGCCACGCCGGGTTGCCGGAGCGCCCGCCGTGGGACTCGGTGGCGCAGGGGTGCTCGGCGAGGAGCCAGCGCAGGTGGATGACGAGGGTCCCGATGGCGCGGCCAACGCTGACGCCGGTGGTGTCGGGGTCCTCGACGGGTTCGTCCATGTACTCGCGGACGTCGTTGGCGAGGATGAGGATGCCTTCGCCGAGGCCGTCCGCGAACAGGCGGGCGGCCTGCCCGGGCCAGGGCGGCGATTGGAGGCCGACGCGGCCGATCGTGCCGACCAACTTCGCGTGGGTGCCGTCGAGTCCTTCGAGGTAGATCGCCTGCAGGAGCTCGGGGAGCTGCTGGAGTTGGGTGTGCGCGGTGGAGTAGCAGGCCCAGCAGTGGACGGGCTCACCGGGGATGGGCTGGAGGGTGTGCGGGTCGCCGATTTCTTCGGCTCGCCGCCAGGGGGCGTTGCATCGACCTGGGCACGGCTGGGGGATGACTGAGGGCATGACGCAGGCTCCCGGGTGACAGGAGTGGCAGGGGCTGCTTGAAGTATGCGCCTGTGACGGTCGCTGCGTGTAACCATCAGCGGGGTGACCTGCGTGGCGTGACGGATTGCCGGGAATGCCGTGCACGCGTGCGAACGGAGCGTCACGATAGGCCCATGGACACCATGGTGACGGTTCACGCGAAGACTCGTGAAGCGGCCGAGAAGCTCCTCGCCGAACTGTGCGCCAACAACGACCTGTTGCCCGTCGCGGGCGGACGCGTCTCGCAGGTGCTGGGTCGCGACGACCGGTGGATGGGCCGCGCCGAACCCCGGCCGGAACGCGAAGCGTCGTAGACGCGCCTCGGCCCCGCCGACGGGGGATGCGGCGGGGCCGGGGCAGGCGCGTCTTCCCGCCTGAGATCAGGATGCACCCGAGGCGGGCACGACGAGGCGGAATCACCAGACCTGCACCCGGACGCGCCGGAGCCCCGCCGTGTGCGTTCGGCGGGGCTCCGGGATGCGTCAGCGGGCAGCTGAGGTCCCGTCAGGCTAGCCGGGGCGTGACGACAATGTCACGTCGATCACGGGCCGCTGGGTGAACGCCGCCTGGAGGCGAGCGAAGGCCCGCGTGATGCTGGCATTGCTGTAGCCGACGGTCTTGGCGAACGCATCCCAGTCCACCGCGACCAACGGCACCGGCTCGGGCTCCGGCTGGGCGTGGCGCTCCAGTTGGTGGCAGGCGCGGGTGACACTCGGGTACGGGCGCACGGTCATGGCCGCCATCATCCTCTCCGTCGTCGGCTGCCGCTGGTACTGCGCCAGGACAGGCCCTTGCCGACCCGGACCGATGTGGTGCGCCGACCGGTCGTCGAGATGGTTTCGTGCAGCCGACCGGAGCCAAGCGTGATCGACATCGACTTGCTGCCGAGGTTCAGCCGGACACCCGGCAGCAACTTGAAGGACTTGCGGAAGCGGAACGACACGGTGACTCCTTAGTGGTGGTGGATGGAATGCAGGACCGTGCCGATCAGGCAGGACCAGAAGATGACGCGGCCCGTCCAGACAGAGATCCGGCGGCCGACGGTCCGGCGCCTCACAGTCGGACTTTGACGTGCCGACTGTCCTGGATCGTCACGTTCGTACCGCCGGACACCGGCGCCGACTTCGACTTGATCAACGCCACCAGGGCGGCCAACGCACCCAGCACCGCGGCCAGGCCCCACAGGTACGGGCCCGCCGCCCGGATGCCCATGCCGGCCAGGTCCACGCCGAGGCCGCACAGCGCAACGCAGCCGCCCAGGGCCAGCGGGCGCACCACCCACGGGTCCAGGCCGCGGCGCTGGGGCGCGGGCAGCGGCTCGGGCTGATGCACCACGACCGGGGCCGGCGCGGCCAGGCGCTCCACCGGGACCGGCAGGAAGCGCTGGCGGTCGGCCTCGGCGAGCGCGGCAGCGACCGGATCCCACTCGGCGCGGCCCTCAAGGGCATCCAGGTAGTCGGACATGACGGCCTCTCAGGCTGCTTCGGCGTGGCGGGCGAGGATGAAGACCTTGGAGGCGTCGCGGCGACCGCCGTCGACGACCCAGCCGCGGGCCTTCCAGGACTGGATCGGGTCGGAGATCGACGTGCGCTGGTTCAGGCCCGTCCCGGCGACCTCGGCGAGGAGTTCGAGGATCGTCGCGCCCTCGGCGCCGCGCCGGTCCAGGGCCTGCCACAGGGACTGCCGGTTCGCGGGGATCTCGGAGCCGTCAGGGAAGCAGGGCACGGACTTCAGCAGCCGCGGCTTCGTGCCGCCGCCGTCCGGCGGGGTTCCGTCCGGGTCGGCCTTGCGGGTGGCGTTGAGGCGCGCGGTCGCGGCGATCTGGCCGTCGCCGATCCAGTAGGCGCGGGCTTCCTGCGGCTGCCCGTACCGCTTCGAGGAGATCATCAGCTTGCCGGGGGCGTCCAGGTCCTGCAGCCGCCAGCCGGCGCCGAGCGCACCGGCGCCGAGGATCAGGTTCACGGTCACGGACTCGTTGACGCCCAGGCCGATGCGGGTGCCGTACTGCTGGCGGGCGTCGGTGCCCTTGCCGCCGAACGCGCGCTCGGACGGGGACTGGGTGGCGGCGAGGATCCGGATGCCCATGGCGCGGGCGACCTGGTTGAGGGTGATGAGCCGGTCGGCGACCTTCGGGGTCTGCCGGACCAACTCGGCCAGCTCGTCGATGACCAGCACCCAGGCGTCGCCGTGGCCCCACTCGGGCGAGTCGGGGTCGGCGTCGGGGTTGCCGGGGATCCACTTGCGGACCGGCTCACCGTCCGGGCCGCGCAGGGTGGCGAGGTGCTCGCCGCGGAGTTCCATCTCACGCACGACGTAGTCCGCGACGGCCTCGGCACCCTCGGCCCCGGAGGCCAGGGCGTGCATGACGGCCTGCCAGGGGCCGAGTTCCAGGGCGCCGGGCTTCATGTCGATGCCGAGGATCTTGACGTCGGGGCAGCCTGCGAGGTTGGCGATGATGACGTTGAGGAGACCCGACTTGCCCTTGTCGGTGGCCCCGGCGACGAGGATGTGGTCGGCCATGACGTCGAGGAGGATCGGGGTGCCGTCCGCGAACAGGCCCACTGTCATGGCCTGCTTCACGGAGGTGATCGACGGGCCGGGCCACGGGATGGGGTCGGCGAGCGGGTCGACGGTCTGCATCCGGATGATCAGCTGGTTGCCCTGCGGGCCCTGGCCCAGCGTGAGCCGTCCGGGCAGACCGAGGTTGGTGCGCAGCTGCTCGCGCTTCGCGGACACCGCACCCGGGCTCGTGGCCCGGCCCGGCGGCAGGGTCACCAGGGCGACCCAGCCGCTGGCGTTCGACTGGAACGCGTCGATGGACAGCGGCGTGGCACCCAGGGCTGCCAGGGCCCGGTAGATCGCGGTCTCCTCCGCGCTGCCACCCGTGATGCCAGGGGCCTGCGCTGCCAGCCCCATGCCACCTGCCAGGGTGCCAGCCTTGGCGGCCTGGACGTGGAGTGCCAACCGCTCGTGCCGGTGCCGGGTCAACCAGGGGATGTAGACGGCGTAGCTGGCAGCGGTGGCAATAGCACTGGCAATCAGGCCGGCGGTCGACGGGCCGGCCATGGCGTTGATGCCGGCGTCGGCGAGGATCGCGGTCAGTCCGGCTCCGGCGGAGGCGAGGTGCTGGTGCTTGTGCTTGAGGGCCAAGCCGGCGAGTGCCCCGGAGGCTGCGGTGGCCGCACCGTAGGCCAGGCCGGTTCCCAGGCCGACGCCGGAAAGGTTCTCGGTCCAGGCGATGCCGGTCAGGGCGGCGTTCCCGGCGAGCGGAGCGGCCTCGTAGCGGCGTCGGGAGCACCAGGCGGCGAACGTCTCCAGGCTGCCCGCGAGGGAAGCGCCGTGACGTGACGTGGTGACGGCTGGGAGCATCGGTGCAGGCCGGAGCGTTTTCGAGAGCTGCGGGGTCGGCGTCACGTCACTGGGGGCGGTCATGATGCCGCCCGGAGCGCTTTGGCCAGATCGGCGTGCCCTGCTTCGGCGGCGGCGGAGCGCAACTGCTGCGCGCGGGAGCGGCCCACGCCGAGGGCGTCGGCGAGTGCCTTGTCCGATGGGGCGCGGCCGAGGGCTGCGGCGAGCTTGCGGTAGGTGTCGGCGACCTCGTCGAGATCCCGGGCCTCGCTGGCGGCAGCGAGGGTGCTGTCCGAAGTGCCAGCGGCTGCCGCGGGCGCCTTGCCAGGGGTGGCGGGCCGCGGGCTGGCAGGCGTGCCAGCGGGGGCCGCGCCGGGCTCTGGCACGGTCCTGCCAGGGGTGGCAGCCGGGGGAGTGGCAGGGGTGGCAGGGGCGCTGGCAGCCGCTCGACTGGCAGGCTCTGGCGGTGCGCTGGCAGGCGCACTGCTGCCACTGCCAGTCTCCGCCCGGCTGCCACCTGAGAGGTTCTCGTGGATCTGCCGCATCAGCGCGCCGAACGCCAGAAGCGCCGCGCACGGTGGCACGGCGGCAACGACGTAGGTCATGCCGGGGGCGTGGCTGCCGACGCCGGCGACGTTGAGGGCAATGGATCCGGTGGAGCCGATGACGGCCAGGACGATGGCGGCCCTGTCGGTCAGGCGCTGCAGTGATGCGCTGAGGATCAGGGCTTCGCCGATGACGATGAACAGGTCGACGGTCGCGGGCCATGCCCAGGCGCGGCTGCCGTCGAGTCCGTAGTGCCTGGCGACGTCGTGCAGGTGTTCGTAGGAGAGCCAGAACGCGGTACCGGTCAGGGCGATGGTGGCGATGACGGTGCCCAGCGCGATGCGGCGCAGTGTCGCGGGTGAGGCCATCGGCTTGTCCTCGGTCACGGCGTGGATGCTCCCGTTCGTGCGATGGCGTTGATGTCCCAGCGGTTGAGGGCGTTGAGGCCTGCGATGCAGCCGCGGAGGATGGCGTGGAGGGTGAGGCAGGCGGCGACGAGGACGCAGCGGGTGGTGTTGATGAGGGTGGTGTCGCGGTTGAGGTGGAGGAGTCGGATGGCGCCGAGGACGACGGCGACGTAGGCGATCACCCCGAACACCAGCCCCGGGATCAGGGCCGGCGTGTAGTACCCGGTGAGGAGTCCGGCCGCTACGGCGAGCAGGGCGATCAGTGCGGTCGTTGGGCTGGTGTTCACGGCCGGGCTCCTCTCTGGGGGCTGGGTCAGCTGCTTTCGGGCGGGGCGACGTCGATGTAGCGGAATGCCTCGAACGCTGCGCCGCGAGGGTCGGCCGTCGACTGGGTGATCTTCGTGGCGGCCTTGTGGTCCCCGGCATTGACGAGGCGGGCGATCTCGCGGATCTGGGCGTCGGTGGCGTAGGGCTTCTCGTCGGACGAGGTGTTGCTGGGCTGGCGGCTGAACAGGCCCATGACGGGCTCCTTCCGGGTTGGGTGGTGCGGCTAGTGCTGTTTCCAGTACGTGAGCGGGTCGGTGTCGGCGGGGACGTTGCGGGCGACGATCTCCGAGTGGGTTGTTCCGCAGCTCGTGCAGCGGCCTTTGAAGCGGATGTTGACGCAGGTGGTGAGGATCCCGGCGGCGAGTTTGGTGTAGCCGACGGTGGAGGTGAGGAAGCTGGTGCCTCCGCAGCTGCACGTGGTGGCCCTGGTCACCGGGTTCCCAGTTCGTTGGCGATCTCGGTGGGGGTGAGGGCGTAGCCGTCGGGGCCGGTGGCGTTGTAGTACATGGGTTCGCCGTTGCGGGGCGGGTGGACGGTGGTGCCTTTCCAGGTGTCGCCGTTGCCGTCGACGATCTCGGCGGGGGCGTCGGGGTGGAGCATTTTGAACAGGTCCATCGGGGGCTCCTTCGGTCGGTCGTGGGGCCGGGCCGTCCCGCGTGGGGGTTGCAGGACAGCCCGGCCGATCTGGGGGGGTTCAGCGGTAGCGGCGGGAGAAGCCGTCGCCGTTCTTCGGCCGGGAGAAGGTGCCGTCGGGGCGCCGGTTGACGCGCTCGACGCCCTTGTAGTGCGGGTGGTCGGTGACGATGTCGGCGTGGTCGCCGTGGATCTCGACGCCGTAGGGCTCGATGTACACGCACTCGGGGGCACCGGGGCCGTCGGCCTCGGGTGCCTCGGTGATGGTGGTGCCGTTGGTCAGGGTGATGGTGAAGGCGTCCCAGCTCATGCCGCGTTGCCTCCGTCCCCGTCGCCGAACGCGGCCCAGGCTGCGGGGCGTTCGATGCTGCCGTGCCAGCCGTCGTCGACGTCGCTGCCGCGCAAGGCCTCGGTGACCTGCTGCGCGGTCATGGACGGGGCGGTGTGCGGCGCGGTGGGGATGGAGGCGGGGTCGATGTGGCCGCGCCAGTCGCGGGGGCTCAGCGGGGCGGCGTCACCGTAGGCGCCGAGGGCGTGGTCGACGTCGAAGTCGGTCGGCAGCGACAGAGCCACGCTGTGGGAGCCGGAGTCGATCAGCCGCGTCGGGTCTGTGCTGGAGATCGCACCGTCTGTACCATGCGAAACCATGGGCTTGCCTTCCCGTCAAGGTCAAGGGCTTGCTCTAGGCCCCCGTTCCGCCGCCTCAGAAACCGCGGAACGGGGGTCGCTCTCTGTCGGAAGAGCGTGCTTCCCATGGAAGCACTGATATTGACTTGAGGTCAAGGTCATGGGAGATACTACCGGTGTGCCCGAAAACGGCGGACCCACAGGGGAGGTGCAGGAGTTGGTGACCCTCGCTGAGATCGCCCGTCGCGTCGTCGATCTGGGCTACGCGCAGACGATGACGAGGGAGCGCGTGAGCCAGCTCTCGAAGACCGACCCGAACTGGCCCGTCCCGCGCGAGTCGTGGAAGAAGCTCGGGCCGTACTTCCAGATCCCGTGGCCGCCCATCGAGGAGTACTTCCGGAATCGGAAGCCCGTGCACGGCGTCCACCGCAGCAAGAGAGAGACCGGCGCGAATGACGCAGCGCTCAACCAGCGGCGAGATGATCAACCGAACGAATGACGAGGAGGTCGCCCTCTACCGGTTCTTCGACCGGGAGGGGCAGGTCCTGTACATCGGGATATGCCTGGAGCCTGCGAAGCGCTGGTACTCGCACGCCGACCGGAGTTGGTGGCGCAACGTCACTAGCTACAAGGTCACCTGGTACCCGTCTCGCAGCGAGGCTGCGCTTGCCGAAGGCAAGGCCATTGCCGCCGAGCGGCCGAAGCACAACGTGGTGTTCAACCGGGGCCGCAAGCGCGCATGCGGGTCGCCCGTCCTGACTGGAATCGTGCTCAACGGCTACGGGGGGCGGCGCTTCTCGGCGCTTGAACTGGCTCTTGAGAGCGGGTTCTCGACAACCTCGGCCCACAACACGCTGCGGGCACTGGTTGCCGCTGGTCGTGCCGAGATCGTTGGCGCGCCAAAGTGGTCCGAGGCGCGCTACTACAGCCTGGTCGCCGCCGACCCGCCGGCCGAGTAGCCCCGGACATGCAGAAGCGCCCGCCACCGTGGAGGTGGCGGGCGCTTCGTCGTGCTCGGCTACAGCGGCAGCGTGGTGCCGCCCTTGCATGCCTTGTTGGGGTTGTCGGGCAGGCTGTGCGGGGTGGTGGGCTGGCCGGGCTTGGAGCCGATGCGCTGCCCGCAGCTGGGGCATTTGCCGTTCGGTGCCATGGTGACTCCCTCAGACGTGGGCGTCGAGCTTGAAGTACGAAGACGGCCGGGGTTCGGATCCGCGGGAGGCGGCGAGGCCGTTGACGAAGATCTTCGATCCGTCGTGGAAGTGGACGGTCAGGCCGTGGCTGATCGCACCGGGGTTCTCCCGCTGGGAGTAGCGGAGCATCGCGGCGACCTCCCCGGCAGCGTCGGCCTGGAGCAGCACGGCGGCGATGGCGCCTTCGACGGCCGCGGTGTCGACTCGCTCCCCGGCGAGGTTCGGCATCGGCAGTTCGGCCTGCCGCTCGCCGGTGACGGGTTCGCCTTCGGGCTGGCTGTAGACGTCGCCGGGGCGGGAGGTGGCGGTGATCTGCCACCAGGTGCGAGCCCCGTTGTCGTGGTGGATGACGAGGCCGTAGGGGGAGCGGTCGTGTCCGGCGTCGGCGAAGGTCTCGGTTTTGGTGATGCCGGGCAATGCGGGGAGGTGGTTGGCGAGCAGGGTCTGGAATCGGTCCGGGCGCATGCCTCCACGTTAGCGGCAGGTTCGAGCGCTGGGGCGACGACGGCTAGGGTTGGTGGTGAAGGCCACCTGCCGGGCGCACTGGAAGGTGGCCTTCACGGTACGCCGGTGGCGCGCCCGCTCAGTCGCCTCCGTTGATCGCGGCGAGGAGCAGCCACATTTCCAGGAGGGGTGTGCCGCCGACCCATTCGCGGTGCCCGCACGGCTCGTAGTGGACCTCGACGCGCCCGTTGTCGGCGTACTCGGTGACCTTCTCGGTCGGGTGGCCGCAGACGAGGCAGGGTGGTGTGGGCTGGCCTGCCGCGGTCGAAACGGTGAACGCGCTGATGCCGGTCATGCCTGGCACGGTACGGGCGCGGGCGGCCGGGTGTGGTGGGTGCGGGTGAAACCACCCGGGCGAGGGACGTGGGCGTGTAGAAGGCGCGCGCCGGGTCCCTTCGCTGGCAGACGCGCGCCGGGGACAGGCTAGCCGTCCGAGGCGGGCTGCTCATCCTCGATGTGGCCGTGGCCCAGCTCGGTGGCGAGCGCCTTGACCATCCGGATGAAGCGCCGTGTGTCCTGGTCGGTGATTCTGAAGCGGGACGCGTACATGGTCAGGTAGACGCTCTCGATGTCCCGCGAGGAGAGCGGCGGGGCCGGGGAGTCGTCGAGGTCCCACTGGGGCGGGAAGTCGTCGGGTGTGGCTGATCCGGCGCGGATCATGACCTCGGGCAGCTTGAGGCCTAGCGCTTTGGCGAGGCCGCGCTGGCCTTCGATGGCGGGGACGCTGAGGCCGCGTACTGCTCGGCTCATCTGGGCGGGGTCGATGCCGGAGGCTTCGGCGAGGCGTGAGGTCATGCCGCGCTGGTCGAGGTCGAAGCCGGCGATGCGGGCGCGTTCGCGCAGCCAGCGGGCGAAGTCGTCGTGTTCGCCGCTCATGCCCCGTCCGTTTCGTGTGCGCGCCCATCAATACGTGCAGATCGTAGCGTGCGCGCTACCCGCTGTCGTTGATCGGGGTCACATTCGTGCAGGTCGTGGCCAAATTCGGTCGCCTGCCAGGGGGTGCCGCGCACCAGTCTCGTTGTAGCGCCACAGCAAATGGGGTATGCTTTGTGTAGCGGCACACGGTGCTCGCACTGCACCTCCCTGCCAAAACGCACCCACATCGAAAGGCCATCTGTGGCCACCTACAAGCTCAACCTCGCCACCCTCCAAGCTGCTGCCACCCTCGCCGGAGATGTCCGAAACGACGGCCGGCTGCACCTCTCACGAATCTCCCGCCGCTCCGGCGTCGACCCCGGCGTCCTCTCCCGGATCACCCGGCAGGAGAACCGCCCCAGTCTCGCCACGCTCGGCCAACTCGCCACTGCCTACAAGCTCACCGTCGACAAGTTCATGCTCGCGGACTGACGCGCCCGGCCAGCGACTCCTGACGCGACGTTCGAGAGAAGAGCACGTGAGCCTTGATGCGATGGACTGGGTGTGGAACCACTCCAGCTCCAAGGGGGTGGGCCGCCTCGTGCTGCTGGCCCTCGCCGACAAGGCTCTGCCGGCCGCCAGAGAATGCAAGGCCTACGGGTCCGTGACCTTTCTCCAGCAGCGGGCGAACTGCACCCGCGAGGCCGTCACCGACGCGATCCAGGTGCTCCTGAAAGCCGGAGAACTGGAAGTCGTTGAGGGCGAGAAAGGCCGCTACGGAGCCAGCGTGTATCGGCTCCGTGGAGCAGTCGGCCACCGGCGACCCGAGACCACCAATCGGTCGGCTCACCCGACCGATCCCAAATCTGAAATCGGTCGGCCTACCCGACCAGGGGTGGTCGGCTCACCCGACCAATCCGAAGCGGAATCGGTCGGCTCACCCGACCACATCACCACCACCCCACCAGAGACCACCACCTCCGCACCTGCCGACCCGCCTGCCTCCACCACCCCAGGAGGAGGCGGAGGAGACCAGCAACAAGCAGCCGAGACCTTCCTCCAGTCGCTGCCCGGACCCTGGGCCGTCGGACGCGCCACGGCCGCCAAGCTCGCCCCGCAGCTCCTGGAAGCCATCCACGCACAGGGCTGGGACTTGGACGACGACCTCGCCACCGAGTTGACGAAGAACCCCGGTGGGATCAAGAACTTCATCACCGTCCTGCCCGTCCGCATCGCCGACCTGATCAAGAAGCCCACCGCCAAGACCCGCGCCTCGCCCGGCGGCCCAACCACCCCGTGGTGCGAGGACGAGGACTGCAACCCCGCCACCCGGCGTCGCACCACCGAAGACGCCGACGGATTCCGCAGCTCCGCGCCATGCCGAACCTGCCACCCCGACCACACCAAGGACGCCGCCGCATGAACGACCAGCCCGAGCACCTCGAGGAAGAGGACCCGCGTCCGCGTGACCTCTCCGCCGAACGGGCACTCCTCGGCAGCATGCTCCTCGGCGAACGAGCCATCGACGACGCCACCGACACCCTCGCCGGCCCCGGCGACTACTACCGCACCGCCCACGCCACCATTCACACCGCAATCCTCGAAGTCCACGGACAACCCGGCATCACACCCGACCCGATCACCGTCGGCGCGCAGCTCCTCAAAGTCGGAGAGCTCGACCGCATCGGCGGCAGCGAATACCTGCACCGCCTCGTCGCCGCTGTGCCGGTCAGCGCCAACGCCGACTGGTACGCCGGCATCGTCCGCGACACCGCCAAGCTCCGCCGCATCTACGAGATCGCCGCCCGCACCGTCCGCCGCAGCCTCGAGCGCGACAACCCCGACGACATCCTCGACACCACCATCGCCGACCTCCAAGCCCTGATCCTCGGCTCGCCCAAGGACGCACCCAAGCTGTCCGTAGGGGAGCGGTGGGACGACTTCATCGACCAGCTCGAGGCAGGCGAGGACCCCAACGCCCTCGACACCCCGTGGAAGGACCTGAATGAGGTCACCAGCTTCAAGCCCGGCGACCTGATCGCGGTCGGCGCGGAGACCTCCGGCGGCAAGTCGCTCCTCGGCTTCAACTGCGCCGCGCACGTGGCACTGCGCCGCAACCGGCCCGTCCTCGTCGCCTCCATGGAGATGGGCGGCACCGAACTGCTGGCCCGCCTCACCGCCGCCGAAGCCAGCGTGAACCTGTCCAGGCTCGTCAACCGCAAGCTGATCGAACCGGACTGGGAGCGCATCGCCAAGGTCGCCGACCGGCTCCGCAACGCCACCAACTTCATCCTCGACGACTCACCCGGCCTGTCCCTGTCCAAGATCCGCGCCCGGGTCCGGTGGATGCACTCCACGGGCAACCCGCCAGCCCTCGTCGTCGCGGACTACCTCCAACTGATCGCACCCGAGGGGCCGGGCTCGAGGAACCGCACCCAGGAAGTCGCCGACATCTCGCGCGGCCTGAAGCTCCTCGCCATGGAGTTCCAGGTCCCCGTGATGGCACTGGCCCAGTTCAACCGGGGGCAGGTCGGCCGCAAGCCGCTGGTGTCCGATTTCAAGGACTCCAGCCAGATCGAGCAGGACTCCAACGTGATCCTGCTGATCTCCAAGGACATCCCCGACGACCCCGCCAACCCGGGCCCCGACAACGGCGTCCGCCACCTCGAGGTCGGCAAGAACCGCAACGGGCCGCGCGGACGCGAAGTCGACCTCGAGCAGCAGGGCCACTACGCCCGGCTCGTCACGCTCGTCTGATCAACCCTCAACCGAAAGCGAGTCCCACCATGTCCGAAGCAGTGAGCTACGAGATCGAGACCCTGTCCGACGAGGTCGACGACGGCACGATGCCGAGGAACGTCAGCGCGCTCGCTGACGCGGTCGTTGGGCACCGGATCGTAATGATCGAGAGGGACGCCGTAATCCCGGAGTCGGCGAACAGCTGGCGCGGCCGGGGCACGGCTCTGACGCTCGACAGCGGCAAGCGGGTCTTCCTCGTCGATACCGACGACTGCTGCGCGTTCACAGAGCTGGAGGCGTTCCTGCTGCACCCGGAGCGCATCGACCACGTCATCACCGGCGTCGGCACGACGGACGAGTTCACGCGCTGGCACATCTACGCGGACATGGGCGACGTGCTGGAGCTGACCGTGGGCTGGTCGAGCGGCAACCCGTTCTACTACGGCTACGGCTTCCAGATTGCAGTCGTGGACGAGCCGGCCCAGGGCTGACCTGCCCCACCGCCCTCTCCGGCGTGCGGTTTTGGCGGGGCGGATGGGGCCGTTCCCTGACCTGATCATGCGTCAGGATGAGATGATAAACCCACACAAACTATCCCAAAAGGATCACCCTCATGTCTGAGCCCGCCGACCCTCTCGACCTCCCCACCGCGACCCTCGAAGCCCTGATCGACGTCGGCAACCAGACGCTCGCGGACTACTACCACGACCGCGCCTGCGCCTGCTCCACCTGGCCCGCCAAGTGCCAGTCCCGGCTGCGGAAGGGCGAGTGGGACACCGACGCGTTCGCCATCGCCCTCCCCAAGATCCTCGCCGTGTGGCAGGCCATGCAGGGCACCGACGCCGAGATGAACGCCGCCCTCGCCCCGTACCTGGCCGACGTGCGCGCCGACGGCATCAACGACGTCCTCGACACCCTGCTGACGTCACTGCGGATCGCCCCCGACCCCGCGCGCGTGGCGGGCATCAACTTCGCCATCGGCGTCGCCCAAGGCGCACGCGACCGCAAGCCCGTGGCGAAGGCGGCCGGCTGATGCCCGAACCCACCGCCGTCGACCCGCCGCTGCCCGACGCCCTGCTCACCCTCTTCGCCAACCGTGCGGCCGAACGCCGCCAGCAGGCAGCCGAACGCTTCGGCACCTTCACCGAGCGGGAGCGGGTGCTGATGAAGGAAGCCGCCGTCATGGGCTACGTCCAGGGCACCAGGCACCCCAAGGGCGACGACTTCCCGAAGGACAGCTGGATCCTGTCCACGGTCATCGAGGCCTGCCTCAGCAACCCCGACCTGTACCGCACCATCAGCGGCTACGTCGAGGAGGCCGAGGATGCCTGACCTCGACGCCGCGATCACCTACGGCCCTGGCGGTGTCCGCTGCGGTTGCGGCCGTGACGCCCACTCCAACCTCAGCCCTTGCCAGGAGGGCCCGACCATGTCCGACATCCAGAACCCGACCGGCCTGTCCGACTACGACTGGCTGGAGTTCGTCGCTTTCGTCTGGAAGGTCGAGAACGAGGGCTACGAGTACGCCGCCGAGAACTACAGCCCCGACTTCGAGGACACGGGCCTGCCGGTGGACGGCGACGACCTGCGCGACCTGTACCACCGGTACTTCGATGCGGTCGAGATCTGGGCCGAGACTGTTGGCACGCAGGAGGCCGTCGACCTGCACAACAACCACGTCGACGAGGCCCGGCAGCGGCGCGATGACGCCTGCTTGTGGGGTGCGCGTGCCCAGAACGGCAACGTGCTGACCTGCAAGTCCCGGCAGGGGGCCGAGTTCTTCGTCAAGGACCCGTCGTGGGCCTGCGTCGCACTGCTGCACCGGGACGTTCCCGGTGGCGAGTGGACCGAGGTCGCCGACGATGCCTGACGACCTGGACCTGTCGGAGTTGAACCCGCTCATCCGCAAGATCAACGCCGAGATGACCAAAGAACCCGGCGCGCTGATGCTCCGCCCCGAGTTCCTCGCCGCCCTCGCAGCCCGCGCCACGCTCGCCGCAGCCGCCTTCGTCGGCAACCCGCTCGCCTGGCACCACTGCAACAGCTGCGACGGGCACAGCTGCCCCGACACCTGACCCGCCCTCACCGATCGGAGATCACCATGGGAATGAGCACCACCGCGAAGCTGATCTACGGCTACCGTCTGCGCGCCGACGAGGACGGCTGGCAGGTTAAGGAGATCCACCCCAAGGACAGCGACCTGTGGGGCCTGAATCTCGACTGGCTCGGCGAGGACGACGAGTTCCAGGACAAGGCTGAGGAGCGGCTGATGGCCGCCGTCGGCTACGAGGAAGGCGACTTCGACGCCGACCCGGACGCGTGGCGTCAGCGCCGCCGCGACGCCGAGGCCAGGATCGGCGTCGAGTTCGAGCACGGCGGCTACCAGTTCGGGGACCTGTTCCTGTCCGCGAAGAAGCACTCGGCCTATCTGGGCGAGCTGACGGTCATCGACCCGGCCGTACTGGCGGCCGAGGCCAACGCGGAGGCCGACGAGAGGCTCCGCGCCGCACTGGCCGTGCTGGGCCTCACGCCGCTGGAGGAGCGGCCCGCGTGGCTGCTCACCGCCTGCCGAGGCTGACCCACCCCGCCCGCTTGCTGCCTGGTCGCGCCGGCCAGGCAGCAACCACCCCGACCACGCTGGAGTAAGCCATGATCAACGTTCACGTCACGGACGGCCCGTTCGGCGACGGCGTCCGCGTCTTCATCCTCAACGAGGGCCCCGGCGGCCGGTACCTTCACCGGCCCGGCGGTCAGCCGTCCATGCAGGAGATCACCGAGGGCAGCGCCGACGTCGAGCCGTCGATCACCCTCGGCGGCGAGGAAGCCCGCGCGCTCCTCGACTCGCTGATGCGGTACTACCACGGCGCGGAGGACAGTCGGGCGCTGCGCCGGGACTACGAGGCCGAGCGGAAGCGCGTGGATACCCAGGCCGACGTGATCGCCGACATCGCCCGCAGCCTCGCAGCCCAGCGCACCTCCTAACCTTCTCCGCCCGGCCGCCGGGCCAACGAAAGGACCACCCGCATGACCAAGCGCCGCCCGAA
Source organism: Streptacidiphilus carbonis (assembly GCF_000787775.1). GTDB lineage: Bacteria > Actinomycetota > Actinomycetes > Streptomycetales > Streptomycetaceae > Streptacidiphilus > Streptacidiphilus carbonis. The sequence continues at coordinate 16,957 of NZ_BBPM01000016.1, read as the reverse complement.
GCCCAAGCCCCGCCGCGAACCAGACGCGGTGATCAGCATCGTGTCCGACCTGGCCCCCGACGGCCGAACCTACGTCGCCACGATCCACCTCGACGGCGACACGGCCCGCACCCTGAACCGCGACCAGGGCATCGCCTGGGCCAGCACCGTCCTCACGGCAGCAGCCCAGGCCGAGCACGACGCCCTGGTGATTAGGCAGTTGGCCGGGAAGGTCGGCATGGCGCTGGACCTGGCCTGCGTCGGGGACCTGCGCGCGGACCGGCCGCCGCTGGACGACGCTGCGACCGCGCCGCTGCGCCTGGAGCCGGGCGTGAACGCCAAGATGGAGCCGTTCCTCGCCCTGTACATCAACGGTGAGCAGATGGGCCAGTGGACCTGTCAGGACGCCCGGGAGCACGCCACGGGGATCCTGGAGGTCATGGCCGCCGTGGACTTGGACGCCGCCTACTACCGGTTCCTGACGGGCTCGGTCAAGGTTGACCCGCCCGAGGCCCGGGGCATCGTGGGACTCCTCGCCGAGGACGGCGCCCATGCATGATCCACTGGTTGTCGCGTTCGAGATCCGCCGCCCGTGGCCGAGGCAGGACTCCTGGAAGACCGAGCTGGCCGCCCGTCAGGGCGTCCGCTGGAGGTTCGGCGGCACGTACTCCGTGGTCGCCGGTCGCGGCCTGTACTGGCCCTGCATGATCACGGTGTGGCATCGGGAGCCCGGCGGCCACGACAGCCTCACCGTCTGCGGGCGACGCACCCAGCGGGCCGACGGCACCTGGCGCCGGTCGCGCCTGTGGGTTGCCCACGTCCATCACTGGCGTGTGCAGGTCGGGCCCTTGCAGGAGGCCCGGCGCAGGCTGCTGACGCGCTGCTCGGAGTGCGGCGGCCGGTCGACGAAGGCGCGTCCGGTCAACCTCGGTACCTGGAACGGGCCGCGTGGGCCGTGGTGGCGCGGGGAGCCCGGGCTGAGGCACATGGACTGCCGCGGAGGTGCGCAGTGATCGCCTTCACCCGTTTCACCGTCCGCCGTCAGCAGGCCCGCGAGGCCCGCATTGTGGCGTGGCTGGCGGCCCACCCGGGCGGCTGCCTGGGCGACGACATCGTGCAGGGTGTCGGCGGGTGGCCGGGTGCGGTGTACGCGGCTTTGGGGCGCCTGGAGGAGCGTGGGCGGGTCGTGCGTGGGTGGCGGGCGGTGGATGGCGGGCGGCGGGTGTTCTACACGCTCGACGGGGGCAGCGAGTGACGGTCTACCTGTCGGAGCGCGCCGTGATCCTCTGCACGGCCATGGTCGTCACCGCGGTCAACCTGCCGGTCGCGGCGGTGGTGATGGTGGCGTCGGGCATGGACGGCCGCTGGTGGACGGCGGCCGGGATGTTCGTCGGGGTGCTGGCGGTGTTGTCGGCGGCCGGGGCGTGGGTGGCGGACTGGGTGCTGGAGCGGATCATGCCGAGCGGGGCGACCCAGGCTGACCTGCGGGATTCGACCTGATCAACTCCGGTAAAGCCGCCCGATCATGGGCAAACCGCGAGATAATGTGACGAACCATTAGATACCGGAAGGCAGTGCCGTGTTCATCCGCTACGACCCCGACAAGTGGACACCCCAGCAAGGCACCGGCTACCACACCTACAAGAGCCTCGAAGTCGGTCAGATCACCGTCTGGGAGCGCCGCCCGTACCGCGTAGTCGAGGTCCGCGAACGCGATCAGACCGACTGGCCCGAGCGCTTCCGCGACATGTGGGTCGAGGCGAACATGCCCAACCCGGCAACCTGGTACCGGCGGCCGATGGTCGTCGTCCTCCAGGACATCGACCAGCCCACCGCCAAGCCGCTGCACCTGATGGGCCCTGCCGACGCCCACTGGGATGTCATCCCGGAGCACTACTGGGTGTGCCGCCTGTGCGGTGAACTGCCGCCCTGCCGGGAAGTCCACACCAACGCTGTCATGGCACGGGCGGCGGAGCGCATGGCCGAAGAGATGGCGATCATGCCGGGCTGCTGCCACGCCTGCCGCGAACCGATCACCCGGCGGCAGAAGGCCATCGTGTTCACCGGCCCGAACCTGATCCGCCCCGACCTGCCCGACGGCTCGGTAATCTTCCACCAGCGCAACTCCTGCAGCGGCTCCGCTGTCCGCTACGACGAACGCTGGGCCAAGGCCACCGGCAACAAGCGGCGGTTCTACTGCGGCGGCCACATGACGGTCCACCTGGACAAGAGCACCTCGTGCACCGAGATGGCCGAATGCCCCGGCGACGTGTCCCACCGCTCCCGGGAATGGCACCACCCCGAGCATCGGGACCGCTTCCCGCAGGCGGAGTGGTGCTGGTGCCTGGCTGGCGCTGAGGCTCCGGCGCGCACCGACGACTCCGCCCTGTTCTGACCCTCACCCTGGAGACCCGATGGACATCGAAGAGGCCCGCCGACGGCTGGCTGCCAACCCGCCGCAGGGCGACCCGACCGCAGGGGCGAGGCGACCGCTGGTGCCCGCTCCCGAGGACTTCGACGGCTGCAGTTCGTCCAGTTGCCGTCCCCGCAACAAGCCCTGGCAGCACACCTTCGCGTGGGGCCTGTGCGCGCATGCCCCGGAGTCGGCCCGGCCCGAGCCCCGGATCAGCCTGCTTGGGACGTACCTGGACGTCGACGGCGAGATGTCGATCGGGACGACATCGTTCACGCTGACCGAGATGGCCGCGAAGATCGAGGCCGCGCTGCGGGAAGTCAAGATCACCTTGGGCCCGAACGCGGTCGGCATCCTGGAGCGCGGCGGAACCGTCACCCTGTCCGGCGGCGAATACCAGGCCATGGCGCTGACCGTCGCTGCGATGCTCACGGAGGTCGACCTGTGAGCCGCAAGCCGCCGCCGGTTCGCGACTTCCCGCTGCGCGTCCGTCTCGCCAGCGGCCGGATCGTGCACGCCGCCTACACCCACGGCCTCTACGTCGACGGAGCAGGCATGACCGCCTGCCGGATCCTCTTCAGCCCGGACGACACCCAACTGCCCGAGAACACGAACGTCGACTGCGCCCACTGCTTGCAGCACAGCGCCATGAAGGAGACCAGCCAGTGACCGCCTCGATCGCAGAGTTGGCCGACGCCATCCGAAAGCAGCTCGACAAGGACGAGAGCCTCGCCCGAGAAGCCAGCGGAGACACCGTCGTCGGCACGCCCGGCCACTGGACGCCTGCCCCCGACGGTGACGAGTGGGTGGCGTCGGACTACCAGGGCGACGTGGAGCTGCTCGTGGCCCTGCGCCCGGGACTGCCCCGGCCGCCGCAGGTGACCTCGGGCTACTGGGGTGTCGTGTGCGAGGACGGCTCCGACCATTCCGACGCCGAGGGCTGGGGTCTGCGGGCCCAGTTCCGGCACGCCGCGCGACAGGATCCCGCTACGACGCTGGCGCGGGTCGGCCGGCTGCGCACCCTCGTCACCCGCATGCTCGCCGAGCCGCACGGTCTCGTCGACGACGGTGCTGGCGGCTACGACTGCCCGCGCCGGGGGACGAGCGCCGCCTGCCAGTGCGGCCGGGATGAGCGTGTCCGCGCCTACCTGGCGCTGCTGCTGCCTGAGACCACGGAGACCTGATGGCCGTCTTTCAGATCAGCCTCGCCGACTGCCTCGACGGAGCCCGGCCACCCGACCAGATCCTCACGCTGGCCGTCGTCGACGACACGGTGTTCGTGGCCGTCGAGAAGTACACGGAGGTCGACGCGAAGGAGAGCCGCCAGAAGGAGAAGGCGATGATCGCCGTGAGTCTCCCGTCGCTTCGGGAAGCGCTGGAACTGCTGGCCAACGACCGCAGCCGCGAGGACCTGCGCCCGGTCGACGGCGAGCACGGGGACATGGGTGCGCGCCTCAAAGGCCCGCGCGCTGGGTGGGTGAAGCTGTGACTGATCTCGAAGTCCTGACCGCCGCCGTGCGGGAACTCCGCGAGCGCCCGTCCGGCCTGCCTCAGTCCTGTAACGCGGCCCTGGCCACGGTCGTCGCCTCGGTGGCGGAGTGCGTGCAGGAGGAGGGCGTGATCGAGGACGCGACCAGCGACAGCGTCCTGCAACTTGCCCGGCTGATCGTCGGCTGGCGGCCGGAGCACTGCCGCTGGTGCGACCGGGAGATCGAAGACAAGGCCGAGCCCGCCATGGGAGGCCCACGACCGCCACGGTGGGTGCACTACCCCGGCGGCTACAGCATCTGCTTCCCGCAGCAACCCGGCAGCACGTGGGCCGCGCCGAAGGAGGAGACGTGACCGAGCCCGCAGACTTCCTGACCGTGGAGCTCGCCGACGGCGGGACGTGGACGCGCCTGGACCGGCTCACGGACGGCCGGGTCATGTGCGCACTGTGCTTCGACTACTGCACCCGCGATCAGCTCAACCCGCTGCCGGGTGGCTTCGTCGAGGACGTGTGCAAGGCGTGCGCGGCAGCCGAGGCCGCGGCACTGGCTGGGAGGCAGAAGTGACTGAGTCGCGCCTGTTCGTGATCTGGCTCGACGCCTCGGACGGCTCCGTCATCACCCACGACGGCGTGCAGTGGCCAGACGGGACCGTGTCCATCCGCAACCGGAACCACTACCTGGGTGCCACCTGGGGCAGCCCGGAGACCGCCGCGCAGATGACGCACGGCAAGCTGGCCCGCGTCGTCTGGGCAGACGAGCAGACCACGGAGGGCCGCCAGCTGGTCGGCGAGTGCGGCTACGTCCGGCGGCGTTGGGACGGCCCGTACCGCATGGATGACCGCTGTATCGGTCCGGCTGGCCACGCCGACCACGGGCCCTGGCAGATGCTGCCGACCGGGCCGCCTACCCCGGCAACACCCATGACTTCCGCCTCCGGGGCGGACTCGCAGCCCACCCGGCTGTGATCAACGGGCCGACCGGCCCACGACCGAGGAGACTCACGATGGACACGAACTTCAAGACCAAGACCGCGCCGGCCGCCGGGCGACGCTCGCTGATCCGTCTCGCCGACGACAAGATGCGCGAGGGCCAGTCCGCCACCACGATGCTGGGCCGGGTGCTGCGAGAGACCGGGCGGAAGAGCATCGAGGTCGCCGCGTTTGGTTCCTCCGTGTAGGACTGCACCGCCGACGCCCCTGCTGCTGCGGCAGGGGCGTCGTCACGTCGTGGCTGGTGGGCTGGGTGGTACGTTCCTCCCCGTAGTCGCATAATCGAACACATGCCCGAACGACGTCGCGGAATCCAACCCCACAACTGGCCCAAGCGCCTGCCCCCGCCCAGCGACCCCGACCTGCCCGTCCGCGTCATCGCCTGGGTCCGGGAGGCCCTGCCCGCGGAGGAGTGGCGCGTCGAAGCGTTGCGGCGCCGGCCGTGGGAGCTGGTCGGGCAGTCCGTGTTCGTGATCGATCGGATGATCGAGTCGCTGCGGGAGTCCTACCGGGAGACCCGCGACGTGTACGGCCCCGTCCTCGGACCGGCCGAACTGGCCCCGTACCTCGCCGCCCACACCGCCGAAGCCGAACGGTTGAGCGCGCTGCGGGCACAGTTCGTGGAGGTCGAGGCGGCACTCACCGCCGCCGGGAGGATCATGCCGCTGTGACCGCGCGACGAAGGCGGCCAGCCCCGGAGTGGGACTGACCGCCTTCGATGGTTCACGGGGCCAGCGGTGGGCGCGCTGCCAGCTCCGCCTGCATTCGATCCAGGTCAGCGCGGAGCGCCCGCAGCCCGTCGCCCCGCGCGCTGATCCGATCCAGCTCGGCGCGGATGGATTTCAGCTCCTGCTTCTGGGCCTGTCGCGCAGCCCGGTACGCCTCGACCGGGCTGCGCTGGATCAACGCCTCCGGGATCGGCGGGAGGTCCTCGACCGGGACGTTGCCCGCCGGGTAGCCGCCGCGCGTGGCAGGCCCGTGCGACGGAAAGTGGTGGACCTGCTCCCGCTGCTGCTCCCGATCCAGTCGCGGTTCCTCGTCGAGCCACTCCGCGCAGTCCTGGTGCGCCATCAGACCGCCCCAGCACGGCTCCAGGCCCGCCAGGTCGTCCATGCCGCAGATCGGGCAGCAGCCAGGCGCACAGCCCCTCCCGCCGGGGAACGCGGGCTCGCGGGCCGCCGCCTCCGATGCGGCCCGGCAGTCGGGGCGGTCGCCGTGGAAATGCTGCACGATCGGGCCGTTGGTGTGCTTGAAGCTGAGGCCGTCCCGGATACGCCTCCCGCAGTGAGCGCAGTCGACGACCGACTCCGGGAGCGCGAGGTGCCGCTGATGCTCGGACCGCAGCATAAGACCGGCCTGAAAGGTGAAGAGCGGGACCAGGCCCAGCGACGCCATCCAGAAGTTTGCGGCCACGAACTTGATCAGCAGCTCGACCGCGGCAAACAGGATCGGCGCGGCGACGAACAGCCACCGGTAGTGGCGGCAGTAGCAGGTCACGGCTCCTCCTGGTGCTGGCCGGCGTCGGGCAGGCGAGGGCCAGGAGCAGGGCGAGGATGGTGGCGATCATCGGGCGGCCTCCAGCGGCTCGTAGGTCCGGGCGAACACCTCAGCGTCGACGGCCCAGTGCTCGCCCAGGACGCCCCGCAGCAGCCAGCTGCCGGGTGGTGCGGCGAAGGGCTCGTTGCGGTGCTCCATGGTGTGCAGCAGGAGCAGCGGTGTCTGGTCGAGTGAGGGCGCCTTCGTGGCGTGGTCGAACCAGTGGCGGTATCCGGCGAAGTCCTTGCCGAGGAACGCCTCGACTTCGGCGAAGTTGCTGCCGGTCCAGCGGACGGCGTCGTTCTCGGTGGGCAGGCGGCGGACACGGGTGATCGGCATGTCAGGACTCCTGGGTGGTGGTCGTGCCGGGGCAGCGGACGGGCGTCATGCCCGGCTGCGGGGCCCAGTCGTGGGCGGAGTGCGGGTGCATCGGCTCGCCGCCGAACCTCCGCATCAGGGTGGAGAAGCACGGCATGACGATCACGTCCTCGGCGGCCGGGGTGGGCGCGTCGTCGTCCATGGCCGCGTACCAGCCGTGCAGGTCATCCGACTCGACCGCCCGGACCGGAGCAAGGGCAGCCTCTGCGGCCCGTGCGCGCACAGCCCAGCGGCGGGCTTGGACCACGGCAGCCTCCCGCGCATGGGCCTCGTACTGGGCTTCCTCCAGGTGGTCCAGGCCCTGCCGGTCGTGGCCCGCGATCCAACTCATGGCATTGGACATGTGATCGATCGTGGCCCGCGCGCCAGCGAGCTCGGCCTCGGCCTTCTCCGCACGCTCTTGCAGCCGGTCGACGTCGCCCTGGACCTCGCCCATCACCGCCTCGGCGATGGCGTCGACCGGCCCGGCGATGTCCGCCACGACACCGAAGTGCAGCACGGTGGGCTGGATCGGGTGCGCGGCATCGCACGCGGCCTCGTCGGCCAGGTCGCAGCAGCCGTCGCACAAGAACGCGGCCTTACGCAGCACGGCGGCGAGACGGGCACGCAGGGTGGGTTCAGGCATGGTCTTCCTTCCACTTGGCGGCGAGCGCCAGGGCCTGCGGGACGGTGCGCCCGTTGATGATCATCAGTGGCGCCGCCTCCTTCGCCAGCGCGAGAGCCGCATCCAGGTCGAACAGGCACTGCAAGTACGGGCGGTCCTCGAAGGTCAGGTCGCCATTGAGGTAGCCGAAGCCGTCGGTGACGACCCACTTCCCGTCGCGCTTCTGCTCGACGTGCAGGGCCCAGACGTGGGCATCGGGTGCACTGTCGGCCGGGATGCACGTCACGGTGAAGCGGGAGGCGCTGACGAACACCTCAGGCGGCTCGGGCACCTCCGCCCCGGTCACTGCTCGCCGTCCTCGACCGGCGCGACGACAACAGCGGCGGGCGCGGCGAGCAGGTGCAGGATCTGCCGCCCAACGTCCGACAGGACGGGATCGGCAGGAGTAAGCCGGGCCCACTCGGCAGCCTGCACGGCCACCGCGGCGATGGCAGCCTCGTAGCGCTGCATCCGGTCGGCGTCCAGGGCGGCAATCGCGTCGGCGTTGAGTAGCTCCACCATGTACGTGGCAACGCCCTCGGAGTACGTCTCAGTGATCGGCGGGCAGCAGTCATACACCCCGGTCTCGTCGCGGTCGATGCCGATGTCGGGGATGCCGGGATGGCCCGGGTCGGGACAGACGGGGCCGTAGCCGGTGAGGGACTCGCTGTCGGTGATGACGGTCCGCCAGCGGCGCGGCGTCGTGCCGTCGTGGCCGGCGTCGAGGTAGCGGTAGGCGGCGGCGCGGAGAGTGGGCAGGTCGGTCATGGTCAGTCCTTGCTCTCGGTCGGGGCGGTGGGGTCGGCGGCCATGCGGCGCAGGTCTCCAGCGGCGCGGTTGGTCACGCCGTACTTCTTCGTCAGCCAGTCGGCGGCCTCGTTGAGCACCTCGGCGCGATGCGCGGCCTCGTACTCGTCGAGGCATTCGTCGACCATCGATACCGGCTGGTGGGCCATGGCCACGGCGAGGGCGAACGGGACTCGCAGGTCATCGCGTGCGGTCACTGTTCGCTCCTGCTGGCCAGCCCGAGCACCACGGCGGTCGCGCAGGGCCAGCGGACGGCGCGTCGCGCATGCACGGTGCAACGGACGCAGATCTCCTGCTCCTCGGTGTCGCCGCAGACCTCGCAGCCACCACACCGTTGCTCATTGATCAGCAGCGGCTCGTGGCCGAAGTCGCGGGCGGTCACTGGTCGGCCCCAGCGGCAACGGCGGGGAACACGCCGGGGTGAGCGGCGACCCAGTCCGTCCACCGCTTCGACGGCTTGTCGTCCCCGTGGTTGTGGATGCGACCCATCAGGTCGGCCAGCGACAGCGGCCCAACCTGCCGGTCGGCGAACCGGGGCGACTGCGGCACGTACCTCGGCCCCATCGTCCACGTGCGCCGCCGATAGCCCCAGTCGTCCTCGCCGTACTTGATGAACGTGACGCCGTTCGCGCCGCCGTCCACATCGAGCAGACGCTCGGCCAACTTCGCCTTGTAGCGCTCGTTGTACCAGTAGGCGATGTACTCCTCATTGAACGAGCCGAGCATCGCGGCCTCGGCATCGGTCGGGCGCACCGGGGACTCGCGGTCGAACGAGGTGATGTAGCACCAGTCCGGGTGCGACGACGTCACGGCGACGCGCAGGGCGGTCAGCGGGTCGTCGCGGTCGGCGTCGGTACCGAACGGCCAGTCAGCGGGCTCGGGCACAGCGGGCTCCTTGGGGTTCATGCGCCCGCAGCGGGCGCGATGGGGGGTGGGGTCAGGCAGGTTCGCCGAGCTTCTCCAGGCGGCGGGCGATGGTCTCCAGCTGGACGGCCAGGCGTTCCTGGTCCTCTGCGTCCGGGTAGTAGCGGTCGAGTTCCCACATGTTGAGGCCGTCTCGGATGGCCGCGGCGACCAGCTGATGGGCGCGCCGGCGGATCTCGCGGTCGGGGGTGTCGGACACGGACAGCTCCAAGGTCGGGACGGCGGTCAGGCGGGCATGGGGATGCCGGACGCGGCAGACGCGACATGGGCGGCGAGCAGCGGCGGGACGGCGTTCCCAACCTGCTCAAACTGCTTCGTGCGGGTCCCCTGCCACGGGTAGTCGCCAGGGAAGGACTGCGGGACAGCGGCCTCCTGGACGGTGATGCGGACCGTCTCCGGGCTGGCGAACTGGGACTCGCCGCCCGGGTCGCGGTCACGGTGGCCGGGTGGGGCGATGCGGTTCGTGGCGCAGACCGTGGTCGCCGGCCGCTCCTGCGTCCAGGCGCACAGATCCGCGCGACCGGTGATGGTCACGGCCGGCTCGTCCTGGCTGCGCTCGGCTCGACCTTCGCCGGCGACGGACTGACCGGAGCGCAGCACCCAGGACACGTCGTTGCCCCGATGCCCGAAGAACAGGGTGCCTGCGGGCTCGTCCATCGCCCGGACGCAGGCGTTGGCGTTGGTGTTGTTCCGCAGCACCCACTCGACGCGGGCCGCATTGTTGCCGAACGTCATCGTCGGGGCGGGCTCGTCAGCCTCACGAACAGCGGCCCGGGGCTGGTTGCCGTTGCGCAGCGTCCACTGCTCGCCGGTCTTCGTGGTCACCGTGGGCGCGGGCTGGGACTCCGGGTTCACCAACTGGCGTTCGCCGTCGGCCCGGAAGTGGCCACGGTTGGTGTGCAGGATCCAGGAGCGGGTCTTCTCGGTCAGCGCCCACGACGGCCGGTCGGCGGAGAACTCGTTGCCTCCGGACGTCTTGCGGTCGCCGCGGGTGTTGACGGTCTGCTCGGCGGCCCAGCCGAGGGCCTGGGCCATGGACACCCAGCGGGGCAGCTCGGGCGCGAACAGGGAGTCCTGGCCGATGTCGGCGAGGGCGTTCTCGCGCCGGGGGTCGTAGTGCGTGGCGGCTGGCGGCTGGACGGTCCGGGTGCGGGAGGCGATGAGGATCGCGCGGGTGCGGGTCTGCGGGACGCCGTAGTCGGCGGAGTTGAGCTTCCCGGTCCAGGCGGACCAGCCCAGGCGGCGGAGTTCCTCGGCGTAGACATCCCACAGCGGTTGGACGGCGGGGACCTGCTCCAGGGCGACCCATTCCAGGATCCCGTCGGCGGCGAGGAGTTCGGCTATCCAGCGGGCGGGCTCCATCACCAGGGCGGCGCAGGCGGCGTCCGTGCCGGCTGCGGCTTCCAGCTGGGTGTCGGTGCGCTGCTTCTCGGGTGCCTTCTTGGCGTTGGCTTCGCGGAGTTCGGCCAGGGCGACGGGGTGGATCGCGGCGATGACTTCGCCACGGCAGTCGTCGCCGCGGAACAACCGGCGGATGCCGTCGGCGAGGAGGTCGATGACGCGGCGCCCGGTGCCCTTGCCTGCGGAGGAGAACAGGGTGCAGGGCGGTGAGGCGATCAGGCCGCGCAGGAGGTGGGCCATGTGCCGGGTCGGGTAGGTGGCGACGTCGGCCTGGATGGTGAGGTGGCCGGCGGCATGGCGGGTGAGGCATGCGGAGCGGTCCCACTCGATGCCGATGTCGGTGATCCCGAGGTGGCGGCGGATGCCCTCGGACCAGCCGCCGGGACCGGCGAAGAGATCGATGGTGACGCCGGTCGGCTCGGCGGTGGTGTGGTTCACGGTGCTCCTCAGGTGGTCGGTGGGCGCGGTCCGCGCCGGGGTCAGAAGCGCGGGCAGCCGTGCTGGTGGACGGGCTCCGTGGTGCAGGCGCACGGGGCGGCGGCGGGCGCGGTGGCGAGGTCGGTGCAGCCGCATGCGTGCTGAGTGCAGGGGCGCTCGGTCTTGCCGAGGCTGCCGACGTGCCACGGGGCGAGGTGGTGGCAGTTGGAGCAGGTCGCGACGGGATGCGTGTACTCGGCCAGGGCGGCGCGCAAGCGGGTGATCTCGGCGGCGTAGGGCGCGGTGACCTTCTCGGCGATCTCGGCGGCGATGTTCAGGCCGGTCAAGCCGGGGGCGAGTCCGCCGACCATGCTGACGGCGGCCTTCCGGGCTGCGGCTGCGAGCTGCTCATCGGTCAGGTGCTCGGTCATCGCTGGACTCCCGTCGTGCTGAGGCTCATCGAGTGCTGCTCCCAGCGGGTCAGGGCCGGGTCGAGGTGCACGTTCAGGGCGTCGGCCAGGAACGGGCGGCCGAGGCGCTCACCGCACTGGCAGTGCGGCACCAGCGGGTGCCCGCTGTCCGGGGTGTGTCCGATCAGCCGCTCCATGGGCGCGACGAAGGACGCGCTCGGGCGGGAGGGCATGGGCAGGCGATGGCTGCACTGGCACGAGAACCAGAACTCGCAGTCCCCGTACTCGATCACCAGCGCATGCCCGGGGGCGTGCTCCAGGACCAGGGCATGGCCGCCCTGGAGCGTCTCGCGGAAGTCGGGGTCGACGGGCGTGCTGGGCTTCGGGAGGAACAGGGCGGGTGCGGTGGGCTCGGTCACGGTGTCTCCTGGTGGGGTGGCCGCCGGGGCGGCCAGGCGAGGTCAGGCTGCAGCGGCCCGGCGGGCGCGCTGCTGACGGCGGTTGGCGATGGTCTGCGCAGCCGTCCGGCGCCCGCGCTGGCCGGACTTGCCCCACATGCGGGACGGCGTCTCGTGCTCGTGCCACAGCACCCGGTAGGCGGCGCGCGCGTCCTTCAAGTGGGTCCGGAACGTGCCCAGCGTCTTCCCGAGGGTCGCCGCGGCCTCCGCGTGGTCGCCGTCGTGGACCGCCAGCGCATACAGCACCTGCTGGTGAGTGACCGACAGTCGCGGCCAGATCTGGCGCAGCGCCGTGCGGTCCACAACCGCATCCTCAGGCGATGCAGCACTACGGCGGGCGAGTTCCCAGTACCGCTGGTAGGCGGCGATGTCGCCCTCGGCGGAGCCCCACGTGCGGGCCTTGCCCCAGGTGTGCTGGTGGTCCTGCGCGGCACGGTCGACGGCGCGGGCACCGATGACGACCAGGAGGCCGCCGGCGGGGGCTTCGTCGGCTGTGGCGAGGGCTACGGCGATGGCATCCCAGGCGGTCTCGTAGCGGTCGACGAGGTCCAGGTTCCGGCCGCCGAACGCCCGGAGGGTGGCGATGCGGGCGAGCCGGTCGAGGTCGTCCATGGAGAAGCCGTGCCACAGGGACTCGCGGGTGGGGTTCACTCGGCGGCCCCGGCAGGGTTGTCGGTGGCCATGCCCTTGGTGGCGTCTTGGAACCGGCGCCACGCGTAGCCGGGCTCCTTGGCCCACGCCTGCGCCCGGCCGACCAGGAGGGGTGCCATGGCGGCTACGTCCTGTTCCGCGGCGATGCCGTAGGCGACGAGCCCGCCGGTGGATGTCTGTACGTCGAGGTGCCACTGGTCGCCGATGGCGTAGGCCACGACACGGCCGCGGGTGCCGGCGTCGGGCTCATAGGCGTAGAAGCTGACGCGGTCGGACCAGTCGTCGCCGAGGAAGAGCGGCGGCTGTGGTCGCAGTTCAGCTTTGGGCGTTCCAGTGTCGGCGACCATGAACAGGTCGCGGATGTTCTGCGCGGGATCCAGGGCCGCCTTCAGCATGCGGATCACCTCGCCCACGGGGAGGCCGTCTTGCGCGCCGAGGACGCCAACGACGCTGCGGACGTTATGAAGGGCGAGCCGGTCGGCTTCCGCGATGCGGTCGAATCCGCTGTCAGATCGCGCGCCGGACCGCAGGCTGATCATGTGGCGGGTGTCTGTGGCGATCTGCTTGACCAGGGCGACGCGCTCCGGCTTGGGGCAATCGGGCAGTACCTCGACTGCGCGCAGGATTCGGGTGAGGTCGGTGATCCAGCGGTCCACCGCGGCGCGGGCGTAGGCGTCGGCGCGTCGGGCGAGGTCGATGCGTTCCGCGGTCCTCACGGCGTCGCCGTGCTTGCGCTGTTCGACGAGGACGCTCATGTACCGGTCGTTGATGGCGATGCGCTCCCGCTCGCAGTCCACGGCGTACCGGTTGAGGACGTCAAGGTCGGACAGGGCATCGAGGGGCTCGCCCTGGATGGCGTACTGCTTGCGGAGTTGAGCGACTCTGTCAACGGCGGTGAGCGTGGTCATGGCGTGTTCTCCGGTCGGTCAGCGGTTCGGTCGGGTCGGTTGGCTGGGTGCCTCGCAGGGTGCACGCGGGGAGGTCGCGCACCCGGGCGGTACTCAGACGGCGGGGCGGTCGGCGGCGCTGGGCGTGCCGCGCATGATGCGGGCGGTGCGGTCCTGGCTCTGCCTGGCCCACTGGCCGATGGCGGACTGTCGGGCGTGGTAGAGGCCGAATCGGGCGACCGTGGTGTCGCCGATCAGCGGCTCTACCTCGGCGCGGGCTTCGGGGCTGAGTTCAGACCAGGTGGGCAGCATGTGGAGCTCCTTCGGGAGGGTGGGCGGTGGCTAGGCGGTGGTGCGGATCTGCTTGCAGGTGTCGCAGGTGACGGTGGCCAGGTGCTTCGCGAAGCGGGTCTCGGCCCAGGTCCTGTCGTTGCCAGCGGGCGCGCCGCACAGGGTCTGGGAGCCGTTCTCGCTGGCGCTGTACTGCACTCGGTAAAAGCCGTCGCCGCGCTTGCGGGCGATCTTCTTGCGGATGTGGACAGGCCCGGACTTGGCGGCCTCCGTGCGCTCGCGCTGCTGCCGGGCCTGGTCGGCGAGGTGCTGCTCGACCATCGCTCGGGCTTCGTCCTCGGTCATGGCGGTGGCTCCTAGGCGGCGAGTGCGTGGGCTGCGGCGATGTAGGCCGCCTTGCGGGGCTTGTAGGCGCTGACGAGCAGCTGGACCTGCGCGGTGGTGAAGTGCTGGACCCGGTGGGAGTGGCCGTCGCGTCCGGCGATGGTGCGGTTGGTGCGGGTGATCCGGACGGGCTGGACGTGGAGGCGCTTGGCGACGGTCCGCAGGCCGTTGACGAAGCCGGTCACGTCCTTCTTGTCGACTCCGGCGGCGAGGGCGTGGGTGGCGAGGGATCGGCCGCGGTTCAGGGAGGCTGTCAGGTGGGTCTGGGTGGAGCGGGCCCTCACGATCCGGCGGGCTTCGCGGCTGCTGGCGATCATCGGGTCCCCCTGAGTTCGAAGTGCCAACTTTCTTGGCACTTCGATAGTGGCAGACCTGCTCTCTTGATCGCAACAAAGTTGGCAATAAATCATGGACAAAGACTGCCTAGTCAGTTGGCAGTCCGCCATGAGACCATTCCACCCATGACGCCGAAGCCCCCGCCCAAGGAAATGGCCGCCTGGCTCCGCAGGCTCGACCGCGCCGCCGCAGCTCACGCCAGCACGAGGACCGCGCTCGACGAGCTTGTCGCCGACGCGCGTGCAGCCGGCGTCCCGCTGACCACCATCGAGAAGCACGTGCCCTACAGCCGCGAATGGGCGCGCAAGATCGCCGACGAGGTGGACGGTCGCCGAGCAGCGTCCGGCGACAGCGACCCGATCCCCGCCGAGCCGACCGCGAGCAGCACACGCACCCAGGTCGACTAGCCCCGCCCCCGCCTCCAGCCGGCCGCCACCGCGGACCGGCCCCGTGGCATGCCGACGCGCGCTGATCCTGCGGCGACCGGTCAGGTTCAGCGGGGCGCTCACCGCGGCCCCCTCGGGTCGTAAGCCCGCCACGGCAGGCCAGCGAGCCGGGCCCGGCGCAGACAGTCCGCGGTCCCAGCCGAGTCCTCCGTCGCCGAGGCGAAGAACGCCAGGCAGATCCGTGGCTCGTCCAGGCGCAGCACGGTGTTGACCATGAGCTGGTTGCGGTAGGCGCCGGCCTGCGGGCAGTAGTCGGCGCCGCCGCGTCCGGGTTTGCGGTGGCCGGGTTTGCAGTTGGGTCCGCAGGGCCCGTTCCAGTCGGCGGGGTGTCCGATTTCGAACACGCCGGGGTGCTGGAGTGCCCACTTGGCGGCGAGCGTGTCGGCTCCGGGCGCGGTGCCGTGAATGATCGTCAGGCGTTGGCGGCCGAAGTGGCGGGCTTCGTCCCAGGCTTGGGTGAGGGCGGCGTCGAGGACGTCGCGGTGCACCTTGGCCTTGAAGGCACGCGAGCCGGTGACGAGGACCCAGGCGCCAGAGGGGCGCTCAGAGGTCTCAGGCGGCCCCGTGGCGGCCTGCGGGGCTATCGCCGGACCGGAGGGGCGACGAGCGCCTGAGGGGGCTGTGGCGGCGCCAGAGCGCGCCGGGGCGGGGGCATTCACGCCAGAGCCTCCGCAGCCGTCCGACGAGCACGGTGAAAATCCTTCGCCCGCACCCCGTAGTCGTTACGGCAGCGCTCGTTCACCGACGCCCCGCAGCGCGTGCACTCCACCTGGAGCATCGCCGCCGGCGGAACCGGGACGGTGCCCTTCACGGGCGCCGGTACGGCAGCGCTGCCCTTCGCGGCCGGCGGCGTCTTCGACCGGCGCCGACCACCCTCCGGCCCCCGAGGCGGATCCGCTGGCCTCGGCGCGATGGCGGCGGCAGCGGCAAGCTTCGAGATCCGGTGCAGCAGTTGCGGAGTGACAGGCCAGTGCTCGCTGATGGCGTGGCGGGTCAGGACGCGTCGGACGTTCAACTCGGCGGCGGTGATGGTGGCGGGCATGCTGCTCCGTTCGGATGCGGCAACTGTCGGGGGACGGCGGATGGGCAAAAGCGGCAACTGGACAGCGGGCTACGGCTGGACCGGTTGGACTGCGGGCTCAACCGGTATCGGCGTCGGCGGCGATGGCGGCCTCGATTTGGGCGAGGCGGTCGCTGACGGGTGGCGGCAGTGGTGTGGCGGGGCTGGCTGCCTGCTGTTCGTGGGGCCAGAGCGGGCCTTTGCCGCCGGGTAGGCCGACGAGGAGGGAGGCCTGGCCGGTGGGTTCGGGGCGTTCGCGTTCGGCCCAGTCCTGCCAGCGGGCGCCCCAGGCGTCGGGGAGGGCGGTGCGCTGGTCGCTGGTCATGCGGCGTACGAAGCGGCGGGTCATGTCGGCGAGTTGCTGGCCGGTGAGGACGGGGCGTCCGTCGGCGGTGCGGGCTTGTTGGGCGGTGCGGATGTCGTCGGGGCTTGGTTGCCAGGCGGAGTTGATCAGTGAGAGCGCCTGTGGCTGGGCCCCGGTACTACGTTCAGGACTCTCTCTCTGGGGACCATTAGTGGTTGGGGACGGGACGGGACGGGACGGGGCAGTGTTACTAACGGCGTTACGAATTGCTGCGACCTGCGGTGATGTGTCGTCTTCACCGTTGGTTACCGTCGCGTAGAAGTCTTGTTGATGTTCGTTTCGCGTCGCGTTCGCGTCGGTTTCGCGTTCCGGGCCGCGATTCGTAACGGCGTTACGGTCGCCTTTCGCGGCGCTCTTCCGGCGGTCGCGGAACGCCTGCTGCCGGGCCGCGTTCGAGTCCCTCGCCGAGCGCACCTGGTCCCGGGTCGGGTTGTAGTCGTGGTAGTCGTGGATGCGCCAGCCGACGCCGGCGATCTCCTCCCACAGGCCGCACTTGACCAGTTCCACGGCACGCGCCTGCGGGTTGCGGACGTCGGAGACCATGCGGAGTTCCCCGGCCGCAATGACGCCGTCGGTGAGGTTCTCGGAGCTCCAGCAGATCGCCGAGACGTAGAGCCGGAAAGCGGAGTCCGATATCGGCCGGACTTTGCGGTTCGACGGGAACCGGTCATCAAGTCGTGCCCACGGCATCAG
>NZ_BBPM01000017.1:145243-153874 GCF_000787775.1 Streptacidiphilus carbonis | reverse complement strand
GGTCGCGGTGGCGCACGGCTCGCGCAACCCCGCCGCGTCGGCGACCGCGCTGCGGCTGCTGGACCTGGTCCGCGCGCAGCGCCCGGGGCTGGACGTCCGGCTGGCCCACCTGGACCTCGACGAGCCCAAGCTCGACGAGGTGCTCGCCGGCCTGCCCCGGGCGGCCGGCGCCGTACTCGTCCCGCTGCTGCTGGGCCGCGGCTACCACGTGCGGATCGACATACCCGGGCAGCTGGCCCGGCACCCGCACCTGGACGCCGCGGTCGCCGCGCCACTCGGCCCGCACCCGCTGCTCGCCGAGGCGCTGCACCTGCGGCTCGCCGAGGCGGGCTGGGACGAGCCGGAGACCGCCCGGGTGCGCCACCGCGAGGCGAGGGACGCCGTGGTGCTCGCAGCCTCTGGGTCCAGGGACCCGGCCTCGGCCAAGGACGCGCAGACCCAGGCGCTGCTGCTGGCCGCGCGGCTGCATGTGCCGGTGGTGCCGGCCTACGTCTCGGCGGCGTCGCCGACGGTGCCGCAGGCGGTGGCCGCGTTGGCCGCACGCGGGTACCGGCGGATCGCCGTCTCCTCGTACTTCGCCGCGCCGGGGGACTTCGCCAACCTGGCAGCCTCGGCCGCGCCGTGGCTGGTGGGGGAGCCGCTGGGTGCCCAGGAGGCGATGGCGGGGTTGGTGCTGGCCCGGTACGACGAGGCCTTGCTCCGGACCGTTCGGTTTGCGGAGCCGGCCGTAAAAGCGGGGTAGCGCAGGTTCTGACGGATTCCTGGCCGCGGACCGTAGACGGTCTGTCGCACAGTTCCCCGCGTCCCTGGGCAGGCGCAACTCAACCACTGTGGGCACGTTGCAGTCCCCCGGGGGCGCGGGGAACTGCGCGACAAGCCCACTACGGTCCGCAGCCGAAATCCTGCTGCGCCACGTGTCCCGCCCGTTCTGTCGTACCCGGCGGATACGGTTGCCGGAATGGACGACAAGGAACAGGTCAGCGCCGGTTACACGGCCGCCGCGCAGGCCCGCTGGGTGGAGGAGCCGGACAAGCGCCCCGGCCGGACCGCCTTCCAGCGCGACCGCGCCCGCGTGCTGCACTCGGCCGCGCTGCGCCGGCTCGCCGGCACCACGCAGGTGGTGGCCCCGCTGGCCAGCGACTTCCCGCGGACCCGGCTGACCCACTCGCTGGAGTGCGCCCAGATCGGCCGGGAACTGGGCGCAGCCCTGGGCTGCGACCCGGATCTGATGGAGACCGCCTGCCTGTCCCACGACATCGGGCACCCTCCGTTCGGCCACACCGGCGAGGCGGCCCTGGACCGGGCCGCCGCCGGCTGCGGGGGCTTCGAGGGCAACGCCCAGAGCCTGCGCATCCTCACCCGGCTGGAACCCAAGCGGTTCGCCGACCTGGCCGGCGGCGACGGCCGCAGTGTCGGCCTCAACCTCACCCGGGCCGTGCTGGACGCCGCCACCAAGTACCCCTGGACCAGGGGCAGCCACCCCGAACTGCCGCAGAAGTACGGGGTCTACGCCGACGACCTGGCCGTCTTCGAGTGGCTGCGGCAGGGCGCGCCGGAGCGCCACCGCTGCTTCGAGGCCCAGGTGATGGACTGGTCCGACGATGTCGCCTACTCCGTCCACGATGTCGAGGACGGCCTGCACGCCGGCCATGTCGAGCCCGCCGCGCTGCGCTCCGCCGAGGAGCGGTCCGAGCTGTTCGCGGTGGCCGGGCGCTACGCGCCGGGCGCGGAGGAGGGCGAGCTGGCCGAGGCGCTGGACCGGCTGCAGGCCGAGGAGTGGTGGCCGCGCAGCTACGACGGCTCGGCCCGGGGGCGGGCCGCGCTCAAGGACCTCACCAGCCAGCTGATCGGCCGCTTCTGCACCGCCGCCGAGCAGGCCACCCGGACCCGCTACGGCCCGGGCCGGCTCAGCCGCTACCAGGCCGATCTGATCGTCCCGACCGGCGTCAGGCTGGAGTGCGCGGTGCTCAAGGCGGTCGCGGTGCGGTACGTGATGCAGCGTGACGACCAGGGCCAGCTGCGGGCCTGGCAGCGCGCGGTGATCGGGGAGCTGGCCGAGGCGCTGGTGGCCGCCGCGCCGCTGGGCCTGGACCCGGTGTTCCGGGCGCACTACGAGGAGGCTCCGGACGACGCGGGCCGGCTGCGCGCGGTGGTGGACCAGATCGCCACGCTGACCGACGCCTCGGCGGCGGCCCGGCACCGGCAGTTCGCCTCTGCATAGTGGAGTTGGTGTGCGGGTGTTTGCCTGGGCTTTGCCGCGGGCTTTTGCGCGGGGTGCAGCAGACGCTATGAAGGGTGCGGGCCGAACTGACGAAGGAGACCACGATGGTGGACGCACACGAGACCTATGTCATCGTCGGGGCAGGTCTGGCGGGAGCCAAGGCCGCTGAGACCCTGCGGGCGGAGGGGTTCACCGGACGGGTCATCCTGGTCGGCGAGGAGCGCGAGGCGCCGTACGAGCGCCCCGGCCTGTCCAAGGGCTACCTCACCGGCGCCGCCTCCAGGTCCGACCTCTTCGTCCACGATTCGCACTGGTACACCGAGCACGACATCGAGCTTCGGCTGGGAGCCCCGGCGACCCGGCTGGACTGCCCGGCCCGCACCCTGCACCTGGCCGACGGCACCGTGCTCACCTACGACAAGCTGCTGCTCGCCAGCGGTTCCGCGCCGCGCACCCTGGACGTCCCCGGGGTCGGCCTCGGCGGGGTGCACTACCTGCGCAAGCTGCCCGACGCCGAGCGGCTGCGGGCCTCGCTGCAGACCCTGGGCCGGGAGAACGGCCGGCTGCTGCTGGTCGGCGCGGGCTGGATCGGCCTGGAGGTCGCTGCCGCGGCCCGCGGCTACGGGGCCGAGGTCACCGTCGTCGAGCCGCAGCCGACCCCGCTGCACGGGGTGCTCGGCCCCGAGGTCGGCGCGTTCTTCACCCGGTTGCACGAGGACCGCGGCGTGCACTTCCACTTCGGCGCCGGGGTGACCGAGATCGAGGGCGAGGACGGCATGGTGCTGTCCGTGCACACCGACGACGGCGACGAGCACCCGGCCCACGCGGTGCTGATCGGCATCGGCGCGGCCCCGCAGACCGCGCTGGCCGAGGCCGCCGGGCTGGCCCTGGCCCCCCGCGAGGAGGGCGGCGGCATCGCCGTCGACTCCTCGCTGCGTACCTCGGACCGGGACGTCTACGCGGCCGGCGACGTGGCCTCGGCCGAGCACCCGCTGTTCGGGCGGCGGCTGCGGGTCGAGCACTGGGCCAACGCGCTCAACGGCGGCCCGGCGGCGGCCCGGTCGATGCTGGGCAAGCCGGTGGTCTACGACCGGGTCCCCTACTTCTTCTCGGACCAGTACGACCTCGGTCTGGAGTACTCCGGCTACGCCGCCCCGGGCTCCTACGACCACGTGGTGGTACGGGGCGACGCGGGCAAACGGGAGTTCATCGCCTTCTGGCAGAGCCCGGGGGGCCGGGTGCTGGCCGGGATGAACGTCAACGTCTGGGACGTGGCCGGCGGCATCCAGCAGCTGGTCCGCTCCGGCCGTTCCATCGACCCCGACCGGCTCGCCGACCCGGCGATCCCGTTCGCCGACCTCTGAGCCCGCCGACCTTCGAGCGCGCCGACTTCTGAGCCCGCTGCGACCCGTGAGGCGGTGTCGGCCCCCGGGCATACACTGCACCACGTGGCAGGGCGCATCAAGGACGAGGACGTGGACGCGGTTCGGGCCGCCGTCCGGATCGATGCTGTCGTGGGGGAGTACGTCCAGCTCACCAATGGCGGCGGCGGTCAGCTCAAGGGACTCTGCCCGTTCCACGACGAGAAGTCCGCCTCGTTCTACGTGAACCCCAGCAAGGGCGTCTACAGCTGCTTCGGCTGCCAGGAGAGCGGCGACACCCTCGGCTTCGTGATGAAGATCGAGCACCTGTCCTTCGTCGAGACGGTCGAACGGCTGGCGTCCACGGTCGGCATCACCCTGCGCTACGAGGGCGGCGGCTACCAGCCCGGCCAGCAGAAGGGCGAGCGGACCAGGCTGCTGGAGATCAACAAGATCGCGGCGGGCTGGTTCACCGAGCAGCTGAACACCCCGGAAGCCGAGATCGGCCGCACGTTCCTCAAGGAACGAGGGTTCGAGGCCGAGGCCGCCGCGCACTTCAGTCTGGGCTACGCCCCCGGGGGCTTCGAGAACCTCACCCGGTTCCTGCGCGGGCGCGGCTTCTCCGACCGCGAGCTGCTGCTCTCCGGCATCTGCTCGGAGGGCCAGCGCGGCCCGATGGACCGGTTCCGGGGCCGGCTGGTCTGGCCGATCCGCGACATCACCGGCGAGGTGGTCGGCTTCGGCGCGCGCAAGCTGCGCGAGGACGACAACGGCCCCAAGTACCTGAACACCCCGGAGACCCCGCTCTACAGGAAGTCCAACGTCCTCTACGGGATCGACCTGGCCAAGAAGGACATCGCCAGGACCGGCCGGGCCGTGGTGGTCGAGGGCTACACCGATGTGATGGCCTGTCACCTCGCAGGCGTGACGACGGCGGTGGCCACCTGCGGCACCGCGTTCGCCGAGGACCACATCAAGATCCTGCGCCGGCTGCTGATGGACACCTCCGCCTACCGCGGCGAGATCGTCTTCACCTTCGACGGCGACGCGGCCGGGCAGAAGGCCGCGCTGCGCGCCTTCGAGGACGACCAGAAGTTCGCCGCCAGGACCTCCATCGCCATCAGCCCCGGCGGGATGGACCCCTGCGAACTGCGGCTGGCCCAGGGCGACGAGGCGGTGCGCAGCCTGATCGAGCACCCGGTGCCGCTGTTCCTGTTCGCCATCCGGGCCGCCGTCGCCAGCCACAACCTGGAGACCGCGGAGGGCCGTTCGGCCGCGCTGGAGCAGGCCGCGCCGATCGTCGCCCGGATCAAGGACGGCTCGATCCAGCACGACTACGCGGTCCAGCTGGCCGGCATGGTCGGCATCCTGGACGAGCAGTTCGTGGTCCGCCGGGTCAGCCAACTGGCCCGCTGGCAGCGGGAACGGGACCAGCAGGCGGCCCGCTCCGGGGTCCGCCGCCAGGGCCACCAGCACGGCCCGCAGGCCCCGGCGGCTGCCGCGCCGATGCGCCCGGCCTACCGGCTCAACCCGCGCGACCCGGCCCAGTTCGTCGAGCGGGAGCTGCTTAAGCTCGCGCTGCAGCACCCGGCGCTGGTCGCCCCCACCTTCGACTTCTACGCCCAGGACGAGTTCCCGACCCCGCCCTACGGCGCGGTGAGGGCCGCCGTCGCCGCGGCCGGCGGCGTCGAGGCCGGGGCCGCCGCCCCGGACGCGTGGTCCGGCCGGGTCCGCGCGGCCGCGCCGGACGACGGCGTGCGCGGGCTGGTCACCGAGCTGACCGTGGAGCCGATCCGCACCCGGCGCGCCGCCGACGCCCTCTACGCCGGGGAGTTCCTGGTCAAGCTGCGGCTCCAGGCGGTGGACCGCCGGATCGCCGACTGCCGCGCCCACCTCCAGCGGCTCGGCCCCCGGGCCACGCCGGAGCAGCTCTCGGCCGTCCAGGGCGAGTTGTGGGCGCTCCAGCAGTACGGCCAGTCACTGCGCGAGCGCGGCGCCGCCGCCCTGTAGGGCCGGTCCGGACTTCCCCGCCGGCCGCACCCGGCACATGCCAGTCACCCTGCGTACCGAGAAAGTGCGCGCACACGTCTCTGCCTGAGCGTCAGCGCAGGAGCACACTGGGTTGCGGTGCCCGACTCATCAGAGCGCGAGACCGTCGAGCCCGGCGGGAACTCGCCTACCGCGACTCGGACGGAGGGCGGCGAGGCCCCCGCCGTCCCGACGCCGCGCGCGCGGACGGCACCTCCCGAACGCTCCAGGCTCCACCGCTCCACGAACGGTCCCAGCCCCGGCCAGCAGGCGTCGGCCCCCTCGTCCGCAGTGCGACATCCGGCGCCGGAAGGGAAGGACGTGGACCTCGCCACGGCCATCCGCCCAGCCCCGCAGGACAGTCAAGAGCAGGACGCGCAGGACGCGCAGGTGCGGCCCCCCGCCCCTGACCTGCCGCCCCACGCACCCGACCGGCCGCCGCCCGCCCCGGTGGCCGACGAGGAGGAGGCCGCCCCGGTCCCCTCGCTCGACGACACGGCCGGCCCTTCCGCCGACCTGTTCCGCCAGTACCTGCGTGAGATCGGCCGGATCCCGCTGCTCACCGCCGTCGACGAGGTGGAGCTCGCCCGCCAGGTCGAGGCCGGACTGTTCGCGGAGGAGTACCTCAACGCCAGTCCCGGCCTGGACGACGACCGCCTCGTCGGTGACCTGGACCGGCTGATCGTGCTGGGCCGGATCGCCAAGCGCCGCCTCATCGAAGCCAACCTGCGCCTGGTCGTCTCGGTGGCGAAACGGTACGTCGGACGCGGCCTGACCATGCTCGACCTGGTCCAGGAGGGCAATCTGGGGCTGATCCGGGCGGTCGAGAAGTTCGACTACGCCCGCGGCTACAAGTTCTCCACCTACGCCACCTGGTGGATCCGGCAGGCGATGAGCCGCGCGCTGGCCGACCAGGCCCGGACGATCCGGGTCCCGGTGCACGTGGTGGAGCTGATCAACCGGGTGGTGCGGGTGCAGCGGCGGCTGCTCCAGGAGCGCGGCAGCGAACCTACCCCGGCAGAGGTCGCCGCCGTGCTGGAACTGCCGACCGAGCGGGTGGTCGAGGTGCTGCGGCTGGCCCAGGAGCCGGTCTCGCTGCACGCCCCGGTCGGCGAGGAGGACGATGTCGCCCTCGGCGACCTGATCGAGGACGGCGACGCGACCTCGCCGGTGGAGTCCGCCGCCTTCATGCTGCTGCGCCAGCACCTGGAGGCGGTGCTCTCCACCCTCGGCGAGCGCGAACGCCGGGTGGTCCAGCTCCGCTACGGACTGGTGGACGGCCGTCCGCGCACCCTGGAGGAGATCGGGCGGATGTTCGGGGTGACCCGGGAGCGGATCCGCCAGATCGAGTCCAAGACCCTCAACAAGCTGCGCGATCACGCCTTCGCCGACCAACTCCGCGGCTACCTCGACTGAGCCCCGGGCGTTCGGCCCCGCCCGGCTCAGCCCAGCTCGGGGTGGGCCTGGGCCCGCACCGCGGCGAACTGCTGCCGTACCGCCTGGCCCACGCTGACGTCCTCGCCCGGGTCGATGGTCACCGCGTCGCGCAGCGGCCAGGCGGGCGGCAGCGCGGTGCCGGCCAGCGCCCAGGCGGCCTGGCGCGCAGCGCCGACCGCGGCGTAGTCGCCGGGCGCCGGGACCACCACCGGCACGCCCAGGATCAGCGGGGCGATGCTCTGCACCGCCGCCAGCCGTCCGGCCGAGCCGGTCAGGAACACCCGACGGACCGTCACCCCCTGGTCCCTGAGCACGTCGAGGGCGTCCGCGAGCCCGCACAGCATGCCCTCGACGGCGGCCCTGGCCAGGTGCTCGGGACGCATCGACTCGATCCGCAGCCCGGCCAGGGTGCCCGCGGCGTGCGGCAGCCTGGGGGTGCGCTCGCCGTCCAGGTAGGGGAGCAGCACCAGTCCGTAGGAGCCGGGGGTGGACCGCAGGGCCAGATCGCTGAGCCCGTCCGCGTCGGTGCGCAGCAGCTCGGCGGTGGCCTGCAGCACCCGGGCCGCGTTGAGCGTGGTGACCTGCGGCAGATGCCGTCCGGTGGCGTCGGCGAAGCTGGTGACCAGGCCGCCGGGGTCGATCACGGCCTGGTCGTGGACGGCGTGGATGGTGCCGTTGCTGCCGAGCGAGACCACCGCGTCGCCGGGCTCCAGGCCGAGGCCGAGCGTGGTGGCCATGGTGCTGCCGGTGCCGGCCGAGATCAGCAGGCCCTCGGGGCTGTGCCCGGCAGCCTCGGCGGGTCCCAGCACGTCGGGGACGGCGGCCTCGTGGCCGAGGGCCAGGCTCAGCAGGTCGCCCCGGTAGCGCCCGGTCGCCGAGGACCAGTAGCCGGTGCCCGAGGCGTCGCCGCGGTCGGTGGTGCGCCGCGCCGGGTGGCCCAGCAGCTGCCAGACCAGCCAGTCGTGCGGCAGCAGCACCTCGGCGACGCGGTGGGCGTACTGCGGCTCGTGCTCGGCCAGCCAGCGGAGCTTGGCGACGGTGGATCCGGCGGTGGGCACCCCGCCGACGGCCTCGGCCCAGGCGCCTGGCCCGCCGAGCGCGGTCACCAGCTGCGCCGCCGCCCCCGCGGCGCGCTGGTCGGCCCGCAGCACCGCCGGGCGCACCAGCACCCCGCCCGCGTCCTGGACGATCAGACCCTGCTGCTGGGCGCTGACGCCGATGGCGCGGACGCCCTCCAGCATCCCGCCGTCGGCGGCGGTGCCAAGCGAGCGCAGCCAGGACTGCGGGTCGATCTCGGCCACCGAGCTGCCGGCGGCGGCCGCGCCCGGGTGCGGGGCGCGGCTCTCACGCAGTACAGCGCCGGTGTCGGTGTCGCAGACCACGATCCTGGTGTTCTGGGTGGAGCAGTCGATGCCTGCCGAAATCGCCATGGAACGAGATCATGCCGCACCCGGGGGCCCGACAGCACCAACCCGGCGGGTGGGGGCTACTTCCCGGTGCTGCCCCAGGCGTCGCTCTTTCCAGCGGCGGTGCGTTCCCGCAGGTAGGGGACGCGTTCGGTGACCGACGGCGGCAGCTTGTCGC
>NZ_BBPM01000017.1:46506-145217 GCF_000787775.1 Streptacidiphilus carbonis | reverse complement strand
CCCGCAGGTAGGGGACGCGTTCGGTGACCGACGGCGGCAGCTTGTCGCCGACCCGGCCGGCCACGGCGTCGGCGGCCTTCCCGGCGGCGCTGCCGGCCGCGTCCTTGGCGCTGCGGGTGGCGTTCTGCACGGCCGGCGTCTGCGACACGTCACGGGCGGTCTTGCGGAGCTGCTCGTAGCGTTCGCGTCCGGCGCGGGTGCCGAGCACATAGCCGAGGGCCAGTCCCATGAGGAAAGTCAGCTTGCGCATGTCGCCTCCACCTCTCTCCGTGCGGAGGGCCCGCGCGCTCCGTGGGGGTCCGCACCGCATCCTGCTTCGGAGCCTACGGGGCTCGTCCGGGCTCGCCTACCCGCCACGACGAGGGGCGAACCAGGCAGGTGCGGGCGGTGCGGGGGGTAACGATTGGCGGAGCACCCCCCTACGTGCGCTAATGTATGACCCGCAGCAAGCGCCGCCCACCAGCCCGACCGAGTCGGGCCGGGTCGTCGCAGCCGCACCTTCCCCCATAGCTCAATTGGCAGAGCAGCCGACTGTTAATCGGCAGGTTATTGGTTCGAGTCCAATTGGGGGAGCTGCCGGAAGCCGGACCGGCATTGCGAACGATCCTCCATAGCTCAATTGGCAGAGCAGCCGACTGTTAATCGGCAGGTTATTGGTTCGAGTCCAATTGGAGGAGCTCGGCACGAGGGCCCCGACCACGGTCGGGGCCCTCGTCGTTGTCGGCTGTCGTGCGCTGTCGTCGGCTGTCGTCGGCCGAGGGAGGGACCAGGGGATGACGCAGGCTCAGGTACTGGAGGCCGTCGCCGCCGCGGTGGTCGCAGTGGTCGCGGTGGCCGCCGCGCTCGGCTACGCGGGCAGCCGCAGGCGCCGAGGCGGCCCGTCCCGCCCCAGCGGCGGTCCGCAGCGCCGCACCCCGGGCAGCCCGCCGCGCCGTCCGGCCCGCGCCTCCTCGCCCACCCGCCCGGCACAGTCCGGTCCGCCCCGGACCCTCCCGTCCCGGCTGCCGGAAGCCCGCGAGATCTGGTGGGCCGACGTCCCGTTCGAGGACGGCACCGGCTCCAAGGACCGCCCTTGCCTGGTGCTGTACCGAGGCGCCCGCACCGCCACAGTGCTGAAGATCACCAGCAAGCACCACCCCGACCGCCCGGGCGTCCTCCCGCTCCCTCCCGGCACCGTCGGCGACCGCGACAAGCGCGCCAGCTGGCTGGAGACCGACGAACCCCGCGAGGTCCCGCTCGACCACTTCCGCCGCCGCGTCGGCGCCGCGGACCGCCAACTCTGGTCCCGAGTCCAAAAAGCCCTCACCTGACGGTCCCGCCGCGGCGGCGGAAGTGGTCAGGACCCTGCCTGATGGCGGAGGAAGCTCGAGTCGACGTGGACGTCACCCGTGAGTCGCCAGGCCCGCCGTTCGAAGCAGAGGTCGCCGGTGACCGTGAACGGCAGCCGCTGCCGGTACGCAAGGATGGCCCACTCGTGGTCACGGCCGCTGAGCGCCATGTGGATGCTCCGGGTTTTGCCGCGCACATCGGCGACCACCACCACCGTCCCCGCGCCGTCGTCATTCGGTCCGGCATCCTCACGGGTGAGTGAGCGGACCATCCCGACCACGGTCTCCCGTCGGGCCGGCTCCTCCTGCCGGACCAGGCGCTCACGTACCCGGGGCAGCGCTGTCATCACTCCGCGATCCATCACGACGACGCCCGCGCCCACCTCCGGAGGCACTTCGGCGGCAGCCCATTCGAAGGAGAGGTCCAACGAGAGCAGGCCCTCGGGCTCGGCCATCTCCTCCAGTGACTCCACCAGCCCGGCGCTCACCCCGAACGTGCCGGGGGAGTCGAGTACCTGCTGATCCCATTGGTGCGTGAGCTTCTGGGTGGTCTCCAGGCCCTGGGCGAGCGTGGTCATCACCCGGCGTGGGAAGAGCTGCGTCACCGGAGGCCCGGACGGCTGGTGGTCGGACGGGGGATCGCCGAGCCGGGTGATGACCGTGAAAACAAAGCTTCCGCGCTTGGTGTGTCCGAGTCGGACATCCTCTTCGAGGAAGTCCGACACCGCGGTGGGACGCCGCCCCAGATGCGAGTGGTGTGGGTCGGCTGCGGTGGTGGCGGCCGACTTCAGCAGCTTGAAGATGGCGTCGACGGTCTTCTCGGCCTGGCGGAAGGGAATGGTGCCGTCCGACATCGCCTGGTTGAGCCGCACGAAGAACAGGTCCGCACGGGTGGAGAGGATCTTTTCCTGCAGTTGGGTGGCGTCCCAGTCGTGGATGCGGCCGAGTGCGAGCAGTGCCTCGTTGAACCTCTGCGGGAAGTCGGCGTAGTCGGTGGCAAGAGGAAGCATGATCCTGCCGCGAACGCCGTGCCCCCCTTCGTCCGGAAGCCTCCAGATCTCCCTGACTTCGGCCTGCCTGGTCTCGAGCTCCCAGTTCTGGGTGGCGAGGTACTGCGAGACAGCGGGCGGGGTCAGCGTCGACGCGACTTCGCGGTAGCCGTCGAGCGCGGACGGGCTCACAGGTCGCCTCCTTCGCCGATGGTCCTCATGATGCCGAGGAGCTGGGACACGTCGAACACGTTAGTTCTCGGCAGGTGTACTGTCCTGCTGCCCCGCCCCTGGGCCGTAGCGCCCAGATGGCATGCGCGCTGCCAGAACATGGTGCCCTTGGCCAGCAGACCCTTGTCGTTGTGATCCAACCAGACCGAGGGATCCTCGGGGACGAGCAGCACGCCGAGGAACGCGGGCACGTAGCGCTTGGGGTTGGTCAGCCGGGCGAACGGTTCGGCCTTCATCGGCCAGGCCATGTCACCGTCGGTCAGATAGCGCTGCTGGGTGGTGCACTTGAGTTGCAGCTCGAATTCGGGGCAGTAGAACGTGTCGTACTCGGCTGAGGACGAGATGGTGATGTCGACGCCGTCGTAGTCCGTCTCATGGCACTTGATGGAGCAGCCGGCAGCGGCCGCGACCAGTCGCACATACGCCAGGCTGAACTGCTCCTGCCTGGCGGTGATCGGTAGATTGCCATCCACCGTTTTCTCCCCCCCCTTGAGACGGATGCTCGGGACTGGATCGTATGAATCCTGGCGGCCCACCGACGTCGAGAACCCATCCGGCTTCACCCGAAAGAGGATCGGAATCCTTCGATCCGGTGCTTGACCTGGAGCGCGCTCCAGCAAGCAGACTCGTGGTCAGCGCCCGGAAGTGACGGGCCGTGACCATGAGGAGACTCCATGCGCAACCGTACGATCGGCACCGACCCCGCCACCCGTCGTGACGTGAGCGTGCTCAGCCTGGGTGCCATGCGCTTCGGCAGCGCCACGGACGAGGCGACCTCTTTCGCGGTCCTGGACCGGTATGTGGAGGCCGGCGGCAACTTCATCGACACCTCGGACAACTACGCCTTCTGGCACGACGGGAGCCAGGGCGGCCAGAGCGAGGAACTGCTGGGCCGGTGGCGCCGCAGCCGGGGGATCGGGGACGAGATCACCATCGCCACCAAGCTCGGCGCCCGCCCGCTGGCTCCCGGGACCGGCTACATCGACAACCCGGAGGGCCTGTCAGCCAAGGTGATCCGGGAGTCCGCCGAGCGCAGCCGGGAGCGGCTGGGCCTGGACCGGCTGCCGCTGCTCTACGCGCACATCGAGGACCCCCGGGTGGAGCTGCGGGAGACCGTGGAGGGCTTCGCCGAGCTGGTCGCCGAGGGCACCGTCGGCCTGCTGGGCGTGAGCAACCACTGGGCCTGGCGGGTGGAGCGGGCCCGGAGCATCGCGGCGGCGGCCGGACTGCCGGGCTACGAGGTGCTGCAGTACCGACACACCTACCTGCGTCCGCGCGCGGACCTGCCGGGACAGCTGTCCCAGGACGGCGACCACGGGCTGGTCGGCGCCGACCTGCTGAGCTACGTCCGGGAGCACCCTCAGCTGACCATGGTCGCCTACTCCCCGCTGATCGCCGGCGGCTACACCCGCGCCGACAAGCCGCTGGACGCCGCCTTCGACCACGCCGGCACCCCGGCCAGGCTCGCGGTGCTGCGCCAGATCGCGGCGGAGACCGGGGCGACCGCCAACCAGGTCGTGCTGGCCTGGCTGATCGGCGGCGAGGTCCCGATCCTCCCCCTGGTCGGCGCCTCCTCGGTGGCCCAGCTGGAGGAGAGCCTCGCCGCAGTCGACCTGGACCTCACCGAGGACCAGCGCACCCGCCTCGACGCCGCCCACTGAGCCCGCGCACTGAGCCCGCGCACTGAGCCGCGGCGCGCACAGCGGTCCGCGGCGCGTCACTCGCCGAGAAGGGTGGCGAACAGGCAGGCCCCGCCGCAGGCGGCTGCGGCGGCGAGAAGGAGCAGGGCGGCGCGGCCGAACCAGGGGCCGGTCCGGCCGGTGCGGAATTCGACGGTGCCGGCGGTGGCGTCCCGGCTGGACAGGGCGGCGCCGCCGATCGCCAGGAACAACAGACCTATCAGGGTCACCGCCAGCCAGCCCGCGCTGCGGGCGACGCTGGACCTGACGTAGGAGCCCGGGCCGACCCGGTCCACCCTGAGGGTGCTCCCGGCGGTCCGTGCGGGATTGGTGTGGACGGTCGCCGCCGCGTCGACGGCCCGCCCGTCGTCGGACCGGAAGCCGCCGGTACAGCCGATGTAACTGCCCTTGCCGGTGCCGAAGCGGGCGCAGGAGGCCACGGTCAGTGTGCCGGTCCGGCCCAGCAGGCCGGTCGCGTGGCCGGTCTGGTAGCACCCGAAGGCCGCCAGGCCGATCCCGGCGAGCAGCACCGCGATTCCCAGCGCCCAGCGCCCGGTCGGCCCCGCAGGCTGTGCCTGCCGTCGGACGGACCTGGCCGGCGCTGTCATCAGCTGTCCCTTCACTTCTCTTTCGAGTGAAAAAGGCCCTCCCGGGGTGTGTCCCGGGAGGGCCTTCCACTACTGTCATGGCTGGTCAAGCCATATAGCAGCTGCGGTGGGGCGGGTGGGACTCGAACCCACGACCAAGGGATTATGAGTCCCCTGCTCTAACCGGCTGAGCTACCGCCCCCAGGCAACCCGGTCGGCTGACCGTCCGGGGATCCCATGCACTGACCAGTACTGATCATTCTGACTGATCGTCGTACATCAGGACGAGCGGCTCTGCTGAGCACCGCTCGCCGCAGCATAGCTGGTGAGACGCGCAGTTCGCGCGGGGGGTTCCTCTTAGGTGGATCTTTCCAGGGGTGCGAGCGGGCATTCGCGCTGGGTCGGGAGCACTGCCGCGAGGCCTGGTTCCGCCGCACGTCGGCACCGCAGCAGCCGGGTCAGCGCGACCCCGAGCAGAAGGAGGCCGAACAGTGAGTAGACCGAGGAGAACGGCTGCTCCCACACGTGCAGCCGCAGGCTGGCCCGGGGGTTGTGCGGGGTCAGCCACATGCTGAAGCCCAGGAAGCAGACCAGGGTCCCGCCGAGCACGATGCGCCAGCGCAGATGGCGCAGCTCCTGTGGTCGGGCCTGCTCCGCCGCGGCCTCGGCGGCGAGCAGCACGATGACGGGGACGCACCACACCCAGTGGTGGGTCCAGCTGATCGGTGAGATCAGCAGCGCGGTGACGGCCGAGCAGAGCACGCCCCAGGCCTCCGCGCGGGGGAGGCGCGGTTGGTTGCGCACCACCGCGGCGGCGATGCCGAGACCGGCAAGGGCGGTCACCCCGGCGAGGACCGCCCAGGACAGGCTGGGGTCGGGCTCGTGCAGCAGTCGGGCCAGCGTCCCGCGCACCGACTGGTTGTCGGAGATCTGGGTCAGCCCGACCCGGTGCGAGTCGTAGAGGTAGTGCGTCCAGAAATGCCAGGAGTCGCCCGGCAGGGCGATCCCGCCGAGCAGCACGGTGCCGAGGAAGGCGCCGAAGGAGGTGAGCGCGGCCCGGGGGCGCCCGGTGAGCAGCAGGTAGAGACCGAAGAAGCCGGGGGTGAGCTTGATCCCGGCGGCGATGCCGATCAGCAGCCCCTTGCCTCGCGAACTGTCGGGCCGGTTGAGGTCGGCCAGGACCAGGCAGTCCAGCAGCAGGTTGATCTGCCCGTACTTGAGCGTGGTCCACACCGGTTCCAGCCAGACACCCAGCCCCACCGCAGCGACCACCGCGATCGGCCGAACCGAGCGGTGGGGCCAGTCAACCAGTTGGAAGGAGAGCCGGGCCAGTGTGCCCAGCAGGGCGAAATTCGCCACCGTGACCAGTACCCGGAGCACCCCGACCGGGATGAAGGAGGCCGGGACGAACAGCAGTGCGGCGAACGGCGGATAGGTCGCCGACAGGTTGAACTGCGGCACCACCATGGCATAGAGGTCCTGGCCGTGGCGTACGGTGTCGCCCTCCGCGCGGTAGACGACCATGTCCACCATGTCGACCCGGGTGAAGTGCCGCACCAGGGCGTAACCGAGCAGGGAGAGCAGCGTGCCGCCGACCACCCGACGGGTCACCCGGCGCGGACCGGACCGGTCGCGGACCGCATCCTGGCCCCGCCGCGGGGATTCCCCCGTACGGCCGAACCGCAGTCCGGCCGGTCTTTCCACGATCTGTGTGCCCGAGTTGGATCGACTTCGCTCTACTGCCACATCCCCCGCCATGTCCCCCGTTGGAATCCTGCGTCCGACGGGTTCTCTGGCGACCCGTCATCCGCGGGAGTCTAGCGGCTGGCCCGATCGCGGACGTCCCCGCCGGGCGGGTGGGCGGAAGTCATCCTTTTGGACCAGAAAGGGCCCTGATCTGCGCTTTTACGTGTACAAAGCCACCGCCGCCGACACTGCTGCCGATGCCGGGGCTGGCGCCGTGCGGCGGCAGTGCGGGTCAGCGGGGCTGCTTCGCGCCCTCGACGATGCGCTGCAGCAGATTACGCAGTTGCTCGCGCTCGGCCGGCTCCAGCGCGGCCAGCGGTGCGCGGGCGAAGTTCAGCGACTCGCGGAGCTCCGCGGAGGCGTCGCGCCCCGCCTCGGTCGCGGCGACGCGCTTGATCCGCCGGTCGTCGGGGTCGGCCTGACGGGCCACCAGCCCGCGCAGCTCCAGCCGGTCGACGATGCCGGTGATGTTCGACGGCTCGCAGCTCATGGTCTGCGCGATCTGGCGCATCGGCATGGGTCCGCGCCTGAGCAGGGCCAGCACCTTGGCCTGGGCCCCGGTGAGCGAGCGGGCCGACGCGGCCTCCTCGTACTCCTTGTGGAAGAGCGCGACCAGGTTGGCCATCAGGTCGACGACTTCGAGGGAGAGCGGATCCAGCTGCTGCGACATACCCTCAGGGTAGCTGAATATTTGACATGGTGAACCTTTCTGGCGCAGAGTTGCTTTCGGTTGTCAACTAAAGACCTACTCAATGAACGAGAAAGTAAAGGAACCCGTCATGGCGCAGCAGACCCTTCCCGTGACCGGCCGTGAGTGGCACCTCGTGGCCCGTCCCGACGGCTGGCCGACCCCCGAGGACTTCGCGCTGGTCGAAGCCCCGGTCCAGGCGCCCGGCGCGGGACAGATCGTGGTCCGCAACGAGTTCCTGTCCGTGGACCCCTATATGCGGGGCCGGATGAACGACGTCAAGTCGTACGTCCCGCCGTTCCGGCTGGGCGCGGTGATGGACGGCGGCGCGGTCGGCCGGGTCGTCGCGTCCGAGGCCGAGGGCTTCGCGGTCGGTGACGCGGTGCTGCACGGGTTCGGCTGGCGCGAGTACGCCACCCTGGACTCCGCCAAGGCGGTCAAGGTCGACGACTCGCTGCCGCTGCAGGCCTACCTGGGCGTGCTGGGCATGACCGGGCTCACCGCCTACGCGGGCCTGCTGGAGGTCGGCTCCTTCAAGGAGGGCGAGGCGGTGTTCGTCTCCGGCGCGGCCGGCGCCGTCGGGAGCATGGTCGGCCAGTTCGCCAAGCTGCGCGGCGCCTCGCTGGTAGTCGGCAGCGCGGGTTCGCCGGAGAAGGTCCGCAAGCTGGTCGAGGAGTTCGGCTTCGACGCCGCTTTCGACTACAAGCAGGGTCCGGTCGCCGAGCAGCTCGGCAAGGCCGCCCCCGAGGGCATCGACGTCTACTTCGACAACGTGGGCGGCGAGCACCTGGAGGCCGCGATCGGCGCTCTGACGCTGCGCGGCCGGGCGGTGCTGTGCGGTGCGATCGCCCAGTACAACGACACCGGCGCCCCGGTCGGTCCGCGGAACCTGGCGCTGGCGATCGGCAAGCGGCTGCGCCTGGAGGGGATGCTGGTGGGCGACCACTACGGGCTCCAGCCGGCCTTCGCCGCCGAGGTCGGCGGCTGGCTGCGGGAGGGGAAGCTGCACGTGGAGGAGACCGTGGTGGACGGCTTCGAGAACACCGTGGACGCCTTCATCGGCATGCTGCGCGGCGCCAACACCGGCAAGATGCTGGTCCACGTGCAGGGCTGACCCCAAGGCCACACCAGGTTCCGCGCCAGGGCTGACGCCAAGGCCCGCACCAGGACCGAGCCAAGGCGCGGCGCCACGGCCAACCCCAAGGCCCGCGCCAAGGCCGAGCCAGGGCCAACCCCAAGGCCCGCGCCAAGGCCCAGCCAAGGCCCGCACCAGGCCTGACGCCAGGCCGCCGCCAAGGCCCGGCCCAAGGCCCGCACCAGGGCCGACGTCAAGGCCCGGCACCAGGCCTGACGCCAGGGCCGCCGCCAGCCCCCGCGCCGCGGACCCTGCTCCCGCGACCCCCAAGGGCCGCCGCTCTCCCCTCCGGGAGGGCGGCGGCCCGGTTTACTTCTGCGCAATCTATTGACGATGGCAGCATGTGAGCGTTAACAATTGACCACGCCGCCGGTACGGAGGGGCCGACGGACCCTCGGATCCGGCCGGATCACCGCCGCGACGGTACCCGTATGCCGCCTGTCACCTGTCCCGCTGGGATTGCCGCTTCCTCGGAGAGCCAATTGTGAGCGTTAACATCAATACCCCCGTCACGGTGGGCATCGACTTCGGCACCCTCTCCGGCCGGGCCGTCGTCGTCTCCGTCGAGGACGGCACCCAGCTGGCCGACGCGGTCCACGAGTACCGGTACGGCGTGATCGACACCGTGCTGCCGGACGGCAGCACCACCCTGCCGCCGGACTGGGCGCTGCAACTCCCGGACGACTGGCGGGACGTGCTGCGCAACGCCGTCCCCAAGGCGCTGGAGCTGGCCGGGGTCACCGCGGACCAGGTCATCGGCATCGGTACCGACTTCACCGCCTGCACCGTGCTGCCGACCACCGCGGACGGCACCCCGCTCTGCGAACTGCCCGGCCTGGCCGGGCGCCCGCACGCGTACCCCAAGCTGTGGCGCCACCACGCCGCGCAGCCGCAGGCCGACCGGATCAACGCGCTCGCCGCCGAACTGGGCGAGTCCTGGCTGCCCCGTTACGGCGGCAAGATCTCCAGCGAGTGGGAGTACGCCAAGGGGCTGCAACTGCTGGAGGAGGACCCGGAGCTGTACGCGGCCGCGGACCGCTGGATCGAGGCGGCCGACTGGATCGTCTGGGAGCTCACCGGTCAGGAGAACCGCAACCTCTGCACCGCCGGCTACAAGGGCATCCACCAGCCCGACCTGCTCCCCGCCGAGGACGGCGCCCGTCCCGGCGCGGACTACCTGGGCCGGCTGAACCCCGGCTTCACCGGCTTCACGGCCAAACTGGACCACCCGCTGGCGTCGCTCGGCGACGCGGCGGGTTCGCTGACCGCCCGGGCGGCGGCGCTGACTGGGCTCAATGAGGGGACCCCGGTCAGCGTGGGCAATGTCGACGCCCACGTAACCAACGCCGCCGCCCGGGCTCTCGACCCCGGGCACATGCTCGCCATCATGGGCACCAGCACCTGCCACATCCTCAACTCCGACGTCCTGGCCGAGGTCCCCGGTATGTGCGGGGTGGTGCGCGACGGCGTCGTCCCCGGACTGTGGGGGTACGAGGCCGGGCAGAGCGGGGTGGGCGACATCTTCGCCTGGGCCGTCCGCACCGCGGCGCCCGAGTCCTACGCCGTCGAGGCCCGCGAGCGGGGCTTGAGCGTGCACGAGCTGCTGACCGAGAAGGCCGCGGCCCAACCGGTCGGCGCGCACGGACTGGTGGCGCTGGACTGGCACAGCGGCAACCGCTCGGTGCTGGTCGACCACCACCTCTCCGGCCTGCTGCTCGGCCTCACCCTGGACACCAGGCCTGAGGAGATCTACCGCGCCCTGCTGGAGGCCACCGCCTTCGGGACCAGGGTCATCGTCGAGGCCTTCGAGCAGGCCGGGGTCCCGGTGACCGAGTTCACCGTGGCCGGCGGGCTGCCCAAGAACCACTTCCTGATGCAGATCTACAGCGATGTGCTGCGCCGCCCGGTCAATGTGATCGGCTCCGAGCAGGGCCCGGCGCTGGGCTCGGCGATCCACGCCGCGGTTGCGGCCGGGGCGTACCCGGACATCCGCACCGCCTCGGCGGCGATGGGCCGGATCAACCTCGCCGTGCACACCCCGGACCCGCAGCGGGCCGACGCCTACGACCGGCTCTTCGCCGAGTACCGCGAACTGCACGACCACTTCGGCCGGGGCGGCAGCGACGCGCTGCACCGGCTCCGCGCACTGCGCGACGCGGCCCGCACCGCCGGTGCCGCTGCCGACACCGACGCCGGATCCGACAGCGCCGCCGCGGACGCCGCCGGCACCGCCGGTTCCGATCTCCTGCTGGAGGAAGCCCGATGACCCCGCTCGAACAGCTGAAGGCCGAGGTCTGCGCCCTGCATGCGGAGCTGCTGCGCTGGGGCCTGGTCGCCTGGACCAGCGGCAATGTCAGCGGCCGGCTGCCCGGCACCGAGCTGATGGTGATCAAGCCGAGCGGGCTGTCCTACGACGAGCTGACGCCCGAGCAGATGATCGTCTGCGATCTGGACGGCAAGGTGCTGGAGGGCGAGCTGTCGCCCTCCAGCGACACCGCCGCCCACGCCTACGTCTACCGCAACCGCCCGGACGTCGGCGGCGTGGTGCACACGCACTCCCCGTACGCCACCGCCTGGTCGGCGGTGGGGGAGCCGATCCCCTGCGCGATCACCGCGATGGGCGACGAGTTCGGCGGCGACATCCCGGTCGGCCCGTTCGCCCTGATCGGCGACGACTCGATCGGCCAGGGCATCGTCGCCACCCTGGACGGGCACCGCTCGCCCGCGGTGCTGATGCGCCAGCACGGGGTCTTCACCATCGGCAAGAACGCCAAGGCCGCCGTGAAGGCCGCGGTGATGTGCGAGGACGTGGCCCGCACCGTCCACCTGGCCCGGCAGCTCGGGCCGGTGAGCCGACTGCCGCAGCAGGACATCGACCGGCTCTACGACCGCTACCAGAACGTGTACGGCCAGGCCCCGGCCGCCTCCCAGCCGGAGACCGCACCCTCCGCCGCTTCCGCGGCCCCCGCCACCGTCGGCTCCGAAGGAGACCCCGCATGACCGCCGCCACCCCGTTCCCCACCCGCCAGGTCTGGTACCTCACCGGCAGCCAGGGCCTGTACGGAGCGGAGACGCTGCGTCAGGTCGCGGACCAGTCCGGGCAGATAGCCGCGACCCTGGCCGCCGGGCTGCCCGTGCAGCTGGTGGTCAAGCCGGTGCTGACCGACGCCTCGGCGATCCACCGGGTGATGCTGGAGGCCAACGCCGACGACTCCTGCATCGGCGTGATCGCCTGGATGCACACCTTCTCCCCGGCCAAGATGTGGATCGCCGGGCTGGACGCGCTGCGCAAGCCGCTGCTGCACCTGCACACCCAGTCCAACGTCCGGCTGCCGTGGTCGACCATCGACATGGACTTCATGAACCTGAACCAGGCCGCCCACGGCGACCGCGAGTTCGGCTACATCCAGTCCCGGCTCGGGGTCGCCCGCAAGACCGTGGCCGGCCATGTCAGCGACCCGGCCACGGTCGCCAGGGTGGCCGGCTGGGTCCGCTCCGCGGTCGGCCGCGCCGAGCTGCGCAGCCTGAAGCTGGCCCGCTTCGGCGACAACATGCGCGATGTCGCGGTCACCGAGGGCGACAAGGTCGAGGCCCAGTTGCGCTTCGGTGTCTCGGTCAACACCTACGGCGTCAACGACCTGGTCGAGGCGGTGGACGCGGCGTCCGACGCGAGCGTGGCCGAGCTGGTCAAGGAGTACGAGGACCTCTACCGGGTCGCCCCCGAGCTGCGCCAGGGCGGCGAGCGGCACGAGTCGCTGCGCTACGCCGCCCGGATCGAGCTGGGTCTGCGCAGCTTCCTCGGCGAGGGCGGCTTCGGCGCCTTCACCACCAACTTCGAGGACCTCGGCGGGCTGCGCCAGCTCCCCGGCCTGGCCGTGCAGCGGCTGATGGCGGACGGCTACGGCTTCGGCGGCGAGGGCGACTGGAAGACCTCCGCGCTGCTGCGCACGCTCAAGGCGATGGCGGTCGGGCTGCCCGGCGGCACCTCCTTCATGGAGGACTACACCTACGACCTGACCCCCGGGCAGGAGCTGATCCTGGGCGCCCACATGCTGGAGGTCTGCCCCAGCATCGCGGTGGACACCCCCAGTGTGGAGATCCACCCGCTGGGCATCGGCGGCCGGGAGGACCCGGTCCGGATGGTGTTCGACGCGGCGCCGGGCCCGGCCGTGGTCATCGGCCTGGCCGACCTCGGCGACCGGTTCCGGCTGGTCGCCAACGAGATCGACACGGTCGCCCCGCCGGAGCCGCTGCCCAAGCTCCCGGTGGCCCGCGCGGTCTGGCGTCCGCGCCCCGACCTGAAGACCTCCACCGAGTCCTGGCTGACCGCCGGGGGCCCGCACCACACGGTGTACTCCAGCGCCCTGGGCGCCGAGGAGCTCGCCGACCTGGCGGAGATGACCGGAACCGAACTCGCCCTGGTCGACGCGGACACCACCACCCGCCGCCTCACCCAGGAGCTGCGCTGGAACCAGGCCTACTACCGCCTGGCCCAGGGCTTCTGAGCCCGTGCGCCGCTGAGGGATTCCGTCAGGTCCCACCGCTTCACCGGTACTGACCGGTGGGTGCGCACCCCGCCCGGGT
The DNA here is from genome assembly GCF_000787775.1 of Streptacidiphilus carbonis. Taxonomy (GTDB): domain Bacteria; phylum Actinomycetota; class Actinomycetes; order Streptomycetales; family Streptomycetaceae; genus Streptacidiphilus; species Streptacidiphilus carbonis. The sequence continues at coordinate 132,250 of NZ_BBPM01000017.1, read as the reverse complement.
GCGCACCCACCGGGGCCTTGCCATACCCTCGACCAGCTGCCCATATGTCCACCTGCTCATTTGTCGATCTATCGACCTGATCAGCTGAGGAAGCAATGGCGCCACCTCTCCATCGGACTTCCACCCCGCCCGCCGCCCTGACTGCCGCCCAGTTCGACGCCCGGTCCGCCGACCCGTCCGAAGCCCCGACCGCCCAGCGGGCGTGCCCGCCCTCCCGCCGGGGCTTCCTCGGCGGGGCCATGGCCCTCGGCCTGCTCGGCGTGGCCGCCGCCACCAGCGGCTGCTCGGCCGACGCGCTCGCCTCCGGGAAGACCCGGCTCCGCTACTGGAACCTCTTCGGCGGCGGCGACGGCGTCAACATGCAGGCCATGGAGGCGGCCTTCAGCAAGGCCCACCCGCAGATCGACCTGGAGGCCAACACCCTGGCCTGGGGCGCCCCGTACTACACCAAGCTGGCCATGGCCGGAGCGGGCGGCCGCGCCCCCGAGATCGCCGTGCTGCACCTGGCCCGGCTGCCCGGGTTCGCCCCGGGGCGGTTGCTGGACCCCTGGGACCTGGACCTGCTCGGCGAGTTCGGGATCCACTCGTCCGACTTCCCGGACAGCATCTGGAAGCGCGGCACGGTCGACGGCAAGCAGTTCGCGGTGCCGCTCGACACCCACCCCTTCGTCATGTACTACAACACGGACATCGCCAAGAAGGCCGGACTGCTCGGCACCGACGGCAAGATCCGCACCATCACCGGCACCGACCAGTTCCTGGACGTGCTGCGCACCGTGAAGAGGACCACCGGGCAGCAGCCGATCACCTTCGAGACCCTGGGCCCCGGCTGCATCAACCCCTGGCGGCTGTTCTCCACCTTCTACGCCCAGGCCGGCGGCACCGTCCTGTCGGCCGACGCCAAGCGGCTCACCATCGACGACGCCAAGGCGCTGAAGGTGCTGACCTTCATGCAGCAGCTCACCCACGAGGGCCTGGCCGTGCAGAAGACCGACGTCGGCGGCGCCATCGCGCTGTTCAACAGCGGCAAGTCCGGGTTCTTCCTGGACGGCGAGTGGGACGTCTCCACCTTCAAGTCCAACACCTCGCTGCCGTTCGGCATGGCTCGCATCCCGGCGCTGTTCGGGCCGGTGGCCAACGCCCAGGCCGACTGCCACTCCTTCGTGCTGCCGCACGAGTCCGGCCGCGGCGGAGCCCCCAACCGGGCCGCCCACCAGTTCGCCGCCTGGATGCTGAAGAACAGCCTGATGTGGGCCGAGGGCGGGCACGTCCCCGCGTACTCCCCGGTCCGGGACAGCGACGCCTACCACAAGCTCGAACCGCAGTCCGAGTACGCCTCGGTCGCCAATGATGTGGCGCTGGATCCGGTGGCCTGGTTCGCGGGCTCCGCCTCCGCCATGTGGATCGACCTCGGCGCCGCCTTCTCCCAGGTGCTGACCGGCAGCTCGTCCCCGCAGCAGGGCCTGGACCAGGCCAAGTCCGCCCTCCGGAAACTGATCGCCACCCCGAACCCCTTTGGAGGTGCGGCAGCATGAGCGCAACCCTCACCGGTACCGACGCCGGCTCCGCGCCCGACCCCGGCTCCGGGGCCGACTCCGCCGGCCGGTCCCGTACGTCCGGCCGGGTGCGGCGCGGCTGGACCGAGCACGGGCTGGTCTTCACCGCGCCGTTCCTGCTGGTCTACGCCCTCTTCCTGGTGTGGCCGCTGCTCTACGGGGTCCGGATCAGCTTCAGCGACTACAACCTGGCCGGCATCAACTCCAAGTTCATCGGCCTGGACAACTACACCGAGGCCTTCAAGGACCCCCTGGTGTGGCAGTCGCTGTGGCACACCGTGGAGTTCACCCTGATGAGCACCCCGCCGCTGGTGGTGCTCGGGCTGGCGATGGCCCTGATCGCGCACCAGCTGCGCTTCGTCCGGTGGTTGTGGCGGCTCAGCTACTTCGCGCCCTTCGTGCTGCCCTCCGCCGTCGTGGCGGTGATCTGGACCTGGATCTTCGAGCCCGGGTTCGGGCTGATCGACGGGACCTTCAAGTCCACCATCGGCTGGCTCACCGACTCCCAGTACGCCATGGCGTCGGTGGTGCTGACCACGGTCTGGTGGACCGTCGGCTTCAACTTCCTGCTCTACCTGGCCGCGCTGCAGGGCATCCCGGCCCAGCTGTACGAGGCCGCGGAGCTGGACGGCGCCGGCCCCTGGAAGCGGCTGTGGAAGATCACCATCCCGATGCTCAAGCGCACCACCGGCCTGGTCGTGGTGCTGCAGCTGATCGCCTCGCTGAAGATCTTCGACCAGATCTACATGATGACCGGCGGCGGTCCGGACAACTCCACCCGCCCGGTGCTGGAGTACATGTACGACGTCGGCTTCACGGGCTACCGCACCGGCTACGCCTCGGCCGTCTCCTACATCCTGTTCGTGCTGATCGTCGTCGTCTCCCTGGTGCAGCTGCGCCTCGGCCGCAACCGTGAGGAGGGCTGATCCATGGCCGCAACCGACTACCGCGCCACCGACCGGGCCGGAGGCCTGGCCCGCCGCATCGGCGCGGCCCTGAAGGGGGCCGACGAGGACGAGGGCGGCCGCCGCGCCCGCTGGACCCCGGGCCGGGTCGCGCTGCTGGTTGTCGCCCTGGCGCTGGCCGTGCTGTGGGTGGTCCCGCTGCTGTGGGCGCTGGCCACCTCGGCCAAGCCCGAGGCGGAGACCGCGACCACCCCGCTGCACTGGCTCGGCAGCGTGGTCACCTTCGCCGCCTACCGCAAGGTCTGGGAGGCCGGCGACATCGGGCAGTGGATGCTCAACTCGCTGTTCGTGTCGGTGATGGTCACCCTGCTGACGCTGGCCCTGACCGCGACCGCCGCCTACGGCTTCGCCCGCACCGAGTTCAAGGGCAAGAAGGTCCTCTACGGGCTGGTCATGGCCGGGGTGATGGTGCCGCCGCAGGTGCTGCTCATCCCGTTGTTCGAGGAGATGGTCTCGATGCACCTGGTGGACACCTACTGGGGAGTGATCCTGCCCCAGCTGGTGGCCCCGGCGATGGTGTTCATCATGGTCAAGTTCTTCCAGGGGCTGCCGCGCGAGCTGGAGGAGGCCGCCTTCGTGGACGGCGCGGGCCGCTGGCGGGTGTTCTGGACGATCATCATGCCGCTGTCGCGCCCGGTGCTGTCCGCGGTCGGCATCTTCACTTTCATCGGCAGCTGGAACAACTTCCTCTGGCCGTTCCTGGTCCTCAACGACCCCAAGTCGATGACCCTGCCGGTCGGCCTGGTCACCGTGCAGAGCAGCTACGGCGTGATGTACGCGCAGGTGATGGCGGCCGCCATCATCGCCGGCCTGCCGCTGCTCGTCATATTCGTCCTCTTCCAGCGCCAGATCGTGCGGGGCGTGGCCCACACGGGCCTCGCCGGGCAGTAGGACCGGGTGCGGGGCCCAGACAACGGTCGGGCCCCGCACCCGCTGCACCGGAAACCCCCCCGCATCCCCCCGGATCCCGCCCTCTCCGCACCCCCGCCCTCTCCGCACCCCCGCACTCCCCGCACCCCCGCACTCCCCGCACGTCCCTGAAAGGCAGTCAGCAGCCATGTCCGACAAAGCCCGTATCGTCCTCGACCCCGCGTTCTCGGTCGGCACCGTGGACCCCCGCCTGTTCGGCTCCTTCGTCGAGCACCTGGGCCGCTGCGTCTACACCGGCATCTACGAGCCGGGCCACCCCGCTGCCGACGCGGAGGGGCTGCGCACCGATGTGCTCGACCTGGTGCGCGAGCTCGGGGTCACCGCGATCCGCTACCCCGGCGGCAACTTCGTCTCCGGCTTCAAGTGGGAGGACAGCGTCGGCCCCGCGGAGGAGCGGCCGCGCCGGCTGGACCTGGCCTGGCGCTCCACCGAGACCAACCGCTTCGGGCTCTCCGAGTTCATGTCCTTCCTGCGCAAGGTCGAGGGCACCTCGCCGATGATCGCGGTCAACCTGGGCACCCGCGGCGTCCAGGAGGCCCTGGAGCTCCAGGAGTACACCAACCACCCCTCCGGCACCGATCTCGCCGACCGGCGGATCGGCCACGGCGACAAGGACCCCTTCGGGGTCCGGCTGTGGTGCCTGGGCAACGAGATGGACGGTCCCTGGCAGATCGGCGCCAAGGACGCGGACGAGTACGGCCGGCTGGCCGCGCAGACCGCCCGCGCCATGCGCATGATCGAGCCGGACCTGGAGCTGGTCGCCTGCGGCAGCTCCAGCCAGTCCATGCCCACCTTCGCCGCCTGGGAAGCCACGGTGCTGGAGCACACCTACGACGTCGTGGACTACATCTCCATGCACGCGTACTACGAGGAGCTGGGGGGCGACCGGGACTCCTTCCTGGCCTCGGCGGTGGACATGGAGTCCTTCATCGAGAACGTCGTCGCGACCTGCGACCACGTGGGCGCGCGGCTGAAGTCGTCCAAGAAGATCAACATCTCCTTCGACGAGTGGAACGTCTGGTACCTGACCAAGACCCAGGCGGCCGAACCGCTCAACTGGGAGGAGGCGCCCCGGCTGCTGGAGGACGTCTACTCGGTCACCGACGCGGTCGTCTTCGGCTCGCTGCTGATCGCGCTGCTGCGCCACGCCGACCGGGTCACCGTCGCCTGCCTGGCCCAGTTGGTGAACGTGATCGCCCCGATCATGACCGAGCCCGGCGGCCCGGCCTGGCGGCAGACCACCTTCTACCCGTTCGCCCAGGCCTCGGCGTACGGGCGCGGCCGGGTGCTGACGGTGAACGTCGACAGCCCGACGTACTCCACCGCCAAGTTCGGCGAGGTCCCGCTGCTGCACGCGACCGCCACCATCGACGACGAGACCGGCGCGGTCACCGTCTTCGCGGTCAACCGCAGCCAGACCGAGGCGCTGCCGCTGACGGTCGACCTCCGGGGCCTGGAGCTGACCCGGGTGGTCGAGCACTCCGTGCTGACCGACGCCGACCCGGACGCACGCAACACGCTGGACGCGCCCGACCGGGTGGCGCCCGGCGTGGTGGAGGGCACCTCCCTGTCGGCGGACGGGAGCGCGCTGAGCGCGGTACTGCCGCCGCTGTCGTGGAACGTGATCCGACTGGGGTAGGACGACCGTCAGCCTCCGTGCCGAGCCACCCCGCCGTGCCTGGCGGGGTGGCTCACCGTCGTTGGGCGCAAGGGGCGTTGCCGGGCCCGGGGGTCGCGGGTACGGGGCGCTGCCGGCCGGCTGCGGCCCCCTGCGGTCCCTCGCGGCCCGCTGCTGCGCCGTGCCGCGTCCGGCCCGTTGCCGGGGCGTTGTCAGACTGTTGTCAGGTAGCCGAAACGTGACCTGCGCAACCCGTTGACGCGTTGTCATGTGAGCGTTAACAATGCAGTGTCGGAAACGGCGGGGAAACAGATGCCGTACCTTGTCGGACAGTCCCTTGTGCTCAAGAACGCCGTATAGGCGCAGGTCGGAGTGAGGAATTCCATGGGAGCAGCGAACACCGTCAACGGGCGCCAGCCGGTCATGGCCGACGTCGCGCGGCTGGCGGGCGTCTCGCACCAGACAGTCTCCCGGGTGCTCAACGACAATCCGCACGTCAAGGAGGAGACCAGGGAGCGGGTGCTGGTCGCGATCCGGGAGCTGGACTACCGTCCGAACTCGGCCGCGCGCACCCTGGTCACCCGCAGGTCGCAAACGCTCGGGGTGGTCAGTTTCGACACCACCCTCTACGGACCGGCCTCGATGCTCTACGGCATCGAACAGGCCGCCCGCAGCGCCGGCTACTTCGTCAGCATCGCGAGCCTGCGTTCGCTGGACGGCCGGTCGGTGCAGGAGGCCGTGGACCGGCTCAGGGACCAGGCGGTGGAGGGTGTGCTGGTGATCGCGCCGCAGACCTCGGCCGTCGGGGCGCTGGCGCAGGTCCGCAGCGCGGTCCCGGTGGTCGCGGTCGGTTCCGGCACCCAGGCCAGGGTGCCCGGGGCGGCCGTGGACAATGAGGCCGGGGCGAGGGCGGCCACGCAGTACCTGCTCCATCTGGGGCACCGCACGGTGCACCATGTCGCGGGACCGTCGAACTGGTTGGACGCACAGGCCCGGCGCGCCGGTTGGCGGGCCGTGCTGGCGGACGCGGGCGCTCCGGTGCCCGAGGTCGTCAGCGGGGACTGGAGCGCCAGGTCCGGCTACGAGGCCGGGCTGCACCTGCTGGACAACCCGGAGGTCACGGCGGTCTTCTGCGCCAACGACCATATGGCTCTCGGGGTTCTCCGGGCGTTGAACGAGGCCGGTCGCGGCATTCCCGGCGACATCAGCGTGGTCGGCTTCGACGACATCCCCGAGGCCTCCTACTTCACTCCTCCGCTCACCACGGTGCGTCAGGACTTCGGTGAGCTCGGCCGCCGCGGACTGGAGCTGCTGGTGGCCCAGGTCGAGGGCGAGTCCGGTAGCAAGGACCGGGTGCTGGTCGCCCCCGAACTGGTGCTCCGGGGGAGTACGGCGGCCGCCCGGGGCGCCGGCTGAGCACCGCGCACCAACTGAGTACCTGCACGGAAGTACAGACGCACAGCTCAATTGTTAGCGCAAACAATTTCTGGCGGGGTGTTCGCTCCGCCGTGCCTGGAAACCGATCGAGAGGACCACCACCATGACGTCCGCACACACCTCCGGCAGCGCCAGATCAAAGAAGCTCGCCGCCGTGGGCACCGCGCTGCTGCTCGCCCTCGGCGCTGCGGCCTGCAGCAAGACCGGGGCAGCCGGTGGCGGCAGCGGCTCGGCCTCCGCGGCCGGCGGCAGCAGCTCCGCCCCGGCCGTCACCCTCTCCGGTGACATCTCGTTCAACGACGCCAACCTCACCAAGCTCGACGCCGCCATCAAGACCGCGCTGCAGGGCAAGGACCTCTCCAAGCTGGACGAGGCCATGGTCGTCAACGTCGCGGTGGACTACTGGAACGCGGGCAAGGTCGGCTTCAACAAGGGCCTCAGCGACCTCGGCATCAAGGGCACCTTCCAGGCGCCCGCCAACGGCCGGCTGGACCAGCAGCTGTCGATCATCCAGACCCTGCGCGGCCAGGGCATCTCCGGTTTCAGCGTCTCCGCCATCGACCCGACCGCCATCAAGGCCCCGATCGCCTCCGCCAACTCGTCAGGCATCCCGGTCCTGGCGATCGACTCCCCGCTGCCCCCCGAGGACGGCTCCGCGCTCTACCTCGGCAGCCTCAACGAGCAGTTGGGCGAGAAGGCCGGCGCGGCCATGAAGCAGGTGCTGAACAACCAGGGCGAGGTGGTGATCCTCACCGGATCGCTGACCGCGTCCAACTCGCTGGAGCGCATCGCCGGCTTCAAGAAGGCGCTCGAAGGCTCCAACATCAAGATCACCCAGACCCTGAACGACGCGACGGACGCCTCCAAGGCGCTGTCCAACGCCTCCACCTCGTTCCAGACCGACCCCAACGTCAAGGGTCTGTACGGGGTCTACTCCTACGACGGCCCCGCGGCCGGCCAGGCGGTGCAGTCGGCCGGCAAGACCGGTGCGATCAAGGTCATCGCCTCCGACAGCGACGCGCAGACGCTGAAGTTCATCCAGAGCGGCGTCATCCAGGCCACCGTGCTCCAGCAGCCCTACCAGCAGGGCTACACCGGAGCCTTCCTGCTGGCGGCGTTCAAGGTGCTCGGTAAGGACGCCACCCTGGCCCTGGTCAAGCCCTACCTGGAGAGCGACGGGACCAGCCTGAGCACGGGCGCGGGTGTGGTGACCCAGTCCAACATCGTCGACTACCAGGCCATGCTGACCAAGCTCGGCATAGGCTGAGGTCGCGCTATGGCAGCCGTGGAAGCACGGACCGGTGGGGACACGGCGGCTCGCGCCGTCGTGTCCCTCCGGGGAGTGAGCAAGAGCTACGGGCCGGTCAAGGTGCTGGACATCCCGGAGCTGGAACTGACCAGCGGTCAGATCGTGGGCGTGGTCGGCGAGAACGGCGCCGGCAAGTCCACGCTGATGGGTGTGCTGTCCGGCACCGTGACCGCGAGCACCGGATCCATCCTGATCGACGGGCAGGAGCTGCACAGCGGCCGCCCGGACCACGCCCAGGGCCTCGGCGTCAGCCTGGTGGCCCAGGAGTTCCCGCTGGTGGGGCAGTTGAGCGTGGCTGAGAACCTGCTGCTGGGCCGGCGCCCGGCGAGCAGCGAGGGCCGCCGCTTCGGCGGCTGGCGCTTCGACCGGGCCGGTACCAGGGCCGAGGCCAGGGCGCTGCTGGCGGACGTCGGCGTCGAGGGTGTGGACGTCGACCGGCCGGTGGAGCGGCTGCCCGTCCCGGTCCGGCAGATGATCGAGATCGCCAAGGCCTGGGGCCACCACCCCAAGGTGCTGATCCTGGACGAGCCGACCTCCTCGCTGGGCCCGGTGGAGGCGGACAAGGTGCTCTCGCTGGCCCGCCGGCACGCCGAGGGCGGCGGGGCGGTGCTGTTCATCGGCCACCGCCTGGACGAGGTGCGGGCGCTGGCCGACCGGGTGATCGTGCTGCGCGGCGGTCGGCTGGTGGCCGACCTGACGCCGGAACAGGCGTCCGAGGAGCGGCTGATCCGGGAGATGGTCGGCAGCGAGCTGGCCAAGGCGGACGTCAGCCCGCCGCCGTCGGTCGAGCGCGAGGTGGTGCTGCGGACCGAGGGCCTGACCGCGGACGGCCTGGGCCCGGTCGACCTGGAGGTGCGGGCCGGGGAGATCCTCGGCGTGGCCGGGCTGATGGGCTCGGGGCGCAGCCGGCTGCTGCACACGGTGATGGGCGCCCAGCCCAGGACCGGCGGCACCGTCGAGTTCAAGGGCGAGCCGTTCTTCCCGAAGCACCCGGCCGACTCGGTCGCGGCCGGGATCGGGCTGGTGCCGGAGGACCGCAAGGAGCAGTCGCTGGTGCTCGGCGCCTCGGTGCGCTGGAACATCACCCTGGCCACGCTGCGCCGGATCAGCCGCCGCGGGGTGCTCACCCCGCGCGCCGACCGCGAGCACGCGGGCCGCCTGGTCAAGGAGTTGGGCGTGCGGCTGCACTCGGCCGAGCAGCCGGTGGGCGACCTGTCCGGCGGCAACCAGCAGAAGGTGGTCTTCGGCCGCTGGCTGGCCGCCGAACCGCGGCTGCTGCTGCTGGACGAGCCGACCCGAGGCGTGGACGTGGGCGCCAAGGCGGAGATCTACGGCCTGATCGACGAGGCCGCCAAGGAGGGTCTGGCGGTGGTCGCGGCCTCCTCCGAACTGGAGGAGCTGCTGTGGATCTGCCACCGGATCGTGGTGATGGCGAACGGCCGGGTGGTCGCCGACATCCCCAGGGAGCGGTTCAGCAAGGAACTGATCATGACGGCGGCGGCCGGGACGCAGGGAACGCAGTCCCCGGAAGCACAGGCCGCAGCGAAAGAGGCGATCGTATGAGCAGCAGTACGGACACCGCGCCCGCCCCCGCGGCGGCCGCGCCGGAGAAGCCAGGGGCCGGCATGCTCCGCCGGCTGGTGGAGACGCCCGAGGTGGGCGTGGTCGTGGCCTGTGTGGTGGTGTTCACCGCACTCGCCATCGACAAGTCGACCTTCGCCAGCGCCGTCAACCTCCAGGGCATGGGCTTCGACCTGGCCCAGTACGGGCTGATCGCGATCGGCGAGTCACTGGTGATCCTGACCGGCGGCATCGACCTCTCGGTCGGCGCGCTGCTGGGCACCTCGGTCATCCTGGCCTCCTGGTTCAACGTCAAGGCCGGCCTTCCCGCCGGGGTGGCGATCATCTTCACGCTGGCCATCTGCGGCACCGTGGGCCTGATCCACGGGCTGGCGGTGACCCGGCTGAAGATGCCGCCCTTCGTCACCACCCTGGTGACCTACACCGTCGCCCAGGGCGTGACCCTGGCGATCACCTCCGGCACCTCGATCCCCGGCATCTCCGGCTTCTTCGGTGACATCGGGCAGAGCTACCTGGCCCAGATCCCGGTGCCACTGGTGCTGTTCGCGATCGTGGCGGTGGCGGCGTGGTTCTTCCTGGAGCGCACCTACCAGGGCCGCCAGGTGTACGCGGTCGGCGGCAACGCCGAGGCGGCCCGGCTGGCCGGTATCCGCGGCGACCGCCGGGTGGTGTCCATGTACGTCACCAGCTCGCTGCTGTCGGGCCTGGGCGGCATGCTGGTGCTGGGCCGGATGGGCGTGGGCTCCGCGAGCGGGGTCGGTGTGGGCTGGGAGCTCTCGGCGATCGCCGCCGCGGTCATCGGCGGGGTGAGCCTGATGGGCGGTCAGGGCCGGATCATGGGCATCGTCGCCGGTGCCGTGCTGCTGGAGCTGATCAACAACGGTCTGACCACGCTGCAGATCAACTCCAACTACACCCAGATCGTGCTGGGTGCGGTGCTGGGCATCGCGATCACCGCGGACCGGCTGCGGGCCAGGCGGCTGGCCAAACGGCGCTGACGCCCCGCGCATCCTCGACATCTGAGAGCTGACTCGGGTCGGCAACCGGGAACCCCGGTTGCCGACCCGCGCGAGCCCTCGGCCCTGCACGCCCTGGCTCGGTTGCACGCCGCATCGCCACATCAGCCGCATCACGTCAGCCGCATCACATCGGCCACGTCGCATCACGCCACATCACAGCACGTACGGATCGGGATCCATCGCCAGCTGAGAGGTGTCATGTTCATATCACAAATGAGACGGGGGCGCGGTCGCGCCGTCGCTCTCACCGCCACCGCCGCGCTGCTGTTCGGCGGACTCACCACCGCCATCGGCAGCGGCACGGCGGGCGCGGCCACCACCGCCCCCACGCCGGCCGCCCACTACGCCCTGGACGAGGGCAGCGGCACCAGCGCCGCCGACTCCTCGGGCAACGGCCGCACCGGCACCCTGGGCAGCGGCGCGAGCTGGAGCACCGGCCAGGTCGGCGCACACGCGGCGAGCTTCAACGGCACCGCCAACGGCAACGTCGACGTCCCCGCCCCGGTCGTCGACACCTCGCAGAGCTTCACCGTCTCCGCCTGGGTGAAGCTCAACAACACCTCCGGCTACCAGACCGCGGTCAGCATCGACGGCACCAACATCAGCGGCTTCTTCCTGCAACTGCGCGGGGACACCGGCGACTTCGCCTTCACCCGGCTCTCCTCCGACAGCACCAGCGCGACCACCTCGGCGATCGCCACCGACAGCACCGCGCCCACCACCGGCACCTGGTACCACCTGGTCGGCGTGGACGACGAGAGCGCCGGCAAGCTGCACCTCTACGTCGACGGCGCGGCGCAGACCGACGCCGCCTACACCGGCGGCGGCTGGAAGGCCGCGGGCCACACCCTGATCGGGCGGGGCCTGTTCGGCGGCAACCCGGTCGACTTCGTCAACGGCTCGGTCGACGACGTCCAGCTCTACCAGGGGGCACTGACAGCCGATCAGGTCGCGGGGATCAACACCTCCGCCCACTGGGGCCTGGACGAGGGCAGCGGCACCAGCGCCGCCGACTCCTCCGGTAACGGCCGCACCGCCACCCTGGGCAGCGGCGCGAGCTGGGCCACCCCGGGCCGTGTCGGCGCGCACGCGCTGACCCTGGACGGCACCGCCAACGGCTACGCCACCGCGAGCGGCGCCGTGGTGGACACCCGGCAGTCATTCTCGGTCTCGGCCTGGGTGAAGCCCACCGCGGTCACCGGCTTCCAGACCGCGGTCAGTGTCGACGGGGCCAACATCAGCGGGTTCTACCTGCAACTACGCGGCGACACCGGGAAGTTCGCATTCACCCGGCTGGCCTCCGACTCCGACTCGGCGACCGTCGCCACCGTTCCGGCCACGGCCGCGCCCACCGCGGGCCAGTGGTACCACCTGGTCGGGGTGGACGACGTGGCGGCGGGCAAGCTCTCGCTGTACGTCAACGGGGTGCTCCAGGGCACTACTGCCTACACCGGCAACTGGCAGGCCACCGGGGACACCGTCATCGGCCGGGGCCGCTACAACGCCGCGCCCGCCGACTTCTTCGGCGGCAGCGTGGACGACGTCCAGGTGTTCGACCACGCGCTGACCGCCGACGAGGTGCAGACCGTGGTCGGGACCTCCGGCGGCACCCTCAGCGTGGACACCGCCAACCCGGCGCACGCGCTGCCGTCCACCTTCTTCGGGGTGATGACCGAGGACATCAACCACTCCGGCGAGGGCGGCCTCTACGCCGAGCTGATCCAGAACCGCTCCATGATGGCCAGTTCCACCAGCCCGGTCGACTGGTCCGCGGTGGGCGACTCCACCATCGCCCTGGACAGCGCCAACCCGCTGAACAGCGCGCTGACCCAGTCGCTCAAGGTCTCGCTGGCCAGCGCCACCAAGGGCAGCCGGGCCGGGGTCGCCAACTCCGGCTTCTGGGGCATCCCGGTCGCCGCCGACCGCAAGTACACGGTCAGCTTCTTCGCCAAGGCCGGCGCCGGCTTCAAGGGCCCGCTCACGGTCGACGTGGAGGGCGCCGACGGCACCGTCTACGCCAAGGGCAGGGTCGACGGCGTGGGCACCGGCTGGAAGCAGTTCACCACCACCATCAGGACCGGTGACGACGCCCCCTCCACCGCGGCCGCCCGCTTCGTGCTCTCCGCGGAGACCGGCAGCGGCGCCACCCTGTGGCTGGACGACGTCTCGCTCTTCCCGCCGACCTACGGCAACGTCAAGAACGGTCTGCGCACCGATCTGATGACCAAGATCGCCGGACTGGAGCCCTCGTTCATCCGCGAGCCGGGCGGCAACTACCTGGAGGGCAACACCCTCGCCACCCGCTTCGACTGGAAGAACACCATCGGCCCGACCTGGACCCGGCCCGGCCACCAGGACGACGCCTGGGGCTACTGGTCCACCGACGGCATGGGCCTGCTGGAGTACCTGGAGTGGGCCGAGAGCCTCGGCGCCCAGCCGCTGCTCGCCGTCTACGCCGGCTACAACCTCAACGGCAGCCATGTGGACGTGAGCAAGCTCGGCCCGTACGTCCAGGACGCCCTGGACGAGATCCAGTACGCCACCGGCTCCACCAGCACGGTCTGGGGCGCCAAGCGCGCCGCCGACGGCCACCCCGAGCCGTTCCACATCGGCTATGTCGAGGTCGGCAACGAGGACTGGTTCGACGGCTCCGGCAGCTACGACGGCGACAACGGCCGCTTCGCGCAGTTCTACGACGCCATCAAGAAGGCCTACCCGTCCATCAAGATCATCGCCACCACCCCGGTCAAGTCCCGCACCCCGGACGTGGTGGACGAGCACTACTACCAGACCCCCGCGTGGATGAACAGCCACGCGAACCTGTACGACAGCACCTCCCGCAGCGGCCCGAAGATCATGGTGGGGGAGTGGGCCTCGCAGGAGGGCAAGCCGACCCCGGACCTCAACGCCGCGCTCGGTGACGCCTCCTGGCTGACCGGCCTGGAGCGCAACTCCGACATCGTCACCCAGGAGGCCTACGCGCCGCTGCTCGCCAACGTCAACAGCGTGCAGTGGAACACCAACCTGATCGGCTTCGACGCGCTGACCAGCTACGGCTCGCCCAGCTACTACGCCCAGTCGATGCTGGCGCAGCACCACGGCGACCAGGTGCTCAGCGCCTCCTACGCCGGGATCGGCGGGCTGAACACGGTGGTCACCAAGGACTCGAAGACCGGCCGGATCTACATCGCCGTGGTCAATCCGGGCGGCACCGCCCAGCCGGTCACGGTCGACCTGGCCGGCGTCGGGACGGTCGCCGAGACCGGCAGCCAGACGGTGCTCGGCTCGGCCCACCCGACCGACACCAACACCATCAGCGACCCCGCCAAGGTCGTCCCGGTGACCAGTCCGGTGCACGGTCTCGGGGCGACGTTCACCAAGTCCTTCGCCGCCTACTCGCTGACCATTCTGACGGTGAATTAGCCGAGGCATTCAAGACGATGAAGCGATGAATACGATCGTCTGACGAGCACGCGCATTCCACTCTTCCGGGGTGGGATGCGCGTGCTTTCGGGTGGTTCCGATGGACCGTCACCCACGGCGGGCCGTCGCGCGGTACCGTTTCCTCAGCATTCCGATGAGCGCTCAACTTCTTGCTGGAGCGGCCGAATCGGGCCGATTCCGACCACTGCGAGTGAGCCTCTGTCCGATTTGTTGAGATAATTGACTGAGTAGTGTTTACGGAACGTCACTTCGGGTAGCCATCTCCAACGTGACGTGTTGACAACGGGTTGGCATCAGGAGTTCTCGAACGTGGCGACGAGGCCGCTGGGGAAGGCGCCCCTCGCACCACACTGGAGGTCCCGGTGACGACTCGTGGAGTTCTCTATCTGCACTCCGCGCCGCGTGCGCTCTGCCCGCATGTCGAGTGGGCCGCGGCCGGCGTGCTCGGCGTGCGCGTCAGCCTCGACTGGATCCGCCAGCCGGTCGCCCCCGGCACCTGGCGTGCCGAGTTCTCCTGGCACGGCGAGCCGGACACCGCCTCCCGGCTGGCCTCCGCGCTGCGGGGCTGGCAGTTGCTGCGGTTCGAGGTGACCGCGGAGCCCTCGGCCGGGCTGGAGGGCGAGCGCTACTGCAGCACGCCCGACCTCGGGATCTTCCACGCGGTCACCGGGGTGCACGGCGACATCATGATCCCCGAGGACCGGCTGCGCTCCGCGCTGCTGCGGGCCAGGATGGGCGAGGGGGACCTGGAGTCCGAGATCTCCCGGCTGCTCGGAAAACCCTGGGACGACGAGTTGGAGCCGTTCCGGCACGCCGGTGAAGGAGCCCCGGTGCGCTGGCTGCACCAGGTGGTCTGAACGGCGGCCCGGCCCTGGTCCGGTCGTCGTCCGACGGTCGGGGGTGCTCCGGAGTCTTATCGGAGGGGGCGCATTCGCAATTCTCTGCGCCCGGCTCTCGCGCTGTGATCCAACTCCTCCTCGCAGCCCGGTCGTATGGGCGTCATGTCCGGGTACATCCCTGTCATCGAACCTCGAAGCAGCCGCCCCAGGGGCCCCGTGCACCGCCCCTGACCCGCAGTTGTCCGATTATCGACATGCTCCGTATCCATGGCGGACCGTCAGGTGACACCTGCGTAAATCCCTTGTTGCATCCACTCGGCGTGGTGACAGCTCTCCAACCAGTTCTCGCCAACCCCTTGCGCCGCAATTCTTGACCCGTGTACACATCACAGGGGCATTCCGAACGGGCGTTCACGCGGGTCGCTCGGTACCCCATGTCCTGACGGACCCTCACTCCTGGAGTCGTCATTACCGATAACCAGTCCTCAAGCGGACGGCGTGCTCGCATAGCCACCGCGGCCCTCGCCTCGATGGCTCTGGCCGGAGGCACGCTCGCGCTCGCTGCGCCCTCCCAGGCAGCATCGCCCGCACCCACGGCCAAGACCCTGCCGGGCAGCCACCCGTCCTGGGCCACCGCCAAGGCGGACCAGGGCGCCGTGGCAGCCGACACCACCACCTCGGTGACGGTGTACCTGGCCGGGCAGGACCCGGCCGGCCTCGCGGCGTACGCGAAGGCCGTCTCCTCACCCAGCAGCCCCGACTACGGCAAGTTCATGTCGGCTGCCCAGGCCAAGGCCAAGTACCTGGCCACGCCGGCCCAGATCCAGACCGTCAAGGACTGGCTGACCTCGGCCGGCCTCACCGTCACCGGCGCCACCGACCACGCGGTCAGCGTGAGCGGCGGGAGCGCGGCGATCCAGAAGGCCTTCGGCACCGCGCTGCACCGCTACACGGTGGACGGCAAGAAGGTCACCGCGCCGACCAAGGACGCGGTCGTCCCGGCCTCCGTCTCCGGCCTCATCAGCGGTGTCGTCGGGCTCACCGGCAGCGCCCCCACGGTGCAGCCGCAGTCGGTCTCGGTCAAGAGCACGGTCGCCACCGGCTCCACCGCCAAGCCGGCCAGTGGCCTGGCCACCGTGCCGACCTGCTCCGCTTACTGGGACCAGAAGGTCGCGAAGGGCGCGCCGGTCGGCTACACCGCCAAGACCTACTACGACCAGTGCTCCTTCCAGCCCTCGCAGCTGCGCCAGGCCTACGGCATCACCGCCTCGGGCCTGACCGGCAAGGGCGCGACCGTGGCCATCGTGGACGCCTACGGCTCCTCCACGATGCTGGCGGACGCCAACCAGTTCGCCACCAACCACGGTGACAAGGCCTTCAAGGCCGGCCAGTACTCCGAGGTCGTCACCCCGGACCAGTGGAACAGCCAGGACGCCTGCGGCGGGCCGGCCAACTGGGCGGGCGAGGAGGCCCTGGACGTCGAGATGGTGCACGGGCTGGCGCCCGACGCCAATGTCGTCTACGTCGGTGCCAACTCCTGCCAGGACAACGACCTGTCGGCCGCGCTGGCCAACATCGTCGACAACCACCTGGCCGACGTGGTCTCCAACTCGTGGGACGGGCTGATGCACAGCACGTCCGGTGACGAGTCGCCCGCGCAGATCGCCGCGTACGAGCAGATCTTCCAGCAGGGTGCGATCGAGGGCATCGGCTTCGACTTCAGCTCCGGCGACTGCGGCGACAACTCGCCCGCCGCGGCGGCCACCGGAGCCAACTGCGACAAGACCACCACCCGCGCCCAGGCCGGGTTCCCCGGTTCCGACGGGTGGGTCACGGATGTCGGCGGCACCGCGCTGGCGACCTCCAGCAAGAAGGGCAGCTACGGCTTCGAGACCGACATGGGCACGCTGCGGTCCACCCTCACCGCGAACGGGAAGGGCTGGACCCCGCTGCCCGGCGCCTTCTACTTCGGCGGCGGCGGCGGCACCAGCGAGGACTTCGCCCAGCCCTGGTACCAGGGCACCGTCGTCCCGAGCGCGCTGTCGCACACCCTGATGACCGGCGCCACCAGCAAGACCGCGCAGCGGGTCACCCCCGACGTGGCCATGAACGGTGACCTGTACACCTCGGTGCTGGTCGGCATGTCCGACGGCGCCCCGTACAGCGAGGGCGGCTACGGCGGCACCAGCGTCTCGGCGCCGGAGTTCTCCGCGGTCCAGGCGGACGCGATCCAGGGCCGCCACGGCCGTCCGATCGGCTTCGCCAACCCGGAGATCTACTCCCGGGCCGGCAGCAAGTCCTTCACCGACGTCGTCAACAAGACGGCCGTGCAGGGCCGGCCGCCGCTGAGCGCGGTCTACGACGCGGGCATCATCTCCGGCACCCTCCGGGCCCGTCTGGTCGCCTTCGGCCGTGACTACGGTCTGACCGCGACCAAGGGCTACGACAACGCAACCGGCGTCGGCTCGCCCACCGAGACCTACCTGAAGTCGCTCGCGAACGGCTGACGGTGTCTCACCTCTGAGCGGTACTCCGGGCACCGGGGTCGGGCGGAACGTTTCGCCCGACCCCGGTGCCTGTCCGTGCGCGGCGGCGCAGCAGGAGGAACAGGACGAGCCCGGCCAGTAGCAGGACGGCGCCGGGGGCGAGGAAGAGCCAGGGGCTCCACTCGTCGGTGCAGCTGGTCCCGCCTCCGTCGGGGGTGCAGACGGTGCCGGGACCGCCCCGGTTGAGGTAGGCGATCCAGAGCAGCGGCAGCGCGGGGCCGCAGAGCGCTCCGGGCAGCCCCACATGGGAGCCCCTGCGGGAGGCCAGCCACAGGGTCGCCCCGGCGGTCAGCGCCAGGACCAGGAGCCCGACCGACAGCAGCGCAGCCAGCCCCAGTGCGTACCCGCCGCCGACCAGCGCCCACGCACCGAACCAGAGCCACGAACGATCGGGCGTCACCGCGTTGTCGTTCACCGCGCTCACCTGCGCTTCCTCTTGCTCCAGCTTCCCGGGGAGCGACGCCCCGGACCCCCGCGCGCGGGCTGCGGCCGGTCGTCACCGCACACTCACCTGCGCTTCCTCTTGAAGATGTCCAGCAGGGAGGCGATCTTCCCGGCCCGGTCGAACAGGGCCAGCGCGGGCTCGCGTTCGCCCTCCAGGTTGGCCAGCATCTCCAGGCCCAGGTACATCGCCACGATGCCGTGGGCCAGCTCGTCCGGCGGCAGCAGCCTGGCGGCCGGGGAGCCGGACAGGGCGTCCCGGACGGTGTCCTCGGCGAAGTCGCGCCACGGCCGGATCCGGGCGGCGACCTCGGGCCGCAGCTCGGGGCTGAACTGGGCGGCGGCGATCATCTCCACCAGGACGGTGACATGGCCCTGGTCCAGGTCCTCGTCGAAGACCGACCGGGCCGCCCGCACCAGTCCGGCCAGACCGCCGGCCTGGGCCACCATCTCCCGGTAGCGGGCGTCCCGTGCCCCGCTCACCGAGTCCAGCGCCGCCAATTGCAGCCGGGCCACCGTGCCGAAGTGGTAGAAGACCAGCGCCTGGTTGCAGCCCGCCCGTTGGGCGATCTCGCGGGCACTCGCCCCGGCGAAGCCGTTCTCCCGCAGTGCCGCCACGGCCGCCTCGATCAGCGCCGCCCTGGTCTGTTCCGCCTTGCCCACCCCGGCCCCCGTCCCGCTGTTCTTTTGAGCAGTCGCTCAAATTGAGCGACTGCTCAAAGAGTAGGGGCCGTCGAACCGGGACGGCAAGAGACCGGAACGCAGAAAGCCGGGCCCGCCGCAGTCTGTCTGCGTCGGGCCCGGCGTCCGTGCGTCGGGGCTGTCGGTGCGTCAGTCGGCGGTACGGAAGGCCAGTACCACGTTGTGGCCGCCGAAGCCGAAGGAGTTGTTCAGCGCGGCGATCGGGCCCGTGGGGAGCTTGCGGGCCTCACCGGTGACGATGTCGGCGTCGACCTCCGGGTCCAGATCGTCCACGTTGAGGGTGGGCGGCGCCTGGCGGTGGTGCAGGGCCAGCACGGTGGCGACGGTCTCGATGCCGCCGGCGCCGCCGAGCAGGTGGCCGGTCATCGACTTGGTCGCCGAGATCGCGATGTGGTCGACATGGTCGCCCAGTTCCTTGCGGAGCGCCTTGATCTCGGCGACGTCGCCCTGCGGGGTCGAGGTGGCGTGCGCGTTGAGGTGCGCCACCTCCGCCTTGTCCAGGTCGGTCGACTCGAAAAGGTGGGCAAGGGCGCGGGCGATGCCGGCGCCGGTGGGCTCGGGCTGGGCGATGTGGTGGGCGTCCGAGGACAGGCCCTGGCCCACGGCCTCGCAGTAGACCCTGGCGCCGCGGGCGGCCGCGTGCGCGGCGGACTCCAGCACGATCACGCCGGCGCCCTCGCCCAGGACGAAGCCGTCCCTGGCCTTGTCGTAGGGGCGCGAGGCGGCCTGCGGGTCCTCGTTGTTCTTGGACATCGCCATCATGTTGGAGAAGGCGACGATGGGCAGCGGGTGGATGGCCGCCTCGGTGCCGCCGGCGACCACGACGTCGGCGCGGCCGGTGCGGATCATCTCGATGGCGTAGCCGATGGCCTCCGCGCCGGAGGCGCAGGCGCTGACCGGGGTGTGCACGCCGGCCCGCGCGCCGATCTCCAGACCGACGTTGGCCGCCGGGCTGTTCGGCATCAGCATCGGCACGGTGTGCGGGGAGACGCTGCGGACGCCCTTCTCCTTCAGCACGTCGTACTGGTCGAGCAGGGTGGTCACGCCGCCGATGCCGGAGGCGACGACCGCACCCAGGCGGTCCGGGTCCACGGTGGAGCCGGGGGCGGTGGCCGCGGTCTCGAAGCCCGCGTCGGCCCAGGCCTCACGGGCCGCGATCAGCGCGAACTGCGCCGAGCGGTCCAGTCGCCGGGTCTGGTGCTTGGGGATGACGTCACCGGGCTCCACCGCCGTGCGGGCGGCGATGCGCACCGGGATGTCGGCGGCCCAGTCCTCCACCAGGAGCCGAACCCCGGAACGCCCGTTGACCAGGCCCTCCCAGGTTGAGGCGGCGTCACCGCCGAGCGGCGTGAAAGCGCCGATCCCTGTGACGACCACGGTGCGGCTGTCGTTGGTCACTGCAAATCTCCCACGTATTGCGTCAACTGGATGGGGCCGGCGGAGGGGCGGGGCGCCCCCGGCCTTGGAACGGGCCGGGGGTCGACCCGGGTCGAACTGCTGGTGTCAGCTGTTGGCGAGGATGAAGTCCACGGCGTCGCCGACGGTCTTCAGGTTCTTGACCTCGTCGTCCGGGATCTTCACGCCGAAGCGCTCCTCGGCGGCGACGACGACCTCGACCATGGACAGCGAGTCGACGTCCAGGTCGTCGGTGAACGACTTGTCCAGCTCGACGTCCTCGGCCGGGATCCCGGCGATCTCGTTGACGATCTCCGCGAGACCGGAAAGGACCTCGTCCTTGGTGGCCATGTCGGCACTCCTTCGTGTTGTGCGCTGTCCGTGCCCCGCCGGAATGCGGAGCGCGGTCGTCATGTGGATTTGTGACTTACGGCAGAGTAACTACCGCGGCCGCGTAGACCAGACCCGCCCCGAACCCGATGATCAGGGCCAGGTCGCCGCTCTTGGCCTCGCCGCTCTGCAGCATGCGCTCCATCGCCAGCGGGATGGAGGCGGCCGAGGTGTTGCCGGTCTCCGCGATGTCCCGGGCGACCGGGATGCCCTCGGGCAGCTTCAGCGTCTTGATCATGGCATCGATGATCCGCATGTTGGCCTGGTGCGGGATGAACGCGCCGAGCTGGTCGGCGGTGATCCCGGCGGCGTCCAGGGCGCGCTGGGCGGCCTTGGCCATCTCGTAGACGGCCCAGCGGAAGACCGCCTGGCCCTCCATCCGCAGCGCCGGCCACTTGACCTCCGCTCCGGCGCCGTTGACGGCGTCGGGCTTGGCGAAGGCGGTGTCCCAGGCCTGGGTCTGGCTGATGACGTCCTTCTGGGAGCCGTCGGAGCCCCAGACGACCTTCCCGATGCCGGGGGTCTCGGACGGCCCGACCACGACCGCGCCGGCGCCGTCGCCGAAGATGAAGGCGGTCGAACGGTCCGTCACATCGGTGAGGTCGGACAGCCGCTCCACCCCGATGACCACGACGTACTCGGCGCTGCCGGTGCGGACCATGCCGTCGGCCAGGCTCAGGCCGTAGCCGAAGCCGGCGCAGGCGGCGGAGATGTCGAAGGCCGGGGCGGTGCCGCAGCCGAGCCGCTGGGCGATCTCGGTGGCGATGGCCGGGGTCTGCTTGAGGTGCGAGACCGTCGCGACGATCACGCCGCCGATCTGCTCGGGGGCGATCCCGGACTGGGCGATGGCCTTGGCCGCCGCCTGCACCGACATCTCCGCGACGGTCTCCTCCGGGCCGGCCCAGCGGCGCTCGGTGATCCCGCTGCGGGTCCGGATCCACTCGTCCGAGGAGTCGATCCAGTTGAGCACCTCGGCGTTCGGGATCACCCGGACCGGGCGGTAGCCGCCGACGCCCAGGATGCGCGCGAAGGCGGCCCCGGTGCTCGGTGTGATGCTAGGAACGGTGGTCATGTAGCGGCCCCCTCGGGTGCGGCGTGCTCAGCGATCAACTCGCGGGCCTTGTCGAGGTCGTCCGGAGTCTTCAGAGCGAGGGTAGCCACCCCCTTGAGGTTGCGCTTAACCAGGTTGGTCAGCGTCCCAGCAGGTGGGACCTCGATCACGCAGGTGGCGCCTAGACGCTCCAGCGCCTCCATGCACAGGTCCCAGCGGACCGGGTTGGAGACCTGCGACACCAGCCGGCTCAGCACCTCGGCGCCGCTCTCCACGGTCTTGCCGTCCGCGTTCGAGACATAGGCGGTCTGCGGGTCCCGCAGGGTGATGCCGGGGGCCAGCTTCGCCAGCCGCTCCACCCCAGCGGCCATGTGCGCGGTGTGGAAGGCGCCGGCCACCGAGAGCGGGATGATCCGCGCCTTGGCCTGCGGTTCGGCCTTGAACGCGTCCAACTGCTCCAGGGTGCCGGCGGCGACGATCTGCCCGCCCCCGTTGTTGTTGGCGGCGGTCAGGCCGTGCCCGGCGAGACTGGCGGCGACCTCGTCGGGATCGCCGCCGAGGACCGCGCACATGCCGGTCGCGGTCGCCGCGGCGGCGCCGGCCATGGCCAGGCCGCGCTGGCGGACGAAGGCGATGGCCTGCTCGGGCGACAGCACCCGGGAGATGGCGGCGGAGGTGATCTCGCCGACGCTGTGCCCGGCCACCGCGCCCAGCCGGCCGGCCGACAGCGGCTGGTCGGCGGGGAACAGCAGGGAGCCCGCGGCCATCCCGGCGGCGACCAGCAGTGGCTGGGCGACGGCGGTGTCCTTGATCGTCTCTGCGTCGCCCTCGGTGCCGTACTGCACCAGGTCGAGCCCGGCCACGGCGGACCACCAGTGCAGCCTGTCGGCCACACCGTCGACCTCGAGCCACGGGGCGAGGAATCCTGGCGTCTGGGCACCCTGTCCGGGAGCAACGATTACGAGCACAGAACCAACCTTCTCTCGCCGGACCCGCCGGACGCGGGTGGGGACGGCGACCAATAACCGCAGCCGTCGTTGTGGATTCCCTACAGTCGTGCGTTTGCGCAGGTCATCACGGTTGGAGTCGTCCCAGCGCCAGGGCGATGCGCAGGGTGAACGCGGAACGCACGTCGCTGGGCGCATACCCGGTGACATCGGTCACACGCCGCAGCCGGTAGCGGACGGTGTTGGGGTGCACGAACAGCATCCGGGCGGCGCCCTCCAGCGACGACGCCTGCTCCAGGTAGACCGAGAGGGTGTCCAGCAGCGCCGAGCCCGCCTCGTCCAGCGGGGTGTAGATCTCCTCGACCAGCTGGGCCCGGGCGGCCTGGTCCCCGGCCAGCGCCCGTTCCGGCAGCAGGTCGTCGGCGAGCACCGGGCGGGGCGCGTCCGGCCACGCGGCGCAGGCGCGCAGCCCGGCGGCGGCGGCCTGGGCGGAGCGGGTCGCCGACAGCAGGTCGCCGACGGTGGGACCGATCACCACCGGTCCAGCGGCGAACTGCCCGATCAGCGAGCGGGCCGCCGGGACCGGATCCCAGACCCGGTCCGGGTTGCGGCCGCCGTCGCCGACGACGACCACCAGCCGGGCCCCCAGCACCCCGGTCAGCACATGCAGCTTGGCGTGCCGGGCGGCCCTGCGGATGGCCTCGACCACCAGTTCGCTGTCGCCGGCGGGCGCACTGCCCATCACCACCATCACCCGGTCGGGCGACCCCCAGCCCAGCGCCGCGGCACGGGAGAGCACGCCCTCGTCGGCGTCCCCGGACAGCAGCGAGTTGACGACCAGGGCCTCCAGCCGGGCGTCCCAGGCGCCGCGGGCCTCGGCGGCCTGGGCGTACACCTGCGCGGTGGCGAAGGCGATCTCGCGGGCGTAGACCAGTACCGCCTCGCGCAGCCCGTCCTCGCCGCCGGGGACCGCGACTTCGTCGATGGCCTCCTCCACCACCTCGATGGTGGTGCGGATCATCTCCACGGTCTGGCGCAGCGTCACCGCCCGGGTCAGCTCGCGCGGGGCGGTGCCGAAGACGTCGGTGCTGATCGCCTGCGGCGCCTCCGGGTGGCGGAACCACTCGGTGAAGGCGGCGATACCGGCCTGGGCCACCAGGCCGATCCAGGAGCGGTGCTCCGGCGGCATGTTGCGGTACCAGGACAGTTGCTCGTCCATCCGGGCGATGGCCGCGGTGGAGAGCTTCCCGGCCGCCTTCTCCAGCCGCTTGAGCGTGGCGGCGTGCCGCTCGGCCCGTTCGGCGGCGGTCCGGCGCTCTATCGCCGTTCCCCGGGGCGAACCCCGGCGCTGCGGCTCCGGCTCGGGGCCGTCCGGCGGCGCGGCGGGCTGCGTCGCCCTGGCTGCGGCCTTCTTGGCGGTCTTCTTCGCTGGCTTATCGACTGGGACGGCAGGCACAGCACAAGACTGCCCTACGTACGGACGGATGCGCGCCGAGCAGCACCTTCCCGATGCGTGGCAACAGTCACAACCGGGGCACGGTAGCGTCGTGCGCGTGTCCGAGCAGCCCCCGCCGGCCCCCGCGCCGGCCCCCGCCCTCAGCGTCCACCTGGCGTTCGAGCGCTACGCCTCCGCGCCCGAACCGGGCGTGCTGACCCGGCACGCGTTCTCCTTCGCCGGCCACTACGACCCGGCGAACACCCACTTCGGGGCGCTGCTGGCGTGCAACGAGGAGACCCTGGCGGCCGGTGCGGGGTTCGCCCCGCACAAGCACCGCGACACCGAGATCCTGACCTGGGTGCTGGACGGCGCGCTGGCGCACCGGGACGACCACGGCCACGCCGCCGTGGTCCGGCCGGGGCAGGTCCAGTACCTGGGCGCGGGCAGCGGCGCGGTGCACAGCGAGGGCAACGTCGGCGGGGCCGCCGGACCGGTGCGCTTCGTGCAGTTCTGGCTGCAGCCGGACGAGTTCGGGGCGGCGCCCCGGTACGCCCTGCGGCCCGCGCCGACCGGCACCGGGCTGCTCACCCTGGCCGGGCTGGGCGAGCTGCGCCGCGCCGACGCGGCGCTGCACCTGGTACGGGTCGGCCCCGGGGCGGCGCTGCCCGCGCTGCCCGCCGCCGACCACCGCTACCTGCACGTGGTCCGCGGCGGCCTGGGCTTCCGCACCGCGGGCGGTCCGCGCGGGGTGGGCCGGGAGCTGGGACCCGGCGACAGCCTCCGGCTGACCGGCTCGGCCGCCCCGGTCGACCCGGTGGCGGGCCCGGAGGGCGTGGAGGCGCTGCTCTGGGAGATGCACTCTCCGGTCCGCTACGGCTGAGCGGGGACTTCAGTTGCGGCGCGTGCGCGACAAACCACGCACATGCCGCACCCGAAAATCCGTCAGAGCCCGAGCTCCCGGAGGACGGCGTCGGTGAACGGCGGCCACAGCTCGGCGGCCCAGGTGCCGAAGTCGCGGTCGGTGAGGGCGACGCAGGCCGCCCCGGCGACCGTGTCCACCCAGAGGAAGGTGCCGCTCTGACCGAAGTGGCCGAAGGCGGTGGGGGCGCTGTTCAGACCCATCCAGTGCGGCGACTTGTGGTCGCGCAGGTCGAAGCCGAGGCCCCAGTCGTTGGGCCGCTGGTGGCCGAAGCCCGGCAGCACGCCGTCCAGGCCGGGGAAGGCCACCGAGGTCGCCTCGGCCAGGGTCGAGGGGTGCAGCAGCCGGGGCGCCTGCAGTTCGGCGGCGAAGCGGGCCAGGTCGGCGGCGGTGGACACGCCGCCGGCACCGGCCGGGCTCTTGCCGCCCGGGTCGATCCGGGTTCCGGCCATACCCAGCGGCTGGAACACGGCCTCGGCGGCGTACTGCGGGAAGGGGATGCCGGTGGCCTTCTCCACGGTCTCCGCCAGCACGTCGAAACCGGCGTTGGAGTACAGCCTGCGAGTGCCGGGTGCGGCCATCTGCCGGTGCTCGTCGAAGGCCAGGCCGGAGGTGTGGGCCAGCAGATGGCGCACCGTCGACCCCTCGGGCCCGGCCGGCTGGTCCAGCTCCACCGCCCCCTCCTCTACCGCGACCAGCACCGCGTAGGCGCTCAGCGGCTTGGTGACGGAGGCCAGCGGGAAGGCGTGCTGCTGCGGTCCGCGCGCCCCTGCCAGGGTGCCGTCCCGGAGCACCACGGCCGCGGCCGCCGTCGGTACCGGCCACTTGTCGATGATCAGCAGGCTGTCCATACCGGACAGACTAGCGATGCCGGGTGACCGGACCGGGGCGGCCCGCACCGCTTGCTTGGAGTGCACTCCAGGTAGGTAGGTTCGAAGCATGTCAACGGCGATCGCGACGCAGCCCGCAGAACCGGTGGAGCCGGCCGAACCCGACGGCACCCCGCGCCACACCATCGGCGAGGTGGTCGCCAGGACCGGCCTCACCGCGCACACGTTGCGCTGGTACGAGCGGATCGGCCTGCTGGAGCCCCCGGCCCGCTCGCACTCGGGCCAGCGCCGGTTCAGCGACCGCGACCTGGTCTGGCTGGACTTCCTGAACAAGCTCCGGCTGACCCAGATGTCGGTGGCCGACATGGTCCGCTACGCCGAGCTGCGGCGCGAGGGCGGGCACACCGCCGCCGCCCGTCAGGAGCTGCTGGTACAGCACCGCGACGAGGTGCGTCAGCGGATCACGGACCTCCAGGCCACGCTCCTGATCATCGACTACAAGATCGACTTTTACGCGGAGAGGCAGACGCAGGCATGAGCAGCGACAACCCCATCCCCACCACCACCCTCGGCACCGGCGGCCCGGAGGTCGGCGTCCAGGGCCTCGGCTGCATGGGCATGAGCGACTTCTACGGCGAGACCGACAGCGCCGAGGCGCTGGCCACCCTGGACCGTGCCCTGGAGCTCGGGGTCACCTTCTTCGACACCGCCGACATGTACGGCTACGGCGAGAACGAGAAGCTGATCGGCCCGTTCGTCCGGGCCAACCGGGACCGGGTGGTGCTCGCCACCAAGTTCTCCATCGAGCGCCGGATCGACGACCCGTCCTACCGCGCCGTGCGCAACGACCCCGCCTACATCCGGCAGGCCGTCGACGCCAGCCTGGCCCGCCTCGGCGTGGACGTCATCGACGTGTACTACATGCACCGCCGCAACCCCGAGGTGCCGCTGGCCGAGTCGGTCGGCGCGATGAGCGAGCTGGTGGCGGCAGGCAAGGTCAAGCACCTGGGCCTGTCCGAGGTCACCGGCGCGGAGCTGCGCGAGGCGCACGCGGTGCACCCGATCGCGGCCGTCCAGTCCGAGTGGTCGCTGTTCTCGCGGGACGTGGAGCGGACCGTGGTGCCGGCCGCGGCCGAGCTGGGCGTGGCCTTCGTGCCCTACTCGCCGCTCGGCCGTGGTTTCCTGACCGGGGCCTTCGCCAACGCGGGCGAGCTGGCGCCGGGGGACTTCCGCAACAACCAGCCCCGCTTCACCGGCGACAACGCCGCGAAGAACGCTGCGCTGCTCACCCCGGTCCACAAGATCGCCGCGGCACACGGGGTGACCGCTGCGCAGGTGGCGCTGGGGTGGGTCCAGCAGCGGGCCGAGGTGCACGGGCTCTCGGTGGTACCCATCCCGGGTACCCGTCGGCGGAGCCGTCTGGAGGAGAACGTCGGGGCTACGGCTCTGCACCTGAGCTCCGATGAGCTGGCTGCGCTGGAGCCGATTGCCGCCGCGGTCGTCGGCGACCGGTATGCCGATATGAACGGGACGTCGGCCGCGCGCGAGTAGTGCGGGGTTGCTGTTCGCGCAGTTCCCCGCGCCCCAAGCGATCGCCAGGGGTGCGGGGAACTGCGCGACAAGTCGGCTACGGGCTGCACCTGACCCTCAGAGCCCGGACACGCACGCGCCGTTGTTGTTCGAACAGACGACCTCGCTGTAGCGCCCCAGTGCGATGTCCGCGAAGTTGCGCAGGCTCGCCGTCCCGGGGGAGAGGTACCCGTTGTGGCCGTTGGCCCCGGTGGAGGCGATCACGTGGGAGCCGAAACCGGTGCTGGTCGGGTCGGCCCCGTGGCCGAGCCCGGCGACCTCCAGGTACGGAACGTTGCCGATCCAGTCGCCCGGGTTCCGGGCGGTCGCCCAGAGCCGCACGCCCGTGCCCAGGTCCGCGGCGTCGGAGACGTCCATCCCGGGGCTGCCGAAGACGACCATGTCGGAGACGCCCTGGGGGGCGTGGATCTGCGGGGCGGCGATACCGCACACCACCGAGCCGTACGAGTGGCAGTAGAGCGACGGCGCGGTCTCCGGGTGCGAGGTGATCGCGAGCCCGTCGAGCAGGCTCTCCAGCCGCGGTGCGGCGGCCTCGGCCAGCCGCGCCGTCGCGGCGTCCGCGCCCAGGCCGACCGGGGTGACGTAGCCGGACCAGGCTATGACCGCGGTGCTGGTGTCGGGCGAGACCTGGGCCTGCTCCGCGCGCAGCGCTTCTGCCATCCCGGCGGCGCCCTTCAGCGGCTGGTCGGTGCGGTCGAAGTGGGCCAGGTCCATGTCCGAGCCGGGGACCAGCACCGACACCTTCTGCGCGGTGGACAGGTCGCCGTAGACCTCGGCCACCAGGCCGCGGCCGCGCGGGTCGAAGGCGAGGATCTGGCGGCCGGGGGTGAGCAGGTTGTTCAGCACCCCCACCCGTCCGGCGGCCGAGGACCGGGCGGCCGAGCTGAGCGCGGTGTCCGTGCTGCGGGCCTTCTGGGTGGCCAGCTCCTGCTCCATGGCGATGGCGTTGGCCTGGTAGCGCAGGGCCAGTGGGGCGCCGTCGAAGTTGCCGACCACCAGCGGGTAGGCGTGCACCAGGCGCTGCTGCTGGACCGGGGTGAGCGAGGAGAAGAACGCGGCGACCTCGGCCGCGGTCGCCTTGGCCGGGTCCGGGAGGTCACGGCCCAGCGAGTGGTCCTGGGTCCAGGCCTTGCTGCCGGCCGGCGGGGTCGTGATCGCGATCTGCTCGTCGGAGACCGCGGCTCCCGCCGCTGCCGCTCCGGTGCCCGCGAGAACGGTGAAGGACACCATCGCAGCTATCAGCGTGCGCCTGAACCGCATACGCGTGACTCTCCTTGGGCATGGGGCGACCGTCAGACGGGCCGTGCCCGGAGGTCTTGCTGAGAAGCGGGAACCTGAAGCTGGGATGCTCTGCGTCAGCGTAAGCGCAATATCGGTCTGCGTACGCCGTACTCGGCGTAACCAAACTGCGACAACCATCACAAGCAGCGCCAATCGGCCCAGAGATTCACGGCTGTTTCACACGCCGGAACCCCAGGTGGACCGGTACGGAGCTGCCCGGGACCATCGCCGGAACGAGGTAACCGGTGTGATGAGAAGCCTCGGCCGTGTCGACCGATTTTCTTACCCGTGCGGACCGCCTATGGGACGGTGACCGCCCCAGGAGACCTGTCCTGACGCAGTGCGAACGACGTCCACCCCCGCCACACCCCGCTCTCGCGCACCACCAGCCGCACCGAATCGACCCGAGTCAGCAGCGGCAGCCGGGCTGCCAGGTCTGCCTCCACCTTCTGGTTCACGGTCTCCTCCTGTCCCAGGGCCACCGTGAGGTGCGGCACCGGGTCTTCGAACCTGCCCCGGTAGGGCGGGGCCTCGGGCCACCGCGCCGCCACGGCTGCGGTCAGCGCGCGCAGCGGCAGGTCCGGTTCCGGCGCGAGGCAGACCATCCCGGAGAGCCGGGCGCAACGACGGAATGCCAGGTCGAAGGCATCGTGCGAGGCGAACAGCGCACGAAGTGCGGCGATCGTCGCCTCGTCGATCCGATCCGGCTCCAGGAACGGGTACAGCACGGTCACGTGCGCCGGGACGCCGTCCCGCTCCCTGGGGTCGTACAGCCTGCGCCAGGCGCCGACCAGGGGATCGGCCTCGGGCACCGTGATGATCAGAGCGGTCTGCGGCATGCCCGCCATGGTGCCCCGCCCCGCCCTTCCGTGGAAGCCGCCGGTGGAACCCACGTCGGGCCCGCACCCCGGTGGGGGGCGCGGGCCCGAAGGGAGATCAGCGGAACCGGAGCGGGATCAGCTGTGCTTCCAGGTCACCGTGAAGGCGCTGCCGCCGGACAGGGCGGAGGTGGTGGCCTTGGTGGTGGAGCCGGAGGCCATGTTGATCCGGTCGGGCGAGAAGTTCCCGATCGGCTGGCCGTTGGCGGTGGCACCGGTGAAGGAGGCGGTGCCGAAGTTGGTCAGCGGCAGCACGCCGCTGCTGCTGGACGGGGCCTCGGCGATGACCTCCGCGGAGGCCAGTGCGGCGCTCGACAGGGTCTTGTTGACCGTCCTGGTCCAGCCCTGGGTGGTGTCCGAGAGCACGAGGGTGAACTTGCCGCCGGTGCTCTCGGTGACCGAGGAGGTGAAGTGGTCGCCCGGGCGGACCGTGTTGGAGAAGTTCACCGGGTAGGCCGGGTACATCTCGTACCAGGCGTAGTACTGCGGGGAGCCGCCGGAGCAGTCGACCTCGCTGCCGGTCTGCTCCACGGAGTTGCTGCCGTCGCCGTCCAGGCCGATCCAGAAGCTGGAGTAGGTGGTGGCGCTGCCGCACCGGCCGGTGGGCTGCACCCAACTGGCCTTCACACTGGTGAACTTGGCGCCGGTTGCGGCATAACCGGACCAGTTCGACGACGTGCTGTTCCGTATTCCGCCGACCTGCGCGACCATGTGGTGGCCGGCCGGGGACGAGAGTTGCATCGGTGCGTCGAACGCGGGGGCCGACACGGCCACCCCGGGGGCGGCGGCGCCGAGGACGGCCAGCAGGCCGGCGGACAGAGCGGTGACGCGACGGGTTGTCGACATGGTGCTCCTTCTCGCGGATGGGCTCCCGATGTTGTCGGAGTACGGTCAAGGTAGCGCCGATGTGACACCCCGCACAGTGGTTCCCGGAAACTCATCCGAAAAAGCCTCCGCCCGGCGACTGGTGAGTCGCCGGGCGGAGGCCGGGTCGTGCGGGTACTACCGGAACTGACGGACGGTCACGCGTCGCCGCCGGCCGCGCCCGGGTGGGCCGCCGAGACGTCCAGCAGCTGGTAGCGGTCGATGGCCGCCTTCAGCGCCGAGCGGTCGATCTTGCCCTGCTTGGCGAGCTCGGTGAGCACGCCCAGGACCACCGACTGCGCGTCGATGTGGAAGAAGCGACGGGCCGCGCCACGGGTGTCGGCGAAGCCGAAGCCGTCCGCGCCCAGCGACTGCCACTGGCCCGGGACCCAGCGCGAGATCTGGTCCGGCACCGCGCGCATCCAGTCCGACACCGCCACGAACGGGCCCTCGGAGCCGCTCAGCTTGCTGGTGATGTAGGGGACGCGCTGCTCCTCCTCCGGGTGGAGCAGGTTGAACTCCTCCACCGCGATGGCGTCCCGGCGCAGCTCGTTCCAGGACGTCGCCGACCAGACGTCGGCCTTGACGTTCCACTCCTCGGCCAGGATGCGCTGGGCCTCCAGCGCCCACGGCACACCCACGCCGGAGGCGAGGATCTGCGCCGGGATCTGGCCGCCGGTCGCCGGGGCGTACCTGTGCAGGCCCTTGAGGATGCCTTCGACGTCGACGTTCTCGGGCTCCGCGGGCATCCGCATCGGCTCGTTGTAGACCGTCATGTAGTAGAAGACGTCCTCGCCGTGCGGGTGCTCGGCGCTGCTGCCGTACATCCGGCGGATGCCGTCCTGGACGATGTGCGCGATCTCGAACCCGAAGGCCGGGTCGTAGGCGACGACCGCCGGGTTGGTCGAGGCGAGCAGGTGGCTGTGGCCGTCGGCGTGCTGCAGGCCCTCACCGGTCAGCGTGGTGCGGCCGGCCGTGGCGCCGAGCACGAAGCCGCGCGCCAGCTGGTCCGCCATCTGCCAGAACTGGTCGCCGGTGCGCTGGAACCCGAACATCGAGTAGAAGACGTAGACCGGGATCAGCGGCTCGCCGTGGGTCGCGTAGGACGAGCCCGCGGCGATCAGCGAAGCGGTGCAGCCGGCCTCGGAGATGCCGTCGTGCAGCATCTGGCCGGTCGGCGACTCCTTGTACGCCAGCAGCAGCTCGCGGTCGACCGACTCGTACAGCTGGCCCTGCGGGTTGTAGATCTTCGCCGAGGGGAACAGCGAGTCCATGCCGAAGGTGCGGTACTCGTCCGGGGCGATCGGCACGAAGCGCTTGCCGATCTCCTTGTCCCGCATCAGGTCCTTGAGCAGTCGGACGAACGCCATGGTGGTGGCGATCTCCTGCTGGCCCGAACCCTTCTTGAGCACCTTGTAGGCGTCGTCGCCGGGGAGCTCCAGCTTGCGCGGCCGCACCTTGCGGGTCGGCATGTAGCCGCCCAGCTCGTGCCGGCGGTCGTGCATGTACTGGATCTCCTCCGAGTCCTTGCCCGGGTGGTAGTAGGGCGGGTAGCCCTCGTCCAGCTGCTTGTCGGTGATCGGCAGGTGCAGCCGGTCGCGGAAGCGCTTGAGGTCCTCGGTGGTCAGCTTCTTCATCTGGTGGGTCGCGTTGCGGCCCTCGAAGTTGGGGCCGAGGGTCCAACCCTTGACGGTCTGGGCCAGGATCACGGTCGGCTGGCCGACGTGCTCGCGGGCGGCCTTGAACGCCGCGTACACCTTGGCGTGGTCGTGGCCGCCGCGGCCGAGGTGCTGGATCTGCTGGTCGGTCAGGTCCTCGACCATCTTCCGCAGCCGCAGGTCGCCGCCGAAGAAGTTCTCCCGGATGTACGCGCCGGACTCGGTCGCATAGGTCTGGAACTGGCCGTCCGGGGTGGTGTTCAGCTTGTTGACCAGGACGCCGTCGCGGTCCTGGGCCAGCAGCGGGTCCCAGTTGCGGTCCCAGATCAGCTTGATCACGTTCCAGCCGGCGCCGCGGAACTGCGACTCCAGCTCCTGGATGATCTTGCCATTGCCGCGGACCGGGCCGTCCAGCCGCTGCAGGTTGCAGTTGACCACGAAGGTCAGGTTGTCCAGGTTCTCGCGGGCCGCGAGGGACAGCTGGCCCAGCGACTCCGGCTCGTCCATCTCGCCGTCGCCCAGGAAGGCGTAGACGTGCGACTGCGAGGTGTCCTTGATGCCGCGGTCCTGCAGGTAGCGGTTCATCCGGGCCTGGTAGATCGCGCCCAGCGGGCCGAGGCCCATGGAGACGGTCGGGAACTCCCAGAAGTCCGGCATCAGCCGCGGGTGCGGGTAGCTCGACAGGCCGTAGGGGGCCTTCGACTTCTCCTGGCGGAAGGCGTCGAGCTGCTGCTCGCTCAGCCGGTCCAGCAGGAAGGCGCGGGCGTAGATGCCGGGGGAGGCGTGGCCCTGGAAGAAGATCTGGTCGCCGGACTCGCCGTCGGCGTCCTTGCCCCGGAAGAAGTAGTTGAAGCCCACGTCGTAGAGGGACGCGGAGGAGGCGAAGGTGGCGATGTGGCCGCCCACGCCGATACCGGGGCGCTGCGCGCGGGATACCATCACGGCCGCGTTCCAGCGGGTCGCGTTCAGGACCTTGCGCTCGATCTCCTCGTTGCCGGGGAAGAACGGCTCGTTCTTGGTCGCGATGGTGTTGATGTAGTCCGTGCTGCGCATCTCGGGCACGGCGACGCGCTTCTCGCGGGCGCGCTCGATCAGCCGCAGCATCAGGTAGCGGGCGCGTTCACGGCCCCGCTCGTCGATGGCGGCATCGAGCGATTCCAGCCACTCGCTGGTCTCCTCGGGATCGAAGTCCGGGACCTGGCTGGGCAGGCCGCCAATGATGATCGGGTTGCGATCGGATCCGGAAGCCACGCTGTTCCTTCACTGTCGGTCGAACTGAGGTGGTGTCGCGCCGCCTCCATCGTGGACCGCAGGTCGAGAAACGTCATCTCTACCAGTGGGTAACCGGTTCGCGCCGCTGGACGTCTCCGTCCAAAGGCTCCCATCAGGGTTTCCCCTATTGGGTGAATCCGGCCCTGCTGAGCGGTCGGGACCCTTGGGTGGGAGTCCCGGCCTGTGACTAGCGGCCCGACCGAACCACGGCGCTGTGGTGGTGGGAGGCTGGGGAGGGCCAATCAAGAACTGTACGCCCGGGCAGGGGGTGCTCTGGAACAGGTGTCCGTGGAGTGAGCGGGCGGCGCGAGGGGTAGGTGAGTCCGCAATCCGCTGCGCGGAACCGCCGCACCGCTTGATACTGGGGCAAATGGGCGTGATGTGTGTCACGCTCGGCGGCGTGTCGCGTTGCGGCGCATCGTCGTCGGTACGGGATCGGGCAGCGGGTACTTGCGCTGAACGCCCCGCCCGTGTGGACTACGGCCACAGCCCTGCCCTCAGGGGGCAGGGGCGGATATAGGAGGCAATTCCCGTGAGCGCGACCGCGGACCCCGCGGAGGACAGGTCCAACCCGGTAAACCGGTTGGGTTTCCAGCCCGGACAGGTGGTCCAGGAGCTCGGCTACGACGACGACGTCGACCAGGATGTGCGTGAGGCCGTGGAGGACCTCACCGGCAGCGAACTGGTCGACGAGGACTACGACGACGTCGCAGACGCCGTGCTGATGTGGTTCCGCGAGGACAGCGAGGACGGCGACCTCACCGACGCCCTCGTCGACGCCCAGGAGTACCTGGTGGAGGGCGGCCTGGTCTGGCTGCTCACCCCCAAGACGGGGCGTACCGGGCACGTCGAGGCCAGCGACATCGCCGATGCGGCGCAGACCGCCGGCCTCTCCCAGACCAGCACCGTCGCCGTCAGCAAGGACTGGCAGGCGGTCCGGCTGGCCACCCCCAAGGCCGCCAAGGCAGGCAAGCGCTGATCAGCTGACGGCGTAGCAGAGGGACCCGACAGCTCAACACGTGACGGCTCGCCGTACGGTCGCCCGCTCGACGGGTCGGCCGATACGGCGGGCCGTTGCGTTCTCCTGCGGGCAGAATGCTGGGATGGACCATCATCGCGGCGTCGCCACCGGCCCACCCGGAGAGCTCGCGGAGCGGACCCTGGGGGCCTGGGACGCAGTCCTGGAGCTGGCCGGGACGCTGCGGTCCGAGCAACTCGGCCGGCTGGCGGAGCTGGGCTCCTGGCCCGAGCGCCCGGTGCTGGGACGGCTGATGGCGCAGGCCGGGGCGGCCGTCGCGGACCGGACCGGGGATGCCGCCGCGGACGGCGCCGCCGCGCCGGCCGAGGCGCCGCGGCTGGACCACTCGGGTGAGCCGCGGGCCGAGGTGCTGGCGGCGCTCGGCGAGGCGCGGCGCAGGGTCGCCGACGCGCTGGCGGAGATCGCGGCGGAGCCCGCGCTGGCCCTGGTGGAGCTGGACTCGGCACTGGGGCCGCTGCCGCTGCTCACCCAGGTCCACGCCTCCGCCCATGAGCTCGCGGTGGCGGCGCTGGACTGCTTCCCAGAGCGCGCCGCCGCGCGCGCCGGGCTGCCCCGGGCGGTCGGCGACGCCGGGACCGCCGCGCTGGTCGACGTGGTCGGGGCGCTGGCGTACCGGCAGGGGGTGCGTGCGGACGCCGGGGTGTGGGGGCCCGGGACCAGCGGGTGGGTGTTCCACGCCGATGCCGAGGGGTGGCGCACCGAACGGGGGAACGGCGGCGTGCCCGGTATCGAGGGCGCGGCGGCGACCGTGCTCGGCGTGCCGACCGGGCGCGCGGCGCTGCCCTCGCTGCTGGCGAAGGGGGAGATCCGGCTGCACCGGATCGGCGGGCTGATGGCGCTGGCCCCGCTGGTGGAGCAGGTGCCGGGACTGCCGGGCGGCGCGCTGCTGCGGCGCGCGGTGGGCGTGGTGGGACTGCTCGGGCGGCTGCCCGGGCTCCAGTGAGTGCCCGGCCTCCGGGTGAGTCCGCGCGAAGTGGCAGGATGAGCGCGGGCACGACGGTCCGCGAGGGTTCCGCCGGCGCTGAGCCGGCGGCCCGCAAGCATCCCTGAGAGGTAAGCATGGCTATCGAGGTCGGTACCGAGGCTCCGGACTTCGAGCTCAAGAACCAGCACGGTGAGCTGGTCAAGCTCTCCGACTTCCGCGGCGAGAAGAACGTCGTGCTGGTCTTCTATCCCTTCGCCTTCACCGGCGTCTGCACCGGCGAGCTCTGCAGCCTGGAGAAGGAGCTGCCGCAGTTCCAGAACGACGACGTGCAGATCCTGGCCGTCTCCAACGACTCGCCGTTCACGCTGCGTGTGTTCTCCGAGAAGGAGGGCCTGGAGTACCCGCTGCTGTCCGACTTCTGGCCGCACGGCGCCGTCTCCACCGCCTACGGCGTGTTCGACGACGAGAAGGGCTGCGCGGTGCGCGGGACCTTCGTCATCGACAAGGCCGGCGTGGTCCGCTGGACCGTCGTCAACGGTCTGCCGGACGCTCGCGACCAGCAGGAGTACCTGAAGGCGCTCGCCGCGATCTGAGCGCAAACGGGGTAAGACCCTCGTGCGGTGCGGCTGCGGTATTCGGGAACGGGCCACTACGATCGATTCGTTGGCTGGACAGAAACCGCAACCGCACCAACGGGGGCACGGCGAAGTGCTCCCCCTGCATCTGGAGGACTCGTGGGTGTCAGCCTCAGCAAGGGTGGCAACGTCTCGCTCAGCAAGGAGGCGCCCGGCCTGACCGCGGTCCTCGTCGGCCTGGGCTGGGACGCTCGTACCACCACCGGCGCAGACTTCGACCTGGACGCCAGCGCCATCCTCACGTCCGAAACCGGCAAGGTCGTCTCGGACAAGGACTTCGTCTTCTACAACAACCTGAAGTCCGCGGACGGCTCGGTCGAGCACACCGGTGACAACACCACCGGTGAGGGCGAGGGCGACGACGAGGTCATCAAGGTGAACCTGGCGGGCGTCCCCGCCAATGTCGCCAAGATCGTCTTCCCGGTCTCCATCTACGACGCCGAGACCCGGCTGCAGAGCTTCGGCCAGGTCCGCAGCGCCTACATCCGGATCGTCAACCAGGCGGGCGGCCAGGAGATCGCGCGTTACGACCTCACCGAGGACGCCTCCACCGAGACCGCCATGGTCTTCGGCGAGCTGTACCGCAACGGCGCCGAGTGGAAGTTCCGGGCCATCGGCCAGGGCTACGCCTCCGGCCTGCGCGGTATCGCCCAGGACTTCGGCGTCAACGTCTGACGGTCGGTACCAGCAGCACCGGCCGCCCGCAGCGGTGCCAAGCACGGCCGCGGGCGGCCCGCTTCCATCAGTAGGACTCCCAGGGAGGGAAGAACAGATGGGTGTCACGCTCGCCAAGGGCGGCAACGTCTCGTTGTCCAAGGCCGCCCCCAACCTCACCGCCGTGCAGATCGGGTTGGGCTGGGAGGCGAGGGCGACCACCGGTGCCGACTTCGACCTGGACGCCAGCGCCCTGCTCTGCTCCAACGGCCGGGTGCTGGGGGATGAGTACTTCATCTTCTACAACAACCTCAAGAGCCCCGAGGGTTCGGTCGAGCACATGGGCGACGAGCTCGTGGGCGGCACCGGCGCGGACGACGACGAGGTCGTCAAGGTCAATCTGACGCAGGTTCCGCCGCAGGTGGACAAGATCGTCTTTCCGGTGTCGATCTATGACGCCGAGTCCCGGCTGCAGAACTTCGGCCAGGTCCGCAACGCCTACATCCGGGTCCTGAACCAGGCCGACGGCGCCGAGTTGGCGCGCTACGACCTCTCCGAGGACGCCTCCAACGAGACCGCGATGATCTTCGGCGAGCTCTACCGCTACAACGCCGAATGGAAGTTCCGCGCTGTGGGGCAGGGGTACGCGTCGGGTCTCCGGGGCATCGCCCTAGACTTCGGAGTTAACGTTCAGTAAGAAAATCTTGCGGGCAGGGCGGGGATTGTCGGGGATCGCTCCCACGACGTGACGGACACGGCGTGCGGAGCGGTCCCCGCGACTGTGGCTGCACGCGTTCCAGAAAGGTTCAGGCCCCTCCGTGCTCCTCCGTACCTTCGGGTGGTCCTTCGGGATCACTGTGATCGGCCTCGCAGCCGCCGCGTATTTCTGGGGGGCGGACGGCATCGGCGTCGTCCTGATCCTCTCCGTTCTCGAGATCTCACTGTCCTTCGACAATGCCGTCATCAACGCGACCATCCTGAAGCGGATGACGCCGTTCTGGCAGAAGATCTTCCTCACCGTCGGCGTGCTGATCGCCGTGTTCGGCATGCGCCTGATCTTCCCGCTGCTGGTGGTGGCGCTGACCGCGCACATCAGCCCGGTCAGCGTGGTGCAGCTGGCGCTGGACTCCACCAAGACCGAGGCCGGGCTGACCTACGCCCAGCACCTGGACGCCGCGCACCCCGCGATCGCCGCCTTCGGCGGGATGTTCCTGCTGATGATCTTCCTGGACTTCATCCTCGGCGAGAAGGAGATCCAGTGGCTCGAATGGCTGGAGAAGCCGCTGGAGAAGATCGGCAAGCTGGACCAGCTGTCGGTGGTCGTCTCGCTGATCGTGCTGATGCTGTCCGCCCGCTTCTTCGCCGAGGGCGGCGCAGAGACGGTTCTGCTGGCCGGGGTCGCCGGGCTCACCACCTACCTGGCCGTGGGCGGACTGTCCAACCTGTTCGAGAGCGCGGGCGAGGACGACGAGGACGAGGACGGCGCCGAGGAGGCTGCGGCCGCTCCGGCCGGCAGGAACGGCAAGAACGGGAAGCCCGCCATCCTGGTGGCCGGCAAGGCCGCGTTCTTCCTGTTCCTGTACCTGGAGGTGCTGGACGCCTCGTTCTCCTTCGACGGCGTCGTCGGCGCCTTCGCCATCAGCCAGGACATCTTCCAGATCACCCTGGGCCTGGGCATCGGCGCGATGTACATCCGCTCGCTGACGGTCTACCTGGTCCGCCAGGGCACCCTGGACGACTACGTCTACCTGGAGCACGGCGCGCACTACGCCATCGGCGCGCTGGCCATCATCCTGATGGTGTCCATCAAGTACACGATCCCGGAGATCGTCACCGGTCTGATCGGGGTGGCCTTCATCGGGCTGGCACTGTTGTCCTCGGTGCTGCGCAACAAGCGGTTGGCGGCCGAGGGGGAGTCGGAGTCGGTGGACGTACCCGCGCTGTAGAGGGGCTGTCGCCCTACGGTCTGCGATGCCCTGGAGCGGCGAAACGCAGTGTCAGGATCTGCTCCAGGGCGGCGCGGGTGGCCACCGAGACCGCGCCGGTCAGCACGGCCGCGTTGCCCAGCGCCGAGACCTCGATCCGTGGCGGGTAGGGGACCCGGGCGGCCAGCCGCTCCCGGATCCGGTCCAGCAGCAGGTCGCCGTTGAGGCCGATCCCGCCGCCGAGGACCACCAGTTCCACGTCCGCCACCGCGGCGACCGGGGCCAGGTAGCCGGTGATCCGCCTGGCCTCCTCGTCCACCACCGCGCAGGCGCCCGGATGGCCGTCACGGGCCAGCGCGAAGACCTGCTCGGTCGTCAGCGCGCCCCGCGCGGCCTCCTCCGGGAGCCGGGTGACCGCGTACCGCAGCAGTGAGGCGGCGCAGGGGTCCTGGGCGTCGAACTCGTCGGGCTCCACCGCGCAGTCCAACTCGCCGGCCGCGCCGGCGAAGCCCCGGTGCAGCTCGCCGTGCAGCACCAGGCCGGCGCCGACGCCGGTACCCACCGAGAGGAAGGTGAAGCTCTCGGCCGCGGTGCCGTTGCCGCGGCGCTGCTCGCCGAGCGCCGCCAGGTGGATGTCGTTCTCCACGGTGGCCGGCATGGAGAGGGCTTCCTCGAACGCCTCCTGCACCGCGAAGCCGTCCAGGGAGGGGATGTTGGCGCCCTGCCAGATCCGCCCGTCCCTGCGGTCGACGACCCCGGGCACGCCCACGGCGGCGTGCTGCAGTGCCTCGCGGGGGATACCGGCCTCGGCGCACATCTCCTCGGCGAGCTCGGCGCCGGTCTGCACGATCCGGGGCGCGTCCAGGCCCTCGACCAGCACGTCGCGGCGGATCCTGACGGTGCCGTCCAGGTCCGCGAGCGCGCCCCGGAGGCGCCGGGCGCCGACGTCCAGAGCCAGCACATAGGCGGCCTCGGGGCGCGGGGCGAAGAACAACGCGCCGTAGGTGGGGCCGAATTCGGCCCTGACCGTCTCCGACACCAGGCCCATCTCCAACAGGTCCTGGAGCAGGGCGGAGACGGTCGGCTTGGAGATTCCGGTCCGCCGGGCGATCTCCGCGCGGGAGACCGGGGCCTCGGCGCGGATCACGTCGAGGACGGTCCTGAGATTGATCTCCTTGAGCGTGGAGGAGGTCGCGGGCCTGGCAATCATGCCCACACCTTAGTGCCCCTGGGCAGGGGTTCCTCCATGCCCGAGCGCGGTCCGGCCCGGTAGGCGGCCCCGTCCGGAGCTCAGCCGAACTGCTGCTCCAGGTCCTTGAGCTTCTTCTCCAGCGAGTCGAGCCGGGGCAGCGGGGAGTCGCCGTCGTCGGAGCCGGACGATGACACCGGGGCGGTGCTCTCCAGCGCGTCGGCGCGGCGTCGGCGGGGCAGCACGCCGCGGGTGGAGGCGGGCTCCAGCGCGGCGGCGTTCTCGGCGCTGCCGGAGGCCTCCAGCGTGGTCAGCTCGCGCAGCGGGGCGGAGCGCGAGATGGCCTTCAACTCGGCGCGCTCGCGCCGGTTCTCGCTGCGCTGCCGGGCCGCGGCGGCCTCCCGCTCGCGCTTGTCCTCGCGGACCTCCTCGACCGCGTCGTCCAGCGTGCGGACGTTCTCCAGCAGCATCAACGACCAGGCCTGGTAGGTCTCGACGGGGGCGCGGAGCCAGCGGACCATCCGGATCTGCGGCAGCGGGCGGGGCACCAGGCCCTGCTCGCGCAGGGCGGCCCGGCGGGTCTGCTTCAGCGCCCGGTCGAACAGCACGGCCGCCGAGAGCGACATGCCCGCGAAGAACTGCGGGGCGCCGTTGTGGTCGCCGCCGCGCGGCGCGTGCACCCAGTTGAACCAGGCGGAGGCACCGGCGAAGAGCCAGACCAGCATGCGGGATCCGAGCGCGGCGTCACCGTGGCTGGCCTCGCGGACCGCGAGCACCGAGCAGAACATCGCGGCGCCGTCGAGGCCGAACGGGACCAGGTACTCCCAGCCCCCGGAGAGGTTGAGGTTCTGCTGACCGAAGCCGACCAGACCGTGGAACGAGAGCGCGGCCGCGACC
Organism: Streptacidiphilus carbonis; assembly: GCF_000787775.1. Taxonomy (GTDB): domain Bacteria; phylum Actinomycetota; class Actinomycetes; order Streptomycetales; family Streptomycetaceae; genus Streptacidiphilus; species Streptacidiphilus carbonis. Next base: position 92,086 of record NZ_BBPM01000017.1, on the reverse strand, counting down.
GAGGCGCAGGCGAACAGCAGGACGTAGGACGCACTGCCGTAGATGGTCTCCTTGCGGCGGCGACGTGCTTCGCTGCGCTCCCAGGAGTCGGCCGGCTCGGCGGCGTGCTTGGGCTTCTTGGTGCGCAGCAGGCCCATCACGACTGCTATGACCAGGGCGATCGCACACCCGACGGCCAGCCACACCAGCTGTATGGAGGATAGGTTCATAGGTGGGACAGCCTCGGCTTCGGGTCGGGCGGCACGGGGGGCCATGGACTGGGGGGTCAGCGGTCGGGCAGTGTAGCGACCACGGTGTCCCCCGGAGGCGGCGGAGTTGACGCCTCGACACGCGTGCGTGCATGACGATATCGCGTCAGCAGAGAACGCATCGTACGCCTGAGCCTGTTGTGACCACTAGTCAGGGGTGCGGGAAGCCCGGGGGATGGGTAATTCGCTGGTGGATGCCAGGGATGAGTGCGGAGGGGCGCGGACAATGGCGGGGATTCGGGACTTCATGCGCAGAACGGACCAGACCTTCGGTCCGGGGGTGGACCGGCTGACACTCACCAAGGGGTCACCCCTGGTGTCGTTGAGCGATCTGGGCGCGGTGCACGGGACCATGCAGGTCAACCTGCACTGGACGGCGCGGGAGGCGGAGCCGGCGGCCCGGCCGGCCGGTGAGCGGTTGCGCGGGCTGCTGCACCCCACCCTGTTCCGGCCGATGACGATGCCTCAGCCGGCCAACCAGATCCTGGCGGTGGACCTGGACCTCGGCGCGCTCTACGAGCTGCAGGACGGCACCAAGGGGGTGGTGCAGCCGCTGGGCAACTACTACGGCGACCTGCAGCACTCGCCGTACATCCGGCTCAGCCGGGACGACCGGTCCGGCGCGCCCTCCGGGGAGATGCTCTACATCGACCTGGAGAAGAAGGACCTGTTCAAGCGGATCCTGATCTTCGTCTACATCTACGACGAGACCCCTGCCTTCGACCGCACCCACGCGGTGGTCACGCTGGCCCCTCCGGGCGGCAGGCCGATCGAGGTCCGACTGGACCAGCGGGCGTCGCAGGCCAGGTCGTGCGCGGTGGCGCTGATCGAGAACAAGGGGGGGAACCTGACGGTGCGGCGGGAGGCCAAGTACGTCTACGGGTTCCAGGCGGAGCTCGACCGGCTGTACGGGTGGGGGCTGCAGTGGCAGCGCGGGGTGAAGTCGGGGGCGTAGGGGGGCACCGCGGGTCTGTTCCCGGGTGCGGCGTGCGCCTGGCCGGTCGCGCAGTTCCCCGCGCCCCTGCACGTGCAGGTGACCCAGGGTGGTCAAATCGCAGTCCCCCAGGGGCGCGGGGAACTGCGCGACCAGCCCCCTGCGGCCCGCACCCGAGACCGACCTACCGCTGGCCACCCTGGAACTGGGGCCCCTGGAGCGGAAGCGCGAACCCCTCCGGCTCGGGGAGCAGCGCGGGCTGCACGGGCTGCGCCGGCTGGTACGGCGGCGGGTAGCCGTAGCCGTGGGAGGCGGCGGCTGCCGCAGGCTCGACCGCGGGCTGGGGGGCCGGGGGCGTCGGCGGGTGGCTCGGCGGCGGGGGGATGACCAGCTCGGGCTCGGGGGTGGGCTCCGGCGCGGGGGCCGGAGCCGCAGGCTCGTCATCGTCCTCGTCCTCGTCGATGGTGATGCCGAAGTCGGTGGCCAGCCCGACCAGCCCGGAGGAGTACCCCTGCCCGATGGCCCGGAACTTCCAACCCCCGCTGCGCCGGTAGAGCTCGCCGCAGAGCAGCGCGGTGACCCCGCCGGTGTCGGCGATGTCGAAGCGGGCCAGCGCCTCCGCGCCGGGGCCGAGGGCGATGTCGAACAGCAGGATCCGCAACTCGGGGATCTCGTCGAAGTCGCCGTGCTCGACCGAGCCGCCCACCACCACCCGGTCGATCTCGGTGGGCAGCAGCGCCAGGTCGATGTCGACGGTCTCGGTGACGTCGTCGCCGATCCTGGCCCTGGAGCGGTGCCGGACCAGCCCGGAGGGGTGCCGGGGCTGGTTGTAGAAGACGAAGTCGTCGTCCGAGCTGACCCTGCCGTCCGGGCCGAGCAGCAGCGCCGACACGTCCACGTCCGGAGCGCCGGGCACCAGGCGCCAGCGCAGCACCGCGCGCACCGCGTCCACCTTGGTCAGCGGTGTGTTGGAGCCCTTGGGCATGACCTTGGTCATCGCGGTTGAGCTCTCCCTCTGTCTGAGCGCTGCTGCGGTCCCAACTGGCGGGAAACGTGTCGAGGCACCAGGGTAGGCGGCGGGGCGGCGCCGGTGGAACCGGGCCGGTGCCGCGGGTCTGCGCGCTCCGCGTGTTAACCGGACGCCACGCTTCCGAGAACAGCTGGTTTCCTGACTGGATTCTTACCGCAGGATCCGTACGATTATCGCCAACGGCCCCGGCGGTCCCGGACGTCCCACTCTCCGCAGCAGAGAACAACAGTGCTGTCACGCCCAGGAATCCCGAGGAGGGGCCATGCGCCATTTCAGTCAACTCGACGCCGAGACCCGCGCGCGCCTCTTCCTGCGCGAACCCGTCGAATTCGACCGCTCCAGCGACCCCATGGTGCTGTCCACCGCCCTCGGCGCCACCCTCTACTCGCCGGCCACCAGGCCCCGGTTGTACGACGACATCCGGAAGCAGGCGGCCCAGGGTGTGGTGTCGATGGTGCTCTGCCTGGAGGACGCGATCGACGACAACGAGGTCGCGGCAGCCGAGGACAACCTGGTCAGGCAGCTGCCGCTGCTGCTGGAACACGCCGAGGCCGGCGAGCAGTTGCCGCTGCTCTTCGTCCGGGTGCGCCGTCCGGAGCAGATCGTCGATCTGGCGGCCCGGCTGGGCCCCGCGCTGGCGGTGCTGTCGGGCTTCGTGATGCCCAAGTTCACCGAGGAGAGCGGCCTGCCGTTCCTGGAGGCGCTGGACCGGGTGCGCGGCAGCACCGGCCTGCGGCTGTTCTCCATGCCGGTGCTGGAGTCCCCGGAACTGGCCCATCTGGAGACCCGTCGGGAGACCCTGGCCGGGATCGCGCTGGTGCTGGAGAAGCACCGTGAGCAGGTGCTCGCGGTCCGCCTCGGCGTCACCGACCTCAGCTCCGCGTACGGGCTGCGCCGGCCGCCGGACCTGACCGCCTACGACGTGCAGCTGGTCGCTTCGGTGATCGGCGACGTGGTCAATGTGCTGGGCCGCGCGGACGGCACCGGATACACCGTCACCGGTCCGGTCTGGGAGTACTTCCCGGTCCAGCAGCGTAAGTTCAAACCGCAGCTGCGCAGCACGCCGTTCGCCGGCACGGAGCCGCCCTCCGAGGAGGTCCGGCGCCGGCTGATCGCGCACGACCTGGACGGGCTGATCAGGGAGATCGAGCTGGACCGCGCCAACGGCCTGCTCGGCAAGACCTGCATCCACCCGAGCCATGTCCCCGCGGTGCACGCACTGTCCGTGGCCACCCACGAGGAGTGGTCGGACGCCGCGGACATCCTGCACCAGGACCGGTCCGGCGGCGGGGTGATGCGGTCGGCATACACCAACAAGATGAACGAAGTTAAGCCGCACCGCGCCTGGGCGCAGCGGGTGATGCTGCGGGCCTCGGTCTTCGGGGTGGCGCGCGAGGACGTGACCTTCGCGGAACTGCTGGCTGCCTGCCTGTGCCCCTGAGGAGGGCAGCGGGTCACCTGCGCGTCACTCCCCTGTGATGGACTGGGGGAGTGGACAGGCGTGCGCATGCGCTTGTGCACGGATGAACGATCGACGGAAGCAGGACGATGACGGCTGAGGCTCAGACCCCGGGACAGGTCCAGGGACGGGACAGCGGCGAGGAGTGGCCGGGGGCGTGGGTCGAGCAGCGGCTCGGCGTCCGGCTGCCGGAGCCGTCCGTGCGGGAACTGCTGGGCCTGGCGCTTCGGCACAACCCGCGCCGGGCGCATCTGCTGGTGTCGCAGGTGCTGGGCAAGCATGTGCCGCAGCGGCCCGAGGTGGTCTACGGGGCCGGCTACCGGCTCGGCGAGGCGGTGCGGGAGCTGCTCGGCGCCGAGGCGCAGCCGGTGGTGCTGGGCTATGCGGAGACGGCGACCGGCCTCGGCCACTGCGTGGCGGACGGTCTGGGCGGCGCCTCCGGTGCGGCCGCGCCGTATCTGCACTCGACCCGCCGCCCGGTCGCGGGCGTCGAGGCGGTCGGGTTCGAGGAGGAGCACTCGCACGCCACCTCCCATCTGCTGCTGCCCGCCGACCCCGGCTTCCTCGGCGGCGCCGGACCTCTGGTGCTGGTCGACGACGAGCTGTCCACCGGCCGCACCGTGCTGAACACCGTCGCCGCCCTGCACGGCCGCCACCCGCGCGGCCACTACGTGGTCGCCGCGCTGATCGACACCCGCAGCGCCGAGGACCGCGAGGGATTCGCCAAGACCGCCGCCGACCTGGGCGTGCGCATCGACGTCGTGGCCACCGCCACCGGCCCGGTCCGGCTGCCGGAGGGCGTGCTGGAACGCGGGGCGGCGCTGGTCGCGGCCGAGGAGGCCAGGCAGGGCTGCGGGGTTCCGGCAGCCGGTTCGCCGGCCCCGCTGGTCCGGGTGGAGCTGGGCTGGCCGGCCGGGCTGCCGGACGGCGGCCGGCACGGTTTCACCGCCGCCGACCGGGCCCGGCTGGAGCAGGCGCTGCCGGGGATGGCAGCACGGCTCGCCGAGCAGCTGGACCCCGGGCAGCCGGACCCCACGCAGCCGGGCGAATTCCCGAAGCGGGTGCTGGTGCTCGGCCAGGAGGAGCTGATGTACGCGCCGCTGCGGCTCGCCGGGGCGCTCGCCGAGCGGCTGGGCGCCGACAGCGAGGTGCGCTTCTCCACCACCACCCGCTCCCCGGCGCTGACCGTGGACCACCCCGGCTACGCCCTGCGCACCCGGCTCGCCTTCCCCTCGCACGACGCCCCCGCCGACGGCGAGGGCCGCCGCTACGCCTACAACGTCGCCCCCGGCAGCGACCCGTCCCGCCGCTTCGACGCGATCGTGCTGGTCGTCGACGACCACGGCGACCGGGCGCCGCTGCACACCCCCGGGCGCGGACTGCTGGACCGGCTGCGCGGCGTGACCGACCGCGTACTGCTGGCCGTCGTACCGGCGCACCGGCCCGCGCGCCCGGCGCAGGCTTCGGACGGTGCTGCCCCGGCCAGTACGCTCCCGCAGCCGCTCCACGGTCCCGACTTCTCCTCGTACCGCGCCGACGAGGTGGCCTGGCTGCTCAAGGACCTCTCCGAGGTCGTTCTGGAGGCCCCCACCGAGGAGCGCGAGGAGGCCATCCAGCAGGGCGGCGCCCACTACGCCGAGTCGCTGCCGGTCGAGTACCAGCCCAGCGCCGAGTACCAGGAGCTGTTCCGGCAGGCCCTGCGCGATTCGGCGGTCCGTATGGCGCAGGCCGTGGCCGTGGTCACCGAGACCGTGCTGGCCGAGCGCGGCCAGGGCGTGGTGCTGGCCTCGCTGGCCCGGGCCGGGACGCCGGTCGGCGTGCTGATGCGCCGCTGGGCGCAGTACGCGCACGGCATCGACCTGCCGCACTACGCGGTCTCCATCGTCCGCGGACGGGGCATCGACACCGTCGCGCTGCGCTATCTGGCGGACCGTCACAACGCCGCCGACGTGGTGTTCGTCGACGGCTGGACCGGCAAGGGCGCGATCACCCGCGAGCTCGCCGAGGCGCTGGCCGGCACCGGGTTCGACCCGGAGATGGCCGTCCTCGCCGACCCCGGCCACTGCGTGCGCACCTTCGGGACCAGGGAGGACTTCCTGATCCCCTCGGCCTGCCTCAACTCCACGGTTTCCGGGCTGGTCTCGCGCACCGTGCTGCGCGCCGACCTGATCGGCCCGGACGACTTCCACGGCGCCAAGTTCTACCGCGAGCTGGCCGGCGGCGACGTCTCCGAGCAGTTCCTGGACGCGATCACCGAGCAGTTCGAGAACGTCAGCAGCCCCGATGTCAGCGCCAGTGCCGCCGCCGACAGCCCCGACCGCGAACCCGACTGGTCCGGCTGGGCCGCCGTGGAGCGCATCAGCGAGGAGTACGGCATCAACAGTGTGAACCTGGTCAAACCGGGTGTGGGCGAGACCACCCGGGTCCTGCTGCGGCGCGTGCCCTGGAAGGTGCTGGTGCGGCGTGGCGCGGAGGCCGAGCTGCGTCACGTCCGGCTGCTGGCCGAGCAGCGCGGCGTACCGGTGGAGGTGGTCGACGGGCTGCCCTACAGCTGCGTCGGGCTGATCCATCCGCAGTACACCCGGGGCGCCACCGGGGACGGGGGCACCGCCGTATGAGCGACGCCCTGAATCCCGCCCACCGCGACACCCGCTACCTGGTCGGCAGCGACCTGGACCGGACCCTGATCTACTCGCCCCGGGCGCTGGCCCTGGACATGTCCGACGAGACGGCGCCCCGGCTGCTGGCCGTCGAGGTCCACAACGGCAAGCCGCTGTCCTTCATGACCGAGCACTGCGCCGAGCTGCTGGCCGAGCTGATCACGGTGGCGGAGTTCGTCCCGGTGACCACCCGGACCCGGGCCCAGTACCAGCGGGTGCACCTGCCGGGACCGGTGCCCGGTTGGACCCCGCACTACGCCATCTGCGCCAACGGCGGGCGGCTGCTGGTCGAGGGGGAGACCGACGAGGACTGGAGCGCGCACATCGCCTCCACCCTGGCGGCCGGCTGCGCGCCGCTGGACGAGATCGTGCACCATCTGGCGCTGGACGCCGACCCGGAGTGGACGCTGAAGCGGCGGGTCGCCGAGGACCTCTTCGCCTACCTGGTGGTCGAGCGGGAGCTACTGCCCGAGGGTTGGGTCGCCGAGCTGACCGGCTGGGCCGACGAGCGCGGCTACACCGTCTCGCTGCAGGGCCGGAAGATCTACCTGGTGCCGCAGCCGCTGACCAAGTCGGCGGCCCTGGCCGAGGTCGAACGGCGCACCGGCGCGTCCACGGTGCTCAGCGCCGGGGACTCGCTGCTGGACGCGGAACTGCTGCTGGCCGCGGACGCCGGCTTCCGGCCCGGCCACGGCGAGCTGGCCGACACCGGCTGGACGGCTCCGGGTGTCACCGCCCTGCAGCAGGTCGGCGTGGCGGCGGGCGAGGAGATCGTCCGCCTGCTCCTCGCCCGGGCCCGGGTGCGCACACCGGTGCGCTGACGCTCCCCGTGTGCTGCGGGGCGCTGCTGCGTGCTTGTGTGTGCTGCCGCGTACCGGCTCAGCCGCAGCAGCCTCCGCCGCAGCAGCCGCCGCCCCCGCCCTCGGCGGGCGCGGCTGCCGCGCCGCCGGAGGCCGTTCCGGTCACGGCGACCATCGACATCAGCTTGGCGACGTCGTCGTGGCCGGCCGGGCACATCGCCGGGGCGTCCGACTGGGACATCGGGCGGCGGAGTTCGAACGTGGCACCGCAGGTGCGGCAGCGGTAGTCATAGCGAGGCATGCCGCTACTGTACGGCCTCGGCTCCGGCCCGCAGCCGCATGTTCGCTGCCCGCTGTCCGCCAGGAACGGCCTAGCGGTGTCCCGCTCCGCGCTCCTCGCGGATCGCCTGGACCACCTGCGCCGCGGTCTCCCGGACCGCGGCCAGTTCGGTGAGGAAGTGCCAGTAGTCGGGGTGACGCCCGGTCAGCCCGGCGGCGGCCCGGTCCAGCCGCTCCACGGCGGCGTCCAGCGGGCCGGCATGGCGCGGGTCGGGGGCGCTGCGCCCCGACATCGCCAGCCGCTGGGCGTCCCGCAGCGCGAAGCGGGTGCGCTCGATATCGGCCTCGGGCGCGCGCTGGGCCTCGTTGAGGGAGTGCAGCCGCTCATTGACGGTGGCGACGGCCCCGTCCGCGGTGTTCAGCAGGGTACGGGTGGTGGCCAGGATGCTGATCGCGTCCGGCCAGCGCTGCTCGTCCCTGGCCTTGGCCGCCTCGGCCAGCCGCTGCTGGGCGTTGCGGACCGCCGCCTCGGTCTGCTCGGGGACGTTCTGCAGATCCACCCAGCAGGCCGAGCTGAAACGGCGCCGCAGCTCGCTCAAGGTGGGCGCGATATTGCCGGCCCGGGTCTCCAGCGCCTGGGTGCGGGTACGCAGCGAGGCCAGCCGCTGGTCGATCTCCCGGGCCTGCTCGGGCAGCCGCTCGGCCTCGGCCCGGATCGTCTCGGCGCTGCGCTGCGCGTCCGCGGCGGTGCGCAGGATCGTCTGCACGCCGTGCCTGCCCGCGCCCTCGCCGAGCAGCTGCAGCTGCGGCCCGAGCGCGGCCAGCCGCCGGGACAGGTCCTCGGCGCCGATCCTGGCGGCCTTGACCTCGTCCAGGGCGTTGCTGGCGGCCAGCCAGGCCCGCTTGGCCCGCTCGACGGCCGGCCCCACCTGGGCCAGCTGGGTCTCGGCGGCGGCCACCAGCGGCTGCAGGAAGGTGGCGAAGCGCTCCAGGTCCGCCTTGACGGCGAGCAGCTGCTGCTTGGCGCGGTCCAGCTGCTGCCGGGCCTGGTTGGCCGCGCCGTGGTCGAGGTCCTCGGCGTCCAGGTCATGGGCGTCCAGGGCGGTGATGTACTCGCCGCTGACCTGGTCGATCCTGGTGCCGAGCGCGGCGAAGTCGGCGATGGCCCGGCGGGCCCCCGGCGAGTTGTCGGAGGCGGCCACGGCCTCCACCGAGATGCGCACGTCCCGCTGCACCGTGTCCAGCTCGTAGAACGCCTGCGCGGCCGCGTCCTTCGCGGCCTGCGCGGCAGCGCGCCCAGCATCGCCACGCCCCCATCGCGCTGATCCCGACGCCACGTCTTCTCCTGCTCCGCATACCCTGCCACCAGGCCGCGTCGGCCCGCCGTCCCCATCCTCGCACCCTGCCCCGCACCCCCGCACTCACCATGACACGCCGCCCCGACCGCCCCGGTTCTCCACCGGCCCCGACGCCCGACGTCCACCCGCCCCGCCGCCCCGGCCCGCGCCCGACTGCGGCCCGGCCACCGCCCGACCACGGGCACCCACCGGACCAGGTATCCTTACCTCTCGCACGGGCGCATAGCTCAGTGGTAGAGCGCCGCCCTTACAAGGCGGATGTCGGCGGTTCGAAACCGTCTGCGCCCACACGGTTGGTGCTGGATGCCCCGTATGACCTGACTCGGTCATACGGGGCATCACTTGTTTCCCCCGCGCCCGCAGCTGATGCCGCGTGGCCGATCGGATACCGGCGCTCGCACGGCGGGAGTCGGATCCGCCGGCGATCAGGTCGTAGCCCCGTCGGTCCGCGAAGGCGCGGCGTGGGGACGCAGGACCATGAGCGTGTCCTCCAGGGTCGCCACCATGGCGAAGGGGAACCTGTCGAGTTCGAGGCAGAGTGCGACGTCATCGGGATGGACTCCTTGACGCACCCCTTCCGCCAGCTCGGCGGCGGCACGGGACCCGCCGGCGCGGCGGAGGAACTCGGTCGCGTCCGTCCCGGCCCCGGCGGCCCTGCGAGCGATGTACTGGGCGCACGCCAGGTCTTCGTCGGCCCGTCCGTCCTCGCCGGTGACCACGAACGTGACGCTGTCACACCCGCGTCGCTGCAAGAGCTGAGCCGTCGCCTCCGCCACCACGAAGGCGGCGCACAGCACCAGCGACGCTTCCTTGACCGCCAGGGCGCCGACCGTACCTGCCGTGGTCTTCTGCACGACGGTCCGTCCGCCGAGGTCGATGGACCGCAGCAGGCCCGGCGAGTTGACGGTGTCGAACCCGGGCGCGGGCGGACCGTCCTTGAGCGCCACCCAGTCCGGGTACCGGGTCCTGAGCTCCAGGGCTTCGTCCAGCGACTCGGCGAGAACGATCTTTTCTGCCCCCTGGGCGAAGGCCCAGGCGGCCACCGTGAAGGCACGCATGACGTCGACCACGACCGCCACGGACGGGGCGTCGACGAGCTCGGCGATCCCAAGGAAACGAGCGTTCACCCGGTCATGATCGCATGCCCGCGCAGCCCCCCGAGGAGCGCGCGGAACCACACCGCCGATGTGGCTCCTTGAACCTCGTAGGTCAATGAGATCGGGCAGGACCGCAGGCAGGACGCAGGTGCTTCAGACGGCTGCGGGGCCGGGAGTCCAGGTTCCGTCGAGCGGCACGCCGGCTGCGGCGGCAACACGGTCCCGGGAGCTCAGCAGGCGGGCCCTCAGATCGGCCAGGTCGACGTCGACCAGCGCCCCGTCGCGCTTGACCACCCGCCCGGCGACCAGGACGGTGTCGACCAGGCCGGGATGTCCGGCGGCCACGATCGTTCCGGCCGGGTCGGTGACGGGGAAGACGGTCAGGTCGTCGGTGCGCAGCAGGACGACGTCGGCCTGCTTGCCGGCGGCGAGGCTGCCGGTCTGTGGTGCGAGGCCGAGGGCGTGGGCGCCGTCGAGGGTGGCGAACTCCAGCAGGTCGCGGGAGTTGAGGCTGCCGTCCAGGCCGCGCTGGACGACGTAGGCGGTGCGCATGGTGGAGAACATGTCGCCGCCGACGGAGGGGACGTCGTCGATGGACAGGGTCGGGCGCAGGCCGGCTGCCAGGGCGCGGCCGGTCATCGGCCAGCCGAAGCCCATGCGCAGTTCGACGTCGGGGCTGAGGGAGAGGGTGCTGCCGGCGTCGGCCAGCATCCGCAGTTCGTCGTCGGCGACGCCGTTGGCATGGACGAAGGTCGTGGTCTCGCGCAGCAGCCCGTGCTCGCGCAGTTCGGCGACGGGGCGCTGGGTGCCGTCGGAGGCGATGTGGAGGCTGGTGCGCAGGCCGAGTTCCTCGGCCAGCTTCAGTTCCTGGGCGACGGTGTCGATGCTGGTGTCGTCCACGCCGCGGAGGCCGAGGGCCATGGTGACCGGGCCCCGGTCGGGAAGGGTCTCGCGCACGCGGCGGATCTCGGCTTCGACGGGGTCGGCGGTGCCCCAGCCCGCGCCGTGGCAGAAGACCGAGCGGGCGGGCGCGTCGCGCAGCGCGGCGACGGCGGCGTCGGCGTGCTCGGGGCTCTGGGCGCAGTGGAACCAGTCGAGCATGGTGGTGATCCCGGAGTGCAACGCCTCCAGACGACCCAGCAGGGTGCCCAGATAGACGTCCTCGGGCCGGTAGTGGGGCTTGAGGGTGTCGTGCATGGCGACCGACCACTGCGGGAAGGTCCAGTCCGCGCCCAGTCCCCGGAAGGCGGTCTGCCAGGTGTGGCGGTGGGTGTCGACGAAGCCGGGCATGACGATCCGGTCGGTTGCGTCGATCACCTCGGCGTCGGGCGCTTCGATCCGGGCGGCCACCTCGACGACTGCGCCGTCCTCGATCAGCACATCGCCCCGGACGAGGTCCCCGACGCCCGGGTCCATGGTGAGTACGGTGCCGCCGGTGATCAGGGTGCGCATGGTGGGACTCCTCCGCCAATGGGTCGATTCGGTCCAGTCGGGTACGAATCGATCATCCCTCCTGCGGGCTCCCGATCCGGCCGCGTGCGGCAATCTTGGCAATAAATTGCGCTCGATCAGGGGTGAGGTGGAGTGCTAGACGGCCGTTGAGAGCAATATTCTGCCCATATGGATGACGTGGACCGTGCGATTCTGTCCGTACTGGCGAGGGAAGGCCGGATCAGCAACGCCGACCTCGCTGCCCGGGTGGGGCTGTCGCCCTCGCCCTGCCTGCGCCGGGTGAACCGCCTGGAGCAGTCCGGGGTGATCCGTGGATATCGGGCCGTGATCGACCCGGCCGCGGTCGGGCGCAGCCTCCGGGTCTTCATCGGCGTCCGGCTGGCCAGGCACGCCCGCGCCGACGTGGCCGCCTTCGAGCAGGCGGTCACCGAGCTGTCCGAGGTCGTCAACGCCCACCACATCACCGGCAACTTCGACTACCTCCTCCAGGTCGAGGTCGCCGACCTCCCGGCCTACGAGCACTTTCACGCCCACCAACTCGCTGAACTGCCCAACGTCGCCACGGTGTCCAGCTACGTCACCATGAAGACCCTCCGCCGCGGCAACGCGTGACAGCCGGTCCTGCCGCCGCCCCGTCCTCGTCCGAAATCCGACTGACACCGGCCCGACCGTGCGACAGGATGTCCGCTTGTCGCACCGACGGCCGAGAGGTAATCCGCATGCCGCACCGCGCACCGCAGCCGACTTCCGAACCGACCGTCCCGCTCACCGCCGAGATGGTGGTGGACGTGGCCGCCGCTGTTGCACCGGCCATCTCGCCGGACGGCCGCCTGGTCGCCTACGCGGTGGTCGCGAACGGTGGAAAGGACGGGTACCCGCACAGCTCCCCGTACGGCTCCCTCTGGGTCGCCGCCGCCGACGGCAGCACAGCGCCGCGCAGGCTGACCGACGGCACGGCCCGCGACCTCGACCCGAAGTGGGCGCCGGACTCGGCCTCCCTCTTCTTCACCTCCGACCGCGAGGAGCGGGGCGTCGCCCAGCTCCGGCGGATCCCCGTGGACGGCGGCGAGGACATCGCCAAGTCCCTGACCAGCTGGCGCGGTGGCATCGGTGACCACTACCCGCTCCTGGACGGCAGCACCGTCGCCCTGCTCGCCGAGGACGAACCCACCGCCGAGGACGAACGCCGGGAGGCCGAGCGCGACGACGCCAAGATCTGGGGCGAGCATCTCCCCGCCACCCGGCTGCGCCTGCTCGACGTGGGCACCGGCATCGTCCGCACCGTGGACGGTCTCGGTGGCCGGCACGTGGTCGGTCTGGCCCAGCGCCCGGACGGCGGCCCGCTGGCGGTACTGAGCTGGTCCACCCCCGAGCTCGACCCCGGCGTCATGACGGCGGAACTCCATCTGGTCGATCCGGGCACAGCAGCCGTGCACGCCCTGGGGCCGGTCGGATTCGATGCCCAGTCCCCGGTCTGGTGGAACCACGACGGCGTCTGGCATCTGGCCCACCTGGCAGTGACCCCTGGGCACTTGGTCGGCGCCCTCGCCGTGATGGACACCGTCGCGCCCGCCACCGGCCCGGCCGTCGAACACCGCAACCTCACTGCCGGCATGTCCGTCAGCCCGGCCGAACTGGTGCAGACAGCGGGCGGGCCCCCGCTCGCCCTGTTCGCCGACGGCCTGGACACCGCGCTCTACCGGCTCGACCCGCAGTCCCTGCGCTTCCACCTGGTGTCCTCCGCTCCCGGCGTACTCGCCGAGCTCACCGCGAGCCGTTCCGGGGAAGCCTTCGCTGTGATGGGGAGCACTGCCTACGAGCCCAGGAACATCTACGCGGGACCCACCGGCGGACCCCTGCTCCGGCTCAGCGACACCAGGCCCGAACTGCGCAGGATCTGCTGGGGCGTCCAGGAGCGCCTCAGCTACCAGGCCTGCGACGGACTCCAGTTGGACGGACTGTTGATCCGGCCGGCCGGCCGGACTCGGGACGAGGGGCCGTTTCCGCTGGTCACGATGGTCAACGGCGGTCCTTACTCCCGCTACGCCGACGCTTTCGCGCTCAATGCGGTCGACTGCGGGCAGTGGCTGGCGACCGCCGGGTTCGCGGTCTTCCTGCCCAACCCCCGCGGAGGCTCCGGTCACGGCCAGGCGTTCGCCGCCACGGTCGCGGGCGCGGTCGGCGGCGACGAGTGGACCGACATCCTCAGCGGGATCGACCTGCTGGTCGCGCAGGGAGTCGCCGATCCTGGGCGGCTGGGGATCTCCGGGTGGAGCCACGGTGGTTTCATGGCGGCCTGGGCGATAGGCCGCACGGACCGCTTCAAGGCCGCCATGGTCGGCGCGGGCATCAGCGACTGGGGCATGCAGGCCGGCACCGGCGACTGGGGAGTCCTCGACGGAGCGCTCGGCGGCAGTACCGGCTGGGACGGCCCGGGACCACACGTCCACGACCGGAACAGCCCGATCTCCTACGCCTCCCGGATCAGCACCCCGGTACTGATCCTGCACGGCGAGGAGGACACCAACGTCCCGCTCGGCCAGGCGATCCACTTCCATCGCGCGCTTCGCCACTTCGGGGTCGAGCACGAGTTCGTGGTCTACCCCCGGGAGGGCCACGGGCTGCAGGAGCGCACCCATGAACTCGACGCCCTGCGACGCATCCGCGCCTGGTACGACCACTGGCTGTAGGCCCGCCCCCGCGGCCCCCTGGTGCGACAGCGGCCCCCTGGAGGGACAGCGGCGCCCGCTGCGGGTCGGCTCAGGCCGGCCGGCTCACAGCAGGGTGGCGTTGAGCATGTCGGCCAGCCGTCGCTGGTAGGCGGCGCCGTCCCACCCGGCCTCTGCGGTGAGCTCGGAGAACACCGCGTTCGTCGTGAGGGCCCAGCAGGCGTCCGCGGCATCTACCGGGTCGGCGCCGGTCCGCAGCGCGCAGCAGCCGGCGAGATGGTCGACGCAGCTTCACCCATGACGGCGCCGCGGCCCTCGCCTCGCTCGACCGGGTTCGCGATGCGCAATGCATTGCTCTCTGTCTTCTCCGGCCAGAGGGAGCAGCTGGTCCCCGCGCCCACCAGTCGTGGGCAAACAAAAATCCATTTTGCGCACAGTCTTGACGTCACCTCAGGTTGCCCATACGTTTCCGGCTCGAAAAGGTTTGCTCACTCGCTCGGCCTGGTGCGCAGCGCGGGCGTCCCCGACCGCCGTACAGGCATCGAACCTGACAACGAAGGTCCCCATGAGACATCCGCGCGCCGTCATCGCTGCTGTGCTCGCCACCGGGACGCTGGCCTCCCTGGCCGGCTGTTCCTCCTCCGGCGGTTCCGCCACGGCCGACTCCGGCGCTGCCAACGCCTCGGTCTACACGTTCTGGGACCCCTATCCGCAGTTCGACGCCTCCTCCGCCTGGGCGAAGACCGTCAGCACCTGCGGGACCCAGGCCGGCGTGACCATTCAGCGCAGCGCCATGGACACCACCTACCTCGGCGAGAGGGCGACGCTCGCCTCGCAGGAGGGCCAGGCGCCCGACGTCATGCTGGTGGACAACCCGCTGGTCGCCACCCTGGTGAAGACCAAGGTGCTCACCAGGACCAGCGACCTCGGCCTCAGCACCGCGCAGCTGCAGAAGAACGTCCTCGGCGCGGGCGTGGTCGACGGCGCCGCCTACGGCATCCCGATCGGCGCCAACACCCTGGCCCTGTACTACAACAAGAACGTCCTCAGTGCCGCGGGCGTCGACATATCCACCGTGACGGACTGGGCCTCGCTCACCGCCGCCCTGCGGAAGGCCAAGGCCGCCGGGAAGAAGGGCATCACCTTCGCCGCGATCGGCACGGAGGAGGGCAGTTTCCAGTTCGAGCCCTGGTTCTGGGGCGCCGGCGGCGATCTGACCCGACTCGCCAGGGCCGACGGCGTGGCCGCGCTGACGCTGTGGAAGGACTGGGTCTCCCAGGGGCTGGCGCCCAAGGACGTGCTGGGGAACAACCAGACCGCCGCCTGGAAGGAGTTCGCCACCGGCCAGTACGCCTTCGGCGAGAACGGCACCTGGCAGCTGGCCAACGCGGACAAGGCGGGGTTCCCGTACGGGGTCATCAGCATCCCGGCGAAGGGCGGGGGAGCGGCTCCGACGCCGACCGGGGGCGAGTTCGTCACCGTCCCCGAGCAGGCGGACACCTCCAGGTACGCGACGGACAAGAAGATCATCGAATGCCTGACCACCTCGAAGAACCTGCTGTCCACCGACACCACGCTGTCGTATCTCGCGCCCACCGCCGCGGTGCAGGCCCAGCAGGCCGCTCAGAACCCCGAGTTGGGGCCGTGGCTGTCCGCTCTCGCCACCGCGCGCGGTCGTACCAGCAACGGACTGGGCGCCGACTACCCGGAAATATCACGGCAGGTGTGGACCGCACTGGACTCCGCCCTGTCCGGCTTCCAGAGCCCGCAGGTCGCGCTGACCGTCGCCGGGAAGGCCTCCCCCGGCCAGCGGGGCTGAGAACCGGACGGCTCCTTCCGGGACGGCTCCTTCCGGGACGGGTTCGCGCATCGCGGCAGCATCTCCTTGCTAACAGGAACACCGTTCCGTATTGTCGATACTGAACGGCGCTCCGCTTGCGCGAGCATGGTGTGCGCGGCGGACCCAGGCCACCGATGAGGAGAACCGTGAAGTACCGCACGCTTGGCCGAACCGGTATCAAGGTCAGCCCGTACTGCCTCGGCGCGATGATGTTCGGCGCCATCGGCAACCCCGACCACGACGATTCCGTACGCATCATCCACAAGGCGCTCGACGCCGGCATCAACTTCGTCGACACCGCCGACGCCTACTCGCGCGGCGAGTCCGAGGAGATCGTCGGCAAGGCCCTCAAGGGTCGCCGGGACAATGTCGTCCTCGCCACCAAGGCCCATCTGCCGATGGGCGACGACCCCAACCAGCGTGGCAATTCCCGGCGTTGGCTGGTCCGCGCGGTCGAGGACTCGCTGCGCCGACTGGGGACGGACCACGTCGACCTCTTCCAGGTGCACCGTCCCGACCCCGACACCGACATCGAGGAGACCCTCTCCGCCCTCTCCGACCTGGTCCGCGCGGGCAAGGTCCGGGCCATCGGCACCTCGACCTTCCCCGCCTCGGACATCGTCGAGGCGCAGTGGGTCGCCGAGCGGCGCGGCCTGGTGCGGTTCCGCACCGAGCAGCCGCCGTACTCGATCCTCAATCGCGGCATCGAGCGCGAGGTCCTGCCCGTCACCGAGCGCTACGGCATGGGGACCATGGTCTGGAGCCCGCTCGCGGGCGGCCTGCTCACCGGCCGCTACCGCAAGGACCGGCCGGCCGACACCCACCGGGCCGGCTTCGGCTTCCAGCACATGCGGGACGAGCAGCGGCTCGACGCCGTGGAACAACTGCTGCTCACCGCAGCGAAGGCGGGGCTCCCGCTGACCCACATGGCCATGGCCTTCGCGATCGCCCACCCGGGCGTCACCTCGGCGATCATCGGGCCGCGCACCATGGAGCACCTCGACGACGTGCTCGCCGGCGCCGAGACCACCCTGAGCGACGACCTCCTCGACGAGATCGACGCTATCGTGCCCCCTGGCACCGACGTCGGGGCGCTCGACATGGGCCACAGCTCGCCCGCCCTCCAGCACCCCCCGCTGCGCCGCCGCCCGACCGACCAGCGCACGGCGGTCTGAACCGCGGCCTGCACCGCCGCCTGTACTGCGGCCCGACCCGCCGACGGCCCTGCGTCTGAGCCGCCGCCTGCACTGCGCCCGACCCGCCGACGGCCCTGCGCCCGGAAGCCCACCGGCCTCCGGGCGCAGGGCCGTCCCCGAACGAGGGACGACCATGCACGATGATCAAGTGGATGTGACCACCGGGACAGTGGCGAACCTGATCGGGGACCAGTTCCCGCAGTGGAGCGGCAGGGAGATCCGGCCCCTGCGGTCGTCCGGCACGGTCAACGCCGTCTTCCGCATCGGGAACGACCTCTCCGCACGTTTCCCGCTGCGGCGGGCCGATGCCGCCGAGGTGCTGGCGGCGCTGGAGCGGGAAGCCCGGGCGGGCGCGGAGCTGGCGCAGGTGTCGCCGTTCCCCGTCCCGGAACCCGTCGCCCTGGGAGGGCCGGGAGCCGGCTACCCCATGCCCTGGTCGGTGCAGACGTGGCTGCCGGGCACGGTCGCCTCGGACGCGGACCCTAGTCGTTCGCACACCTTCGCGGCGGACCTCGCGTCCTTCATCGCCGCTCTCCGGAACGCCGATACGCAGGGGCGGCACTTCAGCGGTGGAGGTCGCGGCGGCGTCCTCACGCACCATGACGCCTGGATGGAGAAGTGCTTCCAGGAGAGCGAGCGGCTGCTTGACGTGGACCGGCTGCGCGCGATGTGGAGCCAGCTGCGAGAACTACCGCGCACGAGCCCGGATGTGATGAGCCACCGTGACCTGATCCCCGGCAATGTGCTGGTCGCGGGCGACCGGCTCGGCGGCGTGCTCGACACCGGCGGCTTCGGCCCGGCCGACCCCGCGCTGGACCTGGTCAGCGCCTGGCACCTGCTGCGGCGGGGCCCGCGGGAGGTGCTCCGGCGGGAACTGGAAAGCGACGACCTCGAGTGGGAGCGCGGCAAGGCCTGGGCCTTCGAGCAGGCGATGGGCCTGGTCTGGTACTACGCCGAGAGCAACCCGACGGTGAGCACCATGGGCCGTCGGACACTGGACCGCATTCGGGAGTCGATGGAGTAGACCCGGGTCAACTCCTCGGCAGGCCTTCGAGTTGGAAGTGCCAGACGACCGCGGCCGGCATGCCGCCCAGCGCTGCGTCCGTGGCTCGTGGGTACCGGCGCAGCAGGTCCCAGGACATGGAGACGGGGAGAGGCTCCGCCGTGGTGTCGTTGTCGCTGCCGACGAACTCCCCTGGACGGCGGGGTTCCTTGCACTGCCGCACCTGGAAGCCGAGCGGGAGCGCAGCCGTGAGGTAGGCGCTGAGCGGGCGGTGGTACTCGGCCAGGAGGGGCGGCCGTCCGGACCGGGGCGGCGGGGGAGCGTGGGCACGAGGTAGGGCACAAGCGGGTGGGCGTCGGAGATCACCAGGTGTCCGCCGGGCCGCAGGGTCTTCAAACACCTGCTGGCTCCCCGCGAGGCCAGGCTGCTCCAGTGGTGCGCCCCTGCGAGCACCACCGCCGTAGAGATCTTCCACCTCTTCGCCCCCCACGCAGGCGAGGCAGCCGGCACACCTCCGCCGCCGGCAACGCCCTGAGCACCCACTCCGCCCCAGACCCCTGGGGAGCTTTCCTGGCCAGTGGCTCACATAGCCGGCACTACCGTGGCCTTCTCCGATTGCCGAACGCTGTGGTCGCCGCAGTCAGTACCGCAACCAGGGCATCCACGATCTTCTTGATGACCAATGCGATACCTGCAATTGCTGATACTGCCACAAGGGTAAAGGGCCAGTCGTGGGGAATGTCTCTCGCCAAAGCGGCTACCCGATGATCCGTGGCAAGCTGCAGCGACGAATTCAGGACGACACCGAGAAACGTTACGGCGAGAAGATATACACCGAATGTGATGAGCGGTGAGAATCCGTTCTCAATTTTCTCGACGCCGACTCTCAGCTCCTCGATGGCTTCACGCTGCCGCTTCAGCTCCGGGAACAAGGAGAGAGCTGCGGCGGGGGCATTGGGTTCGTAATCATCGGCGATCAGTCTCTGGGTCGACGGAGTCGCATCAGTCCCCGGATCCCCGAGCACCCTGTGAAACTGCAGCGATACCAGCGATGTAATTCCGGGAGAAATTGCCTGCGGTTCGGATCCGAGGTTGACGATTAAAAAGTGCAGGCGTTCATCGGGTTTTGGCTCCCAGGAATTCCCTACCAGTTGCAGTCCGAACCTAGGATTGACGAAGCTTCCAGTCAGTACGAGTAATCCACGTCGGACGAGGCTCCATTTGGTGCCTATGTAGGCGCCGATATCCGCTGGAAGTCGAAATCGTTCGACCGTGGAGACGAGGGCCACCTCTCCTTCCTTCAGAATTATCGCGTCGGGGTGGTATTCGCCGACGTTGTACTTGACATGCTCCCCCGTTGGACCCGGGATGAACATGAGGTCACCGGCGAGTCGCACTTCGTAAGCTGCGTTCCCGAGTTGGCTTTCGGTCCAGGTGTCGGGGGCGAAGATCTCACCTGTCTCCAATCGTTCAAGGATTGCAGATCGAGCCAGAATTCCACCGCCGTCCCGCGATTCTCTTCTGCGCCTGTTCATGCCCGTCCCCGTGCAGCATCCTCGCTAGCGTGCCTCGCTGCGGCCAACTTCCCCACCCGGCCTGCCATTGACCAAATATGCGCGGCTTCGCCCGTGGCCCCTTCCTGCCAAAGAGCTTCGCCCAGGAGTACTAGTCGGACAATTGAGCCGTAATCCATTTCGTCGCCCGACGTGATACTGGAGGCAAGTTCGCGGATCGTTCCATTGCTGATCGACTGGCGCATGTCGCTTGAAAATCCGGCAAGCCTGTCAAATTCAGCCAAGGAGGGGATCGGGGGAATTGAAACCGAGGAGACGCCTCCGCTCGCTGCCTCTTCCAGGGTGGCAATCTCATCCTCATACACATGCAGCGACGAGGAGAAGTGGACGAAAGATCCCGGTTCAATTCCGAGTTCCGCTGCCGCGATACACTGGATGCTGGTCAGCAAAGGAATGTCATAGGGCATCACCATGACTGCCGATTGGGATCTCATCGTGGCGACTGCCTCCAGGCGCGACTTTCTGATGATGAGTTGCAGTGAACAAGTGCAAGGAATGTCTCGTGTATCCGCCATAAGGTCATCAGGGGTGAGGAGAATGATCACGGCGCGTCGGGTCGAAGGATCATCGCGCAGGCGCTTCAGTGCAGACTGGAATTGCCCACCGAAGACCCGTGGGCCCGCCGCACTCCGCACGGTGCGGCCATCATCCGAAAAGCTCGGCGCCCGCGAGTTCCAATAACCGATGTCCTCGACCAGGTCGGATCGTGAAGTCGCCCAAAGCGTGTTGGCGAAAACGTAGGGAACATTGATGGGGCGGCTGGGGCGATCAATCAGAACAGCCTGTGGATCTTCAAGCCTGAATGCATGACCCACAAGCTCAAGTGTGGCCCTGGCGGACTGCCCGAAGGATGACCCGACGGAGGATCCGTCTCGAACAGGCGGAACCAACTCGCCTTCCTTTGCAAGCGCGACCGCCATTTCTTCCATGGCGTCGGCCAAGTTCGGAAAAGAGCGCATCTCGTAAGCCGCATTCCCTTTATGGTTGCATTTGGGCACTGGTGAAGATCGCTTCTGTAAACGTCTTATTCGTATCGTACTCTCGGGTGATGAAGTGCTACAATCACCGCTTCACTGATTCATGACTGCGAGATGTCAGTCTGCCACTCGGCGGCACTTTTCGCTTGCCTTGGGGGAAGATTCGCAAAGCTACTTAGGGCGGCTGACCCGGGTGGGGGCGGCGGGGCCGGTAGTTGGGCGGCGGTGGCGCAGTTGCCGTATCGGCAGCTGACGATGCCGCCTGGGACCGGGCAGGGTGTGGTGCGCATCCGTCCGGCCGGTTGAAGGGGTCGGCGGGGTTGGGGCGGGACTTGGCGTCGGAGGGGTGGAGCTGATGGCATGGGGGGATGGACACCGCACTTGATCTCGCCCCGGCGCTGACCCGTCCCGAACTGCTGGCGCCGCCGGTGGCCGCCGCTCTGCGCGGTTGGCCGGAGGCGGCCGCTGCCCGGGTGGAGGTTGCCGGGATCGATCCGGAGCTGGCCGACACCGCCGCCTTCTGCGAGCGCTACGGGGTCGCCCTCGCCGATTCGGCCAACTGCGTGGTGGTGGCCGGGAAGCGGGGTGGGGCCACCAGCTACGCGGCCTGTGTGGTCACCGCGACCAGCAGGGCGGACGTCAACGGCCGGGTGCGCAGGCTGCTGGACGCGCGGAAGGCGTCGTTCGCGCCGGTGGACGCGGTGCTGGCGGTGACGGGGATGGAATACGGCGGCATCACCCCGATCGGGCTGCCCGACGACTGGCCGGTGCTGGTCGACGCGACCGTCGCGGCGCACTCGCGGGTCGTGGTGGGGTCCGGGATCCGGGGGTCGAAACTGTGGATTCCGGGGGAGTTGCTCGCGGAACTGCCGGGAGCCCAGGTCCTGGAGGGACTCGGGCTCCCGTTGGTGCAGTCGGCTTGACGGCGGATCAGGCGTTCGGGCGCAGGGCGGCGAGCTGCTGGTCGAAGGGGAGGAACTCGAGGTCCTCGTCGTCGGCGGAGTGCGACGGCGCGGCCGGGGCGGCACGGCCGAGCAGGGCGGTGAGCTCGCCCGCGGCGCGGGTGATCCGTCCGGGCAGGCTGTCCGTCAGCGCGGTGTCGCCGGAGCCCCAGTCCTCCGAGGCCGCGTAGACGCCGGTGGGCAGGACGACCGCGCGCAGGTAGGAGAACAGCGGGCGGAGGGCGTGGTCCAGCACCAGCGAGTGCCGGGCGGTACCGCCGGTGGCGGCGATCAGCACCGGCTTCCCGGCGAGCGCGGTGTTCTCGATGACGTCGAAGAAGGACTTGAACAGCCCGCTGTACGAGGCGCTGAACACCGGGGTGACCGCGATGATCCCGTCCGCGCCGGTCACCGTCTCCACGGCGTCGCGCAGGGCGCGGCCGGGGAAGCCGGTGACCAGGTTGTCGGCGATCGCGTGCGCCAGTTCGCGCAGCTCGACCATCTGGATCTCCACCTCGCGGCCCTGCCCGTCCAGCCCCAGCCGGACCGCCTCGGCCAGGCGGTCGGCGAGCAGCCGGGTGGACGAGGGCTGGCTGAGGCCGGCCGAGACGACGGCTATCCGGACGGGGGCGGTCACGGGGTCCTCCAACGGTCGAGCGAACGGTTGAACGGTTGAACGGATGTGCGGCTGTCAGACGGTGGCGGCGTCGGGCTCGGTCGCCTCGGCCTCGGCGGCCTTCGCGGCCACCCGGGCCGCGTGGGTGGGCGCGTCCGGGACGCCGGCCGGGCGGCCGATCGCGAACTCCTTGCGGAGCACCGGGACGACCTCCTCGCCGAGGAAGTCGAGCTGCTCCAGCACGGTCTTCAGCGGCAGCCCGGCGTGGTCCATCAGGAACAGCTGGCGCTGGTAGTGGCCGAAGTGCTCACGGAAGGCCAGGGTGCGCTCGATCACCTGCTGGGGGCTGCCGACCACCAGCGGCGTCTCGGCCATGAACTCCTCCATCGAGGGGCCGTGGCCGTAGACCGGCGCGTTGTCGAAGTACGGACGGAACTGCCGCACCGCGTCCTGCGAGTTCTTCGCCATGAACGCCTGGCCGCCGAGGCCGACGATGGCCTGCTCCGGGGTGCCGTGGCCGTAGTGCGCGAAGCGCTTGCGGTAGAAGGCGATCAGCTTCTGGTAG
Source organism: Streptacidiphilus carbonis (assembly GCF_000787775.1). Classification (GTDB taxonomy): domain Bacteria; phylum Actinomycetota; class Actinomycetes; order Streptomycetales; family Streptomycetaceae; genus Streptacidiphilus; species Streptacidiphilus carbonis. The sequence continues at coordinate 69,388 of NZ_BBPM01000017.1, read as the reverse complement.
TGCTCCTTGGGCCAGAAGATGTTGTTGGCGAAGAAGCCGTCGCCGTAGTACGCGGCCTGCTCGGCGATCTCGGGGCTGCGGATGGAGCCGTGCCAGACGAAGGGCGCGACGCCGTCCAGCGGGCGCGGGGTGGCGGTGAAGCCCTGCAGCGGGGTGCGGAACTTGCCCTGCCAGTCGACCACGTCGTTGTCCCACAGCTGCCGCAGCAGGGCGTAGTTCTCGACGGCCAGGTTGATGCCCTCGCGGATGTCCTTGCCGAACCAGGGGTAGACCGGGCCGGTGTTGCCGCGGCCCATCACCAGGTCGACGCGGCCGTCGGCGAGGTGCTGCAGCATCGCGTAGTCCTCGGCGATCTTCACCGGGTCGTTGGTGGTGATCAGCGTGGTCGCGGTGGAGAGGATCAGGTTCTCGGTGCGGCCCGCGATGTTGCCGAGCATGGTGGTGGGGGAGGACGGGACGAAGGGCGGGTTGTGGTGCTCGCCGGTGGCGAAGACGTCCAGGCCCACCTCCTCGGCCTTGAGCGCGATGGCCACCATGGCCTTGATCCGCTCGTGTTCGGTCGGCTTGACACCGTTGGTGGGGTCGACGGTGACGTCCCCGACCGAGAAGATCCCGAACTGCATGGCGGCCATGGCTGACTTCTCCTAGCTAGTTGATGCTTCAACTATACAGGCCGAATAACGGGCGGCCCAGGTGATCTATTCCTGTGCCGCCCGTATCGGCCCGGAGGGCCTTCCACCAGCGGGTTCTGCCCGGCAGGCCCTGCTCAGTCCAGCAGCGCGGTCACGTTGCCCGCGCCGACCGTCCGGCCGCCCTCGCGGACGGCGAAGCCCAGACCGGGCTCAAGCGGGACCGGCCGCCCCAGCTCGACGGTCAGCTCGACCGTCTCCCCGGGCCGGGCCACCCCGATCGCCTCGTGCTCGCCGGCCAGCGTCACGTCGCCGACCACGTCACCGGTCCGCAGGTAGAACTGCGGGCGGTAGCCGCTGCTGACCGGCGTGCGCCGGCCACCCTCGGCGGTGCCCAGCAGGTACACCCGCGCGCTGAAGCGGGTGTGGGTGGCGATGGAACCCGGCTCGGCGACCACCTGACCGCGGCGGACCTGCCCGCGCTGGACGCCGCGCAGCAGCAGCGCGACGTTGTCTCCCGCCTCGGCGTACTCCATCGTGCGTCCGAACGTCTCCACGCCGGTGACCACCGAGGTCAGCTGCTCGCCGCCGAGGCCGAGCACCTCCACCCGGTCGCCCATCCGCACCCGGCCGCGCTCGACCGCACCGGTGACGACCGTGCCGCGACCGGTGATGGTCAGTACGTTCTCCACCGGCAGCAGGAAAGGTGCGTCGGTGTAGCGGACCGGCGTGGGCACGGCGGTGTCCACCGCGTCCAGCAGCTCGCCGATCGCCGCCGTCCACTGCGGGTCGCCCTCCAGCGCCCGCAGTCCGGACACCCGGACCACCGGGAGCCCGGCGCCGTCGTAGCCCTGGGTGGTGAGCAGCTCGCGCACCTCCAGCTCGACCAGGTCCAGCAACTCGGGGTCGCCGGCGTCGGCCTTGTTCAGCGCGACGACGATGTGCCCGACCCCGACCTGACGCGCCAGCAGGACGTGCTCGGCGGTCTGCGGCATCACCCCGTCCTGGGCGGACACGACCAGGATCGCCCCGTCCAGCTGGGAGGCGCCGGTGATCATGTTCTTCACGAAGTCGGCGTGCCCCGGCATGTCGATGTGGGCGTAGTGCCTGGTCGCGGTCTCGTACTCGACGTGGGCGATGTTGATGGTGATCCCGCGGGCGGCCTCCTCCGGGGCCCGGTCGATCCGGTCGAACGGCACGAAGCTGCCGCTGCCCCGGTCGGCGAGGACCCTGGTGATGGCGGCGGTGAGGGTGGTCTTGCCGTGGTCGACGTGGCCCATGGTGCCGATGTTGAGGTGCGGCTTGGTGCGCAGGTAGTTCTGCTTGGACATGCTGGATCCTGGTGGTGACTGGCCTCGGGAAGCTCAGCGGCTGACTCCGAGGACTGGCGGGTGGGGACCTCAGGGGCGGGGCCGACCTTCCCCGTCCGAGGTCCCGGGACATCCCGGGGAAGGTCAGCTTCGCGCGCCGTCGAAGGCCGCGGCTGCTGCTGCGGCGTCCGCGAACGCGGGTGCCGGCGCGATTGCCAGTGCCAGGGCCAGTGCCAGGGCAGCGGTCATCGCGCCCGCGACTGCGGGCTCGAGTGCGATGACGTAGCTGGACATGTCGAGCATCATGCAGGGTGCGGTGTGCCGGATGCGACTGGTTTTCGGTGGTGCGTCGGCGGTCGTGCTGCACAATGACTGCTTTGAAGATCCTTACCAGGGGGAGCAGTCAGGATGAGTGACACCACCGCCAAGCCCGTCACCTTGATCACCGGCGGTGCCACCGGCATCGGCGCCGCCACGGTCGGACACCTGCTCGCCGCCGGGCACCGGGTCGGGGTCACCGGGCGGGACGAGGGGCGGTTGGAACGGTTCGCCGCGGAGATCGGAGCGGGACGGGATGTGCTGCTGCCGATCGCTGCCGACCCGACCGACTACGCCTCCGTGGGCGGCGCCGTACGCGCCACCGTCCAGGAGTTCGGCCGGCTGGACGCGGTGATCGCCAACGCGGGCTTCTCGACGCACGACAACCTCGCCGACGGCGACCCCGAGCAGTGGCGGGAGATGCTGCTGGTCAACGTGTTGGCCCCGGCCGTGCTGATCAAGGCCGCGCTGCCGGAGCTGACCCGCAGCGGCGGCCGGATCGTCCTGATCGGCAGCACCGCCGGGATCAAGAACACTCCGGGGAACATGTACTCGGTCTCCAAGACGGCGCTCACCTCGCTCGCGGAGAACGCCCGGGTGCTGGTGACCGGCTCCGGGGTCGGCGTCACCCTGATCGCACCGGGGCGGGTGGACACCCCGTTCTGGAGCAGTCACCCCAGCCACGAGGTGCCCGCAGGACCGGTGCTGACGCCGAATCATATCGCTGACGCGGTGGTGTGGGCGCTCGGGCAGCCGGCCGGGGTCGAGGTGAACACGGTCGTGGTCCGGCCCACTGGCCAGACCCACTGACGGCATGTTGGGATGGCCTGCATGACGACTCGACGGATGCGGACCGGTTATGCGGGCACGGGGCCGGGGCCGATCACCCCGGACGGCTGCGCGGTGGAGCTGTACGAGCGGCTGCCGATCGGTGAGGAACCGGACGTGATCGAGGCGGCGGTCCCGGCCGGCGCCTCGATCCTGGAACTGGGGTGCGGCGTCGGCCGGGTGACGCATCCGCTGCTGGAGCGCGGCTTCACGGTCACGGCCGTGGACGAGTCGGCGGAGATGCTGGAGCGGGTGCACGGGGCCAGGACCGTGCGCAGCCCGATCGAGGACCTCGACCTCGGCGGCGAGCGCTTCGACGTGGTGATGCTCGCCTCCTTCCTGGTGCACGCGGGCGACCTGGCGGTGCGCGAGGGGCTGCTGCGCACCTGCCGCCGGTATGTCGCCGACGACGGCTGCGTGCTGTTCCAGAAGGAGGGCGAGGGGTGGCACGAGAGGGCCCCCTGGGAACGTCCGGCCTACGGCGGGAAGGCGGTCTTCCGGCTGGCCTCGTCCGAGCCGGTGGGGGACGGGGTGCGGTCGGTCCAGTTCGACTATGTCTTCCCGGACGCGGCCTGGACCCAGGTGTTCCTCTCCCGACCGCTCACCGACGAGGCCTTCGCCGAGGCGCTGGCCGGAGCCGGGCTGTCGGTCGAGACCTACCTGACCGAGGACCGGACCTGGGTGCGGGCCCGGCCGGTTGTCAGTGCCGCGAAGTAGCGTGGTGGCTGCAGCGGCTTTGAGAGCCTGAAGGGGGTCGCGCCCATGTCCGTTCCCGTCTCCACCGGGCCTGTTTCCGCCGGATCCGTACCCGCGTCGTGGTTCTCCGTGCCGACGCCGTTGCCCAGCGGCGCGGTCCGGGTCGGGATAACCGACGGCGGGGTGGTCGGGATGACCTTCGGCGACGGCGTCGGCGCTGACGGGGGCCGGGCGGACGCGGTCCGGGCCGGGGACGAGGAGAAGGCCGCCCTGGTCGCCGCCCGGCTCGGGGAGTACTTCGCCGGGCGGCGGCAGGCCTTCGACCTGCCGATCGACTGGCGTGCGACGGCGGCCGGGCCGCAGCGGTCCGTGCTGCAGACGCTGCAGCGGACCGTGCGCTACGGGCAGACCATCGCCTACGGCCAACTGGCCGCCCGCAGCGGCGTCTTCGACGATGTGCTGGACCAGGGCGGGCTGGCCGCGCGCGCGGTGGGCCAGATCATGGGCTCCAACCCGCTGTTCCTGCTGGTGCCGTGCCACCGCGTGGTGGCGGCGGACGGCATCGGCGGGTTCGGCGGAGGAGCGCTCGGCATGGAGGTGAAGCGCTGGCTGCTGACCCTGGAAGGGGTCCTCGCGCCGACGCTCGACTGGGGCGGGCCCGGCTGAGACGTCGGCGCGGGAGCCGCGGGGGTCAGCCCACCGGCGCGGGTTCGGCGGGCTCGGGGATTCCGCTGGTCGCGGCCTGCCGGGCGGGGCCGTCCCGCAAGGTGAACGCATACAGTGCCGACAGCAGGGCGATCCCGGCGAGCACCAGGTAGGCGTCCTGGTACGTCGACACCGAGGGGCCGGCGCCGCCGGAGCCGGCTGCCCCGGAGCCGCCCGCGACCAGCAGGGTGGTCACCACCGCGGGTGCCAGGGCCCCCGCGGTCTGCCGGACGACCGTGTTCAGGGTCGAGGCCTGCGCCATGTCGGCCTTGGAGATGGTGCTCATCGAGGCCACCGTGGTGGGCATGAACACCCCGCCCATGGCCACGCCGAGCAGGAACATGTAGAGCCGGAAGGTCCACAGGCTGGTGTGCAGATCGCAGGTGGAGAAGAGCACCAGGACGGCGGCCACCCCCAGCAGCCCGCCGCCGATGATCGCGCGCGGCCCGACCCTGGCGTAGAGGGCCCCGGCGACCTGCACGGTGAGCAGCACGCCGAAGGCCTCGGTGAAGGTGCTGGTGCCCGAGTCCATCGCGCTGCCGCCCAGCGCGTCCTGGATGAACAGCGGGCCGAGGAACATCGCCCCCAGGATGGGGATGAGCCCGATCAGCGAGATCACGCTGCAGTCGCGGAACAGCCGGTCGCGGAACAGGGTGAGCCGCAGGATCGGGTCCCGGGTGCGGAGTTCGACGTGGACCGTGGCGGCGAGGAGGGCGGCCCCCGTCAGCAGCGAGAGCAGGATGCCCGGCGAGGTCCAGCCGTGGTCGGAGCCGGCGCAGATGCCGTAGGTCAGCCCGGCCAGACCGCCGGCCGAGAGCAGCAGTCCGGGCAGGTCGAAGCGGCGTCGGCCGTGCTGCTCGGGTCCGTGCTGCTCGGGGCGGTGCGGTTCGAGGAAGGCGAGGCCGAAGAGCACGGCGGCCAGCCCCAGCGGCAGGTTGACGTAGAACACCCAGCGCCAGGACAGGCCGTCGACCAGCACTCCGCCCAGGATGGGGGCCACGGCCGGGGCGATCTGCTGAGGGAAGATCAGCACCCGGGAGGCGCGGACCCGTTCCCGTGCCGAGAAGGTACGGAACAGCAGGGCGCCGGCCACGGGCGTGAGCAGTCCGCCGGCCAGGCCCTGCAGCGCCCGGAAGGCGACCAGGGTGCCGAGATTGCCTGCGGCCCCGCACAGGGCGGACGATGCGGCGAAGAGGGCCATCGACGCCAGCAGCAGGCGTTTGCCGCCGAAGCGGTCGCCGAGCCAGGCGGAGGCGGGGACGGCCACTCCCACGCAGACCGGGTAGACGACGACCACGGCGTCCAGCCGGGCGGGTGCCAGCTGGAACTGTCGGGCGATGGCGGGGAGGGCGACGGTGGTGATCGCGCCGTCCACGATGACGATGAAGACGGTGGCGACGAACATGACGGGGACGACGACGCGCTGGCTGAGGTGGCGGTGAGCCATGGGGAACGGTCCTGTGGGCGCATGGTGGATGATCGTGACGGCAGTGTCAGCGCAGGAACATAGTACTGAGCATACTCACTATGTGCGTGCTCACAAGATTTTTCGCGCCAAGAAGCGGATGCAGAAAAGGGGCGTGCTGATGAAGGCACCCGGCAGCAGCGACATCCTGGTGGACGAGCTCTTCGCGACCACGGTGCGGCTGCGCGCCTTCACCGACGCGCGGCTGCGGGAGTGCGGCGCGTCGGTGGCCCGGGTGCGGGCCATGCGGATGCTGGCGGCGTCCCCGGAGCCGCTGCGGATGCGGGATCTCAGCGAGATGCTGGGCGTGGCCGCGCGGACCACCACCACGGTGGTGGACAGTCTGGAGCGGGAGGGGCTGGTGGCGCGGGTGCGCCACCCGGTCGACCGCAGGGCGTTCCTGCTGACGCTGACGGAGGTCGGCCGCGAGCGGCACCTGGAGGCGGAGGCGGTGGACCGGGAGGCGCTGGCGGCGGCGACGCGGGGGTTGGATGCGGCGGATCGGGAGAGGTTGCGGGAGCTTTTGGCTGTGATCCGGGAGGCGGTCGAGGGTTAGCAGGACTTCTGCCGGAGCTCGGCTGCGGGACGTCCGGGCTGGGCGCGCAGTTCCCCGCGCCCCTATGGTCCTGCAACTGGACCATGGTGAGTAAGTCGCACTATCAGCGGCGCGGGGCACTGCGCGACCTGCCAGGCACACGCCGGAGCCGAACGGCTACCCCCGGGCCGCTGCCAGGATCTTCGCGGCGGTGTGGTGGAAGCGGGAGGTGAGCCGTACGCCGAGGGTCTTCTCGATGGAGGCCATCGGGTTGCCCTCCATACGGCCGTTGGGCAGGTGCAGGACCACGAAGAGTTCCCCCGCGGTCGCCCCGAGGATCTCCCAGTCGCCCTTGGGGAGCGCTGCGGGAGTTGAAGGCCCGTCAGCGGCTGTGAGCTGAAGGCCAGGCTCAGGCGGATCTCCGGGGCGACCTCGATTCCGTCGAACGGGGCGGCTGACAGGGCCGCCTCCAGTTCGCCGGCGGTCCTGACCATCACCGGCACCTCGAAGCCGAGCCCCTCGGCGAGCTGGGCCTCGATGGACGAGGTCAGCGCGGAGCGGTCGACGGCGCCGCGCCCGGTGTCCGCCGGTCGGAAGAAGACGTTGCCGCTGGCGATGTAGGAGCGGACGTCCTTCAGTCCCAGCTCGCCGAACAGCTCACGCACCGTGGCCATCGGCGCCTTGCGGCCGCCGACGTTGACCGCCCGCAGGAAGGCGATGTACGGGCCGGGGTCGGTGCGGTCGGCCATGGTGTCAGCCCTTTCGCTCCACGAGGGTCAGGACCACGTTGTCCATCGAGTACCGGGCGGTGACCTTGAACGTACCCGACCCCAGCAGTGCACGCAGGGCCTTCGAGTCCTCCGGCCCCGGCCGGTCGGGTGCGGTGACCAGCCACACCCGGTCGGGAGCCTTGGCGACGCAGGCCGAGACGTCGGTGCAGTAGCCCGGGCTGTAGCTGCCGGTCTCGGCGGCCGGTCGGGTCACCAGGAACTGGTCCAGCCGCACTGCGCCGTCGAGGTAGAACTCGACGCCGGCGCCCGCGAAGTAGATGGGGGACCCGCCGTAGTAGACGCCGTCCCCGGATCGGGCGTGCTGCTTCAGCACCCGCGCCACTCCCTGGTAGTCCCAGTCGGAGCCCGGCCAGATCCTCGGGTACAGGGTGTCGCTGTGCGAGGTGTAGGAGCGAATCGCGGCCTGGTCCGAGTAGCCGACCAGGACGGCGACGGCGACGCTCAGCGCGGTGGCGCCGGCGAAGATGCGTCGCCTGACCCGGCGGGAGCCGGGGGCGAGCCGGTCCGCGAGCAGCCGTGCCACCGCGATCGTGCCCGCGCCGGCCAGGACCGACCAGGCCGGCAGGGTGAACATCAGATAGCGGCCGAGCCAGTAGGAGGTGCCCAGACGGGAGATCACCAGAATGGCGAGGATCGGCAGGACCACGCTCGCGACCACGAAGAGCAGCTGGTCGCGGTAGCGGCGCCGGAGCAGCAGCGCGAACAGGCTCAGCACGAGGAAGAGCACGGTGACACCGGTCGAGGCGAACAGCGAGGCGAGCATCCACTTGAGGGTCGTCCCCGGATGCGCCAGGCTGGGCGCCTGCAGCCAGTTGAGCTGGTTGCCCACCTGGGACTGGCCGAGGACCACCAGCGGCGACAGCAGCGCCAGGGCCGCCACGACATTGCCCGCCCACCAGCGGAGCGCGCGGTTGTCGCGGGTCCGGAGCCAGTGCAGCAGCAGGAGCACCAGATGCCCGGCCAGGCAGGCCAGCGCGACGATGTGGCACAGCCCGATCAGCAGCAGCGCGGCGCCGTAGCCGACCCAGCGGCCCCACGACGTCTTCCGGCGGACGTCCGTCGGGCCCTGCTCGGGAATCCTCGGGGCCCGCTCGTCCGGGACCCGTGCCGTCGCGCCGTCCAACGCACGGAGCAGCAGCAGGGTGGCCAGGGCCACCGCGCAGACGGCGAAAGCGTAGGCGCGGGCCTCCTGGCCGTACCGGGAGATGCTGGGGACGAGTGCGAACAGCAGGCCCCCGCAGATCCCGGCCCAGCGCCCGAAGAGGCGTCTGCCGGTCAGCGCGACACAGGCGGCAGCGCCGGCCATCGCCAGCACCGAGGGCAGCCGCAGGACGGCCGGCGAGTCGCCGAACACCGCCGTCCAGAAGTGCAGGACCACGTAGTAGAAGCCGGTTGAGGCGTCGACATTGCCGAGCAGGTCGAACAGCTGGCCGATGCTGCGGCTGGACGCGTCGACGCTCGCCAGTTCGTCCCGCCACAGCTCGGGGTGGGGCGACTGGAACAGGCCGAGGAGGAGCGTCGCCAGGGTGGGAAGCACCCACACGGTCCGCTGGGCCAGCCGGGATTCGGGTCCGGGACGCTTCACGGTCCGGGGCCGAAGGCTGAGATCTGCTTGCTGAGGCACACGCCACCTCGGTGATCGTCGAATGCGCCGACTCGATGACGTAGGCGGGCGTGACGGATCGTACAACGATGACACGGGCGAACCGTGGCGCTCGGGCTGTGTGTGCGCTATGGAAATGCCGGAGCCGGCCACTGTCGGCCGACTCCGGCATGCCCGGAGGCCGTGATCAGCTCCCGGACCAGCCCGTTGCACACCTGTCGGGGCGTCAACGGGCTGTGGTGCTCTTACCGGTCTCCTGTGCTGCCGCCGCCGTGTCGGCCACGGCTACCAGGCGTAGTCCTCCGGGGCGGTGCGGTGGCCCGGGAAGATCTCGTCCAGCCGGTCGAGGTCGCTCTGGTCCAGCTTGACCTCCACCGCCTTGAGGGCGGTTTCGAGCTGGCCGGGGGTGCGCGGTCCGATGATCGGAGCGGTGACGGTCGGCTGGTGCAGCAGCCAGGACAGCGCGACGGTGCCGGGCTCCTGGCCCAGCTTGTCGCAGAAGTCCTCGTACGCCTGCAGCTGGTCGCGCTCGGCGGCCGACAGCTTCTTGGCACGGTCGGCGCTGCGACCGCCCTGCTCGCCGGCCTTGCGCAGCACGCCGCCGAGCAGACCGCCCTGGAGCGGGGACCAGGGGATGACGCCCAGGCCGTGGTACTCGGCCGAGGGCAGCACCTCCAGTTCGACGGTGCGGGCCAGCAGGTTGTAGAGGGACTGCTCGGCGACCAGGCCGAGGAAGTTGCGCTTGGCCGCGGCCGCCTGCGCGGTGGCGATGTGCCAGCCGGCGAAGTTGCTGCTGCCCACGTAGAGGATCTTGCCCTGGGCGGTCAGCACCTCCATCGCCTGCCAGATCTCCTCCCACGGAGTCGCCCGGTCGACGTGGTGCATCTGGTAGAGGTCGATGTAGTCGGTCTGCAGCCGCTTGAGGCTGGCGTCCACCGCGCGGCGGATGTTCAGCGCGGACAGCTTGTCCTCGTTGGGCCAGTGGGCCGCCCCGTCCGGGGCCATCCGGCCGTAGAGCTTGGTGGCCAGCACGGTCCGCTCGCGGCGTCCGCCGCCCTGCGCGAACCAGGTCCCGACGATCTCCTCGGTGCGGCCCTTGTTCTCACCCCATCCGTAGACGTTGGCGGTGTCGAAGAAGTTGATGCCGCTCTCGTGGGCGGCATCCATGATCTGGTGGGCTTCGGTCTCGGCCGTCAGCGGGCCGAAGTTCATCGTGCCCAGGCACAGGCGGGACACGGACAGGCCGGTGCGGCCGAGTGAGGTGTACTCCATACCCTCACCCTCACCCTTGGGGGCATGGATTGTCGAGCATGTCAGGTAGGCTTGTCGCTGATCGAAGGGGAGTAGCCCCCACCGGACCGTCGACATACCGGCAGCCCCGCTCCACGCGGGCCGCCCGGCGCCCGGGGCACCGCTGAGCGTCCAACGGCGGCTGGTGCTGGTGAGACCTTCGGCCGCGCAGTCACTCCAGGTTCCCCGTCCGCCTCGTCGTACCCCGACGGATGCGGACGTCTTCGGCCCCGAGTCCTGCCGGGCCGAAGCGACTCCGGGAACGGATCATGAAGCCGGGGCAGCGCTCATGACCTCCCAAGGACGCACACCACCGTGAACATCACCATCATGGCGATCACGTTCGGCATCATCTTCCTGGCCGAACTGCCCGACAAGACGGCGCTGGCCAGTCTGGTCCTGGGCACCCGCTACCGCGCGAGCTATGTCTTCGCCGGAATCGCCGCCGCCTTCGCGGTCCACGCCGCGCTGGCCGTCGCGGCCGGCAGTCTGCTCACCCTGCTGCCGCAGCGCTGGGTGGAGCTGGTCGTCGGCCTGCTGTTCCTCGGCGGCGCGCTGATGCTGCTCCTGCAGAAGGAGGAGGACGAGGACGACGAGTCGGTGAAGGAGCCCAGGTCGACCGGGTTCTGGCGGGTCGCCGGGGCGGGCTTCCTGATGGTGCTGATCGCCGAGTTCGGCGACCTGACCCAGATCACCACCGCGAACCTGGCCGCGAAGTACGCGGACCCGCTGTCCGTGTTCCTGGGCTCCTGGCTGGGGCTGTGCGCGGTGGCGGCGATCGCGATCGTGGGCGGCCAGAAGCTGATGAAGCATGTACCGCTGGCGGTGATCACCAAGGTGGCCGCCGTCATCATGGTCGTAATGGCCGGCGTCAGCCTGTTCGGTGCGATCACCGGCTGACGCCGCCCGGCCCGGTGCGGTCGGCGCGGGTCGGCTCGGGTCAGTGCTGGTGCTGCAGCTGGGCCATCTTGGCCTGGGAGTTGGGCCCGTACACGCCGCTGGGGTCGCCCTGGACGCCGAACCAGACCTGAAACGTCGCCACATCCTGCTCGGTACGGGATCCGTAGTCGCCGTCGACCTTGAGGCCGGGGTCGATCCACAGCGCGCGCAACTGCGACTGCAGCGTCGCCACGGCCGAGCCGGAGTCGCCGAACTGGAGGCTGGTCGACCCGCCGGCCAGGGCGGCGGACGCCGACGCGGCGGCCGAGGCGGACGGCGTGCTGCTGGGCGGCGTGGGGCTCGGCGAGGCGCTGCTGCTCCGCGACTGCGACTGCGACTGCGACCGGGTCTGCGAGGGCGGCGAGCTCGGTGCGGGACGCGCGGAGGTCGAGGTCTGCGCCGCCGCGCGCCGGGTCGCCGCGGCGGATGCCGCCGCCGACGGGGAGGTGGCGGCGGCGGACGCGGACGGGGCGTCCGCGGTGGCGGTGTCCGGGTCCGACGAGGCCATCGCCACGGTCACCCCGGGCCCCGGCAGCGACTGGTCCGTGGTGCCGCCGTTGAATATGTGCGGGACGGCTGCCGCCACGGTTCCCAGACCGGCCACTGCCAGCGCACCCGCGGCGATCAGCAGACCGCGCCGTCTGCGCCGCCCCGCGCTCGGGGGGCCCGCGCGGTGCCGGACTGCCGGCAGCGGGGCGGTGCGCAGCACCGGCAGGTTGTCGCGCGGCTCGGCCCGGTGATGCCCGGAGCCGCCCCGTTCGGGCATCCGCGCGGTGGCCGGCAGATAGCGGGCGGCCGGGAGCAGGGGTTCGAGGGCGGTCCCGGGGGCCGCCGGTTCGTTCCGCGCTTCGGCGTTGTCGGCGGCGTCGGCCGGGTGCACGTAGGGACGTACCAGCTCAGGGCCGCCGATGACCGGCAGCACCGCCGTCTCGGCGTCGTCCGGACGGCAGCCGCAGCCGCCGCTCGACAACGCCAGGCCGCATCTGCCGCAGATCTGTCCCACCATCAGCTCCCTGTGCCAAGTCGAACAGGGGACGATTATGCAGGACATCAGTTCACTGTGGCAGCCGTGTCCAGCGAGAACAACGATGCGGTCGCGGTCAGGGCGCCGGGAGCGTCAGTTCATCACCTGTCCCGGGGCGTCCATCGAGTTGTCCGCCAGCTCCCTCAGCATCGCCACCAGCTCTGCGTGCTGCTCCGGCGACCAGCCCTCCAACTTCTCGTTGAGCAGGGCGAGTCGTGCCTCACTGAGCTTGGTGATGACCTCGTCGCCCTGGGGGGTCAGCCGGATCGTCCCGTCCGGGTCCGTCCGGATCCGTCCCGACTGCTCCATGGCGTCCAGCTTGGGCCGGATCTCGTCCGCCTTGAACTTGTTGCGACGGCAGATCTCCTCCACCGTCACCGGACCGGCGTGGTGCAGCCGGAACAGTCCGTAGGCCATCGGCACGCTGATGTCGAGGCCGGCCCTGTCGATGGCCCGCCCGTAGCGCTCCCAGATGTTCTCGCGGCTGGAGAGCCGGGTGACCATGCCCTCGATCTCTTCGGCCGAGGTGCGGAAGGTCGGCAGTCCGGCCGCCTCGCCGCTCTCCGCGGTACGGGTCGAGGTGCGCAGCGGCACCTCGCGCAGGAACAGCGCCAGCAGGAAGGCGATCACCGCGATCGCGGCCGCAACCAGGTAGACCGTCTGCAGCGAGACGGCGTAGATGTGCAGGAACGGCTCCAGCAGCGGTCGCTGTGCGGCGGGCGCCTTGTGCACGATGGTCGGGTCGGCCAGCACCTCCTTCGCCGGGAACTGCGGCGACAGGGTGCCGTTCGCCTGGGCCGAGCTGATCTTGTGGTTCAGCTGGTTGTTCAGCACGGTGCCGAAGATGGACGCGCCGAAGGAGCCGCCGATCGAGCGGAAGTAGGTGACGCCGGAGGTCGCGGTGCCGAGGTCGGAGAAGTCGGTGGCGTTCTGCACCGCGATGATCAGCACCTGCATCACCAGGCCCAGTCCCAGACCCAGGATCAGCATGTACAGACCCATGATCGTGTCGCTGGTGGTGTCGTCCACCTGGGCCAGCAGCACCAGGGAGACCGCGGTCAGCGCGGTGCCCATGATCGGGTAGATCTTGTACTTCCCGGTCCTGCTGATCAGCTGGCCGGTGCCGATCGAGGTGATCAGCACGCCCGCCATCATCGGCAGCAGCCGCAGCCCGGAGACGGTCGGCGAGTTGCCGTTGACGACCTGCATGTAGAGCGGGATGTAGGACAGCGCGCCGAACATGCACAGGCCGATGACGAAGCCCATGCCCGAGCAGACCGTGAAGACCGGGTTGCGGAACAGCCGCAGCGGCAGCACCGGCTCGTCCACCCGCTGCTCGACCAGGATGAAGGCGCCGATCAGCAGGGCCGCGCCGACGGCACAGCCCCACACCTCGACGGAGTTCCAGGACCAGGTGGTGCCGCCGAGGCTGGCGATCAGGACCAGGCAGGTGGAGGCGGCGGCCAGCAGGAAGGTGCCCAGGTAGTCGATCTTCGGGCGGACGTCCGGGTTCTTGGCCTTGAGCGCTGTCGCGATCACGAACAGCGCGACGATGCCGACCGGCAGGTTGACGTAGAAGACCCAGTGCCAGTTGAGGTTGTCCACCAGGAAGCCGCCGAGCAGCGGTCCGACCACCGAGGAGACGCCGAAGACGGCGCCGATGACGCCCTGGTAGCGGCCCCGGTCCCGGGGCGGCACGACGTCCGCGATGACCGCCATGGCCAGCACCATCAGCCCGCCGCCGCCCAGGCCCTGCAGGGCCCGGAAGATGATCAGCTGGAGCATGTTCTGCGACACGCCGCAGAGGGCCGAGCCGATCAGGAAGATGACGATGCAGATGATGAAGACGTACTTGCGGCCGAAGAGGTCGCCGAGCTTGCCCCACAGCGGGGTGGTGGCGGTGGCGGCGAGCAGGTAGGCGGTGACCACCCAGGAGAGGTGGTTGGCCCCGCCGAGGTCGCCGACGATGGTGGGCAGCGCGGTGGAGACGATGGTCTGGTCGAGGGCGGCCAGGAACATGCCCAGCATCACGCCGAGGAACACCAGCCTGACCCGGCCTGAGCTCTCCTCGATCGGTGCTCTGTCCGGCGCCCCCGCGGTTGCCTGCTGCTGGGCCATCGACCCTCCGCTGTCCGCTGTACCGATGCGGTCCGAACGGACCGGTCATCAGGCTTTCAGCGGAGCAGCGGGGCTGCCTGCGGTGGGGTCCGAACGGGCTAGTCTCCCGCTTTTGGCCGCGGCGTGTGCATGGTTTGTCGCGCAGTTCCCCGCGCCCCTGATGGTGCAGCTTGCTCACTGTGGTTCAGTTGCAGCCCCCAGGGGCGCGGGGAACTGCGCGGTCGGCCCGGCACATGCCGCAGCCGAGGTCCCACCGCTACACGTACCGGACGGGCAGCTCCTTCACCCCGTTGAGCCACGCGGACCGCAGCCGCCGCGGCTCGCCGGCGAGCCGGATCGCCGGGAGCGTGTCGGCGATCGCGTTGAAGATCAGGTCCAGTTCCACCCGGGCCAGGTTCGCGCCCAGGCAGAAGTGCGGTCCGCCGCCGCCGAACCCCAGGTGCGGATTGGGGTCGCGGAGGATGTCGAAGTGCTCCGGGCGGTCGAACACCTCGGGGTCGTTGTTGGCCGAGCTGTAGAAGATGCCGACGCGCTGACCAGCGCCGATGGCTACCCCGCCGAGCTCGGTGTCCTGGGTCGCGGTGCGCTGGAAGGACATCACGGGGGTGGCCCAGCGGACGATCTCGTCGGCGGCCGTCTGCGGCCGGCGCTCCTTGTAGAGCTCCCACTGCTCGGGGTGGGTGAGCATGGCGTGCATCCCGTGGCTGGTGGCGTTGCGGGTGGTCTCGTTCCCGGCGACGGCCAGCAGCAGCACGAAGAAGCCGAACTCGTCCGAGCTGAGGTTGCCCTGCCCCTCGGCGCTGACCAGCTGGGTGACGATGTCGTGGGCCGGGCAGCCCTTCCGCTCCTCGGCGATCCCCATCGAGTACATCATCAGCTCGAACGCGGACTGCATGCCGACGTCCTGGGTGACGGCCAGCTCCGGGTCGTCGTAGGCGACCATCTTGTTGGTCCACTCGAAGATCTTGGCCCGGTCCTGCTGGGGTATCCCGAGCAGCTCGGCGATGGCCTGCAGCGGCAGTTCGCAGGCGATGTCGCGGACGAAGTCGCCGGTGCCCTCCTTGAGCGCCGAGGCCACGATCCGCTCGGCCCGGTCCCGCAGCGCCTGCTGCATCGCGTTGATCGCCCGCGGCGTGAACCCGCGCTGGACGATCTGGCGAAGCCGGGTGTGCTCCGGCGGGTCCATGTTGAGCATGATCAGCTTCTGGCCGTCCTTGCCCTCCTGGGTGATCTCCGGGTTGAAGCGGATGATCGCGGTGTTGAGGCTGGAGGAGAAGGTCTCCGGGTGGACGGACACCTCCTTGACGTCGGCGTGCCGGGTCACCGCCCAGTAGCCCCCGTCGTCGAAGCCGGTGGTGCCGTGCGGCTGGGCGATCCACTGCACCGGGGCGGTGCTGCGCAGCAGTGCGAGTTCCGGGAGGGGGACCCGCTGCTGGTTGAGGTCGGGATCGGTGAAGTCGAAGCCGTCGGGCAGGGCCGGGCAGGTCATCGGGGCCTCCAAAGCTACCGACGAGTCAGCTGACGCATCGTCAGATACACCCACGACCGTAGTGCCGCGACTTCCCGGGGGGAAGCCCTGGGACCGCCGCGGAGTTCTGGTCCGCGCAAGAGCCTTGCGTGACAGTGCTCACGGCGAATACAAAGGTGGCCAGAACTAGAACGCGTATCAGTTCTCTCCGGCGTCCGAGGGCGCCGGAGCTTCCGGAGGGCGAGTCATGGCCGCTGAACCCGTCATCGTCGAAGCAGTGCGCACCCCCATCGGTAAGCGAGGCGGAGCCCTCGCCAACCTCCACCCCGGCTATCTGCTCGGGGAGACCTTCAGGGAGCTGCTCGCCCGCACGGGCGTGCAGCCGGACGTCGTCGAGCAGATCGTCAGCGGGACGGTCACCCACGCCGGCGAGCAGTCGATGAACCCCGCCCGCACCGCCTGGCTGGCGATGGGCCTGCCGTACGAGGTCGCCGCCACCACGGTCGACTGCCAGTGCGGCTCCTCGCAGCAGGCCAACCACATGGTCGCCAACATGGTCGCGGCCGGGGTGATCGACGTCGGCATCGCCTGCGGCGTCGAGTCGATGACCAGGGTGCCGCTCGGCGCCGCCTCCGCGCACGGGCCCGGGCGCCCGTTCCCTGAGGAGTGGAACGTCGACCTGCCCAACCAGTTCGAGGCCGCCGAGCGGATCGCGCGGCGGCGCGGCCTCAGCCGTATCGACCTGGACCGCTTCGGCGAGGCCTCGCAGCAGCGCGCCGCCAACGCCTGGGCCGAGGAGCGGTTCAAGCGCGAGACGTACGCCGTGCAGGTGCCGACCACCGAGGCGGAGCAGCTCGCCGGCCACGGCATGTGGCGCCTGTTCGACCGGGACGAGGGGCTGCGGGACACCTCGCTGGAGGCGCTGGCCGGGCTGCGCCCGGTGCTCCCCAACGCGATGCACACGGCGGGCACGTCCTCGCAGATCTCCGACGGCGCGGCCGCGGTGATGTGGGCGTCCCGGCGCGCGGCACGGGCGCTGGGGCTGACCCCGCGCGCCCGCATCGTCGCCCAGGCCGTCGTCGGCACCGACCCGCACTACCACCTGGACGGCCCGATCGACGCGACCAGGGCGGTGCTGGGCAAGGCCGGGATGAAGCTCTCCGACATCGACGTGGTGGAGATCAACGAGGCCTTCGCGTCGGTCGTGCTGTCCTGGGCGCAGGTGATGGAGGCCGACATGGACAAGGTCAACGTCAACGGCGGCGCCATCGCCCTGGGCCACCCGGTCGGCTCGACCGGCGCCCGCCTGATCACCACGGCGCTGCACGAACTGGAGCGCACGGGGAAGGAGTTCGCCCTGGTCACCATGTGCGCGGGCGGCGCGCTGGCGACCGGGACGATCCTGCAGCGGATCTGAGCAGGGGAGGCCGGGTCCGTCGTCTCTTCTGCCCACCCGAGCCACCGGTGCCGCCAGGGCTAACGGGTGGAGGCGGCGGGGCCTTCCAGATAGGCGGTCAGCGCGGCGTTGAACTCCGCCGGGTACTCCAGGTTGGGCATGTGGCCCGCTCCCTCGATGACGGTGAGGGTGGAGTGCGGCAGCTGCCGGTGCATGAACTCGGCGTCGCTGACCGGGGTGTAGGTGTCGTCCGAGCCGACCACGACCCAGGCGGGGACGGCCGTCCGGCTCAGCAGCTCGCAGTAGTCGGGCCGCTCGGCCCGCCCGCGGAGGGCCGCGGCGGCACCCTCGGGCGAGGTCGAACGCATCATCCGCAGGACGTGCGCTGCGACCTCGGGCCGTGCGGCGATGGTCGCCGGCGCGACCATCTTGTCGATCACCTCGGCCGCGTAGCCGTCCATGCCCTCCTTGAGCAGGCGGTCCGCCAGGTTGTTGCGGAAGACCTTCCCTTCCGGGGTCTCGGCGCGCGGGAAGGTGTCCGCGAGGATCAACCCCTGGACGCGGTCCGCGTGGAGACGACAGAACTCCATGGCGATCTGACCGCCCATCGACAGCCCGCCCACCACGGCGGAGGCGACGCCGAGATGGTCGAGGAGGGCGGCCAGGTCGGCGGCGAACGCCTCGAAGCCGGTCACGCCGGGGACGACGCTCGTCCCACCGTATCCGCGCAGGTCGGGCGCGACGACGCGACGCCCGGCCGCGACGGCTGCTGCCAGTTGGGGTTCCCACATGGAGCGGTCGAACGGATGCCCGTGGATCAGGAGGAGGACGGGGGCGCTGCGGTCCCCCTCGTCGGTGTAGCTGACGGAGACGCCGTTCAGGGAAGCGGTAGCCATGCGGTGATCATAGGGAGGCGCCGGGGAGGGGGACACGGGATTCCTCCGCGGCCGAGTTGCCGGGGTGCGGCCGACCTCCGAAACATGCGCCGTCTCGCGGCTCCGCCGCAAGGCAGCGACAAGCGGGGGCCCGGGCGCGGGGCCGGGCGTGCGCCCCCCAGTGGCGGGGGTTCGGTGGAAATCGGTGCGTGAATGGCAAGGTCGCGTCAGGGCGAATGCCGTTGCAGGCGTGGGGCGTCAACGCAGTGGCGGCGGCGGAGGCGGCGGTGGCGGGCGGAAAGTGGTCGGGGCGTCGAAGGCTGCTCGGCGGGAGGCTCGGCGGAGGGCGGCGAGGAGGGGGTGGCCGAGGGTGAGGCAGAGGACGGCGGTGAGGAGGCTACGGGGGATGTCCCAGCCCAGGGCCGTGGTGAAGTGGTAGGCGAGGAAGCGGGCGAAGTTGGCGCCGAGGGGGTCGCCGGGGACGTAGGAGACGGCCGTGCCCAGGCCGGCGATGTAGGGCCAGCCCTGGAGGTCCATCACCAGTCCGTACAGCTCGGCCGAGACCGCCCCGTATACGGCCAGGGTCCACAACTCGCGGCGGCCGCGCAGGGTGGCGGGGGCGGGTAGCAGGCCGGCGCCCAGGCAGACCCAGCCCATGGCGAGCATCTGGAACGGGAGCCAGGGGCCGACGCCGCCGGTCAGCAGGGCGGAGGCGAAAAGGGAGAGGTTGCCGAGGACGAAGCCGAAGCCTGGACCGAGGACCCGTCCTGAGAGCACCATCAGGAAGAAGGTGGGTTCCAGGCCGGCTGTGCCCGCGCCCAGGGGTCGGAGTGCGGCGCCTGCTGCGGCGAGGACGCCGAGCAGGGCGATGGACTTGGTCTGGAGCCCGGCCTGGCCGCCGGTGGTGACCCGGCCCTCGGCGATCTGCGCGACCACGACCGCGAGCAGCAGCGGGAGCAGCAGTGCGAACAGCCAGGGGGCGTCGCCGGAATGGGCCAGGCCGGAGGTGGGGGCGGCGAGCAGGGGCCAGCCGAAGCCGACCACGCCGATCGCGGAGACCAGCAGCAGCATGGCGGTGGAGCGGCGGCCGAGGGGGACCGGGCGGGAGAGGGCGAGGCGGTCGGTGCTCCGCTCGGCACTCATATCTGGCCTGCGATGTCTACACTGCCTGGGCTGCCTTCGCTGCCTGCCAGCGCCTCGGTGACCTGGCGGACCGTCAGCCAGGGCTCCGGGTTGAGGATCTTGGCGACTTGGGGGGCGAAGGCCGGGGAGGAGACGACGATCTCGGGTGTCAGGCCGTCCGCGACGATCTCGCCCTCGGCCAGGATGACGGTGCGGTGGGCCAGTTCGGCGGCGAGTTCCACGTCGTGGGTGGCCAGCAGGACGCCGTGGCCGGTGGCGGCGAGGTCGCGGAGGATGTCCACCAGGCGGGACTTGGCGGCGTAGTCGAGCCCCCGGGTGGGCTCGTCCAGCAGGATCAGGCCGGGTCGCGCGGTGAGCACGACGGCCAGGGCGAGAGTGAGCCGCTGGCCCTCGGAGAGGTCGCGCGGGTGGACGGCGTCCGGGATGCCGGGGAGCAGGCGTTCGACCAGGGCCCGGCAGGTGCCGGGAGCTGCGCCGGTGTCCCGGTCGGCGGCCGCGCACTCGGCGCCGACGCTGTCGCAGTAGAGCAGGTCGCGGGGTTCCTGCGGAACCAGGCCCACCTGCTTGAGCAGGACGGCGGGCTTGGCCTTGTGCGGGGTCAGGCCTGCGACGTCGACCCGGCCCGAGGTGGGAGCGTGCAGTCCGACGAGCGAGTTGAGCAGGGTGGACTTGCCCGCTCCGTTGCGGCCCATCAGGGCGGTGATCTGGCCGGGATGGAGGGTGAGGTCCACTCGGCGAAGGGCTTCAACGCCGCCTCGGCGGACGGCGAGGGCGGTGACGTCGGCGAGGGCTGAGCCCGGAGCGGGCGAAGGGGACGGAGCGGACGGAGTGGACGCGGTGGACGCGTCGGACCCAGAGGACGGAGCGGACCCGGCGGATCGTCCGGACGGTGACGGCGCCGGTGCGGGCTTCAGGTCGGCCAGCCGGGCGCGCAGCGGGGCGGCTCGGCGGCGGGCGTCGCGGACCGAGAGGGGGAGCGGGGACCAGCCGACCGCCCGTCCCAGGGCGACCACCGGGGGGTGCACCGGGGAGACGGCCATGATGTCGGCCGTCTCGCCGAAGCGGGCCGCCTGGCCGCCGCCGGGGAGCAGGATGACCTGGTCGGCGTACTGGACGACGCGTTCCAGCCGGTGCTCGGCGAGCAGCACCGTGGTGCCCAGGTCGTGGACCAGGCGCTGGAGGACGGCGAGGACCTCCTCGGCGGCGCCGGGGTCCAGTGCCGAGGTGGGCTCGTCCAGCACCAGGACCTTCGGATGGACCGTCAGTACGGAGCCGATGGCGACCCGCTGCTGCTGGCCGCCGGAGAGAGTGGCCAGCGGGCGGTTGCGCAGTTCGGCGAGGCCGAGCAGGTCCAGGGTCTCCTCGACCCGGCGCCGCATCACCTCGGGGGCGAGGCCCAGGGACTCCATGCCGTAGGCGAGTTCGTCCTCGACGGTGTCGGTGACGAAGTGCGCCGGCGGGTCCTGGCCCACCGTGCCGACGACGTCCGCGAGGTCGCGGGGGCGGTGGGTACGGGTGTCGCGTCCGGCGACGGTGACCCGGCCGTGCAGCACGCCGCCGGTGAAGTGCGGGACCAGGCCGCTGACGGTGCCCAGCAGGGTGGACTTGCCCGATCCCGAGGGGCCGACCAGCAGGCAGAGCTCGCCCTCGGGGACGGTGAGATCGAGGGATGTCAGTGCCGGGTGCGATGCTTCGGGATACGTGACTGAGACCTGTTCGAAGGTGATCACGGGGTTTCCTTCGAGCGGGAGACGGAAGCTGGACGGGAGACGGAAGCGGCACGGGGTGCTACGGGGGCGGTGACGGCGGGCAGCAGCCCGACCAGGATCGCCGCTGCGGGAAGGAGGGGCAGCGTGGGAGCCGCGAGCGGTACGGCTGGGGGATTGAGGGCGTCGGCGAAGGCCGGGCCCAGACTGACCATGATCACTGCTACCGCGATACCGCAGCCGGCTACGGTCCATTCCCGCCAGGCCCAGGGGTCGGGGCGGTAGCGGGTTCTGACGGCTCGTCGGCCGCCGAGCAGCAGTCCGCCGGCTGCTGCCAGCGCTCCGACGATGAGCAGCGGCAGCGCCCAGACGCTGCCGTCCGCGCCGAGCAGGCCGTAGGCGGCGACGCAGACGCCCAGCAGCCCGGCGAGGGTGAGGGCTGCGGTGGTGCGGCGGACGGCGGTGGGTACGTCCGCGGTGCGGCCGAAGCCGCGGGTGTCCATGGCCGCGGCCAGGCTGACGGAGCGTTCGAGGGCGTTCTCCAGAACCGGGACGCCGACGGTGAGCAGCGCCTTGGCGCCGCGCTCGGTACGGCCGCGCAGCCTGCGGGCGGCGCGGAGCCGGCCCACGTCCGCGACCAGGTTCGGCGCGAAGGTGAGCGCGACCACGACGGCGACCCCGGCCTCGTACAGCGCGCCGGGCAGGCTGCGGAGCAGCCGGGCCGGGTTGGCCAGAGCGTTGGCCGCGCCGATGCAGGCCAGCAGGACGGCCAGCCGCAGGGCGTCGTACAGGGCGAAGCACAGCCCTTCGAGGCTGACCGGACCCCCGAGTTGGACGCCCGGGGCCCAGGAGGGGAGCGGGATCTGCGGGAGCGTGAACAGGATGTGGATACCGGGGATCGATGAGCCGAGGACGGTGAAGAACACCATGCGGATGGCCAGGACGAGGAGGCCGAGCTTGAGGAACACGCTGTAGGAGCGGGCCCAGGGCGCGTCCGTCCTGCGGGCTGCCACGACATAGCCGGCCACGGCGGTGATCAGGAGCAGCAGCAGCGGGTTGGTGGTGCGGGAGGCGGCGGTGGCCAGGCCGAGGGCCCAGAGCCACCAGGCGCCCGGGTGCAGGTTGCGCTGCGGCACAGTCGGTTACTCGGACTTGCGGCGACGGGTCCGGAAGTACCCGGCCCCGATCAGGACGAGGAGCAGCACGGCGCCGATCACCCAGCCTGCGCCCTTGGAGGACTTGGCGGGTGCGGGGGCGGCGGTCGCGCTGCCGGTGGCGGCCGCGGTGGCGGTGCTGGTCGCGGCTGCGCCGCTGACCACCTCGCCGCAGCCGGTCCTCGGGTAGCCGTCGACGGCGCACAGGATGCCGTTGCTGTCGTACCGCAGCGGGGGCGCCACCTGAGCGAGGAGTTGGGCCGAGGTGGCGTCGGTGGCCAGGACGGCGCAACTGCTGCGCGGGGTGGTGCTGGGCGGGGTGGAGCCGGAGGGCGCTTCCGCGGCGGTGCCGTAGTCGATGACCACGGCGACGCGCTTCTTGCCGCTGACGGCGGGGGTACCGCCGCAGATGGCGGCGAAGTCGGGGGCCGCTTCCGGCTTGGCCGCGCTCGCGCTGTCGGCGCTGACGCCGAAGCGCCAGCCGTCGACCGAGCCGTCGGCCGGGCGGTAGGTGTTGGGGCCTGCCTGCTGATAGGTCCAGTTGCTGCCCGAGCCCTGCCAGAAGGACCAGTAGCGGTAGCTGCTGGCGGCGGCGGGGGTGACCGCTGCCAGGACCAGGAGGAGTGCGGTGGCCAGCAGTCCGGCCACCGTGCCACTTCGACGTACCGTCATACCCGTCGCCTACTCCGGTTGAAGCTGATGTACATGCCGATGCCCGCGCCCGCGATCAGGCCGACGCCGAGGAGCCACCAGGGGTTGAAGCTGCTGGAGGACTTCTTGGCGGAAGCGGAAGCGGAAGCGGAAGCGGAAGCGGTGGTGGTGGTGGTGGTGGTGGTGGTGGTGGCGGCGGCGGCGGTTGCGCTCGCCGCGCCGGTCCCGGCCGGGGCCG
>NZ_BBPM01000017.1:42183-46211 GCF_000787775.1 Streptacidiphilus carbonis | reverse complement strand
GCGGCGGCGGCGGTTGCGCTCGCCGCGCCGGTCCCGGCCGGGGCCGGTCCGGCCGCCTCCAGTTGGGCGACCAGGTTCGAGGCGCCGAAGTGGGTCGGGTCGACGCCGGTGGCGTGGGCACTGAGGATCAGTACGGCGTAGCCGGAGGCGCCGGCGCCCTTGGCCCAGGCCGCGCTGTTGGCGCTGAGCCACTCCACCGCCTTCCTGGCGTCGGCGGGGCGGCCGCTGCCGGCCAGCGACAGGGCGGCCCAGGCGGTGCTGGCGTAGTCGGGGGCGGGGCTGGCGCCGGCCAACTGGCTGGTCAGGTGCTCGTCGCCGGAGCCGAGTCGTCCGGCCAGGTACTGGGAGGCCGACTGCTGGGAGTCCGAGCAACTCGCCCCGGAGGTGGCAGAGGCGGAGGCGGCGGACGCGGCCCCGGCCGCCGGGGCCGCCGGGGCTACGGGGAGGAAGCCGCTGCCGGTGGCCAGCGCCGCCTGGGCGCTGGCGACGTCGTTGGCCACCAGCTTGCCGCTCTTGTCGGGCTGGTAGGCGAAGGCGCCCTGCTCGGCCCTGGCGGCTGAACAGCCGAGCTGGAAGCTGTGCAGTCCTTCCAGCGCGGTCTTTCCGCCCTTGGCCACCGAGGCCAGGTCGGCCTTGGCCGCGGCCAGGGCGCTGACGACCACGCCGGTGGAGTTGGCGTCGCTGGCCGCGCCAGGGTTGTAGGACCAGCCGCCGTCGGCGTTCTGGACCTTCTTGTACCAGGCCACCGCCTTGGCCACGGCGTCGTCGTGGCCACCGAGGGCGACCAGCGCCTGGACGGCGGCGGAGGTGGAGTTGGTGTCCTCGGTGGCGGCCGTGCAGCCCTTGGCGGGGTCGGCGTTGTACGAGGGCCAGCCGCCGTCCGCGCACTGCTGGCCGGTGAGCCAGCTGACCGCCGAGGCGGCCGGGGTGACTCCCTGGGTGTGCAGGGCCAGCAGGCTCAGCCCCTGCCGCCAGACTCCGTCATAGGTCGGGTCGCTGAGGCCGTACAGCCCGGCCGGGATGCGGACCGGGCTCGCGCTCGTGGTGTCCGATGCGGCGAACGCGGGGGCGGCCGTGCCGGTGAGGACGGCGGCGGACAGCGCGACGGCGCCCAGGCGGGCGGCGGTGAGCATGGGTGGAGCCTTTCGGTGAGCGGTTGGCGACCGTAGACCTCGACGGTGCCGCTCGCCTTCTGACGGGTGTTCCGACTGTACGGCTGCGGGTCAGTGCCGGAATCGCACCGGCTTCCCCCGTCAGGGGGCGGATGGAGCGGGATCAAGTTGTGCGGCCACTGTATCCGGACCGTGCGACTGGTCCCGCCCTCACCCCGTCGGGTCCCGGTCAGTCCGCGGCGATGAAGTACTGCGGGTCGCCGGTGCCGGTCTCCTCGGCCAGGCCGGTCTTCACCAGCCGTCTGACGTGCGCCGCGGCCTCGGAGAGGGCCAGGTGGCGCGCGACGAAGCCGAGCTCGTCCCAGGGCCGGTTCCAGTGCATCCGCTGGGCGCACTGCCAGAGTGTCAGTGGCTCGTGCTTGAGTTGCACCAGCAGCTCGGCCAGCCGGACCGCGTGGTGGTCCAGCAGGTCCCGGACGCGTCCGGGGGCGTCGGCGAAGCGGTACTGGTGCGCGGGCAGGACCTCCTGGGGCGCGAGCGCGGCGATCCGCTCCAGGGAGTCGAGGAAGTCACCGAGCGGGTCGGCGGGGTCGTCGCCCGCTTCGTTCCCGGGATAGGAAGCCTCGGGATACAGGCTGACCACCGGGCTGATGGTGGGCAGCAGGTGGTCGCCGGAGAGCAGCCGGGTGGGGCGGTCCGGTTCGTCCAGGTAGAGGCAGACATGGCCCGGGGTATGCCCGGGGGTCCACATGACGCGCACTCCGCGTCCGGGCACCCCGGCCGATTCGCCGTGCACCAGCTCGCGGTCGGGGAGGGTGTCGGCCAGCGGCGCACTCGCGCTGCCGAAGTGGCCCAGGCCGTCGAGGTGCTCCTGGGGGACGCCCGAACCGCGCATCAGCTCGGCCATCCGGCTGACCCAGCGGCCGGAGCTGTGGGTGTGCAGCGCGCGGACGACGGCGGCCTCGGCGCCGTGCATGCCGATCCAGGCGCCGGACTGCTCGCGGACATGGCCGGAGAGGCCGTGGTGGTCCGGGTGGTGGTGGGTGACCAGGACGCCGTGGACGTCGGCGAGGGTGTGGCCGGCGGCGGCCAGGCCGGCCGCGAGGGCCTCGCGGCCGGAGGGGTCGTCCCAGCCGGTGTCGACCAGGACCGGCCCGCGGTCGCTCTCCAGCAGGTAGACGAGGGTGTAGCGGAGGGGGTTGTCCGGGATGGGGACGGTGATGCTCCACACCCCGCCGCCGAGGTCCTGGGTCGGCGGGGGCGGGGGCTTCTCCGTGGGGGCCATGCTGCCGTCCTCTCCCGGGCCGCTGTATAGAACGTGTTCTATGTATAAGGCAACTAGTCGGGCAGCCTACTGCACGACCGTTGCCCTCAATAAGTAGAACTGGTATCAGTTCTATCAACCGCCGTAAGTGACGGGTCGTCAGGACGATGCGGAGGACGGCATGGCCGAGGTAGTGGAGTACGGCGAACTCTTCATCGGCGGCGAGCTGGTCGCCCCCGCCGGGCGGGACGTCATCGAGGTGGTCTCCCCGCACACCGAGGAGGTCATCGGGCGGGTGCCGCACGCCTCCCGCGAGGATGTCGACCGGGCCGTCGCCGTCGCCAGGAAGGCCTTCGACGAGGGGCCCTGGCCCCGGATGCCGCTGGCCGAGCGGCTCGCGGTGGCCGAGCGGATCAAGGACGGCATCGCCGCGCGGGCGGACGAGATCGCCCGGGTGATCAGCTCGGAGAACGGCTCGCCGTACTCCTGGTCCATCCTGGCCCAGGCCTACGGCCCGATGATGATCTGGGACGCGGCGATCTCCACCGCCAGGGACTTCTCCTTCGAGGAGCACCGGACCGGGGTACTCGGCCCGATCATGGTGCGGCGCGAGCCGGTGGGTGTGGTCGCCGCCGTCGTCCCGTGGAACGTGCCGCAGTTCGTGGCCGCCGCCAAACTGGCCCCGGCGCTGATCGCTGGCTGCGCGGTGATCCTCAAACCCTCGCCGGAGACCCCGCTGGACTCCTACATCCTGGCCGAGATCGTCCGCGAGGCCGGGCTTCCGGAGGGGGTGCTCAGCATCCTGCCCGCCGACCGCGAGGTCAGCGAGTACCTGGTGGGACACG
Organism: Streptacidiphilus carbonis; assembly: GCF_000787775.1. GTDB lineage: Bacteria > Actinomycetota > Actinomycetes > Streptomycetales > Streptomycetaceae > Streptacidiphilus > Streptacidiphilus carbonis. The sequence continues at coordinate 42,990 of NZ_BBPM01000017.1, read as the reverse complement.
AGGGCGTCGACAAGGTCTCCTTCACCGGCTCGGTCGCGGCCGGCAAGCGGATCATGGAGGTGGCCTCGCGCAACCTCACCCGGGTCACCCTGGAGCTCGGCGGCAAGTCGGCGGCGATCCTGCTGCCGGACGCCGACGTACCCGCCGCCGTCACCAGCCTGATGGGCTCGGCCTACATGAACAACGGCCAGGCCTGCGTGGCGCAGACCCGCATCCTGGCGCCCAGGTCCCGCTACGACGACATCGCCGAGCAGCTGGTCGCCGCCGTGGACGCGCTGGTGGTCGGCGACCCGCTGGCGGAAGCCACCCAGCTCGGGCCGCTGGTGACCCGCCGTCAGCAGCAGCGCAACCTGGACTACATCAGGATCGGCCAGGAGGAGGGCGCCAAGGTGCTCACCGGCGGGGGAGTGCCCGCGGCCCAGCCCAAGGGCTGGTACGTCGAGCCCACCCTGCTCGGCGGCGTGGACAACCGGATGCGGGTGGCCCGGGAGGAGATCTTCGGCCCGGTCGTCTGCCTGATCCCCTACGAGGACGAGGCGGACGCGCTGCGCATCGCCAACGACTCGGACTACGGGCTGTCCGGCTCGGTGTGGTGCGGGGATGTGGAGCACGGGATCGGGGTGGCCCGGCGGGTCCGTACCGGCACGTTCTCGGTGAACACCTTCAGCCTGGACTTCAAGGGGCCGTTCGGCGGCTACAAGAACTCCGGGATCGGCCGGGAGTTCGGGCCGGAGGGGCTGGACTCCTACCTGGAGGCCAAGACCGTCCACCTGCCGCAGGGGTATGCGCCCGTGCAGGGCGGGCCCG
>NZ_BBPM01000017.1:0-41852 GCF_000787775.1 Streptacidiphilus carbonis | reverse complement strand
GGGTTGATGGGGGACCGCTGGCGGGTGGAGGTGGACCGGTCGGTGTGCATCGGCTCCGGGCTCTGCGTGGCCTCGGCGCCGGACGGCTTCCGGCTGGACGCCGCGCGGCAGTCGCATCCGGTGGAGGACGAGGCGGACGCGGCGGAGTCCCTGCTGGCAGCGGCCGAGAGCTGTCCCGTCGAGGCCATCCGCCTGCGGCTCGCCGGGAGCAGCGAGCCCGTCTTTCCGCCGGACTGACGGGGGTGCGGTTCTTTTTTCAGGTGTGGACCGTTGCTGGCTTGTCGCGCAGTTCCCCGCGCCCCTGGACAGTGCAACTCGCCCGCAGTGGCTCAGTTGCAGCCCCCATGGGCGCGGGGAACTGCGCGACAAGCCATGCTCATGCCGCACCCGAAAACCGACGGCAGCTACTCCGCGAGCAGCTTGCAGGCCGTCTCCAGATCGATCCGCACCTGCGCGATCGAGGCGCGCCCGCTCAGCCAGGTGACCAGCGCCGAGTGCCAGGTGTGCTCGATCACCCGCACCGCGGCCAACTGGTCGCGGCTCAGCGGGTGGTCCAACGCCATCGCCTCGGTGATCAGCACCGCGGTGAGCCGACTGACCTGGTCCACTTCGGCGCTCACCGAGCGGTCGGCGAAGGTCAGCGCCCGGACCATGGCCTCGGCCAACTGCGGCTCGCGCTGCAGCCCGCGGAAGGTGCCCATCAGCGTCTCGGTGACCCGGGCGCCCGGGTCGGTCGCGGAGGGCGGGTGCTTGCGCAGCTGTGACTGCATCAGCTGGAGCTGGTCCTGCATGGTGGCGACCAGCAGGTGCACCTTGGAGGGGAAGTAGCGGTAGAGCGTGCCCAGAGCGACGCCCGAGCTCTCGGCGACTTCGCGCATCTGCACGGCGTCGAAGCCCCCGCGGGAGGCGAGCTGGGCCGCCGTGTGCAGGATCCGGCGGCGTCGGGCCTCCTGCCGCTCGGTGAGCGGCGGCGCGGCCGGCGGCCTGGGGTTGGTGGTCAGGTCGCTCACCCCGTCTGGGTCGTCGTGCTGTCGGCGCTGTGCTGTCGGTGTTCCGAATGATGGCGCAGACACCACGGGTGGCGCGAATCACCAGCCCTGCTCCGGAGCCGAAAGCTACGGGCCGGTAATCTCAGGGGCTCCATGCGCTGCATCATTGGAACGTGTTCTAGATTACCCTGACCGAGGCAGCCGCTGACAGAGGAGAAGAATCCAAGGTGACCAGTGCCGTGCGGGGCCACGCGCCCGCTGACCGGCCGCTGCGGATCGCGTTGCTCTCCTACAAGGGCAACCCCTTCTGTGGTGGGCAGGGTGTCTACGTCCGTCACCTCTCCCGCGAGCTGGCCCGGCTCGGCCATGACGTCGAGGTGCTGGGCGGCCAGCCGTACCCGGTGCTGGACCAGGTCGAACGGGGCAGGCTCTCGTTCACCGAGATCGCCAGCCTGGACCTGTACCGGCAGCCCGACCCGTTCCGCAATCCCCGCCTCGGCGAGTACCGCAGCCTCGCCGACGTGGTCGAGTACGCCACCATGCGCACCGGCGGCTTCCCCGAGCCGCTGACCTTCAGCATGCGGGCCCGTCGCCACCTGGCCCGGCACCGTGGCCGCTACGACGTCGTGCACGACAACCAGACCCTCGGCTACGGCCTGCTCGGCCTGGAGCGCATCGGCTTCCCGCTGGTCACCACCATCCACCACCCGGTCACCGTGGACCGGGAGTTGGACCTCGCCGCCGCCGAGGGCCCGCTCAAGCAGCTGTCGGTGCGCCGCTGGTACGGCTTCACCCGGATGCAGCGCCGGGTCGCCCAGCGGCTGGACTCGATCCTGACGGTCTCGCAGAGCTCCGGCCGGGAGATCAGCGAGCACCTCGGCGTGCGCCCCGAGCGGATCCATGTGGTGCCGATCGGCGCGGACGTCCGGCTCTGGTCGCCGGACCCGTCGGTGCCGGTAGTGCCCGGACGCATCGTCACCACCTCCAGCGCGGACGTCCCGCTCAAGGGCCTGGTCCACCTGGTCGAAGCGCTGGCCAAGGTCCGCACCGAGCGTGAGGCGCACCTGGTCGTGGTCGGCCGGCGGCGCGAGGACGGGCCGGTGGCCGACGCGATCCGCAGGCTCGGCCTGGAGGGCGCGGTGGAGTTCCGCGGCGGCATCGACGACCAGGAGTTCGTCGACCTGGTGCGCAGCGCCGAGGTCGCCTGCGTGCCCTCCCTCTACGAGGGCTTCTCGCTGCCCGCCGCCGAGGCGATGGCCACCGGCACCCCGCTGGTCGCCACCACCGGCGGCGCGATCCCCGAGGTCTCCGGCGCCGACGGCGAGACCTGCCTGGCCGTGCCCCCGGGCGACGCCGGAGCGCTCGCGGTGGCACTGGGCCGGCTGCTGGACGACGCCGAACTGCGGGCCAGGATCGGCGCCGCCGGACGCGAGCGGGTGCTGGCCCGGTTCACCTGGGAGCGCGCCGCCGAACTCACCGCCGAGCGCTACCGCGAGGCCATCGCCACCGGCGTCGGGCAACGCGCCCGGACCGGCGACGGCTGGAGGTACGTCTAGCCCGCGGGTGACCCGTCGCCCGCGAACCCTTCGAGCCTTCGAATCCCTGCCCGACCCTCCCCCTGTCTTCCCACGTGACCGACGCCCGACTGCCCGACTGCCCGAAGCCGTCGGCGTCGACGACGCGAATGGAGCCCCGCGACCGTGCTGACCGTCGATTTCTCCCGCTTCCCGATCGCCCCCGGCGACCGGGTGCTCGACCTCGGCTGCGGCGGTGGCCGGCACGCCTTCGAGGTCTACCGGCGCGGTGGCCGCGTCATCGCCCTGGACCGCAACGCGGAGGAGATCCGCGAGGTCAAGCGCTGGTTCTCGGCGATGGAGCAGGAGGGCGAGGCCCCGGCCGGCGCCTCGGCGGTCGCGATGGAGGGCGACGCGCTGGCGCTGCCCTTCCCCGACGACAGTTTCGACAAGGTCATCATCTCCGAGGTGATGGAGCACATCCCGGACGACAAGGGCGTGCTCGCCGAGATGGTCCGGGTGCTCAAGCCCGGCGGTTCCATCGCGATCACCGTGCCGCGCTGGCTGCCCGAGCAGGTCTGCTGGGCGCTCTCGGACGCGTACCACGAGGTCGAGGGCGGCCACATCCGGATCTACCGCGGCGACGAGCTGGTCGGCAGGATGCGCGAGGCCGGGCTGGAGCCCTACGGTCAGCACCACGCCCATGCGCTGCACTCGCCGTACTGGTGGATCAAGTGCGCGGTCGGCGTCGACAATGACAAGGCGCTGCCGGTCCGCGCCTACCACCAGCTGCTGGTCTGGGACATCGTCGGCACCCCGGTGATCAGCAGACTGACCCGGGCCGCCGAGAGCGCGCTGAACCCGCTGATCGGCAAGAGCTTCGTCGCCTATGCGACCAAGCCCCGGGCCGACCGGACGGTGCTCGGGTGACGGCGGGCACCGGGCCCGTCGCCGTCCCCGAGGTCCTGGTCCTGCCGGGTGTGCTGGACGCCGGGCAGGCCGCCGCCACGGTCCGCAGCATCCTCGCCGACCAGCAGGCCGACGGCGGCATCCCCTGGTTCGCCGGCGGCCACCTGGACCCCTGGGACCACACCGAGGCCGCGATGGCCCTGGACGTGGCCGGCGAGCACGCCGCCGCCGAGGCTGCCTACCGCTGGCTGATGCGGCATCAGAACCCGGACGGCTCCTGGTACTCCGCCTACACGGACGGCGTGGTGACGGACCGGAACCGGGAGTCCAACTTCTGCGCCTACATCGCCGTCGGGATCTGGCACCACCACCTGGCCACCGGCGACGACACCTTCCTGGAGGAGGTCTGGCCCACCGTGGTCCGCGCGGTCGAGTTCGTCCTCGGCCTCCAGCGGGCCGACGGCACCGTCGCCTGGCGCCGCGACGAGGACGGGAGCGCGCCGGACGAGGCGCTGCTCACCGGCTGCTCCAGCGTGCACCATGCGCTGCGGTGCGCGCTGGCCATCGCCGACTGCCTGGAGGAGCCGCAGCCCGACTGGGAGCTGGCCGCCGGACGGCTCGGCCACGCGGTAGCCGGACACCCGGAGGCGTTCCTGGACAAGGACCGCTACTCCATGGACTGGTACTACCCGGTGCTGGGGACGGCGCTGCGCGGAGCGGCCGCCGCGGAGCGGATCGAACGCGACTGGAACCGCTTCGTGGTGCCGGGCCTCGGCGTCCGCTGCGTCTCGGACCGGCCCTGGGTCACCGGCGGTGAGAGCGCCGAGCTGGCCCTGGCGCTCTGGGCGATCGGCGAGTCCGACCGCGCCGTGGAGATACTCCGTTCCATCCAGCACCTGCGCCACCAGGACGGCAGCTACTGGACCGGCTACGTCTTCGAGGACGACGCGGTCTGGCCCGAGGAGCGCACCACCTGGACGGCGGGCGCGCTGCTGCTGGCCGTGGCGGCCCTGGGCGGGGACGAGGCCACCGCGACCGTCTTCGGCGGCGCACAGCTTCCGACCGGACTCGCCGACGAGTGCTGCGCGCCGCAGGAGTGCTGACGCTCCGTCACTCGCGGGAGCCGGTGCGCCCGAGGGCGTTGCCGACGGCTCCGTAGACCAGGGCCGGCAGGCCGAAGACGAGCAGGGCGCGCAGCTTGTTGTTGTGGATGTCCGCGCCGTGGAAGAGGTGGCTGGACCAGGTGGCGAGCCAGTCTGCTGCCTCACGGAACCAGTTGACCACCGAGTTGCCGGTGTTGGCGTCGAAGAGGTACAGCAGGAACCAGATGACGAGGATCAGCGCCCCTATGTACAGGGCGAGTCCGATCAGACGTAGGAGACCGCTCATGTTCTGACGCCTGCCCGGCCCGGAGGGATGCTAACTTCCACGCACACGGAAGATGTTTCCAGAAGGGGGTGTGACCTGCGGTGGACTTGCTCGGACACGAACGGTACCTGGCAGCGGTGGAGGCGGACGCGCGGCTCTTCGCCGCGGCGATGGCCGAGGGCGATCCCGAGGTGATGGTGCCCAGCTGCCCGGAGTGGCGCCTCGTCAACCTCTGCACCCATCTGGGCAAGGTGCACCGCTGGGTGACCCAGATCGTCAGCACCCGTGCGCAGGAGCGGGTCGACTGGAGCGCCCTGCCCGACGCCAAGGCCCCCGCCGACCCGGCCGGACTGGCCGAGTGGCTGCTCCGCGGCGCCCTGCAGGTGACGGCGGTGCTGCGGGAGGCCGGCCCCGGGGTGCCGGTGTGGGGCTGGGCGGGGGAGCACAGCACCGGCTGGTGGGGGCGGCGGATGGCACAGGAGACACTGGTGCACCGGATCGACGCCGAGCTGGCGGTGGGCGGCACGCCGGGCGGGATCGACGCGGAGCTGGCCGCGGACAACATCGACGAGCTGCTGGCCAATGCGTTCGCACCGGCGTCCCGGGCGTTCCCGAACCGGGACCGGCTGCGGGGCGAGGGCGAGGGCGACAGCCTGCATGTGCACTGCACCGACGTGCCGGGGGAATGGCTGCTGCGGCGCACCCCGGAGGGCTTCACCTACGAGCACGGGCACGCCAAGGGCGACGCGGTGCTGCGGGGGCCCGCGGCGGAGCTGATGCTGCTGGTCAACAAGCGGCTGCCGGACGGCAGGAACGACGTCCAGGTGATCGGCGACGACCGGGTGGTCGGGCTGTGGCTGGACGGCCTGACGCTTGACTGACGTTCCGTCAAGGCTGGTCGGATTAGGTGTGGGTGGTGCAGGCGCGGTTGGTACAGGGGTGGCTCCGCTCACAGCACCAGTTCGGCGAGGGTGCGCAGGGTGAGCGGGTCGCGGGTGGTGACCAGCAGGTCGGTGACCGGACTCGCCGTCCAGGCCTGCAGCCGCTCGGCGATCCGGGCGCGTGGGCCGACCAGGGAGATCTCGTCGGCGAAGGCGGCGGGGACGGTGGCGACGGCCTCGTCCTGCCGTCCGGCCAGGAAGAGTTCCTGGATGCGCCGGGCCTCGGACTCGTAGCCCATCCTGGCCATCAGGTCGGCGTGGAAGTTGCGACCGCGCGCCCCCATCCCGCCGACGTAGAAGCCGAGCATGGCCTGGATCGGCGCCAGCCCCTCGGCCACGTCCTCGCAGACGCGGGCATGGACCAGCGGGGCGACAGTGAAGCCGGGGCGGGCCTGGGCCAGTGCGTCCGCGTAGAGGTCGTCGCCCCGGGCGGTGGGGGAGAAGTAGAGCGGCAGCCAGCCGTCGGCGATCCGGACGGTCTGGGCGATGTTCTTGGGGCCCTCGGCGCCGAGCAGGATCGGCAGGTCGGACCGGAGCGGGTGCAGGATCGGCTTCAGCGGCTTGCCGAGGCCGGTGCCGTCAGCGCCGGGGTAGGGCAGCGGGTGGTAGGCGCCGTCCAGGGTCACCGGGTTTTCGCGGCGCAGCACCTGGCGTACCACGTCCACGTACTCCCGGACGGCGGTGAGCGGGGAGCGCGGGAACGGCCGGCCGTACCAGCCCTCGACGACCTGCGGTCCGGACAGGCCCAGGCCCAGCATCAGCCGGCCGCCGGAGAGGTGGTCCAGGGTCATCGCGTGCATGGCGGTGGCGGTGGGGGTGCGCGCCGCCATCTGGGCGATGCCGGTGCCCAGGCGGATGGTGGTGGTGCGGGCGGCGATCCAGGTGAGCGGGGTGAACGCGTCGGAGCCCCAGGCCTCGGCGGTCCAGACGCTGTGGTAGCCGAGGCGCTCGGCCTCGACGGCGAGGTCCAGGAAGCCGGGGGAGGGGGCGGCGCCCCAGTAGCCGAGTGCGAGCCCGAGTCGCATGGTGGGACCCCCAAGGTCGGTGTCGAGGCTGGCGTGGAGCAGATCTGATGGTCCGTCAGTTTTGCTTGGGGGTGAGCGTAGGGCGCGTGGCGTGAGGCCACAACGGGCGCGGGCCGGGACAGTGGTGAACTGTCCCGGCCCGCGCCCGTCAGGCGCGCCGATGCCGGCGCCGATGTGTGCGCAGGTGCGCTCGCTGTCAACCGCGCTGGATGCCCGAGGTGTCGGACAGCAGGCCGCGCTTGCCCTCCTGGGTCTGGGTGAGCAGGGCGTCGCCGCGCTGCGCGATGGCCAGGTACCAGGTGCCGGGGACCAGTTCGCCGACGGACGGCCCGTCGTCCCCTTCCGGAGCTAGCGCGCGGGGCGCGGGGACGGCGAACCAGAACGGCGCGAACGCCGGTGCCGCCGGGCTCTCGGCGGCGGGTGCGGCAGCAGGCGCCGCGGCGGCCGGCTCGGGCTGGGCCGCCTTCTCCAGGTTGTGCGGCTGGGCGGCCTGCTCCTCGGCTGCGGCCGAGGACTGCGGCTTGACCACCGGCGTGAGCAGCGCGGTCGCGTTGTCCTCACGCTCGCGCGGCGGCGGGGCGTCCTGCGGGGTCGCGGCGGGCGTGGGCTCCGGGGCGGGAGTCGGGGCCGGGGCGGACGCCGCGGGGGCGGGCTGAGGGTAGCCGTAGCCGCTGGGCTGCTGCTGGTACGGCTGGGGCTGGGGCTGCTGCTGGTTGGGCGCCGGGGCGACCGGCCCGCTGAAGGGCTGGCCCGGCTGGGCCTGCTGCACCGGCTGGCCGTGGTGGAACTGCTGCCCCGGCTGCGGCTGGTAGGGCTGCTGGCCGGGGTGGCCGGGGTGGCCGGGGTGACCCGGCTGACCGTACGTCGGGTAGCCGCCGGGGCCGGTCATCTGCTGCGGCGCCGTCGGCGACGCGGGGGCCAGCGGTGCCGTCAGAGCGGGCAGCAGCGGGGTCGCGATCGCCGCACCGGCCGTCAACAGTGCGAACAGAAAGCCGAGATATGCCCCGAACGAGTGACTGAACAGCGGGGACGGGGTGGAGAACAGCGACCACAGCGCCGACCACAGCGCTGCGACGGTCAGCACCGTGCCCCAGTGCGCCAGTTCGATGCCGGCGACCTTGGGCGCCTGCGGCATCAGCCGGCCGACGAGCACCAGCGCCGCGCCGATCACGCCCAGGAAGAACACTGCGGGGAGCAGCGGGAAGAAGCTGCCGTGCCAGGCGTTGGCGGTGCAGCTGGTGGAGCTGCCGCAGTCGGCGCTGTAGTAGGGCAGGAACGAGGAGATCAGCAACAGGAGCGCCGCAGCCGCGAGCGCCGCGTCTCCCCTGGTGACGGTTCTGGGGTTCACCGTGAGAGCCCTCTCGTGATTGGTGGGGCGATGCTTGGACCGCCCATAGCGTACGGTGTTCGGGCTTTGATGGAGACGTCTGGATCATTCCGGTTTCGTGTGTTCGCGTCAAAACCCACGTTGAATCACGCAGCGAAACCGGCGTCGAAACGGGCGTCGAAGCCGCCGCCGTCCGGAGCGGCGACCCACCGTCAGTTGCCGCTCTCCAGGAAGGTGGTGATCCCCTTGACGACCCCCTGCGCGGCGAGCTGCCGCCAGGAGGCACTGGTCATCTCCCCGGCGTCGGTCGCGTTACGCATGTTGCCGCATTCGATGAAGATCTTGGGCACCTTCGACATGTTCAGTCCGCCCAGGTCACTGCGGACGTCGAGGCCGGATCCGTTGCTGATGTAGTTGGCGAACGGCTCGGCGGTGACGCTGTGGAAGGCCGCGCGGACATCGACGCCCAGGGTGCGGGAGGGTGCCACGATGGCCAGGTTGTCGGCGGCGCCCTGGTCCACGCCGGCCGGGAGGATCACATGGAAGCCGCGGTCGCTCGCCGGGGCCCCGTCGCCGTGGATGGAGATCGCCGCATCGGCGTGGGCATTGTTGCCGATGGCGGCGCGCTCGGTGACGCAGGGACCCCAGGTCGTGGCGCCGTCCTGGGTGAACACCACCTTGGCGCCCTCGGCCTCCAGCAGGGTGCGGGCCCGCCGGGCCACGTCGAGGGTGAAGTCCGCCTCCAGGTAGCCGCCGTCGGTCTCGGTGCCGGTGGTGTCGCAGTTGGTCGTGCCGTTGCCGATCTGGACCAGCTTGTTGATCTCGGTGGCGTACGAGCCGTTGTTCGGGTTGTGGCCGGGGTCGATCACCACGGTCTTGCCCGCCAGGGGCTGCCCCGACGCGGCCGGGACCTTTCCGGCGTCGGAGTGGGCGGCGGACGCCGAGGACGAGGCCGAGGCTGAGGCCGCCCGGGACGCCGGGTGCGAGGCGGACGGGCCCGCGCTGCCGGAGGCGGCTCCCGAGGCGGAGGTCCCTCCGGCGGCCGGTCCGGTGGCCAGCCCCGGAGCCGGGAGGCTGCCCACGGCCACGCCGCTCCCGTCCTTCTTGGGCCCGGCGACGGCCTCCCAGCCCAGCCAGCCCGCGAAGCCCAGCGGCACCAGGGCGGCCACGACCACGGCGGCGGTGGCTGCCCGCGCGGCCCGGCGGCGCGGCTCGGGGACGTCGTAACGGTCGAGGGGGTGGTCAGATCTCACCGTCTGTCCTTGTCGCCAGGCCGTACCGGGTCGCGATCGGGTTCCAGGCCGCGACGAAGCTCTTCTTGTCGGTGGTTGCGGAGGTGCTCTGACTCAAACCGTTGTTCCAATCGGCGGTGTGCGGGGAGTTGCCGGGGGTGCAGCCGCCGTTGGCCATCGCCCCGGCCCAGGTGGCGAAGTCGGTGTCGGCCGCAGCCGACTCCGACCAGGCCTGGCTCAGTGTCTTCATCGCGGCGGCGGCCCCGGTCGGGAGCTGGGACACGTCCAGGGAGGCGGCTTGCTGGGACAGCGACTGCCGGGCCTGGGCGGCCTGGGTCAGCACGCTCTGGGCGTTGGAGACCGAGCCGGAGTCGGTGCAGTTGTCGACCGCCTGGACGGCATTGGCCACCTGGGAACGGGAGCTCGCCGAGGTGGAGAGCAACTGGTCGACGGCCGACGCCTGCGACTGGGCCTGCGCGGTGTCGCTCGCCGAGGGGCTGGCGGACTGGCTGCCGCTCGGCGAGGCGGAGTCCGAGGGGCCGGCGCTGGTCGAGGGCGCGCCGCTGGTGGCCACCGGCGGCGCGGTGGTGTTGCTCGCGGCGGCCTTGTTCTTGGTCAGGCCCAGACCCCAGACCGCGCCCACACCCAGCAGCGCGGCGACCACGACGACCAGGGCGATCAGCAGCGGAAGGTTCCGCCGCCGACCGTCACCGCCGCCGGGGCCGCCGGGGCCGCCGGGGCCGCCCGGTCCACCGGGGCCGGGGCCCGGGCCCGGGCCGCCGGGGTAGGCCGGCGGGTAGCCGTACTGGTGCTGCGGCTGCGGCTGGATCGGGTACAGCGGGGGCTGGCCGGGCTGCTGGTACTGCGTCTGGTGCGGCTGCGGCTGCGGCTGGTGCGGCGCCTGGCCGGGCAGGGTGGCACCTTGGCCCTGGTAGGGGCCCTGCGCACCCTGACCTTGGCCCTGGTAGGGCGGCTGAGCACCGCCCGGGGGCGGGCCGTACTGCGGCGCGGCCGGAGCCCCCTGGGGCCGGTAGCCCGGCGCCCCGTAGCCGGGGGCGCTGTAGCCCGGCGTGCCCTGGGCCGGCGGCGGGTACCCGTACGCCGCTCCCGGCGCGGTCGGCGGTGGCTGCGGCCCGGCCGGAGCCGGTCCGCCCTGCGGCGGCGTGACCTGCGGTATGTCCTTGGCTGTGGGGACGTAGGGACGGCCCAACGGCTGGTCGAACTGCGTCGGCGGCGGAGTGCTCGGCTGCGGGGGCAGAACGGAGGTCGGCTCGTCCCCGTCGGGGGCGGGTCCGGGGCCATGGCCGGGCCCGGAATCAGGGCTCGCGGCCGCGTTCCGGGCCGGGGCTGTCAGCGTGGCCGGCGGTCCGGGTGGTGGAACGGCCGGTGGCCCGGGCGGCGGCGACAGGTCGGACGCGGCGGGGGACTGCGGTCCCTCGCCGGCTTCGGCCTCCGACTGCTCCGCCGGGCCCTCCGGGCTCCCGTCCGGCTCCTGGTTCTCCGGCCGCTGCCACATGGCCGCCGTCTTGGGGTCGCGACGGCGCACCCAGCCGCCCGCGCCGTCCCTGGCTGTGGGATCCCACACAGCAGGTGCGCTGTCCTCCGCATCGGCCATTGCCGGTCCCTCCCCCGCCTCCCGCTGGCGCGTCTGTTCCCGCCACCGTACCGAAGCCGGGCTCCGGGGTGCGGAGCTTGTCCGCGATCAGTGCCGGTACGGGGCGGGGCGGGGCGGCTGCTCAGCCCCGCCGCAGCACCCGCAGCGAGCCGGTCACCGAGACCTCGGTGAAGCCTTCGGCGAGCGCGCGCAGGTACACCCGGTACGGGGCCTGGCCGCCGTCCGCCGGGTCCGGGAACACGTCGTGCACCACCAGGAGGCCGCCCGGGGCCAGGTGCGGCGTCCAGCCCTCGTAGTCGCCGGTGGCGTGCTCGTCGGTGTGACCGCCGTCGATGAACACCAGCCCCAGCGGCGAACCCCACACGGCCGCCACCTGCGGAGACCGTCCCACCAGGGCGATCACATGGTCCTCCAGCCCGGCCGCGTGCAGGGTGCGGCGGAACCGCGGCAGGGTGTCCATCCGGCCCACCTCCGGGTCGACCAGCGAGGCGTCGTGGTACTCCCAGCCGGGCTGCTGCTCCTCGGACCCCCGGTGGTGGTCGACGGTGAGCGCCGTCACACCCGCCCGCCGGGCGGCGTCGGCGAGCAGCAGCGTGGAGCGCCCGCAGTAGCTGCCCACCTCCAGCAACGGCAACCCGGTCCGCTCCGCCGCGGCGACAGCCGCCGCATACAGCGCCAGCCCCTCGCCCACGGGCATGAACCCGGTCGCCCCCTCGAACGCCGCGAGCACAGCGGCGGAGGGCACCCCGGCGGTGGTTGCTGTCGTGTCGGTGTCCGTCATCCGAGCTGCTCTCCTGTCACTGCCTGCGTAGTCCCGGGTCTGGACCCTACTCGACGGTACGCCGGGCGGCCTTCGCTCGCGCACGGGCCACCGGCGGAGGTGCCCGGGGAAGGTTCTGCGGGGCGGGGGTTTCCGAAATCTACAACGGGTTCTAATCTGACGGTGCGTCAGATACCGGTTGGCAGCGTATGCCGCCGGGGTGGACCGGAGCCGAGGGCCGAAGGGGAGCGCATGGCCATAGGGATCAGCGAGGACCATCGTCAGCTGCGGGCGGCCGTGCGGGGCCGGTTGGAGCAAGAGGTCCCGCCGGAGGTCGTGCGTGATCGGCTCGGACGGTACGGGCCCGCTGGGGACGCGCTTGCCGTGGATGGGCAGGAGCGGGCGCGTCCTGGGCGGGCGGCGTGGTGGGACGGGCTCGCCGGGCAGGGGCTGATGGGCCTGCACCTGCCCGGCGAGCACGGCGGGGGCGGCGGAGACCTGCTGGACCTGGCCGTGGTGGTGGAGGAGACGGGCCGTGCCGTGCTGCCCGGTGCGTATCTGCCGACGCTGCTGGCGTCCACGGTGCTCGCTGCGGCCGATGGGGCGGAGGCCAAGCGGTGGCTGGCCGGGCTGGGCGACGGCAGTTGTACGGGGGCGCTGGCGCTGGAGCCGGGCGGCTTGCGCGCCGAGCGTGTCGCCGACGGGTGGCGGCTGAGCGGGAGCAGCGGTCCGGTGCTCGGGGGTGACGAGGCCGAGGTGCTGGTGCTGGCTGCGGCGTTGGAGGACGGCGGGTCGGGCTGGTTCGCGGTGGGTACGGATGCGGGCGCGGATGCGGATGCCGGGGGGCTGAAGGTGCGTCCGCGTCCCGCGTTGGATCTGACCCGGGGGCTGGCGGTGGTCGAGGCCGGGGCCGCCGGGGTGCTGCTGGCCGAGGAGCAGCGGCTCGATGTGGACGGTGCGCAGGTCCGGGCGCTGGCGTCGGTGGTGCTGGCGGCGGAGGCCTGCGGGATTGCCGGGTGGGCGCTGGACACGGCTGTCGCGCATGCCCGGGTGCGGGAGCAGTTCGGGCGGCCGATCGGACAGTTCCAGGCGGTCAAGCACTTGTGCTCGTGGATGCTGGTCCGGGCCGAGGCGGCCCGGGCCGCGACCTGGCAGGCGGCGCGCGACCCGGCGCCGTTGGCGGCGGCGGTCGCGGCGGCGCTGGCGCTGGAGGCGGCGTTCGAGAACGCCAAGGACTGTATCCAGGTGCTCGGCGGGATCGGGTTCACCTGGGAGCATCCGGCGCATCTGCGGCTGCGGCGAGCGATGACTTTGCGTCAGTTGCTGGGCGCCGGTGCGGAACTCGACGGACGGGTGGCACGGATCGCCGCGGAGCAGGGGTTCGACCGGCCGGTGCTGGAACTCCCGCCCGAGGCCGAGGAGTTCCGCGCCGGACCGCGTGCCGCCGCCGCTGCCGTCCGAGGGCTCGACCCGGCTGAGCAGCGCCGCGGACTGGCCCCGGGCGGGTGGACGGCTCCGCACCTGCCGCCGCCGTACGGGCTCGGGGCGGACGCGTTGCGGCAGTTGGTGGTGGAGCAGGAGCTGCGGGCTGCCGGGGTGGTGCTGCCCGATCTCACCATCGGCACCTGGGTGATTCCCTCGATAGTCGCCCATGGCACCGCGGAGCAGCGTGAACGCTTCGTGATGTCGACTCTGAAGGGTGAGTTGACCTGGTGTCAGCTGTTCTCGGAACCCGAGGCCGGCTCAGATCTGGCATCGCTGCGCACCCGCGCGGTACGACTGCCGGACGGGCGCTGGCGGGTGGACGGGCAGAAGGTCTGGACGTCGAGCGCCCGCACCGCCGACTTCGGGATCCTGCTGGCGCGGACCTCGCCGGACCGGCCCAAGCACCAGGGGTTGACCTACTTCCTTGTCGATATGCGGACGACTCCAGGAATCGATATCCGGCCGCTCCGCGAGCTCACCGGCGACTCGGTCTTCAACGAGGTGTTCCTGGACGGCGTCGTCCTCCCGTCCGACGCGGTGGTCGGCGAGGTGGACGGCGGCTGGCGGGTGGCCAGGCACACCCTGGGCCATGAGCGGGTGCACATGGCGGACGCCAGCCCGACCGTCGACGCGGTGCGCAGGCTGCTGACGCTGTCGGGTGCGGGCCTGGGGACGGACAGCGACCGGAGCGCCCGACTGGGTCGGCTGGTCGCCGCCGAGCATGTCCTGACCTGCATCGATCTCAGGACGGCGCTGAGCAGCCTGGACGGTCTCGACCCCGGTCCGGGCGCCAGCGTCCGCAAGCTGGTGTCGGCTCCGCATGCCCAGCAGGTGGCCGAGTTGGCGCTGGAGATGTGCGGTCCGGCGGGCGCGGTGTCGGAGGGGGTGGGCGGCCAGGCGGCCCGGGCCTTCCTGATGGCGCGCTGCCTGACCATCGCCGGCGGCACCACACAGGTCCAGCTGAACGTCGTCGCGGAACGCATCCTCGGGCTGCCGAGGGATTGACCACAGCCACTGACGGGAGTCGGGCGAATGACTGGAAAGACATACGTCGTCGGCGTCGGCATGACCGACTTCGAGAAGCCGGAGAGCCGGGACTGGCAGTACTGGGACATGGCCCGTGAGGCCGGGCAGGCCGCCCTGGCCGATGCCGGGATCGACTACGCGCAGGTCGAGCAGGCGCCGGTGGGCTACTGCCTGCAGCAGTCGACGGCCGGTCAGCGGGCCGTCTACGAGCTGGGGCTGACCGGCATCCCGGTCTACAACGTCAACAACAACTGCGCCACCGGCTCCACGGCGCTGATGATGGCCCGTCAGTTCGTCGCGGGGGGCGGCAGTGACTGTGTCCTCGCGCTGGGCTTCGAGAAGATGAGCCGGGGCGCGCTCGGCGCGGGTGCGGGGGCCGGCGACTTCGCCACCAGCCCGGTGGCCCGGCACTACGGGGTGATGGCGGCCGGGCATGGATTCGCGGCCACGCCGCCGACCGCGCAGATCTTCGGCAACGCCGCCCGCGAGCACATGGAGCGCTACGGCACCACCGCCGAGCAGCTGGCCCTGGTCGGAGTGAAGAACCACCGCCATTCCGCGGCCAACCCCAGGGCCCAGTTCCGCGACGTGCACACCCTGGAGGAGGTGCTGGCGTCCAGGACCATCCATGAGCCCCTGACCAAGCTCCAGTGCTCGCCCACCTCGGACGGCGCGGCGGCGGCCGTCGTGGTCTCGGAGCGCTTCGTCGAGCAGCACGGGCTGCAGGACCGCGCGGTGGAGATCCTGGGCCAGGCCATGGCCACCGACACGGAGGCGAGCTTCGCCTCGGGGTCGTGCATCGACGTCGTCGGCAAGCCGATGAGCCGGGCCGCGGCGCTGGCGGTCTACCAGGAGTCCGGCCTCGGCATCGAGGACGTGGACGTGGTCGAGCTGCACGACTGCTTCTCCGTCAATGAGCTGCTGACCTACGAGGCGCTGGGCATGTGCGCGGACGGGGAGAGCGGCAAGCTGGTCGCCGAGGGTGCGACGACCTACGGCGGGCGCTGGGTGGTGAACCCGTCCGGGGGTCTGATCTCCAAGGGCCATCCGCTGGGCGCCACCGGGCTGGCGCAGTGCGCCGAGCTGGTCTGGCAACTGCGCGGCGAGGCGGCGGAACGGCAGGTCGCAGGCGCGCGGGTGGGTCTGGCGCACAACATCGGACTGGGCGGCGCGGCGGTGGTGACCATGCTGCGGCGCTGACCTGTCGGGCGGCTCGGGGAGTTCTCAAGGGCTCCGTGATGCGTTATACCTGACGGTGAGTCAGGTGAAACACGTTCTACTAGGCTGCGGCACAAGGGCCCCTGCCGGAGCCCGACCCACCGACCCGCGGGCGCGGCCGACCCAACCAGCCGCGACCCGTGCAGAGCGGCCCCGACGCGTCCGACGGTGCGGACGGACGCGTCGGGGTCCACCAAACAGCAGGACCAAGCAGCCGGACCAAGCAGGAAACAGCAGCAGCAAGAGGAGAGCAGGACAGATGCCCATCGACGCCGTCACGGCACTCGCGGCCCCGCCGCGCACCACCGACCTCGCTTGGGAAGCCAAGGACGTCCTGCTCTACCACCTCGGCGTCGGCGCCGGGGCCCAGCGTCCCGCGATCGACCCGGACGAGCTGCGCTACACCTATGAGAAGGACCTGCAGGTCCTGCCCAGCTTCGTCACCGTCGCCGGCGGCGGCCTGGCCAAGGCGGGGGTGTTCACCCTGCCCGGGCTGGACATCAACCTCGCCAACGTCCTGCACGGCGGCCAGCGGATCGAGCTGCACCGGCCGGTGCCGGTCGAGGGCCGGGCGGTTCTCACCAGCAGCCTCGCCGCGGCCTACGACAAGGGCAAGGCGGCGGTGCTGGTGATGCGCGGCGAGGCCGCCGACGAGCAGGGCCCGCTGTGGACCACCGACACCGAGGTCTTCGTCCGCGGCGAGGGCGGATTCGGCGGCGAACGGGGCGAGAGCAAGCGCATCGCCCTGCCCGAGCGCGCGCCGGAGTGGGAGCGCGAGGCGCCGGTCCGCCACGACCAGGCGCTGCTCTACCGGCTCTCCGGCGACTGGAACCCGCTGCACGCCGACCCGGACTTCGCCAAGCTGGCCGGCTTCGACCGCCCCATCCTGCACGGGCTCTGCTCGTACGGGACCACGCTCAAGGCGGTCGTGGACACCGTCCTCGGCGGCGATGCCAGCCGGGTGCGCAGCTACGGCACCCGCTTCGCCGGCATCTTCTTCCCCGGCGAGACCCTGCGGATCCGGGTCTGGGACGAGGACGGCAAGCGGCTCCTGGTCTCTGCCACCTCGGTGGACCGCGCCGACGCGCCGGTCCTCGCCGACACCGTCATCACCTACAACTGAGCCACCACCGCTCCGTTCGGAGCCACCCACCACCGAGCACCCACCACCGAGCACCCACCAGGGGAGCAGCCATGCGCGCAGCAGTCCTGCACGAGACAGGCCAGGAGAAGCTCGAGGTCCATGACGGGGTCACCCTCCCCGAGGTGGGTCCCGGCAAGGTCAAGGTGCGGTTGCGGGCGGCCAGCCTGTGCCACTCCGACCTGTCCGCGATGAGCGGCGTGCTGCCGCAGCCCGCCCCCTTCGTGCCGGGGCACGAGGGCGCCGGCGAGGTGACCGAGGTCGGCGCGGGCGTCGAAGGGCTGGCCGTGGGCGACCATGTCGTCGTCTGCTGGATGCCGCCCTGCGGCAAGTGCCCCAGCTGCCTCCGCGGCGAGGGCAACCTCTGCCTCGCCGGGTTCGCCAACATGGGCAGCCCCAACTACCACCACGACGGCGCCGACATCTTCGGCTTCTCCGGCACCGGGACGTTCGCCGAGGAGAGCGTGGTCGCGGCCGGATGCGCGGTGAAGCTGCCGGACGACGTGCCGTTCGAGGTCGGCGCGCTGATCGGCTGCGGGGTCACCACCGGGGTGGGCGCGGCGATCCACACCGCCGAGGTCGAGCCGGGGTCCTCGGTGGTGGTCATCGGCTGCGGCGGCGTGGGCATCGCCGCCATCCAGGGCGCCAGGGTCGCCGGTGCGGCGCAGATCGTCGCCGTGGACCCGGTCGCCGCCCGTCGCGAGTGGGCGCTGCGCTTCGGCGCGACCGAGGCGGTGGCCCCGGAGGGGCTGGCCGAGGCACAGCAGCGGCTGACCGGCGGCGAGGGCTTCGACTACGCCTTCGAGGTGGTCGGGAAGTCGGCCACGGTCCGGGCCGCGTACGACGCGGTGCGGCGCGGTGGCGCGCTGGTCGTGGTCGGCGCCGGGGCGATGGACGACATGGCGCAGTTCAACATGTTCGAGCTGTTCTTCAACGAGAAGCGCATCCTTCCCTCCCTCTACGGCGGCACCGACGTGCTCCGCGGCTACCGCACCGTCATCGACCTGTGGCGGGCCGGTCGTCTCGACCTGGAGGGCATGGTGACCCACCACGTCCGGTTGGAGGGGATCAACGACGCGGTGCAGCAGATGCGCAGCGGCGAGGCCCTGCGCACCGTCATCGACCTCTGAGAAAGCCGACCTCTGCAGAAGGAGCTGTCCCGGCATGAGCACTTCTCTCTCCGGCAGGACCGCGATCGTCACCGGCGCGGGCCGGGGCCTCGGCCGCGCCGAGGCGTTGGAACTGGCCAGGCTCGGCGCCAATGTCGTGGTCAACGACTTCGGCGCACCCGGCCGGGACGGCAGCGGCGGGGCCTCGGCCGCGCCGGCGGACGAGACCGTCGCGGAGATCGTCGCCGAGGGCGGCCGGGCGGTGGCCCACTACGGCGACGTCGCCGACCTGGACGCCGCCCGCGCCCTGGTCGACGTGGCCGTGGACACCTACGGGCAGCTCGACATCCTGGTCAACAACGCCGGCATCCTGCGGGACCGGATGGTCTTCTCGATGTCGGAGGAGGAGTGGGACTCGGTCGTCCACGTCCACCTCAAGGGCCACTTCGCGACCACCCGGTTCGCCGCCGCGCACTGGCGCGAGCGCTCCAAGGCGGTGGGCGGGCCGGTGTACGGGCGGATCGTCAACACCTCCTCGGAGGCCTTCGTAGCCGGCTCGGCCGGGCAGCCCAACTATGCGGCGGCCAAGGGCGGGATCGTGGGACTGACTCTCAGCTGCGCCTCGGCGCTGGCTCGCTACGGGGTGACGTCCAATGTGATCTGCCCGCGGGCGCGGACCCGGATGACCGACGATGTGTTCGTCGGCTCGATGGGCGCGCCGGAGCAGGGGCTCGATCCGCTGGCGCCCGAGCATGTGTCGCCGCTGGTCGGGTATCTGGCCTCGCCCGCTGCCGAGCGGGTCAACGGCCAGCTGTTCGTGGTCCACGGCGGGATGGTGGCGGTGCTCGGCCAGCCGCCGGTGCTGGCGAGATTCGACACGGCCAAGGACCTGTTCACCCCGGACGAGCTGGACGGTCTGCTGAGCCCCTTCTACCAGGGTAGGACCCCGGGCGACGGCTATGCCAACCTCGCCGTCCTGGGCCTGCGGCACGGGGGCTGACGGACCGTCGGGCCGGTGCCCGAGCAGTCCTGGCAGCCCCCGGCTGCAGTGGGATGACGGTCAGTCGACCGTCATCCCGTTGTGCAGCACCCGCCGGTGGCGACCGTGGCCGGCCGGTTCGCGCCGGCCCTCCACATCGTCGTCGGCCACCGAGCCGCGGTGCTTCCCTGCGGTGTCGAACCGGTCGTGTGTGTCCCCCGGAGCAGCGTCCAGGCGGTTCTCAGTGATGTCTGTGAGGGCATCTGACATGAGAAGTCGTCTCTCCGTTGTGTGAGCTTCAGTGCCGTTGTGCGTCTTCTATCCCGATCACCCTATGCAATGCGCCCTGTCCAGGTCCCGTCGGCTCGATAACAAAGGGTGCACGATCATTACCGGTCGGTACTCTGCGTCAGGTCGGACGTCATTCGTCGTCAGGTCGGGCGCCCGGTCCGCAGGAAGCCCGCCAGCAGCTCGTGCAGCACCGGCGCGCCGTCCTCGGCCAGTACCTCGTGGCCCGCCCCGGCCGCTTCGACGTAGCGGAAGTCGGCACCCTCCGTGTGCCCCATCCGCAGCAGTTCCTGACGCAGCGTGCGCGATTGCGACACCGGCACCACCTCGTCCCGGTCGCCGTGCACCACCAGCAGCGGCGCGGCCAGCCGGTGGCACACCCGCAGTACGTCCCGGGCGCCGCCGCCGTCCTCCGGCTCGTGCGTGCCGCCGAGACGCCGGGTCAGCGCCTGGACGGCGGGGCCGGCCTCGGCCAGCAGCCGGGGGCCGGAGAGGAACGGGGCGACCACCGCGCAGCGGGCGATCTGCTCGGGCGCGGCGCAGGCGGCGAGCAGGGCCAGGAACGCCCCGTAACTCACCCCGAAGAGTGACGCGGGCTCAAGTCCCAGCGCGGCTCGCTGCCCGCTGATCGAGGACAGCAGCGCCAGTACGTCGTCCAGGTCGGGGCCGCCCCAGGCGTTCTGCAGCGCCTGCGCGTACTCGACGCCGTAGCCGGTGCTGCCGCGCTGGTTGACGGCGACCACGGCCAGGCCCTCGCCGGCCATCCGCTGCAGCGCCGGGTCGAACTCCAGCCGCCAGGCGTCGGCCGGGCCGCCGTGCAGGGCGATCACCAGGTGTTGCGCCGTCAGCCAGGTGTCGCCCCCGTAGACCACGGCCTCCATCGGACCGGCCGCCCCGGCCAGTTCCACCGTACGGGCACCGTGCCAGCGGCCGCCGTCGCCCGGTGCGGCGCTGCCGTCGAGCCGCCACCCGGACGGCGCGGAACGCAGCGCGGCCTCCCGGCGGGCCTGCGGCGTCGGCAGTATCCGGATCACACTGCCCATCCCGGCGGCGCCGCCCTGCAGCGGGGCCAGCCGCAGCGGCATCGTCGGCACCGGCTCCTCGGCCTCGGGCGGACCCTCCAGCAGCCGGTCCACCTGCACGGTGGCGATCCCGGCCGGATGGTCGGGGGAGGAGTACGGCAGCCGCAGCCCCGACGCGGACCAGTGGCCCACCCCGCCGAGCCGCCCGGCCGGCACCGGCAGCGTCTCCAGCCGTCCCGAGTCCGGCTGCCATGTGGCCAGCGTGGATCCGGCGCCCCAGTCGCCCTGCACCGCCACCCGTTGCCCGCTCGCGGGGACCCCGGGCCCGGCCGGCTCGATGGCGATCGGGCGCAGGAACTCCCTGGTCCGGTGCAGGCAGTCGGGGAAGCGCAGCGGCTGGTCGCCGCCGAGGACGCCCCAGCCGAGCCGGTCCTGCCCGGGGGCGTCGCTGCGCACCAGGATCAGCCCGCTCTCCGGGTCGGCCGCGACCAGCCGGTCGTTGCTGCGCGGGGTCAACTCCAGGAAGGGGCTGACCGTACCCGTCGCCAGGTCCAGCACCACCGTCTTCACCGCGGGCGCGGCGGCGCCCCCGGCACCCCCGGCAGCTCCCGCGGCCCCGGTACCCCCCGCGCTGCCCGGCACCAGGTGGTCCAGGGCCAGCATCCGTCCGCCCCGGTCCAGCCACACCCCGCCGCCCGACATCCCCGGGAACTCGGCGACCTGCTGCGGCTGCACGCCGCCGTCCGCGCTGACCAGCCAGACCGAGGTCACCGCGCGGCTGTCGGTGCCCAGCGCCACCGCGACCGGTCCGCCGGGGCCCGGCGCCGGCATCGCCATCAGCCGCAGCCCCGGGATCCGCAGGGTACCGACGAAGGTCTCCCGCACCGAGGCGGGGGTGCGCACCACCAGGTCGTGCTGCTGGTCGCCGTGGCGACGGCAGATCAGCACCCGGCCGTCCGGCAGCGAGACCAGCTGCGAACGCAGGCTCTCCGGTACCGCGCCGGGCGCCTGGGGGAGCGCGACCGGTATGGCCTCGCCCGGCGCTCCTTCGCTGTCGGGAACGCCGAGTCCGCCGACGATGAGGCCGCCGACCACCTGCTCCCGACCCGTCCCGGCCGCTCCGGGCCCGTCTCCCCGGTCCAGCCGCCAGCTCTCCACATACCAGCCGCCCTCGCCGGACGAGGCCATGCAGGCCGCATAGCCGCCGTCGGCCGAGAAGGTGAAGCCGACCCGGCGCAGCGCCGGAGCCGCACGGGTGTGCGGAAAGGCGCCGACGAGGGTGAGAGGTGTCGCAGTCATGGGAGGTCACCAACCAGGTGTCATGGGGGTGGGACCCGAGCGGCTCCCAGCCGCAGGCCCGCAGCCGGGACCAACCGAGCGTTGCCGCCCCCGCCGCACCACAGACGCTACTTACGCCACCCCCGGCACCCGAACGGATCGATGCCCCTTCACTCATAAGGGTGAGCGAGGCCTTGCCCGAATCCCCGGCGGCGGTCAGCTCCCGGACGGCGAACAGTGCTTGGCAGGCCTGCGTGTAATCTCGACGGGTGCCGATCCTTTCCGACGTCCTCCGCGTGTTCGACGAGCTCTACCCGCCCGCCAGGGCGGAGTCCTGGGACGCGGTCGGGCTGGTCTGCGGAGACCCGGACGCCGAGGTGGGCCGGGTGCTGTTCGCCGTGGACCCGGTCGCCGCCGTGGTCGACGAGGCCCTGGAGTGGGGCGCCGACCTGCTGGTCACCCACCATCCGCTGTATCTGCGCGGAGTCACCTCGGTCGCCGCCACCGGCTTCAAGGGCCGGGTCGTGCACAAGCTGATCAAGCACGGTGTCGGGCTGCTCACCGCCCACACCAACGCCGACTCCGCCGACCCGGGCGTCTCCGACGCGCTGGCCGAGGCGGTCGGCCTGCGGGTCACCGGGCCGCTGATCCCCGACCCGACCGACCCGGCGGGCCGCCGGGGCACCGGCCGGATCGGCGAACTGCCCGGGCCAGAGCCCCTCGCCGCCTTCGCCGCCCGGGTCGCCGCCGGACTCCCCGCCACCGTGCAGGGCGTCCGCACCGCGGGCGACCCCGACGCCCCGGTGCACCGGGTCGCCGTCTGCGGCGGCTCCGGCGACTCCTTCTTCGACGCGGTCCGCGCGGCCGGCGTCGACGCCTACCTCACCGCCGACCTGCGGCACCACCCCGTCTCCGAGGCCCGCGAAGCAAGCCCGCTGGCCCTGCTGGACGCCGCCCACTGGGCCACCGAGTGGCCCTGGCTGCGCAGCGCCGAACGCGAGCTGCTGGCCGCCGCCGACAAGCACGGCTGGAGCCTCAGCACCCGGGTGTCCACGCAGGTCACCGACGCCTGGACGCTGCACACCCCGATGCCGGCCGCCGCCGAACAGCCCGGCGGTCGCACAGCCCCGCAAACCCCCTGACCGACCGACGCACCACCCGAGGAGCACCCCCTGAACGCCGCGCCCGCCGACCAGATCCGCCTGCTCGACCTGCAGGCCCTCGACTCCCGCCTGGACCAGCTCGCCCACCGCTCCCGCACGCTGCCCGAGCACGCCGACATCCAGCAGCGCAGCGGCGACCTGACCGAGCTGCGCTCGCTCACCGTCGCCGCCGAGACCCAGCTCAGCGACACCCAGCGCGAGCTGGTCAAGGCCGAGCAGGACGTCGACCAGGTCCGCACCCGCGCCGCCCGCAACCAGCAGCGGATGGACTCCGGCTCGGTCGGCTCCGCCAAGGACCTCGCCAACCTGCAGCACGAGGTCGGCGCGCTGGCCAAGCGCCAGAGCGACCTCGAGGACGTCGTCCTGGAGATCATGGAGCGGCTGGAGACCGGGCAGGCCCGGGTCTCCGAGATGACCGCCCGCCGCGACGACGCCCAGCACAGCCTGGCCGAGGCCGAGTCCCGCCGGGACGCCGCGCAGGCCGAGATCGACGCGGAGGCCGAGAAGGTCACCCGGGAGCGCGCCGCCATCGCCGCCGTCATCCCCGCCGACCTGCTGAAGCTCTACACCCGCCTGCGCGACACCCAGGGCGGCACCGGCGCGGCCCGCCTCTACCAGCGCCGCTGCGAGGGCTGCCGGGTCGAGTTCGCCACCGCCGACCTGCGCACCATCCGCGCCGCCGCGCCGGACGAGGTGGTCCGCTGCGAGAACTGCAGCCGCATCCTGATCCGCACCTCCGACTCCGGCCTCTAGGCGGTCCGGCGGCCGTGGCGTCCACCCGACGGTTCATCATCGAGGCCGACGGCGGTTCCCGGGGCAACCCGGGACCGGCCGGCTACGGCGCGGCCGTGCGTGACGGCGACACCGGCGAACTGCTCGCCGAGGCCGCCGAGTACATCGGCGTGGCCACCAACAACGTCGCCGAGTACCGCGGCCTGATCGCGGGGCTGCGGGCCGCCCACGCCCTCGACCCGGAGGCGGCGGTCGAGGTCCGGATGGACTCCAAGCTGGTGGTCGAGCAGATGTCGGGCCGCTGGAAGATCAAGCACCCGGACATGCAGCCGCTGGCCGCCGAGGCCCGCGCGATCTTCCCGCGCGGCCGCGTCGGCTACCACTGGATGCCCCGCGCCCAGAACAAGCACGCGGACCGCCTCGCCAACGAGGCCATGGACGCGGGGCGTGCCGGACGCCAGTGGACCGCCAAGCCCCGCGCGAGCGCGGCAGCCGCCCCGTCCGCTGCTCCCGCACCGACGACGAACCCCGGCGCACCGGCCGCTTCGGCGGCATCGACGGCGGACCCGGCCGCACCGGCCGCTTCGGCGGCACCGACGGCGGACCCGGGCGCCCCGCTTGCGGCGACGGCACCGACTCCTTTCGCGACCGCCGTCCCCGTTGCAGTGACAACTACCGCCGCGACCTCCACCGCCCCGCCGCAGGGCCCGCAACAGCAGCCACTGCCCATCGCCCTGCCGGAGGCTCCGGCCCCCACGGTCGGCTGGGGCGCTGCGCCGGACCTGGGCACCCCCACCACCCTGGTGCTGCTGCGCCACGGCGAAACCGCGCTCACCCCCGAGAAGCGCTTCTCCGGCAGCGGCGGGACCGACCCCGAGCTGTCCGAACGCGGCTGCGTCCAGGCCGACTTGGTGGCCGCGGCCCTCGCCGCCCGCGGCACCGTCCAGGCGATCGTCAGCTCACCGCTGCTCCGCTGCCGGCAGACCGCGCAGGCCGCGGCGGACCGGCTCGGCCTGGACGTACGCATCGAGGAGGGTCTGCGGGAGACCGACTTCGGCGCCTTCGAGGGCCTGACCTTCGCCGAGGCCAAACAGCGCTTCCCGGCCGAACTGGACGCCTGGCTGGCCTCCCCCGACACCGCACCCCCGAACGGCGAGAGCTTCACCACCGTCACCTCCCGCGTTGCCGTCGCCCGCGACAAGCTCCTGGCCAGGTACGCGGGCCGAACCGTCCTCGTCGTCTCCCACGTCACCCCGGTCAAGACCCTGGTACGCCTCGCGCTGGGTGCCCCACCGGAGTCGCTCTACCGAATGGAACTCTCGGCCGCGTCGTTCTCAGCCGTCCAGTACTACGCGGACGGCAACGCGTCCCTACGCCTCCTCAACGACACGGCACACCTGCGCTGACTTCCCCGCAGCGGTCCACTCGCGGCACCGCAGGGGCGCGGGGAACTGCGCGACAAACCACGCACACGCCGCAGCCGAAAAACAAGCAGAAGCGCCGCCCTACAGCTCACTGACCACGACGTCCAGCGTCCAGGCCTTCCCGCCAGCCGGCGCCCCCGCTTCCACCGTGTACTTCAACTCCCGCAAAACCTCGACGAGTTCCGCAGGCGACCCCGGCTCCGCCGCCGACTCCAACAGCTCCCTGACGATCCGTCCCTTCGTCGCCTTGTTGAAGTGGCTGACCACCGATCGCTTCAACACACCCCCCACCTCCCGCTCGTGCAGCACCCGCACCGTGGCCGTCCGTCCGGCGACCTCCCCCTGGGGACGCCAGAGCGCCGCATACGCCGAGGACCGCAGGTCCAGCACCAGCCCGCCCCCGGCGGCCCGCGGCATCGCCCCCGCCGTCTCCCTGCGCCAGTAGGTGCCGAGCGCCCCCAGCGGCGGCAGCTTCACCCCGCCCGAGCAGCGGTACGGCGGAATCCGGTCGCTGAGCCGGACCGGGCCCCACAGCCCCGAGAACACCAGCAGCGACCGCTCCGCCCGCGCGTACGCCTCCGGACTGAGCGTCGACAGCTCCAACGCGTCATAGAGCACGCCCGTGTAGAGCTCGCCGGCCGGCAGCGTCGGCGCTGTCCGCAGCACCGCGTTGCGCGCGATCTCGCCCCGCAGCCCCGGGCTCAGCCCGAGCACCTCCGCCGCACGGTCCTCGTCGCCGCCGGGGGAGCAGAGTGCGACCAGCGCATCCAGTACGCGCACCCGCGCCGGTCCGAGCTCCGGCAGGACGAGGCCGTCCAGTGCCACGGGCGCCCCCGATCCGGTGGCGGCCTTTCCCTCGGACGGCGGCAACAGCACCAGCACGGCAGTACCCCTCGGTGACGCGACAGATCTAGAACAGCTCCCGCGTCACTGTAGGGCCTGATGCCGCCAGGGCGAATCCAAACCAATCCACCATGCTTTGGGCTCATATCATGTAAGCCTGTGTTTGATATTGACGTTTGCTGTGCGTTTTGCTTGTCTTGGTCAGGCCCTGCGCAGGGAGCACAGCAAAAGCACCAGCACAGCAACAGCACAGCACTGCCGAACCACCCTGTCCCGTTCCACCCACTCGGATACAGGAGAAGGCATGCGCAAGACCTGGGCCGCGCTCGTCGCGGCCGTGCTCACCTCGGCGTCCCTCGCCGCCGTCCCGCTCAGCGCCACCCCCGCCGCCGCCCTCGACAACGGCCTGGCGCTCACCCCGCCGATGGGCTGGAACGACTGGAACGCCTTCGGCTGCAACGTCAGCGAGCAACTGGTCGAGCAGACCGCCGACAAGATCGTCAGCAGCGGTCTGGCCGCCGCCGGCTACCAGTACGTCAACATCGACGACTGCTGGCTCACCCACAGCCGCGACGCCGGCGGCAACCTGGTCCCCGACCCGGTGAAGTTCCCCGACGGCATCAAGGGCGTCGCCGACTACGTCCACTCCAAAGGCCTCAAGCTGGGCATCTACGAGACCGCGGGCACCCTCACCTGCGCCGGGTACCCGGGCAGCCTCGGGCACGAGCAGCAGGACGCCAACTCCTTTGCCGCCTGGGACGTCGACTACCTCAAGTACGACAACTGCAACAACCAGGGCGTGCCGGCCCAGACCCGCTACCAGGCCATGGGCGACGCTCTGGCGAAGACCGGCCGTCCCATCGTCTACAGCCTCTGCAGCTGGGGCAACGACGACGTGGCCAGTTGGGGCGGCTCGGTCGGCAACCTCTGGCGGACCACCGGGGACATCAACGCCTCGTACGG
Source organism: Streptacidiphilus carbonis (assembly GCF_000787775.1). Taxonomy (GTDB): domain Bacteria; phylum Actinomycetota; class Actinomycetes; order Streptomycetales; family Streptomycetaceae; genus Streptacidiphilus; species Streptacidiphilus carbonis. Next base: position 15,501 of record NZ_BBPM01000017.1, on the reverse strand, counting down.
CTCGATGCTCTCGATCTTCCACCAGAACGTCGGCCTCAGCGCCGGCGCCAAACCCGGCGCATGGAACGACCCCGACATGCTGGAGGTCGGCAACGGGATGACGCCGACCGAGGACCGGTCCGAGTTCTCGCTCTGGGCCGAGATGGCCGCCCCGCTGATCTCGGGCACCGATCTCCGTACCGCGAGCGCCGGCACCCTGTCGATCTACGCCAACAAGGACGTCATCGCGGTCGACCAGGACAGCCTGGGCAAGCAGGCCACCGAGGTCTCCTCGGCCGGCGGCCTGGACGTCCTCGCCAAGCCGCTCGCCGACGGCAGTGTCGCGGTCACCCTGTTCAACGAGAACAGCACCGCGGCCACCATCTCCACCACGGCCGTCGCGGTGGGCCTCGGCAGCGCCAAGGCCTACACCCTGCACGACCTGTGGTCGAAGACCACGACCACGACCAACGGCGTGATCAGCGCCGCCGTCCCGGCTCACGGCACGGTGATGTACCGGGTCGCCGGCACGTCCAAGCCCAAGCTGTACCCGCCGCAGCTGACCCTGAGCAGCGTGGTGCCGCAGCAGGCGGCCGGCCAGTCCACCACCGTCAACACCACGTTCGTCAACAACGGGGCCGAGGCCGTCACCAACGTCAGGGTCGGCCTGAAGGCCCCCAGCGGATGGACCGTCAAAGCGCTGACGGCGACCAAGGCGGACCGGGTCGCGGTCGGCCACGAGGTCCTGGCCGCCTTCAAGGTGACGGCCCCGGCCTCGCTGCCGGCCCCGATCGCCTCGTACGACCTGATCGCCACCGCAGCGGCAGGCTGGAGCGGCGGCACCGAGAAGGTGACCACCACCTCCTCGGCGGTCATCGCCTCGCCGGTGCAGGCGCCCTGGAAGACCTACACCGACACCACCGCGCTCTTCGGCCAGCAGGGCGCCAACCTGGCGATCGACGGCGCGGGCGCCGACGTCTACGGCAGCACCGACCAGTACAGCACCATCTACCAGCAGGGCGCCGAGCACGACGGCTCGACCACAGTCGTCAAGATCACCGCGCAGGCCGACACCAACGCCTGGGCCAAGGCCGGCATCATGATCCGCAACGACATCACCAAGCCGGCGAGCTCGCCCGGCTACGCCATCCTGGCCGAGGCCCCCGGCAAGGGCTACGTCCTGCAGTGGGACAGCAACGGCGACGGACAGTTGGACAGCAACAGCGCCCCCAGCGACAGCGGCAGCGGCACCGCCGTCTATCCCAGCTGGCTCAAGCTGGTCCGCTCCGGCTCCGCCGTAACCGGCTACTACTCCACCGACGGCACCAGTTGGACCCAGGTCGGCACCGCCACCCTGCCCGGCATCGCCGCCACCCAGGACGTGGGCGTCTTCACCACCTCCCACAGCGACGGCACCAGCGGCGAGTCCGACTTCACCGGCTTCAGCCAGAACTGACGCCGCCTCACCGAAGGAGCAATCAGCAATCCATGACCGGGCCGGGGACGTTGAGGGGCGTCCCCGGCCCCACCCTCGTAGGCTGCAGCCATGCCTCGCCGCCATCTCAACCTGCGCACCGCAGGCACCGCCCGGATCGACAGCGAACTCGCCGAGCTCCGGGCGAGGATGGAGATCCCGGGCGGCTGGCCGCCGGCGGTACTGGCAGAGGTCGAGCAGGCCGTGCGGACGCCCAGCCTTCCGGCCGAGGACGCCACCACCCTGCCCCTCTTCACGGTCGACCCGCCCGAGTCGCGCGACCTCGACCAGGCCATGCACCTGGAGCGGCGCGGCCACGGCTTCCGGGTCCACTACGCCATCGCCGACGTCGGCGCCTTCGTCCACCCCGGCGGCGCGATCGACACCGAGGCCCGCCGCCGGGTGGAGACCCTGTACTTCCCCGACATGCGCGTCCCGCTGCACCCGCCCCAGCTCTCCGAGGGCGCGGCCAGCCTGCTCCCGGGCCAGGACGTGCCCGCCCTGCTCTGGCAACTCGACCTGGACGCGGACGGCGTACTGCTCGTCGCGGACCTGCGCCGCGCGCTGGTCCGCAGCCGGCGCAAGCTCGACTACGCGGGCGTGCAGCGGGCCATCGACGCCGGCCCGGCGGACGAGGCGCTCGCCCTGCTGGGTGTCGTCGGGCCGCTGCGCGAGGCCCGCGAGCAGGACCGCGGCGGTATCAGCCTCCCCGTCCCCGAGCAGGAGATCGAGCCGGTGGACGGCGGCTACCAGCTCAGCTACCGGGCACCCCGTCCGGCCGACGCCTGGAACGCGCAGATCTCCCTGCTCACCGGCATGGCCGGGGCCGAGATGATGCTGGACGCGGGCGTCGGCCTGCTCCGGACCCTCCCGGCGGCGCCGCAGAGCGCCCACGACCGGCTCCGCCTGGTCGCCGCCGCCCTGGGCGTGGACTGGCCCGACGGTCTCCCGTACGCGCAGCTGATCCGCTCGCTCACTCCCGCCCTCCCGGCCCACGCCGCCTTCCTCAACGAGTGCACCGGCCTGCTCCGCGGCGCTTCCTACACCGCCTTCGACGGCACCCTGCCGTCCGACCCCGGCCACGCGGCCGTCGCCGCCCCGTACGCGCACTGCACCGCACCGCTGCGCCGGCTCGCGGACCGCTTCGCGGGCGAGGTCTGCGTGGCGGTGGCGGCGGGCGAACCGGTCCCGGCGTGGGTGCGGGCGGCGCTGCCGGAGATCCCCAGGCTGATGGAGACCGGCGACCGCCGCGCCCACGAGGTCGAACGCGCCAGCGTCGACCTCGTCGAGACCGAACTGCTGTGCGGCCGCGAGGGCGAGACCTTCGACGGCGTGGTCATCGACGTGGACGAGAGGAAGCACCGCACCGGCACCGTCCAACTCCGCGAACCAGCCGTCCGCGCCCGCCTCACCGACGACCGCCCCGACGCGGCCCCGCTCCCACTCGGCAACCCCCTCCGCGTCCGCCTCACCACCGCCGACCCCGCCACCCGCACCATCCGCTTCGCCCCGGCGTGAATGCATTCCGGGGTGCGGGTTCTCAGCCGATGCGCGGCCAATCGGAGGTGTCGAGCACAAACTCGGTGCCGTCCGCGGTGAACCTCACCGTCTCGCCGAACGGGTAGGTCTCGGGTTCCGGGTACACCCCGTTCTCCGGCCCGGTGAACAGCGTGCAGAGGCCCTTGTACGGGTCGGCGATGAGGTAGGCCTCGATCCCGGCGACCGCGTACTCCTGCACCTTGATCCCGTAGGCCTTCTCGCCGAGATCACCCGAGACGACCTCGATCGCGGCTGCGATATCGCTTCGCGGCAGCGGCCTGGCGGTCCTGGAGGCACTGCTCCGCAGGATCGACACATCGGGGCAGAAGCCGCTCCGGGTGTGGGGGAACGGACTCAGTACGTCCGAGATGGCCCGCCAGCGCGGCAGCCCGGCAGCCATGGCGGCAACTTGCCCAGCCAGGATGATTTCGCTGTGCACACGCCCCTGAGGTGACAAGACGATCTCCCCGCGTACCAGTTCGGACTTGAAACCAGGGGGAGCTTCGAAGTTCTCGAGAATGTCGAGCAGTTCCTCGTAGGTGAACACCTCGTGCGCAACCATCATGTGACTACTCCTCCCCGACGTCGCCGGTTCCCGAGCGCGTGGCGGTCACAACCGACTTTATCGCCCAACGAGACGACTTCGCCGAAGTCACGGGGGTGGGCGCCCTGCTTCGACCCCGCTAGCCATCGTCCACACGGAGGGTGAGCCGGCGGGCGATCGCGTTGCACCCTGGCTGGGTCTGCCGGGCGGTGGAGGCGGGCGAGCCGGTTCCTGCAGTGGGTGCGGCCGGCGCCGCCGGAGATCCGTTCGGCAGTGTGGGGCCTCAGCAGCCCGTTGCCCGCTTTCGAGCCTCATGAGAGCATCGGCAGGGTTCAACGGACGGGCAGAGAGTACCGTCCGGAAGTCCACGCAAGTAGGTCAAACGGACTGGCAAGCCGCCTGGTTGGCTCTGCGGGTTCGTGCATTGGGGCGCGAATGGCAGATACGGTTTGATGGGCACAGCAGAGCCGGCGGAAGCCGGCATCGTGGACGCGAGCAACATCCTGGTTGCGCCTTCACCGCTGCAGAACCATGACTTGGTCAGAGACTTTTTCGGGTCCACGGTCACGCCGGAAGACCTTGCATCCGGATCACTCGACCTCGCACAGAAGACCGTCTACCTGTGTGGCGACGTATCCGGGATCAGCGGCCGCCGGTTGGATGCGGCGGCCCGGGTATTCGTTGTGCGGGGGCTGTCACACGGTTACCAAGAGGACGACCGCCGCGCTTGGGCTCTGGTGGACCTCGGCCGGGTGCCCGTCCGCGTACACGGCGCCGGCGTGTACTACCGTCGCTTTTTCGACCTCGACGCCGATCACTTCGGACGGATCAGTGCGGAGCACGAGTTCCAGTCCCTGACGGAGTCCACCAAGCCCGGAACGGCCCACCGCAGCGGGATCTATCTGACGCCCGTCACGCAAACCGGTGACGAACTGCATTTCCGCCTGCTCCGGTGCTCCACGAATCTATCGGGGCCGACCGAGACCTTCCGCCCGACGGACGCGTCCATCGTCGAGGCTCTGAACCGCGAGGCCGCGGCCGTCTTTCAGAACCATGCGCCGCTGAATCACGTTCTCGCTCAGATCTACCACAACACCCTCGCCACGGCCGAGCGCAAGCAGTCCAAGGCCAAGATCTCGTCCCATGCCGACAAGACCAAGGACATGCCCGTCAACGGCATCATGGCCTTCTGCACCTTCTACGACGGGCTCGACAAACTGCAGCCTCTGGCCGAAGACGCCTTCGACTACGGCGTAAAGGGCACCAGCGGACTGACCAAACTCCACTTTCGCCTCAAGGATCCGTCCGAAGCAGGCGACGGCGTCGCGCTCCCTGTGCAGTTCGCCATCACGCTCTACCCCGGCTCCGTGTTCTTCATGCCGCTGTCGACCAACCGCCTGTATACCCACGAAATCCGGCCCTCAGCGCTGGACGCCGAGTTGCTCCCGACCCGTCTCGGCTACGTGGTGCGTTGTTCGAATGCCGAAGCCGTTCACAAGAACGGCCACACGTTCCTCAAAATGGCCGGCGATCTGGCGAAGCTGGAGCCACCCACACAGGCCGGCATGGACAGCCTGCGCAGGCTGTACGCCGAGGAGAACAGGACCTCGTCCTTCATCGACTACGGCGAAGAACTGCTCTTCAGCATGAATACTGGAGACTACGTTGCCCCCCGAGTCTAGGATCTCGGACGAGATCCTTTCGTATGCCCTGCCAATCGAGGGGAACCTCTTTGCGGAGCTGTCGAATTCGGCTCGTCTGGAGGACGTGGGCAAAGGCCGGCGCGGCGCCGTGCTGACCAGGCTCGACGAGGCGGGCGGTGTTCCTCTCGTACGTACAACTACTCGGTACGGCAGCCCGGCGCAGTGTTTCAGTACGGTGCATGAACGGCTGGCACAGCAGATCCAAGGCTGTGCGGCGCTTTCCGTCGGCTTCAACAACGCCCTCATCGAGTGCTACACAAACGCTTACACAACCATGGGCAGCCATTCCGACCAAGCCCTTGATCTGGCTGACGAGTCGTTTATCGCCGTCTTCTCCTGTTACGAGCACCCCGAACTGGGGCCGCCGAGGAAGCTTATCTTCGAATCAAAGGGGTCGGATGGTGAAACGTTTGAGATCCCTCTCACTCACAACACTGTCATCGCCTTCTCCGTCAAATCGAATCGGCGACTCAAGCACAAGATCGTGCTGGACGCGCGCATCCGTCCGGCGGACAACCAGTGGATGGGCCTGACGTTTCGAACCTCAAAGACCTTCGTCCGCTTTCGCGACGGACAGGCGTACCTCCCGCAGGGCGCGCGCCTCATGCCGGCCGACGATGAGCAGAAGCGTGAGTTCTACCAACTCCGACGCCGCGAGAACAATGAAACGGACTTCATCTATCCCCCGCTGACCTACACCGTCAGCGAGAGCGATCTCATGCCGCCCGTCCGACCTTGAACACAACCGATCACGGGGCCGGCGCCCTCCCGGGAGCCGCTACCATGGTCCACACGGCGGACGAGCCGGCCGGGCGGTCGCGTTGCACCCTTCACGGGGTGTGCCGAGGAACGTCCGGGCTCCACACGGCAGGGTGGTGGGTAACGCCCACCCGGGGTGACCCGCGGGAAAGTGCCACAGAAAACAGACCGCCGGCGGCTTCGGCCGCCGGTAAGGGTGAAACGGTGGTGTAAGAGACCACCAGTGCCCAGGGTGACCTGGGCAGCTAGGTAAACCCCACCTGGAGCAAGGTCAAGATGGAGCGCCGCGAGGCGCTCCGCGCAGGCGTTCGAGGGTTGCCCGCCCGAGCCTGCGGGTAGACCGCTGGAGGCTGTCGGCAACGGCAGCCGTAGATGGATGACCGCCTCCGCGCGGGCCGCAAGGCCCCCGCGAGACAAAACCCGGCGTACAGGCCGACTCGTCCGCTGTATTCCCTCTGGTGTGCGCATTGCGCCCCGTAGGTGCTGAGCGATCCGGTGTGGACACAGTCTTGTTGTGTCGCGCGAGGCGCCCCTTCGGCCACCCGCAGCTGCCAGCCAGTCACTATAGGTAGTTTCACATATTGCACTTGGCTCACTTGTTTCATATGATTGCGGATGACGACGGTTAGCCAGTGAAGCCGGGGACGCATCCAATGCCTGTGACCCACCAGGAGCAAAAGCCAATCAAGCAGAAGCGGCAACCCAACGGCGAGACAGTAGGCATCGCCCACGAGCCTCAGACGTCACGCGCCAAGAAGAAGACGCGGAAGCGCCCCGCAGAGGACTTGCTGCCGCTACGCGGGCCCCAGGTGCAGCGCGCCCGGAAGGAGCAGCGCAAACGCACCACGGAGGAGGCCGTTCCGTGCCTGCGTGACGCACTCACCAGCAGCGCGGAGACGTTCCACGTCACCGTCGCCGAGGCGGGCAAGGTCACCATGGAGGTGCCGCGTGAGGCCCTGGCGGTCCTCGTGGAGACCATGGCGCTCATTGCCTCCGGTCGTGCGGTCGAGGTGATCGCCAAGAGCATGGAACTGTCAACCATCCAGGCAGCAAAGACTCTGGGTGTTTCCCGGCCGCACCTGGTCAAGCTGCTCGATAAGGGCGTGATCGAGTTCCGCAGAGTCGGCACTCATCGCCGCGTGGACGTCGCATCTCTGGAGGAATACCAGCGGCGCGAACAGAACGAGCAGGCCCAGCGCCGTCGCGCGGCTGTTGCCTCAGCCGTCCGCTCCACCGAGGTGGAGGGACTGCGGGTCAGCGCGGACACCACCGCCGACCTGAACGCCTACGCCCGCGGCGAGCTCGATGCCGCAGCTCTGCGTGCCCGCGCTCTCGCCCGCCATACCCGCGAGGCTGCTGAGTGACCGACCCCTACGTCGAGCCCAACGGCACCTTCCGCAACAAGCTCGGCATCACGGACCCAGCTGTGCTGGCCGAAGCCGAGGCGGATCTGGCCGTCGTAGAACTCGCGATCCTGGACGCCGAGCCCCTGCCCGGCGGCTACGACCTCGCCCACTTACAGGCGTTCCACCGCCAGATCTTCGGCTGCGTGTATCCCTGGGCTGGGGAACTGCGGACCGTAGAGATCTCCAAAGGCACATCGTTCTGCCCGTCGATCAACATCGTCCCATTCGCAGAGGACGTGTTCCACCGGCTCGCCGACAACCACCACCTACGCGGCCTGGACCGCCCGGGTTTCGTCAGAGCCCTGGCCGACCTCTGCGGCGACGTGAACGCTATTCACCCATTCCGGGAAGGCAACGGTCGCACCCAGCGCGCCTTCCTCGCCCAACTCTCCCGCGACGCTGGTTACACCGTCTCCTGGCAGGACATGGACCAAGAGGAGAACATCGCCGCATCTGTGGCCAGCTTCAACGCGAACAACGATCTACTGGAGAAGATGCTCAACGGTCTGGTCCGCCTGGCCTGAGTGCCGACCGCGCGAGAGGCAGAGGCGCTCCGGATCGGTCCGGGATGCCGGTGCTGCACCGGACTCGGCGGATGCTCACGGCCGGCCGACAACCAACACCGTTCTGGACACGGCGTGGACACGACCGTCTGCAGACTGTCAGACCTCCGTGATTCACTCCTCCCGACGACAACGGGGGGAGTTGACGACGATGACCAACACCGGCAGGCCCGACTGGGCTTCTGTGCAAGCCGAGTTGGACGAGCTGACCACGGCGGGAGGCTGGTTCCTCGGGCCCAGCACGGTACTGGGCATCCTGGAGTGGGGCCACCTGGAGGTCTCCCACCAGCGAATGATCGCCTGGCTGCTGAACCCGCAAGGCCCGCACGATCTGGGGTCATCGGTCCTGGACGGACTGCTTGCCAGCGTCGACCAGTCCTCATCCCGCCTCCGCACTCCAGGCCGGATCACTGTCCAGACGGAGGTCGTACGTGCCAAGTCCCGCGCCGACATCCTCGTCACGACGCCGGACCTGACCCTGGTCATAGAGCTGAAGATCCACGCCAAGGAGGGCGACCGGCAGACCTCACGCCTCGCGGACGACTACGCGGCTGCCGTACATACCGGCAAGCAGCTGGCCCTCCTCTACCTGACGCTCGACCACGACGAGCCCACAGACCCGCGCTTCACACCAATCGGCCTGACCGACTTCGCGCACGTGCTGCGCCGCGCGCTCACCGCCGCCCCGCCGGCGAGCACGCCCCAGGCCGTTCGCGGACGGCGCAGTGCCGAGGACTACCTGGACACCATCGAGAGGATGATCGGCATGGCACCACCGACCTGGCCGCGGCCCGCATCGGGTTCCAGTTCAGCGCACATCTCCAGGCAGCCCACCAGGCTGCATGCTCCGTCCTGGAACTGCTCCCGGCTGCCGTCGCCACTGCTCTGGCCGAACGCACCGACACCGCCCCCGAGAAACTGCTCGTCGTTGGCCCGTTCCCCTACCAGGCCGAGGGACAGAAGGCACCATATGACGAGATCGGCGTGCTGCTGGCTCGGCCGCACTGGATCGAGCCCGACAGCGGCCTGCGGGCCGGCGTAGGCCTTGGCCAGCGGAAGAAGCCGGACCCCTTCGATCTGCACCGCCGCCCATACCTGGGTATCCGGGTCGAAGGGCCTGAGGCGGCCTTCGACCACTTCCTGACGCAGTGTCCGAAGTGGGAGAAGGGGTCCTGGGATTGGTGGCCGCGCTGGGAGTTGCTCGAACTCGACTGTCCCGCCGAGGCTCCCCGCCTGCTCGAAGCCTTCGCCCAACGCGCCGCTGACCGCGTCCTCGACCTCTTCCACCAGTACGCCCAGCTCGTGGAGGACTCCTTGGCCGCTGCCCAGACGCCCGGGGCCTCCAAGGTGGGTTGAGATCCTGGCGAAGGCCGTTGGTCATGGCCAACCAGCGAGCGTCGTCGCCTGCATCGGATCAATCGTGGCCGTACAGAGTGACGCGTATGCCTTCAGTCGTGGGCGGCGGTCGGTGTCGAGCAGCTTCGCGACGGGCCGCTCAGCTCTGACGTCGGGCTTGGGCTCGTGGCCGCGGTGATGGATCGCGTCGATGTGCGCGCACCCTGTGCAGGTGTGATCGAACTCCGTGGCGCACGCGTAACTTGGGGGCAGCGGGGAATCCTGATCACCTCACATCGCTTGGGCGAGGACGGGGGCGGCATGGTGATTCAGGACATGGCGGTGTTCGGCGGGAGGGCCCATCCAGAGCTGACGAAGGAGATCTGCGCGGAGCTCGGGCTGGCGCCGAGCCAGGTCACGCTGACTCGGTTCGCCAACGACTGTCTGCAGGTGCAACTGGACCAGGACTGTCGCGAACGCGATGTGTACCTCGTGCAGCCGCTGACGGCACCGGTGCAGGAGCACCTGGTCGAGTTGCTGTTGATGAGCGACGCCGCGCGGGCCGCGTCCGCGGCGAGGATTACGGCGGTCGTACCGCACTATTCCTATGCGCGCTCGGACAAGCGCGACGGGCCGCAGATCTCACTCGGCGGGCGGTTGGTGGCGGACTTGCTGAAGACCGCCGGAGTCGAGCACGTGCTGACCATGACCCTCCACTCGCCACAGGTGAACGGGTTCTTCTCGATGCCGGTGGACAATCTCAACGCGCTGCGGGAATTCGCGGGTCACTTGCGGCGGTACGACCTCTCGCAGACCACCGTCGTCTCGCCGGACCTCGGCAATGCCAAGGAGGCCGATGCCTTCGCGCGAATGCTTGAGGCCGAGGTGGCCTTCGGGGTCAAGCAGCGGTTCGCCGACGGACGGGTCAGCATCAGTCATGTCATCGGCCCCGTCGCCGGCCGCGACGCCATCGTGCTGGACGACGAGATAGCCAAGGGCAGCACCGTGCTCGAACTCCTGGACAGGCTGCGCGAACTGGGACCCCGCTCCATCAGGGTGGCCTGCACTCACGGCCTGTTCTCCAACGGCTCGCTGCAGACGCTGGCAGAGCAGGAGGACGTGTTGGAGATCGTCTGCACCAACACCGTGCCGCTGCCCGCCGGGCCCGTGCCCGACAAGCTGCGAGTGCTCTCCGTCGCACCCGCATTCGCCAGGGCGATGGCCCGCATCCACCGCGGTTGAGGATGGCCGACAGAGTGGCGACAGCTGTCGGCGGCTGAGGCTAGGGCATGGAGCGTGATGCACTGGTCGGTGCTGAAGCCGACGAGGCGTGGCCACGGATGGAGGCCGACCGCTTTGGTGGACAGATGATGACGCGGTGGCCGTCTTCCAACTCTCAGGCATCTCCGCAGTACTGCAGGATGCGTTCGATGTCCCAGATGTGATGGTGACCGTCGTGGGCGTTGTTGCGCGCGACATCTTCGGCACGCTGGGCTCCGCGGGTGGCATGCCACAGGACAACCCCCGCTTCGAGGGCGGCAGTTACCGACGCAACCCAGGCATCGACGGCATGCTCCAGAGACCAGAGAGCCGCCGCGGGAGCGATCTCGTTGTAGTGACGGGCTTCTGCGACGAGGTCTTGGTCATAGCCGGGAACGTCAACCGCCCCGGACAACCGGGCACCCGCGAGCCGTTCCGCCCAGTTTCGGAGATTGTCGGTCACGTGGCTGACGTAGGCCGCGGCCGTCCACGCCAGATCCGGGTGCCCCTCGAAGCCCGTCCGCCCGACCAGGAGCGCGCGGATTCGAGCTGGTAAGCCCTCTACGGTGAGGATCGCCTCCTGCGGAGTCAGCGACCAGCCGAAGTCGCAATCATCACATGGATCTCCATACAGACCTGCGCCCCACTTCTCCATGGGTTTCAACGTTACCCAGACCCATGCGAGGTGGTCAGCATCGGTGGTGTTGCCGGAGCCGAGTTCACTCATGGTCGTACACGGTGACGGGTACGCCTTGGTCGCTCAGTCGGGTGCGGACAAGGGGTTCGACCAACTCCCAGCGGCCGCCGGCGAGGCCGCAGCCGATTCGGGGCATGTGGACGGAGGCGTTCAGTTCGAGGACCTGTTCGGCGAGTGAGGCCAGTGCGGTGTCGATGGCCTCGTAGCGGACGGGGACGCCTTTGCTGCCGGTGCGGGTGCCGTGTTGGCCGATCATGTTGGCGATCCACAGCAGGCGGTCGACCTGGACCAGTTGCACGGCGCCGAGACCGAAGGCGTTGGTGGCGCGTTCCCGGTGCCAGCGGCGGTAGGCCTTCTCGGGCTCGGGCCAGCGGCGGGAGAGGGCCAGGACGAAGCCCTTGCCCCAGCCGCCCTGGTCGTTGCAGACATGGGCGATCACCTTCGGGCCCTTGCCCAGCGGTGTGGTCGCGTCGCCCCGGACGTACTCGATCGCCGTAGCCATGATCCGGACGGTAGCGGGTGGCACTGACATCCGGCGCGGGGATATCCGCTGGCTGGGGACCGGGCGTGCCGCATACGGTGGGCAGCCGACCAGGTGGGAATGTGCAGGAGAGTGCGATGAGCGAGACAGTGCCGACGACGACTTTGTGGCGTCCGACCGGTCCGGAGGAGCTCGCGCTGGTCGAGGCGTCGGGTCGGCGCGCCTGGCCGCCGCGGTTGCCGGAACAGCCGATCTTCTACCCGGTGATGAACGAGGACTATGCGATTCGGATCGCCCGGGACTGGAACGTTCCTGCCTCCGGCGTCGGTTTCGTGACGCGCTTCAAGGTCGACTCCGGATTCCTCGCTCGCTACCCCGTCCGTCAGGCCGGCGGGGAGTCGATCCTGGAGCTCTGGGTGCCGGCCGAGGAGTTGGACGAGTTCAACCGACACATCGTTGGCCTCATCGAGGTCGTCCACGAGTTTCGACCGCAGCTGTGAACGCCATCACGCCTGCTCTGCTGCTGGCGCCGCAGCAGAGCAGTACGTCGCAGCTCCTGGCGGAGGCGGCCAAGCGGCGCGGCTTGGACGTGGTGGTGCTGGATGGTCCTGCGGTCCTCGGGTCTATGGCGGGTCGTCAGGTTCACTGGTACGGCGGGCCGCTCGCGGCCGATCGGGTCACGGGCCGTCTGGATCTGGCGTTGTTGGAGCCGGCCGATGACTGGCTCGCTCGCCTGGAGCGTGAATTCACCGGTCGTTGGATCGAGTCGACCACGCTTTCGGAGGCGTGGGCGTTGCACCGTCCGATGTTCGTGAAGCCGCCCAGCGACAAGCAGTTCCCGGCCGCCGTTTACGCCGACGGTGCTCGCCTGCCCAGGCAAGGTGAGCGCATCGGCCCCGACACAGCGGTCCTTGTGTCCGACGTAGTGACCTTTGCCGTCGAGTACCGGCTGTTCATCCTCGACAGGAGGGTCGTCGCCGGCAGCCGCTATGCCCGCTATGGACGTCTCGATACCCGCCCTCTCGGCGGCGACCCGCACGAAGCCGCGGTGCGGGCCTTCGCCCAGCGGTTGCTGGAGGCTGTGGGCCACTCGCTGCCCAGCGGCGTGGCTGTCGACGTCGGCCTTATTCAGGACCCCGACAACGGAGAGGAGCAGTGGGCGGTCGTCGAAGCCAACATGCCGTGGTTCGCCCACAGCTATGCCGCCACCCCCGACGCGTTCCTGGACGTCGTCCTGCGCGCGACCGGACCGCGAAGCGCGGTCGACAGGTTCGACAGGCGCTTCGTGCGGGAGTCGCCGGCTACGGCCGATCCTGTGCTGGACCGACCGATCTGAGTGTGGCTTGGTCGGCTGGGCGGGGCAGGCACTGTGGGCCGCGTTGACGGCCAGGCCGCTCAGTGCATGTCCGGTTACGCCAAGTACCTCCCGCTCAGCGGGGGTTGCCGCGAGCGCCGCAGGAGGCTCGGATGTGGAGTTCGGGGAGCAGTTCCACGTGGCGGTGCTCTGCCGCCTCGGCCGGGGCTGTGAGTTGACGTTGCAGCAGGTGGACTGCGGTCTCACCTACGGCTCGCTTGGGGGGTGCGACGGCGGTCAGTGGGATGTCGGCCAGTGCTGCCAGTTCGTCGTCGTAGGCGACCAGGGCGAGGTCACGGGGGACGTCCATACCGCGTGCCTGGAGCCGTTGCACCAGCATGATCGCGTCGACGTCGCTGTGCACCAGCACCGCGTCGACGCGGCCCTGATCGGCTTCCTCGGTCAACCGGTCCAGCGCGGCGGCCTCGAACCCCTCGCTCCGGGTGGCGCGGAAGACCAGGGTGTTCCCGGCCGGGTCGAGGTCCGCGCCGGGATCCTTGCCGGGGGCGGGCAGGCCCAGGCTGTGCAGGGTGGACCGGTAACCGGCCCGCAGGTGGAAGGCGGTGGGGCTGTCGCGGACCGCGAGGGCGATCCTGCGGTGTCCCTGCCCGGCCAGGTGGCGCACTGCCAGGGCGGCGCCGTGGGCGTGGTCGGAGCCGACCCGGTCCAGCTCACCGGCCGCGGTCCCGGGCGCGGCGCGCCGCTCCACCAGCACGGTCGGCACTCCCAGGCCCATGACCCGCGCCTCCTCGTCGGGCCGTGCCACGCCGCTCGCCCAGGCGGGCGTCAGCAGCAGGCCGTTGACGCCGGCCCGCAGCAGCCGTTCGATCTGACGGTGGTCCTCCTCCGCGCCGTAGTCCGAGATGCCGAGGACCAGCCGCCCGCCCAGGGCCGCGCTCGCCGCCTGCGCACCTCGGATGATCTCGCCGAAGTAGTAGGCCGCGGCCGGGACGACCATGCCGATGAGCGGGCCGACGAGCGGGCCGGTACCGGCGCGGGCCGCCGGCTCGGGCCAGGACACCACACCGTGCTGTCGTCGCAGGTCGCCGCGCTCGGCCAGGGTCTCCACGTCGCGGCGCACCGTCACCGGCGAGACGCGCAGCTCCGCCGCGAGCGCGGCGACGCGCAGACTGCCCCGCTGCCGGACGATTCGCAGGATCCGGGCATGGCGCTCCTCCACCTGCATGCGCATGCCATATCCCCTCGCAGGTCGATCGGTCGGCGACATCCCGGCTGATCCTACTGCAGGAAATCTGCGTTTGAACGTATTGAGATCGTTTGATCGAACGCTCTTGACGGCTTTCGGTTGACTCCGTAGATTCAGGAATCGCCCCCGTCATCGCTCTCCCCTGCCGTGCGAGGACCCCTGTGACCAGATTCGCCTTCTCGACCCTGGGCCTGCCCGGACTGCCGCTGCAGACAGTCCTGGACCTCGCCGAGACCCACGGCTACCAGGGGGTGGAACTGCGCTGCGAGCTGGACGAGCCGGTGCGCCTGGACCTCGACCGCGCCGAACGTGCCGTACTGGCTCGGGACTTCGCCCGGGCCCGGGTGATCCCGCTGGCTGTCGCCTCCCGCGTGCGGATCACCGCGCCCGGGGAGGACGCCCCGGTACTGGCCGCGCTGCGCCGCCACATCTGGCTCGCCGCCGACATCGGTGCCCCGTTCGTCCGCGTCCTGCCGGGAGCGGGCGACGGTCAAGGTCGCTCTCCTGGTGGCCGGTCTTCTGTCGCCTTGGCCGGCAGCGCCTCGACCGTCGCCGACCTGGACGCCGCCGATCGGCGGGCCGCCCGCCGGCTCGCCGCAGTCACCTCCCTCGCCCAGACCTGCGGCGTCCGTCTGCTGCTGGAGACCGAGGGGTCGCACCGGTCGGCCGCCGCCGCGACACGGCTGGCCGCCGGCGTGGACTCGCCCGCTGTCGGTGTGCTCTGGGACATGATGAACACCCACCTGGCGGGGGACTCGCCCCGCACCGCCGCCGACCTGCTTGCACCGTTCCTCGGTTACGCCCGGGTCAAGGACGTGGACGGCTCCGACCTCGCCCCCGCCCCGCTGGGCGAGGGCGGCCTGCCGGTCGGCGAAGGGGTACGCCACATGGTCGTCGGTGGCCAACAGGGCTGGCTGGTCTGGGGGTGCGAACCCGGGCGACAGGGCGAGCAGGCCGCACCCTTCCCGTTGCTGCTGGCCCAGGGTCGGGCCTGGCTGGAGACCGCGGTGCGCGAAGCCGTCCTGGCCCAGTTCGCGCGGGCCGGCTGAGCGGGGTTCCGCCGCCGGGCCGCGCCGGGCCGCGCTGGGCCGGTACGAAAAGGCCCGGCGGAGGAAGCCCACGGCAGTGCGCCAGCCTCAGTGGCCTTGGCGACCTCAGCGGCCTCAGTGGCTGATGATCTGGAGCACCGGCGGATTGGCA
>NZ_BBPM01000018.1:128266-145265 GCF_000787775.1 Streptacidiphilus carbonis | reverse complement strand
GCGCAGGACGCGCCCGCGCCCGAGCCGTTCCCCGCGCCGCCGACCGCGCCCACCGCGCAGGCCGCCCCGGCGCCGGGGCCGCAGTCGGTACCGCAACCGGCACCGCAGTACGGCCCCGAGCCGGTGCAGTACCTGGAGGAGCCCCCGCTGGCCCGTCCGTTCGCCCCGGCCGCCCCCGGGATGTCCGCGGCCCCGCAGTCGGTGCTCGGGTTCCGGCCGGTGCCCCGGTCCCGCCCGGTCCCTGACCCCGACCCGGTCGCCGTGCTCACCAAGCTGGCCGCGGCCCGGCACCGCCTCCCGGTCGAGCCCGAGCCGGTCGAGGCCGGGCCGGTCCAGGACGACGAGGGCCACGAGGTGTGGTTCGCCACCAGGAACGTGCCCGATCCGGCGGTCGAGCCGGAGCACGACGCCGACACCGCCGACCCCCTGGACGCCTACCTCGACGGGCTGCTCAGCTACCGCGAGGCGCACGGCGTCGACCCCGACCCGCAGGGGCTCTCCGAGCACCTGTTCACCGCCCACGGCCTGGCCGCGCCCAGCGGCGACCAGCCGATCAGCGCCGAGGCGCTGCGCCGGCGCTGGCCGGAGCTCCAGCAGCGCTACGCCGCCCGCTTCGAGTAACCCGCTCCTGGCGAACCCCGCTCCCGGCAACCCCGCTCCTGGCAACACCGCTGAGGTTGTGTCACAACTCCTCTACACAGCGCCCGGGCACGATGCGATCGGGCCGAACGTCTTGCACTATGGGATAAGACGTCGTGCCCGGGCCCTGGCGCCGGGCGCACTCGGGGAGGTCGCCGTTGTCCACGAACCCGCCGCACCAGCAGCCGAAGCATCCGATGCAGCAGTGGCAGGACGCCCAGTCGGGACGTCCCGGGCGACCGGCTGCGCCCTACCGACAGCCGCAGGCCCCGGCGCCTGCCCGACCGGTCATGGACGAGATCGCCGGCATGCGCGCCTCGCACGCGGACCGGGAGCGGACCATCGACGTCCTGAAGTCCGCCTACGCCGAGGGCAGGCTCACCCCGGACGAGTACAACGAACGGGTGGAGCAGATCTACCGCTCGCACACCTACGGCGAGCTGTCCGGCGTCGTCCAGGACCTCCCCAGCGGTCCCATGCCGGTGCCGTACCTGACCCCGGCACCGGTGATCCCGGCCGCCTTCGCGCCCTACCCGGGCACCTATCCGCTGCCCAGCCCCTATACCTACGGCCGCCCGTTCGACCCCTACAGCCCGAACCCCTACGCCCCGCCGCCCCGGCTGCGCCGCACCAACGGCCTCGCGGTGGCCGCGCTGGTGCTGGGGCTGGCCGAGCTGCCGACGCTGGGGGCGACCGCCCTGCCCGCGCTGATCTGCGGCCACATCGCCCGCGGCCAGCTGCGCGACCGGGAGGAGGACGGCGACGGGATGGCCGTGGCGGGTATCGTGCTGGGCTGGCTCGCGGTGGCCATCTGGTTCGTGTTCATCTTCGTCGGCGTGGCCGCCTCGCACGGCGGCCCCGGCAATGGGATGATGCCCGCCCCCGCAGCCGGCGGCTGAGGCCGGCGCGCCTGCATACTCCGCCGGTGTCCGCAACTCCTCCGGTGCCACTCTCCTGACCTGCGGCTGCCCATTTGTTTTGACCCGCGCCGATGCGCTAGGTACGCTCTGACCTTGTGCCTGGGGTGTCCCCGGGTCTCTTGTGCGTGCGTGCAAATCAGGCCGCCGCGTCATGGGAACCGCGCTTCCACACCGCTCCTCCGCAAGGAGTCGAGGGGATGGGAAGCGGCCCGACACACCCGACCGCGTGGGTCGGAGTCGGAGAGACACAACCAGGGTAGTTTCACCAGCGATGGCACAAAGAAGACGGAGATAGCGTGCCTACGATTCAGCAGCTGGTCCGAAAGGGCCGGCAGGACAAGGTCGAGAAGAACAAGACGCCCGCACTGAAGGGTTCCCCTCAGCGCCGCGGCGTCTGCACGCGTGTGTACACGACCACCCCGAAGAAGCCGAACTCGGCTCTCCGCAAGGTCGCCCGCGTGCGTCTCACCAGTGGTATTGAGGTCACCGCCTACATTCCGGGCGAGGGTCACAACCTGCAGGAGCACTCCATCGTGCTCGTGCGTGGCGGTCGTGTGAAGGACCTGCCGGGTGTGCGTTACAAGATCATCCGCGGCTCGCTGGACACCCAGGGTGTCAAGAACCGCAAGCAGGCCCGCAGCCGCTACGGCGCCAAGAAGGAGAAGTAAGCATGCCTCGTAAGGGCCCCGCCCCGAAGCGCCCGGTCATCATCGACCCGGTTTACGGCTCCCCTGTGGTGACGTCGCTCGTCAACAAGATCCTCCTGCACGGCAAGCGCTCCACCGCTGAGCGCATCGTGTACGGCGCCCTCGAGGGCGTCCGCGAGAAGACCGGTGCAGACCCGGTGGTCGCGCTCAAGCGCGCCCTGGAGAACGTCAAGCCGACCCTCGAGGTCAAGTCCCGCCGTGTCGGTGGCGCGACCTACCAGGTGCCGGTCGAGGTCAAGCCGGGCCGTGCCAACACGCTGGCGCTGCGCTGGCTCGTCGGTTACTCCCGCGCCCGTCGCGAGAAGACCATGACCGAGCGTCTGCTCAACGAGATCCTGGACGCGAGCAACGGTCTGGGCGCCTCCGTGAAGCGTCGCGAGGACACCCACAAGATGGCCGAGTCCAACAAGGCCTTCGCGCACTACCGCTGGTAGTCCGAACCCCGTCAGAACCAAGAAAGAGAGAGACGAGCCACCATGGCTGCAACCTCCCTTGACCTTGCCAGGGTCCGCAACATCGGGATCATGGCGCACATCGACGCGGGCAAGACGACCACCACTGAGCGGATCCTCTTCTACACCGGTGTCTCGTACAAGATCGGTGAGGTCCACGATGGCGCTGCCACCATGGACTGGATGGAGCAGGAGCAGGAGCGCGGCATCACGATCACGTCGGCCGCGACGACCTGTCACTGGACGGTTGACGGTGTGGACAACACCATCAACATCATCGACACGCCGGGCCACGTCGACTTCACCGTCGAGGTGGAGCGTTCGCTGCGCGTGCTCGACGGTGCCGTCACGGTGTTCGACGGTGTGGCCGGTGTCGAGCCCCAGTCCGAGACCGTGTGGCGTCAGGCCGACCGCTACAACGTCCCGCGCATCTGCTTCGTCAACAAGCTGGACCGCGTCGGCGCGGAGTTCTTCCGCTGCGTCGACTCGATCATCGACCGGCTGGGCGCGACCCCGCTGGTCATGCAGCTGCCGATCGGCGCCGAGGCCGACTTCCAGGGCGTCATCGACCTGGTCCGGATGAAGGCGCTGGTCTGGTCGGCCGAGGCCGCCAAGGGCGAGATGTACGACACCCTCGACATCCCGGCGTCGCACGCCGAGATCGCCGAGGAGTGGCGTGCCAAGCTCATCGAGACGGCCGCCGAGGGCGACGACGAGCTGATGGAGCTGTTCCTGGAGGGCGAGGAGCCCACCGAGGAGCAGCTGGTCGCCGGCATCCGCCGCGGCACCATCGCAGGCAGCTTCACCCCGGTCTTCTGCGGTACCGCGTTCAAGAACAAGGGCGTCCAGCCCCTGCTCGACGCGGTCGTGAAGTACCTCCCCTCCCCGATCGACGTCGAGGGCGTCATGGGCCACAAGCCCGGTGACGAGTCGGTGGAGATCTTCCGCAAGGCCTCGGACGAGGAGCCGCTGTCGGCGCTCGCGTTCAAGATCATGTCGGACCCGCACCTGGGCAAGCTCACCTTCATCCGGATCTACTCCGGGCGTCTTGAGGCCGGCACCGCCGTCCTCAACTCGGTGAAGGGCCGCAAGGAGCGCATCGGCAAGATCTACCGCATGCACGCCAACAAGCGTGAGGAGATCGACTCGGTGGGCGCCGGCGACATCGTCGCCGTCATGGGTCTCAAGCAGACCACCACCGGCGAGACCCTGAGCGACGACAAGCAGCCGGTCATCCTGGAGTCCATGGACTTCCCGGCGCCGGTCATCCGCGTCGCCATCGAGCCCAAGTCCAAGGGCGACCAGGAGCGTCTGGGCGTCGCGATCCAGCGGCTGGCCGAGGAGGACCCGTCCTTCCAGGTCAACACCGACGAGGAGACCGGCCAGACGATCATCGCGGGTATGGGCGAGCTGCACCTCGAGGTGCTGGTCGACCGTATGAAGCGTGAGTTCCGGGTCGAGGCCAACGTCGGCAAGCCGCAGGTCGCGTACCGCGAGACGATCCGCAAGGCCGTCGAGCGCATCGACTACACGCACAAGAAGCAGACCGGTGGTTCCGGCCAGTTCGCGAAGATCCAGATCGCGATCGAGCCGCTGGACACCGCCGAGGGCTACGAGTTCGTGAACAAGGTCACCGGTGGCCGCGTTCCGAAGGAGTACATCCCCTCGGTCGACGCCGGTGCGCAGGAGGCCATGGAGTTCGGCGTGCTCGCCGGCTACCCGCTCCAGGGCGTCCGCGTGATCCTGCTCGACGGTGCCTCGCACGACGTCGACTCCTCGGAGCTGGCGTTCAAGATCGCCGGTTCGATGGCCTTCAAGGAGGGTGCCCGCAAGGCGTCCCCCGTGCTCCTCGAGCCGATGATGGCCGTCGAGGTCACCACGCCCGAGGACTACATGGGCGATGTGATCGGCGACATCAACTCCCGCCGTGGCCAGATCCAGGCCATGGAGGAGCGCAGCGGCGCCCGGGTCGTCAAGGCCCTGGTCCCGCTGTCCGAGATGTTCGGCTACGTCGGCGACCTGCGCAGCAAGACGTCGGGCCGCGCCAGCTACTCGATGCAGTTCGACTCGTACGCCGAGGTTCCCCGGAACGTGGCGGAAGAGATCATCGCTAAGGCCAAGGGCGAGTAGGGACCGGGACATCCCGGTACGTACCACCCTTTAGGCTGTAGGAGGTTGTCCGGGGGTCTGCCGCAAGGCGACTCCCGGGCCCCTCCGGCCCCCACCCCCGGGCCGGAACCGGGCGCTGAACACCAGGCGGCGGAACCGGCGCGATATCAGACCACCTGACGTCGTACGGCGTACAGAACCAGTCCTCAGGAGGACCCAGTGGCGAAGGCGAAGTTCGAGCGGACGAAGCCCCACGTCAACATCGGCACCATCGGTCACATCGACCACGGTAAGACGACCCTTACCGCGGCGATCACCAAGGTGCTGCACGACGCGTACCCGAACCTGAACGAGGCCTCGGCCTTCGACCAGATCGACAAGGCGCCGGAAGAGCGTCAGCGCGGTATCACCATCTCCATCGCGCACGTCGAGTACCAGACCGAGGCGCGTCACTACGCCCACGTCGACTGCCCCGGTCACGCGGACTACATCAAGAACATGATCACCGGTGCCGCCCAGATGGACGGCGCGATCCTGGTCGTGGCCGCCACCGACGGCCCGATGCCGCAGACCAAGGAGCACGTGCTCCTGGCCCGCCAGGTCGGCGTCCCCTACATCGTCGTCGCCCTGAACAAGGCCGACATGGTGGACGACGAGGAGATCCTGGAGCTCGTCGAGCTCGAGGTCCGCGAGCTGCTCTCCGAGTACGAGTTCCCGGGCGACGACCTGCCCGTCGTGCGCGTCTCGGCGCTGAAGGCGCTCGAGGGCGACAAGGAGTGGGGCGAGAAGCTGCTCGGCCTGATGGCCGCTGTGGACGAGGCCATCCCCACCCCGGCCCGCGAGGTCGACCTGCCGTTCCTGATGCCGATCGAGGACGTCTTCACGATCACCGGTCGTGGCACCGTCGTCACCGGCCGCATCGAGCGTGGTGTCCTGAAGGTCAACGAGACCGTTGACATCATCGGCATCAAGGAGCAGAAGACCACCACCACGGTCACCGGCATCGAGATGTTCCGCAAGCTGCTCGACGAGGGCCAGGCCGGTGAGAACGTCGGTCTGCTGCTCCGTGGCATCAAGCGCGAGGACGTCGAGCGCGGCCAGGTCATCATCAAGCCGGGTTCGGTCACGCCGCACACCGACTTCGAGGCCCAGGCCTACATCCTGTCGAAGGACGAGGGTGGCCGTCACACCCCCTTCTTCAACAACTACCGCCCGCAGTTCTACTTCCGCACCACGGACGTGACCGGCGTCGTGACCCTCCCCGAGGGCACCGAGATGGTCATGCCGGGCGACAACACCGCCATGACGGTCGCGCTGATCCAGCCGATCGCCATGGAGGAGGGCCTGAAGTTCGCCATCCGTGAGGGTGGCCGCACCGTCGGCGCCGGCCAGGTCACCAAGATCATCAAGTAGTCCTTGATCTGATCGACCTGCCTGCACCAGCAGCGCACCGCAAGGCCCCGCAGCATCCTGGATGCTGCGGGGCCTTCGTGTTTGCCGTGTGGACCATGTGCGCTAGGGTCCGCTGTGTGAAAATCGTAAGACTCCGGGAAAAGCAGACGAAGCCAATCGCTGACCGTGAGTCAACAGAAGGCGTGGTCTCCCGCCCGGCCGCTGCCGCGGCGCCCCGGCTCGGCTGGCTGGACGCGCTGCGCGGAGTGGCCGCTCTGACCGTTGCCGTCTACCACCTGGCGCTGCCGTTCTACTGGGTGCCCCACGCCAGGCACCTCCCGTCCTACGGGGACGAGGGGATCTTCGGAGTCCTGCTGTTCTTCCTGGTCAGCGGCTACATCGTGCCCGCCTCCCTGGAGCGCAGAGGGGACGTCAGAGCTTTCTGGATCGGCAGGATCTGCCGGATCTACCCGCTGATCATCGCGGTCGTCCTGGCCGGCCTGGTGTTGCTGCCCCGGGCCCACTCGACGATCTCGGACTACACCTTCGCGCATCCGCTGCTGTCCGCCGCAGCGCATCTGACGCTGCTTCAGGACCTGCTGGGCGTGAGCAGCGCGATCAACGTGCTGTGGACCCTCTCCTACGAGATGGTCTTCTACTTCCTGGTCAGCGCGCTCTTCGTGCTGGGATGGCACCGCCGCAGCACCCTGTTCGCCCTGCTCTTCGCGGTGGCGGCGCTGGCGCTCGGCAGTGTCACCGCGCCGCGGCTGCTCAGCACGGACCAGGCGTCGACCCGCGGCCTCGTCCTCGCCGCCGTGCTGGTCTTCCTGGTCGCGCTCGGCTGCATCCTCACCGGCAGCACCGTGCTGGTCCGGGCCGGCGCCGTGGCCCTGGGACTGCTGGGCCTGGTGGTCGTCACCACCAACGGCAGGAACGCGCTGTTCGGCAGCCTGATGATCCTGGCCACGATGTTCTCCGGAACCGTGGTCTACCGCGCCCAGCACCGCCAGATCAGTCGGGCCTGGGCCGCTGTCTCCTGCGCCGTCGTCGTACTGGCCGGCTTCCTGGTCGGCCCGCTGTACGCCCACGGCCCCGCCCTCGGCCGCCTCCTCAGCGGCACCTGGATGGGGTGGTCCTTCGCCTATGTCGCCGCCTGGGCGGTGTTCGCCCTGGGACTGGCGCTGCGGCACCGCACCTTCCCGCGGGTGCTCACCTGGCTGGGCGGGATCAGCTTCTCGGTCTATCTGATCCACGAGCCGGTGATCCATGGGATGAACGCCCTGCTCGCGAAGCACGGCGGGGTACCCCGGACGGCCCCCGGCAGGATCCTGCTGCTGGTCGCCTTCACGGCGGCGCTGCTGCTGCTCAGTCAGCTCGCCTACCGCCTGCTGGAGCTGCCCGGCCAGAGGCTGGGCCGCCGGCTCGTCCGCGGCGTCGGACGGCTGGACGCACGGCTGGACGCGCGGCGGGAAGCGGGGCGCTCCGCACGCTCCGGCCGGCCCGCGGCCGCCGGGGCCGCACTGCCGTCGCCCAGGGAGGATTCGGCGGACGACCCGGACGCCGTCGCTGCGGCCGGGGCTGCCGACGGCGACCAGGAGCGTGTCCGCCTCCGTTAGCGGCGGGGAAGCTCAGACAGCAGAACGGCCCCCGCCGACGACTGGCGGGGGCCGTTCCGGTCGGAGCCGGATGGGGGGGAGTGAATTCTCAGTGAACAGTGAGACCTGAGGTGAAGGCCTTGGTCTGCTCGTAGTCCGGCAGCAGACCGGAGGAGAGCGCCTCGGCGAGTGACGGCGCAGTCTCGTCCTTGGCCGAGAGCTGCGGAGCCGAGGCGGGCCACTCGATGGCCAGGTCCGGGTCCAGCGGGTGGACGCCGTGCTCACCGGTGGGACTGTAGGTCTCCGAGCAGAGGTAGGTCAGTGTGGCGTCGTCGGTGAGCGCGCAGAAGCCGTGGCCCAGGCCCTCCGAGAGGTAGACCGCGCGGCGGTCCGCGTCGTCCAGGCGGACGCCCTCCCACTGCCCGAAGGTGGGGGAGCCCACCCGCAGGTCCACGATCACGTCGAGCACCGCCCCGCGCACGCAGGTCACGTATTTGGCCTGGCCGGGCGGCACATCGGCGAAGTGGATGCCGCGGACCACGCCGGCCGCGGACACCGAGAGGTTGCCTTGGGCCAGCCGCAGCGGATGCCCGACCTCGGCGGCCAGGTGGTCGAAGCGGTACCACTCGGTGAACAGCCCGCGGGGGTCGCCGTGCAGCTGGGGGGTGATCTCCCAGGCGCCCTCGATGCCGAGCTCGCGGATCTTCATTCAGCCCCTCCTCGTGACGTGTTCGCAGCAGGGGCGGCCGGTCGCGGGTTCACGCGGGGGGCCGGGGAGTCGCCCTCCGGGGATTTGGAGCACGGGGTGCTCTCCTCTTCCAGCAGGCGGACCAGGTAGTCGCCGTAGCCGCTCTTCAACAGGGGTTCGGCCAGCTCACGGAGCTGCCCGTCGCTGATCAGGCCGCGGCGCCAGACCGCCTCCTCGATGCAGCCGATCTTCAGTCCCTGGCGTTCCTCGATCACCCGGACGAACTCGGAGGCCTGCACCATCGAGACGAAGGTCCCGGTGTCCAGCCAGGCCGTACCGCGGTCGAGGACGGTCACGCTCAGCTCACCCGCGCGCAGGTAGGCGTCGTTGACCGCGGTGATCTCCAGTTCGCCGCGGGCGCTGGGCTCCAGCGTGGCGGCGATCCCGACCACTCGGTTGTCGTAGAAGTACAGGCCGGGGACGGCATAGCGGGACTTGGGCTTCTCGGGCTTCTCCTCGATGGAGACCGCCTTGCCCGCGTCGTCGAATTCCACCACCCCGTAGGCGCACGGGTCCGCGACCGGGTAGGCGAAGATCCGGCCGCCGACCAGGCCGGAGTGGCCGGCCAGCCGGCTGCCGAGCCCGCTGCCGTGGAAGATGTTGTCGCCCAGGACCAGGGCGACCGAGTCGTCCCCGATGAAGTCGGCGCCGAGAACGAAGGCCTCGGCGATCCCGTTGGGCTTCTCCTGCACGGCGTAGCTCAGGCTCAGCCCCCACTGGGAGCCGTCGCCGAGCAGTCGCTCGAACTGGTCGCGGTCATTGGGGGTGGTGATGATCAGGATCTCGTCGACCCCGGCCATCACCAGCGTCGAGAGCGGGTAGTAGACCATCGGTTTGTCGAATACGGGCAGGAGTTGCTTCGACACGGCACGGGTGAGCGGCCACAGACGCGAGCCGGTCCCACCCGCCAGGAGGATTCCACGCATGGACGGAGTTTAGACCGGGCGAGGACCGCCACTGTGCGCCCCGTATGATGCCTCGTGGTACTCAGGTCGACCACATGAGATCTCTCCCCGGGAAGTTGGAGCATGCGAATTCTCGTAACCGGCGGCGCCGGATTCATCGGTTCCGAGTTCGTTCGCCAGTTGCTGGGCGCCGACCCCAGGGCCCGGATCACGGTCCTGGACAAACTGACCTACTCGGGCGTCGAGGAGAACCTCGCCCCGGTGGCGGACCACCCCGGCTACGCCTTCGTCCGCGGCGACATCTGCGACGCGGACATTGTCGACCAGGTCATGCCCGGCCACGACGCCGTGGTGCACTTCGCCGCCGAGTCGCATGTGGACCGCTCCATCGCCGGCGCGGGCCCGTTCGTGACCACCAACGTGCTGGGAACCCAGGTGCTGCTGGACTCGGCCCGCAAGCACGGGGTCGGCCGCTTCGTCCACGTCTCCACCGACGAGGTCTACGGCTCCATCAGCGAGGGCTCCTGGACCGAGGAGTGGCCGCTGCAGCCAAACTCCCCGTACTCGGCCTCCAAGGCCGCCTCGGACCTGCTGGCGCTGGCCTACCACCGGACCCACGGCATGGACGTGGTGGTGACCCGCTGCTCCAACAACTACGGGCACTACCAGTTCCCGGAGAAGGTCATCCCGCTGTTCACCACCAACCTGCTGGACGGCAAGAAGGTCCCGCTGTACGGCACCGGCGGCAACATCCGCGACTGGCTGCACGTCTCGGACCACTGCCGGGGGATCGAGCTGGCGCTGCTCAAGGGCCGGGCCGGCCAGGTCTACAACATCGGCGGCGGCACCGAGATCACCAACAAGGAGCTCACCGGACTGCTGCTGGACGCGGCCGGCGCCGGCTGGGACATGGTGGTGCCGGTCGAGGACCGCAAGGGCCACGACCTCCGCTACTCGCTGGACATCACCAAGATCGGCGACGAGCTCGGCTACGCCCCGCAGGTCCGGTTCGAGGACGGCCTCGCCGCCACCATCGCCTGGTACCGCGACAACCGCGCCTGGTGGGAGCCGCTGAAGCAGAAGGCGGCGCTGGAGTCGTGAGCGACATGCTGTCGAGCCGCTGGCTCGTGACAGGTTCGGCCGGGATGCTCGGCACGGACCTGCTGGCCGTGCTCGACGGGGTCCCCGGGATCGAGACCACCGCCGTGACCAGGGCGGAGCTCGACGTCACCGACCCGGCGGCAGTACGCGCCGCGGTGGCCGGGCACGACGTCGTGGTGAACGCCGCGGCCTGGACCGACGTCGACGGCGCCGAGGCCCAGGAGGCCGCCGCCACGGCGGTCAACGGCGCGGCCGTCCGAAACCTGGCCGGAGCCTGCGCGGAGCAGGGAGCGGTGCTGCTGCACGTCTCCACCGACTACGTCTTCGACGGCAGGGGCACCTCCCCCTACCCCGAGGACGCGCCGACCGACCCGCTCAACGCCTACGGCCGCTCCAAGCTGGTCGGCGAGCAGGCCGTGCTGGAGCTGCTGCCCACCCTCGGCTACGTGGTGCGGACGGCCTGGCTCTACGGGGAGCACGGCGGAAACTTCGTCGCCACCATGCTCAAGCTGGCCGGCCGGATGGACCGACTGACGGTGGTCGACGACCAGCGCGGCCAGCCGACCTGGTCGCTGGAGCTGGCCCGGCAGCTGGTCGCCCTCGGCCGGGCCGCCCGGCAGGGCACCGCCCCGGCCGGGGTCTACCACGGCACCGCCTCGGGGGAGACCACCTGGTTCGGCCTGGCCCGCGCCGCCTTCGAGCTGTCCGGTCTGGACCCGGAGCGGATCGGACCGACCACCTCGGACGCCTTCGTCCGTCCGGCCCCGCGCCCCGGCTACAGCGTGCTCGGCCACGACCGCTGGTCCGCCGCCGGCCTCAAGCCGCTCCCCGAGTGGCGCGAGAGCCTCGCGGCGGCGCTGCGGCGCCCCGCCTTCGCCCGGTTGACGCAGCCTGCGGACGACACGCCGGAATCCGAATGAGCAATCCGCTCGCACGGCTGATGAGGGTGGTCCCACCGGGGACGCATCTGGTCATCGGCGGTACGGCGGTCCTCGGGGCCGCCTCGTACATCCAGATCGCGGTCGCGGGCCACGCCCTCAGCGGGGACTCCAAGCAGGCCGTCTCCGAGCTCTGGTCGCTGGTGATGACCCTCAGCCTCGGGCTGTTCTTCCCGATCGAGCAGGAGCTGACCCGGGTCGTCGCGGCCCGGATCGTCCGCGGCCACGGCGTGGCACCGGTGCTGCGCCGGGCCACCGTGCTGACCGTCGGGCTGCTCGCACTGATCACCGCGGCGCTGGCGCTGGCCGAGAAGCCGCTGGCGGACACCTTCTTCGGCGGTGACCGCGCCCTGGTCTGGGCCTTCGCGGCCGCGCTGGCCGGAATGGCGCTGGTCTACCTGACCCGCGGCATCCTGGCCGGTCTCGGCCTCTTCGACGCCTACGGCATGTCGCTGGGCCTGGACGGGCTGCTGCGGATCGTGCTGGCCGGCGCCCTGTTCGCGGCCGGCTCCCACTCCGCGCTGGCCTACGGCCTGGTGCTGACGGCGTCCCCGCTGCTGGCGATGGTGCTCACGCTGCCGGCCACCCTGCGCGGCTGCCGGCCTGGTCCGAAGATGCCGTGGTCCGAGCTGTTCCAGAACATCACCATGCTGATCGGCAGCTCGGTGCTGGCGCAGCTGGTGGTCAACGCCGCGGTGATCACCACGGCCCTGGTCACCGTCAACGCGGACCTGACCTTCGCGCTGCTGAGCGCGGGGGTGCTGTGCCGGGTCCCGCTCTTCGTCTTCGGTTCACTGCAGCCCACGCTGATGACCGGCCTGTCCACCGCGGCCACGTCGGGCGACCGGGCCGGCTTCCGCAAGCTGCTGCTGCAGACCTGCGGGGTGATCGCCGGTCTCGGGCTGCTCGGGGCGGTCCCGGCGGTGCTGGTGGGCTCCTGGCTGATCAGGGTGCTGCTCGGCGCCGCCGACGTGCTCGGACCGATGGACTTCTTCTGGTTCTCGGCCGGGACCATGTTCTACATGCTCGCCATGGTTGTGGGGCAGGCGCTGGTTGCGATGGACCGGCACAGGTCCCAGTTGGTCGGCTGGCTCAGCGGCACCGCGGTGCTGGTCGGGGTGACCTGCGTGCACGGATCCGTCGCAGTCCGCGTGGAGGTGGCATACTTCCTGGGCTCCCTGGTGGCGGCTCTGGTGATGCTCGCTCTTGTCTGGGGCTCACTCGGGCGTAGGACACTGTCCACGGCAACGGTCGGAGGGGCGGACTCCGGTGCTTCCGGGGCCGACCGGCAGCAGCGCCTCTCCACGGATATCTTCTAGCTGAGCTACTTCGAACGAAAGGCAAGGCAGTCGTGCAACTCTCTGTGCTCACCTCCATCACCGGCGTGGTGGTGCTGGCGTGCATCCTGGAGCTGCTGCGCCGCCAGCAACTCCGGGAGAAATACGCGGCCATCTGGCTCGCCATCGGTGTCGTGGTGGCACCGCTCGGCTTCTTCCCGACCGTGCTGAACGGGGTGGCCCACAAGATCGGCGTCGCCAATGGCGCCAGTCTGGTGCTGTTCGCGGGCTTCATCCTGGTGCTGCTGGTCTGCCTGCACCTGAGCTGGGAGGCGAGTCGGCTGGAGGCGGAGACCCGGATCCTGTCCGAGGAGGTCGCCCTGGTCCGCAGCAAGGTCGGCGAGCACACCGTACTGCTGGAGGCGCTGAAGGCGGACCGGCAGCGTACCGGCCCCCGCGCCGAGCCGGCCGAGCGCCATGAGCCGGTCGGGCGCCATGAGCCGGCCAAGGAAGAGCAAGAGGTCCAGGCGTGAACGAGCAGCAGAAGGTCCTGATCATCCTGCCGGCCTGGAACGAGTCCGAGGGCCTGCCGTCGGTGCTGAAGGAGATCCAGACCAAGATCCCCTTCGCCGACGCCCTGGTCGTCGACGACGGATCGTCCGACGACACCGCCCGGGTGGCCGCCGAGGCCGGCGCCAATGTGGTGCGCCTGCCCTACAACCTCGGCGTGGGCGGGGCCATGCGGCTGGGCTACCGCTACGCCCACGAGCACGACTACGACGTCGCCATACAGGTGGACGCGGACGGCCAGCACGACCCCGGTTTCGTCCCCGACCTGCTGGCCGCGCTGGACACGGTGGACCTGGCCATCGGGGCGCGGTTCGCGGGTGTCGGCGACTATGCCGTCCGCGGCCCGCGGAAGCTGGCCATGGGGCTGCTGTCGGTGGTGCTGTCGCGGATAGCGCGCACCAAGCTCACCGACACCACCTCGGGCTTCCGGGCCTGCAACCGGCAGCTGATCGAGTTCTTCGCGCACTGGTACCCGGTGGAGTACCTCGGCGACACGGTCGAGAGCATGGTCGGCGCCGTGCGCTGCGGCTTCACCGTGCGCCAGGTCCCGGTCGCCATGCGCGAGCGGACCACCGGCACCCCCAGTGCTTCCCCGGTCAAGGCCATGGTCTACCTCGGCCGGGCCGGCTTCGTGCTGATGCTCGCCATGATCCGACGGATGCCCGAACGCGACATCTCCGGGCGCTCCCCCCGCACCTCGATCGCCGGGGCCACCAAGTGACGGCCGAGAGCCCGCAGTTCGACATCATGCTGCCCTACTACGGCGATGTCGGGCTGATGCAGGACGCCGTGCGCAGCGTCCTGGCGCTGGACGGCGACGACTGGCGGCTCACCGTGGTCGACGACGGCACCGAACCCGACGTCCCGGGCTGGTTCGAGGAGCTGGCCGACCCGCGGGTCCGCTACTTCCGCAACGAGCACAACCTCGGGGTCACCGGCAACTTCAACCGCTGCCTGGAACTCGCCACGTTCGACCATGTGGTGCTGATGGGCTGCGACGACCTGATGCACCCGAACTACCTGCGGGTGGTCCGGGAGGCACTGCGGTCGGCGCCCGACGCGGCGATGGTCCAGCCCGGGGTGGTGGTGATCGACAGCGCCGGGCAGCCGGTGGACACCCTGGCCGACTCGGTGAAGCGGCGGCTCTACGCGCCCAGGCACCAGGGGGCCGGCGAACTCGGCGGCGAGGAGCTGGCGGCCGGTCTGCTGCGCGGCAACTGGCTCTACTTCCCGTCGATCTGCTGGCGCACCGACGCGGTCCGGGAACGCGGCTTCCGCGAGGACCTGAAGGTCATCCAGGACCTGGCACTGGTGATGGAGCTCATCGTGGCGGGGGAGCGGCTGGCCGTCGCCGAGGAGGTCTGCTTCAGCTACCGCCGCCACGCCATGAGCGAGTCGTCCGCCAAGGCCTTCACCGGGGACCGCTTCACCGAGGCCCAGCGCTTCTTCCTGGAGACGGCGGCGCAGCTGGACGGCATGGGCTGGAACCGTGCCGCGCTGGCCGCCCGCCGCCACCGTTCGACCAGGCTGCACGCGCTGACCCTGGCCCCTGCCGCGATCAGCCGGGGCAAGGTGCGCGCGGCTGGCACACTGGTCCGGTTCGCGGTGGGACCGCCGGTGGCGTCGGCAGGCCGGTAGCGGTCCTCCAGCACCAGGCAGCACGCACCGGTACGACAAATGATCTGCGTCGGGAGAGTGGCAAGGAATGGATGGCGTCGACAGCGCGGTCGGCGGGGCCGGTTCGGCGACGCCCGCCGCGGTTGATCCCGAGGAGCGTACGGAGAGCCGGCAGCGGGTCGGCGGAGAGCGCGCCGGCGGCGCGGCGGCGCGGGCGCGCGGACTGCTGGGCAGGCCGTGGTCGGTGCCTGCCCTGCTGGCGGTCGCCTACGTCGTGCAGGTCGTGTTCCGACTGGTGCTGGTGGTGTCGTTCAAGTACCCCAGCGTGCATCCGGACGAGGACGCCTACCTGGTGCTCGCCCGGATCCTGGCCGGCGGCACCAACACCGCGATGCCGGCCAACGAGGTGCTGCCCGGCGGCTATCCGCTGCTGATCACACCCGCGCTCTGGATCGCGCACAACGCGCAGACGGCGTACCGGCTGGTGCTGCTGACCAACGCGCTGCTGAACGCGCTGGTGCTGCCCGCCGCCTACGTCTTCCTGCGGCGCCTGGAACTGGGCCGGAAGCCGGCCCTGCTGGGGGCGTTCGGGGTCTCGCTGATCACCCCGGTGGTGTTCTACTCGCAGTTCGCGATGACCGACGTGATATTCCCGTTGCTGGTGCTGTGCTGGCTGTTCTGCATGCACAGCTGGCTCACCGCCGGGTCCAGCACCCGGGTGCGGGCCTGGTACGGGGCGGGCTCCGGACTGGCGGCCTCGTACGCGATGGCGACCCACGACCGCGGCGGGGTCCTGGTGGCCATCACCGGTGCGGTGCTGCTGCTCGTCCTGGTGCTGCGCTGGGTGCCCTGGTCGGCGGCGTTCGCGATGGCGGCCGGTCTGGCACTCGGGTTCGGGCTGGACAAGTTCCTGGTGCACCACTTCCTGGCGCGGACCCACAGCGTCCCCAGCGCGGTCGGCACCGCCGTCTTCCAGGGGCTGTTCGACCGCAGCCTGCTGGACCGCAACCTCAGCCGGACCCTGGGCCAGCTCTGGTACTTCTGCACCTCGACCTGGGGACTGGGCGCGCTGGGCATCGTGCTGTGCGCGGTGGTGCTGTTCGCGCGCGGCAGCAGCCGTCCGAACCGGGTGGTCGCCGGAGTGATGCTGGCGACCCTCTTCGGCGTCGCCCTGGCCTCCGCGTCCGGGCTTCCGCCCGACCACCGGATCGACACCTGGATCTACGCCCGGTACCTGACCCTGCTGGCCCCGGCGATGTTCGCGGTCGGCCTGGCCGGAATGGTCCGACTGAGCCGGACCGAGCTGATCCGCGCCGCAGCGGCGGCGCTGGGGCTGCTCGCCGTTCTGACGGCCTTCGTGGTCGTGCACATCAGCCCCAACTTCAGCAAGGACGGCCTGGTCCCCTGGGGGCTGCCGGACGCGCTGGTCCTGGGTGCGGACCCCGGGCAGCTGCATGTGGCGCGGACCGCGGCGGTCTCGGCGCTGCTGCTGGTCCTGCTCGTGCTCCCGGTGGTGCGGTTCCGGCGCAGGGCGCTGGTGCCGGTCATGGTCGCCGTCACGCTGCTCGCCGCGGCGGAGACCACGGTGGTCACCCAGAAGGTCGTCAAGCCGTGGATCGCCGCTCGGCAGTACGCCGCGGTGGGCTTCATGGCCGACGCCGGGATCACCCCCGACGACAACGTGGTGCTGAGCCCGGCGACGGACTGGACCGTTCAGAAGACGATGCCGTTCGAGGTCTACCGGGGCAGCGTCTGGGTCCAGAGTCCGACCAAGCACGCCCTGCCCGCGAAGGCCGATGTCGCGGTCATCCAGGCGCCGCCGCAGGGTGAGCCGCTGACGGCGAGTTGGCCGGGCGCGCCGGCGGGCTGGTACCCGGTCAAGGCGCTGGCCAGCCATGCGGACGTGCACGGGGTCCCGGGGCCTGTCCCCGACGTCGTGGTGTGGCGCAAGAAGGGCTGAAGCGGGCGGTGAACGCAGGCGTTGAACCGCGCCAGCGCTGAACGCAGAACTGGCGGGTGCTCCTCGCGC